>CP058414.1:2366892-3631285 GCA_013391845.1 Pseudoalteromonas shioyasakiensis
ATTGATAAGTCGAAACTCGCTGTACATTTTCATGACACCTATGGACAAGCGCTCACAAATATTTACACCGCGCTAAACCGCGGTATAGCAACGGTTGACAGTGCTGTTGCAGGCCTAGGTGGTTGCCCTTATGCCAAAGGCGCGTCAGGAAATGTTGCCACTGAAGATGTAGTTTACTTACTACAAGGGCTTGGCATAGAGCATGGAATTGATTTAGAAAGACTGGCGAAAGCTGGTTGGGCTATTTGTAGTGCATTAAATAAACAACCTGTCAGCAAGGTATCACTTGCTCTAAAGAACACTCAGAATAATTAAGGAGTAGGCTCATGGCCGGTTTCGATAAAGTGGTTTCAAGTTATGAAGCTGCAATGGAAGGTTTAAAAGATGGCGATACCATTATCGCTGGTGGCTTTGGCTTATGTGGTATTCCTGAAGGACTTATCAGTGAAATTAAGCGTAAACAAACTAAAAACCTAACAGTTGTTTCGAACAACTGTGGTGTAGATGATTTTGGTTTAGGCATTTTACTTCACGATAAACAAATTAAAAAAATCATCGCTTCTTATGTTGGCGAGAATGCGCTTTTTGAACAACAACTTTTAAATGGCGAAATTGATGTAGTTTTGACACCGCAAGGGACGCTCGCTGAAAAAATGCGTGCTGGTGGTGCTGGTATTCCAGCATTTTATACTGCAACGGGTTACGGTACCCCTGTTGCCGAAGGTAAAGAAGTCAAAGAGTTTGATGGCCGCCCGTATATCTTAGAAGAATCAATTACTGGTGAGTTTGCCATTGTTAAAGCTTGGAAAGCAGACCGCTACGGTAATCTTGTATTTCGCCATACAGCAATGAACTTCAACCCGATGGCTGCGACAGCAGGTAAAATTACTGTTGCTGAAGTAGAAGAGATTGTAGAACCAGGTGAACTTGAGCCAAGCCAAATTCATACCCCAGGTATTTATGTTAATCGCGTGATCAAAGGCGACTTTGAAAAACGCATCGAACGTGTAACAACTCGCGATTAAGGAGCAATAAAATGGCATTATCACGTGAACAAGTTGCAATGCGTGTTGCACAAGAGCTACAAGATGGCTATTACGTAAACCTAGGTATTGGTATCCCTACTCTAGTTGCTAACTATGTCCCAGATGGCATCGAAGTCATGCTACAGTCTGAAAATGGCTTACTAGGCATGGGTGCGTACCCAACTAAAGACCAAGTTGATGCAGATATGATCAATGCGGGTAAAGAAACCGTGACAGCAGCCACAGGTGCAGCAATATTTAATAGTGCAGATAGTTTTGCCATGATACGGGGTGGTCATGTAGACTTAACAGTATTAGGTGCATTTGAAGTTGACCAGAACGGTAACATCGCATCGTGGATGATCCCAAAGAAGCTAATTAAAGGCATGGGTGGCGCGATGGACCTCGTTGCTGGCGCGAAGAATATTATTGTTACGATGACTCATGCAAGCAAGCATGGCGACTCTAAGTTATTAGAAAGTTGCACTTTACCGTTAACTGGGGTTAACTGTGTAAAGAAAATCGTAACTGATTTAGCCGTACTAGAAGTTAAAGACGGCGCATTTCATCTAATCGAACGCGCTCCAGGCGTGTCGGTAGACGAAATCATTAGCAAAACGGCAGGCAAATTGCTTGTTGAAGGTGATGTTCCAGAGATGGCTTTATAAGCTACTCACATCCCATGTACCGACCTCATTCCCAGTGCCAATGGCGCTGAGTTACCCAAAATCCCTCGCAAGAGGGATTTTTTTTATCTAAAGTTAGCCTTTCGCCGCACCATTTTGTCACATAAATAGTATAAAATGCCCTACCTTAGTGAATCGCTAGTATCTATTACTTAGACTATTACCAAAAAGGTAAAACTGCTAAGATCACTTTTTTGCTAAACATTAGCCTAAACATAGATTAAACGAGCGATTCGCGGCTGTTTTTTATACAATATAGCAAGAGTTAGCTATATTCATTCTTTAATCTCTATTTTTTTACATTTTGGGATAATAATTGCTTAGCAGTTAATTAACTAACAAGCGCTATTGAGACTTACTGAAATTAACTATGCAAACACCTATTCGTGGCTTACGCTCATTTTGTTTTGCTGCTCGCACTCTTAGCTTTAAAGATGCAGCAAACCAACTTTACCTTACGCCTTCTGCCGTAAGCCATCAGATCAAACAATTAGAAGAACAATTGGGTATTGAACTGTTCGAACGTCAAACCCGCTCTATCCGCTTAACTGCGGCTGGTAAGAATTTTTATGACTCTGTATCGCCGCTTATTAAAGCGCTAGAAAAAACCATCAATGAGTTTAGTCAGTTACAAGAAAATGTGACTATTAGTATTACGCTACCTGAGTTTTTCGCCAGTGAGCTTTTAATGCCAAAACTAAGCGAATGGACTAGCGAACATCCAAATACAAACTTACAGCTTAATACCTTAAAAACGCGTAAAGAACTGACTAAGCAAAGCGACTTGTCGATTGTATTGTCTTCGTCTAAACCGCATGAAGGCGTTGTACATGAGCTATTTTCGCTATCGTACACACCAGCTTGCAATAAAGAAAACTGGCAAGCATGGCAAGAAAACCCGTTTCAGGCCTTAAACGAAGTACCTCTTATTCTTCATAAAGCACGGCCGTGGGCTTGGCACCAATGGGCAGAGCATGCTGGTATTGATGACTTTGCACCAAAACAAATTATTCAGGTTGATAGTATGTTTGGTGTGGCACGTGCGGCTCAACAGGGCATGGGTATTGCTCTTATCCCCTTGCCAATTAGTCAAACTTGGTTTGATGAGCAGTGGTTATTTAATTTCACCGATATGCCACTAAAAACCAAAGATAAGTACTACTTAGTACAACACGAGCCGGCAGAAACCAATGCACAACTAGAGCTATTTATTAAATGGATGATAGATACTTTTAAACACCTTAAGTGAGTGATAGAGCGTAATGACCCTCAAGTTAATTGAGGGTCAATTTTTAAAATTTAGCTTTTAGACTTGGTCACCAAAATACTCACTTTGTTTTCACCAATTTCAAAAGAAGCCTGTTTACCATATTCCACAATAAAAGAAGGAGTAAAAGATCTTCCAGCGAGTGTGATAGATGTTTCTATAGCCGCCGTATTCTCTTTTTGTGGTGTAACTTTAACTTCATAGCTAAACCCCTCACCTATAGAGATGGTCGCAAGTTGTTTTTCTTCCACCCGCATTACTGGCGATGCTAGTAGCTCATTCGCTTTATAAACAGATGTTTCAACTTGAAAACTATCAGCTGCGAAACAACTTGTTGATGCTAAAAATACTCCAGCTACTAAACCTAACTGTTTTTTCATATTTATTTCCTTATCTCATTTATAGGGTTTGTCCGTAATTAATATCAGTTAGTACGTTTATTTGATACACGGAAATTTCTGAATGTTAATTATCTCTATCAAAGCTCTCGATAATACACATCAATGGTATGTGATATAGCTTCATAGCTGTTATTTTCGTGTTTAAAACACGCTTTTCTTAGTTCCTTCTCTTCGTAGTTTTTACCTGCAACAACGACTTGATCTAAAGTTTGTGAACGTGCACAAAATTGTCTTTTTGAAATTGTTTCTATTTTGACTGATTCAGCTTTTGAGCGCGGCAATGAACTAGGCTTTGGGTTTTGCTTCATGCCTTCAAGTAACTGAGCTTTAGTAACAGGCACAGTATCTGACCCTACCCCTGGAACATGCAATGTTTGTTTAATCGTATAGTTTTTACTTAATAATGGCGCAAACAAAGATACATCGTTGCTCAAATAAGCCTGCTCAAAATTAAGATAAACAGCGACTTTATCTTCAGCAGCATTGGCAATAACAGGCCCTATAAGTAACAACGCGAATATCAGTTTCATGGTTATACGCTTATTTTTATGAATAAACTCAATGACTATACATACCACCATAAATTACCGATTTTATTTTTAATTAACAACAATTTGTTTGTTTTCTGTACTCTTTAGGTATTAAAACCCCGTGTCTACTTTATCCGGGTCAGATTCAGAAGGCTTACGGCTCAAAGATTAATTCACTGCATTAGACTAAAGTCTATAGGTTAAATTTCCTCATCTATTAGGTCATTTTTTATCGTTTGTTGAATTTGCGCTGTTCAATTAAAGTTCATTTGTCGGCGATTGATGCCGATTTAAATAGAGGAAAAGATTATGTTTAGTACACTTATGAAACGCGTTGCACTTAGCTCTTTATTAACTTGTTCAGCTATGGCAGTGGCTGATCAAAGTGACTACAAATTGATGGTAATTGACCAGTCTATTACTGCTAATGTTGCAGAAATCCGTCAATACGAACAGGCATTTAATGACTGTGCTTTGAGTGTGAAAGATAAAAAGTTCTCTGAAGCTGAAACACTATGCTCAAAAGCAATCAGCTTACTAAGTTCTAGTAAAGTACCTAGTCATAAACGTCGCGAATTAACGTCGTTTACGTTAAGCAATCGTGGTGTTGCCCGCATCATGTCTGAAAACGACACTGCAGCACTGTCTGACTTTTACGAAGCAGTACAAATTTCAGGTAACGAGTTAGTTGAACACAACTTAACTCGTGCTAAAAAGAACTTAGCTTTATAAGTTCTCACAGAATTGTGTTGTCTCAAAACCCAGCTTCGGCTGGGTTTTGTCGTTTATGTGTTATTAGTTTTTTGTTTTGCGATTCTATTAATGAATCAAGCTCTTTAAGTAATAGGCTCTCTACGGTCTTTTTATCCAATTTTGCCAATTGTTCTAAGCTGTAATTTTTGCCAATTTCTTTAGCTAAAATATAACCTAGATAGTAACCTCTCCTGTATGGTAGGTTTGTCTCGTCCTGTGTGAAATTGAAAAATGAAGAATATGTTTCAGGCTTTATTGAATAAAACTTTTTCTTAAGGTCAACGAGAGAATACAGCTCTCTTGATTGAATCTTTTCAATCAGATTGTCAGGTATGTTTAGCATCAATTCATCATCACTCGCTGACGGGCTCAATTGATGTGAAACGTAAGTTGCTAAACCCTCAGTCCAAATCGAACACCATAGCTCAACATCACATTGAAATAAATTTTCATGATAAACATGAAATAGTTCGTGATGAAGAAATGGCGTATCATTTTTCCAATTATGATATTTGGCCATAAGATCGACACCAAACATTAAGTAAGACTTACCATTCAAATCACGAGTTGCACCATTGAACCTTCCAAGCGAGTGAAGTATGTAAATGGGTGTTTCAGATTTGAAATTGGGGAAAGTAGCAATGAATGATTCCATACTGCTATTTAAATCTTTAGATAAACGCTTATTTTTTGAGTGATAAATCTCTTCTATTGCACTAAAACCCGCAATAGCTTTTAAAAAGCTTTTATCACTATAAAAAGGTGCAAATTGAGAAGCGAAATGTTGAGAGAACTGCTCTGCTCTCTTTTCTTGTGTCAAAGTCTGGGTTGACTGATATAAAGTATAAAAATCATCAGCGAGATTAATTACTTCGACGTCAGCTGACTGGGCGTTAGCAAACGCCTTAAATGAAAGCACTCCAGATATGAATGTTGGCAGTAAAAGAGCTTTAGATAGATTTAGCATAATTATAATTAGTAATATTTGTCATGTTAAAGCCAGATACGTTGAGGCTTTGGTATTCCGTACGCCCAGTAGCTTTTTGAAATAAACCTGTAAATTACATCAATATCGAGGTCAGTTTTATCCGTGCTGATTTTATATGCTTGCACCAGTATTCCTTTATGATGTTAACACCTGTTATTTAAGAAGTTTAGTTTTAACAAAGTTACTAACCGATTGCTACATATAAAATTAGAGCGCATTTTAAACAGGGAATAGCCTACTGACACAAACACTGCCACAACGTAAAACCATTACATTGTTATTAAATTTAACAATAATAGATTTGCATGTTGTTTATAAGGGGCTTTAATACGCCCCTAATTTTAATGAATTTTTACAAACGCTTTATTAGTTGATCTACTTTTGCCACAACAGGCCATGCAGAAGATTGATAATTGCCTAACACAACTAAAATATACCCATTGTCCATATACATATTTAGCCTGGCAGTCATACCTAAATGCGAACCATTATGCCCAACAATCGTATTTCCTTCTGAGTTTCGGACTGAAAACCCATAGCCCCAGTTTGGCGCATTAAGTTCAGGCTTTGCTGTAAGGGCAACTTTAGAAAGCTCAAGACTGAGTAACCCTCCATTTTGCATAGCCAAGGCGAACTTATGTAAATCGCCTACCGTTGAGTATCCACCACCTGCTGGCCCCCCTTTCACTGATTGAAACATTAAGTTTTCAGTTACTTGACCCGTTTCTACTGAGAACCAATAATTCCGAGCAGTGTTCTTGACCGGTACGTCTAGATCAAAACTTCCGCTTTGTTGCATGTTGGCTTTTTGATAAATATTTTTGTTAATGAAATCAAAATAACTTTCGCCAGTAACATTCTCAATAATCTGACCAAGTAATGTCACACCTGTATTGCTATATCGCCATTGTGTTCCAGGTTCAAATGTTGTGTTAATAGACGTGTATAAATGTTGAATATCTTTAAGTGAACGCACTTTATTTTCTATTTCGCCATACCCAGACATATTGCCAATACCCGATGTATGACTTAATAAATGTCGGATCTTAATTTTTTCAAAGTCGCCCTTGCCTAAAAGGCTTTTATCAATAAATTTGGTTAACGAATCATCAAGAGATAGTTTGCCAGCTTCAATCAATTGCAATATAGCAACACTCGTAAACATCTTATTCATTGAGCCAATCTGAAACTTAGTATCTAAGTTATTTTTTACATCATAGCGATGTGAAGCGAGGCCATATGCAGCGTTAAATAAAACATTATTATGTTTGGCAAGTAGTATTGTGCCAGAGAAAGCGCCATTCTTAGCAAGCCTCTCAGTATATTCTTTAACCTCGTTAACTAATTGAGACTCAGTAAATGAACCTTTAGAGTCTGGGTTTTGAGGGTCAGCATCGATATACCAACCTGTAATTGCTTGTAATGGCTCATTATTAAAAAGAATAACCACCTCGTGCTGCATTTCGGTATTTTTTGAATACACTTTACTGATATGTCGTATACGATTATTTAAGGTTTCAAGCTCTGTTGAAATAACATTCAACTCGCCATGGAAAAGTGCGGTGTTGATAGAATACCCAACATATCGATCTTTGCCTGTACCGTCCCAACGTGCAAGAGAGTCTGGCGAAAAGTTCTTTACTACAAATCCTTCAACCTTATTTAAATCTTTGCTGTTCAAAACAGTGATGAATTGATTAGCCAAATTGTTATAGTCTAGTTCTTTTGTTGCCTGTGCTTGTTGACTAATGCAAGAGATAAAAATTATAAGTGTAATTAAATATTGCTTCACTTTATATTCCTTTTACTATTTATTGATTAAGATGGCACTGGGCCTTTTGATTATTTTTTACTGTTATGAATCGTAAAAAGCGATGAAGCACTAATTAAGAAAACATTAAGAAAGCATTAAGCTTAAAATAACTAATAATAACAACAGGATAAGATTAGCTTTGAGTGTGAGTGAATTGCCAAATCAATTTTGTATTAATGACTTTCTGATTGATGTTGAAACTGGCGAGGTAGTAAGTGAAGGTAAAGTCCAAGTTATAGAACCTAAAGTGATGGCTCTTCTGCTGGTTTTTGCTCAAAGACCGCGACAAGTTCTATCGGCCGAAATGCTTTTTGAAATTGTTTGGCCACAGGCAATTTATAGTCCAAACTCAGTTCGAAGAAATATCGCACTTTTAAGGCAAGCATTGTCTGATGACAACAAAAGCATTATCAAAACACATCCAAAACGAGGCTACAGCCTTGACGCTCAAATACATTTTCCTGATAAGAAAGCAATCACCTCATCTAAAGAACTACTACACAAAAAATATTTAAAGCAAACACTGTTACTTGTCCCTGTTCTATTTATCTTTATATTGTTTTTTAGTTTCTCTAGCTCAAGTAATGACATTTCTCTAGAGAACCTTGAGCCAGTTACGGCAAGTAATGAAAAAGAACGCTTCATGCAAGTTAGCCCTGATGGGCGGTTTGTCGCTTATATTCAAGCTACCAATAAACCAAACAAGCGAAAGCTTTTAATCAAAGACCTAAAATTAAATGCACATTGGCAACTAAATACAACCTTAAAAGCGTTTACCTATCTTGCATGGGATAAAAACACAAATGCACTGGTTTATTCATTTAAAGGAGAAGAAGGTATCTCATTTAACCGCTTACTACTGAATGAACAGGCTAAAGTAGTAAATGAAGAAAAGCTTTTCTCGCGTAGCGATATTACTTGGAACAGTTTGTTTTTTATAGATGACCAGCAAAACCTTTATTATTTGGCTAATCGAAATAGCTCCGAGCACAGCCGAAATGTAAGCTTGTATCGCCATAACTTGATAACTGGCAATTATGAAAAACTACTCCAGCCAAGTGATGACTTTAAACCTTATAAACTCGCTTTATCACCAGATCAAAAACAATTAGCATTAGTTGGGTTTAATGAAAATGCAATATCTGAAGTAAAGCTTTTAAACTTAGCGAATAGCGAACTTACATCAGTCGGTAAAATCGATCATAACTGGCATTTTATGGATTGGTTTGAAGATGGTGATTCTTTGCTGCTAAGCAATGGCAGTGAGTTAAAGCAACTTAAATTAAGCGGAGAACTAACTACTCTGAATTTTAAAAGCTATAACTTTTTGGTTTATCCCCAAATAGTTAAAGACAAGCTTTATTTTATTGAAGCTAAGTCTGATCAAGATATCTTAATTAGTAGTTTAGATTTACTGCCTACTCCTACCAAAATTATAAACTCTAACACTATTGATAAAGGAGCTGCACTTTCACCGGATGAAAAACACATTGCCTACATGTCAATGAAACATGGACTACCTCAACTTTTTTTAAAAAATATAGAGAATGAAAAAGAAACACTACTGTTTGAGAACACTAAGCAAGAATTTGCTTTATCAAAGCCTATCTGGGACATCTCGGGAACCCGCATAGCAAGCAGTATAAATAACAAACCGTTTATTATTGAGTTTGAACAGAACCAATTCTCAGTCAGATGGTTAAATGAAATCATTGGTGAACCAATAGCGTGGTATAAAAAGTCAGATGCCATTTTGTTTGTTGATAAGAACACTCACAATGACGAGATAGTTAGGTTTAATTTAACTACTAATCAGATAGTGTCATTGAAAACACAATTGACCTATAAAGAAGTCTTTTTAAATGATAAAGACGAATTACTGAGCTTTCACAATGGCCGAGTTATAAGCAATGGAGACACTAACCTTTTAAATAATAGGCATTTTATTTTAAGTGTCTATCCACAGGAAAATGGTTTTTTCTATCAATACACACAAAATCAGACACCTACTATGAATTTTTATGATTATAAACAAGGTGTTCAAAATCTAAGTAATGATTTTCAACAGTTTTGCGTAGTGTTTTGTAGCCAAATAACAGCACTAAACGGAAATACCATTTTATTAAAAGAACAACATGATACGGCAGATATTTTAGTTTTGAAAATAGCTCTAAAGTAATAGCCATTCTTCTGATATCTGCCGTATACCTACAAATCTACTTGCTAGGGGCACTCTCTGAAATAAAGCAATGACATTAGTGTGTAAGTTTAATAGCTTAATTGGTTTTTTAATATTCAAATTCCCCCCTCTACTACCCCGCCACACCTCAAATACTGAGTAATTACTCTATAGATTAAATTTCTTCATCTATCAGTTTTAATTTAATCGTTTGTTTAGCTTATAGGAATATTTTAAAGTTCACTCGTTGGCAAGAAACACCAACTTATTCAGAGGAAAACTATCATGTTAAAAACACTTGTAACCACTATTGCACTTAGCTCTTTATTAACTTGCTCAGCGATGGCAGTAGCCGATCAAGCTGATTATAAACTGATGGTTATTGAGCAAGCTCAAACTAACGACAATGCAACTAGCCAATACGAAACTGCCTTCAACCGCTGTGCATTAAGCGTTAAAGAAAAGAATTTTTCAGAAGCGGAAAGTCTGTGTACTCAAGCAATTTCTCTTCTAAGCACAAGTAAAGTACCAGGTTACAAACGCCGCGAATTAACATCGTTTGCACTTAGTAACCGTGGTGTTGCACGCATCATGTCTGAAAACGATACTGCTGCACTTTCTGACTTTTATGAAGCAGTGCAAATTTCTAAAAACGAACTTGTTAACCATAACTTAAGCCGCGCAAAACAAAACCTAGCGCTGTAAAAGTTACCCCAACCAAATTGTTGTCGAAAGCCCGGTTCTTGTGTGTTCTGACCGGGCTTTTTTTCGTCTTAAATATCTGCTTTATAGAATACTTTTCTTCACCTAACGGGTGCGATTATCTCGTTTGTCAGTTTTATACAGTGTTTCTAACTTTATAGAGTAAGCATATTGCTTACACTAACAAGGAGAAAACAATGTTTAAATTAAATCTTAAACCCTGCCTGTGGTTAATATTATTTGTTTGTTCAAATTTTGTATTTGCCAACAACAACGACTTTAAACTCATGGTTGTTGACGATAACGCAAGCTCAAAAGCAATTATGCAAGGTAACTTTGCTAATAATTCTTTAGAGACAATGAACGAAGCTAACAACTATATCGTGCCATTTAATCGTTGCGTTGCGAGTGTGAAACTGAAGCAGTTTGATAAAGCTGATCAAGATTGCTCTCAAGCAATCGCGATGCTTAAAAAGGTCAATGCTCCACACTATAAGCGTAATGAACTGACGTCTTATGCATTAAGTAATAGAGGTATTGCCAGACTAATGGCGAAAAATGATACGGCAGCCATTGCCGATTTCTATGAGGCTGTGCAGCTAAATAATAACGAGCTGGTGTCGTTTAACTTAAATCTCGCTAAACAGGAATTAAAATTGTGGTAAAAAGTCATCAGGCTAAAAGAAAACCAGCCATGTTGGCTGGTTTTCTTATACCAATTACATTTTAAGATTTATCTCTTGGCACAAAATCAAGCACTGTAGCATTTATGCAGTATCTATCTTTACCTCTTGGCCCTTCACCAGGGAACAAATGACCTAAGTGAATGCCGGAGCTTTTTGACTTAAGCTCAATTCGCTGCATGCCGTAACTATTATCTTCATGCATTGTCACACTATCTTTTACAGGATGAGTAAATGAAAGCCAACCGGTGCCAGAATTGAATCTGTTTCGGGTGTCAAAAAGCGGCGCACCACTTAACTTATCAATGAAAATTCCATCAGGTGTATTTTTAAAGATATCGTATTGTTTACAAAAAGGGCTGTCTGTAGTCGCATGAAAAGCCACTCTAAAAGCTTCACTGTCACCCAGCTTAAATGCGCCTAACGCTTTGTAAAACTCACCTTTACTAACATACCCTTGTCTGCCATAAACCTCTTCACCATTTTCAATAAATAGTAAAGTAGGAGTCGCCCATGTCGGAGTTTTTATGTTTAAACCATCAAGTTCATCAGCATGGCGAAAGGTCATAGGGATCGACCCCATGTATTCATTGGCGACCTCTTTTTTGAATTTTTCACAGTATGGGCAATAACCTTTAGCATCTATCACTACAATTTGCTTACCTGCCAATAAGGCTGTGTTATCAACCTGCTGTTTTTCTACTGGTGTAAAAACAACGCCTGTTGAGTGATCTGGGCAATAGCCATTAGGATTTTTCTTTAAATAATCTTGGTGATAATCCTCAGCAGCATAAAACGCATCAAGCGGTTTTATCACAGTTACAATCATGCCAAACCCTGCTGCTGTTAGTTTCTCTTGATATTCATCTTTAAGTTTATTGGCAATCTCGAGTTGCTCATTATTACTAGTCAAAATTGTTGAGCGATATTGAGTACCAATATCATTACCTTGGCGATTTAGCTGAGTAGGATCATGGTTTTCAAAATAGTGTTTTAAAAGTGATTGTGTTGTTAACTCGTTACTGTTGTATGTCACTTTAACTACTTCTGCGTAATTGTTTTCATCAAAACGACGAGAACTACGAGTAATATTTTTGTAAGTTGCTTTAAATCCATGCCCATCAGCATAACCAGATACCGCATCTAACACGCCATCCAGTGCTTCATAACGTTTTTCTGCTCCCCAAAAGCAACCCGAGCCAAGCACTATAGTTTCGATATGCCCTGTTGCATTATCTGGCATTGTGTCAGCTTTAATTGGGCTGATGGTAAAAATGGCACTGCAAGTGAATAGTGTCAGTAACATCGACTTAATTGTCATACTAATTTCCTCGTAAAAGCCTGTATTTAATAGAGACCGAGCATAGGTATTAATAATTTCAACTTAAACGCATGCAAACAGCGATTCACCGCTAACAATTTAACTCTTAACCTTATTTACGGTAAAACACAGCTTTTTAACATTGGGATATTAAAAAATGAAAATTGCACACAGCTTATCTGCTATTGCATTAGGATTAACACTTGCTACGCAAGTGAATGCCGCAGAGTTCACTTTTGCAAAATCAATTAAACCGAACGACAACACCTTAGTTTTATTTTTAGATACAGATAGCCAAGTTGCTAACTTTAATTATTTAAAACCAGAAACCCAAACTCACTTAAACAAAGTTATTGAGTTTAGTGACTTTAAAGCTGGCTATGGCAAAACATTAGAAGTAATCGCGCCAAATGGTAGCGAACACCAACGCATCTTACTTGTTGGCTTAGGAGAGCAGCCGAAGCTGGATGCAGCAAAAATGGCAAAACTGGGTGGTAATGTTCACGCTAAATTACAGTCTGCTAAACAAGCAACTGTAAGCCTAGATTTTTCTGAGTTAAAAGACAGCGCAATCAATGCAAAATACGCTGCTGAATTTGCTCATGGTGCGAATTTACGTGACCATCGTTTTGAGCAATATAAAAAAGAACAAGACAGCCATGTTGTTAACTACACGGTTGATGTTGAAAATTTAGACCAAGCAGTCAAAACTCACAAATTACTGCAAAGTATTGAGCAAGGTGTTTTTTTAGCGCGCGATTTAACGTCTGAAGTTGCAACAGAAATGACTCCTGCTGATTTTGCAAAAGCTGCAAAAGAGCTTAAAAAGTTAGGTGTTAAAATCACTGTTTTAGAACCTAAGCAAATCAAAAAGCTTGGCATGGGCGCACTTGAAGCGGTTGGTCGTGGTAGTGAAGAAGGTTCACGTTTAGTTGTTGCTCATTATCAAGGTAATAAAAACACGCCTATCGCATTAATAGGTAAAGGTATTACCTTTGATTCGGGTGGTTATAGTATTAAAACAGGTGCATCAATTGCCCGCATGAAGTCAGACATGGCAGGCGCAGCAGCAGTACTAGGTACTGTAAAAGCAATGGCACTTGCTAAAGCCGATACTAACGTAGTTGCTGTGATGGGCATGGCTGCAAATATGGTGTCACAGTTTTCTGTAGCGCCGGGTGATGTAGTTAGAACTGCTGAAGGTTTAAGCGTTGAGATTGTCAATACGGATGCTGAAGGCCGCTTAGTTCTAAGTGACGCAATGTGGTATGCCCGCGACAAGTTTAAGCCGAGCATTATGGTAGATGTTGCAACCCTAACAGGCTCTAAAATTCGTGCTGTTGGTAATGAATATGCTGCGGTATTCTCTGATGACGATACACTTGTTGAGCAGTTAACAGTGGCTGGTAAACAAGTAAACGAAAACCTATGGCGTTTACCACTAGGTTACAAAGATGCCTTAAAATCAGACATTGCTGACCTAAAAAATATCGGCTCACATGGCCCTGGGGCGACTACAGCTGCAAGTTTCTTACAACACTTTGCTGGTGAAACTCGCTGGGTTCACATTGATATTGCTGGCAACGCGCTAAACTCTAAAGCTAAAGATGAACTAGCTGAAGGCGGAACTGGTTACGGTGTACGTTTATTATCTAATTGGTTATTAAATAACGCACAGTAATTGCTATTGCACTTTTCAAGTGGCTATAAGTAATTATAGCCACTTGATTGTCATGAGTTTTTCTAATTAACACCAAAGACACATTTACATCATCAACATCCAGCCTATATGCTAAGAAGCATTAAGGGATAATAATAAGATTAATGAGTAATGACGACGACCAATAGCACACCTAAGATTATGGCGCTCACTACACACAGCATTTTTTTTGATGCCTACGTGACAGGAAGCGACACACTTAATACACAAAAGAAAATATGGGCATTAGCTCAGTACTGTAAAAATAGTGATGATTTTGTTGATGTAGTTCCTGCCAATAATAATTTAACCCTATATTTAAAAGAACCAACTCAACTTGCAGGCTGGCTACCAAGATTACTTGAGCAATGGCACGAACTTAAATCCAGTGACTTTAATTCGCGTCATCATAAGTTAGCTACGCGCTACGGCGGTGAATATGGGCCTGATATCGCGCATGTTGCTAAGCATCATAACCTCTCTGTCGACGATGTTGCTCAAATGCACAGCAATGCCAAATACCATGTTCTGTTTTTAGGCTTTAAACCCGGCTTTGCTTATTTAGATGGTTTAAATCCAAAGCTTTTTACACCTCGTCATGCTGAACCACGGCTTTCTGTACCAAAAGGTTCTGTTGCTATCGGCGGTGAGCAAACGGGTATTTACCCTGAAACTTCCCCCGGTGGCTGGCAGATTATCGGCCATACAGATTTTAAATTATTTGATATTAATGCTGCTTCACCATGTGCTATTGAGCCCGGCGATACTTTAGAGTTTGTTATTCAGGAGGTGTTAAAATGATCACTATCATCAAACCTGGCATGCAAATGTCTATACAAGATCAAGGACGCACAGGATCTCGTCACTTAGGAATTGGTCAATCTGGTTGTATCGACCCTTATGCGCAAATAATAACGAACCGTTTAGTCGGCAATGATGATAATAATCCAGTAATCGAAATCACCTTAGGTCTTGCTGAGATACAATTTGATAATGATTATTACATTGCTCTACATGGCACTGATATGAAAGCCACAGTAAACGGCAATGCCGTGGAACCAGGATGGAGTTTTTATATCAAAAAAGGTGATGTATTAAAGCTCAATGCAGCACGCCATGGTTTTAGAAGTTACCTTGCGATTGGCGGCAAGTGGCATTTACCAGAGCCTATTTTAGATTCTTACTCAACTGATATTTCAGCTGGTTTTGGTGGTTTAACCGGTCACGCACTGCAAACTGGTGATACCTTTCAAATTACGCCTAAGTACAAGACCAAAATTGGTTTAGGCGCCATGCTTCCACCTAAAAGTACGCAGATACGAATTCATGCTGCACCACACGCCGCGTTGCTACCTAAAAACACCATTGTAAACTTTATTAATCATTCATGGCATGTGTCTCCTAACAGCAACCGCATGGGCACAAGACTATTAAGTGATGAGTGTGATATCAGCCATGATATTTCACTACCATCTATGGCTGTTGCTCCTGGGTGTATCCAGTTACCGCCAAACGGTGAACCCATAGTGCTTTTAAATGATGCGCAAACAACGGGGGGTTACCCATTACTTGGTACAGTGATCGAAGCAGATCTTCGTCACTTTGCACAATTAAAACCAGGCGATTTCTTACACTTTAAGTTTGTGACACTCAAGGAAGCGCATGAAGCACAAGAAAAGCTAACTGCACACTTAAATCAACTTGCGATAGCCCTTAACTATATTAATAAATAACTCATAATTTATTTAAGTTAAAATTAGCGAGCAAAGCTAACCTTTGCTCGCGCTATCTTTACGACTTGTCTATACATTTAAAAAGGTAAAAAACCACACATTTTTATGCACCAAAGCTGTGCAGGTCATTTAGTAATAAGAGCCTTTATATTAGGCCCTATATCACCCAATTTGTGCAAATCAAGCATTTAAACTGCTCAGCCTTTAACCACTTACCCCATACTGGTGCAAAGACATAATCCTAGGTGCATATTTTATTCTCAATTAATTAAAAAACCTGTGTGACTTAGGTAATTATTTCTGTTAAAACAAACATTCGCAGTTATATAAATTCTGTTAACTGCGCACATAATTGGAATGAGGAGTCACTATGTGTTCAATATTTGGGGTATTAGATATTAAATCTGATCCCACTCAATTGCGAAGCCAAGCAATTGAGATGTCAAAACTATTAAGACACCGCGGACCAGATTGGTCTGGCGTATATTCATCTGATAAAGCTATTTTAGTGCATGAACGTCTTGCTATTGTTGGCGTTTCGAGTGGTGCACAACCATTGTACAACCCAGAGCGTACAAATATTCTTGCTGTTAATGGTGAAATTTATAACCACAAAGAATTAGCCGCAAGCTTAGAAACTGATTTTACTTTTCAAACTCAGTCAGACTGTGAAGTTATTTTGGCTTTATATAAGCAAAAAGGCCCTGAGTTTTTAGACGATTTAAATGGTATTTTTGCCTTTTGCTTATACGATGAAGAGCAAGATGCCTACTTAATTGGTCGTGACCATATCGGTATTATTCCACTTTATACAGGTCATGATGAACATGGTAACTTTTATGTAGCTTCAGAACTGAAAGCACTTTCGCCAATTTGTAAACATATTGAAGAATTCCCTCCGGGTCATTTCTTATGGAGCAAAGATGGGCAACTTCGTAAATACTACAGTCGTGATTGGCAAAGCTATGATGCTGTAAAAGACAACGAAGCAAAAACAAGCGATGTAAAAGAAGGTTTAGAGGCTGCTGTTAAACGTCAATTAATGTGTGACGTTCCATATGGCGTTCTATTATCAGGTGGTTTAGATTCATCTGTTATCTCGGCTATTACGCAACGTTTTGCTGCAAAACGTATCGAAGACAATGACGAGTCTGATGCTTGGTGGCCAAAACTACATTCATTCTCTGTGGGTCTTGAAGGTTCGCCTGATTTAGCAGCTGCACAAAAAGTAGCTGATATGATTGGTACGATTCACCACCCTATTCACTTTACAATTCAAGAAGGTATTGATGCACTACGTGAAGTGATTTATCACATCGAAACGTATGATGTAACAACCATTCGTGCCTCAACACCAATGTATTTAATGGCGCGCCAAATTAAAGCTATGGGTATTAAAATGGTGTTGTCTGGTGAAGGTGCCGATGAGCTTTTTGGGGGTTACCTTTACTTCCACAAAGCGCCAAACGCGCAAGAGTTCCATGAAGAGCTTAATCGTAAGGTATCAAAACTAAATATGTTTGATTGCTTACGTGCTAATAAATCGATGGCAGCATGGGGCGTTGAAGCGCGTGTTCCATTCTTAGATAAAGAGTTTGTTGATGTAGCAATGCGCATCAACCCAGAAGCGAAAATGTGTAAAGACGGTAAAATTGAAAAACACATCATTCGTGAAGCGTTTGACGGCTATTTACCAGACGAAGTGCTTTGGCGCCAAAAAGAACAATTCTCTGATGGTGTTGGTTATAACTGGATTGATACTTTAAAAGAGTATGTAAACGATCAAGTTAGTGATCAAGACCTAGCTAATGCAAAATACAAATACCCGATTAATACCCCAGATTCTAAAGAGGCGTATTTCTATCGTAGTATTTTTGAAGAGCACTTCCCAGGTGATGCAGCTGCGAAATGTGTTCCGCATGGCAAATCAGTTGCTTGTTCAACTCCTGAAGCGCTTGCATGGGATGCATCATTCCAAAATAATGCTGATCCTTCGGGTCGTGCTGCGGGCGTTCATAACGACGCGTACAAGAAGTAGTAAATTTGTGCTGCAAACACTATGTTTGCAGCACTTTCATCTCAACTAAAATAATTTGCTTTGAAATAATACTGTCATCAAATTATTCCTCACCCGCAGCAATTTGTTCACAATTCCAACAAAAAAAGAAAAAAACTGCATTTATTCGGCTGTTTAGGGACAAAACCATTTACATTTTTTTTCGAGCTCCTACACTAAAGATTAGACTTTGGTACAAATTTAGTTCGTCTACAAACTATTTTTTAATTTCCTACGTAAAAAGAGGATTAGTTGAACTTGTGCCATCCGGCCGTTTAGCTTTCTGCTAGATATAACTACAACAAGAGGTATTCATGAGCGAACATCATGATAAGTACAGTATCGACAATACCGACTATACCGTCGGTCAGGACAATGTACAAAAATGGGGTTTTGATGTGCATAACCCTGTATTTGGCATCAGCGCTGGTTTAATTGCCCTATTCTTAGTGGCAACATTAGTTTCAGATGCTGAAACAGCAAAAACTACCCTGAATGGTATTAAAAACGACATTATTAATAATTTTGATGGCTTTTTTATGTGGTCAGCAAACTTATTCGTATTGTTTTGCTTAGCATTAATTGTTTCACCATACGGTAATATCCGCCTTGGTGGTAAAGAAGCACGCCCAACTCACTCTCGTATTTCTTGGTTAGCAATGCTATTTGCTGCAGGTATGGGTATTGGGTTAATGTTTTGGGGCGTGGCAGAGCCAGTCGCGTACTTTACAGGCTGGTACGAAACACCACTAGGTGTTGAAGCAAACACACCAGAAGCCGCTAAATTGGCAATGGGCGCAACTATGTTCCATTGGGGTCTGCATCCTTGGGCAATTTACGCTGTTGTTTCTCTTTCGTTGGCATTCTTTTGCTACAACAAAGGGCTACCTTTATCTATTCGCTCTATTTTTTACCCTATTTTAGGCGACAAAGCATGGGGCTGGCCTGGGCATTTAATCGATATTCTAGCAGTGCTTGCTACCCTATTTGGCCTTGCGACCTCACTTGGATTAGGCGCACAACAAGCGGCCGCAGGTATTAACCATGTATTTGGCACTGATAGCGGAATTGGTTTACAAATTGGCGTTATTGTTGGTGTAACTCTACTGGCTGTGATCTCTGTTGTTCGTGGTATTGATGGTGGTGTAAAACTGCTTAGCAACGTAAACATGCTTATCGCTCTAGTGTTACTAGTATTTGTTGCAATCGTTGGCTTTGCCGCAGCTTTTGGCAACCTTCCTAACACAGTAATGGGTTATGTTGAAAATATCATTCCACTTAGTAATCCACATGGTCGTGAAGATGAGACATGGATGCACGGCTGGACAGTATTCTATTGGGCTTGGTGGATTTCATGGTCACCGTTTGTAGGTATGTTCATTGCGCGCGTATCTGAAGGCCGTACAATTCGTGAGTTCTTAATTGCTGTACTACTAGTCCCAACTATTGTCACCATCTTCTGGATGTCAATTTATGGTGGTATTGCTATTGAACAAGTGGTTGATAAAGTAGGTGTGCTAGGTGAAAAAGGTTTAACTGATGTACCACTGGCTATGTTCCAAATGTTTGAAGCTCTGCCAATGTCGCAAGTGCTTTCGTTCATTGCTATTGTGCTGGTACTTGTGTTCTTTATCACTTCATCAGACTCAGGTTCATTAGTAATCGACTCAATCACTGCAGGTGGTAAAGTTGATGCCCCTGTACCACAGCGTATTTTCTGGGCATCAATTGAGGGTGCTATTGCAGCGGCACTTGTTTGGATTGGTGGTACACAAGCTATCGAAGCATTACAAGCTGGAGCCGTATCAACTGGCTTACCTTTCACATTTGTATTGCTACTTATGTGTGTGAGTTTAATCCTTGGTTTAAGAACAGAACCGAGAAACTAACCACTCAGCTCTAAATAATAAAAACGCCGCATTTGCGGCGTTTTTTATTTATAAGCTTTGGTCAATTAATTTAAATTACCCGATATATAGTCGGTGCAACGGTTGTTATATAAGAAATTCGCTTAGCGGCGTATCTTGGCGGTAATGATATGCGATTTGCGCTTGTAATAGCTCTGCGGTAGCAGTGGCATCATTCAGCGCATTGTGGTTTTGATACGCGGGCAGCGAATAACGAATACGAGAATCAGCTAATCGCACAGAATCAAGCTTAGAGTTGAATAATCTACCTAGTAACCCCTGCTTTGCTCGCAGAGCACGAGTTTCCAGATCTAGCGTGTCTATAACGGCAAACTCAAGGCCTTCACCTAATCGAGCTTGCAACGCTTGATATAAAAAATGCCTTTCAATGGGTGCAAAATGCACCACAATCACTTTGCCCTTCAATGCTGTTAGCAATGGTTCCATAATTGTTGAGAAATCTGGCGCATCGCTTACTTCTGAATGGGTTATGCCATGAATAACAATCGACTCTTCAGCAAGCTTACGCCTTGGCTGAACAATCCAATGCTGGCTATCTTTACAAAAGATACGCTTAGTATTAAATGGGATTAAGCCGACACTGACTATATCGTCATTTTGAAAATTTAGACCTGTTGTCTCAAAATCAAGCGCCACTAAGGGAACGTCACAGATTGGTATCTTTAGGTCACAAATGGCAGATTCATAAAACTCTTGAATTAACGGCTGTTTACTAGCAGCTAATAACTGCTGATACCGAGTCGGCCAATCAAGTTTTGCCCCTTGTTTTGCCATTACTTAATCCCTGAGTTAGCAGAGTATCTGAATTTAAGGAAACTCTGCGCTTTATCTAGAATCGCAAATGCCTCTTTTAGATTTCGTTGCTCAAAAGGAGAAAGCAAATGAGGCTCAAGATCGTTATCAGGTTCTTCATCAAGCTTTTCAATTTGCCATGCTTGGTGCCTAATTCTGATCATGGCAATATATTCAAGGGCATCACGTAGATCTTGTGCCTTACCCTCGGGCAACAATTTAGCTTCGATAATATCTTCCAAACGCTCGAATGAATTTTGTTTGCGGCTACCTACTGCCAGAGCATGTACACGAATAACATCTGATAAAGGCGCAGTTCCACGGCGTTTTAAATTCATTGATCGCTTATGCTGACCATTGTGCTCTAACACAAAGTCTTTAAAGAAACCTAAAGGCGGTGTTCTATTTCGTGCATTGGCAGCAAGATTAGCCAAGAAACGTTTATTCTTGCGCCCTTCTGTTGCAATGAATCGCTTAAGCTCATCAGCCCACTTGTTTTTACCGTAAACGCCATCTAAATCAAAAAAGATGGAACTATGTAATAATGCCTGTGGTTTTGGTTCTGCCATCCAACCGGCAAATTGTTCTTTCCACTGCTCCCGCGTTAAACGCCACTTTTTAAAAGACGCCATAATTTCACCTTCACAGTATTTATAACCACACTCGGCTAAACCATCACAGACAAAATCAGCTAACTTTTGAAAATAATCGTCGTGTAATTCTTCATTAAAACTATTATCAAGGATAATGGCATTATCTTGGTCGGTGACAATTAATTGTTCATCACGAGCCATTGAGCCTAAAGCGATAAAACAATAAGGAACTGGTGGCGGGCCAAATTTTTCTTCGGCTAAATCAAGCAAACGCTGTTTAAATGTGCGTCCTATCACAGCCATAGCTGTGCCTATCATATGTGAGTTAGCATCTTCATTTACCATGCGCACAAACACATTAGGTAGTTGTCTTGCATAGTAAGCTAAATCTTCAATCGATTGCTGAGCTAATATACCTCGCACCAACAATAAGCTACTTTGCGATTCGTAACGTAAAATATCCGATAACGAAATAACACCAATGGGTTTTTTCTTCACAACGACTGGCAGGTGGTGAATGTTATCTCTGAGCATAGCAAGCACAGCTTCAAACACGTACGCATTACTATCAAGCAGAACTAAGTCTGTTTGCATAATTTGCTCTGCTGGCGCTTCGTAACTCAAACCTTCAGCAATCACACTGGTACGTAAGTCTCGGTCAGTAATGATTCCTACCACCTGACCGTCATCATCATCGGGATCATCACTAATTGGTTTATCCGCATCAGTCACTAACACTGAAGATACCGACTCTTGTGTCATCAATTGTGCAACCATTTGCACAGAGGCACTTTTTGCAACAGTCACTGCATCACGGTGCAGTAGTGACTTCACTTTTGCTGTTGTTAAGTCGTTGCTATCCGCTTGTTCAACAATTGCCTGATGAAGGCGCACATTACCATCGGCTTCAAAAAAGTCGGCAAATACTTCGTATTCATCACAGTATTGGTTAAACAACTTCACATTGATGCAATAAACTAAGGTATCTTCAAGTGCCTTTGCCGGAAAACGCACTTTACGGTTCATAAGAAGACCCATTGAACCAAAAATTCCACCGATAGTTAAACGGTTATATAAATCACCATCACGCCGATACATTTCAACGGCACCAGTGCGTATAACAAATAAGTCTGCAATATCATCACCATAATTTAATATTTCTGTGCCGGCCCGAAAATAGGCTATTTCGACTTGTGATGCGAGTTTATTTACAGCCTCATCAGGTAGATCATCAAAAGGAGCATGATCGGAGAGAAATTGGGCAATATCAACGTGTTCGGCTTGCATACGCGTACCTAGTTTTAAACATTTGATTTAATTGTGAGGGTAATTGGCTATTTTTTCAAAGAAAAATAGCCAATTTGTTAGGATTAAGCCTTTTCTAACTCTTCAGCAAGAAGTTTCGACTCATCACCTCTTGGTTTTGTGAAGCGCGCTAGACCAAGATAAATAACCGGTGTTAAATAAAGGGTAAATAACACCGCAAGTGCTAAACCGCCAAACACCACCCATCCAATCGCGTTACGAGCCTCTGCTCCAGCGCCAGTAGATAGAATTAGTGGTAATGCACCCAGTAAGGTTGAAACCAGTGTCATTGCAATTGGGCGAAGGCGAACTAATGCGGCCTCTTCAACAGCGACTCTTACCGTTCGGCCTTGGTCACGTAACTGATCAGCAAACTCCACCAGCAATATTGCATTTTTGGCAATCAAGCCAATCAACATCACTAATCCTATTTGCGAGTATATATTTAGTGAGGTACCTGTTAGATACAAGGCTAAAATGGCTGACGTAATACCAAATGGCACTGTAATCATCACCACTATTGCACTATTAATACTTTCAAACTGCGCCGCAAGTACCAACAGTACAATTAAAAACGCCAATACATAGGTCATCAATACTTCATTGGCAGTTTCTTCGAAGGTTAATGCTTCACCTTTAAACGCCAAACTAATACCAGCAGGTAGAGATTGCTCTGAAATATCACGGATTTTTGTTACCAGCTCAGCAATTGTAACACCCTCTGGCATTTCCATACTTAGCTCAATAGCACGACGCTGTGCATGGCGCTCTAGCTCTGCAGCCACACCTTCTTCTGTGATAGTCGCAACGCTACTAAGAGGCACTAACTGACCGTTACGACCGCCAACATACAAATTAGCTAAATCGCTTGGATTAGTGATAGTTTGGTTTTGAGCTTGCAACATGATTGGGATTGATTGATCACCAATATTTAAATCAGCAATATCATCACCATTAATTGCAGCTCGTAGCGTTACTGATATATCACTAAGCGAGACACCAAGCTCTTCGGCACGACGTCTATCAATATTGACCCGTAATTGTGGTTGTGACGGCTGATATGAAATACGCACAGGGGCCACTTCTGGCACTGCCTTTTCAATCTCAGCAGAAAAGTCTTGTGCTGCTTTAAATATCTCAAGATAGTCTTGCCCTAATAACGCAAGCTCAATACCACCACCTTGACCGCGTAAATTCAAACTATTTGAACCACCTGGGTAACCAGCCGCACCTGGAATATTTCCTAAAGGACCACGAATCTTATTGATGATTTCTTGCTGGCTAAAGTGACGTTCGTCCCAATGTTTTAATGGCACGGTGATAAATACAATATTTGGATCCCATTGCCCAACCACAGTATAAATAGACTCAATATCACCACTTTCTACATACGGCAGTAAGATATCTTCCATTTGCACCGCTTGCCTGTCCATAAAGTTCAAGCCAACACCATCAGGACCTCGTGCAAAAATACGAATTTTGCCGCGATCTTCTGTTGGCAATAGTTCGTTATCTAAATTGAAATACAGTGCCCCAGAGCCTGCTGCAACCAACAAACACGCAAAAAAGGTTAGCCATGCATGTTGAAGAACTCCGTGTATTGTGCGCTTATATACGGCGGCTAAAACATGGCCAACTTTAGCAAAAGGATGAAAACCGCCCTGCTTTAATTTCAGTTTTGAAGTTAGTGCAGGTACCAAGGATAAAGCAACAAAACTTGAGATGATAACCGCGCCAGCTAGCACACCACCAAACTCTCTAAATAATCGCCCTGCTGTTGAAGGTAAAAAGGCAATAGGCACAAACACCGCAGCTAATACTGCGGTTGTCGCCACAACAGCAAAGAACACCTCGCGAGTACCAACCACGGCAGCAGCACGACGTCCTAGACCTAAACCACGTTGACGCTGTATGTTTTCACTGACCACAATTGCATCATCAACAATTAGGCCTGTTGCTAATACTAATGCAAGTAAGGTAAGTATATTAATTGAGAAACCAAGGGCCCAAATCAGTGCTAAAGAGCCAATTAACGCAACAGGTATCGCAAATGCAGGAACAAGTGTTGCCCGCCAAGAGCCAATAAACACCCAAAGTGTGATCACTACTAATAGTACTGTAAGTAATAGTGAGTTAATTACCTCATCAACTGAGCTTCTAATAAACTGCGCATCGTCAGAGGTTAAAGTAAACTCCATTTCAGGAAAACGTTCACGCATACGCTCAATTAAAGTGAGCACTTCATCAGAAATTTCAATGGTATTAGATTGGGCCTGACGAATAATTTCCATGCCAATAACAGGTGTGCCATTGAGCCTGACAAATGAGCGCGGATCTGCTGGACCAAAGTAAACAGCAGCGACATCACCAATACGAGTATCATCACGGACAATGATGTCTGCCACTTGCTCTGCAGACACTGACGTTGCATCCGCACGAACAATGACTTGTTGATCGCTTGATTTTAAACTACCCGCAGGCACATCAAAGGGAGCTTGACGAAGTACATTAGCAATATCTGGCACCGTAAGGTTAAAGCTGCTGAGCTTAAGCGGGTCGATACGCACTCTAAGTACCCGTTCACGGTCACCATTTAAGCGAACATCGGCAACCCCAGGAATGGTTAAAAACTGCGGAGCTAAATCAACATCAACGCGCTCTGTCAACGCCTCAAGGGACAAACTATCGCTTGATACTGTTAAAGAGACAACCGCTTCTGCATCATTATCGGCTTTAATAATTGATACCCGTTCAACTTCTTCGGGTAATTCTCGTTGTACTCGCGCTACCGATTCGCGTGTTTCGTTTGCAGCATCATCTAGATTAACACCGGGGCGAAACTCAACCACAATACGGGCATTGTTTTCTTCACTTTGCGCACGAATTGACTTAACACCACTGACCCTAGCAACCGCCCCTTCGAGCTTACTGGTTACTTCGGTATCTACAGTTTCTGGTGAGCCCCCAGGAAAAGAAGCTGATACAGTAATACGAGGTCTATCAACATCAGGAAGCTCTCGTACTTCAACTCCCGCTATTGCAGCAATACCAGCGATAATAATGAGTAAGTTAAGTACCACAATTAAAACAGGGCGACGTATCGCCATTGATGGTAAGTCTTCCATCATAGGTTGCTGTTTCATCATTACTCCTTGGCTAGCTTAATTTCATTAATGAAATTAAGCTCTTGATTAGGTCTAAGGCGTTGAACCCCTTCAGTTACCAGTAAGTCGCCTTCTTTTAAGCCTCCGGAGACTAATAAACGCCCAGCTAAACGCTGCTCAATTTTTACATCAACGCGGGTTGCTTTATTATCAACACTCTTCCAAACATAAGGGCCTGCAGCTCACCACATCATCGCTGCTTCTGGTACTACGGCAAGCTCTTCACCTAGAATATTTATATGTACACGGAAGCTCATACCCGGCATAAACTGTTGATCATTATTATCAAGCTTAGCTTTTGTTCTGAGTGTGCGGGTTTGTGCATTGATACGTGAATCAAGCTCTGCCACCTTAGCCGTGTAAGTTTCATCGCCTAACCAAGGCACCACTTCGACTGCTGATTTTTGTTTGAGCACAGACACAGCTGCCTCTGGGGCATTAAAATTAATATAAAGCGCTGAAATATCATCGATGGTAGCGATGGCTGTTTGGGTTGTGATCCTGTCGCCCACTTCGACGTCAGTTAAGCCCATAACACCGCTAAATGGAGCGCGAACTTCACGGTCTTCACGCTCTGTTTTTGCTTGCATTAACTTCACTTTTGCAAGCTCATAAAGCGTTTTGGCATCATCTAAATCACTTTGCGGTACCGCACCACGGGAATGGCTTTCCTCAAGCCTTTTCATGGTGCGCTCAGCATCTTTTAAAGTAATTTCAGCTTCCATCAGCGCAGCTTTTTGTCTGCGCGAATCAAGCTCTAATAGTAAGTCACCTTTGGCAACCTTATCGCCGGGCTTGAAGTAAACAGCAGTGACTCTATCCCCAACAGCTGGGTAAAGTGTTACAGAATGAATAGCTTCAGCATTACCCACAGCTTTTATCTGTTGTTTAGACTTTTCAACAGACACTGATTCTACAACTACATTAGCCGCCTCAGCGACAGAAACACAACTAATACAGGCAATTAAAGTCCATGTATGTAATTTGCCAATTGTCAAAATTTCACCTAAATAAGAATCGTTTTAATTGTTACGAAGTGTAACAGCTTTGTGATCAATAAAAAGCTGACTTCGTTTAATAAACAATTAGCCAAGGTGAAATAGACGACGCGCTCTCGCGTGTTTATTAATTAGAAACGGCAATGTAATGAATCTGTTTCTTTTACATGTGCTTCACTGGCAACGGTTACCTCAACACATCCAGATGCACTATTTAATTGTTCCTTTTGAATAAGCGTAAAATTCCCTTCTTGCTCTGATCTTAAAGAATATTCAAAGGCATCATTACTACCTTCTGATATCGCAGTCACTATGCCGCCAACAAGCGCCCCAGCAATAGCGCCTGCAATCATATCTTCGTGGTTACCATCTAACTGATCAACAATGCCTATAGTAGAACCTGCAGCAATCCCTGTTTTAACGTTGGATGACAATTTAACAGGTTGCACTGACATGACTTTTGCGTAAAAGCGTTTGATCATTACATTTTGGTCTGCTCTATCAACACCTTGCGAGGCACAACCTCCTAGAAATAGTAAACCTAGTAGTAATTTCTTCATTGTTTTCTCACCCCATCAGTTTAAAGCTTAAGTAAGATACTATTCCTGATATAAGTTAGAGACTGTTTAAGATGTGTAAGAAACTGTATGTGGCTAATATACGAGCATAAAAAAACCCCAGACAGTGCTGAGGTTTTTATCAATTCAAAAAGCTAAGAATTACTGTTGGCGCTGTGCTTCTTTTTGCGCTTTTTTAGCTTCTTTACGCTTACGCAGAACTTCTTGCGCTTCGTTACCGATATGGCCTTCACCGCGAGCTTGTGCTAATTCGATTTGCTTTTGACGCTCAGCAAAACGTGCACGTTGCTCTTCTGTAAGGCTGTCGTGACAGTGATGACACGAAACACCTTCCATGTATTCAGGCTTTTGCTTTTCTTCTTCAGTGATAGGCATACGACACGCATGACATTGGTCGTAAGAACCTTTTTGTAAATCGTGATTTACTGCAACACGGTTATCAAATACAAAACACTCACCTTCCCACATAGTTTCTTCCTTTGGTACTTCTTCTAAGTACTTAAGAATACCGCCCTCAAGGTGGAATACTTCGTCAAAGCCTTGCTCTTTCATGTATGCAGTTGATTTTTCGCAGCGAATACCACCGGTACAGAACATCGCCACTTTCTTGTGCTTTTCTGGGTCTAGGTTTTCTTTCGCCCAAGCTGGGAATTCGCGGAACGTTTTGGTGTTTGGATCAACCGCATTTTGGAAAGTACCGATCTCAATTTCGTAATCGTTACGCGTATCGATAAGAATCACTTCAGGGTCTGAAATTAATGCATTCCAGTCAGCTGGTTTTACGTATGTACCCACTACTTCACGTGGGTCGATACCTTCAACACCCATAGTTACAATTTCTTTTTTCAGTTTTACCTTAGTACGGTAGAACGGGCATTCGTCATCGTAAGACTCTTTTGTCACGATGTTATCTAGGTTTGGTTGTGAATCTAACCATGCAAGTAGGTTATCGATACCTTCACGCTTAGCAGAAACAGTACCGTTGATACCTTCAGCCGCAAGTAACAAAGTACCGCGTACTTCATTGTCTTCCATCACTTTAAGTAATGGTTGGCGAATCGCTTCAAAATCAGGAAGGGCTACAAATTTGTATAGTGCGCAAACAACAAAGTGCTCGCTAGTTACATTGTCTTTATGAACAGCAGTCATGGTTTTACCTTTTGCTTTAAATGCCCATGTTGGGCGTTAACCGAATCGCAAATCCGGCGCATTGAGGGCGCGTATTTTACGCGAATTAGCGATAATTGCAAAAACTGATGCGAAATAGCTGTGTTTTTACTGTCTCCTAGTAAGGCAAGTGCGTTATAATGAACAGGATTTACAAATTTTGCTCATCGGAGATTACGCATTGCACTTTACTGAACTTGGGATTGATACACGCCTCGAAAAACAACTAGCGCATCAAGGCATCACCCAGCCCACTGACATTCAAGCTCACGCGGTACCTACAGCTATCGCAGGCCATGATATTTTTGCACAGTCAAAAACAGGATCGGGCAAAACGCTGGCGTTTTTATTACCTGCTGTACAGCGCGTAATGAAACAAAAAGCTCTCAGTAAACGCGACCCTCGCGTTTTAATCGTTGCGCCTACCCGCGAATTAGCAACCCAAGTATACAGCCAATTAAGATTATTAATTGCTGGCACAAATATTAGTGCGGTAAAAGTACTCGGTGGTGAAAACTTTAATGACCAAATTAAAGCACTTCGTAAAGACCCTCATTTTGTAGTGGCAACTCCGGGGCGTTTAGCTGACCATTTAAGTCAACGCTCATTACAGCTTTCAGGCTTAGAGCTTTTAATTTTTGATGAAGCCGACCGTATTTTAGATTTAGGCTTTACCGAGCAAGTTAAAATGATCAACGAGCTTGCTGATCACCGCTTGCGTCAAACGTTATTGTTCTCAGCAACCCTTGACCATGCACAAGTTGATGCCCTGTCACGCAACTTATTACGTTCACCAAAACAAATATTGTTAAGTGCCTCAAACGAGCAACATAGTGACATTACTCAGCAACTTTATTTAGCTGATCACTTAGATCACAAAGAAGCCCTACTTGAGCACTTTGTAAAACAAGACAATGTTGGTCAGTGTATTATTTTCACCGCAACACGTGCCGACACTCAGCGTTTAAGCCAACTTTTAAATGATAAAGGCTTTAAAGCGCAGGCGCTTGCGGGTGACTTAACACAGGCTAAGCGCCTTGAAATCATGGATGCCTTTAGCCGTGAAAACTTCAAAATTTTGATCACTACCGATGTTGCATCACGTGGTCTTGATTTATTAAGCGTGACCCACGTTATTAACTTTGACCTACCAAAACATGCCGAAGAATATGTGCATCGTATTGGTCGTACAGGTCGCGCAGGCTTTAAAGGTACTGCCATTTCATTAGTTGGCCCGAAAGATTGGCCAAGCTACAAAGCAATTAAAGCATTTTTAAATGATGAATTAAGCTTTTTCACCGTTGACGGCCTTGTTGGTAAATTTAAAGGTCTGCGTGAGAAAAAACCAAACACAGTTTGGAAAAAAGCAGAGAAAAAAGTGGCTGCTAAACCTGCTAAACCAAAACGCAAAGCAGCCCCTAAGAAGCCAAAAGCCCCTATTCAAGCACCAATTGATGTAGATGGTTTTGCTCCAATGCGCCGTAAGAAAAAGCCAGAACAGGAATAACAATGAGTATTTTAGGAACCACACAAACCCTTTTCGTTAACGAAATATCTAACGAAGGTGCTTATTTAGATGGCCGTGATTTAGGCGAAGTATTCTTACCAAGCAAAGAAATTGACTACGATCTAGAAGCTGGCGACAGCGTGCAAGTATTCATCTACTTAGATCATGCAGGTCACCCAACCGGCACCACAAAAAAACCATTGGCTGAGGTAGGCGAATTTGCCCTACTACGTGTTAAAGCGATTAATAGCACCGGTGCGTTTATGGATTGGGGCCTCGAAAAAGACGTACTAGCACCATACAACGAACAAAAGCCAAAAATGAAAGACGGCTTTTCGTATCTTGTACGTTTGTACCTAGATAACGCCAGCCAACGTATTTGTGCATCGAGCAACTTTAATAAGTTTTTATCGAAAGATGAGCCAACTTACTCTGTAATGGAAGAAGTTGACTTAATCGTTGCCGGTAAAACAGACCTAGGCTACAAAGTACTTGTAAACGAAGCTCACATTGGCGTTGTTTACTACAACACGGTATTTAAAAAGCTGTTTGTTGGCCAGCGCTTAAAAGGCTTTATTCAAAAAGTACGTGAAGACGGCAAAATCGATGTACTACTTGAAAAGCCAGGTATGGGTAAAGTAAACGACTTAGGCGAAAAAATCTTAGATAAATTAAAAGCCGAAGGCGGCGTACTTCACCTAGGTGATAAGTCAGACCCTGAAGCAATTAAAAAGACTTTCTCAACCAGTAAAGCAAACTACAAAAAAGCCATTGGCGGTTTGTTTAAGCAAGGTTTAATTGATATTGAAGCAACATCGATTAGATTGAAATAAGTTGCGAGCCACGAGCTACGAGTTACGAGCTACGAGCTACGAGCTAACAAGATCATTGATATATGAAAAAGAGTAAAGTGAAAGCTTTACTCTTTTTTTATTCTTACTGGTTTTGTTAGCTTTAACGTGTGGATGCCGTAAATTTTCTAACGCTATATTGAGTATTTTTCATTTAAAAGTGAAAGTCGGCATTGTGTCATGAACTGCCTTTCCGGTTTGGTCTAACTCATTCCTGTCGGATAGACGACACCTGTTACCAAGTGTCGCCCTCCTAAGAACCGTACGTGCAACTTTCACTGCATACGGCTCAAGCCTTCACGAAGGCACCTAATTGGTACCCAGCAACTTATAAAGCAGCGAGATTAGGCTCATTCCAAGAGTTGCGGCATTGCCTCTTTGCTTTTCTCTTTGCCAAGTATTCTTGGTATAAAGGATCAAAAGGCGTAGCTTCACTCCTGATTTTCACATGTCTCTCTATTGGCACCTTAGCTATTTGAAATAGATTAAACTGACAATCCATGTTCATGTTCATGTTCATGCTCTTCTGCCAACCGTGAAATTGCCATTGGCCTCGACGGTTGATAAAGTACTTCATGGCGATCCAAGTTTTTGATTTTGTTGGATGACGCCTTTTAGCCCAATGCCATAACGCTAGAAATAGTTTGTGGCTCACATATCCGAATACTTGTTTGGCAACGCAATGGCGATAGTAATTCGACCAACCCCTGAGTTTCGGATTTATCAACTTGATTAGATCGTTAACGGGGGTAGTTGCGTGCTTTTTAATGAGTTCGCGCAAGTTACTCAGAAATATTAACGTGTTAGATTTGCTCGGTTTAATGAGCAGTTTTCCTTTGTACTTCCTATGGTTAAAGCCTAGGAAGTCAAAACCACGGCTAATGTGGGTAATGTGCGTTTTCTCTTCGGAGAGCGTTAAGCCTCTATGTGCTAAGAAGTCAGCAATCAACGGTTTGATATCGTTCTCCAGCACGTCCTTTGAAGTGCATGTGACTACGAAATCATCGGCGTATCCTATAAAGTTGGCTCTCGCCCCATTTTTAAGTGCGGTGGACTTAATGCGTTGCTCAAGACCTGCAAGAGTCATCAGCATCAAGGTTGGAGATATGATCCCGCCTTGTGGTGTTCCCTCGTCAGTGCGATAGAACAGCCCTTTGTCCATAAAACCAGACTTTAACCATTGTTCCAACATTCGTTTATCTACAGCTATATTATTCATAAGCCATTGATGCCCAATCTTGTCGAAACAGGCTTTGATATCTCCCTCAAGAACCCATTGCGCGGATTGCTTTTTACTCAAACAGAGAAAACACTGAGCAATAGCATCAGCAGTGCTTCTATTGCGCCGAAATCCGTAGCTATTTGGGTCAGCAAGTGTTTCTGACACAGGCTCTAGTGCAAGAAGGTGAAGCGCTTGTAGCGCTCTATCGACCATGCACGGGATACCCAAAGGTCTGAGCTTGCCGTTTTTCTTAGGGATGTAGATACGCTTGAGCGGTTTGGCTTGATAAGCCTTTCTGCTCAATTGATTGACTGCTTTCATGCGGCGCGTATCCGTATTCCAGATGACGCCGTCTATTCCGGGCGTTTTACTGCCTTTGTTTTGTGATACTCGCTTAACAGCAAGAAGTTTTGCCGAATGCGAGTGAGTCAGTATCCACTGCAACGCTTTCGCTTTGCTGTGTTTACCTTCTCTTGTTGCTTTTGCAATACGCATCTGAAGCTTTAAAACGTGCGACTCAACAGTTTTCCAATTTATGGATTGCCATTGAGCACTGTCAGGGGAGGCACTAATCTCTTTTGAAATCATCATTTGCGTTTCTCCTTGAATAAAGTTCTTCAAATTCTCTTGCAACGGAAGACCAGTCGGAAGTCAGCTCACTTTCGTGCCAGACAGACGTCTGTATCTGCATCATTACAATCCAGCCTTTGCTTTCTCCAACATCCTCTACCTGCATCACTATCGGCTATATAAGCTTTCCCAAAGGGAGTGATACAGGCTTACCGTGTTCCGTATGTTGCGCAATGTCAGGTTAGATGCCCGCTATAGTGCGGAGAGTTCAGTGATCACGAAAGAGCATGGGGCAATCTCTTTCCGACTCTCGTGCCTTTTGGCTACAGCGTATTAACCACTTCCGCTGTTTCATCGTATAACGCACCTTACGCGGATTCACTTATGTTCATCATACTGACTGCCTAGCACTCACCCGATTTGTGGTTATCAGGAGGATCGTCCTCTCACGATTAAGATCCCGATTGGCGCATACCAACCTTCGTTACATTGTCAGAGCCGCTACTTTATTCAGGCTCCTAGGATCATCTGGTGATACAGATGGTTCACTCATTAAGCGGTGAACAGCGCTTCATACGACTTCACGTCGCACGCCCCAAAACAAGTTAGGGTAAATCCTCTAATGGTTGCTTTTAGCGAAGCAGGCATTCAAAATGTTAATGAATAATCAATTCTCGTAATGTAATTTTAGCAATTCTCGAAAAAGTAAATTCTCGGTTATAGGAGAATCTAAACAATTGTAATTCCTTTAGGCTATGTGTAAGTTATTAATAATTAAATTAATAAAAATCGTATTTTGATAATTCTGGAAATTGACACATTGAGTGTTAACGGGAATTCTCGGTAATACGCTGTTATGCCACTACCGAACTGAAAAGGTAAGTTGATGTCCCGATTACCATCTAGGTTATTCAGAAAGAATCGAGTAGCGAAGGCTGTCGATGAAGTTATCTTATCTGCGTATAAGAAAGATCTTAGATATAATTTCATTAAAAAAGATGTTCCATTACTTGCAACAAAGAAAAAACCAGCAGCTTTTAAAGAAATTTCTAAAGTACTATACGTAAACGACATTACACCACCTGTTTCTAAACAAGGGCATGATGCAAAGACAGTGTTAGGAGCTACTGGTGAAGCTTTAACAGAGTTATTATTTGTAGAAAAACCAGATCTTGATTCAAATAATCGTGGTTTTGATTTAAAAATTGATGCTAGTTTAGTAGAAGTAAAAAGTACTGTTGAAGATAAAGTATCACTAAGTAATGTTCAGTATGAAAAATCTGATTATTTGATAATTCACATTTTTCATAAATATAATGATTCATATTTATCTTCATACCTTGTACCAATGAGAATTCTGCGAGAAATAAAAGGTGATAAAAATGGAAGAGTTTCTGTAAATATCTACAAAGAAAAATGGGTTGAAAAGTTCAAAATAACACCAATAAGAATTATTCAATATTTCAAAATTAGAAAACGATATATTACCGGAAAAACACGAACTCTAGTTCATGTGGCTAATCAAGATGTCTTAGATAAAAAAATAATACACGCATCAGTTCATGTACAAGCTATTTTTGAAATGTATAGTAGCTTTAATGCCTGGAAATGGGAGTTAAACTTTGTATATTATGAATATTTTTATCATCAAACATTGGATTGGGTGTATACATATGATTACTTTAATACTAATAGATAGTGGCATAAAAAACGCTTTAAACGTACAAAAACAGTTGGTTAGGTTCCGCTTCGCTCCACAAAATAACCAACAATTTTTGTCCGCTTAAGCGGGCGTTAACCCATAGAAATTTTATGCAAAATTCGTCGAATACAGCCGACGACCTAAAACGTTTTTGTCCAAAAATGAGTTTGCTCGAGTTCCTGATTCTCAGATGTAGATAACCTAGTGTAATTACCACAAACAAAAAAGAGCACTGTATATAGCGCGATTTAAACCGTGCCTACAATGCTCTTTAAAGACTATTTAAAATAACGAGGTTATTTTAGTGAGTCGTTAATTTCTTTTAGTGTTGCAACTGGGTCTGCCGATTGGGTGATTGGGCGGCCTACAACTAAATAGTCGCTGCCATCTTCAACGGCTTGTTTAGGTGTCATGATGCGCTTTTGGTCGCCTGCATCGCTGCCTGCTGGGCGAATACCAGGGGTAACCAGTTTAAAGTCTGCGCCGAGTTTCTGCTTTTAGCTTTTTCGCTTCTTGTGCTGAGCACACTACCCCATCAAGGCCTGATTCTTTGGCAAGTTTTGCTAGGTAAATGACTTGCTCTTCTGGTGTTTTATCTACACCTAAACGAGTAAGCTCTGCGGCATCCATACTGGTTAGTACTGTTACTGCAATCAGTAATGGCGCGTCATCACCAAACTGCTCTAAAGCTTGTTTTGCTTTAGTCATCATTTCAACGCCACCAGAGGCATGCACGTTAACCATCCATACACCCATTTTTGCAGCTGCGGTTACAGCTTTAGCCACTGTGTTTGGAATATCGTGAAATTTTAGGTCTAAGAATACATCAAAACCTAAGTCGATTAGTTCCTTAACAAAGCTAGGACCAAAATACGTGAACATTTCTTTGCCAACTTTAAGGCGACACGTATCAGGCGATAATTGCTTTACAAACGCAAGAGCTGTTTGTTGATCATCGTAATCAAGGGCAATTAATACTTTTTTTGAATCTTCGACAGACATAACTTTCCTAAAAACTAATGGACTAATATGAATTAAAAACCGTCTATGCCACGGCTTGGAACAATTGTTTCCCAGTGCTTACAAGATGGACATACCCAATAAATGGTATGACTGGTAAAGCCACAGTGTTGGCACTGAAAATCAGGTTTGGTTGCGATATAAGAGGTTACTAGCTTATCAATTTGATCGAGTACATCTTTAATATCGTTGTTTTGTTTGGCAAGTAGCTGTAATAAAAAGCTAAAGCCCCGAATAGTTGGATGACGCTTTAAACTATCCGTTAAAAATTTTATCGCTTGCTCTATGTGACCTTGCTCAAGTAAGGCTTGGCAGTGTTTTATTTTTATTAATACGCCACCTTTATCGAGCAGTTCATTAAGTAATTCGTAAAACTGATGCGTTAAATTTAGCTTTTGATAGCTCAGCGCAAGCTCTTCAATAAATACTGGCGCAAAAAACGTGAACTGACTGATTAGCTCGCGCCAATAGTAAATTGCTTTTACATAATCTTCATTGGTAAAGGCACTGTGACCAAGCTCATATAATGGACGAATGGCTTTATGGTTTAAGCTAATGGCTTTACGCATAATTTGCGTATCATTATCTTGTAAAGCCGCTTCACAGTAAAAATTGGCAATGGCTTTTACATGCTGAGGTTTAGTGAACAACTCACTGTGGGCCTCGTACATGTTAATGCCCTTTTCCCATTCACGAGTTTGTGAATAAAGATTGATAATTGGTTCGAGCGCTTCTTTATATCCTGCTTTTACGAGCCAAACTAAATGCTCTTCTGCGCTATCTAATAAGCCTGCCATGATGTAATCTTCAGCCAGCTCTAAACGACTGGTTGCAGCTTGTTGTTCATCAAGGCTTGGGTGTTTTAATAACAACTCATGAATTTTAATTGCGCGGTCAAGCTCGCCACGGCGGCGAAACATAGTTGCCAGTGTTGAATAGTGTTCAACTGAGTCGGCAGCAACTTCAAGTAGATTGATAAGGTGCTCTAAGCCTTGGTCTTCTTCTCTGTCTAAGAGAAATTTAAGGCCTTTAGAATATTCAGAGGTGATTTGGCGATTAAGCTGATGAGCTTGGTTTTTAGCGCTGTTTTTACCCATTATCCAACCGTAACCGGCTGCAACGGGTAAAAGTAAAAACAGAAGCTCAATCATGATTAGGTGTCTTTATTAGCAACAAGCTTTTTATTGTTTTTTTCAGGCGCTAATTTTTTCTTTAAACGATAATTTTGCCACTTTAACTGAGAAAATAGTGTAAAGCTTATAAAACAACCAATTGCGACACCTAAAATAAAGCAGATACTTATTACAACAGCTAGGGGTAAAGTATTACTAGCGATTAAATAATTGATTTGCACCAATTGTGGATTCTGTGAACCAAGTACAAACGCAATAAATAAACACAGCGCAATTAATACAATTTTTAATACCCTAAACAAGTAACTACTCCTGTATAAAACTAGGCAATACTCGCATTTACGCGGTCACGTAACTCTTTACCTGGTTTGAAATGTGGTACGTGCTTACCGTCTAACTCAACTGTTTCGCCAGTCTTTGGATTACGACCTGTGCGAGGAGAACGATAATGCAATGAGAAACTTCCAAAGCCACGGATCTCGATGCGATCTGAGCTAGATAATGAACCGGCCATTTGTTCAAGAATTTCTTTAACGGCATTTTCAACATCTTTCACAGGGATGTGTGCATGTTGCTCGGCAAGTTGTTCTATCAATTCTGACTTAGTCATAGCGTTTCCTTAAAGAGTGGTAAAGGAAGGGCAAAACTGCCCTTCCAATTTTAAAAGACTAGATATTAGTCTTTTTGAGCATTTTTGAATGCTGCAGCCATAGCGTTTTCGAACGCTGGCTCTTCTTTCTTAAGCTTCTCTAGTACTTCTTTCTCTTCTGCTTCGAAAAGAGCTTTAACAGATAAGCTTAAAGTGCGGTTCTTACGATCAACACCAACGTATTTCGCTTCGATTTCGTCGCCTGCAGAAACTACAGTAGTAGCATCTTCAACACGCTCTTGAGCGATATCAGCTACACGGATGTAACCTTCAACGCCTTCGATAAGCTCAACAGTTGCGCCTTTCGCATCAACTTCAGTCACTTTACCTTTAACAATAGCACCTTTTTTGTTTGCGTCCAGGTAGTTATTGAATGGGTCAGCTTCGATTTGTTTAACGCCTAGAGAGATACGCTCACGCTCTGGGTCAACTTGTAATACGATAGCAGTGATTTCGTCGCCTTTCTTGAATTCACGTACAGCTTCTTCGCCAGGCGTGTTCCAAGAAATGTCTGAAAGGTGAACAAGACCGTCAATACCGCCTTCAAGACCGATGAAGATACCGAAGTCAGTGATTGATTTGATCTTACCAGTAACTTGGTCGCCTTTGTTTTGTAGACGAGCAAATTCTTGCCATGGGTTAGCAATACATTGCTTAAGACCAAGAGAAATACGACGACGCTCTTCGTCGATTTCAAGAACCATAACTTCAACAGTGTCACCTAGTGAAACAACTTTTGAAGGGTGGATGTTCTTGTTAGTCCAATCCATTTCAGAAACGTGTACTAGCCCTTCTACGCCTTCTTCGATTTCAACGAAACAACCGTAGTCAGTAAGGTTAGTTACACGACCAGAAAGCTTAGAACCTTCTGGGTAACGACCAGCGATAGCTGCCCATGGATCTTCGCCAAGCTGTTTAAGGCCTAGAGATACACGAGTCTTTTCTTTGTCGAATTTAAGAACTTTAACTGCGATTTCGTCGCCAACATTAACGATTTCTGAAGGGTGCTTAACACGCTTCCACGCCATGTCTGTGATGTGTAGTAGACCGTCAACACCACCAAGGTCAACGAACGCACCGTAGTCAGTAAGGTTCTTAACGATACCTTTAACTTCTTGACCTTCAACAAGGTTAGCAAGAAGCTCTTCACGCTCTTGTGAGTTTTCTGATTCGATAACTGCACGGCGAGAAACAACAACGTTGTTACGTTTTTGGTCAAGCTTGATTACTTTGAACTCAAGCTCTTTACCTTCAAGGTGAGTTGTGTCACGTACTGGACGAACATCAACAAGTGAACCAGGTAGGAAGGCACGGATTGAATCAACTTCAACAGTGAAACCGCCTTTAACTTTACCGTTGATAACACCAGTAACAGTCTCTTGCTCTTCACATGCTTTTTCTAAGCGGATCCACGCTTCGTGACGCTTCGCTTTCTCACGAGAAAGGATAGTTTCACCGAAACCGTCTTCGATTGCGTCTAAAGCAACATCTACTTCGTCGCCAACAGCAACTTCTAGTTCACCAGCAGCATTTTTGAATTGCTCAGCAGGGATTGCACTTTCAGATTTAAGACCAGCATCAACAAGTACGATGTTGTTCTCGATTGAGATAACAGTACCTTTAACGATAGAGCCTTGCTCTGCTTCAAAACCCTTAAGGCTTTCTTCAAATAACTGCGCAAAATTTTCTGACATTATACGTCTCTAAATAATTAAATAACCAATTAGCAACCATGCTGCATGGGGTTGTTAAAATAGCGCTGGCTTCCTGCCGGCACCTTAATAAATTACTTTTTAGCTTTTGGAAGCTTTCCTGCAAGTACTGCTTCGTCGAGTAAAGTTACAACTTTATCAAACACTTGCATTGCATTGAGCTCACTAGTATCAAGCTCAATAGCGTCTTCTGCAGGAACAAGCGGCGCAACTTCACGCGTCATATCGCGGTGATCACGAGCTTTTATGTCCTCAAGTAGACCACTTAGTGTAACATCAAGACCGCGTTCATTCAACTCAGCAAAGCGACGACGAGCGCGCTCTTCAGCTGATGCGGTTAAATAAATTTTCAATGGTGCATCTGGAAACACAACTGTGCCCATATCACGACCATCGGCAATTAGGCCGCTCTCAGTACGAAACGCACGTTGACGACGTAATAATGCTTCTCTCACCCGTGGTAATGCAGCAATCTTTGATGCCGCAGCACCCACTTCTTCGTTGCGGATTGTGGTTGTGACGTCTTCGCCTTCCAAGACAATTTTAGAAGTATGTGTTTGGCTGTCGACCAAAAACTGTACATCTAAGTTTGCAGCTAACGGCACTAGCGCATCTTCATTATCTAGTTCAATTTGATGATGAAGCGCTGCAAGTGACAGCACACGATAAATCGCTCCACTGTCTAATACATCCCAACCTAATTTCTCGGCTAACAAGCGACAAACAGTTCCTTTACCTGAACCACTTGGGCCATCGATGGTGATTACGGGCATTGATAACGCCTGCATTTATAACCTCCTGCAATGCACACCAAAATAAATCCGCGATATTATACGTCAGTTCTTAAAATAGATCCGCATCTAGAGTGTAACTTTTTATATTTTCTTCTGTTTTATTGACTTGAGACAGACTCTAGTACTTTGAAAAACGTTGGAAAAGTTTTGTATGTACATTTAGGATCGTTAATGGTTATCGGCTTCCCGCCAACAGCAACCATCGCAAAACACATGGCAATACGGTGATCGTTGTACGTATCAATCGCTACATCATTGAATGTTTCTGGTGGTGTTATTTCGATGAAATCTTCACCCTCAACAACTTCTGCACCAACTTTTCGAAGCTCAGTAGCCATTGCATATAAACGGTCTGTTTCTTTTACACGCCAGTTATAGATATTACGAATCGCCGTTGTACCTTTTGCGAAAAGCGCAACGGTTGCGAGAGTCATCGCTGCATCAGGGATTGCATTAGCATCAATATCAACCGCGTTCAGCTCGCCTTTACGAACCACCAGCTTTTCATCGTACCAATCGATTTTAGCGCCGACTTGTTCCATAACTTTGGCAAAACCAATATCACCCTGAACAGATGCAGCACCTACCCCATTAATTTCAATTTCGCCGCCTGCTATTGCAGCCGCCGCAATAAAATAAGAGGCGCTTGAAGCATCACCTTCGACCATAATACGCTCAAGTGCTTGATACTGCTGACAGCCTTTAACGTAAAACGTTTCATAGTTGTCATGACTCACAATAACACCGAAACGCTTCATCACATCTAGGGTAATATCAATGTAAGGCTTTGATACCAGCGTGCCTTTAATGGTGATTTCTGTGTCGCCATTAAATAATGGCGCCGCCATTAGTAACGCAGTTAAGAACTGGCTCGAAATACTGCCATCAATTTCAACTTTACCGCCGTTGATTTTGCCGCCTTTAATGGCCAGTGGTGGATAGTCTTTATGCTTAAGATATTCAACATCACCACCCAGGGCTTGCAGTGCATCAACCAAATGGCCGATTGGGCGCTCTTCCATACGTGGCTCACCCACCAGCTGATATTCGCCTTCTACAGCAGCTAATACAGCTGTCAGTGGACGATAAGCAGTACCAGCATTGCCTAAAAATAATGGCTCACTTGGGGTTTTAAATTTACCTGCAACCCCCTCTACGGTAGCCACTGTTTTATCTTCATTAAGCGATACATTTACGCCCAAAAGATTTAACGCACCTAGCATATGACGAATATCATCACTGTCGAGAAGGTTTTCAACAACCGTTGTGCCCTCTGCCAGTGCTGCTAACAGTAAGATACGGTTTGATAAGCTTTTTGAGCCTGGCAGTGTCACACTACCATTTACTTTTGAGATTGGTTCAAGACGAAGCTGTTCCATAATTAGCTGTGCTCCTTGGCGAATTTTTCCATAAAATTAACCAAAGCTTGAACACCTTCAAGTGGCATCGCGTTATAAATGCTTGCGCGCATACCACCAACGATACGGTGACCTTCAAGGGCTAATAAGCCTGCTTCTTTTGACTCATTAATGAATTTTTCATTCAATGATTCATCGTTTAACCAAAACGGTACGTTCATGCGTGAACGGCAATGCTTGGCAACTTTATTACTATAAAAATCTGAGCTATCAATAAAGTTGTAAAGTAATTCTGCTTTTGCGATGTTTTGCTCTTCCATCGCTTTAACGCCACCGTTTGCTTCAAGCCATTCAAATACTTCAGCAGCTAAGTACCACGCAAATGTAGGTGGTGTGTTATACATGCTGCCTTGTTTCGCTTCTAATGCGTAATCAAGAATTCCTGGCTTTGCAAGGCCTTCACGTTCAAGTAGCGTTTTACGAATAATAACAATCGATAAACCAGACGGGCCGATATTTTTTTGTGCGCCAGCGTAAATAAGATCAAACTGATTTACATCAAATTCGCGCGATAAAATAGTCGATGACATATCAGCAACAATCGGTGCAGATGGATGTGATGGTACTTCGAAAATTTCAATGCCATCTACGGTTTCATTCGGGCAATAGTGAATGTACGACGCATCAGCAGGTAATTCCCAGCTGCTTGCTGGTTTGATAGAGAACTGACCATTTTGCTGTTCATCATCACGTACATTAATACTTTCAACAGCAGTGAATTTAGCAGCTTCTGAAGTAGCACCTTTAGACCATACACCGTTTTCACAGTACACAGCTGGTTTATCATCAAGGTGAAGATTCAATGGCACAGCACTGAATTGACCACGGCCACCGCCGTGCATAAATAACACTTCAAACTCATCACTAATATTCATTAAGCGACGCAGGCTTGCTTCACATTTAGCAGTAAGTGCTAAAAAGTCGCTGCTGCGATGGCTAATTTCCATCACAGAGACACCTAAACCTTGCCAATCTATAAATTCTTTTTGTGCTTTTTGCATAACTGCCGGCGGTAGCATTGCCGGTCCTGCACAAAAATTATATTTAGTCATTACTTTGCCTCATTCCAGTAATTATAGTGCGGATAAAAAAAGCGGCCGAAGCCGCTTTTTAAATCAATGTTATTCTGAAGGTGGGTTATCACCCGTTTCTTCAGTATTGGTATCGACTACTTCAACGGCCTCGCCTTCGATGGCTTCAAGCTCATCAACTTCGATTTCTTCGATACGTTGTAAACCAACTACTTGCTCTTCGTCAATAGTTCGTATCAAAATAACGCCTTGAGTATTACGACCAACCGTAGAAACCTCATTAACACGGGTACGTACTAATGTACCGCGATTAGAGATGATCATGATTTCGTCGTTTTCGTCAACTTGTACTGCACCAACCACAGCGCCATTACGCTCGCTTACTTTGATTGATACAACACCTTGTGTTGCACGGCTCTTCGATGGGTAATCTTCAAGTGCTGTACGCTTACCGTAACCGTTTTCTGTCACAGTTAGGATCGCACCATCTGACTTAGGTACGATTAACGACACAACGCGTTGGTCATCAGCCATCTTAATACCACGAACACCCGTTGCTGTACGGCCCATCGGACGTACACCTTTGAAGCGGATTTCCGGGTTACCATTTTCATCTAGAACTGGGTTGCCGTTTTCATCAACAACTTCTGACTCTTCTGCTTCTTTAAAGCGGACAACTTTACCGGCATCAGTGAATAGCATGATTTCATTCGTGCCATCAGTGATATCAACACCAATTAAGCTATCACCTTCATTCAGGTTAACAGCGATAATACCGCTCGCACGTTGACGGCTGTATGCTGTAAGTGGTGTTTTCTTAACTGTACCAAACGCAGTGGCCATGAAGATGTATTTATCTTCTTCGTACTCACGTACTGGTAAGATAGCGGTAATACGCTCATCAGCTTCAAGTGGTAATAAGTTAACAATTGGCTTACCACGCGCTGCACGGCTTGCTAATGGTAACTGATAAACTTTCAACCAATATAAGCGACCTGCCGTTGAGAAACACAGAATTGTATCGTGTGTGTTAGCAACCAATAGACGCTCGATGAAGTCTTCATCTTTCATCTTAGTTGCTGACTTACCTTTACCACCACGGCGCTGTGCTTCGTAATCAGAGAGTGGTTGATATTTAACGTAACCTTCGTGAGAAAGCGTTACTACAACGTCTTCTTCATTGATTAGGTCTTCAAGGCTAATATCGTGAGCAGCTGCACTGATTTCAGTACGACGTTCGTCACCATATTGCTCTTTAATTTCTACTAGCTCGTCGCGGATAACTTCCATTAAACGATCTGGGCTTGAAAGAATGTGTAAAAGCTCAGCAATTAGATCAAGTAAGTTTTGGTACTCGTCTAAGATTTTCTCATGTTCAAGACCTGTTAGTTTGTGTAAACGTAGGTCTAAAATTGCTTGTGCTTGTTGCTCAGATAAATAGTACTGACCGTCACGGATACCTAAATCAGCGGCTAACCAGTCAGGACGTGCTACGTTATCTTCACCTGCCTTTTCAAGCATAGCTTTAACTGTACCAAGTTCCCAAGGGCGAGCTGTTAATGCTGCTTTTGCTTCTGCTGGGGTTGGTGACTTACGAATAAGTTCGATAATCGGGTCGATATTCGCAAGAGCAATCGCTAAGCCTTCAAGCGTGTGAGCACGGTCACGGGCTTTACGTAAATCGAATACAGTACGACGTGTAACAACTTCACGGCGGTGAACGATAAACGCTTCAAGCATTTCTTTTAAGTTGAAACACTTAGGTTGATTGTTATCAAGTGCAACCATGTTCATACCAAACACAGTTTGTAACTGAGTTTGTGCATATAGGTTGTTTAAGATTACTTCACCAACATCACCACGTTTGATTTCGATAACGATACGCATACCGTCTTTATCTGATTCGTCACGTAGTGCGCTAATACCTTCAATCTTCTTATCTTTAACTAGCTCAGCGATTTTTTCGATAAGGCGCGCTTTGTTAACTTGATAAGGAATTTCGTGAACAATAATGGTTTCACGACCAGTTTTTTCGTCAACTTCGATTTCAGCGCGAGCACGGATGTATACTTTACCACGACCCGTTAAATACGCCTGCTCAATGCCTTTTTTACCATTGATAATCGCCGCAGTCGGGAAATCTGGACCCGGGATATATTCAATAAGGTCAGCAATTGACATGTCTGGGTTTTGGATCAGCGCTAAACAACCATTGATAACTTCTGTTAAGTTATGAGGTGGGATGTTTGTCGCCATACCAACAGCGATACCCGAAGAACCATTTACTAATAAGTTAGGTACTTTAGTAGGTAATACGTCAGGAATTTGCTCAGTACCGTCGTAGTTAGGTACGTAATCAACCGTTTCTTTTTCTAAATCAGCTAATAATTCATGTGACATTTTCGCCATACGGACTTCCGTATAACGCATTGCTGCCGCAGAGTCACCGTCAACAGAACCAAAGTTACCTTGGCCGTCAACAAGCATGTAGCGTAATGAGAAAGGCTGCGCCATACGAACGATGGTGTCATATACCGCGCTGTCGCCATGTGGGTGGTATTTACCGATTACATCACCAACAACACGTGCTGATTTCTTGTAAGGTTTATTCCAATCATTATTGAGTTCGTTCATTGCGAACAAAACGCGGCGGTGAACAGGCTTTAAGCCGTCACGTACGTCTGGCAATGCACGACCTACGATTACACTCATGGCATAATCAAGGTAAGAATTTTTTAATTCATCTTCAATATTGACTGGCAGAATTTCATTGGCGAGATCAGTCATTTGATTTCACATTCCTTCAGTATTGACTCATTAAGAGGCAAATCGCCGTCTTAAGAGGTTTAGTTATTATTTCCTGACCATGCTATCACAATTTATTTAGATTTACAGGCGCTAAATCTTTGCGATTTATTAATTTACCCCTATATAATGGCCTCAGATTAACGAGGAAGTTTTTTATGACCGAGCATCAGAATGTAGATAATGCAGAAATTGCAAAGTTTGAAGCCATCGCAGAACGTTGGTGGGACCGCGACGGAGAGTTCAAACCCCTTCATGAAATAAATCCTCTTCGCTTGGATTTTGTCGCAGATAAAGTGGGCGGCTTATTTGATAAGGAAACCTTAGATGTTGGCTGTGGTGGCGGCATCTTAAGTGAAAGCATGGCCCGTATGGGCGCTAAAGTAACTGGCATTGATATGGGCCAAGAGCCATTAACCGTTGCTAAGTTACATAGTTTAGAAACAGGCGTGCCTGTTGATTATATAAAAGTACCTGCAGAGCAATTTGCTGCTGAGCACCCTGCTCGCTTTGATGTTGTGACGTGTATGGAAATGCTTGAGCATGTTCCAGATCCTGCTTCTATTATTCGCGCTGTAGCAGAACTTGCTAAACCTGGTGCCGATGTATTCTTTTCAACATTAAATAAAACACCAAAAGCTTATTTGTTTGCCATTGTTGGTGCTGAAAAGCTATTGAAAATGGTACCTGAAGGTACCCATGACCATAAAAAATTCATTAAACCTGCACAGCTTATTGCATGGGCTGAAGAAGCTGGATTAAAAGTACGCGCCAGTACAGGTCTTAACTATAATCCGTTTTCTAAGCAGTACAGCTTAAACGATGATGTAAGTGTTAATTACATCCTGCACTTTGAGAAACTAGCGTGATGAGTGGTGTGCAAACACCCTCTATCGATTTTGATGCCTTTATCTTTGATTTAGATGGCACTCTACTCGATACTGCGGATGACTTAGGTGGTGCATTAAACCGCGTGTTAGCAGATGCCAATGTGGCCCCTGTTGCTGAACATGTTTATCGCCCTGCTGCTTCTAATGGTGCAAATGCATTATTAGAAGTAGGCTTTGGTGATAAATGGCCAGAACTTGAACAACTCGCTTTGCGCCAACAGCTTCTTGATTACTACGCCGAAGATATCGCTGTACACAGTAAATGCTTTAATGGCATCGAACAGCTTTTAATTGCACTTGAGCAAAACAATATTAAGTGGGGCATTATGACTAATAAGCCCGGCTTTTTAACTGAGCCCTTAGTACAAGCTATCCCCTCTTTGAGTAAAGCGATGGCGGTAGTAAGTGGCGATACATTAGCTGTTTCAAAACCATCTCCCGATCCACTTTTACACACAGCTGAGATCTTAGACGTTGATCCCTGTCGCTGTTTATATATCGGTGATGCTGAACGTGATATTCAAGCTGCAAAAGCTGCCAATATGTATAGTGCAACGGCGTTATGGGGTTACATACCCAGTGTTGATGCTGCTCTTGACTGGCAAGCGGATTTCAATTGGCAAACACCCATTGATGGATTTAACCATATATAGTGTTATTTGATAGAAGAAACCCCATATATTGTGATTTGATTCACTTTTGAGCATTCTTTGATGATAAAAAAATCAGTCAAAATTTATTTTTAAAAACGATAAATTTTCTGGATCTTTTGTTGATTTCTACAAATTTCGTCTTCTATGAATGTTCAAAGGTTAATGGTTACTAACACAATACGTTTATCCAATAGTTATCCACAAAATGGGGCAATTCTATCCCTTGCAAAACAACGCAGACCACACTATCTTGTGATCTGCAATTTAAACAACACCAGATATTGTGGCTAAATGTTATTCAATTAGTTCACCCTGGTATTGAATAATAATAATTACATAAAGAATACCTTTGTCTTTACAACGATAATTTCCCAAGGAATACAGGCAAAACTATGAACCAACAGCTATCTGTAAGCAAACGTGACGGCCGTAAAGAGTCACTTGATCTAGATAAGATCCATCGCGTGATCGCTTGGGCCGCAGAAGGTCTAGAGAATGTGTCTGTCTCACAAGTTGAATTAAAATCTCATATTCAATTTTATGACGGCATTCGTACCGATGACATTCATGAAACAATCATCAAAGCTGCAGCTGATCAGATCTCTAAAGATACGCCTGATTACCAATACCTAGCTGCTCGCTTAGCTGTATTCCATTTACGTAAAAAAGCGTACGGTCAATTTGAGCCACCACGCTTATATGATCACATCACGAAATTAGTTGAAGACAAACGTTATGATCAACACCTTTTGGTTGATTATACCGAGCAAGAAATTGACGAGTTAGATGCTTACATCGATCACAACCGTGACCTAAACTTCAGCTACGCTGCGGTAAAGCAACTTGAAGGTAAGTATTTAGTTCAAAACCGTGTTACTGGTGAAATTTACGAAAGTGCACAGTTTTTATATATCTTAGTTGCTGCAAGCTTATTCTCTGATTATCCAAAAGAGACGCGTATTGATTACATCAAGCGTTTTTATGATGCAGTGTCTACCTTCAAAATTTCGTTACCTACGCCAATTATGGCCGGTGTTCGTACGCCTACACGTCAGTTCAGCTCATGTGTACTAATTGAATGTGGTGATAGCCTAGACTCTATTAATGCGACATCATCTGCGATCGTTAAATATGTTTCGCAACGTGCTGGTATTGGTATTAATGCGGGTCGCATTCGTGCGCTTGGTAGCCCTATTCGTAATGGCGAAGCGTACCACACAGGTTGTATTCCATTTTATAAGCACTTCCAAACTGCTGTTAAGAGCTGTTCACAAGGTGGTGTTCGTGGCGGCGCAGCTACGCTGTTCTACCCACTTTGGCATTTGGAAGTTGAAAATTTATTAGTTCTAAAGAACAACCGTGGTGTTGATGATAACCGTGTACGTCACCTTGACTACGGTGTGCAGTTCAACAAATTAATGTATAGCCGTTTAATCAAAGATGATTACATCACATTATTTAGCCCATCAGATGTTCCGGGTCTATACGATGCATTCTTTGAAGATCAAGCGAAGTTTGATGAGCTATACATCAAGTACGAGCAAGACGAGTCAATTCGTAAAAAACGTATTAAAGCGATTGAGTTATTCTCAATGTTTGCACAAGAGCGTGCGAGCACAGGTCGAATTTACTTACAAAACGTTGACCACTGTAATACGCACAGCCCGTTTATCTCGACTGTTGCGCCAATTCGTCAATCTAACCTATGTTTAGAAATTGCATTACCAACTAAGCCTCTTAGCAATGTAATGGACGAAGAAGGTGAAATTGCCCTTTGTACGCTTTCAGCGTTTAACTTAGGTGCAATTGAGTCACTTGATGAATTAGAAGAGCTTGCAGAGCTTGCTGTACGTGCTCTTGATAACTTACTTGATTTCCAAGACTACCCTGTTCCTGCGGCTAAAAACGCAACGATGGGTCGTCGTACGCTAGGTATTGGTGTTATTAACTACGCATACTACTTAGCGAAGAACGGTAAGCGTTACTCAGATGGCAGCGCAAATGCCCTAACTCACAAAACATTTGAAGCTATTCAATATTATCTAATGAAAGCATCAAATGAGTTAGCGAAAGAACGTGGTGCGTGTCCTAAGTTTAACGAGACAACGTATTCTCAAGGCATTATGCCAACAGATACTTATAAGCGTGACCTAGATCAGTTCTGTGATGAACCTCTTCACTTAGATTGGGATTCATTACGCGAAAGCATTAAAGAGCATGGTATGCGTAACTCTACGTTATCTGCACTTATGCCTTCAGAGACATCATCGCAAATCTCTAACGCAACAAATGGTATTGAGCCACCACGAGGTCATATCAGCGTTAAAGCAAGTAAAGATGGTATCTTAAAGCAAGTAGTTCCAGATTATGAAAATCTGAAAGATAACTACGAGCTACTGTGGGATATTCCTTCAAACGATGGTTACCTACAGCTTGTTGGTATTATGCAAAAATTCGTTGACCAAACGATCTCTGCAAACACCAACTATGATCCATCTAAGTATGAAGGCGGTAAAGTACCTATGAAGGTGCTATTAAAAGACCTACTGACTGCGTACAAGCTCGGTGTTAAAACTCTGTACTATCACAATACACGTGATGGTGCATCAGACTCTCAAGATGAGTTAACACCAGAGGTAGAAGATGACGGTTGTGCAGGCGGCGCTTGTAAAATCTAATTAAATTAATAACATAACAAAAGCGGGCTCATTAGCCCGCTTTGTCCTGACTGTTTTTTGAGAAATCACTATGTCTTATACAACTTTTAGCCGAAATCATAATAACCAATTACAAGAACCGATGTTTTTCGGCCAAACGGTAAACGTGTCACGTTACGACCAACAAAAGTACCCTATCTTCGAAAAGCTAATCGAAAAGCAACTTTCGTTCTTTTGGCGTCCTGAAGAGGTTGATGTAAGTAAAGACCGTCTTGACTTCCAAGCGTTACCAGATCACGAAAAGCACATCTTTTTAAGTAACTTAAAATATCAAACTTTACTTGATAGTGTGCAAGGTCGTTCACCTAACGTTGCGTTACTACCAATTGTGTCTATTCCTGAGTTAGAAACGTGGATTGAAACATGGGCGTTTAGTGAAACGATTCACAGCCGTTCATACACACACATTATTCGTAACGTGACGCAATCTCCTGAGCTTATCTTTGATGATATCGTAAGCAACGAGAAAATCAGCGAGCGTGCTGATGCCGTAACTAAATATTACGACGATTTAATCAACATGATTTCTGTTTACAACCTTTACGGTGAAGGAAAACATGTAATCAACGGTGAAGAAGTTAAAGTCAGTTTATTTGACCTTAAAAAGCAACTTTATCTTGCTATGATGTCGGTGAATATTCTAGAAGCTATCCGTTTCTATGTTAGCTTTGCCTGTTCATTTGCATTCGCAGAGCGTGAATTAATGGAAGGTAATGCGAAAATTATCAAGCTAATTGCACGTGATGAAGCTCTACACCTTTCTGGAACACAACACATCTTAAACATTATGCAAGAAGGTAAAGACGATCCAGAAATGGCCATCGTTGCCGCACAATGTCGCGAAGAAGCGATTCAGATGTTTGTTGAAGCAGCTGAGCAAGAAAAAGATTGGGCTGAGTATCTTTTCAAAGATGGTTCAATGATTGGTCTGAACAAAGATATCTTATGTCAATACGTTGAATACATCACTAATGCCCGTATGACTGCAGTAGGCCTACCAGCACAGTTCGAAAGTAAGAGTAACCCTATTCCGTGGATCAACTCTTGGTTAGTATCTGACAATGTTCAAGTTGCCCCACAAGAAGCTGAAATTAGCTCTTACCTTGTAGGTCAAATTGACTCTCAAGTTGATGCATCTGACTTTGGTGACTTCGACCTGTAATGAGCTCAAACACAACTGCAGAGGTTATCCTTGCAGGAACAGACAGCCAGAGTCTTGAATTCGATTCTGGCTGTTCATCTCTCCTTGAATGCCTAGAACAACACAAAATTGATGTCCCCTACCAATGCCGTGAAGGCTATTGTGGCGCATGCCGTGCTAAATTAGTCGAAGGTGATGTGAGTTATAATCAAGAGCCACTCGCGTTTGTGCGGGCAGGTGAAGTATTACTATGTTGTAGTAAACCCAATGGAAAAGTAAAACTTGAGCTTTAATGCCATACAAGCTCGCTAGTTTGGTAGAAATTTTCTTTATCAGAGACACTCACCATTTGCTGATCAATTGTAACATTCCACTGTAGATTTTTAGTTAAATGACTCGCCAACTGCTCAATGAAGTTATCATCAAACGCAATTAAATGACCATTACTGATCAGCTCCAACTGATGTTCATTTTCTTGTAACCAATTGTTGTTTAATGTTGTTACAACCCAAAGCTCGTCAACTCTTTTAGCTATTTTATTGAGTTGTAAAATATCCGGTTGGTCAACAGCAAGCCATGTTTGATAATGCTCATCTAATGCTTTTATTGACACATCCGGTTCGCCATGACTGAACTTTGCATTCAGCATCGCTGTTTCGTTGTGTGAAAATAAGCAATAACTTAAAAGCTTAAGAACAAAGTGTTGATAGCTTTCACGACGGTCACAAGCAGTAGTAAACACCTCTTTGTGATTGCGGTGCTCTCTTAAATCAGCAATTGTAAAATTCGCTTTAAAAACTCTATTTTTATCAGACATAAGATTTAGCCATCCAAAAGTAACAGCCTAAGTATAGTGTATGGTGTTAAAATCGCGACTTAATGGAAAGTTATAGTATAACGTTATTGCGATTGAAAAATTGCAGTGTTATATTATAACGCAACACTTAACAACAAACTTAGAAGTAGTAATGATGAAACAAGTTTCAATTCTTTCTAGTGCTGTTGCCGCTGCGCTGTTTTCTCAATCCACAATGGCTGCTGTGATCACAGGTCAAGTATTAGATAAAAACCAACAACCTATCAGCAATGCTGAAATACACGTACACGGTAAATCTCAAAGCGTTGTTACTGACAAACAAGGTCAGTTTAAAATTGATGTAGACAACCAAGGTCAACTACACATCAGTAAAAATAATTTCATCGATAAACGCATTGCTATTAATGGTGACGATCAAAACCTAGTCGTTACACTTACACCTACTTCCGTTGAAACGGTTGTTGTTTATGCATCAGCACTTCATAAGAATAGTCTTGAGATGATTTCGCCAGTTAATGTATTAGCGGGCGATGAACTAAAAGACAAGGCTAAACCGACTTTAGGCGAAACACTAAAAGGTTTACCCGGTGTTAATGCAAGCTATTTTGGCCCTGTATCTTCTAGCCCAATTATTCGTGGTTTAGATGGTCCGCGTGTAAAAATCACCCAAAATGGTCTTGATAGCAGCGATGCATCACGAATTGGTCCAGATCACGCAACATCGAACGACAGCTTAGCAGCTGAGCAAATCGAAGTACTTCGCGGCCCTGCTACCCTACTTTATGGCTCTGGCGCAATTGGTGGTGTGGTCAACGTAGTTGATAACCGTATTCCAACGGATAACATTGATACTTTAACAGGTGCTGCACAATACACTCACGATACGGTATCAAATACCAACACTTATGCTGCAAAACTTGAAACCGGTAACGATGGTTTTAACTTCCATTTTGATGGTACTAAGCGTAAAGGTCATGACTACAAAACACCAACGTTCGAGCTTCCTGAAGAGCATGACGAACATGAAGGTGAAGATCATGAAGAACACGAAACAGCTAACAGTGTTGAAAACACCTTTATCGATAGCCAAACTGTTAACTTTGGTACAAGTTATGTTGGCGACCACCTAACACTGGGTGTTTCTTATGGTCGTATCGAAACTGATTATGGTATTCCTGCTCATTCACACCATCATCATGCGCATGACGAACAAGATGAACATGAAGACGAGCATGATCAACATGAAGAACCTGTTTTCGCTCAGCTAGAGCAAGATCGCTGGCAAGGTTACATGAGCTATGCACTTCATGATAACTGGATTGAAAATATCTCACTACGCGTTGGCTACACCGACTATAAACATGCAGAAATTGAAGATGGTGCCGTGGGAACGGTGTTTACAAACAAAACAACTGAAGCACGTGCAACCGTTGAGCACAAGTTAGGCCTTTGGCACGGTATGGCAGGTTATCACTACACTGAGTCTGACTACGATGCAGATGGTGAAGAAGCTTTTACACCTGCAAGTGTGACTAAAACAAACGCAATTTTTATGCTTGAAGAGCGCCAGTTTGGTGATGTGACCGTTGAGCTAGGTGCACGCCTTGAAGATTACCAAATCGACTCTGCTGTAAGCATGGCTGAGCATCATCATGATCACGATCATGAAGAGGAAGAAGAGCACCATGACGAAGAAGCTGAAATCATCAACTACAGTGAAGATTTCACAAACCTGAGCTTATCTGCAGGTGCAATTTGGCAATATCAAGAAGGCCAAAGTGTAGCTTTAAGTGTGTCTCGTTCTGAGCGTGCGCCACTAAGTGCTGAATTACTGTCAAACGGTGTTCATATCGCAACAGGTACCTACGAGCTTGGCTTAGGTTATCATATTGAAGACAGCGAAATTCATTTTGAGCCAGAGGATATCGAGCAAGAAACTGCAACCAACTTTGATTTAAGTTTCCGCCGTTTTATTGGTGATTTTGGTTATACAGTTAACTTCTTCTATAACGACATTGAAAACTACTACTACCAGCAAAATACAGGTTTGGTATTTGATGAAGAGCATGGCTTAGAATCTGCAGCTGAAGCAGACGAAGATGCAATGGCGGTTTATCAGTTCAGTAGTAAAGATGCAAAATTATACGGCATTGAATTTGACGTACACTATCAAGTAACGCCAAGTGCCTTGGTTAAAGTGTTTGGTGATTCAACAACCGCTAAACTAACAGATGATGAAGGTTATTTACCTCGTATCCCAGCTAATAAACTAGGCTCTGAATTACAGTACACAATTGCTGATTGGAAATTTAGCCTAACAGGGACTCATTATTTTGAACAATCAGACATTACTGCTTACGAGACAAAAACAGATGGTTATACCCTGTTTGATGCATCAGCTAACTACCAACTTGACCTAGGTCCTGTGGATACACAACTTTATATCAATGTTGACAACTTAACCGATGAATTAGGCTTCGTACACAGTTCATTTATTAAAGAAAAGGCTCCACTACCAGGTCGTAACTTCAGCCTAGGTATTCGTGGCTATTTTTAATCTGATTTAACTTTTAATAGTTATAAAAAAACCCTTTCACTTTAAAAGTGAAAGGGTTTTTTATTAAGCTTAGAAACTTAAACAATTAGTAAAGGGGTTTAGCCTTTCTGTTCAATCTTCGCCCATGAATCTCGAAGACCCACAGTTTGATTGAATACTAATGAATCTGCTTTGCTATCACGACAGAAATAGCCTGTACGCTCAAACTGGAAGCCCTGCTCTGCTTGTGCATTTGCAAGCGATGGCTCAACTTTAGCATTTTCAAGAACCACTAGAGATTCAGGGTTAAGTGTTGCGTTAAAGTCTTCTGCTGCAGCTGGGTTTGGTACGTTAAATAAACGGTCGTATAAACGAATTTCAGCTGTGATAGATTCACTTGCTGATACCCAGTGAATTACACCTTTAACCTTACGGCCATCACTTGGGTTTTTACCCAGAGTTTCAGGATCGTAAGAACAGAAGATAGTCGTGATTTCGCCATTTTCGTCTTTTTCAACGCGCTCAGCTTTAATTACATATGCACCACGTAAACGTACTTCTTTATCAAGCACTAAACGCTTGAACTTGTTGTTTGCTTCTTCACGGAAGTCTTCACGCTCGATATAAAGCTCACGAGTGAAAGGCACATCACGGCGACCCATCTCTTCTTTATTCGGGTGATTTGCAACAGATAACGTTTCTACTTTATCTGCGTCATAGTTCTCGATAACAACCTTGACCGGATCAAGAACAGCCATTGCACGTGGTGCATGCTCATTTAGGTCTTCACGGATACATGCTTCTAACATGCCCATTTCAACCATGTTTTCTTGTTTAGTGACACCGATGCGTGAACAAAATTCACGTACTGAGGCAGGTGTATAACCACGACGACGTAGACCAGCAATCGTTGGCATACGTGGGTCGTCCCATCCTTCAACATGACCATTAACTACTAAGTCGTTTAATTTACGCTTAGACATAATGGTGTATTCAAGATTTAATCGTGAAAACTCGATTTGTTGCGGATGACACTCAAGGCTGATGTTATCTAATACCCAATCGTATAAACGACGGTTATCTTGGAATTCAAGCGTACATAATGAATGTGTGATGCCTTCTAGCGCGTCGGAAATACAATGCGTGAAGTCGTACATTGGATAAATGCACCATTTGTCGCCCGTTTGGTGGTGATGAGCAAAACGTACACGGTATAAAATCGGATCACGCAATACCATAAATGAGCTTGCCATGTCGATTTTTGCACGCAGTACACACTCGCCTTCTTTGAATTCGCCATTTCGCATTTTTTCAAAAAGCGCTAGGTTTTCTTCAACTGGCGTGTCGCGGTAAGGACTGTTTTTACCTGGTTCTTTCAAAGTACCACGGTATTCTCTTGCTTGATCAGGAGATAAGAAACATACATATGCAAGGCCTTTTTCGATAAGCTCAACAGCATAACCATATAAAGCATCGAAATAGTTAGATGAATACTTAATTTCACCATCCCATTTAAAACCTAACCACTGCACATCTTCTTTAATTGAGTTTACGTAGTTGATGTCTTCTTTTTCTGGATTCGTATCATCAAAACGTAAATTACAAAGACCTTGATAATCTTGGGCGATACCAAAATTCAAACAAATAGACTTCGCGTGACCAATGTGTAAAAAACCATTTGGTTCTGGTGGAAAACGCGTGTGTGTAGTCGCATGCTTACCGCTTGCGAGATCTTCATCGATACGCGTTCTAATAAAGTTACTTGGGCGATTCTCAATTTCCGCCATAGGAGCATAATCCTCTGAATATTGCATGGTGACAAAACTAATGCATTATTACAAAAACAAACCCTAACATACAGTAGTAGAATCATGTTTATTGAAGATATTAAGTCGATTGTTGAATACATAGTTCACAGACTCAACAAAAACGGTAAAAAAATTGTTCTAACGCAATAAAATGATCATTGACTAACGATATAGTGCCACTAGTTTCACTACCAATAAGGAAAAAAGATGGCTTCGCTCAATCAACACCGAGTCTATATTCCAAGCTCAGCACGTGCAAATCAGTATGTGTTAGTTGAATTTAAACCTACTGATGAGTTTTTTGCCCAGTTCACAAATGTTAGCTGTGCTTATAAGCGTCTTGCAAGGGAGTTATTTGCACTCTGTGATGAGTATGAATTACACAACGTTCACTTAATCGCTAACGATAAACTGCCGGTAGTTCGTTACCATGATGAGGCGTATAGTTTAGAAACCGCGAAACAAATTTTATTTTTCTATAACCCTCAATACCATGAAGCACACAATGTGTTTGCTGATGGTGAACAAAAATGCAAAAAAATTCGTTTATTGTTCTTGGCGACTGGTGAAGATATTCGCGCTAATGCGGCAAGTTTTCATCATAATGTGCAGCGAGTAATAAACTCTTTACAAGAAAAGATATTAAGCAATCAGCCAGCTTTAAAAGTTCGTGATCACCAACACCTTACTTATGATTTATTTGCTAAAGCAAAAGGTCACAAAGAAAGCTATGGTTATAAATTACGAAGCTTGTATCCTCGCTTTCAATCTCGCCAATGTCATTTACCAACTGAACACAGTGAGATAGCTTATGCAGGTTTTTCGATTCCTGTGACTCGTGCTATCAAAACTCAATTTCAACATATGTTGAATGAAGAGAATTACACCGAGTTTTATCAATACATTTTTGATGCGTTTAAACGTGCTTGTGATAAACGCGGATTAACACTGGGTGCATTTATCGCTAATGGAACACGACCTATTGTCCGAAATAGTAATATTGATAACGCACAAAGTAACAGTGAACTACAAAAGTTAACCTTTGATTGCAGCTCTGAGCAAGTACAATTACAACAATATTGGAATGCAAATCAACTTGTTGATTCACTGCATTTCGTAATAGCAGCAGCAGACAAAGACAAACATGACATTGGTTATGGCAAGTTTATGAATCATGTACAGAGTGCGATTAATGAAGTGACAGATGAACTGGCATTTAATCCAACTCGTCAAGATTTACGTGTTCGTTTTTATCAGCACATAAACTATCAATACTAACTAAGTTTAGTTTAATTAATCGAGGTGACGTATTCACGTCACCTTTTAATTATCGATTATTGCTTAGCTTAGTTAAGTCTAGTCGTAGCACCTTAGAACGACGCTCGTAGTTATAAAGTGCTTTTTTCTTTTCAGGTAATTCATCAACCGTGACCAGTTCAAAGTTTTGCTCTAAAAACCAATGAATACTACGGGTGGTCAACGCAAATAAATGCGAATAACCTGCACGTTTGGCTTTATTAATAATAAACCGCAGCAGAAAACTGCCACGGTCTGCATCTCGGTACTGAGGATGAACAGCAAGACTTGCAAACTCCCCCACTTGTTCATCTGCAAACGGATACAAAGCCGCACAGGCAATGATAAGCCCATCACGCTCTATCACAGTAAATTGTTCAATTTCAATTTCAAGCTGCTCACGAGAACGGCGTACTAAATACCCCTGCTGTTCAAGTGGCCTGATAAGATTAATAATACCGGTAATATCAGAGATGCTAGCACTTCGTAATTGTTCAGAGCTTTGCGGCGCGATTTGTGTACCAATACCATCTAATGAGAACAACTCTTGTAGTAACGCGCCGTCTTCTTTATAACTAACTAAGTGACAACGATGCACGCCACCACGACAGGCACCAATCGCCGCTTGTAAGAAAACCGTTGCACTTAAACATGCATCTGGTTGATTACGATAACTTGCTAATAGTTGCTCAGCTTCATTTGGCATTAACTCAGCAATCGCTTCACCATTTTCATCTAAAATACCAGCTTCTTGGCAAAACCCGAGCATTTTATCTGCACGAAGCTTTAGCGCTACTTGTGTTGCAATTTCTTCTGCAGTTAAGTTAAAGCTTTCACCGGTAACCGATGCCGCGATTGGTCCAAGTAATACAATACCGTTGTTATCTAATTGATGGCGAATCCCCGCGACATCAACACGTCTTACTCTACCTGAATGATGATAGTCTACACCTTCATCAACCCCTAAAGGTTGAGCAATAACAAAATTACCACTCACTACATTTAGAAAAGAACCTGACATAGGAGTACTACTTAAAGACGTTGATAAGCGCGCGGTTATATCGAACTGCATAGCACCCGCGACTTTTTTAATGACTTCAAAAGTTGCATTATCAGTCACTCGTATCTCATTATGAAACTGACTAGTTATGCCAACTTGTTCAAGTGCCGCATTAAACTGTGGACGAGCCCCAAATACTAATACAATCTTAATACCAAGACTGGTTAATAGCGCGACATCGTTGATGATGCTGCGACAACCAGACTGATCAATCGCCTCTCCGCCAAGCATTACAACGAATGTTTTACCGCGGTGAGCATTAACGTATGGGGTTGACTGGCGAAATCCATCTACCAATTCTGTGGTACGCACGTAATATTTACCTTATTAAAGTCGAATGTTTTAATAAAAACAGATATACAAGCCACAAGTGTAGAGAATTTATATTCACAAATAAAGCATTATTATTCTTAATTTATGATTAGAATTTTCTTGTCGGATCTAAAAAAATTGATAGATACAAAAAAGGCCCGCATAAGCGAGCCTTTTTTAAGAGATTAAAACTGATTACCAGCCTGTTTTCTCTTTAAGTGCATTACCGATATCAGCTAGTGAACGTACAGTTTTTACGCCAGCAGCTTCTAATGCAGCAAATTTCTCATCAGCAGTACCTTTACCGCCTGCGATGATTGCACCAGCGTGACCCATACGCTTACCTGCAGGTGCAGTAACACCCGCAATGTAAGAAACAACTGGTTTAGTCACGTTGTGCTTGATGTATTCTGCAGCTTCTTCTTCTGCAGTACCACCGATTTCACCGATCATAACGATAGCTTCAGTTTGCTCGTCTTTCTCGAACATTTCTAAAACGTCGATGAAGTTAGTGCCAGGGATTGGGTCACCACCGATACCAACACATGTTGATTGGCCGAAACCAGCGTCAGTAGTTTGCTTAACCGCTTCGTAAGTAAGAGTACCAGAACGTGATACGATACCTACTTTACCAGGCTTGTGGATGTGACCAGGCATGATACCGATCTTAGTTTCACCCGGAGTGATAACACCTGGGCAGTTAGGACCGATCATACGAACACCAGTTTCATCAAGCTTAACTTTAACGTCAACCATGTCTAGTGTTGGGATACCTTCAGTGATACAAACGATTAGCTCGATGCCAGCATCGATAGCTTCTAAGATTGCATCTTTACAGAAAGGTGCTGGTACGTAGATAACTGATGCAGTTGCGCCAGTTGCTTCAACAGCGTCACGTACTGTGTTGAATACTGGAAGACCAAGGTGCGTTTGACCGCCTTTACCTGGGCTTACACCACCAACCATTTGTGTACCGTACTCAAGCGCTTGCTCAGAGTGGAAAGTACCTTGGCCACCTGTGAAACCTTGACAGATAACTTTTGTATCTTTATTGATTAATACAGACATTATTTGCCCTCCGCAGCAGCAACAACTTTTTCAGCTGCGTCTGTTAGTGATTCAGCAGCGATGATGTTAAGGTCAGAACTAGCTAGTACTTCACGACCAAGTTCAGCGTTAGTACCTTCTAAACGTACTACTACAGGAACGTTAACACCTACTTCTTTAACTGCGCCGATGATACCTTCTGCGATCATGTCACAACGTACGATACCACCAAAGATGTTAACTAAAACAGCTTTAACGTTGTCGTCAGATAAGATGATCTTGAATGCTTCAGATACACGCTCTTTAGTTGCACCGCCACCAACATCTAGGAAGTTAGCTGGCTTGCCACCGTGTAGGTTTACGATGTCCATAGTACCCATTGCTAGGCCTGCACCGTTAACCATACAACCAACGTTACCGTCTAGTGCAACGTAGTTAAGCTCGAAGCTTGCAGCGTGAGCTTCACGCGCGTCTTCTTGTGAAGGATCGTGCATTTCACGGATTTTAGGTTGACGGTAAAGCGCGTTACCATCTACACCGATTTTACCGTCTAGACAGTGAAGGTTACCTTCGTCTGTGATTACTAGAGGGTTGATTTCTAATAGAGCGAAATCGAAATCGTTGAACATGTTAGCAAGACCCATGAAGATCTTAACGAACTGTTTCATTTGAGTAGGGTTTAAACCTAGTTTGAAGCCTAACTCACGAGCTTGGTAAGCTTGAGGACCAACTAGTGGATCGATCTCAGCTTTGTGAATTAGTTCTGGAGTTTCTTCTGCAACTTGCTCGATTTCAACACCACCTTCAGTAGATGCCATGAAAACAACTTTACGAGAAGCACGATCTACTACAGCGCCAAGGTATAATTCGTTAGCGATGTCAGTGCAGCTTTCTACAAGGATTTTAGCTACTGGCTGACCATTTTCGTCTGTTTGGTAAGTAACTAAGTTTTTACCTAACCAGTTCGCAGCGAACTCTTTAACTTCGTCGATTGTTTTAACTAGCTTAACACCGCCAGCTTTACCACGGCCACCTGCGTGAACCTGTGTTTTAACAACCCACATATCACCGCCGATTTTCTCAGCAGCTGCTGCAGCTTCTTCAGGTGTATCGCAAGCGAAACCTTGAGAAACTGGTAAACCATATTCGGCAAAAAGTTGTTTTGCCTGATACTCATGCAAATTCATGATGCTTTATCCAATTTTTTATACTAAAAGAGCTGAATATTTATGCAAAATAAACAGCTATCCCAAATTGCGCACTTAGTATAAATCCCAAGGCTCCACATGAAAACCCCAGTTAGACCAAAGGCGCAAAAAAAAAGCTGTGAACAAGGTTCACAGCTTAGTTTTCATACAACCAGATTAAACATCTAGTAGTAAACGAGTCGGATCTTCAAGTAACTCTTTAATTGTTACTAAGAAACCTACAGATTCTTTACCATCGATTTGGCGGTGATCATAAGATAACGCCAAGTACATCATTGGTAAGATTTCAACTTTACCATTTACAGCCATTGGACGCTCTTGGATTTTGTGCATACCTAAGATTGAAGACTGTGGTAAGTTGATGATTGGTGTAGATAGTAATGAACCGAATACACCACCGTTAGTGATAGTGAAGTTACCACCAGTCATGTCATCAATTGATAATTTACCGTCACGACCTTTAAGCGCTAGCTCACGGATACCTTTTTCGATTTCAGCAACAGAAAGCTTGTCACAGTCTTTAAGTACTGGTGTAACAAGACCACGTGGTGTAGAAACCGCGATGCTGATGTCGAAGTAGTTGTGATAAACAATATCATCACCATCAATAGACGCATTTACTTCAGGGAAACGCTTAAGTGCTTCAGTTACGGCTTTAACATAGAAAGACATGAAACCTAAACGAATACCGTGACGTTTTTCGAATACTTCTTGGTACTGCTTACGAAGATCCATGATTGGCTTCATGTTAACTTCGTTGAAAGTCGTTAACATTGCAGTTGAGTTTTTCGCTTCAAGAAGACGATTAGCGATTGTTTTACGTAAACGAGTCATAGGAACACGTTTTTGTGTACGATCACCCATAGGTGCTGCTGGTGCTGCTGCTGCAGCTTTAGGTGCTGCTGCAGGTGCTTTTAAGAATTTATCAACATCTTCTTTTGTTACACGACCATTTTTACCAGAACCTTTGATTTTTGATGCATCAAGGCCTTTCTCAGCAATTAAACGACGTACTGACGGCGTTAATACGTCAGAGCTATCATTTGATTCGCTTGCTGGCGCTTCTTCAGCTTTAGCTGCTGGCGCTGCAGGTGCTGCACCCGCTTTAACTTTACCAATTACTTGCTCACCAAGTACTGTTTCGCCTTCAGCGTGAATGTGCTCACCCATGATGCCGTCTTCTTGAGCAACAACTTCAAGAACAACTTTATCAGTTTCGATGTCAACAAGGTTTTGATCGCGAGTTACCGCTTCACCTGGTTGAACGTGCCAAGTAGCAATTGTCGCGTCTGCGACTGATTCTGGAAGTACAGGTACTTTAATGTCCACTTCTTTACCTTCTGATGCTGGTGCTGATTGCGCCGCTGGCGCGTCTTCTGATTTAGCTGGTGCAGATTCGTCACTTGCTGGTGCAGCATCTGCATCACCAAGTAATGCAATTACTTGTTCGCCAAGTACTGTTGCACCTTCTTCTTGTGAAATTTCAGTGATTACACCGTCATTTGGTGCAACAACTTCTAAAACAACTTTATCTGTTTCGATATCTACTAAGTTTTGGTCGCGGCTTACTTTGTCGCCAACACTTACGTGCCATGTTGCAACAGTAGCATCAGCAACCGACTCAGGAAGTACAGGAACTTTAATTTCTGTGCTCATTGCTTATCCTTTCTTTTCAATAGTAAGCGCATCTGCAACGAGCGCTTGTTGTTCTTTATTATGCACTGACATGTAACCACACGCTGGTGATGCTGATGCTTTACGACCTGCGTAAGTTAATTTAGCACCGGCTGGAATTGCATCAACGAAGTGGTGTTGAGAACAATACCATGCACCTTGGTTTTGCGGTTCTTCTTGACACCAAACAAAATCTTTAACGTGTTGGTAACGCTGCATGATTGTATCCATCTCAGCATGTGGGAATGGATATAGTTGTTCTACACGAACAATAGCAATGTTATTTAATTCTTGCTTACGACGCTCTTGTAGTAGCTCGTAGTAAACTTTACCACTACAAAATACAACGCGTTCTACTTTATCTGCTGCAATATCATCGATTTCGTCAATCATATTGTGGAACACACCTTCTGATAACTCTTCAAGTGAAGACGTTGCCAGCGGGTGACGAAGTAGCGACTTAGGCGTCATAACAATCAATGGACGGCGTAAAGGACGAACAGATTGACGACGAAGCATTGCATAGACTTGTGCAGGTGTTGAAGGAACACATACTTGCATATTGTGATCAGCACACAACTGTAAGAAACGTTCTAGACGTGCTGAGCTATGCTCTGGACCTTGACCTTCATAACCATGTGGAAGTAAACATGTAAGACCACATAAACGACCCCACTTCTGCTCACCTGAACTTAAGAATTGGTCAAATACAACTTGTGCGCCATTCGCGAAATCACCAAATTGTGCTTCCCACATTACAAGTGAAGTAGGTTCAGCTGTAGCATAACCATATTCAAACGCAAGAACAGCTTCTTCAGAAAGAACTGAATCGTAAACTTCAAATGCACCTTGATTTTCACTGATATTTTGCAGCGGTAAGTATGTTGATGCATCTTTTTGATTATGGATAACCGCATGACGGTGGAAGAATGTACCACGGCCAGAGTCTTGACCAGTTAAACGGATATCTGTACCCGCATCAACAAGCGTTGCATAAGCAAGTGTTTCAGCCATACCCCAATCAAGTGGTTTTTCACCTGTAGCCATCAACTTACGGTCATCGTAGATTTTATTAACACGCGACTGAGCTTTATGGCTTTCTGGGAAGCTTGCTACTTTTTTACCAAGTTCTTTTAATTTTTCAACAGATACTGTTGCATCGTACTCAACATCCCAATCGTGACCAACAAACTTAGCCCAATCAGAAGAGTGCGATGTTTCTAGTTGAATTTCTTCAACAACACAGTTGCCTTTATCTAGACCGTTACGGTAATCATCAGCAAGTGCTTTTACTTCATTTTCTGAGAATGAACCTTCAGCAACTAATTGATCTGCGTAAATTAGACGAGGTACTGGATGCTTTTTGATTTTTTGGTACATAAGTGGTTGAGTCGCATTCGGCTCATCCGCTTCGTTATGACCATGACGGCGATAACATACTAAATCAATCACTACATCACGTTTAAACTGGTTTCTGAAATCTAGCGCGATTTGAGTGACAAATGCTACCGCTTCAGGATCGTCAGAGTTAACGTGGAAAATTGGTGCCTGAACCATTTTCGCAATATCAGTACAGTAAGGTGTAGAACGTACATCAGACTGTTTAGACGTTGTAAAACCTACTTGGTTATTTACAACGATGCGAATACTACCACCACAACTAAATGCATTAGTTTGCGATAAGTTAAATGTTTCTTGAACAACACCCTGACCTGCGATTGCAGAGTCACCGTGAATAGTAATCGGTAATGCTTTAATACCTGACTTATCACCTAGACGGTCTAAACGAGCACGTACCGAACCCATAACCACTGGATTAACGATTTCTAAGTGAGACGGGTTAAATGCAAGTGCCATGTGCACGTTGCCACCCTTAGTTGCAAAGTCAGATGAATAACCCATGTGATATTTAACATCACCTGAGCTTAATGTGTCTTTGTGTTTACCAGCGAACTCATCGAATAATTCTGATGGGTTTTTACCTAATACGTTCACTAGTACGTTCAAGCGACCGCGGTGAGCCATACCAATAACAGCTTCTTTTTGTCCGCTTTCACCTGCACGATGAATTAGTTCTTTAAGCATTGGTACTAATGCGTCACCACCTTCAAGTGAGAAACGTTTTGCACCAGGGAACTTAGCCCCTAAATATTTTTCAAGGCCATCTGCAGCTGTTAATCCTTTAAGGATACGTAGCTTTTCTTCTTTAGAGAACTTTGGACGTGATTGCACTGATTCTAAACGTTGTTGTAACCAACGCTTTTCTTCAGTTGAAGTGATGTGCATATACTCAGCACCAACCGACCCACAATAAGTCGTTTTGAGTGCTTGATATAGCTCACCTAATGGCATGGTTTCGCGACCGACAGCAAACGAACCCACATTGAATTCACGGTCAAAATCAGCTTCAGATAAATCGTGGTATTCAAGTTCAAGATCTCGAACTCGCTCGCGTTCCCAGATACCTAACGGATCTAGGTTGGCATTTTGGTGACCACGGAAACGGAAAGCATTAATAAGTTGTAGCACTTTGACCTGTTTAGGATCGCCAGAGCCACCCTCTGCTACCACTACTTCTCTATGCTTGTTTTTAGCAAGCTGTGCAAATTGTGCACGAACATCTGAATGTTTTACGTCAACATCCACACCATCAACTTTTGGTAATTGTTCGAACACTTCTCGCCATTCTTCTGGCACAGAAGTCGCATCATCTAAGTACGCTTCATAAAGCTCTTCTACGTAAGCAACGTTACCGCCGTTTAAGTGAGAAGATTCTAGCCATGCCTTCATCACACCTTCGTGCATTTATAAGCCCTTTTCTTTAGCGCAGAAATTAATTGTTGTAAAAACAAGGTGGTTAATCACTTAACCACCTTACATATTCAAGCTTTAAACAGCGCGGTTCAATAGCATTGATTTGATTTGTCCAATTGCTTTGGTCGGGTTAAGACCTTTTGGACACACGCTAACACAGTTCATGATACTGTGACAACGGAACACGCTGAACGCATCGTCTAGGTCTGCAAGACGCTCTTCAGTTGCTGTATCGCGGCTATCAGCCAAGAAACGATAAGCATGAAGAAGACCCGCAGGACCGATGAACTTGTCTGGATTCCACCAGAACGAAGGACACGATGTTGAACAACATGCACATAAGATACACTCATATAAGCCATCTAACTTATCACGTTCTTCGATTGACTGAAGACGCTCACCCGCCGCAGGCGTGTCGTTGATTAGATAAGGCTTAACTTTTTCGTATTGAGTGTAGAACTGACTCATGTCAATAACAAGGTCACGTACCACTGGTAAACCTGGTAAAGGACGAATTACGATTTTACCTTTGCCACCTTTTAGTAGCGTTGATAAAGGTGTAATACACGCTAAACCGTTTTTACCATTCATGTTGATACCGTCAGAACCACACACACCTTCACGGCATGAACGACGGAATGATAATGTTGGATCTTGCTCTTTTAATTGCATAAGAGCATCCAATACCATCATATCTTGGCCTTCTTGCGTTTCTAGCGAGAAGTCTTGCATACGTGGTGCATTATCAACATCTGGATTGTAACGATAAACCGAAAATTGTACTTGTGCCATCGTCTCGCTCCTAGTATGTACGTGCTTTAGGTGGGAAAGCTTCACGCAGTTTCGGCGCGTAGTTTACTTCACGTTTTGTCATTTCATCTGTAACTGGGTTATAGATAGAGTGACATAACCAGTTGTCGTCATCGCGATCTGGGAAGTCAAAACGAGAGTGTGCACCACGGCTTTCTGTGCGGAAGTTCGCAGCTACTGCTGTTGAGTAAGCTGTTTCCATCAAGTTATCTAGCTCTAGACATTCGATACGTGCTGTGTTGAATTCAGTTGACTTGTCGTCAAGACGAGCGTACTGAAGACGTTCACGAATTTCTTTAAGTTCTTTCAGACCTGTTGCCATTGCATCACCTTCACGGAATACCGAGAAGTTAAGTTGCATACACATTTGTAGATCTTTCTTGATTTGAACAGGGTCTTCACCTTGGCCAACTTTAGAGTTTTCCCAACGATTAAAGCGAGCAAGAGATGCTTCAAGGTCAGACTCAGACGCATCTTTACCAGCTTCAACACCGTTAAGGTACTTACCTAAGAAGTTACCGGCTGCACGGCCGAATACAACTAAGTCAAGTAGTGAGTTACCACCTAGGCGGTTAGCACCGTGTACAGATACACAAGCAATTTCACCAACAGCGAATAAACCTTCAACTACTTTTTCTTGGCCATTTGCATCGATTTGTAATGCTTGACCATTAACGTTAGTTGGAACACCACCCATCATGTAGTGACATGTTGGGATAACTGGGATTGGCTCTTTAGCTGGATCAACGTGTGCGAATGTTTTCGCAAGGTCACATACGCCTGGAAGACGTAGGTTAAGTGTCTCTTCACCTAAGTGGTCAAGCTTAAGCTTGATATGTGGACCGTAAGGACCATCGCAACCACGACCTTCACGGATCTCAGTCATCATTGAACGAGCAACAACGTCACGAGACGCTAAGTCTTTAGCATTTGGCGCGTAACGTTCCATGAAGCGTTCGCCGTCTTTGTTTAGAAGGTAACCACCTTCACCACGACAACCTTCAGTTACAAGTACACCAGCGCCAGCAATACCTGTTGGGTGGAACTGCCACATTTCCATATCTTGCATTGCAACACCAGCACGTGTAGCCATACCAACACCGTCACCAGTATTGATGTGTGCATTCGTTGTAGATGCGTAGATACGGCCTGCACCGCCTGTTGCTAAAACAACAGCTTTCGATTTGAAGTAAACAACTTCGCCAGACTCGATGTCGATTGCTGTACAACCAACAACGTGACCGTCGCTGTTTTTAACTAAATCAAGTGCGTACCACTCAGAGAATACGTTTGTTTTGTTTTTAACGTTCTGTTGGTATAAACAGTGTAATAGCGCGTGACCAGTACGGTCAGCTGCTGCTGCAGTACGTGCAGCCTGTTCACCACCAAAGTTTTTCGACTGACCGCCGAAAGGACGTTGATAAACACGGCCATTTTCAAAACGAGAAAATGGTAAACCCATGTTTTCTAATTCAGTAATAGCTTCAGGACCTGTTTTACACATATATTCGATAGCGTCTTGGTCACCGATAAAATCGGAACCTTTAACAGTATCGTACATGTGCCATTCCCAGTTATCTTCATGTGAGTTACCCAGAGCAACCGTAATACCACCCTGTGCAGACACAGTGTGAGAACGTGTAGGGAAAACTTTTGAGATAAGTGCACAGGTTTTGCCTGATTCAGTGATAGCTAGTGCTGCGCGCATACCCGCACCACCGGCACCAATCACTACAGCGTCAAATTCACGAACAGAATAATTCACTTAAACACCCCATAAAACGATTAGACCAATTGCTACGTAAGCAACAGCCATAAGGTTTAATACAAAGCCTAAAACAGCACGTAATTTAGCGTTTTTGACATAGTCCGTAAGAACTTGCCAAAGGCCGATACGGGTGTGAACCATGATGCAAACTAGGGTAATTAAGGTAAACCCTTTCATTGCTAGGTTAGAGAATAGGCCCTGCCAGGCTTCGAAAGTGACTTCTGGCGTACATAAAAAATAACCGATAATAAAAATCGCGTAAGCGCCGATTATTAATGCAGTTGCACGTAGTGATACGAAATCTTGTACACCATCACGTTTAAGAGTTGCTTGATTTAAAACCATATCCACACTCCTGCTAGAATTGCAGCTACAACACCTAAAGCTAATGCAACTTTAGCGCTGAAGTTACCTGATTCAAGTTCTTCCCAGTGACCCATGTCCATAATGATATGACGGATACCACCGATTAAGTGATACGCCAATACAGAAATGGTGCCCCATGCTATGAATTTGGCAATGAATCCGCTGAACAGACCCTTGACGAATTCAAAACCTTCTGCAGAAGAAAGAGACTCAGACCAAGCCCAAATGACAAACGTTAAAGCAAAAAATAATGCAACACCGGTGACGCGGTGAAAAATTGATGCTTTAGCCGTTGCCGGCATAGATATAGTTGTTAGATCTAGATTTACAGGTCTTTGCTTTTTCACAGTTACTTGCCCATCTTGCCCACTTAGGAGCTCATCTACTTGTTTTTCTAAAACCCATCAAAATGAATTTCGATGGAACTATCTAAGTAAACCGTGTTGATACACAAAAAGTTCACACTGATGCAAAACTCAAATGTAAAAATAAAGTTTACCTACAGACAATACGGTATAAAACCTTGGATAGTATATATAGCCAATGGTCTTTTTACAATTCTTGTTTAGTAAGAGACGTTTGCGAATTAGCCAATAGTATAATATTTAATCCTGGTAGAATATTTATTATCCATTTGTGCATAATGTTTATAAAAATTGACTTTACACCCCTCTTTCACGTTAAAATGAAAAGAATGTGCTTAAACAGATTCAGAACATAACAATCAGAGTTGTTATCTTAATAGGAGATAAATAGATGGCGGATAAGAAAGCCACGGTCCATATTGATGGTCTTGATCCAATCGAACTTCCAATTTACCAAGGCACTGCTGGCCAAGACGTAATCGACGTACGTACGTTAGGTTCTCACGGCCACTTCACTTACGACCCAGGTTTCATGTCGACCGGTTCTTGTGAATCTTCAATCACTTACATCGATGGCGGCAAAGGTGTTTTATTACACCGTGGTTACCCAATCGAGCAATTAGCTGATGAATCAAACTACATCGAGCTTTGCTACTTACTATTAAACGGCGAGTTACCTACTAAAGAACAATACGAAGCGTTTGCTCAAGAAATCACGCACAACACAATGCTTGATACTAAAATTGCAAACTTCTTCCAAGGTTTCCGCTTTGACGCTCACCCAATGGCAATGCTTTGTGGTGTTGTAGGTGCTCTTTCTTCTTTCTACCACGAAGATTTAGACATCACAGATGCAACACAACGTAAAACAAGCGCAATCAAGCTAGTTGCTAAATTACCAACTATCGCTGCTATGGCTTACAAATACAACGTAGGCCAACCGTTTGTTTACCCACGTAACGACTTAAGCTTCGCTGAAAACTTCTTACACATGATGTTCTCAGTACCAGCTGAAGAATACAAAGTAAGCCCTGTTCTTGCTAAAGCAATGGACAAAATCTTCATGCTTCACGCTGACCATGAGCAAAACGCGTCTACGTCAACTGTTCGTTTAGCAGGTTCTTCAGGTGCTAACCCTTACGCGTGTATCGCTGCTGGTATCGCATCTTTATGGGGTCCTGCGCACGGTGGTGCTAACGAAGCATGTCTTAACATGTTAGAAGAAATCGGTTCTGTTGACCGTATCGACGAGTACGTTGCTAAAGCGAAAGACAAGTCTGATCCTTTCCGTCTTATGGGCTTTGGTCACCGTGTATACAAAAACTTCGACCCACGTGCGACTGTAATGCGTCAAACGTGTCACGAAGTACTTGCTGAGCTAAACATTCAAGATCCACTTCTTGATATCGCTATGAAGCTTGAGCAAATCGCACTTGAAGACCCATACTTCGTTGAGAAGAAATTATACCCTAACGTAGATTTCTACTCAGGTATCATCTTAAAAGCAATCGGTATTCCAACAAGCATGTTCACTGTAATCTTTGCAATGTCACGTACTGTTGGTTGGATCTCTCACTGGGATGAGATGCTTTCTCAACCTGGTCACAAGATCAGCCGTCCTCGTCAGTTATATACTGGTGAAACTTCACGCGATTACGTACCAACAGACAAGCGTTAATACGAATTTGCGTTTAAAAAAGGCCGCTTTGCGGCCTTTTTTGTTGCCCTGCACTTGTCTATTTGTACAAAGTAATTAAAATCGTCGCATTCTTGTAGCTTAAGGCCTTTCATGTTCGATATCACAAAAATACGTGCTGACTTTCCAATACTGAATGAAACAGTCAATGAGCAGCCTTTGGTGTATTTAGACTCAGCGGCTACCTCACAAAAGCCACAGGCAGTTATTAATGCACTTAGCCGTTTTTATAGCCACGAGAACGCCAATGTGCACCGCGGCCGCCATACTCTCAGTGAAAACGCGACACGCCAATATGAGCATACAAGAACGCTACTTGCAGATTATTTTTCAATAAAAAATAATGAGATAGTGTGGACCAAAGGGGCAACCGAATCGATTAATTTAATCGCAAATGGTCTGGCTTCGAGGCTTAATCCTGGCGATAAAATTGCCCTATCTGCTATTGAACATCACGCCAATATAGTCCCTTGGCAACAACTAGCACAGCGTACCGGCGCAGAGCTTATTATTATGCCTATTGAAGATGATTTGGTCATTGATAGTGCTCATTGCAGTGACTTTATAAAACTGCATCAGCCAAAAATTGTCGCTGTTACCCATGCATCAAATACATTAGGAAATATTACTGATTTAGGACCTATCCTTGCAGCATGTAAAGCCTCAAATGCGATTTCTGTAGTTGATGGTGCACAGGCTGCTATGCATTTACGTCCTAACTTACAAGAAATTTCCTGTGATTTTTATGTATTTTCTGCCCATAAAATGCTCGGACCAACAGGATTAGGTGGTCTATATGGACGTTTTGAGCTACTAAATTCGCTTGACGTTTACCAGACCGGTGGTGAAATGATTGAAGCAGTGAGCCTTACTCATAGCACTTTTCGAGAGGCGCCAGGTAAATTTGAAGCCGGCACTCCAAATATTGCTGGTGTAATCGCCTTTGCTGAAGCCATTAATTATTTAACATCTTTAGATTTTCAGCAGATGCGTCAACATGAGCATACAGTTTTCGATTATGCAATAAATAAATTGGCTGCTATTGATGGTATTAAAATCTATTCAAACCAAAGAGATAACATTGGTAACATCAGCTTTAATTATCGCGATGAACATCCTTTTGATTTAGCCACCCTACTTGATGGGTTTGGCGTTGCAGTTCGCAGTGGTCACCATTGTACACAACCTATAATGAGCCATTTAGGTATTCCTGGTACAGTACGAGCCAGTTTTGCGTTATATAACAATAAAGATGACGTAGATGCATTTATCAGTGCCGTTAAAAGTAGTATCGAAATATTAGATTAATTGTGGATAAAATATGAATTCAACGTTTGAAGCCATTAGTAAAGATATTGAAACGGCTGCAGGCTGGCAGCAAAAATATCGCCAAATAATGCTGTTAGGTAAGCAATTACCTATTATGCCTGAGGTACTAAAAGTTGATGACGCGCTCGTTAAGGGGTGTGAAAGTAAAGTTTGGCTATATATTGACTTTGATCACTCAGAAAACAGCCTCGTTTTAGCTGGTGACTCTGATACTCGTATCGTAAAGGGGTTATTGGCTTTGATTTTAGCCTTATACAATGGTCTAACACCGGAGCAAGCAGCACAAATTAATGCATATGATGAGTTTGAACGACTCGGTCTAATTAGCCATTTAAGCCCTTCTCGGGGTAATGGCATCAAAGCCATGGTTGATAGAATTCAAACCATGGCCGACCAAAAACGATAAGTCTTATACATGACGCTGTTTTTTATCAAGGTACTTTCTAATTGCTTTGGCTGCAACAAAAAAGCCAAAGCTTCCAGTTACCATCGTGGCTGAGCCAAAACCATTGTTACAATCCATATTCATTGAGCCATCTGCACCTTGTTTTGCTTGGCATACCTCACCTTCAGAGGTTGGATATACAAGCTGCTCTGTTGAATAAACACAATCAACGTTAAATTTACGCTTTGGATTGCTACTAAAGTTGTACTGTTTTCGAAGAATATAACGTACTTTTGCTAGCAAAGGGTCATGAGTAGTTTTAGCTACATCACCAAAGCTGATTTGACTTGGATCAGTTTGCCCACCTGCACCACCGGTAGTAATAACGGGTAACTTTATACGTTTACAATGAGCAATTAGCGCCGCTTTTTCTTTAACAGCATCAATACAGTCAATTACATAATCAAAACCTTGAATATGTTCACGAATGTTATCTAGCGTAATGAAGTCATCAATAACGTTAATTTTGATATCAGGGTTTATCAGCTCACAACGTGTTTTCATGGCTTCAACTTTTGCCTCACCTACCGTACCAGTTAAAGCATGAATTTGACGATTCACATTCGTAGCACATATATCATCAAGGTCAATGAGAGTTAGTTGCCCTACACCCGTTCGAGCCAACGCTTCAGCGGCCCAACTACCTACGCCCCCAATACCTATGACACAAAAATGTGCTTGTTGTATCCAATCAAATTGCTGATGACCATATAAACGTTTAATGCCACCAAAACGGATGTCTTGTGTTGTTTCTTTCATTTACCAATCCAACGTCCAAGGAGCTGTCCACTCTTTGAATTCGTCTGAGTTAAAAACTTCATTGAGATGAGCGCCTAAAGTGTAATCGCAGCGATATTCTTTAAGTTGCTCTTTATAACTAAACTGTAGTGCATAGGCATGCAAATTTGTTCGTTCATCCTTGCTTCCTGCGTAGAGTGTATCGCCGAGTATAGGTGCACCTAAACTTTTCATCGCCACCCTTAGTTGATGAGTCTTGCCAGAAAATGGTTTTAACAAATAAGCACGTAATCCTGCTCGAATACTTTTTGAGTAAAATCTTGTTATAGCAGGGTTAGTTTGACTCTTTAATAACTTAAATGCCCCTCGACGACTTTTCTGCATGTCACCTTTTATCCAGCCTTGTTTTTTCTTTGGTTTAGCATCACTGAGTGCTAGATAAAACTTGTTAACTTTATGAGCACTAAACAGCGCGGTGAATTCAGCTGCTGCTTCTTTGCTACGGGCTAAAATAATCAAACCTGAAGTAACTTTATCGAGTCTATGAACTGGATATAGCTTTTCATTTACCAGTTGCTCAGCAAGTACAACAAAACCAGCACATTCTTCACTGTGAAAGCTAACACCTGCAGGTTTATAAAAGACATGGAAATCATCTTCACTTGCATGAAGATGAACGCTGTTTACATCATGCATTATTTAATTGCCAAGCACAGCTATGACGCGAGCCAAATCTTCAGGGGTATCAACGCCTGCTTGTGGAGCGCATTTTGCCTTAGCGATTTTAATCTTGTGACCATGGTAAAGTACACGTAACTGTTCTAAAGACTCTAGTAGCTCTAAACGCGTTTGCGGCAACTCAATATAATCTTTGATGAAGCCTGCGCGATAGGCATAAAGACCAATGTGACGAGCAAAATCAGTTAAATTTAATTGAGAGTGATCATTTTTCATCATCGCATCACGGTGATAGGGAATTGGCGATCGAGAAAAATACAGCGCGTTGTTATCCACATCGCTAATGACTTTTACACAATTAGGATTAAAAATATCTTCAATCTCATCGATACTTGTACTTAATGTAGCCATAGGTGCATCCGAATCAGCAAGAAGCTTAGCAACTTGAGATACGTTTTCACTTGCTAATAAAGGCTCATCACCTTGTACGTTCACTACAATGGTGTCACTCTCTAGCTCTAATTGCTCAACGACCTCAGCTAAACGCTCAGTGCCCGATTGGTGATCTTCACGTGTCATCAGTACATTACTGGTAAACTCTTTAACTGCATCAAACACTATTTGATGGTCAGTCGCGATATAGACTTTTGATGCACCAGAAGCAACCGCTTTTTCATAAACGTGTTGGATCATAGGCTTGCCACATATATCAGCAAGTGGTTTACCAGGTAAACGCGTCGATGCGTAGCGTGCTGGAATGACGACTACGAATTCCACTTATCAACCTCTTCTTGGCTTAATTCACGAGCTTCATTTTCTAGTAGCACCGGAATATCATCTTTGATTGGATACGCAAGTTTCGCAGCAGTGCTAATAAGCTCTTGATTCTCTTTATCAAGACGTAATTTACCTTTGCACACTGGGCAAGCGATAATTTCAAGTAATTTTGTATCAAAGGCCATTGAGGATCCCTTTTTGTTTTAATAATAAATTAAGTTTTTCGATAACTGCAGGTGTCGGTTTTGCATCAACAGGTAAATAATACCAATTAGGCTTTGCAAAACTAAAGCATTTAACTGCATCTTTTTCTGTCATAAACACGGCGTCATCTGCAAAATCGCTAAAGTCACTTGCTTGATAAGCATAATGATCACGAAAATGATGGGTAGATAACAAGCTAATACCCTGCTGCTTTAAACTCATTTCAAAGCGTTTTGGGTTACCAATAGCACTTACGGCATGGCCTTTATCTTGTACTGAACCGATCGGTTCTGCATTGCTAACGGCTCTAAACGGACTACACGTTAAATCATAACGACTCTGTGCGTCGCCACCATTTTCAATTACTAGATCAACCGATTTTAAACGCGCCTTTGTTTCGCGAAGCGGACCTGCTGGCATGAGCAGTCCGTTACCAAATTGACGTTCACTATCAACAATACAACACTCAATGTCACGCGCCATTTTATAATGCTGCATTCCGTCATCAGAAATGATGACATCGATATCATGTTGTTCTAATTTTTTAATGCTAGCTTGTCGATCCGGTCCTACCATAACAACACAGCCTAAGCGTCGTTTAATAAGCACAGGTTCGTCACCTGCTTGTGTTGTAGTTGTTTCATCAGTCACTAACAACGGATACGAATCAGACTGACCACCATAGCCACGGCTGATCACTGCCACTTTTAAACCTTGCTGTTGTAAGTATTCAGCAAGCCAAATAACAAATGGCGTTTTGCCATTGCCACCGACACTAATGTTGCCGACGACTATTATAGGAACACGCGCTTTAAAAGCCTTAAGTATATTAAGCTTATAAAGCAAGGCACGAAGTGTAGAGATAAGCCAAAAAAGCGCACTCAAAGGTAACAACAAAACACTGAGTAAACCTGGCTTTTTATACCAGCTTTTTTCAATTACACTCACTACTGCTCACCAAACTGCATTTTACATAAAGCGGAATAGGTGCCGTCTTTTTCAAGCAGCTCGCTATGCGTGCCCTTTTCGATAACCTGACCATGGTCGATTACATAAATACAATCACTGTTTTCTATTGTTGATAAACGGTGTGCTATCACAATCGAGGTTTTTTCTTTCATTAAGCTATCAAGTGCTTGCTGGATCAGTTTTTCAGACTCTGTATCGAGAGCAGATGTCGCCTCATCAAGAATTAAAATAGGAGCATCTTTTAAAATTGCACGCGCGATTGCAATTCGCTGACGTTGACCGCCTGATAACATTACGCCGTTTTCACCTACCATGGTATTTAAACCATCAGGTAAATCTTTAACGAACTCCCAGACATGGGCTTGCTTAGCAACTGCCATTAACTCATCGTTTGTTAATTCGCGCTCGAGTCCATAACAAATATTATTCGTAATAGTGTCGTTAAATAAAACCACTTGCTGTGAAACCAGTGCAAATTGCTTACGTAGGTCTGTCAGTTTGTAATCAGCGATGTTGACACCATCAAGCAAAATTTCACTGTCACCTTCAAGCTCATAATAACGTGGTAATAAATTCGAAATGGTCGATTTACCTGAGCCTGAACGACCCACTAAAGCAATACTTTCGCCAGCATTAATCGAAAGTGATAAATTCTTTAATACAGGCTCATCTTTAGTTGGGTATTTAAAGGTCACATTGTTTACTTCAATTTTACCAGTTACTTTATCAACGCTGTAACTGCCAGTGTCTTTTTCTACTTCTTCATCAAGTACTAAAAAGATACTTTGCGCTGCTGAAATACCACGTTGTAAGTCACTATTTACGTTTGATAGTTGCTTAAGTGGACGTAACAACATCATCATTGATGAAATAAGTAATACGAAGTCGCCAGAACTGATGGTATCAATCATTGACGGCATAGACACGACCCATAGAATAACCGCCATCGCGCTTGCAGCTAATATTTGGATTACGGAGACACTTAATGCTTTGGTCGCGTCCATTTTAATGCGCTGCTGACGGTTATGATTGTTGATTGCAGAAAACTGTGAGATTTCTTGCTGCTGACCACCAAAACCATGAATAACTTTATGACCAGATAGCATTTGTTCTGAGCTGCGAGTGACTTGACCCATTGCAGACTGGATTTTTTTCGAAATCATACGAAATCGTTTTGATACAAATGCGACAATAACAGCCACCAGCGGAATAATGACTAAAAATATCAGTGAAAGCTTCCAACTGGTATAAAACATATTGAAAAGTAAAAAGACAACAAACGCCCCTTCTCTAACAACAATTAATAAGGCTTTAGTAATGGCTTGTTGAACTTGCTCGGTATCAAAGGTGATTTTAGATATTAAATCACCGTTCGAATTTTTATCATGAAAAGAAACTGGCAGATGTAAAATATGTTCAAATAATTGCTGGCGCAGGGTTCTCACAACTTGAGAGCCCACATAGCTTAAACAGTAAGACGACATGTAGTTAAACATGCCTCGACCTAATACCAATGCAATTACAACAAAGGGAGCGTAAGTTAAAACATCCGTGTTACGGTCATTTAAACCATCATCAATGAACGGTTTCATTAAATTGATAAACAATGCATCCATGGCAGAATAACCAATCATGCCCACAATGGCGAAAAACGCGATTAACTTATAATCACCCACATAACTGATTAATCGCTTGTAGATTTGGGATGTAGTTTGATCCATAACACTCTCTTATTCATAGACTTTGACTATTGTAGCCTTAAGGGGGTAAAAACAAAACGTCAATCTTGTTCGAACCAATAACTTTCCTGCTCGCGCGCAAACTCTATACGATAATTATCTTCATAGAATTTTATACGAATATGGCCAAGTTCTGCAGTTGAGAACTGTCGTATATGGTGCTCATTGTATCGTTTTACAACATCTGGGTGAGGAAATAACCATTGTCCTTGGTAAGCAGATGAATGGATAACCACTTCAGGCTCTACAGCATTTATAAATCTATTACTTGAAGAAGTATTACTACCATGGTGTGGGCTCAATAAAACAGTCGATTGCAGGTCGACACCATTTTCAATAAGCTTGGTTTCCGCAGCTGTCGAAATATCGCCCGTAAGTAACACCGAATAGTTTAAACGCGTTATTTTTAATAAACATGACAGATCGTTTCGATTATCTCTACTGTCGTCGGCATGAAAACTATTAATTTTGACCCCTTCGAGTATGAGACTGTTTGTTTTACACGCCTCTTCAAGCCCTTTAGGATGGAAGGTGCTTAAAGTCTCTGCATAGCCTGCTAATTGCCAACTAGCTAATCCGCCAGAATGGTCTTTATCTAAATGACTGATCACGGTTGCAACAACAGAGAGTTGTTGTTTACGAATGCTTTGAAGTAATACTCGGCGAATATAATCGTAGCGGCCAAAATACTGAGGCCCTAAATCATAGATAATGGCTTTGTTATTGGCACTCACCATCACCATTAAACCATGCCCCACATCAAACACGTCTAACTGAAATTGAGCTTTGGGCTGTAACTTGAAATCAACGGCATAAATACAAATGGGTATTAAACAAACGTACTTGTTTGGACAAAATAACAAAATAAGCAATGTGCTGTAACTAATGACTAATAATGAAAAATCAAACTCGCTGAATGGAAACCAGCGCAAATCATGGGGAATAGAGAGCAACAATTGATAACTCAAATACAATACACTGTCTACTAAAGACAATAAACTTGTAATATCGAATAGACTCGAAAGCAAGCTATAAAAAATCAGCAGTGGTAATATCAGTAAACCTACTAAAGGTACGGCAATAAGATTTATCAATAAGCCGATAATGCTCGTGCCATTGAAAAAATAAAGAGATAAGGGAAGTAACCCGATAAACAAAGCACACTGAATCTGGAAGAGTTGAACAAACCTGTTTAAAAATCCAAGTCTTACATCTAGTGTATTTCTAGTTAATAAAAATATTATTGTTACCGCTATAAAACTAAAATAGAGTCCAGGGTTCAACATTGCAAATGGATCTATCAACAATACGATACATAAAGCATAAAGAATTGAGCGCCAACGCAGCGGATTTTTACCCAAATTATAAATAACCAAATAACACCCAAGCATTACAAGTGCACGACTGGCAGAGACAATGAAACCGCTGAGGTAGACATAAATAAATGAACAACTAAATCCAAATAAAGCAAAAATATTATTCAGTTGGAATGATTGTCGAATAGGCAAATGACTGACTCTTAGCAACCACTTCGAGCTAAAAAACCCTACTGCATATATAAGTCCGATATGAAGTCCTGAAATAGCAAGCAAATGACTTAAACCTAATTCACGCAATTGATTATTATCTTCGTAGCTTATTTTGCTTTTATCGCCAGTTAAAAGCGCATAATAGAGCCACTGTAATCGGCTATTTGCTGTAATTTTATCTATGTATTTTAGGTATCTATCACGTAAACTCGTATTGGTATGATGATCTAGATAAGTTATTTCTCCTACGCTTCGACCTTTATAAAATATTCGCTCGAGTAGCGCTTGCCTTTCTCTATCAAAACTATAGAAATTCTTAACAGAACGATAACGCTTAAGTTTTAGGGATGCACTTATTTCATCACCTGAAACAACGGGTTTATCTGATGAAATACTTAGCATCGCAAAAGGAGTTGGTCGAATCGTAGCAGGACAAGATTCAATACTTTTTAAATTGGCTTTTATATAGTAAGGGCTTTTATCACTGTATGTTTCAACCACCTCAAATCGAACTAATCGCCTTTGTTGATAATCGATTTGACAGTCAGAGGTTGAGTAAAAAATGAAGTAATGAAAAATCACTACTAAAATAGCGCAAATAAACCCTGACAATAGAGTTAAAAAAGGCTTAAAATAGGCACCTGCTAGCAATACAGCAAAACTCATTATATAAAACGCCGCAGTGCTAAATGTATATAGGGTGAAAAAACAGCCTATGACAAAGCCGCTGCATAACCAAATAGATGTAAATGGTTGCTTTAAATGGCTAAAAAAACGATCCAACGCTTTTTACCTGATCATAACAAGGTAAGAGAACACAAGTATTTAAGAATTTTTGGTCGTTTATTGCATGATGCCAATTTATGGCACTTAAATAGACGTTCAGCACGCGGTGCATTTGCGGTTGGTTTATTTTTTGCGTTCATCCCTGTTCCTTTTCAAATGGTTCTTGCAGCCGCCCTGGCTATTCCATTTCGAGTGAATTTACCGATTTCTGTTGCAACAGTGTGGATCACTAACCCACTGACCATGCCTCCTATTTTCTATTGTTCATATATTGTTGGCACTATTGCACTTGCTCAACCACAGCAGCACTTCCAATTTGAACCAAGCTGGCAATGGTTTATAGATAGTCTAACAACAATTGGCCCAGCCTTTTTAGTCGGTTCACTCATTTGTGCAACAGCTGCTGCAATCATAGGCTATTTTGCTACCGACATGCTTTGGAAACGCTCTGTTCGTAAAGCGTGGATACATCGCCATAAAAAATAACTGATTTCAGTATAGACAAAAAACCCAGCTTTAAGCTGGGTTTTTTATTTAGGTTTTAAAGTAATTTACTTTATACCAAGTTTTTATTTTCTAAATATACGACGTGCTGCTGCAAATGGTAATAGCAGTAATGCATACCAAGGAAAGCTTGCTGATTGACGCTCGTATTGCTCAACCTCTTCAGCTTGACACTCTTCAACATTGCCATCAATTGGTGTTAACTTAACAGCAACTGCAACACTTTCGTATTCGGTATTGCCGTTAATATCTACAACAACATTGCCAAATGAATCTGTTTTTTCAACTGTTTTAGTCGCAACACCGAAGATTTCGTTATTGTTGTTAATTGCCTTTGCTTCAGCAACCGTATATTTAAAACGAGTCTCACCATCTTCTTCGAAACACGGTAATAAATCGTTTAAGTTAACAATTTTATCTTCACCAATGGTGTACATGAAACCTTCACGACGACGAGTTGACGTATTGTAGATATCTGTCTCGCCTTCACCAACTACAATACCATTATCATTGATATCGTTTGCTAATGAGCTAGAGCTCGAGAAGTAATCCGTTGGGAAAACAACACTGTCGCTTTTCTTGTCATAGTAAAAGAATTTTGTTCGGTTTGTGCCGTCAATACGTTTACTTGCATAACCAACTACAACGTCATCGTTGTTAACAGCTAAAGGCTGACCTGAGATCCAATCATCTTCTTGATCAATAAACTCTTTTACTTCACCATTTTCGAAGATAACAGGCATTGTAATTCGCGTATCTCTGCCTTTGTATCGAACATCAGAAGTACCGACGATTAAGCCACTTTCATTGATCGCAATTGCGTTGCTACGAAAAGCGAAATCTTCGTCATCTTTCGGTGTTAAGCCTAAACCAAGCATCTCAGTGTTAGTAATGTTTAAATTGCTATCTAACGTCCACTTCACAGCCTGTTTATTATAGATACCTGTTTTATATTGACGATTATATGATTCCACACAATCAGAAACAGGTTCATCTTCGTTATCGCATTTATCTTCAATATCTTTTAAAGGGTCAGCAGCAATGTTCGTTGATACTGTACCTACAACTTCGTAACCATTGGCAGTCTTGACAATATCATTCGCCGAACTAACACCACCAAAATCATCAAATTCAGGCGCAAGTTCAACTTTTACACCATCGGCTGAGATTACGATGGCACGACTGATAAAATCTCTTAAGAAATGCGTTTCTTCTTCGTCTTCATCTGTTTGAGTAAACGATGTTTTCTCATAGGGTGCACTACCCCAACCTACCATCACACCATCATCTGTTACAGCATTAAGTAAGTTAGAAGTCGAGCGCGTTAAACCATCAAAATCAACTGACTGCTCATCAAATAAAACTTGCTCTGTCGAACCTTCTGCGGTGTAACGTGTTGCGATTGCACTTGATAGCTTTTGGTATTCTGAGTCAGTTGCACGTCCAGTTAAAAAACTAACCATGAATGCATGAGCATCAGCGTTAGTATTCACTGCATCGTTGTTCTCAATGTCATCTAACGTAAATGTGATTTCTTTATCAATTAATTCAAATTGTTTTTTAGCGGTATCATAGGCGTCTTTGATCAACGAATCCGTAAAATCGATATAAGAGATATCTACTGGTAACTTGTAAAGACCATTTGCTAAACCAATAATGTGTCCATTTTCACTAACATCTGTTATGTAGTTAAACTTCGCGCCCTCGATTCCACCTAATTCTTCTAATTTATAGGTTGCGCTCATCGCTGAGGTACTTAGGGTGGCTAAAATACTGGCAGCGAGTAATTTGTATTTCATTTTAATCCTTACTACTGATTCTTTAAATCTTCGAGTTCTTCCCAGCGCTCAAAAGCGGCTTCAAGCTCAGACTCTAACTCGGCTAAATGGTTCAATGCTTCTGTTGTAATTGCAGCATCTTGCTTAAAAAAGTCAGGGTCATTAACCACAACTTGCTGAGCGTCTAACGCTTTTTCAAGTTGTTCCACTTTACTGGGTAATTCTTCTAATTCAAGTTTTAATTTGTAAGAGAGTTTATTACTTTTCTTTGGTGTATTATCTTGGCTAACAACGGCTGGCTTTTCTTGCTTAATTTGTTGCTGTTGTTGTTTTTCTTGCTCAGCTAAATGAGCAGCGTATGCTTCATAGTCGCTGTAACCGCCAACAATGTCTGTGATCTTGCCGTTCCCCTCAAAGGCCCATACAGAGTTACAGGTATTATCAATAAATTCACGGTCATGGCTAACTATCAATACGGTGCCTTGGTATTGGTTAATAATCTCCTCAAGGAGCTCTAACGTTTCGATATCAAGGTCATTGGTTGGCTCATCGAGTACAATAATGTTAGATGGCTTTAAAAATAGCTTTGCTAACAATAAGCGATTCTTTTCACCACCAGAAAGTGCTTTTACAGGCGTACGAGCACGTGCCGGAGGAAATAGGAAGTCTTGTAAGTAACCTAACACATGACGAGAACGACCGCCCATCATCACTTCTTGCTTGCCTTCAGCAACGTTGTCTTGCACTGTAGCTTCTTCATCGAGCTTTTGGCGGTATTGGTCAAAATAGGCAAATTCTAAATTAACACCTTGTTTAACACTGCCGCTATCTGGAACTAAGTCACCAAATAAAATTTTCAGCAGCGTTGTTTTACCTATACCGTTTGGTCCCACAAGACCAACTCGGTCGCCCCGCATAACAAGCGTCGAGAAATCTTTCGCAATCACTTTGTCTTTAAATGCATGACAAATGTTTTTAGCTTCAAACACCAACTTACCAGAACGATCAGCAGTTTCAATGTTGAAATCAGTTTTACCAACTTGATCTACACGTTGCTTACGCTCTTTACGTAATTCTTTTAGTGCGCGTACTCGCCCTTCATTACGTGTTCTACGTGCTTTAATGCCTTGACGGATCCACGTTTCTTCTTCAGCTAAACGTTTATCAAACAGTGCATTCTGTGTTTCTTCTACTTTTAAATCATGCGCTTTTTGCTCAAGATAAGTTGCGTAATCACCAGGATATGAAACAAGCTTACCACGGTCTAAATCGAGAATACGAGTAGCAACTGCACGTATAAACGCACGATCGTGAGATATAAAAACGATACCGCCTTTAAACTCTTTTAAAAACTGCTCAAGCCAAATAACACTACTCATATCTAGGTGGTTAGTTGGCTCATCAAGTAACAGTAAGTCGGGTTCACTAACCAAAGCTCTTGCTAGAGCAACTTTACGTAGCCAACCACCCGATAATGATTCAAGTTTGGCCTCTGGCTCCAGCTCTAAGCGAGATAAAACTAATTGAATACGGGTATCAAAACGCCAGCCATCAACTGTTTCCAATTCATTAGATAAACGCTCTAATTTGTTCAGCAATTTATCGTTATAGTCTGTTTGCATTTGATTACTAACGTGGTGATATTCTATCAGTAAGTTAGCAATATCTGGCATGCCTTGAGCAACATAATCAAATACTGAACCTGCTGCCCCTTTGGGGGGATCTTGCTCTAGACGAGAAATACGAATACCGCCTAATTGGTTGATTTCGCCATCATCCAATGTCACTTGGCCATCAAGTACTTTTAGTAGTGTTGATTTTCCTGCACCGTTACGGCCAACGATACATACACGCTCACCTGACTCAATAACGGCATCGGCATCATCTAGTAGCGGATGTGTACCATAAGCGAGTTGCGCTTTGGCTATTCTGATTAAATCCATCGTGATTACTACTCTTATTCTTTATTATCAGCAATAAATTGCGCTAACTGCTCAGCATCAAAAGGCCAGAATAATTTCTCACCTTGATGAGCTTCAACAACCGGAATACTGGTTTGGTATAGAGCAATCAGCTGTTCACTGTCCATAATGTCTTTTGCTACAAACGAAGCGTTTGCAGCAATTAATAATTCATCGGCCATTTCACACAGATGACAGCCATCAGTGTGGTACAGGGTAAAATTAGCCATGGGTAATAAGCCAACTATTATGGATTTGCTTATTACGCTTAAAGTCTGGTGATAGAGTCTTATCTGAAATGTTTTCTGCTTTTAAACCCAGACCCATTAGCCCTACTTCATCCATGCTAAAGCCACGCTTATTATTTGAGAAAATAAGCGTACCGTTCGGGCTTAAGATTTTCTTAACCCACGTAAGTAATTTAATGTGATCGCGTTGTACATCAAATGCATCTTTCATACGTTTTGAATTTGAGAAAGTCGGTGGGTCTAAGAAGATTAAATCATATTGACCTTGAGCATATTCAAGCCATTTCAAGCAGTCAGCTTGTTCAAAACGATAGCGAGTATTACTTAGGTCATTCAACGCAAAGTTCTCTTGCGCCCACTTTAAGTAAGTTTTTGACATATCAACGGTGGTGATAGCTTTAGCACCACCTACTGCCGCATGCACAGATGCACTGCCAGTATAAGCAAACAAGTTTAAGAAACGTTTGCCTTGCGAATTTTGTTGAATATATCGGCGTGCCAAACGATGATCTAAAAATAAACCAGTATCTAAATAATCAAAAAGGTTAACTTTAAATTTAGCACCAAACTCTTCGACGACTTGAGTGCGATTTTGTTTTGATACTTTAGTGTATTGCTCTTCACCTTTTTGTTTTTTACGCACTTTAACTGCGATATTTTCAGGTGCAATTGCTAACTGTTCAGCAGTCAGGCTTATGACATCCTGTAGGCGTTTTTGTGCCGTATTATCATCAATTTCTTTCGGTGCAGCATATTCAAAAATAACAGCTGAGTCATCATAAACATCAACAGCTACGTTATATTCTGGAATATCAGCATCATAAACGCGATAACAGCTCACTTCATTTTGTTTTAACCAGTTCTTTAAGTTTTGCTTGTTTTTCTTTAAGCGGTTTGCAAATGCCGTTGAGCCTTCAAAATTAAGTGCAGGTTTGTCTTCTTTGCTTAGCTCTACTTGTTTATCGTCTAGTTGGTATAGATTTAAAACAACATCTAACGGGCCATTTTTGAACTTATAGCGTTTTAATTTAACAAGTTTTAATAATTTAAATAGGCTTTCGTCTGTGCCTAATAAAGCAAGCTTCCAATGGTTAAAGTGCTTTTTAAAGCCCACACCTAAACTACGGTGTAAGTTAACCAGTTCAGCCATTGAACCTAAGCGCTCACCATAAGGTAAATTTGAAATCACCACTCCTGGTAATTTCGCTACAGAGGTTAACTTAGTCGCATCGCTTTGTTTAAATTTAATCACATTACCAAGGTCTGCTCGCTCGGCGTTTTCCTGAGCTTTTGCAATCACACCGCCATCAATATCATGGCCAATAAGCCATAACTTTGGATCTGTAATTTGAGCAGTTAATTCAGCTTTTAACTCTTTATATTTTTGAATACGAAAACTTGGCAAGCGCTCGAACGCGAAACCTTCACGGAATAAACCCGGAGCTTCATTGCGTGCCATGCTGGCTGCTTCAATTAAAATGGTACCAGAACCACAACATGGGTCGAACAAAGGTTGCTGTACGTTTTCAAGCCAGCCACTTCGTTTTACAAGAGCTGCAGCTAAATGCTCTTTAATCGGAGCCTTGCCTTGATCTTGACGATAACCACGTTCAGATAAACGAGGGCCAGAATAATCGATATAAAGCGCGACCCCTTGGCGGTTCAATCTAGCTACAACACGAACATTGGCGTTGTATTTATCAACATCTGGGCGTTGTTCAAATAAATCCGCAAAATAATCGACAATCGCATCTTTAACAACGAGACCTGAAAATTGCGTATTTTTTAAGTCGTTATTAGTACCGCTAAAATCAACAGCAAAGGTTTGTTTAGGACCAAACCATTCTTGCCAAGGCTGCAAACGTGCAAATTGATAAAGGCTGTCTTTGTCTTTCACGCCTTCTTTTTCTTCTATCAGCATCATGATACGAGTGGCAAAGCGACTCGATAAACAAATCTTTTGTGCTAATAAGCTATCAGCTTCAAAACGTACAGAGCCCACGGTTTGTTTTGAGACTTCTGCACCGAGTGCTGTAAGCTCATCAACAAGTAAATTTTCTATTCCGATAGAAGTAAGTGCGATAAATTGCAAAGTAAAAACCCTTAAATGCTAATTGCGCAGGATTATAGCATAGCTTGGCGAACAAAAACGCCAACATTTGCAGGGATATTAGGCAGATTTAAACTGTTTTTGTTGAATATAAACAGGATGGATACGGTTATTTAAAACCTTAATGGCTTCAAACTGCTCAAGTGATAGATTTTCGTCTAATTGAAAATGTTGACTTAAGTTAATACACACTGAGGCTTCACTTGAATGGTCGACAATTAAAAACTCACCCTCTTGTGCTTGTGAGCACAACTTCACTACAGCTTCAACACTTGGTTGGCTGCCGTGATACTCATGAAAAAACCAACTTTTTGCAAGTACTGGCTTTAAATGAAATTTTACCGCTGTGGCATTAAGAGCAATTTGGCAAAGCTCTGCAGGATTCCATAATGAGAAAGTTTCGAGGTATTGATAAACTTGCTGATAAAAAGCAGCATCTTCAAGGCTAAAATTTGGTTCTTTTAGCACAGCATCGGTAAGTTGGCGAAGTTTATAAGGCGTGCACAGTTGCATATCTTGGTCAAGATCAACCAAAAGACGATTATTTTTCGCACAAGCAAGCCATTTCCATTGCTTAGATGCTTGTAACATGTCTCCTCCCTAAAGAATAAATACTGTGCGCTTAATCATAAATTATAACTAAAGCAGACCATTAATAAAATGATTTTTTAGAACATTTTATTAATGATCAATTGCTTAGATAACTGATCCTTATAAGCCATTTAGGATCGTTTTTACCAATTCCGGACCTTTATAAATAAAACCAGTGTAAACTTGAACTAGGTCTGCACCTGCTGCAAATTTTTCTTTTGCCGACTCGGCATCGTCGATACCACCCACACCGATAATCGGTAGTTTACCTTCGGTTAAGCGCTTAAGCTCGCTAACCACGTGGGTTGAGCGCTGACGAACTGGTTGCCCAGATAAACCACCCGCTTCATTTGCGTATTGTTGGCCTTGCACCAAAGCGCGCTCAAGAGTGGTGTTCGTGGCAATAACGCCATCGATCTTATTGTTGATCAATGATTCACTTACTTGAGCAATTTGTACTTCATCAAGATCTGGGGCGATCTTAACCAGCATAGGTACTTGTTTGTTATGCTTTGCAACTAAATCAAGTTGTTCGTTCTTTAAGCTTTGTAGTAAATCATCCAGCGCTTCACCGTATTGCAAGTCGCGTAGACCAGGGGTATTCGGTGAAGAGATATTTACCGTAATGTATGATGCATGTTCGAACACTTTACGCATACAGTGGATGTAATCATCTTTACCCTGCTCGTTTGGTGTATCTTTATTTTTACCAATATTGATACCTAAAATTCCGTCATATTTCGCCGCTTTAACATTGTTAACTAGGTTATCAACACCCTTGTTGTTAAAGCCCATGCGATTAATAATCGCATTTGATTCAGGTAGGCGAAAAATACGTGGTTTATCGTTACCAGCTTGAGGACGTGGGGTAACAGTACCTACTTCAACAAAACCAAAGCCCATTTGCGAAAATGCATCAATACACTCTGCATTTTTATCTAAGCCTGCTGCTAAACCTACCGGATTTTTAAACTCTAACCCTAAAAAATTTACAGGTTTATTAGGGACAGATTGAGACCACGCAGCACTCAATGGCGTATGAGCAAATCGTCGTAAATTATTAAGTGCAAATTCATGAGCCCACTCCGCATCACGGGTAAACATAAAACGGCGAGCTAGATCATAAAACATGGTTTGTTCCTCAGGTAAAATAAACAAGGTAGCCGTTTAAAACGGACCATTGCAAATTAAGGGCAAAAAAATACCCCAGCGAGCTGGGGTATGTATTTTAACGACTTTTCACTTATTTGGAAGTGTCACAGTTGTGGCTTAGCAACATTAGTTCACGAAGTGCCACTGAGAACTTCGCAAAATCGTGGCTTTGCGATGTTTTGAACTCAGATAACATCTGCTTCCAACGTTGTAATAGTAGATCTTGATTATCCATCCACTCATCAATTTGTGCATCAATGTCTTTGCTATCTGCTGCAAAGCTATTAAGTACCACAGCTGATAATGTACGTTGTTGCCAATCCAGCTCTTCACGGTATGACGCACGAGCAAGTGCTTGCCAGTGGTTCGCAACCGGTTGGTTAGTGATTTGGTCAAGGAACCAATGAAGGCCCATACGTGCACCCAACTTGAAGTACGTATTAGAAACCATATCAATACTACGCTCTGAATTATTTGCAATTTCAGCTAAGTCCATTACAGAGAATAAGCTTGATAGTGAAACTATGCGTGTCGCTAGTGCTTTTGGTACATTGCTGTCAATTAACTTGTCAGCTGCTTTAACTAGACGCTCGCTCTCTTTTTCAACCATATAGCTGTTTAGGTTTTCACTTAAATCAGCAAATGTTGGTGCGAAGAATTCAATTGCTTGCTCAATCGTTTGTGCTTTATTGCGATGACGTAAGAACCAACGTGTTGCACGACGAACCGTACGACGTAACTGATATAGCATTTCTGTTTGCACAGCTGCTGGGATCTTATTATCAAGCGCAACAATTGATGACCACGTTTCTGGCATCTGGAACACTTCTTTTGCAATTGAGTAGCAAAGTGCGATTTCAGCTTCATTCGCACCTGTTTCTTCTTGCATACGAACCATAAAGTTAAGGCCCATATCGTTAACGATATTATTCGCAAGTTTAGTTGCGATAATTTCTTTACGAAGTGGGTGGTTATCCATTGCATCGTTGAACTTCTCACGAAGTGGCACTGGGAACGACTTAACTAATAATTGACGGTAGTATGGGTTTTCAGTGATTTCATCAACCACTAGAGACTCTTTAAGTACCATCTTCGCATAAGAAACTAATACAGATAGCTCTGGACGAGTTAAATCTTTACCCGCTGCTGCGCGCTCTGCAAGTTCTTCATCAGTTGGAATAAACTCGATTGCACGGTTTAACTTGCCATCTTTTTCAAGTGCGTGGATGAAACGTACTTTTTCTTTTAGCGTCGACGTACCTTTTGATTGAGTAATCGATAAGGTATGCGTTTGACGATAACAATCTTTTAATACTAACTCAGATACTTCATCAGTCATTGAATAAAGTAGCTCATCACGTTGCTTACGCGTTAAGTCACCTTCAGCAACTAGACCATTAAGTAAAATCTTAATATTAACTTCGTTATCTGAACATGCTACACCACCCACGTTATCAATGAAGTCAGTGTTAACACGACCGCCTTTAGCAGCAAATTCGATTCGACCTAATTGTGTTGCACCTAAGTTACCGCCCTCGCCTAAGATCTTCGCACCAAGCTCAGAACCATTAATACGAAGTGCATCATTCGCGCGGTCACCAACATCAGCATCAGTCTCTTTAGAGTGCTTGATGTAAGTACCGATACCACCATTCCAAAGTAAATCAAACTCCATCATTAGTGCTGCTTTGATTAACTCATTAGGTGTCATGCTCGCTTTCTTAGTGCCAAGCATTTTCTTCATTTCTGGGCTTAAGCTAATTGATTTAGCCGCACGAGAGAATACACCACCACCTTGTGAAATAAGGTCTTTGTTGTAATCTTCCCAAGAAGAACGCGGTAGATTAAATAAACGTTCACGCTCTGGGTAAGATGTCGCTGCATCTGGGTTTGGATCAACAAAGATGTGCATGTGGTTAAACGCTACTTGTAAGCGAATGTGCTTAGAAAGCAACATACCATTACCAAATACGTCACCCGCCATGTCGCCGATTGCCACAACAGTGAAATCAGTTGTTTGACAGTCAATATCCATTTCACGGAAATGACGTTTAACAGATTCCCACGCACCTTTTGCCGTGATACCCATTTTCTTGTGGTCGTAACCTACTGAGCCACCTGATGCAAATGCATCACCTAGCCAGAAGTTATATTCATTTGCGATGCCGTTAGCGATATCAGAGAAAGTCGCAGTACCCTTATCGGCAGCAACAACTAAATACGGGTCATCTTCATCATGACGAACAACATCAACTGGTGGCACAATTTCACCACGTTCAATGTTATCTGTGATATCTAATAAACCACGGATGAAAATCTTGTAACACTCTTGGCCTTCTTTGAAGAATGCTTCACGCTCTGTTGGTAGCTGTTTACATACGAAACCGCCTTTAGAACCAACTGGTACGATAACCGTGTTTTTAACTTGTTGCGCTTTAACAAGACCCAGTACTTCAGTACGGAAATCTTCACGACGGTCTGACCAACGTAAACCACCACGAGCAACTTTACCACCACGTAAATGCACACCTTCAACGCGCGGCGAGTATACGAAGATCTCGAACGCAGGAAGTGGTAATGGCATTTCTGGGATCATAGAAGGTTGCACCTTGAATGATACGTAAGACTTAAATTGGCCATCCGCTTCTTTTTGGAAGAAGTTCGTTCTTAGGGTTGCATTGATCATATCAACGTATAAACGGATGATACGGTCATCATCCAGGTTTGCTACGTTTTCTAGTTCAAGATTTACTTGTGCAACTAGCTTCTCAAGAGCCTTCTCACTACCTGGGTTCTTAACAGAGAACTTTTTAGTGAATAAGTTAACGATTTGCGAAGCAATATGTGGGTAATTGGCAAACGTGCTTTCGATGTATGTTTGCGAGAAAGTTACACCAATCTGACGCATGTATTTAGCGTATGCACGAAGAATAGACGCTTCACGACCTGTTAAGCCACCCATTAATACTAAACGGTTGAAACCATCGTTTTCTAATCGGTTATTCCAAACATTAGTCAGTGCGGCACGGAAACGTGCTGATACTTTATCAAAATCAGCAATGCCCTTATTGTCAATTAGCATGGTGAAATCCATGATCCAATTAACTTTACCGTCAGTCGTTTTAACTGAGTAAGGTGTTTCACCCACTACGCGTAAACCAAAATTTTCTAACATTGGCATTACGTCAGATAAGTGGATTGGCTCATCTTTATGGAATAAGCTTAAACGAACAACGTTAGTATTTGCTTCTTCTTGTGGACGGTAAAACAACATTTCTAGTTTGTTTTCGTCAGTAAGAAGTTCTAGTTTTTCAATATCAACAACCGCAGCACTTGGTAAAACCTGATCTTTATACGCACTTGCAAACGCTTGTGCATATTTACGGTTTAGTTCTTTGCCGCGTGCTTCACCTGCACTTTCAAGTAGTGCAGATTGGAGTCTATCTTCCCAAGTACGGGCAGCTTCAATTAGGTTGTTTTCGATGTCTTTCACGTTATATTCAATATTATTGTCAGTCACACGCACCGTGTAATGTGTACGGGCTAATGTTGACTCAGAGAAGAAAGTAGTAAATTCGACTTTTTCGTCAGAATTAAATGCATTGGCTAAGATACGTTGCGTTTCACGACGAAGAGCCGTGTTATAGCGCTCACGCGGTACATATACCATGCAAGAGAAGAAACGGCCATATGCGTCTTTACGCACAAAAATACGGCACATATCACGCTCTTGTACTTGTAATACGCCCATGGCAACTTCAAGTAGATCAGCTTCACGTGCTTGAACAAGTTCATCACGTGGATACGTTTCTAAAATATTTAATACCGCTTTGTATGCATGAGTGCCTTTTGCAAAGTCACACATTTCCATAATGCGGTTAATCTTACTTTTCAGTACAGGTACATCAGCGGCGCTGTTGTTATAAAAGCTTGATGAGAATAAACCAAGGAAACGGTCTTCACCAATTACATTGCCCGCATCATCAAAACGCTTAATACCCACATAGTCGATATACGCAGGGCGATGCACACGAGATACTGAATTTGTTTTCGTTAAAATTAATAAATTGCTGCTACGTGCTTCTTGGCGAGCTACTTCAGGTAATTCTGAAAGTAAACGGCTATGCTCTTCGTCTGTGTTTTTCATTAGACCAAGGCTAGTGCCCTTTTTACCTTTTAACTGGTAATCACCTTGCACTGGCGAAAGTTCATACTCACGGTAACCCATTAGCGTAAAGTTATCCTTGGCTAACCAGTCTAAAAATTCTACCGTTTCTGCAACTTCGCTTTCGTTATTATTATGATGGCGTTTTGGTAAGTCTTTCGTTACCGCAATAAGTTTTTCACGAATTGGCTGCCAATCTTCTACAGCAATAGATACGTCAACTAACACACTCTCAAGTTCTTTTTTGAAAGACTCAATGACTTTTGCATCTGTTTGACGATCAATCTCGATAAAGAACACAGTTTTTGTCGACGTTGATTCTTGCTCAGCTTTTAAGCTTGAAATACCGGTGATTTTAGCGTTTTTATCACGTTGGATTTTCAGCGGAGAGTGAAGTAATAAGTGAGAAGCGATGTTTGCGCGGGTCATGGCCATGCGCACAGAATCAACTAGGAAAGGCATGTCTTTCGCGATGATTTCAACAATAGTGTGCGATGACTGCCAGCCATCTTTTGCTACTTCAGGATTGAAAACACGGACAACCGCGTCATCAGAATTATTTTTTTCTAGCGAGTTCCATAGGCTTAGTGCAGCGCCATATAAGTCACTATCGTTGCGATGAGCCAAATCCTCTTTAGACATATTGCTGTACAAGGCTTTGGCGAATTTCTCAACGAGTAACACATTATCAGCGTGAACTTTTTTCTGGATCAGCTTACAGACATTATCTAAGATAACCGAGGCTTGCCCTTCATTTCGTGTCATTGTATGTTCCTTAATCTATACTACTTATCGATTAGTAGAATATTTGTACAGCCATTTATTAGCGTGGAGTCAGGTAAATTCTAACTCTTTTACAGCTAATAAACAGCCTTTTCGATGAAATCATTTTAAGCTTTTCAGCTATTTGGTCATCTATTCACAAAATATAGATATAAATGGCCATTACTGGCCATATTGGAGCACAATTATTCACATTATTTTTTCTGGTCAGTCCAGAGGAAGCTACCAATTGCAGGTAAAAGTAGTACTGCACCCAACATGTTAACCAAAAACATGAAGGTCAGAAGAATACCCATATCCACTTGGAACTTCAGATCAGAGAAAATCCATGTGCTAACACCAATGGCTAAGGTAATACCTGTGAACAGCACTGCACTACCACGCTCTACTAATGCATTACGATAAGCTACTTCCAGTGCCACACCTTGTTTTAGCTGCCCCATCATTGATGAAAGTATGTAAATCCCGTAATCGACACCAATACCAACACCTAAAGCGATAACTGGTAATGTCGACACTGTTAAACCTATTTCAAGTTGTACCATCAACGCTTGCGCTAAGGTTGATACGATGTACAGAGGTAATACGACTGCAACCGTAGCCTTAACACTTCTAAAGCTAATTAAGCATAGCAGGATTACGGCGCCGTAAACGTAAAGCATCATAGGTAACTGTGCAGCCGATACCGATTCGTTCGTTGCAGCCATTACACCTACTGGCCCTGACGCGAGCTTAAACTTCAATTTATCCGTACCTTCAGCGGCAGCAAACTCTTTAACCTTTGCTACTACATGGTCAATAGTTTCTGCTTTGTGGTCATTTAAGAAAATAATCACTGGCATTACAGAACAGTTACCATCGAGTAAACCTGAGCTTGTTTCGACGCGTGAAGTAGCTTGCACTAAACTGGCGGTATTGCGCGGCAGACTCTGCCATTTTAAATTACCTTCGTTAAAGCCGGCATTCACTGACTGTGCAACAGAACTTAAACTCACTGCTGATTGCACCCCTGAAACGTTCTCCATTTGCCATTGGAAGCGGCTAATACGTTCCATAACATCATGCTCAGTACACGCAGCAGGATACGCTTCTACAATCACTTTTAGGATATCTGATGAAATGGTGTATTTATCAGAAATCAAAAAGGTGTCTTGGTTATAGCGGGCATCTTGGTGCAAAGATGGCGCACCAGCATGTAAGTCACCAATACGCATTTTGTCAGCTTGCCAGTAACCCACTGCAAATAACACAGCCGTAAAGACGATAATAAAACCAGCTGTTTTACGATCAGTAGCTTTTACTAATAGCTCGCGTAACTTATCTAAGAAATTTGGTTTATCTGTGTGAGTACCCGCTTGAATATGCACAGTGCCTTCAAAGCGCATATAAGATGCCCATACAGGTAATAGAATCAGGTTAGTGAAAATAATTACCGCCACACCTAAACTCGCTGTGATGGCAAGTTCGCGAATAATACCAATATCAATGGTTAGTAAAGTTAAGAAACCAATTGTGTCAGATAACAGTGCGATACCACCTGGGATCAGAAGTGCCCTGAAGCTTGCCTGACAGCAAACCCGAGTTGAACTACCTGTTGACACTTTTTTACCGATGTCATTAATCATTTGCACACCATGGCTTACGCCAATCGCAAACACTAAAAACGGCACTAGAATTGACATAGGATCTAAACCAAAGCCTAAGGTCGATAACAAACCTAACTGCCAGACAACCGCAATGATTGAACACGCAATCGGTAAAATCGTCAGCTTTAAGCTTTGACAAAATAACCAAACCATCACGAATGTGAAAGCAATCGCAATAGCAAAAAATAACAGTACGCCTTTAGCCCCCTCAGCTACATCACCTGCCATTTTTGCAAAACCAATGATATGGATACTGACTTTATCAGTACTGAGCGGATCACGGACTTGCGTTTCTAACTTTTCAGCAAACGCTAAAGTGTCTAGTTTTTCTTGTGTTTGCGGGTCAGTTTCGAGTAATTGGGCTGTCACCATCGCGCAAGAGTAGTCACTGGCAATCATGCGGCCAACCACTTTTGCTTTTTCGATATTTTCTTTTACAACCGCAAGACCACGTTTGTCAGCGGTAAAGTTTGCCGGAATAATTGGACCGCCAGCAAAACCATCTTCAACCACTTCAACAAAACGCGCACTCGGTGCAAAGATTGAATTTACTAATGGACGATTCACACCGGGAATAAAATAAAGCTGGTCATGAACTGCTTTAAGTTGGGTAAAAAATTCTTCATTAAAAATATCACCGTCTGCATCACAGACTGAAATCAAAATACTGTTTGCACCACCAAATTGTTTTTCGTGTTTGGTGTAAACCTTCATATAGTCATGATTGAGCGGAATATTTTTATTAAACGATGCGTCTAATTGAATTTGTGTTGCTTTGAATAATAAAAAACAGGTGATCAAAGCAAAGGAAATAATTGCGAATAAGCGATGACGAAACACCGCTCTTTCTAAAATATCTAAAAAACCACGCATTACGGATTCAACTCCTTCACTTTAATGCCATTTTCTGAAGCCATAATTAGTTTGTCTTGAAACACAACACCATCAAGTAACGATTTACCATCGGCCATTTGTTCTTCTGTAAGTTGGTCATTCTTAATATGGAAAATCACCCCACTGTTAGCAAATAATAGCCACTGGTTGTTGTAGTTAATCGCGCTATTAACGGTTGCATAATTGTCGTGTGGTATTTGCTGCCACTGTTCACTGCCAGCTTGGCGAGTAAAAATGTTGCCTCTAAGGCCTGCAACTAGGTCTTCTCCACCTTGATCTGCAGTTGACGCAAACGTAAAGAAAGAGCCCATATAGATCTCTTCAAGACGCTGCCATGTTTGCCCATTGTCGAAACTTTGTGCCATTAACCCCATTTCACCAGCTAGGAATAAGCTATTATCGGTTTTAACAATACGATTAAAATGTGGGAGTATTGAAGCGGTTTCAATTTCATACCCTTCTGGATCACTGTCTTTTAAATCATTGAGGTATTCACGGTCTTCCTCAAATAATAGACTATCTAAAAAACGTTTCTGCCAAGTTTGGCCACCATCATTAGTTTCAAAAAACATGCCGTAAGCACCTACTGCATAACCATGCTCAGCAGTAGTAAATAAAATATCTAAACATGGCTTATCCATGTTTGGTAGAGACTGCTGTAATTGCCAGGTTTTTCCTGCATCCTGTGTATTAATGATGGTTGCATCATGACCACAGGCCCAGCCTAAATCGCTATTATAAAAATCAACTGCAGTGAGTAGTACTTGGGTCGGTACACTCGCTTGTTGCCAAGTTTTAGCATCTGTACTTGTAATAACCACACCATGTTTGCCAACAGCAACAAGATTTGAGCCAGCTAGTTCAATGTCGGTGAGTAGAGTTTTGTTTGCGTTAACAGCGCTAATAGCTTGTTGCGGCATAGGCATGTCTTGAGCAAAACATGAAGCACTATAAGCAAGACAGGCATAAAGCAAATACTTCATAAAGATAAATCGCCTTCGAAAAGATAAAAAAGAGAAGTCAAAAAAGTCACTGGGAAACCTATTGCGTGTACTGATGACTTACGCGAATTGCAAAAGGCACCTGGAGTCAGGTGCCTTAATTTTATTAACGACCTTCGCGGCGTAATGCGCTTGAAGTAAACTCGTTATCGTTGAATGATTGTGAGAAATCATACATTTTTTCTTGATTATCTAAACCAATTGCTAAATAACGACGAGAGTTAAGGTCATGATAAACTTCTAACGTACTCCAATGAGTAGGTACTTCATAGTAGTTAAGGCCATGAGCCATCGCTACACGATACATTTGATCGCGGTTATCATAGATATCCGTTACATGTACTTGCCAGCTATCTTCATCAATATAGAAAACACGTTTCTTATAAATATGACGAGTACCCTCTTTCAGGTTCGCTTCAACAACCCAAACACGGTGTTTTTCATAACGAACATGCTCAGGATTGATATGACCTGCTTGTAAAATATCATCGTAGCTTAGTTTGTCGCTGTGAAGCTTGTAGCTGTTATAAGGAATATAAAGCTCTTGCTTACCTTTTAATGTCCAGTTGTAACGATTCGGAGAACCGTTGAACATATCAAAATCATCAGTCGTACGTAAGCTGTCAGCTGCTGTTCCCGGTGCATCATAGGCAACATTAGGTGCACGACGAACACGACGCTGACCTGAATTGTATGTCCATGCTTGGCGTGGCGTTAATATTTGGTCCATGGTTTCATGAACTAGTAACGCAGTACCTGCAAGACGAGCAGGCTCAGTTACTTTTTGCTTAAACTTAAACAAGATATTAGATTCTTGTAGTTTCTCTGGCGTTGCTTCAGGTGATGAGTATTCAACTAATAGTTGCTCATCAAAACCAACATAGTTGTATGAACCTGACGCTGTCGGTGCTGCTTGACCACCAGAGCGCGCAATTGATAAACCACGGAAACGTAGTAAGTGGTTCCAAATAGCTTCTAAACCATCTTTAGGAATTGGGAACGGAACACCTACAGCGGTATTTTTAATACCGTTACCACCTTCTACTAACTCAGCTGTCGTTGCATATTTTTTAGTCGCATCGTATACAAACTGAGGATAAGACGCACTACGACGAGTTGGGTAAATATTCATCTTGAACGTATCAGGATACGTGTTGAATAATTCAACTTGACCTGGGCTCAAGTAATCTTTGTACTGGTCAACGTTCGATTTATCAATCGTAAATAAGATTTTATCATCAGCAAACGGGTCAGGATGATGCATACCAGGCTTATAACTAGCAGGTGGTTTTGTTATACCACCAGTCCAAGCCGGAATAGAGCCATCTTTGTTTGCTGCTTTTTCTGCGCCAATAGGCGTTAAATCATTACCTAAACGAGCCGCTTCATCAGCGGTAATTTTTGCAAGTACACTTGAGCTTGCGAAAACGCCACAAAATGCTGCTGCGATGAGGGTAGGTTTTCTAATAATCATAATTTACCCTTAGATTGAATATTTAATATTGAAAGAAACATAATCGCGGTCAGAGAAAGTATTCGTTGCGCCACCACCCCAGAACGAGTTGTAGCTAAAGTCGAATGACCACGCATTTTGATAGTTGAAGTTCATGGTAACACCGAGCGATTTACGGTCTTCAACAAATAAGAACATTGGATCAGGTGTAATACCATTTACGTCGTGCGAGAACACAAAACGTGGCGAGAAGTTAACACCGCTAAAGAAGTTATAATAATCACCTTTGGCAATTAGGCGATAACCCCATGCAGAAGCCGTTGGGAATGGATTCGTTTCAGGACCGTTTGAAAGACCTAAGTGTAGCGTTGAATAATCATCGCTTAATGGGCCTTGCATGATACCGCTTCGACCAGTACCGGCAACGTTTAAACGAAGCTCATCGTAATCTGGCATATCATTAATACGTACACCACCAATTTCACCAACTACCGCCCAGCTATCAGCACCTAGCGAAGGACCAAATAAATGCGTTGCAGTAAATTGTAATTGTGCTGTGTTACGAAGAATAAAGCCTTGTGCAACTTCACCTGGACCTACAACACTCGTAGCATCGCCTAAACTCATTTGTGAAATACCAGCAAAGTCAGGACGAATACCTGCAACCGCTAATTGCTCAGGCATACCCGCGTAAAGTAACTCTACGTCATCAATTTGAAGTGGTTCGTCTTGACGGAATGCAAATTCACCAGCAAGCGCTGTTTCACCGACTGATGTATTAAAGCTTAGACCATAAAGCTTAATATCTTCAGGGTATTCTAGCTGTCCTTTAGTAAATGCTTGTAAGCCTGTTACATTATCTTCTGTGATTTCTGTCGTTAGTAACATACCGATATCGGCAGCTATTGCCGCATCAGTAAAGTTTGATACTTGACCCGAAATTACTGGGCGACGACTATGATAGTTAATGTGGTATAGCGCTACTTCGGTGTCGTTTAATTCAGGTAAGTACATACCTAGGCGTAAGCCATATTGACCACCGTCATCAGGTTCGTTTTTACCTGCAGAACCTTTGCCTTTTAATGCCACTTTGGTCGGGTAAGCTAGGTACATTTGTGCCATCATTGCTTGACCTTGTGCTGATGTAGGATCAACACCTTGCGAGCGAACAATGTCATCTAAATTATTTAAGCTTTCTGTTAAGAATGCTAAATCAATATCTGGGTTAGAGGTGAAGCCCAGTTGAATATTTTGCTGATAACCATTTTCAGACGCGAAATCGTTAGTCGAGAAATATGTACCTGCCGCAGGAAGACGTGTTTCATGCCATTCATACTGGTAGAAACCTTCTAGCGTTAAATTATCTGTAATACCGAGAGATGCCCAAAGCATACCTACAGGTATGAACGCTTCTTTTAATTCTGCACCAGGGGCTTTTAATCGATCGATATCAACTGGGTTTACGTTGATACCATGCGAAATCAAAGTACTCTCACCCCAGTTAACAACTTGTTGGCCTAAACGAATAGACAGTGGGTTACGACCTTCATTTAAATCAAAGTTTGCCCATACATAGGCATCGAGTAAACGTAAATCAGCACACACTTGTTCTTTTGTGTCGTCATCATCACATGGATCAACTTTATTGCCTGAAGTTGGATTGCTATATGCGTAATCACCATCCATCAACGCAAAGTCGTAGAAGTACATAAAGCGAGTGAAGAAACCAAAGTTATCTTTGCTGATTGATAGCTCGTGGTTACCTTTTAATAATTTTGAAAATGAATCACCACTATCAAAATTAAGATTACCTGCATCACCATTATTTGAATATGCACCTGGTTGGTTCCATACATCAGCAGAAGAATAGATTGGATTTAAAGCAGAATGATAACCCGTCCAATCGAATGAAGGGTTATTACTTTTACCTATATGTTTGAAATCTCGGTCTTCAACACGAATACTTTGGCCATAAGAGAAATTAGAGTCAAAACGTATGTCAAAGTCACCTAATTCAAAGTTTGCCGCGTGCAAAGATGTGCTTGAGAGTCCGAGTGTAGCCGCCGCGAGTCCCAAAGCTATTTTGTTTTTAACAAAAAGCGATCGTTTTATCATTGTGTTCATCCCCCTGTAACGGGTTGTTTTGTGATCAAATTGTTGTTTTTAGTATCTTTCTAACGATAGAAGCGAAACAGTAAAATTACAATATAGAACGCGTTCAATCGGTTAATATTTATTTAAAAATGTGACGTTTACGCATTGGTAAGACGTCATACCAGATATTTTATACACGTAAATTAACAATAGAACAAATCGAATTAACAAAAATATAATAAATTTAGAGAATAGTAGACAGTGAAAATTAACTTTTTAGTGATTAAAAAGTACAAAATAAAAGCAGCCAAAGCTGCTTTTTAACTAATTTTCTCTAGTTTTAAAAACTGATTTTCAGCGGTTAATGTCAACCTAAAGCGCCCTCTTATACCTAAGGATGAAATAAAAGGGCGTAAATGGTTTGCATCAAAGCGAACAGTCTTGCCACCATCCTCTGTGACTTGCACAGATTTATATTTACCATGATAGTAATCAAGACATTCTGAATAACTCAGATACAAGGCAAAGTAATACTCATTCATTAACTTTCGAGAGCTTTCTCAACTTTTTCAAACAAATCATCACTGAGACCATCTAAATCAGCTAAGCGTTGCAATTGTGCTTTCATTGCCGCTGAACGATTTTCATCATAGCGTTTCCATGACATAAACGGTGTCAGCATGCGCGATGCATTTTGCGGGTTAATATCATTAAGCTTAACCAGTAAATCACCTAGTAATTGATACCCTTTTCCATCTGCACGATGGAACTGAGTGATATTAAAGTGACTAAAGCTTCCAACTAATGCACGCACTCGGTTAGGGTTACCAAAGTCAAAACTAGGATGATCATAGAGTGCTTTAATATCGTTGATACTCGTTGCTGAATCTTTCATTGCTTGTAAGGCAAACCATTTATCCATAACAAGCACATCATGACGCCATTTAGCATCAAACTCATTTAGCAGTGTGTCACACAGTGGATGGTTTGCTTTAACCACAGCACTTAATGCAGCAAGGGCGTTGGTCATATTGCTACTGTTTGCAGATTCTCTAATCAAGCTGCTAACTTCGCTATGATTTGTTTTCGCTAAATAGTATAAACAAAGTTGCTTAAGAGCACGTACGGCAACGGCTGTAGCGGATGTTGATCCATCGTCATCAAGGGCGTTAAAACAATTAACCAATGACTCTGTTAGGAAGTTGGCAATTTGCGATTCAAATGCATTTTGCACAGCAATAATGTCATCAACAGGGATGACGGTATATTCTGCAGCAAGAGTATCGTAGCTAGGCAGCTTTAACAGCTCCGCAATTAGTGCGAGGTCACCTTCACGATTATCAACTAGTAGCTTTAATGCCGACAAGATATCATCAGATAAACAAGCTTCACCACTGGCAATCGCCGCTTTCATTTCATTCGTAAATAAACGCTGCTGAGCATCCCAACGTGAAAAGTCACTGCGAGCAAAACGCATAATATGTAACAGATCAGCTGCAGACGTATTTTGATTAACAATGCATGGCGCTGAGAAATCTTCAAGTAGCACTGCTACTGGGCGCTGTGTAATATCTTCAAAAACAAATTTCTGCGTTTTTTCAGTAACATTTAATACCGAATCTTGTGGCTGATTATCAATCACAAGAGGTAGCGACTGCCCTTCACTATCTAAAAGCTCAATAGCAAACGGTATGTGCAATAAGGCATTGTTAGGCTGATTATCAGGTGCGAATTGTTCAATACTCAATGTAAAAGTCTGATTTTGTTCATTATACACTTGTTCTACATTGAGCTTTGGTGTACCCGCTTGGCTGTACCATCGCTTAAATTGCGTTAAATCAATACCGGATGCATCACTCATTGCAGCCACAAAATCATCACAGGTAACAGCTTGCCCGTCATGGCGCTCGAAATACAATGCCATACCTAGCTGGAACTTCTCTTCTCCCAGTAAGGTGTGCATCATACGGATAACTTCAGCTCCTTTGTCATACACAGTCACAGTATAAAAATTATTCATTTCAATGACTTTCTCAGGTCGAATTGGGTGCGCCATAGGCCCTGCATCTTCACTGAATTGGTGAGTTCGCATAACTTTAACTGCATCAATACGATTAAGTGCACGGGAGCCTAAGTCACTACTAAACTCTTGATCACGGAAAACCGTTAACCCTTCTTTCAACGACAATTGGAACCAGTCTCGGCAAGTGACTCGATTACCTGTCCAGTTATGGAAGTACTCGTGGCCAACTATAGACTCAATCGTATGATAATCTTTGTCGGTGGCCGTTTCTTGATTTGCTAAAACACATTTTGAATTAAAGATATTGAGACCTTTATTTTCCATTGCACCCATGTTGAAGAAATCAACGGCAACAATCATGTAAATGTCTAAATCATATTCAAGGTTAAAGCGCTCTTCGTCCCATTGCATTGACTTCTTTAAAGACGTCATCGCGTGGGGCGTTTTCGATAAGTTGCCTTTATCCACAAACAAGGCTAATTCAACTTGTCTACCAGACTGGGTTGTATAATGGTCACGTAGCACATCAAAATCACCAGCAACAAGTGCAAATAAATAACTTGGCTTTTTAAATGGGTCTTGCCATTTTACAAAGTGACGTCCGTCATCTAAGTTACCTGACTCAATTTGGTTACCATTAGACAGTAAATGAGTGTATTTTTTGTCGGCAATAATTGTCACATCAAAGCTGGCAAGTACATCTGGTCGGTCGAGGTAATAGGTAATCTTTCTAAAACCTTCAGCTTCACATTGCGTACAGTAAGCACCGCCTGACAGGTACAATCCTTCTAATGAGGTGTTTGTTTGCGGGTCAATTTGGTTCTCAATTTTAAGTATAAAATTTTTAGGCAAATTATGAATGATCAGCTTTTCATCTTCGAGCGTGTAATCATTATAAGCTTTGTCATCAACCATCACAGAAATTAGTGTTAAATCAACACCATCTAGAGAAAGATCAGCATTACTTTCGTCAGTACGATTGATTGTCATTGTTGACTGTACTGAGGTTTTTAACGGCGCTAGTTCAAAATGTAAATCGATGTGTTGAATTGAGAATTGTGGGGCTTGGTAATCTTTTAAATATTGAGCTTGAGGTTTACTCGTAGCAGACATAACTGACTCCAAATGGCCCTGCTTAGCAGGGCCTAAATAGTTTATTCAGCGTTAGCTTGTTGTTTAAGGTGTTTTGGGGTTATACGTAAAATTTTAATACCCAAATAGGCATAAACAATCGCTAATAATGGATTAATTAAATTAAAGAATGCGTACATGGCATAATCAAATGGATTGATTAGTAAAACACTTTGCATATAGGCACCACAGGTGTTCCAAGGAATAAGAGGGCTAGTAATTGTGCCACCATCTTCTAACGTACGAGATAGATTTACCGGCTTTAAGCCTCGCTTTTCATATTCGTCTTTAAACATACGACCAGGAACCACAATTGCGATGTATTGGTCAGCTGCAACTGCATTAGTACCAATACAAGTTGCAATAGTTGCAGTAATAAGAGAGCCAGTGCTTTTAGCAATTTTTAAGATGCTCTTAACGAACATATCAAGTAATCCAGTTTTTTCCATGATTGCGCCAAACATTAAGGCCGTCATAATTAGCCAAGTGGTTGTCAGCATGCCAGCCATACCTCCACCGCTTAATAATGAGTCCATTTTTTCGTCGCCAGTGTCAATACTGAAACCATCAAAGAAAGTTGTCCAAACTAACTTAAAATAGCCAATCAGATGGCCTTGTGATGCATCAATTTGGCTGTTAATTAAATCTGACTGAAATAACATAGCCCAAATCGCACCTAACACCGCACCAATCGATATTGCAGGGAACGCCGGCATTTTACGAATTGCTAAAAGCAATAACACAACCAGTGGTACTAGCATTTCAAAACCGATATTAAAGTTTTGCTCTAATAAATTAACGATTTCATCAATACGCCCTGCTTCTGTTGAGCCTCCAGCATTAAAGCCCATAAAGATAAAAATGATTAAGGCAATGATGAAGCTTGGCACTGTTGTCCAAAGCATATGATGGATATGCTCAAATAAATCAGCACCAGCTACAGCAGGTGCTAAGTTAGTTGTTTCAGAAAGTGGGCTTAATTTATCACCAAAGTAGGCACCAGAAATAACCGCACCCGCCGTTACAACTTGTTCAAGGCCAAGGCCTGTTGCAACACCTAATAACGCCACACCAATGGTCGCCGCTGTGGTCCAAGAACTGCCTATACTCATAGCTACAATGCCACAAATTAAGCAGCTAGCCGCATAAAACCAGCTAGGATTTATTATTTGTAGCCCATAGTAAATTAGAGTTGGTACAGTACCCGATAACAACCAAGTACCAATTAAGGCACCCACCATTAGCAGAATGATGATTGCACCGAGTGATAAGGTGATCCCTTCAATCATGGCTTGTTCTAGTTTTTTCCAGGTATAACCATTTTTTAAACCAATTAATGCTGCAGTAAAAGTAGCGAATAATAAAGCGATTTGGTTAGGACCTGATGATGAATTATCACCGAATAAATAAACAGCGGCGCCTAGCAGGCACACGAGCACAGTAATTGGGATCAAGGCATCTAAAAAACTGGCCTGTTTAATTGGCTTCTCTTCAATTGAATTCAAAAGATAGTCTCCTACACGTCTTATGTGGCGTGTTTAATTATTATTGTAAGCTTGACGCAAAACTTCAGTGGCTTTTGGGCAGCCATATCCTGCAATTATAACAACCTGACCTGTTTTAGGTAGCAAAAAAGGCGCCTAAGCGCCTTTTTATTAATCAATATTGCTATTTAATTGCCAATTATTTCTTAGCAATACGACCATATTTAATAAAATCCTGCGTGATTAATGCAGCCTCTTCTAAGAAAGGGTCTAGTTCATCAAGGCTATCAGGTAAATCATCAAGCTTTTCTACTGGCTTTTCACCAAGGCGAACTAATCGTTCATTAGCACGCTCTAAAGCACGCTCTTCACTTTCATCTTTCTCTTTTAAACGCGTCGCTTCAACCAGTGAGATAGTTTTACGGTCTTTCTCTTCTTGGTAGCGCTTAATGTCATCAAACACATAACCAAACTCCGGCTCATCTGCAATTCGCGAATCATGAAGCTTATTAACGTAAGCAATAGCTGGTTTCAAGTTATCGACTGAATTATATTTAGCACGAATGATACTATCCCAAGGTAAGGCATTATCTTGTTGGCTCTCGCCCCACTCCGATGGTTCAATTGCTGATGGGAATGACACATCTGGGATCACTCCTTTGTGCTGCGTGCTTCCGCCATTGATACGGTAGAACTTAGCGATTGTATATTGCACGCTACCTAATGGGTGATCGTATAAGTCATAGGCGCGGCCAAGGGGTTTATGCTGCTGTACTGTACCCTTACCAAATGTTTGTTCACCAATCACAATTGCACGGCCATAATCTTGCATTGCTGCAGCAAAAATCTCTGAGGCTGATGCACTGTAACGATCAACTAAAACAGTGAGTGGGCCATCATAAAAAGTGACGCCGTCACGGTCTTTTTGCTCTTCAATACGATTATTTAACGTGTGAATTTGCACTACTGGACCTTGGTCTATGAATAAACCAGAAAGCTGAGTTGCTTCGTAGAGTGAGCCCCCACCATTTTGACGTAAATCAATGATAATACCGTCTACTTTGGCTTCTTTTAATTTCGCAATTTCAATTTTAACGTCTTGCGATAAATTGTTGTAGAAACCAGGAATTTCAATAACACCAATTTTGCTGGTTAAGTCAGAGTATTTTGCTTCAAATACTTCAGATTTTGCAGCGCGGTCTTCTAAGCGGATCTTATCACGAGTGATTTCAACTACTTTAGGTGTACCGTGAGCATCTGCACCTTTTAGGTATTGCAGGCGAACTTTTGTCCCTTTTGGGCCTTTGATCAGATCAACTACGTCATCTAAACGCCAGCCAATCACATCAACAAACTCTTCACCTTCTTGGGCAACACCAATAATACGGTCATCTGCTTTAATTTGTTCTGACTTATCAGCCGGGCCACCAGGTACTAAGCTACGAATTACTGTATAGTCTTCATCATAGCTAAGCACAGCACCAATGCCTTCTAATTCAAGATCCATGTCCATCTTAAATTGCTCAGCACGGCGAGGTGATAAATAAGAGGTATGCGCTTCAATGCTTCGTGCGAATGAATTCATCACGATTTGAAAAGCATCTTCACTATTAGTTTGCACTAAGCGTTTTTGCGCATTGTGGTATCGTTTGGTCAAGACTTCTTTAATGCCTTGCCAGTCTTTACCCGTCATTTTTAATCGTAAAGCATCGTACTTGACTCGTTGACGCCAAAGTTCATCAAGCTCAGCTTGGCTTGTTGCCCAATTGGCGTCTTCACGGTCGAACAGATACTCATCTTCTTTATCGAACTTCATTTCGTTTTCAAGCAGCGATAAAGAATAATCATAACGTTCAAAACGACGTTTTAAGCTTAAGTTAAAAATATCAAAGGCAAATCCCAATTTACCTGTCGACAATGCATTATCAAACTGATCTTTATACTGCTCAAAAGAAGCAATATCAGACGCTAAAAATACATTTTTGTTGTAGTCGAGAGATTCAATGTATCGATCAAAAACCTTTTCAGATAATTGATCGTTAAATTTAATTGGTTTGTAATGTGCACGAGTAAATAAGTTTGTCACCCGTTTGCTTGCCGTACTATGTTGGCTTTCTTGCTTGAGTACTGGCAGATCTTTTTCAGTCAAATTGTCTGAAGATGCCAATAATGAACCTGAAAACAGGGCAGCGACTAACGGAATGAGCGTAAACTTTTTACTCATACACAACTCCTTTATTTTTTACAGCTATTAAATGATATACAGGCTGTCTGCTTTGGTCTTAACTTGCATCCCTGTTACTAACTCAACGTGAACTTCATCTTTATTCACTTCAGTAATAACTGCGTTTACAAGTGCTTGGCCAAGTTTAACTTTAACTTTGCTATTAACCTTGACCTCAGAGGCAGGTAAAGGTTCAACTTTTCCTGAACGTTTTGCAGGAGCAGCTTTAGCTGGCTTATTACTTACTTTAGCGCCTTTTTCGCCTGATTTAGCGTGGTGGCCAGTATTCTTTTTGTAAGATTTTGTGTCACCGTCTTTACGTGGACGCTGCGGCTTCTTACGCTTCGCCATTTTAGCGCGGCTTTCTTCTAACGCTTTTTGTGCGTGCTCAATGTGCTCTTGTTCAACTTTTTCGTCTTGATTACCATCAAGATCGATACGGAACTCAGACTTTGTCACTGCTTCTAAATAGCGCCAGTTTGAGGTGTACTTTCTTAATGCTTGACGTACCTGAGTTTTACTTACCTTCTCAGAACCTTCAATGCGCTCAGCAATATCTTTAAAGATACCGACTTTAAGCGGCTGAATACCGTCTTTTTGTTTAAAACATTGTGGAAATTCTTGATATAAGAAATCCAGTACTTCATTAATATCTTTTAGCTTGTTTGTGGTTTCCATCTTAGAACCTTTTATTACATCTTTTCATCAAGTGATGAATCGACATAGTGTGTTACCCAGTCGGTCAACTCTTCGAAGTCCGCTTCAATAAGCGCTAAATCACCACGAAGGTGTTCCCAAATACCATTTATAATTTCATCAATTGATTCACAGTCAAGGTCATCCGGTAGACGATCCCAAGCCATGTGAATCAGGTCGTTGAGCCTTTCAGCAACAACTTCTTCTTCCCCTTCCCAATCACCAACATCAGCAATTGCAAAGAGGTAATCTTGCACATTTAGCAGATCTTTCATTTTAGATTTGCCTCAAAGCACTTTACCAATGCTTCTAAACCAGCTTGATCATCAGCATCGAATCGCGCAATGCTTGGGCTATCGATATCAAGTACAGCAAATACTTTACCGTCTTTGAAAATCGGCACAACTACTTCTGAGTTAGATGCAGCGTCACAGGCAATATGGCCAGCAAATGCATGCACGTCTTCAATGAGTTGTGTTTGTTGTGTTTGCGCGGCAGTTCCACATACCCCTTTACCTACTGGAATACGGATACATGCAGGATTACCTTGAAACGGCCCTAGCACTAATTCTTCAGGTGAATCCATCAAATAAAAGCCCGCCCAATTTACGTCCTCTAGTGAGGTAAATAACAGCGCACTAATATTTGCCATGTTGGCAATGATATTTGATTCACCAGTGATTAGCGATTCAGTTTGTTTAACTAATGACTGGTAAAAATCTTGCTTTTGCATACCAAACTACTTCTTATTAAACATACAGTAGCTAAAGGTACTCTTTGTAGACGACAAATGAAACCTTTTGAGGGCAAAAAAAAACATTTTGCCCTCAATTTCATTCAGCTTGATTAATTATTCTGCTATTGATGAGAAGATTGTGCTGTAAGGCCCTGTCTTAAACCAAATAAAAACAGCCCTGCTGCAAGGGCAGACATGACAGCATTGACTACAAATGCCATACCTGTTGTAGCACTCAATAAGTAACTAAAGATAGCTCCACCTAGTAAACCCAGTGTCAGCACACCTGAATAATTTACTTTCGCATACTTATACATAAGCAGGTAGCCAGGTACCACAAATGCAGCCATAGTTAAGCCTACAATGTGTGCATTGGCTATTGCACTGACAAGTAAGTTAAAGAAAATACTAAAGCCATTTCCTTCAAGTGAAAACGCATAATAAAGGCCTAAGATACAACCAACGATCACAGGCGATAATAAAGAAAGTCCTACACTCTTTGCTAAACGATGTTTCATAAATTCCCTAATGCCACAAAGATAATACGAGAAGTATTAAGCATGGACTAACTAGGGAAAATGCGAAATATCGACAATAGTCGTAATTTGCTTGGCAAAGGAATAAAGCGGCAGAAACAAAAAAGCCGCTGAATAAATTCAGCGGCTTCAATGATGGTGGAGAGATAGGGATTTGAACCCTAGAGGGGCTACAAACCCCTGCCGGTTTTCAAGACCGGTGCATTCGACCACTCTGCCATCTCTCCGAATGCGAAAACCTACCCGCTTACGCAAGTAGTAAAAATAATGGTGGAGAGATAGGGATTTGAACCCTAGAGGGGCTACAAACCCCTGCCGGTTTTCAAGACCGGTGCATTCGACCACTCTGCCATCTCTCCGACGGCGTGCATAATAGATAAGGAAGCCGGGTTTGTGAAGCTTTTTTTTCAAAAAACTGTTTAAGTGATTAAAAAACAACTAAATCGTTCAGCATTAACACAATCAAACTCAAAATATAATCGATTTGAACTTTTCTATTATTTATCTTGTCTATTGATCCACAATAGTTTGCCCAAATATATAACTCTTGATAGGCTTAGTTCAGTTTAATAATTGGAACTAACGAACGTATAAGTTCATTTAAAGGAGCTCTAACAATGGCGTTTAATCAATCGTACAATACTGCTAGACCAGTAATGTCGACTATTGAAACCAATAAAGTTTTGAAGAATACCTATTTCTTACTGGCTATGACACTGGCATTTAGCGCAGTAACAGCGGGTATTTCAATGGCAATGAATCTACCTTATTTTATGGGTTTAGTATTTAGCTTGATTGCATTTGGTGTACTTTTTGTTGTCAACAAAAAGGCAGACAGTGCATCAGGTGTTGCCTGGGTATTCGTTTTCACAGGTTTGATGGGCGCAGGACTTGGTCCAATGCTTAACTACTACGCTGCAATGCCAAATGGCCCTATGCTTATTATGCAAGCCCTAGGTTCGACAGCCTTAATCTTCTTCGGCTTATCAGCTTACGCTCTAACCACTAAAAAAGATTTCTCATTTATGGGTGGTTTTTTAATAGTGGGCTTAATTGTGGTAATTATCGCAAGCTTAGTAAATTTATTTATTGGTAGCTCTATTACCTTTATGGTAATTAACGCTGCAGTTGTATTGATTATGTCTGGTTTAATATTATTTGACACTAGCCGCATTATTAATGGCGGTGAGACAAATTACATCCGCGCAACAGTTGCTTTATATCTGAACGTGTATAATTTATTCACGTCACTTCTACACCTACTTGGTGCAAGTGATGACTAATTAAATAGTTCTGCTAAAATAGCCCCTTTCTAGGGGCTTTTTTATTGGATGCGTTTTGGCACAATTTGTACTTTCTCTTCATACCGCGCCGACCGATCATGACACGACACAACGGCTAATTAAATTTGCGCAAGCTTGTCTTGATTCTGGTCACTCAATTACAGCTATCTTTCTTTATCAAGCAGGTGTTTTCCACGCAAGTAATCATTTAGAACTTGCCAGTGATGAGTTACCAATTAATCGTTTATGGCAAGAATTAAACTCGCAAGATGTTCCTCTGCTTCTTTGTGTTACTGCTGCAGAAAAACGAGGGTTAGATATTGATAACACAGGCGTGTTTACAGTTGCTGGCTTAGCTGAGTTTGCAATGTTAGTAAGTGAAGCTGATAAATGGGTGCAGTTTAAATGAAAAACATTCTTGTGATCAGTCAACACAGTCCATTTGATGATCAACATATTCGTGAATCACTCGACACTACACTGATTTTTGCTGCTATCGAACAAAACATTAGTTGGCTTCTTAGTGGTGAGGCAGTATTAGCTCTGAAAAAAAATCAACAGCCAGAGCAACTTGGCATTAAAAACTATTTTAAAACCATTAAAACCCTTGAGTTATACGATGTTGAAAACATTTATGTCTGTGAAAAGTCGTTAATGGACTTTAACCTTTCAGAAGATAGTCTGATTATCGATGTTAAAGTAGCTAACTTTGAGCAACAGCGAGACTTAATTACAGAGCAGCATCAGGTGGTGACGTTATGAGTACATTGCATATTTTTTCGAAACCCTTATCCCACTATTGCAATAATATGTTGGCTAATCTAATTACTGCACAGGATAAGGTACTACTAGTCAGTGATGCTTGTTATAACAATATGCAATTTAAGCAGTTCTCATCCTGTCTATATTTACTTGAAGAAGATACTACAGCTCGCGATATTTCACTCAATAAAGAGGATATCGTAATAGACTACACACAGTTTGTAGAAATGACTTTAAATGCACAGAACACAATTACTTGGTAAACCATGCTTGAATTTAATAACAAACAAATAGAAACAGACAAACAAGGTTATTTACTTGATTCAAATGATTGGTGTGAAGATCTAGCGCCTATCATTGCTGAACAAGAGAACATTACTTTAAGTGAACAGCACTGGGAAGTTGTGCACTTTGTGCGTGATTTTTATCTTGAATACAACACCAGCCCAGCTATTCGTATGTTGGTCAAAGCTATGGCTCAAAAGCTTGGTGAAGAAAAAGGTAATAGCATGTACTTGTACAAACTTTTCCCTAAAGGTCCTGCTAAGCAAGCAACTAAAATTGCAGGTTTACCTAAACCAGCTAGGTGCATTTAATGGTAAACAAACCTAAAAGTAAACCACGTCGCAGTAGTGGCCGAACATACTCAAGGCCGATACAAAAACGTGAAGTAAAAAAAGCAATTAGCCCAGAGAAACGTAAAGTCGTACTGTTTAACAAACCATTTGATGTGCTTTGCCAGTTTACTGATGACCAAAACCGCAAAACGCTTGCCGACTTTATTACTATTAAAGACGTTTATGCAGCAGGACGCCTAGACAGAGATAGTGAAGGGCTGTTGCTACTTACAAACTGCGGTAAATTACAACACACTCTCACTGAACCCAATAAAAAAACAGCAAAAACGTATTGGGTGCAAGTAGAAGGTGATGTTACTGATGAGGCTATCTTTGCGCTTAACAAAGGCGTAGAGCTTAAAGATGGCATGACCAAGCCTGCCAAGGTTAGGCGAATTAATGAACCCGCAATTTGGCCACGTACCCCGCCCGTTCGCGAACGAAAGAATATTCCAACTAGCTGGTTAGAAATATCCATCACTGAAGGAAGAAACCGCCAAGTTCGCCGTATGACAGCCCATGTTGGTTTCCCTACTTTGCGATTAATTAGATATAGCATTGGTAACTATACTCTTGATGGTTTGGACAGTGGCCAGTTTAAAGTCGTGAACAATCCCGATGCATAAACCTAATGTCACAGTTGCTGCAATCGTCAGGTGTCAAGACAAGTATTTACTTGTTAAAGAGCGCGATAAGCACACAGGTGAAATTTGTTATAACCAACCAGCAGGTCATTTAGAAGCCAATGAAACCTTAGCAGAAGCAGCTCATCGCGAACTTGTTGAAGAAACTGGCATTAGCCTTAATGCCAATCATCTTGTTGGCATTTATAATTTGCATGCCGCAAATGGCGTTCACTATATGCGTTTTAGTTTTGCTTTTAATTGCCCTACACTAATAGCACCCTCCCCCCAGGATGATGATATTCTCAGCGCAGATTGGTTTAGTTTTGAACAAATTAAAAGCCTACCACTGAGAAGCCCCCTCGTTTTAAAATGCATTGAAGATCATTTAGCTGGTAAAGCCTATCCACTTAGTTTGATTTACCAATAACGGCTGTGATTTTGGCTGGTTTGGGTATATAATATCGGCCTTTCCATAGCAGTTAAAAAATGACAGCGAATATTATGAGCGAAAATAGTCACATTAAAGTCATCGTGGGTATGTCCGGCGGTGTGGATTCTTCTGTATCAGCGTATTTATTAAAGCAACAAGGCTATCAAGTTGAAGGCCTGTTCATGAAAAACTGGGAAGAAGATGATAATGATGAATATTGCGCTGCAGCTGAAGACCTTAAAGACGCACAAGCAGTCTGTGATAAATTAGGTATTGAGCTTCATACTGTAAATTTTGCAGCAGAATACTGGGATAATGTTTTTGAGTACTTCTTAGCAGAGTACAAAGCAGGCCGTACGCCTAACCCAGACATCATGTGTAATAAAGAAATTAAATTCAAAGCATTCTTAGAATTTGCAGCTCAAGCACTCGGCGCTGATTACATCGCTACTGGTCACTATGTGCGCCGTGAAAAACGGGGTGATAAATTTGTTATGTGTCGTGGCCTTGATGACAATAAAGATCAAAGTTATTTCTTATACACTTTAAGCCATGAACATATTGCACAAACGCTTTTCCCTGTAGGTGATATTGCTAAACCTGAAGTTCGCCGTATTGCCGAAGAGCAAGATTTAATAACTCACGATAAAAAGGACAGTACAGGTATTTGTTTTATCGGTGAGCGTAAATTTAAAGATTTCTTACAAAAATTCTTACCGGCACAGCCAGGTAAAATCGAAGATACCGATGGTAATGAAGTTGGCGAGCACGAAGGCTTGATGTATCACACTTTAGGTCAACGTAAAGGCCTCTTAATTGGTGGTATGAAAGAAGGTTCGGGTGAACCTTGGTATGTTGTAGACAAAGACATTGAACGCAATGTACTAGTTGTTGGCCAAGGTAAAGACCACCCTCGCCTATACAGCAATGGCTTAAATGCAAATCAACTACACTGGGTTGACCGTGTCGGCCCTAAAGGTACAACACGCTGCACTGTTAAAACTCGTTATCGCCAAGAAGACATCAGCTGTACATTACTCGTTGGTGAAGATGGCATGGCTCGCGTATTATTTGATGAGCCACAAAAAGCGGTTACACCTGGTCAATCAGCCGTATTCTACGCTGATGAAGTCTGCTTAGGTGGTGGTATTATTGATTCGGTGATTAAGTAATGACAGAGCACCAAGTCATGGCTTTAGCTGCCATGTGTCAAGTTGCCAAACAAGTACAAAAAGTTGCGCAATATGGCCAAGGCAGTGATCACGAATTAGAAAAGTTATTAAGCTGTATTGTCGAAACATCACCTGATACACCTGAAGATGTATATCAGGGTAAACATAATTTACGTGAAGGCTATCGTATTTTGATTGCCCAGCTTTCTGCCGGCGCAGATAAAGACGTCGAAATCGTAAAATATGTAGGTGGCTTAATGCAATTAGAACGTGCCTTGAGCGCAAAACAAAGCAGCTTAAATGAATTAGGTCGTCGCATTGATGACGTTAAACGTCGCCTCGACCATTTTGCTATCACAGATGATACTGTAGTAGCAGCGCTTGCTGATATTTACTCGTCGGTGCTAAGCCCCCTTGGGCATCGTATTCAAGTTTACGGCAAGCCAGAGTTATTAAAACAGCAGCTCACGCAAAACAAAATTCGCGCCTTATTATTGGCCGGAATTCGTAGTGCCGTGTTATGGCGACAAATGGGCGGTAAACGCCGTCACTTTTTCTTTGCAAAAAGAAAAATCCTCGCTATTGCTAAACAATCAATTTAATTATCGTTCAAACTAGACAATTTAGGAGTCATTATGGAGCTTTCAGCGTTAACCGCTATCTCTCCGGTAGATGGTCGCTATGGCAGCAAGACCACGGAACTACGCAGTATTTTCAGCGAATTTGGTTTAATCAAATACCGTGTAACTGTTGAAGTTCGTTGGTTACAAGCTTTGTCTGCAGCTAGCGCAATCACAGAAGTACCGGCATTTAGCGACGAGGCTAATGCTTTACTTAATGCCATTGTTGATAACTTTAGCGAAGCTGACGCAGCACGCGTTAAAGAGATCGAGCGCACAACTAACCATGACGTTAAAGCAGTTGAATACTTACTTAAAGAAAAAGTGGCTGACAACGCAGAGCTTAACGCAGTTAACGAATTCATTCACTTTGCCTGTACTTCAGAAGACATCAATAACTTGTCTCATGGTTTAATGCTAACTGAAGCGCGTGACAAAGTATTACTTCCATACTGTGACCAACTTCTAAATGCATTAAAAGAAAAAGCAGTTGAGTACAAGTCAGTTGCGATGATGACACGTACCCACGGTCAACCAGCTACCCCTTCTACAATGGGTAAAGAGTTTGCAAACGTCTACATGCGCTTAAAGCGTCAACGTGACCAAATTGCTAACGTAGAAATGTTAGGTAAAATCAACGGTGCTGTAGGTAACTACAACGCTCACCTAAGTGCATACCCAGATTACGATTGGCACAGCCACGCTGAGCAGTTTCGTAACGAGCCTAGGTTTAACATTCAACCCGTTCACAACACAAATCGAGCCACACGATTACATTGCCGAGTTATTCGATGCAGTTGCACGTTTCAACACTGTATTACTTGATTTTGACCGTGACGTTTGGGGCTACATTGCACTTAACCACTTCAAACAAAAAACAATCGCAGGTGAAATTGGTTCTTCAACAATGCCTCACAAAGTAAACCCGATTGATTTTGAAAACTCTGAAGGTAACTTAGGTATTGCTAACGCTATCTTTACTCACCTTGCACAAAAACTACCGGTATCTCGCTGGCAACGTGACTTAACTGACTCAACAGTGTTACGTAACCTAGGTGTTGGTATGGGCTACACTCTTATCGCTTACCAAGCGACATTAAAAGGTGTAAGCAAGCTTGAAGTAAATGAAGAACGTTTATTACAAGAGCTAGATCAAAACTGGGAATTACTCGCAGAGCCAATCCAAACTGTTATGCGTAAATATGGTATCGAAAAGCCATATGAAAAACTTAAAGACCTTACTCGTGGTAAGCGCGTAAACCAAGAAATCATGGCTGATTTCATCGACGGTCTTGAGTTACCTGAAGAAGCAAAAGTAGAAATGAAAAAATTAACTCCGGCTAATTACATTGGTCGTGCGGTTGAGTTCATCGATAACTTAGCTTAAATTCAAACAAAGACTTGAAAAAGCGAAAGGCCTTCCTTTCGCTTTTTTTATACCAATTCGCTTAGGTCATGTTATGTATCAATTATCCATCAATTCACTTACCCAAGAGCAATTTTTAGCTCAGTATTGGCAAAAAAAACCATTGCTTATCAAACAAGGTTTTAAAGACTTTACTGACCCCATTGAGCCAGAAGAGCTTGCGGGTCTTGCAATGGAAGAAAGTATTGAATCACGAATAGTGACCAATCACTCAAATGACTGGCAAGCACACCATGGTCCGTTTGAAGACTTTAGCTTATTGACTGAAAAGCACGCTACATTACTAGTACAAGCGGTTGACCATTGGCATAGCGATGCTGCTCAATTACTAGAGCCATTTCGCTTTATTCCTAACTGGCGCATCGATGATTTAATGATTAGCTACTCAACACCAGGTGGTGGTGTTGGCCCGCATTTAGACCAATACGATGTGTTTATTATTCAAGGCCAAGGCAAACGCCATTGGCGGGTTGGTATGCCTGATGCTAACCTAAGACAGTTTGCGCAAAATAAAAGCCTGCTACAAGTCGAGCAGTTTCCTGCTGTTATCGACTGTGTTCTAGAGCCTGGTGATATTCTTTATATTCCACCGGGTTGTCCACATGAGGGTTACGCAGTTGAAAACGCATTAAATTACTCTGTTGGCTTTCGAGCACCAAACCAGCGCGATTTATTATCACAGTTTGCAGACCATTTGATAGATACTGAACTTGGCAATCAACGATACAGTGATGCTGAGCTTAAATTACGTGACTCAAAAGGCGAACTTAAGGAATTTGAAGCTGAAAATGTTAAACAGCTGATGATTGCTGCAATAAATGATGATGCAATATTTAAGACTTGGCTTGGTAACAATATGAGTCAGCCAAAACATGAAATGGATTTAGCACCTTTAGAAGAACCTTATACATTAGATAATTTACTTGAGTTACTACGTGATGACGAGGTTGTTTTTGAGCGCTTAGGTGGCACCCGAGCAATCTATCAAGTGATTGGAGATAAAATACTTTTAAGTGTTAATGGCATTAATTACATGCATGATTTACATGAGCTTGAATTAATTAAAAAGCTCACAGATCAAACCTGGCTGACAGCTGCTGATATAAATAGTTCAAAAAATAATCACATTTTCTTAAAAACTTTTACTACACTTTTAAATGAGGGTATTTGGTTTTGTTAGGAGCGTGTGTTTATGGGCTATCAAATAGATGAAGTTGAATGGAGTATCGACAAGGAACTTTTACAACAGATCCGAGAGCGGGTATTTGTTTGCGAATTGCATATTCCAAAACACATTGAGTTTGACCATTTAGATAAAACAGCACATCACGTCCTTGTAACAGACGAATGTAAATGCCCAGTTGCTACTGGGCGTTTATGCAATGATGGCCTAATTGGTCGTATAGCTGTTTTGCCTGAACACCGTAACCGTTCGGTTTACAAATCATTATTGAATTACTTAGTAAGTATGGCTGAAAAGCAAGGCTGTGACTGTGTAAGTATTAATTGTATTTTGAATGAGGTAGACAGGTTTAAACAAAATGGCTTTTCAGCAGATGGTTTAGTGTTTATGGAAGCTGGTATTCCAAGGCAGCGAATGCTCTGCCCTATCAAGCAGTTTGATACGCGGCCATTCACTTTAGTACATTAAGGTTTAGGTAAAATAAAAAAGCTGAATAAAATTATTCAGCTTTTTTATTAGTAAGTTTGTAAAGTCAGTTATGCTGGCTCGTTTTGCCACATTTCTTCTTTTTCAAACAACTCATATAAGCCATGAGCACGATTGATTAGCAAATTCGCAAAATCAACTTTGGTTTTGTCTACGGCCCCTGATTGCATTAGCTGATCAGCCTTCAATTGCCACTGCATTGAAAAATAACGTAATACTTCACGTGCATTAGTTGCTGCGCTTGCTTCAGCGTGATCAGTCGGTAAGCGACCCGTGATCACCCAATAGCTTTTACCGTTTTGTGCTTTAAATTTCCAAATTGCCACTAAAGGCGCAATGAAACGACTTTCTTTCTCAACAACAGTTTGCGGGATAACCCCTTTTTCTGCTAAATGCTTTTGTGCATTTTGGAAACATTCTCTTTGCCAAATAACACTTTGTTTTTGCGCTTCGGCTTGTTCTTCTGGTGTTAATGGTCTTGCTTGTTTTTGTTCCATGGTGGTTACTCTTTTACAACATTTCTGACACTTTAAGGTTTAAAATGGCGCTGTGCAAGTGTTTACGGGCAATCAAAAGGCATTTTAATTTACTTGAGTATTATTCAGCCAACTCAGAATGAAGAGTTAGGCACAGTTTAAAATTGCAGCTCTTCAATTGTTGATTCTCGACCTAAAATTGTGTTGCGGTGTGGGTAACGACCAAACCTATCAATAATAACTTTGTGCTTTAGTTCAAACTCATAATTACTCATGCCTTTAAACAATTGCTCAGCCTGCTGATGAATGACTTTCGATTCACTGTGCATAAAAAGCATATAAATAAACGCTACTTGTGAGCTTTCAAGTTATATATCAAAACCTAGTTCGATAGCTCTTTGCGCTAAGCTTAGTGCTTACGGATCTTGGCTAAACGCTTTCGCTGTTTCACGGTCAATACCGCGTGAAAACTGAGCTAACACGATGATTTCAGCTAATAGCCTAGTGCATATATTCACTAATCAGCATGCTCGCCAGCTAACCTGCAAAAGACATTATGAAAACTAACGCTTAATTAATGCATCAACTTCATCAGATTGTTAATACCAACCTTCAGGGCCAAATTCATGAAACCAAAAATCAATAATCTAATGCTTGTCCAAGCTTGAATTTCTTTAGTTACCAAGTACTTTTGCAGGGTCTACCCGGGTTGCTTGCCACGCTGGGTAAAGTGTTGCCAAAATTGCGAGGACAAAGGTGACAATCACGGTGATAACGATATCTTGCCATACTAATTTGCTTGGTAAAAACTCGATAAAATACACACCTTGTAACGGGTTATCACCAAATAAGTTACTTACCCAAGTGAACAGTTCACTAATATTTAATGCTAGCATCACACCGATAATCGTGCCCAAAATCACACCTATTAAGGCTTGTGTAAAACCTTGCATAACAAAGGTCGCTAAAATGGTACTATCTTGTGCGCCCATGGTTTTTAAAATCGCAATATTTGCCTGTTTCTCACGTACTTCCATCACTAGAGACGAAACAATATTGAAACTCGCTACCGCAATTATTAAAAACACCACGATATACACAATGGTACGAACCATTTGAATATCTTGATATAAGCTCCCCTGCGTTCGAAACCAACTAGAGACATAAACATAATCTGGAATAACTTGCCCAACACGCATCGCTGTTTGATGGGCGGCGAACACATCGGCCACTTGTAATCGTAAGCCGGTTACTTGGTTTTCATTAAAGCTCAGCACATTTTGCGCTTTGTCTAGACGAATAAAAGCCGCGGTTTCATCTATTGGACCTCCCATTTTAATAATACCAGCCAGATTCAAGCTCACGCGTTTTGGAGCCAGTAAAGTGTTACTTTGCTGGTTTATCTGTGGGATTAATAAGGTAACTGGATCGCCAATTTTAAGACCTAATCGGTTTACTATTTGTTGTCCTAAAAGCACATCTTCTTGTTGTAACTGGCTAACTAAGCGCCCTTCTGTAAATTGGTTTAATGCCGACACCTGATTTTCAAATTCAGGGCTAACACCGCGCACTTCAACCGCTTTTAACTCACTTTTATATTGCGCCATACCATTAACACTAATAAAGGGTGCAGCACCTGTTACACCGGTTTGAGAGCGAAGTAGCGCAATTTTTGATTGCCAGTTATTGATTGGTTTATTTGGCGCGACATATTCAACCTGTGGTACAACAGATAAAAGCCGATGCACTAATTGCTGCTCAAAGCCATTAATAACTGAAAGAGCAACAATTAAGACGGCTACTCCTAAAAGTATGCCAATCGTCGAAGCTTTAGCTATAAAGCTAACAAAGCCATTTTGTCCGTCTTTTTGTCCGCTATGAGCGCGGAATCGTTTTGAAATAAAGGCACTAAGCAACATGCTGAGACTCTTTAATTGCAAGCTTACCATCATCTAAATAAGCAATTTTGCCGAGTTTATCTGCAAGCTCTAAATCATGAGTTACCACTACAAAACTGGTTTTTAAGCTGGTATTTAACTCTTTAATTAAGTCGTAAATCTTAATAGCGTTTTGTTTATCTAGGTTACCCGTTGGTTCATCGGCAAGCACCAAAGCAGGCTCTGTTACTAATGCACGTGCGATTGCAACCCGCTGCCTCTCACCACCTGATAAAGCCGATGGTTTATGTTCGCTGCGATGAGACAAGCCTACTTTATCTAGCATGTTATGCGCTTTTTCCGTTGCATCGACTGCACTTAAACCTTTAATTAAGAGTGGCATAGCAACATTTTCAATCGCAGTAAATTCCATTAATAGATGATGGAATTGATAAATAAAGCCTAAATTTTCATTCCGGAAACTGGCTTGTTGTTTTCGATTTAATTTAGAAACCTGCTGACCTTTAATTTCAACCTTGCCTGAACTTTCGTTATCCAAGGTGCCTAATATATGCAATAAAGTACTTTTGCCTGAGCCAGAGCTACCTACAACAGCTAACATTTCGCCTTGTTTAAGTGTTAAATCAACCCCTTTTAATACCGCAACCTCGTTATCGCCATCTTGATAAACTTTGTTCAGCTGCTGACAATTGATAACTAAATCACTCATAACGTAATACCTCTGCTGGATTCACTTTTGCAGCTTTTCTGGCAGGATACAAAGTAGCTAAAAAGCTCATCGCAATACTCCCTGCAGCAATTAGACTCAAACTCATAACATCAAATTTAACTGGTAAACTCACACCCGCTAATAAATTGATGCCTAACATATTTAATAATTCATTAATGTTGCTACTTAATAGCACACCAAGTAACGCACCAATGCTGGTACCGATCAGACCGTTATATAAGCCTTGGATCATAAAAACATGCTGCACTTGTAACGGGGTTAAACCCAGTGTTTGTAAAATAGCTACTTCACTTTGCTTCTCACTGACCATCATGGTTAATGCTGAAACTATATTAAACACCGCAACGAGCACGATTAAGCCAAGTAACATCGACATAATACGCTTTTCCATCGCCACAGCAGCAAATAGTGTCCCTTGGCTAGCTCGCCAATCAGCCACTGTGTAATCATTTAAAATAGCTGACTGAGATTGCAAAACTTGCTCAACAGCAAATGGTTCATAAAGCGAAACACTTAAGTTTGGTGCCGCTGATTTTGCCAGCTTTAAAACCCGGCCTAACGAATAACCACTAGTAAATGCCAATGACATATCGATTTCTGATTGCGTTTCATAAAGAGCGCCAACGGTAAACAAGCGCTGGCTAGGTACTCGACCTAGGGGGGTATATGAACTCGCATTAGGCATAATCACCCGTACTTTATCCCCGAGCGAAATGCCTAATTTTCGGCTCAAATAGCGGCTAATAGCAATATGGTAGTTGCTATCCATTACTTGTGACCAATTACCGGCAACAATTTTATCCTTTACGTTATAGAGGGAGCTTCCTTCATCATAGAGCCCTTGTAACAATACGCCGTGCAAATCTTGGTTAGTTTGTAAAATTGCTTCACCATGACGATAAAGGTTAACTTGTTTAATATCTTGAGAGTTTTCTAGTTGCTGCTTTAACTGCAGCATGGTTTCTTTCGAGTTATCATCAGCTGATACTTCGATATGGGGAATTAATCCAAGCATGTTGGTTTTCAGGTTATTTTCAAAGCCATTCATTACTGAACTGACTGTAAACAAGGCCATTAAGCCAATAGCAATGCCCGCAATAGAGAAAAATGAAATAAATGAGATAAAGGCATTACCCTTTGAGGAGCGACTATATCTCAGCCCTATAAAAAGGCTAACAGGTTGAAACATAATAAGTTATGGATATTCCAAGGGCTAAATATGCGCTCATGTTAGCACAGATTTAGCTAGCATGGGATGCGCGAAATTGTAAAAAATAATTATAAATCTGATACTTGAACAGTAGCAACCAAATGGTCTAGTAATGCTTTTACATTGGTTGCTATAAACTGCCTAGGTGGATAAACACCCCATACACCTTCAGGTGCGGGTGCAACATTTGAAAGTACAGCGGTCAACTTGCCACTGGCTAGGTGTTCATTAACATAGTAATCCGGTAGTTGCACGATACCCAACCCTTTCATAGCAGCGTCAACCAATGCCCAACCGCTGTTACATGCTAACCGCCCAGCCACTTTTATATGCTTATCTTGGCCTTGCTCTTTTACCCGCCAGTAACTGTTATTTCCAATCAGGCAATTATGCTGATGTAATTCACTAACACTATGTGGTTGGCCAAATTTATTTATATATTCAGTGCTACAGCAAATAACAAGCCTGCGCTGACTAATACGCCGTGCTTTCAAGGATGAATCCTTTAAATGACCGAGCCGAATTGCTAGGTCATACCCATCTTCTAATAGATTGACTTGTTCATTACTTAAATGGCTGATCACTTCAATATCTGGGTGTTTTTGCATAAACGAATGTACTGCAGGCATGATAAAACTTTCACCGTACATCACTGGGGCTGTTAGCTTTATACTGCCTTTTGGTGTCAGTTGCTGCTCTGCAAGCAGTGCCGTGGCATCATCCATGGCATGCTGTAATTGCTTTGTTTGATGCGCAAACACCTGCCCCTCTTGCGTTAGCACCACTTTACGGGTCGTACGGGTTAGCAATTGTGTGTTTAATCGCTCTTCTAATTGACTCACATAACGGCTTACATGGGCCACCGACATACCCAGAAGTTTACTTGCTTTGGTAAAACTGCCCGTTTCTGCTACCGCTAAAAATTCATCAATTCCGTGCCAACGATTCATTATTACCATACTGTAAAAGTGTTTTAATAAAACGAAGATTATCATTCATTGAGAAATAAATAAAATAGACTAGGTTTAATACTTACTTCCAACAACTATAAGGGAACGTTATGACTGATTTTATTAAATCAAAAGCGGCTATCGCTTGGGGTCCAAATCAACCACTATCAATTGAAGAAGTGGATGTAATGATGCCTAAAAAAGGCGAAGTGCTTGTAAAGATTGTTGCTACAGGTGTTTGTCACACAGATGCATTTACTTTATCTGGTGAAGATCCTGAAGGTATTTTCCCAGCAATCCTTGGCCATGAAGGCGGCGGTATTGTTGAAGCTGTAGGCGAAGGCGTCACACATGTTGAAGTAGGCGATCATGTTATTCCTCTTTATACTGCTGAATGTGGCGAGTGTAAGATGTGTAAATCTGGTAAAACAAATTTATGCTCTGCGGTACGTGAAACGCAAGGCAAAGGTTTAATGCCAGATGGCACGACGCGTTTCTATAAAGATGGTCAACCAATTTATCACTACATGGGTTGCTCTACTTTCTCTGAGTACACTGTATTACCTGAGATTTCACTAGCTAAAGTAAGCAAAGAAGCCCCGCTTGAAGAAATTTGTTTACTTGGTTGTGGTGTAACAACTGGTATGGGCGCTGTAACTAAAACTGCAAAAGTTCAAAAAGGCGATACTGTTGCTATTTTTGGTCTAGGCGGCATTGGTTTATCGGCGATTATCGGTGCGAAAATGGCTGGCGCAGGCCGTATTATTGGTGTTGATATCAACACAAGCAAGTTTGATCTTGCTACTAAATTAGGCGCAACTGATTTAATCAATCCAAATGACTACGACAAACCAATTCAAGAAGTCATCGTTGAAATGACTGACGGTGGTGTTGATTTTTCATTTGAATGTATCGGTAACGTTAATGTAATGCGCTCTGCCCTTGAGTGTTGCCACAAAGGTTGGGGTGAATCAGTGATTATTGGTGTTGCAGGTGCAGGCCAAGAGATCTCGACACGCCCATTCCAACTGGTAACAGGTCGAGTATGGCGCGGTAGTGCGTTTGGTGGTGTTAAAGGTCGCTCTGAACTACCAGAGATTGTTGAGCGCTATATGAATGGTGAGTTTGCGTTAAATGATTTCATCACACACACCATGAAACTTGAAGATATCAATGAAGCTTTCGACTTAATGCACGAAGGTAAGAGCATCCGCTCAGTTATTCATTATTAATCTTTTAATTTGGCGTTAGGTTAATGCCTAGCGCCTTTGTTTCAAGGATTTGGTTATGCTAGAAAACATAAGCTCAACAAAAGTCAGCGGTGGCTGGCATAAACAATATACCCACCAAGCTACCAGTACACATTGTGCTATGCGCTTTGCGATATTTTTACCACCCGGTGCCAGCGAAACGAATAAAGTGCCAGTGATGTACTGGTTGTCAGGTTTAACCTGTACCGATGAAAACTTTATGCAAAAAGCCGGGGCATTTAAAAAAGCGGCTGAACTGGGTATTGCGATTGTCGCTCCAGATACTAGCCCGCGTGGTGATAATGTTCCTGACGATGAAAACTACGATTTTGGTCAAGGTGCAGGCTTTTATGTCAATGCGACTCAAGCGCCTTACAATGTGCATTACAACATGTACGACTATGTTGTGTCTGAATTACCTGCACTTATCGAAGCACACTTCCCTGTGACGACTAAAAAAGCCATTGCTGGTCATTCTATGGGTGGTCACGGCGCATTGATGATTGCACTAAAAAACCCGAAACAATACGTCAGCGCCAGTGCTTTTAGCCCGATTGTTAACCCGATTAATTGCCCTTGGGGTGAAAAAGCGTTTAGCAATTACCTAGGTAATGATAAAGCAAGTTGGCTTGAATACGACAGTTGTGAGTTAATGAAAAAAGCCGTCGCTGATGATTATTTACCGATTCGCATTGATCAAGGTGAGGCCGATAACTTCTTAACTGAGCAACTCAAAACGGAGAACATATTTGCTGTCGTGAATGAGAAAGATTATCCAGCCGAAATTAACATGCACGCAGGTTATGATCATAGTTACTTCTTTATCAGTAGCTTTATTGACGAACACCTAATGTTTCATCAAACGTATCTGTGATTAATATCTAATTTTTAGTGTGAGGGCTTAGCTTCCTCACACTCTTTAATACTTCGTGTGATTTGCCTGCAAACTAACTTTGGTTGTTCCTCTTTGGGTTCGAGTAAACCTATTACAGCGCTATCAATTTCAAAGCCTAACTTTGCAAATGAAAAGCCCTCAGAGTCCGTTACTGTGCTGTTAGTTTGATTTGCATTTGTGGTTGCAAGGTTTGTTGGTTGTGAGTTTTTTGCATAGCCATCTACTATTGACCCCGCCACTGTACACCCCACTAATTGGTAGCTAACAAAGCAAATAACAAGTTTTGAGAAGTTAATCTTCATTATTAAAACTATCCATTAATGTAGGTCTTTTTTTCGGCTCAGCTTGAACCTCAACACATTCATTTACTGCGCGACTTATTTGACGACATTTAAGCTCAACATCTTTACCTTTGCTACCATTCTCTAGACCTTCAATAATCGCCTTGTCGATTTCGTAACCTAGCATTGTCATGGTCATGCCATAGTTAACTCGGTCATTATCTTTTTTATCTGCATAGGCGCTTGCAGGCTGTGCTTGGCTAGAGGCCCCGCCAATACCATCTGCAACTAGACCAACTGCTGTACAGCCACTAAGTAAACTAAAAGGTAGCATCACATACAAAAATTTAAGCATCGGTCCTCCAATACACTTAAGCTTATTTTATAAGCATAATGAAAAATGCATAATTTAACTGTAAAAAACTGTAAATTAATCACAAATATCGCGAATAAACTCTTTTAGAAACCCAACTAACTGCAATAGGAATATTAATAAGAAAGGTAAAGCGCCTAAAATTGCAACGCTTCGATTTAATGGCTCATCTTGTAAAAGTAAAAGAGCCAAGCTGCATAAGAATAATGCCAAACACCAAGTGTAAAGGGTCACTCGATTGCTAGGATCAGCTCCTACAAGTTCCCTTATGACTAAAATTGCAGAGTCAGCTGATGTTGCAACAAATATCAATAGTAATAACAAACTAGCCCAAATAAACACGGTTCCTTGCCAACCTAATTGATTAAAAAAGACAAATAATCCTTGGCTGTAATCTTGTTTTATCGCTACTAAAATACCCGCTTGATTGAGTCTATCCCATTCAATTGCTGCCCCAGAAAAGGTCGCAAACCAAATAATAGTCACTAAAGTAGGAATACACACAACCGCAAAAATAAATTGCCAAACCTTACGCCCCTGACTTATTTTGGCTAAAAAAACACCAACAAATGGACCCCAGGCTAACCACCAAAAGTAATAGTTATATGTCCAATGAGTGGCCCAATCCGGCGCTTTTAATTGGCTATCAAATTGCCAAGTTCCAGTTACTAGCAGCTGTAAATAATAGCCAGTTCCATCTAGAGCAATTTTTATAATTGGCTCAATCGGCACCACTGTTAATAACCAGACCAACAAACTGAATGCCAAAATCACATTAAAAATGCTTAGTGATTGTACGCCGCGACGTAAACCAAACTTTACTGATAGCGAATATATAACTGTTAATAAACAAACGATTAATGAGCCAACTAATAAAGTAGAAGTAACTCCCAACTCTATCTCAACCCCTTTACTTATCAACAGAGTTGAATTTGCTATAGTGCCAACTACACCAAAAAATATCGCGAGAACAGCAATTAATTTTACAATAAAAGAGACTGTAAATTTTGTTGATTTATCAAACCTGTTACCTACTGCAGTAAGAACAGGCGAACAAATATCACCAGTCTTACCACTATATTGAGTTAACCCACCAAGCACTAAAGCAAATACCGCATAAAGTGCCCAAGCATGAGCCCCCCAATTAACTAATGTTAGCGCCAAGCTACTGGCTAATCTATCTGGATATAAGCTTTGTTTAAGGGGCGGGTCAAGCGAATGTAAAGCAGGCTCCGCAACTCCCCAAAAAACTAGGCCAGAGCCCATTCCCGCAGCAAATAACATAGCAAACCAGCCAAAGTTAGAATACTCAACAACAGCATCTTGCCCACCTACTTTACGGCTGCCTAATGGACTAATAGCTAAAATTATGATGGCGAACAATAAAAAATTCACCATTAAGAAAAAACTACTCCCAATCCAATCTAAAACCGTTTGTACAAAAGGCTGTACTTGTTCAGTGATAAAACTAGGCAAAATTACAGCAATGAGCGCACCTAACATACACAATGCGAGAGCAGTTTTTTCAAGAGATGAGGTTGTATGTTTCAAACTGAAGCCTATTTATTTAGCGTGTTTAGCATACTGTCTGTATGCTGAAATTTCAAACAGCCAAAAGACTGAAAAAATGACACAGTAGTGCGTAAAAATCGCAAATTATATCAAGCTCTACTTTTAAAAACCCGGCTACATGTCCCTAGTTTCCTCATTTTAATTAATTTGCTGATCGGGTATTGAAATTGCAACACTCGGCTATTAACAAAAAGGAATTGATTATGGACTTTAATCTTGATTGGCACGAGATCCTCGATAACCTAATGCACCTGGGGATTGCCTACTTACTTGCCCTACCCATGGCATTTGATCGAGAAAAAACGAGTAATGGCGCAGGTCTTCGTACTTTTCCATTAGTTGCTGTTGCATCTTGTGGCTATGCATTAGTTGGAATGTCTGTTTTAACTAGCTCAGAGGCTGAGTCAAAAGTACTCGAAGGGATTATCACGGGTATTGGTTTTATTGGCGGTGGCGCCATTTTGAAGAACAAAAACTCTACTTATGGAACAGCCACAGCAGCCAGTATTTGGAACATGGGACTTATTGGCATTGCTGTGGCATTTAGTCGTTACGAAATCGCCTTTCTAATGGCATTAATTAACTTCGTAACGCTAAGATATGTAAAGCGTTTAAAGTAAACAATTAACTGGCGTCATATTTTGAATTAACAATAGCATAACCAGTTTGTTTTACTTTAATCTCAGCAGAATTTGTAGATTTAACTAATAAACCGCAGCGTCGGCTTTGTTCATCAAGCACATAACTCACTGAATCATTTGCTTCAAGGTCTATTACTTGATCAGCACAACGGATCTGTAATTTAGATACATCACGTGCGCCCTCTATCTTGATAGAACCACGAGATAACGACAAATATGAAAGCTTATCCTTTGAGACATTAATTTGTGAATTGATCTGCGGAGTACGAGCTAATAAGTCATCAATTTGCTTAATTGTGGCAAGTTTGTTTTCTTCTGAAAACTCTTTTCCTTCTATATTATCTAATGCATCAATGGCGTTGTAAGCAAGATTGAAGTCACCCTTGAAGCTGTACCATTGTAAAGCGCTTTTAGCGACTAAATACTGTATATCTGTTGGCAACTTATTTCGTAGTAAATAGGCAATAGACAGCTGCTCATCAAAGCCAAACCATTGTTGTTGATGGTAAAAAAATTGGCTTTTTAGCCATGCAAATAACGCCTGTTCAGAGGTGTTTTTAGTGTGATCTTTATATAGCTTGGCTAATGCTTGCTCAGCTTTTTTAAATTCCTTTGCTTGCAGCATTTTATTGATTTCATCGTACTCATTGATAAAACCACGGCTAGCTTTATCATTTGAGTAGCCATTAAAATACTTACCTACTTCAAAAGAAAACAGATAACCACCTTCAACTGTTTCACCTTTTTTAGTCGCGGGTGCAAATTCTAAGTTCGTTAAATATTTCTCTGCGTTTTCTTCACTACCACGAGTATCAGATGCCATAATCACTTCGATATCTTTAGCTTTACCTTGTTTGTCCACTACATAAGACATTAAAGCCCAGCCCTCTAAACGAGAGCCATTATAACTACCTGGATAACGCGGATTTGTATTTTTTACGATATAGGCGGAAGTTGCTGCTTGAACATCAACACCTAAATCATTGACGTCTCTTGCTAAAGCCTGTGTTGGTAATGCGATAAGTGAACAAAGTACAGCGAGTTTAGTAAATTTAATCATGAGTAATTGCTCCAATTCCCTTTGATAGGAACATTTATAGCACTAAAAAAGGCGCTTTAAAAGCGCCTTGCTGTCAAGAATGTACTTAAACAAGTCTTGATCTTAAAACATGTCCGAATAAGGGTTTGATTTTGATAATAAAACCTTTTTATCAAAACCTGGGATTGTCATTGAGTCTTGGCAAATTTTGATGTCATTTTCATCAATTAAGCCGTCACCAAAGCGATAAATAAGCTCATAATGACCTAAATCAGCCTGTTGTTGGTAATCAGCTTGAGCTTGAGCTACTTGAGTATGACGATCCTGATATTCCGCCATAACCACATCACCATGACGCTTTGCTAGCATTTGCAATGTAATTGCTGGAGATAAAACAGTCGCCGTTGCGTTGTTACCACCAAACCCTTTTGAATTTATAAATGCAATGTCCATTGCATCACATTGATAATGTTCTGTGCGAATATCTAAATGCTCGCTATAAACGTCATCAGCCACTTTATCGATTGTAGTAATCCCTGGCATAATGTTATGACTAAACACGCCTAATGCCATGGCTAATTGATCACCACTGGCTGGAGCAATAGTATGCCCAACATACGCTTTAGGAGCTGCAATCTTCCAATTATCAATAGCAAATGTCTGTGCTACCTTATGGTAAATTAATGATTCTGTTACGCGGTTTTGAGGCGTGCTTGAGCCGTGAGCCAATATAAAGCTACGTTTTTGTACCGCTTCTTGACCAACAATACCACTAGCTAGTGCAACAGATTTTGCCATTGTAATATAGTTACCAGGGCCCGGTGCTGTGATTGATTTTTTAATTCCATCAGCATTTACGAACACATCCGCAACGCTACCTAACACATCAGCACCTAACTCTAATGCCAATGCATCATCCATTAAGATAGCAACCTGTGCACCTTCACCAATTGTAAAGCCACAGTTTTCACCAAATGGACGGCTTGTACGGCGATGATCAACGACTTCTGAATTATCAAGGCGCTTTAGGCCCTCTTCATTTGCAAGTGCGCTCATATTACCAAAGCCTTCAACAATTTCTGGCGTAATAGCACACTCTACTGATGCCACAATCGCTACTCGCGTGCGACCTGCTTGAATATCGTTTACAGCAGCACGTAGGTTATATAAAAACGTGGCACACGCGCCTGATGTGGTAAAGGTCGTACCCACGTTACCTGTTACATAAGCATTGATAAAGTCGGTCGACATGGTGTTTAAGCCAAGTGCAAGCTGTTTTGTACTAACGCGATCACCTTGTTGACGCGCACGAATCAAACCACCAAAACCTTCATCATCAACTTGCCCAGCAACAGAGGCTGAGTAAGTACCAATTTGATCAGGCTCAACACTGTTCATTACCTGCTGCCACGGTAGACCAGTCGAACGAATTGCATCAGTTGCAGCAAAGATAGTTGCTTGCAGACCTCTAGGCTGGTAGCGGCTGTTATACATAGCTGAAGGTTCGAAACCTGTCGGTAGTTGACCCGCCGCTTTAATTGGATTATCGCGGGTACTGTCATGTTTAATAGCAAGATCAGCACTAATAGTTACTTTTACTTTTTTATCGCTCAACTCCTCAATGTGCCAGCTACTAGGTACAGGGGTTGGTAAATCACGGCGACGCGTTTCAAAAACTATTTGTTGTTCATCTGACGCTGTTAACGTCATTTTTTGCTGCCACGGAGTCGCATCAACATCGAAGTGATTTTTTTCAATTTTGCGAATAAGTGTGCCAGCTAAAATTTGTTCACCGAACTTAGCTTCGATATCTTTTTCAGCAACTGTATTGCCTTGAGCATCTTTAAGTACACCTTCAGTAAGGGTGACTAAGTTCATTAAAGTCGCTAAGCCTAAAAATGTCTCCTGACGGGCTTTAGCGTCCAAGCTGTCTAACACGATACGACGATAACCTTGATGAAAAGAAGTGCGGCCAGCGGCATTAATACCACCCATACCAACAATAACGGGTAATGCTGTCATAAAAAACCTTGAGAAAACGTGTTATGAGAATTAAACCAAGTTTAAATGGATTAACTAATACACTTTGTGCTTAAATAGCCAAATAACCTGCATAAAAGGCCAAAAACAACTGGTCGGAGCAATTTCAGTGACGAAACTTCAACATCAAAAAGCCATAGAAATTAGTGTTTTGGTTTATCCACACTTACTAATAACTAGTTTAACCTTACCTATAGAAATGCTTAGAGCCGGCGAGGCCTTTGCCAAAAGCCATCATCAGCATAACGAATTTAAACCTCTCAACATCAACTTAGTAGCAACTAGCATAAAAGCGATCCCCAACCGCACGGGGCTAGCAATAATGCCCGATTGCGAAACTGCCTCAGCGCCAGCTAGTGAGTTAATTATTGTCCCTGGTATTTGGCGCAACCCGCGACCTGTAGTAAGCAAACAGCAAAGCTTGGTTGACTGGCTTGGCGATTCTTGGCGGCAAGGCAGTCATATCATTGGTGTAGGTACTGGCAACTGTTTAGTTGCTGAGGCTGGATTACTTGATGGTCACCCTGCTACCACCCACTGGCATTACGCAGAGCAATTTAAACGTGACTACCCTAAAGTGCAGCTTAAACCTGACTTTTTTATTACTCAATCTGAGCGTATGTATACAGTTGCCAGTTTAAATGCCCTTGCAGACGTTATAGTCCATATTATTAGCCAATATTATGGTCGAGCAGCAGCGCAACATGTTGAACGTAATTTCTCTCATGAGATTCGTAAGCCCTATGAAGATCAACGTTATCTAGAAGGTGCGGTTGATAAGCACCCTGATGAACTTATTGCGCAAATTCAATTTTGGCTGAAAAACAATTTAACCTCTGAACTGACCCTGCAAGAAATTGCGGCGCAATTTAGTTTAAGCTACCGCACCTTTACACGCCGCTTTCGTCAAGCCACCAGCCAAACACCCGTTGAATATTGGCAACAGCTGCGTGTTCAAACGGCAAAAGAGTTATTAGCCTCATCAAATTTATCTATTCAAGAGGTAGCACTAGAAGTCGGATATAACGACCAAGGTCATTTAACAAGGGTATTTAAGAAAGTGCTTTCACAAACACCAAGTGAATATCGCACAGTAGTTAGGCGTAAACTGTTTGGTTAATTAATAAGAAATTACTGATTGAAGAACAATAAAATCTGATATGGAGCATTTATGTTGCTCAATTAGAATTTGTTACTAAGCTATCACTTAGTAGTATTTGTATTTAATTGAGTTCAAATAATGTATCAGCCTGATTATGATGAATTAGTTGAGAGTTGGAATAAAACCCTTGAAGTATTAGCACTGTTTGCCGATGTGCCTGTCGCTTTAGTAATGAAGGTCGAAAATAATATTATTAGTGTATTTTCTAAAAATGCAAACCAATTAAACCCATACGAAATAGGCGACAGTGAAAAGTTTAAGAATTCAGGCCTTTATTGCGAGCATGTTGTAAAAAACCAGAAACTGCTGAATATACCTAATGCACTTATTGATGATGATTGGAAAGAAAACCCTGATATCAAGCTCAATATGGTTTCCTACTTAGGTTTGCCCATTTCTGCTGGCGATACAACGCCATTTGGTACAATATGTATCCTTGATAGCAAGCCCCATGAATACAACGAGCCAGTGATAAAACTACTCGAAACAATAAAACAAAGCTTTGAGACTCAACTAAAATTACTTTACCAACAGAAACAATCGCTTGAACAAAACCAATTTACTGAACTTGCCACTTTAATTCGTGGCATTGCCCATGAGGTCAATACTCCTTTAGGTAACTGCATAACAGCCGTTGATTTCACTCAACAAACAGTGACAGAAACTCAAAATAGGCTTACACAGAAATGCTTGAGTCAGCAAACACTGCAAAATACACTAAACACTTTGTTAGACACTCATGAACTAGTAAGTCGCAATTTAACTACTTGCGCCTATAAGATAAGAATTTTACAGGATTTGCTCTATACAAAATCACAATCAACTAAAACAATCATGACGTTAACTCAGCTTTCGGAGTCATTGTATAAGCATTTAGAAGAGCAAATAAAACATCGTGGTATCAAATTAGATATTAATTATCAAAACCCTCATAGCCAATTCGAAGTTGAAATAGACTTGCTAAAACAAGTACTTTTTATTTTGCAGCAAAACTCAATTGAGCATGCGTTCAACAACATCGAAAACCCTGCTATAGAAATTGATATTTATGATTTTGATGAGGTATTAAAAATTCACTACTCCGATAATGGCACCGGTATCAGCATAAGTGAACAAAACTCCATTTTCACCCCATTTTATAAAGGTAAAAACAACCAATCAGGTATTGGGCTTGGCCTCAGCATTGCGAAGAAAATAGTTACTCAACAACTACAAGGTGAAATCTGTGTTCAAGAAAGTAACAACGGCGCTCACTTTTTAATTAGTTTGCCGAAGTAAGTTTTAATGAAGAAATCATACTTTTTTACATTGATGTTATTTACTCTAATTTCTTCTTTTGTTGAAGCAGAGCCAAATTATGATGAAGTAAAGCAATTAATTAACAAGCACTTTATCCGTAAAAATGATTATTCAGACAAATCAGCCTATCTTGGCTATAAAACTCCAAACGTTGCAACACTTCTTAAATCACTCAATGAACCTCATACTTATCTCAAGGATAAAGATTCAAATATAATTTTTTTCAGCGCCAAAAAACGCTGTGTTAATAACAGTAAAATTAAGCTGAGTTTTCAAAAAGGTAAACTTGCTTATCTAAAAGTTTCCAGTATTGGTGCGACAACAACGGAAGAAAAATCTCAATATGTTCGTAATTCAATCAATAATATAAGATCTCAAGACAACGAGAATTCTCGATACTGGATTATTGATTTAAGAAAAAATAGCGGCGGCAATATGTGGCCGATGTTGCAAGCACTTTCCCCTTTTTTCGACGCTACACAAACATTAGGTGAATTCCATTTGTCATCTGGAAGCATTACTAGATTTGGATTTAAAGATGGAATAGCCCATGAAAGCACGCTACAAAAAATCAATTTTCAACCAGATACTTATCATTTAAAACATCAGCCTATCGGGATTTTTGTTTTGATTGATTCTAGCGTCGCTAGTTCAGCTGAAGCATTGGCAATTGGGCTATCTTCTCTTAATAATGTAACACTTGTTGGGGAGAAAACGTGTGGCTTAGCTACTGTCAATACTCCGTTTGAGCTCAGTGACGAAAGTATTCTTGTTTTAACAACAGGCGAGATGGCCAATATTCATGGGCAAACGTTTAAAAATGGAATCAAACCTAGCATGAGTAGTCTAGAATTTAGTACGCTAATCAAAGACTTTGGAGAATAAAATCTGACTAGTTTGTGGGCTACCTCTGTCCTCATAACCCACTATTGCATAACCATTTTTGATAAGCATATTCAGCATTGCAGGAAAACGGTTCATAGACTTAACCATTATAACTCGGTAATTATTGGTCTTAACCCAAGCTTCTTGCGCGTTTAATAATGATTGAGCTATGCCCTGCCCTCTACATTTTGGCGCAACTGCACCAAGCCAGCTATAAAAGGTGTTTGAATCTAGCTCATAACCCAGTTTGTAGGCCACAGGCTCATTTTCGATATAAGCAACTAAAGCTAGATGCTCAACATCTGCACACCGTGCTTGTAATTTACTGAGGCTATTTCGGCCATCAAACTCAGGAATTTGACTATCAACAAGTAACAAATCTTCTAAACAGGACGGCTTTATTGTGTAACAAGGCTCCATGAATCACTCTAATCTAACTTCTATTATCTAACTTCACTTTTCTTTTCGATAATACAACTTTGAATAGCGTTTTACACGAACATGCACACCGCGACCTAAGCTCTTAAATTTAGCTTCAAGTACATCTACGCCATATAAAATAACGACCACTAATACTGAAAGTTTAATTGCAGCTAACAAGTTATCAGTGGCAATCACAACACCTATAGAGGCTAATACCCAGATAGTTGCTGCGGAAGTTACACCAACTACCGCGCCATCTTTTGCAAGCATTACTCCGGCACCTAAAAAGCCAATACCGGTGATAATTTGGCCCACTACACGTGAATGGTCTATCACATCGCCATGCAACATAAATGCAGTAGCAAGAAATAAGTAGGTGCCTAACACAATGAGTGCGGAGGTACGAATACCAACAGGCTTACCGCGTAACTGACGCTCCATACCAATAATTGCGCCGCAAAATGCGGCGCTACCAATTGCTGACCAAGAATAAGGGGCAATATCAAATAAACTACTCAGAGTCACTGTACTTCCAAATCAAACTAACAATTAAATTTATAAATAAAAGGCCATCGCAGTGCTGAGTCTTGATGAACCAAAACTAGCCATTTTGTTAAAATCGGCTTTGGTTATTGGGACATGCTGACAATCAATCGCCAATTGTTTTTCGTTTTCACAAAACGGGTCATGCACGTACAAGCAATGCTCATCAATATGCGTTACACACACCCAATGCGGTGACTTTTTACCATCAAATCGATAGGTACTGATCAATAACACCACCGCTTTACCCTCCGCAAGCCAATCCTCAATAGCAACCAAGGTTAACTCTTGATAGCGTACTGGCAACTTTGCAGCTATCGCTTCTGCCACAAATTGATTATGAACCGTATGCAAGATGGCTTTTTTCTTTTCGCTTCTTACACCATCAATAAACAAAGTTTCACGAGTATTTAAAACTACATCAGCTTTAAAACCTCGTTTCATTGCCGCAAGTGCTAACCCTAGAGGGTGACAACCGCCATGCCCTGATGTCATAAAAATAGTGGTAGCTTCACGCCATATATCCAGCTCTTTCAGTTGGCTCATTGCGGTATCATTCAATGATGACATTGCCATTAATAACGCCGCAGGACCACAGGTAAACTCGGTTGTTTGCTGGTACCAAGGCGTGTGTTTATCGGCATTAAACTCGATATTACGTCGAATGTTTTTTTGCATTCGATGGGCATCACTATGGTCATCATAATAATCACTGTAATGACCAAACACCTGGTAACCCAGTTTTTCATATAAGCAAATTGCCGATAGGTTGTTTACCGCAACTTCTAGACGCATATATAAACGGCCGCGTTTAGCTGTTTCGTTTTCAAGCGCAAGCAGTAACTTTGAAGCAATGCCTTTGCCTTGCTGAGATTGCAAAACCGCCAGTGAATATAGCCGAGCAAGACGCGTCCCCTTGTGACACCAAACCAAACCATAACCAACTAGTTGGTTCTCGATCTCGGCCACCATCAGTAAGCCATGCGTTGCGCTGATCCAACGTTTTAAACTACGACTACTTAATCTATCTTGACTAAAGCTTTGTTCTTCAATGGCAACAAGGGCCGCCAAATCCGTTGCCTGAGCAAAACGGATTTGACAAACAGAGGCGTTCATTAACCACGGCCTCGTGCTTCTAAGCGTTGTTTAAACTCATCCATAATGATCATATAAAGCTCATCACCTAAATAGGCATCTTCGACTTTATGGTCGATACTTGGGTTGTCATTCACTTCTAACACGTATGCTTTACCTTGATGTTCTTTAACGTCAACACCATACAAACCTTTACCTACCGTTTTGCAGGCTTTTAACGCCGCATCGAGTACCACTTTAGGTAATTCAAATGTTGGCAAGGTTTCAAAGCCACCAGAAAAGAAACGTTTTGCATCATGGTTATAAATTTGCCAGTGATTACGCGCCATTAAATAACGACACGCATAAATTGCACGGCCATTTAACACCCCGACACGCCAGTCGTATTCGGTGTACATGTACTCTTGTGCAAGCACAAGTGCACTAAACTCAAACAGCTCTGTTAATTTAGCAACTAACTCATCACGATTAGCAACTTTAAATACGCCTTTTGAGAAAGAGCCTTCTGGCATTTTTAATACCAGTGGGTAGCTGAAGTTTGCTTCTAAACTTTCAATTGTCTCTTCACTTGTATCAGCCACAACGTGAGTTTTTAAACTCGGCACTTTTTGATAATTAAAAGCATCGTGCAAATACACTTTATTACAGCAGCGCAGTATCGACTCTGCATCATCAATCACCACTAACCCTAAGCTTTGTGCTTTACTCGCTAAACGATAGGTTGGATGGTCGATGGCCGTTGTTTGACGAATAAACAACGCATCAAATTGTGCAATATTGGTAATTTCATCAAATGTAAGTGCTTGTGCATAAATACCATGTTTAGCGGCTGCTTTAATAAATTTAGCAATGGCATCTTTATCACTTGGTGGCACTTTTTCTTGGTGATCAACCAATATGGCCATATCCCAACGGTAACGACGTTTTTTATCGTGAATGCGCCATACAGACATCGTAAAGCTATTGAGTTGCTTTACAAACTCTGTAAAGCCCGTGTCATCTAATGATGCAATCGCACCTTGCTTCACAACACCTTGTTCATCACACACCAAAATAGGCGCAGGATATTGCGAGAATAATGCTTTAGTTGCTTTGCTTTGCTGCTCTTGATCTGTGTGACCAAAAAATACAGTACAACCAGCAAGCTCTTTATGACGCGTGCTATGCTCATCGCTACGTAGTGCATTAATTGTTTTTACACTCGGTAATACCTGATGCTTTCTTGCTTCAGCAAGCAAAGAACAATAATAACCTTTACTTAAATACTGCCCTGTATCACACAAGTTTAAAATGCGTGTTTTTGGCTCATTATGTTTTGGGTAATCACGTAAGTAGGTGTCAAAGGTAATGACATTTTCGAAATTTTGAGCAATACGTTGCTCATTGTTATCAACCACAATCAAGGTTTTAAACACGACTTTTCCTAAATTAAGTCTTATGAAAAAAATGAAAACACCCAGCCGATTAAGTGAACGCATGAGGCTAAACTTCACTTAACTAGATGGGTGCTTATAAGCATTAAGCTTGATGTGATTTATAGAGGTTTTTTTACTTTGTGACCAACGAGTTATTTTTTACTTGAAGATGAAATTTACTGATTAATAAATTTTCTTGATCATACTATTTCTGTAACGCTATAAAACTGTGCGTTACCTGCAATTGTCAGTGTTACTTCATCATCAATTTGCTTGCCAATCAGCTGTTTACCTAACGGCGCTTCACGGGTTACAACATATATAGGCTGTTCTTTTACGGTGACTACTAAGCCACCTGCACTTGGGCCCATAAAAAACCACTTTGAGTTATCTTGTTCATCGACAAGACACACTAATGCACCTTCACGAACCTTATTAAATTCGCTTTCTTTAAACACTGTATTGAATGCTTGTATGTCACGGTAGCACTCATTAACTCGTTCAGCTTGCCCTTGCGCTAAATAAGCGGCTTCTAAACCCAAGGTATCGTATTGAGTTTCAGCAACACTTTCTTCGTGGGTTGCTGCATCATGAGCCGCTTTTGCCGCTGCTTTGGCGTCTTGCAGTTGTGCCTCTAGCGCAAAGCGTAAATGTTCAATTACGTGTGTTTTATTCATATCAAAGCAGTTAAAACAGAAAAGCCGCTATTCTATGGAAAAATAGCGGCTGATGAAAGTAAGTTATAAAACTGACTTATGGCATATCCATATAGGCTTTGGTTTTATCATCCAGTGTTTGGGTGTAATTTTCTGAACTTAACCCTAATAATTGCGGTAAGGTGGCGGCGATACAAATCGATGAGAAGGTGCCCACCACAATGCCTGCAAATAACGCGATAGCAAAACCCGTTAATGCAGCGCCAGCAAGCAGCCAAATACAAGCAATGGTCGCAAGTGTTGTGCCTGAGGTGATCAATGTACGCGTTAACGTAGAGCCAATTGCATCATTAATCACAACATGGGTATTAATGCGTTGATTGTCTGGCTGAATACGTAAAAGCTCTCTAACTCTGTCGCCAACAATAATTGAGTCATTTAATGAATAGCCAATAATAGCCAGTAAACTCGCCAGCACGGTTAAATTAAACTCAAGCCCTAACAAGGAAAACAAGCCAAGCACTAAGATTAAATCATGTAACAGTGCAACCACTGAGCCTACCGCGAGTCGCCATTCAAAACGTACAGCTAAATAAACCATAATGGCAATCAGTGCTGCAAATAATGCTAAACAGCCTTGCTCAAAAAGCTCATCACCGACTTGTGAACCTAAAAAAGAACTTGAAAGCACGGTAAATTCTACACCTTGCTCATTCAGCTCTGATTGCCAATTGCTGGCTTCACTAAGCTCTGGCGCTTCTCTTAAAACAAAGTGGTATTCACCCGCTTTAGTTATGGTTAATTTGTTTGCAATTTCAGGACTTAACTTTGCCTTTAAATCAGCAATAGTTGTTACTGACGTTGTGTTTATCTCAGTGATGTAGCCACCTGTAAAATCAAGGCCAAAGTTTAGCCCTTTGACAGATAAAACACCTAAGCTCGCGATGACTAAAACACAGCTTAGCAATAACCCTAAAACGCGCGATTTACTCGCTGCAGTTAATGTTGACCAACTCATGCTTTAGCCCCCGATAAATTTGTCAGTTTAATGTAGAGTGTTTGGCTAAGCGCTTTTGAAATGTAAACACCGGTGAATACGCTGGTTAATAGTCCGAGCGCTAATGTAATTGCAAAACCTTTCACAGGCCCATAACCAATGGCGTATAGAATGATAGCTGTGATCATGGTGGTCACATTGGCATCAAAAATGGTCGTAAATGCTTGGTTATAGCCTTGCTCTATTGCTTGATAGGTAGGTCGACCTTTACGTTTTTCCTCTTTTATTCGCTCAAAGATAATTACATTAGTATCAACTGCCATGCCTATTGTTAATACAAGCCCTGCGATGCCCGGTAATGTCAACACCACGCCAGGTAATAACGACATTAAGCCGACTAAAGCGGTTAAATTAAGTAACAACGCAATGTTGGCAATCAGGCCTAAACGACGATACCAAAGCGCCATAAATGCAAGGGTAATACCGATACCAAGCATTAAAGCAGCTAATCCGTGTTCAATGTTTTCACTACCTAAGCTTGGACCTATGGTTTGTTCTTGAACGATTGTCACTGGCGCTGTGAGCGACCCTGCACGAAGTAAAAGCGCTAAATCGTAAGCTGCTTGTGGGCTTTTCATATTCGTAATACTAAAACGAGAACTTAAATGCTGTGCAATGTTTGCCACATTGATCACTTCGCTTTTTTTCACAACTTCGCCATTTGCATTCCGGGAGTATTCAGAATACACCGTGGCCATTGGCTTACCTATATTGTGCTTTGAAAAAGCAGACATTGCATCGCCACCTTGAGAGTCTAAGCTAAGCTGGACTAAAGGCTTGCCCCATTCATCTTTACCAACACTGGCATTATTGATGTGATCACCTGAAAAAATCGCCACAGGATTTAAATTAACAACACCACCACCTTGCACATTAAACGCTTTACCACCCACTTCGACGACCTGATAAAAATCTAGGGTCGCTGTTGCACCAATAATGCGTTTAGCTTCTGATGGATCTTGTACCCCTGGTAACTCGATTCGAATTCGTTGTTTACCTTGCCTTTGCGTCACCGCTTCTGTGATGCCAAGCTCTTCAATACGTCCACGCAGGGTTGTTAAGCTTTGTGCCATGACTTGTTTATTGAATTCGCTTTGGCTTTGCTCATTAAAATGCAGTAATACTGTGGTTAGGTTATTACTCGTTGATTTAGTTTGCATCAGGCCTTTGAATTGACCTTGTAAGGTTGAGATGAGTCCTGGGAGTTGCCCTTCACCGCTTGGTAAAATTTGCAGCTCAACCCCTTCTTTTACTTCACTGGCTCTAATACCACGAATTTTGTCTTTTCGAAGCGTCAATTTAGTTTGTTGATACACACTGTTTAAGTGCTCTTGCATTGCTTTATCTAGGTCAACATCAAGCACAAATAGCACCCCACCATTTAAGTCAAGTCCTAACTTAATCGGTGAAAGACCAAGCTGCTGAAGCCATTGTGGGCTTGTCGCATGCTCAACAATTTTAGCTTCCAGCTGTGGGTATTGAGTTTTTATAAAACTCAGTGCATTGGCACTTTGAGTAGGCTCAGCTAATAAAATAGCCAGTTGTGCTTGGCTATCATTAGCTTCAGACACTTCAAAACCATGTTGATTTAGTGAAGTTGTCACACTTTGCAGCGTCACAGTTTGATCTGGCAAGCTAATGTGCAACCAAGATTTGTTAGGGTAAAGATTAGGTAGTGCGCTAACCGCTAATAAAATACACGCCGCTATCATAGCGACATAACTCATTTTTAGACGACGCCATAGCGCCGGCTTTGATTTATGTGACATACATGACTTCCTTCCAGCATTTTCAGCCGGTAAAAAAATAATTCCAAAAATAAAAAAGTAACGAAGGAAGTCGTTTAGCTATGGTAGGTCGTATTCGCTTTGTACAAGAGATTAGCGTCTTTCCAGCCACTAATGCGGGATTTACGTTGCGTGGCTAACGCAAACCATGGGAGCATGCGCACAGCACTTGGTGGCGCTAAAAAGTGCTCTTTTCCCCAATCTTCAGCAAAGAATTCAATTAATAGCTCGTAATCAGGGTCAACCTGACTATGGTAAAGAAACAATGATGAATTACTGGCAGTTAAACGCGGCACAAGGGTATCAAACCCCGATGGTTCTACCGGTTTAGGATGCTTAGCTGTATGAGTTTGAGAAATAACTGGGGTTTTAGTCAGCTCGACTTGGAACAATTTAGTGGCAGCATAGTGTGAGTGAGTGTCAGGCATAGCCATGCTCTGTGCACTAAAGAACACAGTAAATAGCAAGATAATGACTGAGAAAAACCGTAACAAGAACTGACCAATAAATTAAGTGGATAACACAGCTATAATGAGGGTAAAAAAATAAAAAACAAGTTATTACTTAAATAAAAGTAACTAAAATAAAGCGAGCCTAACTCGACCCGCTTATTAATTTAACTTTGTTAAACAAGTTAAACTTCTAATGATGACATGTCGATAACAAAGCGTGAGGCCATATCACCTTGCTTTAATTTATCGAAAGCGTCATTAATTTGTTCCATTTTGATCATTTCAACTTCTGGCAGAATATTATGTAACGCACAGAAATCGAGGATCTCTTGGGTTTGTGCTATACCACCTATCAATGAGCCAGCAACACGGCGACGTCCAAGCAGAAGTGGAACAGAGTTTGATTCTGCAAGTTCACCAACTTGGCCAACTAGCACTTGGGTACCATCTATATCAAGTAGTGGCATATAAGGTGTAAAGTCATGTTTAACGGGTATGGTATTAATTATTAGATCGAATTGATTAGCATGTGCTTGCATCGCTTGTTCATCACTTGAGACTAATAAGTCTTTCGCACCATAATCTAAAACCTGTTGTTTTTTCTTATCACTGCGGCTAATTGCCGTAACATGTGCACCCATTGCAGCTGCGATTTTAATTGCCATGTGACCCAAACCACCTAGACCAATTACCGCAACACGGCTGCCTGGGCCAACATTCCACGTGCGTAGTGGTGAATAAGTTGTGATACCCGCACATAGAATTGGCGCACATTTCGCTAGTTCTAAACCTTTAGGTACATTGAGTACGAACTCTTCACGAACCACAATGTGTTTTGAATACCCACCTTGAGTAAGTTCGCCACTGATACGATCTTGCCCTGAGTATGTACCCACCATTCCTTCGCGACAAAACTGCTCTTCACCATGATGACATTGGTCACAGCTCAAACAGCTATCTACCATACAACCAACAGCGACATTATCGCCCACTTTGTATTTAGTAACGCCGCTACCCACTTCAAGAACGCGGCCAACAATTTCATGACCCGGTACTACTGGGTACTGAGTCCAGCCCCAATCGTTTTTTGCTGTGTGTAAGTCTGAATGACACACGCCACAATAAAGAATTTCAATTGATACATCTTCTTCACGAAGTGCACGGCGTTCAAAATGATACGGCTCTAATGGTTTTTCTGAATCATGTGCTGCATAACCGACGGTTTTCATGCTTACTCCTTAATTTTCTTCGTGTTTAACTCATGCAATTAACAAATTTGCTAATGCGCTGGTGTATACTGCACTCAGTATAGAGGTAAATTTGCAAATTACACTTGCCTAAAACACGAAAGCTTTTGCCTATTTTTATCAAATTGATTTAAGAGACCCCCATGCGTGGAATGAGCCGCAAAGAACAGGTGACGAGATCGCCTGATGCAATGAACCTATCACAAAGCATCAAAACACTCTGGCCCTATTTAATGACCTTTAAAGGCCGAGTTATTTTGGCTGTACTAGCTCTTATTGCAGCCAAGGGGGCCACATTGCTGATGCCTTGGGCACTAAAAGAAATAATCGACGAAGTAGATTCTAGTATCAACCCGATATTAAGCGTTCCTATTGCCCTGCTCATCGGCTATGGTTTGCTGCGCTTTGCCAGTGTGTTTTTTGGTGAAGTTCGCGATGCATTGTTTGGCCGTGTTACTGAGCACGCTATGCGCCATATTGGTTTAAAAGTATTTAAACACTTACATAGTTTAGAATTAGCCTTTCACCTTGATAGGCAAACAGGCGGTATTAGTCGCGATATAGAGCGTGGTACAAATGGCCTCAGCTTTTTAATGCGCTTTTTGATGTTTAACATCGTGCCAACCCTATTTGAAATAATCACAGTCGCCATTATTTTTGCGACCTTGTTTTCACCTTGGTTTGCATTAGTCACTGTTATCGCTGTCGCTATTTACATTGCTTTTACTGTAATAGTAACTCAGTGGCGTAACCGATTTATACGTGAAGCAAATACTGCCGATAACAACTCAAATACTCGTGCTATCGACAGCTTACTAAATTACGAAACCGTTAAGTACTTCAACAATGAACATTATGAAGCAAACACCTACGACAGCTTTTTAGCTAAGTGGGAACAAGCGAGGCTAAAAAATCGTTTATCGTTACTGGCGCTAAATTCAGGGCAAGCACTTATTATCGCCGCAGCTATTACAGCACTAATGTGGCTAGGTGCCAGTTCAGTGGTCAATAAAGAGCTGACCATAGGTGAGCTTGTAATGATCAATGCTTACATGATCCAGCTATTTCTACCTCTTAATTTTTTAGGCTTTGTGTATCGTGAAATACGCCGTGCACTAACTGATCTTGAAAACATGCTCGGCTTATTAAATCGAAAAGCCGCTATTAGCGATGACAAAGATGCAAAACCATTAACTACAACAAAAGCAGCTATTCGATTTGAGAATGTCTCTTTTAGTTACGACAAACAACGGCCTATTTTAAATAATTTAAGTTTTGAGGTTACTTCAGGCAGTAAAGTAGCGATTGTCGGTGCCAGTGGCGCAGGTAAAAGTACCTTAAGCCGCCTGCTTTACCGCTTTTATGATGTGGATGCGGGCAAAATTTATATTGATGAGCAAGTAATCAACACAGTTACACTTGAAAGTTTGCGCCAAGCTATTGCCATCGTACCGCAAGATACCGTGCTATTTAACACCAGCATTCGCGAAAACATCGCCTACGGAAATCCAACGGCAAGCGAAGATGATATTGATAAAGCTATAAGCCTTGCCCACTTAGATGGGTTTATTGCAAGCCTAGATAAAGGCGATAAAACCCTTGTTGGTGAGCGCGGTTTAAAAGTGTCGGGCGGCGAAAAGCAACGTATAGCAATTGCCAGAGCCATTTTAAAGGGTTCACCTATTTTATTATTTGATGAGGCAACATCAGCGCTTGATTCGCATTCAGAGCAAGCTATTTTAAGTGCTATGCGTGAAGTCGCGCAAAAGCACACCAGCATAGTCATTGCCCATCGTTTATCTACAATCACCGACGCAGACAAAATTATTGTTATGAAACAAGGACAAGTTGTTGAACAAGGTCAGCACCAACAGCTACTTGCGGCGAATGGCGAATATGCTCGAATGTGGCAGTTACAGCAAAGCGACGAATAAACACTGTTAACTACTAGGTTAAATGATTAGAATAACGGCTTTATTTTTATCTATAACAAAAAGGCAACACGCAGATGGGCAGAGCTTATCAAAACAAAAAAGACTCAATGGCAAAAACTGCGGGTGCAAAAACCAAAGTTTATTCAAAGTACGGAAAAGAAATTTATATCTGCGCTAAGAATGGTGGTGTTGATCCCGATGGCAACTTAGCACTTCGTCGCTTAATTGAGCGTGCTAAGAAAGACCAAGTACCTACGCATGTAATCGAGCGTGCAATCGATAAAGCCAAAGGTGGTGGCGGCGAAGATTACGTAGCAACTCGCTATGAAGGTTACGGCCCGGGCAACTGTATGATCATTGTTGACTGCTTAACCGACAACAACAAACGTACCTTCGCTGACGTACGTGTTTGTTTTACTAAAGCAAATGCAAAAATTGGTGCGCAAAATTCAGTATCACACTTATTTGATCACCTCGCTATTTTTGTTTTTGACGGTGATGATGACGAAGCTGTATTAGAAGCATTGATGATGGCAGATGTCGATGTAACAGATGTAGAAGTTGAAGACGGTAAAATCACCGTATTTGCTCCACACACAGAATACAACAACACCCGTACAGCACTTGAAGAAATGGGAATTACTGATTTCCACGAAGATCTAATTGCCTTTGTGCCGCAAGTAGAAGCACCAATTGAAGGTGAAGACGTTGAAGTAATGGAACGCTTTTTAGCCATGCTAGAAGACTGTGATGACGTACAAAACGTTTACCATAACGCACAGTTTTAATTAAAAAGGCCAACCAAGTTGGCCTTTTACCTTTTAGCACAAAGGAATCAACATTGAATACCCTCGAAGAGTTAAAAGCCGGTTCTCTACAAGGTTGTACACGGCTTCAGCTTGTTGCAGAACTAACTGAATTCCCAAAAGAAATTTATACCCTAGCCGATACGTTAGAAACCCTTGATTTATCTAATAACCAGCTAAGTGATTTACCTGACGATTTTTACAAATTAAAAAATCTAAAACGACTGTTTTTATCATTTAATCAGTTTAAACACATACCTGACGTGCTAAGACAATGCCCAAACTTAATCATGGTGGCATTTAAAAGTAATCAAATTACTGAATTTAAAGCACACTGTTTGCCAACGAAAATTGAATGGCTGATCTTAACTGATAATCAAATCCCCGCTTTGCCGGATACATTTGGTGAGTACAGTCAGCTTAAAAAGCTGGCACTGGCCGGCAATCAGTTAACACATTTGCCAGCCTCAATGGCTAATTGTAAAGAGCTTGAGCTAATACGTTTAAGCGCCAATAAGCTTACAAAAGTTGAAGATTGGCTTTTAGCCTTACCGAAACTTGCTTGGCTTGCCTTCTCTGGTAACGATTTAAATCGTTCAACCAGCTTACATTGTGAGCTGTTTAGCCAAATAGCACTGGATGAAATCGATGTTAAAAAGCAGATTGGCCAAGGCGCATCTGGGGTTATTCACTTCGCAAACTGGCATCAACGACCTGTTGCCCTTAAGTTATTTAAAGGCGAGATCACCAGTGATGGCTACCCACTCGATGAGCTTAATTGCTGTTTACAAGCAAGTGAGCACCCAAACCTAATTAAAGCGTTGGGCTATGTTGATGAAGAGTCACAACTGGGTTTAGTAATGGAGCTGATCAATAAAGAGTTTACGAACCTTGGCTTACCACCATCACTTGCAAGTTGTACCCGTGACACATTCGAAGACAACTGCCAGTACACGCCAGAAATGGTGCTAAAAATCATTCAACAAATGACAAGTACCCTCGCCCATTTGCATAAAAAGCAAGTTAGCCATGGTGACATTTATGCCCATAACAGCATGATCAATTCACAAGGCGATTTATTGTTTGGTGACTTTGGTGCCGCAACCGATTTATCGATGCTAATGCCAACTCAACAACAGCTATTAGAAGGCATTGAAGTACGTGCCCTCGGTTATTTTATCGATGATTTACTGACTGTTGTGACTGAACAAAACAACATTACAAAGATGCTTGCCGACATAGCCCAAGAGTGCTTGGTACTCAACTCAGAAAAACGACCTCGCTTTTCTGAGCTGCTTGCGCGATTATGATTTAATACTAATTTGCCTATAAACAAAGCCTCACTGAGGCTTTATTTTTGCCTGTTAAACGGAAACAGCTGCTGCTTTAACATTCCTTCGGGCATGTAATCGCCAACCACACCATATTTATCGGGCCACTCTGCTTGACCTTTTACAGCGGTGCCAAATAGATAATCTAAAAAAGAAAAATGCGCTGCATAGTTACGGTCAATGGCCGCTTTATCAGATGAATGGTGCCAATGATGAAACTGAGGAGTAACCAGAAAATACTTTAACCAACCAAAATTTACGCGAACATTGGCATGGTTAAACACAGCCTGAAAGCCAACAATAATCACATAAAGGCTAATGACTTCAGATGGAAAGCCCAGTACAAAAATAGGCGTAAGTACTAAGCTACGCGTCACTAATATTTCTAAAATATGCTGACGTGAGCCTGCGAGCCAATCCATTTCTTTTGCACTATGATGCACGGCATGAAAACGCCAAAGCAGAGGTACTTCGTGATAAGCCCTGTGCACAAAGTATTGCATTAAATCGGCCACTAAAATAATTAAGAAGAGCTGGAGTAAAAATGGCATTTCTATAATAAAGCCTTGCACAGTATCAGATACAGCCCAGCCAAATGCGTGATGCACAAACTGATTGGTTGCAAGAAGCACAAAACCGATAATTAAATGATTTACAAAGAAATGATTTAAATCGCCTTGCCACTCAGTGCGGAGAATTTTTTGCTCTTTGCGGTGCGGTAGCAGCTTCTCAATTAAAATAAAAATCAGTGTGGAGCCAAGTAAATCAAGAATGAACCAATCAAGCCCTAGGTATGGCGTATTATCTCTAAAATCGCCCACTTGAACATTCGGGCCACCAAATGCAATAGCAAGAAGTATCAGCACCCAAGCTGTAGCACCGAGTCGTTTGTTAGTGTTACGAACAAAGTTCAACAAGCCTAAACTGCCTGAAATAATTAGTGCCACGAACATTAGCTGACGCAAAAACTCAACGCTGTAGTTTTGTCGAAGCTCTGGCGTCGTTAAGTACTCAGGAAAGTGAAAAGCTAATACTCCTAAACAGGATAAAATCGCTAAGAAGCAGGCAATATAGCCACTGATATTGCCTTCACCCACTTGAAACTGCTCAGCCCGAAATAACCGATGATAAAGACGAGTCATGATATAAAAATCCATTTATCAATTTTTTGCAGCATAACACAGAAGAATTTAGGAACAAATGTACGCTGAGTCATCACGAAAATGTGTAAATAAAAAATTAATAGCGAAGAAGTGTCTAATATTATTGAACATCCATATCCTTATAAAACGATTTAGGCTTATAAAAGAATAAGCCTTTAACTATTACTGAAATGCTTTATCAAACTTATCTTGATCAAGGTATTTATCAAATGCACCTAAAGCATTACCCACACTTGGCTCAGCCATTAACTCTTGCATTGCAACTTCACCGACAATACCGAATGCGTTTTCCATTGCTCCCTGACCGCCGACTTCTATCGCCGCCTTTGCTTGCTTTGGACAGTCTTCGGTTAATAAACGCGTAACTAACGCACCAACATAGCGATTAGTTTCATCCATATCTTGTTCTGTCACGTTCGAGAAAGGCTTAATTATACTGTGCGTCGACATACCTAGATAAATCCACTTAGCGAGGTTCTTTCGTTCTTTGCCATTTAGTGAATCAGTTAAACACACTGCAAGTTGCTGTGCTTCTTGCGATGCGGATACATAACAAGGCAGTATCGACGATAAAAAGAGTGACGTAGTTAATAAGATTTTTTTCATTATCTTTCCTTGAAAACAATTACGCACAATAAAGTAATGTGAATCCAAATTAATTTCCAGTAAAAACCAAAAAAGCCACGATAAACGTGGCTTTGTTGGATAAAGCTTAAACTTTTACTGTTCTATTATAAGAACTGACCTAGCGCTTTAACTTGGTCTAACATGCGGTTTGAGAAACCCCACTCGTTATCGTACCAAGCCATCACTTTAACAAGCTTACCATCTACTTTAGTTTGGGTAGAATCGAAGATTGAAGACGCTGGGTTATGGTTAAAGTCGATAGAAACAAGCGGTAGTTCGTTGTATTCAAGAATACCTTGCATTGCACCTTCTGATGCTGCTTTAACTACTTCATTGATTTCTGCTGCAGTTGTTTCACGCTTAGCAACGAACGTTAAGTCTACTAAAGAAACGTTGATTGTTGGTACACGTACTGCCATGCCGTCTAGTTTACCCGCAAGTTCAGGAAGTACTAAGCCAACTGCTTTAGCAGCACCTGTTTTAGTTGGGATCATTGACTGAGTTGCGCTACGTGCACGATATAAATCTGGGTGATAAACGTCAGATAAGTTTTGATCGTTTGTGTATGCATGAATTGTCGTCATGCTACCTTGCTCGATACCTACTGTGTCGTTGATTGCTTTTGCAATCGGCGCTAAACAGTTTGTTGTACACGATGCATTTGAGATAATGTTGCTGTCAGCGTTTAATACTTCACTATTAACACCATGAACAACAGTTGCATCCATATCAGTACCAGGAGCAGAAACGATTACTTTTTTAGCACCTGCTTCAATGTGTTTAGCCGCTGCCTCACGTGAAGTGAATAAACCAGTACATTCTAGAACGATATCTACGTTTAGAGCTTTCCAAGGAAGGTTTGCAGGATCACGCTCTTGCGTAAGGGTAATTTCGTCATTACCAATTAGCATGGTGTTTTCAGCAAGTGTTACTTTTTGAGAAAATTGACCGTGAACTGAGTCAAATTGAGTTAAATGCGCGTTAACATTTGCTGGTGCTAAATCGTTAATTGCAACGATTTTGATTTCGTTGTTTTGAGCTGACTCATAAAGGGCACGTAATACGTTACGACCGATACGTCCATAGCCATTAATTGCAACATTAATCATTCTAATATCTCCCGTTAATTATTTTACTTCACTTGCTTGGCGAGCAAGCGCTTCAATGGCTTGCCAGTCTTTGTTTTCAATAAGTTGTTTGTCTAACATCCACGTACCACCCACACAGATTACGTTTTTAAGTGCGAGGTAGTTAGGTGCTGTTTCAAGGCTAATGCCGCCTGTTGGACAAAATGTTACTTGTGGTAAAGGGCCACCAATTGATTTCAGCATTGCAGTGCCACCCGCTGCTTCTGCAGGGAAGAACTTTTGAAACTTAAAGCCTTGGCTTGCTAATTTCATTACTTCACTTGGTGTCGCAGCACCTGGTAAAAATGGAATATCAGACTCTTTAGCCAGTGCTAATAATTCGTCGTTTACGCCAGGGCTAACCATAAAGTCAGCACCGGCTTTAACTGATGCATTAAATGTCGCTTTATCAACCACAGTACCTGTGCCAACGTATGCTTCTGGTACGGCTTCTTTCATTAGCTTCACTGCTTCTGCCGCAATTGGCGTACGCAAAGTAATTTCTAATGCTTTTAAGCCACCGTTATAAAGCGCACGTGCAAGGGGTGCTGCATCTTCAAGTTTTTCGATAACAACAACCGGTACCACAGGTGCCGATGATAAAATTTTCTCAATGCTCATTGTTTGTTCCTCATAGCCCAGTAACGGCGTATTATTATTCTAAACCAAAGGCGCTAGCGCCTAGGTCTGCACTACTTACTATATTTCTGAAACCTGCAAATAACTCTCGACCTGTGCCGTATGTTTGGCTTGGTTGGCTAAGTTGTAATTCACGTTTTGCTAATTCTTCATCGCTTACATGTACTTTCAATACACCTGCTGGTGCGTCAAGCGTCACTAAATCACCTTCGTGAATTTTAGCGATTACACCACCTTCAACAGCTTCTGGTGCTAAGTGGATTGCAGCAGGAACTTTACCAGATGCACCCGACATACGACCGTCTGTGACAATCGCCACTTTGTAGCCTTGGTCTTGCAGTGTTGCCATTACTGGCGTCAACTTATGAAGTTCAGGCATGCCTTTCGCTTTCGGACCTTGCTCTTTAATTACAGCAATAAAGTCTGTGTTTAATTCACCGCGGCTATACGCTTCTTGTAACTCACCTTGTGAGCTAAATACTTTAGCTGGTGCAGAAACAACTTGGTGTGACTCTGCCACTGCTGATACTTTAATAACTGCTTTACCAAGGTTACCAGTAAGAAGCTGTAAACCACCCTGCTTACTAAACGGGTTATCAATTGGGCGCAATACTTCTTCGTCGTGTGACTTTTCAGGACACGACACCCATTTAACTTTGCTTGGGCCTGTGCTGTTAGTCATAATCACCGATGAATCTTTATCTAACATTGGCTCCGTGGTGTATGCTTCTAACCCATCACCGACAATCGTTTTCACATCGTTATGTAAGTAACCTTTGCTAAGTAGTTGCTTCATTAAGAAGCCCATACCGCCAGCTGCTTGGAAGTGGTTCACATCAGCTGAGCCGTTCGGGTAGATACGCGTAAGAAGTGGCACAACTTCAGATAAGTCAGCCATGTCTTTCCACGTTAGGATCACACCTGCAGCTTTCGCAATAGCCACTAAGTGGATTGCGTGGTTTGTTGAGCCGCCTGTTGATAACAAGCCAACTAAACCATTAATAATTGTTTTTTCACTTACTACATCTGCAAGGCAGTTAGCATCTTTTGTTTCGATTAACTGCTTTAACATGGTTTCTACAGCATGACCTGTTAAACCATCACGTAGTTCTGTGTAAGGGTTAATGAAAGAGCTACCTGGTAAATGTAGACCCATGATTTCCATTAACATTTGATTCGAGTTTGCCGTACCGTAGAAAGTACATGTACCGGCACTGTGATAAGATGCGCTTTCAGCTTCAAGAAGCTCTTCACGACTTACTAAGCCTTGTGCAAATTTTTGACGAACACGAGCTTTTTCTTTATTCGGGATACCCGATTGCATTGGACCTGCTGGTAAAAAATACGTTGGTAAATGACCAAATGATAAAGCACCAATTAAAAGTCCTGGGACGATTTTGTCACAAACACCTAAACAGAAAACACCGTCGAATACATCATGCGATAAAGAAACCGCAGTAGACATTGCAATCACGTCACGTGAGAACAATGATAACTCCATACCGTCACGGCCTTGTGTTACGCCATCACACATTGCTGGTACACCGCCAGCAACTTGTGCTGTTGCATCGTACTTAGTCGCAAGGTTTTTGATGATTTCTGGGTAATCTTTGTAAGGGACATGCGCAGAAAGCATGTCGTTATAAGCGTTGATGATAGCTAGATTTGGTTGCTCGTCTGCTTTTAAACGATCTTTGTCATCGCTGCTACAAGCAGCCATAACATGTGCAATATTACCACAGCCTAAACCTGCACGAACTCTTGTTTGTTTTTTTGCGTGCGAGATTCGCTCTAAATAATCTTGGCGGGTCTCTTTACTGCGTTCGATAACGCGTTCGGTGACTTCTTGAATACGAGGATGCAACATATAAATTCGACTCATCTCTATAGTTAGAGGATAAAGGCTCAGTAACAATTACAGACTCCACGAAAATAATTATACTGAGCATCTTTGATTTACCCGTTCAAAGGTACGCTGACAGGCTGTCTCTCACAACCAACCTGACACCGGTGTCACTGTATTAACTCATGACTGTGACACCGGTGTCAACCTTATCTGTTAAATTTAGTTTAATTTTTTTAAATGACCAAATAATGAACAACTTTATTTTAGTAGAATATGAGCAGAATTCATATGAAGTACTACTATCAAAGGCGTACCCTCTAGCCTAAGTTTGTAGTTAGTTCTATTTTAAAACAATGAGTTAAAGTGTTGTTATCCATTTTACCCATCTGAAATAAAAAAGCCCGAGAACGCGTCACTCATTCTCGGGCTACTGTGAAAAAACAAGATGAAATTTATTTAATTGCAGCTGTCGACTCACGAGTAATGAGTTTTGCTTCAAGGGTTACTTGATAAGGCGACTCTTGTGGGTCACTAATATGAGTAATCAATTGCTTGACTGCTTGCTGAGTCATTTCTTCAACTGGTTGAGCAATGGTAGTTAACCCTGGCCAGATATGACGAGCAATTGGAGCGTTATCAAATCCAGCGATAGAAATATCATCTGGCACTCTTAACTGCATTTGCGTAGCAAGTTTTAACACCGCTGCTGCCATGTAATCATTTGAAGCAAATACCGCCGTTGGCCGAGGATTTAAATCTAGAATAGTACGGGCACTGTCAACACCTGAGTGATAACTGAAGTTACCTTCTTCAACTAAGCGCTCATCAAACTCAATGCCGTTTGAAGCAAGTGCTCTTCGGTAACCTTTAAAACGTTGCTCTGTAGCACTGTGATCAGGGTGACCTTTAATGAAAGCGATTTCTTTATGACCAAGCTTAATAAGATGCTCAGTTATTTCAAAAGCTCCCTGCTCATCATTACTTCTTACAGAAATAGAGTCGTCTTCAAGTACCGCTGATGCGACGCGAGCATACGGGATCTTTTTCGATTTTAAAAAGCTTACAAGTTCAGGAAAATCTGAAAATGGAGGGGTCAGTACAATACCGTCTAAACGCGAGGTTTGAATCAACTGCTCAATATTACTAATTAATTCGTCGCCACGTAACTCACAAGGATGGATCAATAAGTTGTAATTAAGCTCATGACAGGCAGCTAAGGCACCAGTTTGGACACGGGTAATATAGCTTTTACTAGGATTATCGTATAAGCAACCAATAATAAAACTACGGTTTTGTGCCAAACCTCGTGCAATTGGGTTTGGCGTGTAATCAAGCTCTTTAAATACTTTAAGTACTTTTTCGCGCGTTGCATCACTCACGTTTGGCTCGTTGTTGAGAACGCGAGATACTGTTTTTTTCGATACACCGGCATAGCTGGCGACACTGTTGATGGTTACTTTCTTCATCCGCTCTACATCCAACTGCTAATTACGCATTACTTTTAACATGTATACACGCAGCAGCACCAATGAATGGAATGTTGTCTTGTGTTACAAGCGTAACAGGGATCTGTGAAGTATATTGCGACATTATGCCTTTGTCTGCAAAACGTTCAACAAATCGACTAGATAATAGACGTTGTTGCATGCGAGGTAAAATACCACCACCAATAAATACGCCACCTAATGCGCCAAATGTCAGGGCTAAATCCCCTGCTACGCTACCAATCCAATCACAAAATTGATTTAGCGTTGCATCACACACTTCACATTGACCTGTAGTTGCCAACTCACTGATTTGTGCTGCATCTAAATTCTTAGCTTCAACGCCTTTTACTGCAGCCATAGCACGATATAAATGCGCTATACCAGGGCCTGAGAACACAGTCTCTACAGACACATGATTTAATTGCTTTTTAAGTTCAGTAATTAGCAACCGGTCTAATTCAGTTACTGCTGCAAGAGTAATATGGCCTGCCTCGCAGCTAAGAACAGCGCTGCCTTGAGATGTTCGAACTAAACACGCAGCACCAAAACCTGTACCAGGTCCCATTACGGCAATATTAGCATTTTCATCAGCTTGGCCTGCTTTAACGGCCATATTTTGTGAATCATCTAAATAAGGAGCCGCATAAGCAAATGCAGCAAAATCGTTGATTACTTCAAGTTGCTCAAATGCGAATTCAACTTTTAAGTCTGCAACATTAAAGTGCCAGCCAAGGTTTGTTAAATGTACTTGACCTGCTTTAATCGGACCCGCTACCGCTAAACATGCACGGTTTGGCTTTGGAAATGAAATTTGGCTGAAATACTGAGTAATTGCACTTTCTAAAGAGCCAAAGTCAGCACTTGGGAATGTTAAATTATGCTCGATAACAAACTGGTTAGTTTGTGCATTAAAGTCAGTGATTAAAGCGAAACGAGCGTTAGTGCCGCCAATATCGGCAACAAGAATAGGAGCGAATTCTGTCGTTGTCTGTGTGTTCATGTTGTTTTCTCTATTTGTCTAAGCTAGTTGCCGCTTATTTTTCTAGTTTTCAATGGCAAAGCCATTGTGTCTGCTAAACTTTGGGTCATTGCCTCAAGGAAGCTATCTTTTGTATTAAAAAAATGCTGCCCAATTGAATGGGCAGCCAAATACGTTTTGACAACAAAATGATAAAACAGTGACATTATGACACCGGTGTCAGATTGGGATCAATAAAAATTTTCATTATTTGTGCATGCATACGTATTTATTAAGAAAACCTGCGTATTAAGTATCGAAAAAGCATATATATACGCATAAAAAATGCCTAGCTGTGTACAGAACAGTCACACACACGCCGCTTGTCACAAATAGCTTGAAAAAAATATTAAATAGCCGAAAATGGAAATACTTCTTCTGTTATTTGGTAACCATATGAAAGGTAAGGCGACATCATTTGACATTGCACATTATGCGGGTGTGTCACAGTCAACCGTGTCTCGCGCGCTGCGAAATAGCCCTTTGGTCAACGAAGAAACGCGTCGACGTGTTCACGAGGTAGCAAAGCAGCTCAACTATAAAGTTGATAAAAATGCCAGTAACTTAAGAACACAACAAAGTAGCACCCTGGCACTTTTATTATTTGAAGATCCAACCTCGGATGAATCACAAATAAATCCTTTCTTCTTAGCAATGCTAGGCAGTATTACAAGAGCCTGTGCAAAAGAAGGCTACGATTTACTCGTATCGTTTCAGTCTAGCAGCTCTGATTGGCAAGCTGATTACGAAGACAGCCACCGTGCAGATGGCCTAATTTTGCTTGGTTATGGTGATTACCTCGATTATCAACCTAAGTTTAAAACCTTAATTGACCAAAACACTAAGTTTGTATGTTGGGGTGCAAGCGTAGATAACCGCCCAGATTTAACTGTCAGCTGTGATAACTACGGCGGTGGTAAATTAGCTGCTGAGCATTTACTCGCAACCGGAAGAACTGATTGTGCATTTATTGGTGATGCCTCTGATCATAGCCCTGAGTTTTTTGCTCGCTACCAAGGTTTTAAAGATGCATTCTTAGCCAAAGGCGTGGCTTTAAACGAGCGTAAGATGGCTAATGCTATTTCAACAGAAGAATCTGGCTATCACGCGACTCGTTCCCTCATAGCAAATAACATTCGTTTTAACTCATTATTTGCGGCCAGCGACTTGATTGCTATTGGTGCTATTCGCGCGTTAAAAGAAGCAAAAATCAAGGTCCCCGATGATGTACATGTTGTTGGTTTTGATAACATTGCGGTTGCCAGCTTTGTAAACCCACCACTTACCACTGTTCAACAAGACACTACCCTCGCCGGACAAATGTTGGTAGATAACCTGCTCAAACTCATTCGGGGTGAAGATGTAGAGAATACCCTTTTACCACCACGGTTAATTATTCGTGGTTCGAGTGTTTAATTTTTAGCGATAACAGCTTTGTTATCGCCTACTCCCTTCCCAACCAGAAACTTATTGCATTAAAATTAGTTTTTTTTCGATTTACCCAAGACTATTACTTCGAAAAAGCAGATAATTACACCTATTATGATGAAAACGCTTATCTGGCACACAAAGCTTAGATAGCAACGCGCACAAAGGTGGAATTTTTTAATGGAAATTAAAGTTAATTTTCTCGACAACCTCAGGCTTGAAGCTAAGTTTGATGATTTCTCTGTCATTGCAGACCAACCTATACGCTATAAGGGTGATGGCACTGCACCAAGTCCATTCGATTACTTCTTAGCTTCATCTGCATTGTGTGCGGCTTACTTTATTAAAGTGTATTGTAATTCACGCGATATCCCGACAGATGGTATTCGTGTTGCACAAAACAATATCGTTGACCCAGAAGACCGCTATAACCAAATTTTCCAAATTCAGGTTGAATTACCAGAAAGCCTTTCTGAGAAAGACCGCACGGGTATTTTACGCTCTGTTGAACGCTGTACAGTAAAACGTGTTATTCAAACCGGCCCTGAATTTAAAATCGATACTGTTGAAAGCATTGAAGCTGATGCGCAAGCAATGCTGATGGCAAAACCAGGTGATGACAGCAACACGTTTATTTTAGGTAAAGATTTACCGCTTGAAGAAACCATCGCAAATATGACGACCATCCTTGAAGAGTTAGGGATGAAAATCGAAATCTCTTCTTGGCGTAATATTGTGCCAAATGTGTGGTCTTTACATATCCGTGACGCTGCGTCGCCAATGTGTTTTACCAATGGTAAAGGTGCAACTAAAGAAAGCGCGCTATGTTCTGCTTTAGGTGAGTTTATTGAGCGCTTAAACTGTAACTTCTTCTATAACGACCAGTTCTTAGGCGAAGACATTGCCAATAGCGAGTTTGTTCATTACCCAAATGAAAAGTGGTTTGCACTAACTGACGATGACTCGCTACCAGAGGGTATTTTAGATAATTACACCCGTGAAATTTATAATCCAGATGGTGAACTTTGTGGCTCACACCTAATCGATACCAACTCTGGTAATAAAGATCGTGGTATTTGCTCTATTCCTTATGTTCGCCATTCAGACGGTGAAACTGTTTACTTTCCTTCAAACCTGATCGAAAACTTATTCTTAAGTAATGGTATGAGCGCAGGTAACAATTTTGCCGAGGCAAAAGTACAATGTTTATCTGAAATTTTCGAGCGTGCCGTTAAGCGTCAAATCATTGAACAAGAAATTGTTTTACCAGACGTACCACAGGAAGTATTAAATAAATATCCAGGTATTGTTGCGGGTATTAATGGTCTTGAAGAACAAGGTTTCCCTGTTGTAGTAAAAGATGCCTCGCTAGGTGGTCAGTTCCCAGTGATGTGCGTAACACTCATGAACCCTAAAACAGGAGGGGTATTTGCCTCTTTTGGTGCGCACCCAAGCTTTGAAGTTGCGTTAGAGCGCAGTTTAACTGAGTTATTACAAGGCAGAAGCTTTGAAGGCTTAAACGATGTACCTAAGCCAACGTTCAATAGCATGGCGGTTTCTGAGCCTGAAAACTTTGTAGAGCACTTTATTGACTCAACGGGCGTGATCTCATGGCGTTTCTTCAGCGCTAAACACGATTATGATTTTGTTGAATGGGATTTCTCTGGCAGCAATGAGGAAGAAACAGCGAGCTTATTCGGAATTTTAGAAAGCTTAGGTAAAGAAGCTTACATTGCTGAGTTCTCTGACCTTGGTACTGCTTGCCGCATTTTGGTGCCCGATTACTCAGAAGTTTATCCTGTAGAAGACTTAATCTGGGACAATACCAATAAAGCACTGAACTTCCGCGAAGATATCTTAAACCTACACCGTTTATCAGAAGATCAACTTGCCGATTTAGTTGAACGCCTAGAACAAAGTGAACTAGATAACTACATTGATATCATCACCTTAATCGGCATTGAGTTTGATGAAAACACAGTGTGGGGTCAGTTAACGATTCTTGAGCTAAAACTGCTTATTTATTTAGCACTCGGTGATTTAGAAGCGGCAATGGAGCTGGTTGAAGCTTTCTTACAATATAATGACAATACCATTGTTGAACGTGGCCTATTCTACCAGGCAATGCACGCAACGTTAGAAGTAGCACTAAGCGATGACCTTGAGATTGAAGATTACATTCACAGCTTCACTCGTATGTTTGGTCAAGAAACCATGGATGCTGTAGTTGGCTCAATCAATGGCGATGTGATGTTTTATGGCTTAACAGAAACCAGCATGAAGCTTGAAGGTTTAGATAGACACCTTCGTTTAATCGAAAGTTACAAAAAGCTACACGCTGCTCGCGCGAAAAAAGCGGGGCTGTAACCAAGGAATATCCGAGCCGCACGTTTTCACAACGTGCGGCTTTACTTTTTCGCGACACTTAAATGTTAACTTAGCGAAAATGCACGCCTGTAATATCATACTCAGCAATAAAGCGGCCACCATAAGTGTCTACAAACATAAACTCCATCTCTACTTTTTCTCGTTGGCCTTTATGTTCAAGCAATTCAATAATAAAGTATTTATTCGAATTAAGGTCAAAAGAACGGCCTTGCGTTTCTCGTATAATATTAAACTTTGTAGGGTTACCGATTCTGTCAAAGTACTCAAAAAGTACGTTTAAACCGCGCGCATAAATCCCTGAGGCTCTTTGTGAGGAATTAGGTTGTTGTTGGGCCAACAACCACGTTTTGTCTTTTTGATTTACAGCTTTAATAAACTCAGTAATTAATTGTTGGTGTTCAACCAAAGGCGGCATATTTACTTTTTTAAGTGCTTGTATGAGTTTATCACCCGCTATACCTGTTCTCGCTATGTAATTATCAAAACCGGCCTCTATCGACATATAACTTAGATAGTCAGCAAGACCATCTCTGTACACCTGTTCAAATGTGCCATATTCTTCCGAGAGAATACGTTCAAGGCGATTATAGAAAGAAAAAGCATGCGCAGAGTCTAATTTTTTCAATTCCGAAGTATCTATCAATTGACCAAAAAGTAGTGCATTTAAGTCAATTACATTCGTTTTGTCGTCAAACGTAACTATTTCTTTAGCCCACTCTTTATTGGCTTTGGCAAGTTGCAGATAGTAACGTTGAAAAGGTGCACCATGCTCATCAGCGATGGTTATTTTCTTTGTCGAAAAGTCATAAATTTTAGCGTTTTTTGTAGGGCCAGTTCTAACACTTACCTTAAAGCCTTTTGACAGTGCAGTAAATTTATCAGACTTCTCAATCACAACTTCCTTTGAAGCAAAAACAGTCGTCGTAAAGAGCAGTAAAAAGCTGGCAACGAACCATCTAGCAGTTTTCATATTAATTCCTTTTTATGCTAAATTCAGGTTTACCTAGTACAGGTTCAAAGATAACTTAAATGTATATTAAAATGGTAAGTAATTGAAGCCCAATGCAAATGCTAGGGTTTTAGGTTTATAACGTTAATGTCCTGTCATTTTGTAATTAAGTAACATATCTTAGTGATTAGGCCATATCGTTAGTATGAGTGGCCTTGTTGTAACTCCTTATAGTTCAGCTGTCACTATTCCAACATGGGGTAAGTTGCCAGATAGTATCCAAGTTACAATATCTCTCCTTTTATAATTACTAACGTCTTCACTTAAAGTCAGGCTCTGCACATGTCGTTGAAAGAAATGCTGTAAGTAAGGGACACGAAGGTGATCAATATTTGAATCCGACTTTGTTAGACCTCATATTCTGCTTGATGGATATAAAGTAAAGTTATCACGCATGCCTTCATTCACGCGTACTTGTAAATCGATTCCAAGTGTCCTATAACTGCGAATTATGACATCAGGACACATGCCAATAGTGACAGGTACATCATCATTTGGATAAGCAATTCTTTTATAGCTTCCATCATTAACAACGCAGTGATTTGTTCGCTACTTAGAGGCAGGCAACTTTAAAAACAAAAGCCACAGCAAGTGCTGTGGCTTTTGTGTCAATGCGTTAGTAAAACTTACTTCAATGCATCTTCAACAACTGGGTAATGATCCCATACTTGTTTATCGCTCACTGAACGAAGTAACTTGATGTATTCAGCGTGAGTCCAAGCAAGCGGTGTTGCCGAGTTTGTGCCCTCACCTAACTGATAACCAGCTTTATTGTTACCTACGCCATCCCAAACTTGTTCAGGTAACATCATGCCTTCATTGGCAAAAGCTTCCATTCCTTTTACGTAGGTGTCTTTAATCGCTTGTTGCTTCATCGCATCTAGGCTATTGGTTGCGTTTGCCGCAGCGATTTCATAGTGACCACGCTCACCTGTGAAAAACGGCCATACACGCCCACGTTGACCAGGGGTGTTGTTACCACCTTCAGCGTAGTTGTTACCTGTCATTTGGTCTTCACCGTAACCATCGTTACCATAGCGGCGGTAGCCTGGGAATGAGCCCGAACCATCAGCAAAGTTAAAGGTATAGCGTACTTGAAGGTTATCAACTAAAGTTTCGTCATCATACTCTGGTAATGTTTTTACAATGCTCGGAGCAAGTGCATCACGTACACCATAGCGTACAAGCTCTAAGAAACCACCATCAAGGATTTGCTTTTTGTCAAAGCCTTCACGACCGTTATTGGCGTTAAGTGTAGTTGATGAGTTTGGATCTTTGTCTTGACCGATACGAATGAAATATTCACCATCGCTGTTTTCAGACTTAAGGTTACCTTGAGTCGTAAACATCGTGCTTTCAATTTCACTGTTGTAGGTTTTAGCCGTTGCTAGGTAACGCTCTGCATTTTTAGTGTCACCTGCTTTTTTAGCAATATCAGCAGCTGTCACTAGACCTGCAACAACCGCAGCTGTTGTTGATGGGGAAAAACCATTTTGTTCTTCCCAGCGCTCTTGTTGCGTTGCTGGAGGTGTAATTTGCGTGTCGTTCCAAAGAATTTTGGCAAGGCCACCATCAACCAAGAAATCAGCAGCTGGTTTTAACATTTTGCCATACCAATCTGTCAGCTCTTGATCGCTAAGTACGCCTGCTTGATGAAGTTTCCAAGCTAACATAATTGGCATTGCTGTTTGGTCAAGCTGTACACCTACCCACTCAAGTTCACCATCAACATGTGTCTTTTGTAAGAACCAGCCAGTGTCACCACCATTGCCTGGTGTGTTATCTGTTACTTGTACTTTTTCTAGATACTCAAACGCCGTTTTAGCAGTACGTGCATCACCCATGGCCATAAATGCCATTGCAACTTGATAGAAATCACGAACCCAAACCGCTTTATAACCGGTAGAACCTGTTTTAGCCGAAACCGTTTCACCCCAAGGGTTAGAAAGTGACGCAATTAAAGCACCTGCATGAGTTTTATCTTCTTGCGCTTTTAACACCATAGCACTGGTATAGAGCAGCTTACCATTATCAGCAGTGCTGTTAGTTAATGTGCTCAAAGGTTCAAGGCTTGATAAGTAGTCTTGCCAACCAATGGCAGCACCTTCACCGTTATATGCAGCAAGCACTTTTTGATAGCCTTGGTTTAAACTTGCTTGACCTTCTTTTAGGCTTGCAACTTCAGATTTACCAAAGCTTAAAGCTAAATCAAAGGTGGTGTTTTTTGATACTTCGCCCAGCTCTGCAAGTAAGCTTACATTACCCGACTTATCACCGGTAATTTGGTAAGTAGTTGGTAATGATTGCGATGCTCTCAACTCTTTTAAGCCATCACTTACACCCGTAAAGCCAACGCTTGCTTGTTTGAATGGTTGAGCGGCTTGTAAAGATAAAAAGTTATCATCTTGCCAAGCAACTAGACCCTTGTCAGTCACTTTTGCAAAATCATCTAAGCCATTGTTATCGATATAAGGATTCACATTAACGTAGGCTTTCACATCTTCAAGGTCTGTATTAAATACACTACGAACAAACAGTGTTTGCCCGTTAGGATCTGTAAAGATATGTTTTTCTAAGGTGAAACGACCTTGCTTGTCTTTACTTACTACTTTGTACGCAAGCGATAATGGGCGACCTGCGTCATCTTTATATAAATAATCAATGCTTACATCCAGATCATCGTTCTCTGTTACGGTAAAATCTTTACCAACGACAACAAATTGCATATCTTTGATTTGTGCTTGGTGAATTAAACCAAACATGGTTTCTGTGATCATGCCTTTAGCAATTGAAAACCAAACTTTTGATACTTTGCCGGTAGCAGCTGCGTCGCTATAGTGACCGTCTTGGTATTGCTCATAAGAGGTACCAATACCTGTTTTACCAGAGTATGCCCAAAAAGGCTCAACACCCGGTGCACCCGGTGCAGAAACTTGGTCTACCGCTATATTTGCTGATTGTTCTGAACTACAAGCTGTTAAACCTAATGCTAAAAAGCTTGCTGTAATTAGATTAAATTTTTTCATTGTGTGTCCTTATTATTGTTGCTTAACGCGCAGTACGGCGACCGCTGCTAGTACGAATGACACTGCACCTAGCACTAACGCATAAATCGGTTGATTATCAAAAAGGTGGCGTAAAATTAGGCCTAATACGCTTGCCGCTAAAAGCTGCGGGATAACAATAAAGAAGTTAAAGATACCCATGTACACACCCATTTTCTTACTTGGTACTGAGGTACTTAACATTGCGTATGGTAAAGAGAGAATTGACGCCCAAGCAAAACCAACCCCAATCATTGGCCAGATCAGTAAACTTGGATCTTTAATAACAATAAAGCTGACCAGCCCTAATGCACCTAACACTAGGTTGATAGCATGGGCCATTTTTAGTCCCACTTTTTTAACGACAATCGGAATACACAGTGCTGCAATGGCAGCAAAGCCATTGTAAGCGGCAAATAACACACCAACCCAATCCGCACCATTGTTGTATGCAAGTGAGCTTGTATCACTGCTGCCATAGTGGAAACTTGTTACCGCCGAGGTGGTATAAATCCACATTGCAAACAATGAGAACCAGCTAAAAAATTGTACCCAAGCTAATTGCTTCATTGTTTCTGGCATAGTGAATACATCATTCACAACTTGATAAAAGCCACCACTGGTTGCATTTTTAGCTTTTAGAGCACCGGCTATAAATTGAATAACACCAAAACTAATCAAACCACCAGCAAGCAAATAAAGCTCTTTTTCAAGAGATAGACCTGTAACAATTCCAAGAACGACAAGGCCAAGAACCGTAAAAATTGCAGCCCCTTTGTTAAAATTCACATCGCTTTGAACATCGCTCGAGTCATTGCTTTGCTCTTGCTCATGAAAACTTTCTAGCTCTTCTGGGGAATATTCTTTAGTGGTAAACACAGTCCAAAACACTGCAATAATTAAAACTACTGCACCAAAGTAAAACGAGAATTTTACAGAATCTGGGATTTGTCCAGCTGGTGCTGTATTGGCAATATCGAACCAGTTAGTCATCATCCAAGGTAATGCCGACGCGACAACCGCACCGATACCAATGAAGAAACTTTGCATTGCATAACCAGTTGCACGTTGCTTTTTAGGCAGGTTATCACTAACAAGTGCACGGAATGGCTCCATGGTCACGTTAATTGACGCATCCATGATCCATAGCATACCCGCTGCAATCCAAAGGCTTGGTGAGTTAGGCATAACGAATAACGATAACGTTGTTAGAATAGCCCCATAAAAAAAGAACGGACGACGGCGACCTAACTTATTCCAAGTTTTATCGCTCCAATAACCGATGATCGGTTGTACAATAAGACCTGTAAGAGGCGCTGCAACCCAAAGGATTGGAATGTCATCAACATTGGCACCTAAGGTTTGAAATATACGGCTCACATTACCGTTTTGTAATGCAAAGCCAAATTGGATCCCTAAGAATCCAAAACACATATTCCATATTTGCCAAAAGCTTAGCGTTGGTTTGTTATTATTCATAATCAGCCTTTAGAGTAAATACTGCACTGCTTAAACCATTCATTTGTAATTGAATTGGCCCATTCGTTGTTGCCTCAGAAATCACAATGTCGGCATGATTTTCTAGGTTATCAGTTAACGTTAAATCACTGTGGTTAAGCTTAGGTAACAACGCTTGGTTAAGGTTAAGCTCAACATTTTGTGGGTTCTCTGAAAAGTTACTTACTACAAGCACCAGTTGTTGGCCAAGCTTACGCGTAAAAGCAATGACTTGCTCTGAACCCGTCAATTCAACCGCTTGCATGTCACCACCAACAATGGCAGGAAGCGTGTTTAACGACATTAACTTAGTGTAGTAAGCGCGTAGATCAGCTTGCTGCTTTGAAAGCGCACCACCATCGAATTTACCATTATTCATCCACGCTTGATGCGCAGGTACACCCATGTAATCGAAGATACTTGTGCGGGTTGGGTCGCCAAAGCCACCATCTTCAGAGCCATCTTCACCGACAGCTTGACCAAAATAAAGTAATGTTGGCGAACGCGACATTAGTGTAGAAACCACCATAGCCGGCTTACCTTTTTCACTGCTGCCAGCGAAATCTGGGCTAGCAATACGTTGCTCATCATGGTTTTCTAAAAAGTGCAGCATGTGCTCTTCAATATCAGCCACTTGGCTTTGGATATCGAAAATAGTATCCGCTGATTGCTTGCCTTGCATCACAGCTTTAACTGTGTCGTAAAAACCGACTTTGTCGTAAAGGTAATCCATCTTACCTTGCTGGATATATGGGCGGTAAAGCGTTGGGTTATAAACCTCAGCCAAAATAAAGGCATCGCTTTTTTGCATCTTGATTGATGAATTTAAAAAGCTCCAGAACTCAACAGGCACCATCTCTGCCATATCATAACGAAAACCATCGACACCTTTATCTAACCAATAAAGCGCGATATCGCGGAATTTATACCAGCTATTTGGTAGCTCTTTATCTTGCCAAAATGCGTAGTGCGCACGGTAATCTTTATCAGCGTAATCAGCAGGTAGCGTCGGGAAATCGTAGCTGCCATCTGGCTTCACGCCGTAATTAATTTTAACTGTTTCGTACCAATCATTGATGTCAGGTTTAGCTGCACGTGCCCCATTACCCGTCCATTTTGCTGGTGTTTCAGCAAACTGATTATCTGCTAGAGGATGCGGGTTACCACCTAACACTTGGTAGCTATCGCTGGTAGGAACTTGAAATGACTGCCCTGTTACATAGTAAAAGTTATTATCGCGAGCATAAGTTTTCGTCGTGTCATCTTCAGCACCAAAATCTTTAACACCTTCAGGCTTTGCGACCGACTCATAGTTACGCGCTACATGGTTTGGCACAATATCAATAACAACTTTCATACCGTGCTCATGAGTACGATTGATTAGCTCTTCGAACTCTTCTAAGCGGCGCTCAGGGTTAATTGCTAAATCAGGATTAACATCGTAATAGTCTTTCACTGCATAAGGTGAGCCTGCACGGCCTTTTACAACATCAGGGTCATCTTGTGACAAACCGTATTCGGTATAGTCAGTTACTAAAGCATGACGCGGTACACCTGTGTACCAAACATGTGTTGTACCTAGCTCTTTAATGCCTTGTAATGCAGCATCATTAAAATCAGCGAATTTACCTACTCCATTTTCTTCTAATGTACCCCACGGTTTATTGGTGGTATTTGTATTACCAAATAATCGAGTGAATACTTGATAAACCACAGGCTTAGAGATAGATGCTTGGCTCGATTCTGATTGCTGCTTTTGCGTGTTCTGCTGTACTGGCGCATCGTTACCACAGGCAGTTAAACCTAAAACCGAAGCCACTACTAACGCAGTTAGTTTGTATGTTGTCATCATTACTTCATTTTTCTGTAAATATCAGTTAATACTAATGTTAAGGGCTGCATACGGACAGTAAATGCATACGTATTCAGCCTATTAGTTGCAATTATTCAAGCTCGATTAAGCGTGCTTGCATAGCTTTTAAGCGGATTGGCTCTGCAAGTTCAACGCGTTTTTTGCTGATTAAATCGCGTCCTTTATTATTGCCTTTCAGCACTTCTTGCATGTAGCTTAAATCCCAATCAATAGCTTGTTGGTTTTTGTTAAGAACGACCAATACAGTTTGGCCATTATGCTCTCTCACATAGCTGTAAACGCCTTGCTTTGGTGAAAAATGCATTAAACGACCTTCACTTAGCGCTGGTTTTTCTAGGCGCAGCTTAAGCAGTTTTTTAATGGTACTTAACATCTCTTGCTGATCAGTTGAAAGGCCTTTGCCTGTGAATGCATTTGTTTTTTGACCCGTAAACCCACCAGGGAAGTCAATGCGAATATCACCGTGGTCATTACTTGGCGTGTTATCAAGCAAAAGCTCTGTACCGTAATAGATTTGTGGAATACCGCGAGTTGTTAACAGCAGCGTCATGGCTAATTTAGTTTTTGCGAGGTCTTGACCAAGCTCAGTGTAAACACGGCTCATGTCATGGTTATCAGCAAACACTAAAATGTTATCTGTATCAGCATATAAAAAGTCATTCGCCAGCGATTGATATACTTTTATCCAACCTGTATTCCAGCTTTCTTCTTCGTTAAGTGCTTGGATTAATGCTTCTTGTAATGAAAAGTCCATCACACTTGGTAAATCAGAGGTATATCCATCTTGATTGACTTTGCCGCGCTGCCAATAAGATGCAATTGCCGGGTTGGTTGTCCACTCTTCGCCAACAATATTAAAGTTTGGATACTCGGTCATAATCGCTTTAGTCCAATCGGCTAAAAACGCTTTATCTGAGTATGAATAGGTATCAACACGAATGCCGCTTAAGTTGGCGTATTCAATCCACCAAATGGCATTTTGAATCAAATAAGTTGAGAGTAACGGCTGGCGCTGATTTAAATCAGGCATCGACTCAACAAACCACCCATCATTAAATTGACGTTTATCGTATTGGCTGGCATGAGGGTCTTGAATTGTTTGTCTGGCGTGGCTTGTGGCATTTTTACCGTTTTCAAACTTGCCATCAAAGTTAACCCAATCTACTGTTGGCATGTCAGCCATCCACTGATGCGATGAACCAAAGTGGTTAAGTACCATGTCCATCACTAAGCCGATACCATGCTCTTTCGCTTCTGCTGATAAGGTTTTATAAAGCGCATTACTGCCCATACGCGGATCAACCTTGTAGAAGTCAGTAATAGCATAACCATGATAAGAATAACTTGGCATGTCATTTTCAAGCACAGGTGTTAACCAAAGTTGCGTTACACCTAAGTCCTCAAGATAATCTAAGCTATTAATAACACCTTGAATATCACCGCCATGACGACCTCCTTTGAAGCTCGGATTTGCAGCCTCCTGCATACCTGCAACGCTGTCGTTACTTGGGTCACCATTTACAAAGCGATCAGGATTGATTAAATACAGCGTATCTTTGTTTGTAAAGCCATCGCGGTTGGCACTTTGCTTATCTCGAGCATTTAATGGGTAAGTAAACGTTGTGCCATCTTCAGCTTTAAAAGTCAGTTTTCCCGGCTTTGTATTATCGCTGATGTTTAAATCTAAAAAAGCGTAGTTAGGGTTATTTGTTGTTGTCACCCCTTTAAACTCAACGCCCTTGTAAGGCATCATTTGCCACGCTTTGTTAGCAATATTGTTATCGTAAAGCATTACTTGCAAAGAATCGTTTTGCATTCCAACCCACCAATTTTCTGGTGAAGCGGTAAGTGCAAAACTCGCTGTCGAGTTAAAAATAGTAAATGCGGTCGTTAACGCTAAAAATGTCTGTGTTTTTTTCATAATTAATTTTGTACTTTTTCTAAAAATTGACTGTGACTCGGTAGCTGCTCTACGGTGTTATTAATCAACGTTTTTAAATTACTAAATAACTCATTTAACTGCTCATCAGATAAGGCATCAGTTAATGGATGATGATCGTCTGCAATAAGACCTTGCCCTATCATGACTTGCTGCCAAGCAACTTCAGCAAATAGCTCTTCGTCTTCTCTTACGAGCTTGCCGCTGGATTTAAATAGCTCAATTTTATTTTTAAGACTGCTTGGAATATCCATGCCTTTGCAAAAACGCCAAAATGCAGTGTCATCACGTTCAGTTAGCTTGTAATGAAGGATAATAAAGTCACGAATTCGCTCAAATTCTGTTTTACTTTGTTTATTAAATTCATCAACTAAGCTTTGCTTAATACCTTGATGAGGAAAAAACTTAATTAAACGAATGGCTGCACTTTGAATTAAATGAATACTAGTCGATTCTAAAGGCTCTAAAAAACCACTCGATAAGCCAACCGATACCACATTTTTATGCCACTGCTTTAAACGACGCCCTGTTTTAAATTTAATAATACGTGGCTCTGTCAATGGCTTAGCTGGTAAGTTGTCCAGAAGCTGTTGTTTAGCTGATTCATCAGATAAGAAACGAGACGAATATACAAGGCCGTTTCCTACACGATGCTGTAATGGAATTTGCCATTGCCAACCAGAGTCTTTTGCAATTGACCGTGTATAAGGAATTGCATCCGTAGCGGATTCACTTTGCACTGCAACAGCACTATCACAAGGTAGCCAGTGTGACCAATCTTCAAAACCTGTATTGAGTGTTTGTTCTATCAATAAGGCACGCAGGCCTGTGCAATCAATAAATAAGTCGCCATCTATTTGCTTGCCATTTTGCATCAGCAAAGAAGAAATATATCCGCTTTGATGGCATTGATTAATCGATTCAATTTTGCCTTCGATACGTTTTACGCCCCGTGATTGCGCTAATTCTTTTAAGAACTCGCCATATCGTGTGGCATCAAAGTGATAAGCATAATGTAAGCCTGCTAATTGGGTATTAGGAATATGACTAAGGTGGGAAAATTTATGTGCTTTTGCAGCTTGGTAATTAAGTGAGAAATCCCAAAAATCAGGCGCGTTTTGTGTTTGATTTGCTTTTAGCCAAAAATGATAAAACTCACAAAACGGAAAGTCTTTACCTATCTCACCAAAGGCATGCATATAGCTATGGCCTTGGCTGCGCCAATTTTCAAACTCGATACCTAGTTTAATCGTTGCGCCAGTGGCCTTTATAAATTCTTTTTCAGAAATGCCAAGCGCACCATTTAGATGCAAGATAGGTGGAATGCTCGCTTCGCCTACACCAACAGTGCCAATTTCTGCTGATTCAATAAGCGTGATATCAAGCACTTTCCCAAGTACTTTATTAAGTAACGCAGCGGTTATCCAACCAGCGGTACCACCACCGGCAATCACTACCTTTGTAATTTTTTTTGATTCCATAGTACACCAAACGCCAAATTCAATTCATTGAGTGTAGCTCACTGATATAAAAAAGCCCTTGTAAAACAAATCACAAGGGCAATTTTCTATCGCTGTTTTAGCTAATTACAGCTTATAGCTGAAGCCTAACAGGAATGTACGACCGTAGTCTTGGTAATCACGTACTTGAAGTGAGTTATCACCTTGTAGTGATGTAAACGGCTCTTCAGTGATGTTTTGCACTTGGAAAGTGACAGATAAACCGTCAAGGCTCTCTACACCACCTTCGCTGAAGTCATAACCAATTTGAGCATCCCAAATTGTTTCGCCTTTAATATCAACTTGTGTAGTAGCAAAACCTAAACCGTATACGTCACCTTTAAAGTCGCTACGCTTACGCATGCTGGTACGCGCTTGGAAACCATTACGCTCAAAGTAAACTGTTAAGCTATCGATTTGATCAGATAGGCCAGGTAGCTCATAGTCGTTACCATTTTGGTCAGTTAAGTCTTGCTCAACACCTGTATGGCTTGCGATTAGGCCAAAACCGTCTAAAGATTCGCTGAACATTGTGAACGGTAGTGTTAATGAAAGCTCATAACCCCAAAGGTCACCAGAACCACCATTTACTTTACCAGAACCAGTACCAGTTGAAGTCGCAGGGATTTCACCAGTAGACGGGTCAGCTACACCACTCATATCAATTTCATAAGTACCATCGAAAATCCACTGAGTGATATCTTTGTAGAATACAGCTGCAGCGAAATAACCTTCTTCATGGAAGTAATTTTCGTAGCTTAAATCAAAACCAGTTGCTTCTTTAGGCTCAAGCTCTGGGTTACCACCAGATACACTCCAGTAGTTACCGTTTTCATCTGGTTGTTGATTATAAGATGCATTAACTGATGAGTTCATTTCGTCTAAGCGAGCACGAGAAATCGTTTTCGCTGCGCCGAAGCGTACAGTTTGCTCTTCATCAATTGCAAACGATAAATTGATGCTTGGTAAGAAGTGGCTGTAGTCATGGCTTACATCGGTCTCTGATACAACAACTAAACCATCAACAGTGTTTGCAGCAAAACCCTGTGAAGACTGTTCAGTTTTCACATAACGAACACCAATATTACCTGTTACAGGGATTGAACCCAGCTCAGCATTGATATCAGCTTGAGCAAAGAATGCTGTTACTTCTTCTTGTACAGTCCAAGATTGTGTTTTGTGCTTTGAATCAGTAAGGCTTTCTTGAAGAAGGTTATAATAACCATCATTTACTAAACCATTGGTATCATAAGCAACCATGTTACCCATGCCGATGAAATCAAGACTCGCTGTACCTAAGCGGTATTGCTCCGGGATTGATACCATGCCAGGGTTCGATAAAGAGAAGTCTTTTAATGTCATGAAGTAACCTTCCGACAACTTACTCTTTTCACGGTCACGGTATGACATACCAAATGACACTCGGCTGATGTAAGCATTATCAAGTACTTTGCTTGCAGCAAGTTTTAATGTGCTTAGTTCATCATTAATTTCTGGCGCATTAATAAAGCCATCTTGCGCTGTATTTTGATACTCAGTACCTGTTAAACCATACTTGTCATTAAGTGCAGCACTTGCACCCCAAGATAATGGGCCACCAAGTTGAATTAAGTCATAATCACTGTAATCAAGGTTATGACTAAATTGCGCGCCAGTGTTACCACCGTCAAACTCATAGCCGATTGTATCAGCAACACCATTCGCGTCACCACGACCTGTACCTGAGTAGCTTTCGATACTCCAAATTTGACGTTCAACTTCAGAACGGCTTACGTCAAATTCTACTGACCAATCATCGCTAATGTCATATTTTGCATTAAAACCAAACTGAGTGAGCTCAGCATTACGCTCTTCGTAGTCATTACGAACAACAACACGTTGGCCTTCTGTTACTGCACTAGTAATGAAACCAGTGTCAGCGTCAACAACTGCTGAACTTGGGTCGATTGAACCTTGGCCCCATGCGAATGGAACTTCTATACCACGTAGGATTTTTTCATCTGAGAAATCTACATATAAGGCATCAAATGTCATGTTTAAGCGATCAGTCGGCGCAGCTTCAATTACAAGCATTGCTGTATCACGCTCAAGAGTCGATGAACGTACAAATGGCTTAGCACCACCTAAAATTGAGTATGTATTGCCATCTTCACCCGTAAACTCAGGATAACCCCACGAGTTCCAACGTTTTTCTTGGTTTGGTGAGCTCATCGTGTTGTATGCAAATGCAACACCGATTGTGTCATCAGCAAATTGGTCAATGTATGAGAACGTACCGCGGAAACCTTGGTCGTCACCGTCTGGATTTAATTTATCAAAACCTGTTTGCTCATATTGACCGTTGAACATGATAACTTGTTCACCTTTACTTAAAGGTTTCACAGTTTGCATGTCGATTACACCAGCAATACCTTCAGCTTCAATACCTGCACTTGGTGTTTTGTATACCGTTACGCCACTCATAATTTCTGATGGATAAAGGTCAAATTCTACACCACGGTTGTCACCGATTGATACTTGCTCACGACCGTTGAATGTCGTTGCACTTTCGTTTTCACTGAAACCACGAACACTTACACGGCTAGCTCGACCGTCTAGGCGTTGTGCTGTTAAACCAGGAAGGCGTGCGATTGATTCTGCAATTGATGAATCAGGTAATTTACCGATATCTTCTGCAGAGATTGACTCAACAACTTCAGGAGTGAAGCGTTTAGTATTAATAGATTCTACAACACTGCCACGAAAACCTTTAACTTCGATAACTTCAACGTTATCGTTTTTCGCTTTTTGGTCTTCTTCTGCAGCATACGCTACAAAGCTATTTAAACCTGCGGCTGTTAAAGCCAGAGTTAATATACTTGGTTTGAACATAGACATGATGTTTTCCCATTACCCAAATTGTAATGCCAACGTGTTGCAGTTATTCATTAACATAATAGCTGAAATTCGCTGACTGATTTTGTTGTCGAATTGAATATTAACGCTCTGATTATTTTCTTAACAAATTTATGCATACGTATTCAGCGTAGCTCACCCTCACAAAAATTAACAACATTTTTACAAAACCAACCTTCAACCCACTGAATTTAAAGTGTTTAATGATTTTTACGTCTTAGTTAATAGTAATGAAACATTTTTGCTATATTTAAGAACCTAATTTGGTTACAGAAATGGATACTAAGCCATTTATCTCGCTTAAATAGCGACATGACGCAATTATATTAGGAACAGACCTGCAACAATGATAATTGGTCTTACCAATTGTGATGGTGCACCATTCTGGTGTAATCCAGCTATTTTATGCACCAAGCTGGAGTTTTCATTTGTTGATAAGAGAAGGAATATCTAATTGGTAAGTTTTATTAATTGATATTCGAGTTGTTTACTTTTAAATCAAGTTAATGAATTTTACTGAGCACATAGATGAATTTGGCGTGCATACGTATGCAGAGTTTTTACAGTATCTCACCCTTCACGTATGCTTTTGACATTCCGGCAACATATTGCATTAACGGTTGCCTAACAGTTTACATACACTGAGTGTCACGATGGAGAAAAACATGGCTCAAAAGCAGTGGTATAAAGGTGCGGTTATTTATCAAGTTTACCCGCGCAGTTTCCAAGACACCAATGGCGATGGCATTGGTGATATCAAAGGTATCATTGATCGCATTGATTACATTAAAAGCCTAGGTGTTGATGCTATTTGGGTTTCACCTTTCTTTAAATCGCCAATGAAAGACTTTGGTTATGACATCAGTGACTACCGTGATATCGACCCATTGTTTGGTAACCTTGATGATTTTGATGAACTCATTGCACAAGCGCACCAACGTGATATTAAGATCATTATTGATCAGGTATTGAGCCATACCTCTGATCAACATCAATGGTTCCTTGATAGCCGTGAAGATAAAACTAACGACAAAGCTGATTGGTATGTATGGGCTGATGCAAAGCCTGATGGCACACAACCAAATAACTGGTTATCAATTTTTGGTGGCCCTGCATGGCAATGGGAACCGCGTCGTGGTCAATATTACTTACATAACTTCTTTGCTGAGCAGCCAGATTTAAACTTCCATAACCCTGAAGTTCGTAAAGCAGTATTAGATAATGTTGAGTTTTGGCTTAAGAAAGGCGTTGATGGTTTCCGCTTAGATGCAATCAACTTTTGCTATCACGATGCTCAATTACGTGATAATCCAGCTAAGCCACCAGAGAAGCGTCAAGGCCGAGGCTTTAGCGAAGACAACCCATATGCGTTCCAGTATCACTACTACAATAATACGCAACCTGAGAACCTTAGTTTTATGCAGGACATCCGCGCCCTACTAAACAAGTACCCAGGCACAGTTGCTCTAGGTGAGATTTCATCAGAAGACTCACTAGCAACCATGGCTGAGTACACATCAGGTGGTGACAAACTTCATATGGGTTATAGCTTTGAGCTACTGACAAACGACTATAGCGCGGAATATATTCGTAATACAGTTAGCACTTTAGAGCAGCGCATGACTGAAGGTTGGCCATGTTGGGCATTTAGCAACCACGACGTTGAACGTGTTGCTAGCCGTTGGAGTCAAGGTGAAAAAATTGAGCCTCAGCAATGTAAGATGCTAACAGCCCTACTTGCTTCATTACGTGGCAGCGTATGTATGTACCAAGGTGAAGAGCTTGGTTTAGGTGAAGCTGAAGTTGCATTTGAAGACTTACAAGACCCATATGGCATCACATTCTGGCCAAACTTTAAAGGCCGTGACGGTTGTCGTACACCGATGCCTTGGGATGCAACGGATGCAGAGCAAGCTGGCTTCTCATCAGTAAAACCTTGGTTACCTGTGGGCGATGCGCACAAATCAGTTGCAGTAAATACGCAAGATCAAGATAAAGATTCGATTTTGAATGCCTACCGTGAATTTATGGCATGGCGTAAAGATAAAAACGTTCTCTTAGAAGGCGATATTGAATTTATAGATACGCAAGAGCCTGTGCTTGCTTTTTATCGAACGCTTAACGACACTAAAATGCTTTGTGCATTTAACTTGGCTGCGCAAAGTAGTGAACTGACAATCTCTGACTCTGTGTCTTCACAGCATACTGAGATCTCTCATCACACAGCTGAATTAAACAATAATACAGTCACTCTGCCCGGGTTCGGTTGCTTTTACGCAACCCTGAATTAAGAATCAGTTGTTAAAAACCAAGCCCTGCTATTGCAGGGCTTTTTTATGGAAGATTGCTATTAATGGTTCATGGTTTTACTATTTATGTAATCCGTTAGCGCAAATAACACCCCCGACACCACAAAAGTAACATGAATTAACACCTTCCAGAGTAACTCATCTGTGGAATGATTGTTTGAGCTGATAAACACTTTTAAAAGCTCGACAGCCGAAATAGCAACAATTGCACTGATCAATTTCATCTTAAGACCCGAGAAACCAACCTTACCCATCCAAACAGGTCGATCTTCGTGATTTTCTATATTTAACTTTGAAACAAAGTTTTCGTAACCACTGAAAATGATAATAAGCAAAAGCCCTGCTAGTAGCGCAGTGTCAACTAAGGTCAAAATGCCCACCAAAAGCTCTTGGTTTGACGCAGTGAACGTATTTAAGGCCATACTGTATAAGTATTTAAAGAACTTTAGCAGCAGTAATACCACAGCGACTAATAAGCCAATAAAGAATGGCGCTAATAACCAACGCGAGCGAAAAATAAAACTCTCAACAACGTGTTCTAGCTTGCTTGGTACTTTCTTTATTTTTGGATGAGTCACTTGTTCAGACATAACTTAATTCACTTTTCTTTTTAAAATTAGCGCGATAATACGTGTATTAGCTTCACCATTGCTAGCCTTAGAGGTAAAAATAGTGGTTATTTTTTGCTTATCTTTACGATAAAAAAATTTCGTTATCTTTTTTTGAAATTTAGTTTATAAATTCACTCAAGCAAAGTGAGATACACATTGCGCACCATTACTGTGCAATTGAGCCGGTAATAATTACTTTTGTTGATTAGGAATAATTAAATGAAAAAAGCATTGCTAGCACTAATTTTGGCACCTGTTTTAAGCGTGTCAGCAACGAATGCAATCGCTAATGAAGCACCAGAAGCATCAGCTGAAATGATCAAAGAATACACCGAAATGTGTTTAAACTGGGCAAAAGATGATGACATCAGCAACGAAGAATTAAAGCCATACGTATTAAAGTGTGTGAACGATGAGCTTGAAGCTGAAGGCTATAAAAAAGTAAAAGACGTACAAATCTAATTTTACGCCAGCTTAGAATATGGAAAACCGGAATGACACAAAGATGTGCGCTCCGGTTTTTTGTTATTAATTGCTGTAATAATCAGCGAATGCACTTAATAAAAATAATGACGAACCTATCATGAATAACACCACCCCCAATGTGGCATATTCTATAAATGCAGGTAAAAATAAGGTACTACCAAAGAAAAAGGCGCATGCTGATAATATATTTACCAACGCATTAACCCTAGGTGCGAGTGTAAACTTCATAATTATTCTCTACTCCGTTAACTCAGGGATAAAGTGAAACGCTTTAACGATACGGTTCCAACTATTAATCTCTAACACAATTGCCGTCAGTGCCACGACATCTTTTTCAGTAAATATTAAAGACACTTGGTTGTACACATTGTCTTCAACATGCTTATCAATGACATTTGTTAATGCTTCTGCCCAGGCTAATGCTGAAACTTCTTCCTCTGAGAACACTGGAACTTCACGCCAAGCAGCCAATACATCTAATCGTTGCTGATGCTCTCCATGGCGTCTTAACTCTGCTGAGTGCATATGCTGACAAAATCCACAGCCATTTATTTGCGACACTCTGAGTCTTACTAGATCTACAATCCTACTAGTTATTTTTGAATCTTCTGGTAGTGTGCTCAGTCCAGTTAAATGTTCAACAAGTCCTGGGTTAAGTGAATATACCTGCTGTTGGGATAAACGAGTTTGCATTATAAATCTCCTATCTTAATAATGGAGACAGAATAGCAACTGATTAAAAGCAAAGATTGGTAAAAAACGACATTAGCAAATGTCATAAAAGCACAAAAAAAAGGATTGCAACTGCAATCCCTTTTTATGATCTAAATAGATGTAAACTTACTTTTTAGTCGCCGCTTTTTTCTTAGGCGCTTTCTTTTTACTCTCTTCTACCCATTTTCCATTTTGGTAGTGAGCAGTCCAGCCTGTGGCTTTGCCATCTACTTCACTCATTACATACTGCTCTTTATTTTTACGGCTGTAACGTACAATTGAAGGATTGCCATCAGGGTCTTGTGCCGGCGCATCGGCAAGATAGTAAAACTTTTCAGAAATGCGGTCTCTGAAGCGTTTTAACTCTTCAACTTTAGGCGCACGCGTTTCACGTGATTTAGGGAAGGTATTTGCAGCTAAGAAAATACCCGATGCACCATCACGCAGTACAAAATAAGCTTCTGATTTTTCACACTCTAGCTCAGGTAAATGAACTGGATCTTCCTTCGGCGGTGCAGCTTCACCATTTTTAAGTAACTTACGAGTATTTTTACACTCTTCATTACTACAGCCAAAGTACTTACCAAAACGACCTGATTTTAACTGCATATCTGAACCACATTTATCACATTCAATAATGGGGCCGTCGTAACCTTTAATTTTAAAGGTACCTTGTTCAACGATATATCCTTTACACGCAGGGTTGTTACCACATACATGTAATTTGCGTGTTTCATCGATTAAGTATGAATCCATTGCCGTTTCACAGATTGGACAACGCTTCATTTGCATCAGTGATTCTGTTTCGACGTCTTCAACATCTGCAGCAATTGCTTCATCGCCTGGCACCAAGTTCATAGTTGTTGTGCAACGCTCTTTTGGTGGCAGGTTGTAACCCGTACAGCCTAAGAACACACCGGTTGATGCAGTTCGGATACCCATCTTGCGACCACAGGTTGGACAATCGATGTCGGTTTCAACCATTTGATTTTGGCGCATACCGCCGTGCTCTTCATCACCTGAGGCAACTTCAAGCTGGGTTGAAAAATCCGCATAAAACTTATCTAGTACTTGTGTCCAGACACGTTCACCTTCTGCGATATCATCCAGACGACCTTCCATCTTAGCGGTAAAATCAAAGTTCATTAGATCTTCGAAGTTTTCAACTAACCGGTCCGTAACAATCTCACCCATTTTTTCAGCGAAGAAACGACGGTTCTCAACACGCACATAACCACGGTCTTGAATTGTTGAGATGATAGATGCATACGTTGAAGGACGACCGATACCACGCTTTTCTAATTCTTTAACTAAGCTTGCTTCACTAAAGCGTGCTGGTGGCTTTGTAAAATGTTGTTTAGGGTCTAACTCTACTAGCGTGAGTACATCACCTTCTTTAACTGCAGGCAGTGACTGATCTTCTTCGTTTTTCTTACGAACAGCTGGCTGAACTTTTGTCCAACCGTCAAAGCGAAGCACACGGCCTTTTGCTTTTAATTGATAATCACCCGCGCCAACCGTTAAAGTTGTTAAATCGTATTCTGCAGGGACCATTTGGCAAGCAACAAACTGACGCCAAATTAGTTCATATAACTTTTTAGCATCGGCCTCAACACCATCTAAATGACCAGATAACACAGTGACACTCGAAGGACGAATCGCTTCGTGAGCCTCTTGTGCATTGCCTTTAGAACTATAGCTGATAGGTGCTTTAGGTAAATACTTTTCACCAAATTGCTCAGTCACGTAATCACGACACATTTCAACGGCATCTTTCGATAAGTTAGTTGAGTCGGTACGCATGTAAGTAATGTGGCCAGCTTCATACAAGCGTTGAGCCAACATCATCGTCTTCTTAACACCATAACCTAGGCGCGTACTTGCTGCCTGTTGCATGGTTGAAGTAATAAATGGTGCACTCGGTTTACTCTTGCTTGGCTTTTCTTCAACACTAATGACCTTGTAGTCAGCTTTTTCAAGTTGACTAACGGCAGACATCGCCTGCTCTTCATTAACTGGCTTAAAAGGCTTGTCAGCGTGTTTGGTAACTTCTAACCTTAAAGCTGCTTCAGTATTTTTTACATCAGCGTGGACATCCCAAAACTCTTCAGGAATGAATGCTTTAATCTCACGTTCGCGTTCAACGAGTAGACGCACCGCGACAGATTGAACACGACCAGCTGATAAGCCACGAGCAACTTTTGCCCATAATAGCGGCGACACCATAAAACCTACAACACGGTCAAGGAAACGACGTGCTTGCTGCGCATACACCATATCAGTGTTTAGTTCGCCCGGTGTTTCGAATGCCTGTTGAATAGCATTTTTCGTAATTTCGTTAAAAACAACTCGCTTATATTTTTCAGGCTCGCCACCAATAATCTGTTCGAGGTGCCATGCAATGGCTTCCCCTTCTCTATCCAAATCGGTTGCGAGATAGATTTTATCTGCATTTTCAGCAAGTTTTTTTAATTCTTGAACAACTTTCTCTTTGCCTGGCAAGACTTCGTAATGTGGCTCCCAGCCTTTTTCAGGATCAATACCCATGCGGGCAACAAGATTTTTATAATCGCGTTGCTTTTTGTAGGCAGCTTTTTCTTCTGGTGACATTTTTCGAACTTCAGCAGGCGTTTTCGTCGCTGCAGTTTTCGTTTTGCCTGAACCTGAAGTTGGTAGATCACGCACATGCCCAACACTGGACTTTACGATGAAATCGTTACCTAAGTATTTATTAATTGTTTTTGCCTTTGCTGGAGACTCTACAATTACAAGTGATTTGCCCATAGCTGCCTATTTCTGACCGAATATTTTAAAAGTTTTTTGCCCTTATAAATGTATATCCATCACATTAAACAAATAAGTATGATTTTTTAACATTGGAGCACGAATATTTATAGGTATATCTACAAACACCAATTGTTACAAGCTTTTAATCGAAACTTTTCTTCATTGACTGAATAATTAAACAATTTTTGTTGCTAATTTAGTCAATGTGGCGTTTTGCGGTAATTTCAAGGGGAATATATAGAACAGCAACAAAAATGCCAACCTTCTGGTTGGCATTTTTTTAAATTTAAACAAATAACTACTTATTAGCCATCATCAGTAATTGCAATTCGAGCAGTTGAAATGTTGCCTTTTCCAGTTGTAAATTCAACAGTTAAAAAGCCTTCAGTTTTACCATTTCTTTCTGACTCTCGACTTATTGATAAAACTTCTCCAAACGCTGCTGTCGCAGCTGAATTTCGAAGCTCAAAGCCATCAGTGCCGCTGTATTCTCCATTATCTGCAGTTACTGAAACACTGGTCCCTGCAGGCATTGGATTATTAAAAATATCAGAGTAATAAACTGCAAAAGTTAATGCGGCTAATTCAGTACCAGAATCAGCAGTTGTAATGTTTATATTTCTCACATCACAATAATTAGTATCAGCTGTTTCCTCTAAATCGAGAACAAACGCACCTTTTACATCAGCTGCAGGAAAACGTCGGATTGGATTACATTCCTCAATATCCCTAGCAAGTTGCATTGCATTATCTGTGAAAACTGTAGGATCATCTTCAGTTGTTTCAGCAAGAGCATCAGCAAATCGGCTACGCAGCTCATTTTTTGTAACTACAAATCGACTGTACGCAGTACTACCAGACATAATAATTTCAAAAGAATCTCGAATATCAACTAATTCTTTAGTACATAGGCTTTCAAAAGTATCACCATCTGTTGGCGTTGTTGCCTCTGACTTACATACTAAACCATTATATTTTCCATCCGCTAGTGTATGCATGCCATTAAGGTCAATATCCCAGCTTTCTTCGAAGAGTCCGGCATTCGTATTTTCTGGACTACACGGATCATCAGTAGCACCTTCTTGACAATTTTCAGCAGCCTTTGTCACTGATGCAGTAACTGGGTCGTAAATTGCTGCTAAACCATCATAAAAACCATTTTCATTATGATCGATAAATGCTTCTGTCAGGTCATAGCCACTGTAATATTCGTTGGTGTCAAAACGGCCGTTACCATTAATGTCGATGAATGACTCTTGACCTTTTGCTGTGACAAGTACTGTGGCACGGCCTCCTAGCGGTACGCCATTTTCATTGAATGCAGCGTTTAAAATACCTGCCATACAAGGCGCTGCGGCTCCAAAGTAAAGGTCACAGTTAATTGCATCAGTTTTTGGATTAATGCTGTTGATTCTGTTACCCCACTTAGCTTCTGTAAATGGTTTTGGATTTTGTGAACGCCACTGGGCAACACATTGTCCATCAACTGTATTACACTCAAGCTGAGGGTTAAACTCTGTGCCATCAATTGTTCCTATAGCACCACCTTCTGTTGTTAAATATACAGATGTGCCATCAGGTACAGGATTATTAAAATGATCTGCAAGATAAACGTTAATTTCCTCAAGAACACCGTTATAATTTAATGCTTCGACATTAAAGTTTGTTGGGGCAGCCGTAAAACTATTACCATCAGGTAAACCTGAACTAATTGAAACAAGATCAGATACGGTTGTTATTTGCTCATCTAATGAAACTAAAGAAAGCTGACCTGTTGGACATGAAACATTGTTATCTCGCTCAGATTCATCAAGAAGGCATTCATCATAAAGCTCTTTCCAACAAGTTACATTATCGTTTTGGTTTTCAGGAATCAGTTCATCTGGTATATAGCACGCTTGTACGCGAACAGCTTGAGGTACAAAGCCTGAATTAACTTGAATTCTTGCTAAGCCCTCTGAATCTGTAGAAACACTTGCATGCGAATAACCTGTCGCATCTGTTACTTCAGAAAGTGAAATGCCACCATTAGTCGAGCTCAAACGAAAATCTAATCGCTTTTGTTTTGCCGTATTACCAATTTCGTCAGTTAACTTAAATGTAAGTTGACTAATTTCTTTGCGAGATACACCACCAGTCCCTTTTAGTGCAATTACATTCTCGGTAGCTTCAACAAACTCAATCGAACTTACAGCTGCGGCCGATACTGGCACATTCACTGAAACAACTTTTGGTGTTCCCCCGGTAAGGACTGTTGCTGTGACCGTATCACCTTGTGTTGTGTTACAGCCGTTACTTCTATATGTTGCAGTTGCAATACCGCTAATACTCGTTGCGGTGTCATCCATAACAGCGAGGTCAGATTCAACGCAACCAGATGTAAACTCAACATCTAATGGCGTTACAAACAGCTCACCGTCAGCATCATAAATACTAACTGTAATAACCGTTGTTGCACCCGCTGCAAGTGGCACAAATTCGTCATCAATTACATTACCGGCGTCATCTACCTTGTTATATAAGCCATTTGAAATTTCTACACTTAACTCAGCAGTTGCAATTTCGAATGCTTTCGATGCAGTCACCGATTTAGCAGATACAGATACTTCACCTGCACCACTATTTGCGCCAGGTTGTAGTTTTAAAATTGCAAAACCAAAGTTGTCAGTAAGCGCTTTTCCTGATTCTGGTAATAAAGCGCCAAGATCAGTCGAAAGCTCAGCGATAATACCGTCGATACCATCACCCGAACTTGTATCAGTCACTTTTACCATAACGTCGATGAGTTCGTCAGATGAAAACTGATTTACGACGCTACACCCTGAAGCTAGGTAAGTTGTTTCAAGTGATGTTGTATTACGATTAGCCTCCCAGTTAGTTGCGCACCCTTGTAACAGCTTGATATCAAGTTCCGCTTCGGCACTTTCAACAGGGGCATCATCACCATTTGAAATAAAGCCTGCAATTTTAGTGATTGTGTTACCGCTTTCATCCGTGTATGTAGCAACTACTTGACCAGCCCCTTTAAAATCACCACTACTTAACGTTACTGAAGCTTCACCATTTGCATCAGTTAATGCAGTGCCTAATACAGGAGTGATTTTGCCTGTATAATTTGTTGTAAAAGAAATTAGCTGCCCCTGTAAAGGCTGTTCTTCTTCTAATAAGGTTGCAGTAACTGTCCCTTTATTATCTTTGCTAACAGGGTTTCCTACTGTAAATGGCGAGCCTGTGCTGTCTAAAATTGACACATCAAGAGTAATACTGCCACTAACACTTGAGTCATCTGTTTCAGAGCCATCTGATGTAAAGCCAAAGGTATCACTGAATGTTTCATCACCAACAACATAAGTAGCAGTAATAATCCCTGCACCCGCAGTATCACCCGCAGTTAGTGTAATTGACGCGACACCACCAGCATTAGTCAGAGCAGTTCCAGAAACAGGATCAAGCAAGCCAATGTCACCATCTAAACTAAAGCTTATAACTTCACTTGAAACCGCATCACCATTACTGGTCAGAGAAGCTAATATAGTTAATGGTGTATCAGATGTTACTGAGCTCGATTCTTGATCTGTGTCCTTTACGAAACCTTGAACAGCAACGACAAAACTTGGGTTATCGGTTGTACCATCATCCCCACCACCAAGTGAACCACTATCATTCTCTAATGACCCACCGCCGCCACAGGCAACTAACAATGAGCTGAAAACTATAATACTTAGCCATCGCAATAAAGGCATTGACCTCTCCCTAGTTAGCTATTTTAAAATTATTTATATATTTACCTAATATTAACCTAAAAATTAAACGAAGATCATAATTTTTTTCCTTTAAAGGCAACGAAATTCTTTAACTATTTATCGAATTTTTCTGTATAAAAATCTTCATGCTGGTAGTCTATGGCAAAATTTATAAAAAAATAGACTGGGTGTATGTCAAAAGTACGATCTTTAAGCCTTACATCTCGTATCATGGTAGGTATGGTACTGGGTGTAATCGTTGGTTTTATCTTTCAAGCCATTTTAGCGGGTGAAGACGATTTCCTTATTCCACTAGGGTTATTCTCTTTACCAATTAAAGCATTTTTCGTTGATGGAATTTTCCATGTTGGTGGTCAAATATTTATCGCAAGCTTGAAAATGCTTGTGGTACCACTGGTTTTTGTATCATTAGTCTGTGGTACTTGCAGCTTAAGCGACCCCAAGAAATTAGGACGTTTAGGTGGTAAATCAATTTTGCTTTATTTAGCGACTACTGCAATCGCTATTACCGTTGCTATTACCTTAGCGTTATTGGTAAATCCAGGAGAAGGTATCAATCTACCTTCAGATGCTAATTACAGTGCAAAAGAAGCGCCAACTCTCGCACAAGTTATCATTAGTATGTTCCCGACAAACCCTATTGATGCAATGGCAAGCGGTAATATGCTACAGGTTATTGTTTTTGCATTATTATTTGGCGTAGCGATGGCGCTTAGTGGTAAAGCGGGTCAACGAGTAGCAAATGTATTTGAAGACTTAAATACCGTTATTCTAAAGCTAGTTACTTTGCTTATGAATATTGCACCCTATGGTGTTTTCTTTTTAATGGCAAAACTATTTACTACTATAGATTTAAAACTAATAAAGAGCCTTGCATTGTACTTTGGTGTAGTTGTTTTTGCCCTACTCTTCCACGGTATTGTTAACTACAGTGTGTTGTTAAAAATGTTTACAGGTCTTAACCCTATTACGTTTTTAAAGAAAATGAAAAATGCCTGCCTATTTGCATTTAGCACATCAAGCTCAAGTGCAACCATGCCTATTACCCTAGAAACTGCTAGCAAAAAATTAGGCGCACATAATTCAGTTGCCTCATTTACCGTGCCTTTAGGTGCAACCATTAACATGGACGGCACAGCAATTATGCAAGGTGTTGCTACCGTGTTCATTGCACAAGTATTTTCTGTTGATTTAACAATTTCAGATTACTTAATGGTTATTTTAACCGCAACACTTGCATCTGTAGGTACTGCTGGTGTGCCTGGTGTTGGTCTTATTATGTTAGCGATGGTGTTAAACCAAGTAGGCTTACCTGTAGAAGGTATTGCTATCATTATTGGTGTAGACCGTTTACTTGATATGACACGTACTGCTGTCAACGTTACTGGTGACTGTATGGTGACTTGTGTAGTTGCGAAATCTGAAGGGGAATTTGATGAAGACGTATTTAACGACCCAAATGCCGCTAAAGATTTAGAAGACTATCATAAATCGATTAAGTAATTATTTACTGGCTATTTATAAGTAAAAAACCCGCTTGAACAGCGGGTTTTTTATTTTAATTTTATATTTAGCACAACCTAAGGGTTTAAGCCTTTTAAGCGAGACATTAAACTCACACCCGCTTTACTTACACCCGAACTTAAACCAATAGCTAATTTGTCACTTAAATTTTTCTTAATACGGTATTTCACTTTAAAGATTTGGCGCTCTTTAGCTTGGCTCAATAAAATGTCATCACTGGTATCAATCTTGTCAACTAAGCCTTTATCAAACGCTTGAGTTGCAAACCAGTGCTCACCTGTAGCAACAGTATCAATATCAAGAGATGGACGCTGCTTACTAACAAAGGTTTTAAATAAACCGTGAGTTTGTTCAATTTCTTCTTTGAATTTTTCACGACCTTTATCGGTATTTTCACCAAAGATAGTTAAAGTACGTTTGTACTCACCCGCTGTGATTTGCTCAAAATCCACATCATTCTTTTTCAAGATTTTATTAAAGTTAGGAATTTGCGCAATAACACCGATTGAGCCTACAATTGCAAATGGTGCTGCGACAATCTCATTGGCAACACACGCCATCATATACCCTCCACTGGCTGCTACTTTATCTATGGCAACAGTTAAATGAATTTCGGCATTACGTAAGCGCTGTAACTGTGATGCTGCAAGACCATAACCGTGAACCACACCACCACCACTTTCTAGACGAATAAGCACGCGATCTTTTTCTTTATCAGCAATAGTTAAAATAGCCGTAATTTCTTCTCTTAGGCTTTCTACTTCATGAGCATCAACACTGCCGTTAAAATCTATGACATATAAGCGCGCTTTTGGCTCGTCGCTTTGCTGTTTTTTTGCCTCGAGTTTTTGCTGCTTGTGGTGTGCTTTAAGCTCTTTCTTTGAAAGGGTGTTTTCAATAAAACTTTGCTTTAAATCGTCAAGTTGTTCACTTAAGTCATCAATTGTTATCTCACCTTTTTTAGCTTTGGGTTTCACTGCAGCGCCCATAATAATGGCAACAATCACTGCAATTGCGATGACAAATGTTAGGGTCTTGGCAAAAAATAACCCATATTCGTATAAAAATTCCAATCAAACTCTCCATTTATTAATGATTCGCCACAATTTACCACGCTTTAAAGCAAAAAAAAGCCACATGAAGTGGCTTTTTACTTAATTGGTTATTACTTAATTAACAAGGTTTCGTTTATTCAGTGACAACATCTGAGTTTGTAACCTGAAGATACTGACCACGGCTTGCTAAGAAAGTCGCGATTTGCAATTGCATTTCAGCCGTTGCTGCAGCACTTTCTTCGGCCGTTGCGCCTGAGTCAGGTGTAGCAACAGGTGTTAAGACTGAGCTGTGGTGACCTTTGGTAAATTTAACAACATAGCTCATTGCGTCCGCTGTTGGGCCTTGTGTTTGTGCAACTGTTGTTAAACCCATTAGATTAGCAAGAGGTAAACTACCTGCAATTGGATTACTCGCTACCATTGGTGGAATAACCATATCAGCATTATTGTTCGCACCATCACCGACAACTACACTCATGTAAACTGGTGTGCCAAGAGCTGCAACTGATGCTGCATAGTTAGAAGGGTCGCCACTATCAAGCGCTGTTTGAGCTGCAAATGCAAACTGAGTTACCACACTTTGAATGTTAGCTAATTTTTCGGTTTCACCAGCTACTGTTAACGAACCTATGTACTCTTTATAAGCACATGTAACATAAGCTGTTTGATTTGAAGCAAGTGAACCACAGTTAGATAATGCTTCATTTTGAGTATAAGCGCCAAACTCTGCTGACTCTGCAGTACCAGCCGCAAGTAATACAGAACCTTGTACAAAAGGACCAAATGTATTTGATTCAATCAAGAAGTTTGCAATACCACCGCCACCACTGGCAAGAGCTACACTTTTAACGTTAAACATTGGGTCAACTTGAGCTGCTAAAGGTGCATTAGTCACAGCAACAAAAGCTGGTGCAACAACAGAGCCTAATGAATGTCCTAAGAATGATACATCTTGCGCATTTAAATCAGCAGCACCAGTAAAGTTCAAGCCTAAACGCAAACCAAGCAAATCAGCTACAGACTGACGTAAACTATCACGAGCTACCAATAAAGACTGTAAATTCATGTAACTTAGTACAGAACCTGTAGAGGCATTAAAATCGTCAGTACCGTCGCCATCTACATCTACACCACGCTCACCATGCATTGGGTGATCGATTGCAGCCGTTGCAAAACCTTGCATTGTTAATTGCGCTGTAATTGCTAGCATATCTTCTTTTTTAGAGGTAATGCCGTGCTGAAGGATAACAACAGGCCAGCCTGTCTCAGGCATGCTCAATGCGTCTAAGCCAAGCTGAGCTCGCACTGCATTAATAACAGGTAAAATTGGTTTAGTAATTTGCACTGGCACATTAGCAATGCTTTGTGTTTTTGGAATTGTGTTGTACTTAGTTAAGTGTTTTGTTTGATCTAAGCCTAAATCACGTAACTTGCCTCCACTTAACGCCATACAAAGGCCATCAGTTTCGCTAATAGGATCGGTTGGGAATGAATCACCCGCTGCAGCTGCATAGCCTAAAACAGCAACACCACTGTCACAAAGCCCTTGCCAATAAGTCGCAGATAAATCATCAACCGTTTTACCTGTAGGAGTTGCTAAATACATAGGTAACATCACGCTACCTTTTTGATATTGCACCCCACCAAAAACGGGTGAAACACCTGTAATACCTTGCGATGCAAATACTTGCTCGACTGTAATAACTGGTTGCTCAGGAATTTGAACCATAGGTGTCGGCAAGGCTGGTTGCGAAAGACTCGCTGCTAGGAGTTGCTTAACTGTACCAAGCACTTGACCTGCTGACTGCATTGTCATCGCTGCTGAATAGATAATTTCATCTTTTGTGATTGCACCACCTGATGTCACTGCATCTTCATAGCTATTGATAACCGCTTGAAGTGACTTCTGTGAATCAGTGATAAGTGCTGTCTCTTCGCTCACTAACGCGTAAGTTGAAGAAGGCTCAATTGAACGTCCTTCAGAGTCCATTAATGACGTTGTTAAAACGTTAATATAGGTACTACCAGCTTTGAACGGTTTAAGTGGGATCACAGCCACAGCATCGCCAGAACCTTGAGTAATAAAGTCAACACCAAAGGTTAATTCAGACACCAATTTACAGGCAATACCCGCAGGCACTTGCGAACAAGTTTCATCTGTTTGGCTTGCGCCCATGATTACTTCAAATATACGTACTGCACCAGGAGAAGCAGCAGATGCCGTATCAAGTGAGATACCCGCAGGAAAAGTTAAATCGATTTTAAACGGAGTTTGTGTTGACCAACCATCAAGTGCGCCAAGTGCAAGTTGTGGATCAGCATACGCTGCACGTTCAACACTAACATTGTTGTCATCTAATTCACCTGGCATGTTTAAAGTGCCATCAAGAGTACCACTCATTAATAAATCATTTGGTACTGAGATCACACTATTTGCTGGGTCAAATTTTACTGTCGCGGTTGGGAGAACAGGTGGATTATCATTTTTTACATCTTCTAATGTTTCCCCTCCACCACAGCCAGTAATGGCTGACGCAATGGCTAGTGAAAGTAGCAGTTTTTTCATAATTTCGCTCCGCGCAAATCTTATTGTTATTGTGTGTTCAAGGTAAAAAGTAGTTATTCTACTACCATTATTCTAAGTTAATTTAATGTAATTGGAATATTAATAAGACATTAGACCAGTTAAAGTTAACGTAAAGTTTCGATTTTCGCCACCTTAATTTGCAATAAATTCGATAACTTGGCTTTTTGCTATGGTAAAATGGCGAAAAATCTAATCAATGGTACGTTTATGCATACTTATAAAGCCGCAGAGAATGCGCTAAAAGACAAAGTAATTTTAATAACAGGTGCCGGTGATGGCATTGGCCGTGTTGCCGCATTAACTTATGCTAAGCATGGTGCCACTGTTATTTTACTCGGGAAAACAACAAATAAACTAGAATGTGTATATGATGAGATCGTAAATGCAGGATATCCACAACCTGCTATCGTACCGATGGATTTAAAAGGTGCGACTAAACAAAACTACCGAGACTTAGCGGCAACCATTGAAATGCAGTTCGGTAAGTTAGATGGCTTATTAAATAACGCAGGTATTTTAGGATCATTAGGTCCGCTTGAGCACTTCTGCGTTTCAACCTTCGAAAATATTATGAAGGTTAACGTAACTGCGCAAGCTATGATCACTAAATTTATGTTCCCACTGCTTCGCAAATCACCAAGTGCATCTGTTATTTTTACTTCGTCAGGTGTAGGCCGCCAAGGCCGTGAACATTGGGGTGCTTATGCTATATCAAAATTTGCTGTTGAAGGTATGATGCAAACTTGGGCTTGTGAAGTAGGTAAAACCAATATTCGTGTTAACTGTATTAATCCAGGTGCTACCCGTACATCAATGCGTGCTTCTGCTTACCCTGGTGAAGATAGAGATAAATTAGCAACACCTGAAGATTTAATGCCAACTTACCTATACTTGATGAGCGATGACTCAAAAGAGGTTAACGGTAAATCTTTAGATGCCCAACAAAAGTAAGCTAATAACTAAACATAAAAAAAGCAGCATTTCGCTGCTTTTTTATATTTAGGCAAGACAGAACCCATATAGTGTGATCGTTCCAAAAAAATAGGCGATAACGCAGTATCAATGTCAAACGCGCTCTGCCGTCAGGGGTCTTCCTAAAGGCGATTAAATCGCCCCTAGAGAGAACAAATTTTAATCTACAAAGGTCAACACGCCCTAAATAAAACGCTTGATAATAAAATCAACTTTTACACGTTTTGCCTGACCTAATAGTTTTTTAACCGGTGCTGGGTAATCATCCATCGTTTCTAAATCTTGCGGACCTGTTAAGCGGCGGCAATGTGTCAAAATAGCTTGTTTTTCATTCTCTATTTGCTTAAGGATATGCTGTTTAGGGTCGTCGATTAAAATACCATTTTCAATATCTAAGCCCCATGCACGTGGGTTTAAATTATGCCCACTAAGCAAGTGTAAACGTTTATCAGAACAAATTCCTTTTAAGTGGAAAGAGTTACTTTCATGCTTCCAAAGATAGACATTCAAATTGCCGTTACTGATATGTCGTTTCTGAGACTTTAAAAACTTATATAAAATCGTTTCGTATAAATATGGTAATGCACCAATTTTACTAAACGGCTCACTTGGTGGCAGATAAAAATCATTCGCGGTTTTATCTCCTACGACAATAGTCACTTGCTTGCCTTGTTTTAATAAACGTCGTAATGACCGCATTAAAGGTGCAGGAAAGTTAAAGTAAGGGGTATAGAGGACAAGCTCTTGTTCTGTGGTATCAAATAACGATTTGATTAAACGATTCAGCTTATTGCTACGGCGCCCTAAACCTAAGAACAATCGGACACCAAGCTCACCAGCACTTGCTTCTGCGGCGCTTGCGTAACTTGCCGATTTAAGGTCGCGCATCAATTGCTTCTGCGCGACTTTAATATCGTTAAATTTTACGAGTGGGCGCATATCAATGCGTGGTACCGCAACAGAACTTAAAAGATGAGTTTCAATAAATTCGATGACCGAATTGCATAATCCAGCTTGATGAACTAAAAAATAGCGATCTAAACGATAACGCTCATCTTGCTGAAGGTACACATTATTTAAGCTTGCACCGCTGTATAATAATGTATCGTCAATTACAAAGCCTTTTAAATGCAGAACCCCGAAAAGCTCTTTTGCCTTTACAGGTACACCATAAACTTCCACATTTGACTGATACTGCTCTTGAAAATCACAATACATGCTGGCATTGCCATCAGATTTAGCTGCTCCAATCAAACCACGTTGGGCACGATGGAAATCAACCAACACTTTTACTTCTAAATCAGGATTAGTAAGTGATGCCTGATGTAACGCAGTTAATATTTCGCGCCCCGCTTCATCGTCTTGAAGATACAATGCGGTAATATAAATCCTGTTTTTTGCTGAACCAATTAAACGCAATAGTTCAGTGCGATACTCTTTTGCATTGGTTAAGACTTGTACGTCTTGTGTAGTCAGCCCAAAAGCGGGCTTTTCCTGCCAAAATACCATAATTGCCTGTTCGTTTAGTTAGCTCATAGCACGAGCTAATATCAAAATTAGCTAAAACATATCAAAAAATTATTGCTTGGTCATGAATTACCGTACTTTGAAGGCATAACAATTGGCAATTAGACCATTTTGTGAGCAAAAAGAGCTATTTAAATTATAATAAGTAAGGATTATTTGACAGCTTAGCGATTTGACTAAAAAAATAATCAGGGCTTTTGTTTACATCCGCCTTGTTTTTCTTAGAATCGGGCGCATAGACATCGTATTGAAACGTTTTTAGGAAAAAACATGAGTGACGCAAAACACTGTAAACTATTAATCTTAGGTTCTGGCCCTGCGGGCTACACAGCAGCGGTATACGCAGCACGAGCTAACCTAAACCCTGTCCTTATCACTGGTATTCAACAAGGTGGTCAGTTGACTACGACGACTGAAGTTGAAAACTGGCCAGGCGATGCACACGGCTTAACGGGTCCTGCATTAATGGATCGTATGAAAGAGCATGCTGAACGTTTCGAAACTGAGATTGTCTTTGATCATATCAACAAAGTTGATGTATCAAAACGCCCTTTCACTTTAACTGGTGACTCTGGCACATATACTTGTGATGCATTAATTATCGCGACAGGCGCATCTGCTAAATACTTAGGTTTAGAATCAGAAACTAACTTCCAAGGTCGTGGTGTTTCTGCTTGTGCAACCTGTGATGGTTTCTTCTACCGCGGTCAAAAAGTAGCGGTTGTAGGTGGTGGTAACACAGCTGTTGAAGAAGCGCTTTATTTATCAAACATTGCTGATGAGGTTCACGTTATTCACCGTCGTGATAGCTTCCGCAGTGAAAAGATCTTAGCTGATCGTTTAAAAGAAAAAGCAGAAAACGGTAACGTTGTTTTACATTACAACCGCACTTTAGATGAAGTGCTTGGCGATGAAATGGGCGTAACTGGCATTCGTATTAAAGCAACTGATTCTGAAGAAACAGAAAATCTAGATCTTGCGGGTGTATTCATTGCAATTGGCCATAAGCCAAATACTGACATGTTTGAAGGTCAGCTAGAAATGAAAGACGGCTATTTAGTAGTTCAGTCGGGCTTAAACGGCAACGCAACGCAAACAAGCGTACCAGGTGTATTTGCTGCAGGTGACGTGTCAGATCACATTTACCGTCAAGCAATCACATCAGCAGGTACTGGCTGTATGGCTGCGCTTGATGCTGAACGTTTCTTAGATAACCTATAAATTAGTTGATCTAAAACACTAATTACTGGGGCTGTTGCAAAAACAGCCCCTTTTTTATAACTAAAATTTTGTTAAAATTAGAACAAATAACAACGATAACGCTGATATGATCAAGCAACTTTACCAACTCTCGCCCGAGACAGTTGATTTTCCAGATCCAGAATTAGCCCTTGATGAGCCTGATGGCCTGTTGGCGATTGGGGGTGACCTATCAGTCGAGCGTATCCAAAGAGCCTACAATACAGGTGTTTTCCCTTGGTTTAGTGATTATGAACCCATTATGTGGTGGTCGCCTAGTATGCGCGGTATCCTTGAGCTCGATGAATTTCATGTTAGCCGCAGTTTAAAAAAGTATTTAAAGCGTTTTCCTGTGCGTGTCACTGTTAATCACGCATTTGCGCACGTTATCAATGCTTGTCGTGAACAGCGTATCGATGCAGAAGGAACTTGGATCACTGAGCAAATGATGCATGCCTATATCGAAGCACACCATCAAGGTATCGCTCATAGCCTTGAAATTTGGCATGAAGATAAAATAGTTGCTGGCCTGTATGGCATCATGCAAAACGGTATATTTTGTGGTGAATCAATGTTTCATGAAGTCAGTAATGGTTCGAAACTGGCAATGTGGGCATTAGTTAATTGGCTTAAGAAACACCAAGCTCATTTTATTGATTGCCAATTAGAAAACCCTTATTTAATCACTTTAGGTGCAAAAGTTATCCCACGCAGGGAATTTTTAACTAGACTTAAATTAGCGCACAGTTTTGTGCCTAAAAGACATATGTGGCAACCACAAGAGTTGATTAATATTTATGACTGAGCACTTACCCGCTAGGCTTGGTTTAAGCCAGCAATTTGATTGCAGCTATTTACCAGACCGTCAGGAGCAACTACTTGTTATTCTTGACCCAAGTTGTTATTGCCCTGATAAATTTGAGCAATTATTAGCATTGGGATTTAGGCGCAGTGGTGACCAAATATACCGTCCTCATTGCCCTGTTTGTAATGCTTGCAACTCAGTACGCGTATTAGCCCAGCAATTTACTCCATCTAAATCACAAAAACGTAAACTAAACAAAGCAAAAAAAATATTTACTGTAAGCTACAGTGATTATGAACGGGCTGAGTACTACCCGTTATATTGCAAGTATATCACGCAAAGACACCAAGATGGTTCTATGTTTCCACCTGATCAAAATCAGTACGAAAGCTTTTTGTTTTGCCAATGGCTACCTGTAATTTTTATAGAGTTACGGGATGATGATAAGTTAGTTGGCGTTGCTGTGACCGACTGTATGAGCAACTCAGTCTCTGCGATTTATACATTTTTTGATCCTGATTATGAGCAGTACAGTATTGGTAGCATCATGATCATGGAGCAAATTAAATTTGCAAAACAACAAGCAAAACAATTCGTCTATTTGGGTTACCAAATCGACGAATGCAATAAAATGAAATATAAAACCCAATTTTTGCCTGCACAAAAGCACATTGGCGATCAGTGGTTGGCGATTTAATTTACAAAAATGAGCCCTGTAGCTTTACTTATTGCAGTATTTTCGGCAAAATCTGCAGCGTTTAACTATTAAAGAGGTGTTACGCTAAACATGGCGAAAGAAGACGTAATCGAAATGCAAGGTACGGTCCTTGATACTTTACCAAATACAATGTTCCGAGTTGAGCTAGAAAATGGTCACGTTGTTGTGGCTCATATCTCTGGTAAAATGCGAAAAAACTACATCCGCATCTTAACTGGCGACAAAGTAACCGTAGAAATGACTCCTTACGATTTATCGAAAGGTCGCATCGTATTCCGTGCTCGCTAAGTTAGTGCGTTAACGAGAGATTTAGCTTTTTGCTGCTTTGAATGAGCAGGTGTGTTTATTACAAAGAGCTAAAAGCGTTTGTTAAATGGTGTTAAAACTAACTTAGTTTTAATTCCATTTAATAAACAAAAAGCCCAGCATTAGCTGGGCTTTTTGTTTGTACTTAACTTATTAGGCTAAGCAGTTTCTAGGTTGGTCTCAAAATCAAAATGAATTTTTTTATCTTTGACCGATACCTTAACCGAACCACCATCAGCTAGCTCACCAAACAAAATTGCATTTGCTAGAGGCTTTTTAAGCTCATCTTGAATAACACGGGCCATTGGACGCGCGCCCATAGCTTTATCATAGCCTTTGTCAGCCAACCACTCTCTTGCTTTTGAAGTTAGCTCAAGATTAACTGATTTCTTATCAAGTTGTGCTTGCAATTCGACAATAAACTTATCAACCACTTGCAAAATAACTTCTTTTTCAAGGTGATTAAACCAAATAATGTTATCTAAACGGTTTCTAAATTCAGGTGAAAACACTTTATTGATTTCAGTCATTGCATCGTGAGAGTGATCTTGCTCAGTGAAACCAATCGACTTACGGACTGTTTCCTGAACACCTGCATTGGTTGTCATCACTACAACCACATTTCTGAAATCGGCTTTACGGCCATTATTGTCTGTCAGTGTTCCATGATCCATTACTTGCAACAGAATATTATAAATATCTGAGTGCGCTTTTTCTATCTCATCCAATAGTACAACTGCATGTGGGTTTTTGATCACAGCTTCAGTAAGTAAACCACCTTGTTCAAAACCAACATAACCTGGAGGTGCGCCGATTAGTCGACTTACCGCATGCCTTTCAACATATTCAGACATATCAAAGCGAATAAACTCAACACCCATACACTTAGCAAGCTGTTTAGTAACTTCTGTTTTACCAACCCCTGTTGGGCCAGCGAACAAGAATGAACCAACCGGTTTATCTTCGTTTGCAAGACCAGAACGCGATAAACGTATTGCCGAAGTGAGCGCATCGATTGACTGATCTTGACCAAACACCAGCATCTTCAGGTTGCGGTCAAGGTTTTTCAGTGTTTCTTTATCACTTGAAGAAACGCTTTGTTGTGGAATACGAGCCATTTTTGACACAATTAGTTCAATATCAGCCACACCAATGGTTTTCTTACGCTTCGATACAGGCTGTAGACGCTGATTAGCTCCTGCTTCATCGATGACATCAATTGCCTTATCAGGTAGGTGACGTTCATTAATGTATTTAGCACTCAGTTCTGCTGCGGCTTTTAAAGCTTTTTGTGTATAACGAATACCGTGATGTTCTTCATAACGCTCTTTTAAGCCGTTAAGAATTTTAGTGGTATCAGCAACACTTGGTTCAAGCACATCAATTTTTTGGAATCGACGAACTAAAGCACGGTCTTTTTCAAAGATGTTCTTAAACTCGTTGTAAGTTGTCGACCCCATGCAGCGTAGCTTACCACTTGAAAGTAGTGGCTTGATTAAGTTTGATGCATCCATTACGCCACCCGATGCCGCACCGGCACCAATAATGGTATGAATTTCATCAATGAATAAAATTGAACCTGGTTTAGCTTGTAACTCTTTTAATAGTGATTTAAAGCGTTTTTCAAAATCACCACGATATTTGGTCCCCGCTAATAATGCACCCATGTCCAGTGAGTAAACTACTGCATCAGCAATCACTTCAGGTACTTCCTTGTTCACAATACGATAAGCAAGGCCTTCAGCAATCGCTGTTTTACCCACCCCAGCTTCACCAACCAATAGTGGATTATTTTTCTTACGGCGACATAAAACTTGCACCGTACGTTCAACTTCGTTGTCACGACCCACTAAAGGATCAATATTGCCATCAATAGCTTGCTGATTCAGGTTAGTGGTAAAGTTTTCAAGCTTAGTCGGTTCTTCACCTTGTACTTCTTGTACTTCATCATGAATATCATCATGGTCTTCACCACCGATATCATCATCTGCTTTAGAAATACCATGTGAAATAAAGTTAACAATATCTAAACGATTAATGTCTGATTTTTTGAGTAAATAAACTGCTTGGCTTTCCTGCTCGGAAAAAATTGCAACCAGCACGTTAACACCAGTTACTTCGTTTTTCCCTGATGATTGCACGTGAAATACAGCGCGTTGTAATACACGCTGAAAACCTAACGTCGGTTGTGTTTCTCTGTCTTCTTCAAGATCAGGAATCACCGGTGTTGTTTCATCAATAAAATCTGATAACTCAACTTTTAATGCGCTCATATCAACGCCACAGGCGTTTAACGCTTCTCCAGCAGAAGGGTTATCGAGCAGTGCAAGTAAAAGATGCTCGACGGTCATAAATTCATGACGACGTGTTCTCGCTTCGCGAAACGCCGCATTCAAGGTTAGTTCTAAGTCTTTGTTTAGCATTGGCAACCCCTTACTGAGATAATATTTATATACCGTTGTGACGGGCTAATTGATCACCCACCTTGGTATTTATTCCTGCTCACAACTACAAAGCAGTGGATGCTCGTTGTCTCGTGCGTAACGATTGACTTGTTCAACTTTGGTATGAGCTACATCAGCGCTGTACACACCGCATATCGCTTTACCATTATGATGAACTTGAAGCATCACATCTGTTGCTCTATCGCTATCCATATTAAAAAACGTCATTAGTACTTCTATCACAAAGTCCATAGGCGTGTAATCGTCATTATTTAAAATGACTTTATATTTTCGCGGTGGTTGCAATTTTTGCTTTTCACTATCGCGAACTGTTTCAATAACACCAGAATCTTTCATGCCACTCATAATTAAATATAGTCTTGTCTTTAGAACTCAAGCAAACTTGAATAAAAAAATAAATAAATTGTTAAAAAATAGTCTAAAACACTTGACTGACTGGCTAAATAAACTACAGTCAAATATAGATTGATTAATCATTAGTCAGTCTAGCAAATTACACGGTTTAGAATAACTAAATTAGTCAACTTATAGAAGGATGTAGAAGTATGGCTTGTGGAAAAGTCAAATGGTTCAATAATGCCAAAGGTTTTGGCTTCATCGTAGAAGACGGCAGCGAGACTGATATATTCGCTCATTACTCAACGATTGTAATGGACGGTTATAAAACACTTAAAGCTGGTCAAGATGTAACATTCGAATTGCAACAAGGTCCAAAAGGGTTACACGCAACGAATATTGCGCCTAACGATGAAATCTCCTAGGTAAAACCTATTCGAGTATCAAGCGAGAGACCTTGTTAAGTTCCTCGCTTACTCTTCTGCTCTAAATATATCCTTACACTTCTCTTGAAATTACATTTCTTAACCCCAATTGTTTAATTGTTATTAGCCCTTTAGAGCCAAGCTTGTTACACTCTTGTTGCTTAAATTTAGCTTTTTCGTCATTTTGACGTAAGGCTTTTGGCTAATTTCATAATTTGCTTATTTAAGCTATAAGAATTTTACAGTCTGTCAGCTGTGGTTATTTTAATACTTTGTATTGAGTTGCAACAGCTAACAGACTGCTTGCTGTTGTTTTATCAAGGCACTTAATTTTAAGCTTGGTATTTCAAAGCTATCTATTGCATTGTTGAATATGGCTAATTAAGGGTTACTGTTAGCAGTCATTACCAAACATTACGCCAACTATCTAGGAATGATGATGACATCAAAAATTATCTATACTAAAACAGATGAAGCGCCAGCTCTTGCGACGTATTCATTGTTACCAATCATCCAAGCGTACACTAACGCTGCTGGTGTTGAAGTTGAAACTCGCGATATTTCATTAGCGGGTCGTGTAATTGCAAACTTCCCTGAGTACTTAACTGAAGATCAACGTATTGATGATGCACTTGCTGAATTAGGTGAAATGGCAAAAACACCTGAAGCTAACATTATCAAACTACCTAATATCAGTGCTTCTATCCCTCAGCTACGTGCAGTAATCAAAGAGTTACAAGAAAAAGGTTACGCGTTACCAGACTACCCATCTGAGCCAAAAACTGATGAAGAAAAGAAAGTTAAAGCAACTTACGACAAAATCAAAGGCTCTGCTGTAAACCCTGTACTTCGTGAAGGTAACTCTGACCGTCGTGCACCTAGTTCAGTTAAAGAGTATGCTCGTAACAACCCACATTCAATGGGTGCATGGAGCAAAGATTCTCAATCTTACGTTGCAAGCATGGAAGAAGGTGACTTCTTCGGTTCTGAGAAATCAATCACTGTTGCAGAAGCTACTGACGTACGTATCGAGCATGTTGCACAAAATGGTGACATCACAGTGCTTAAAGCAAGCACACCATTACTGGCTGGTGAAGTAATTGACGCTTCATGCATGAGCGCAGCTAAGCTTCAAGCTTTCCTTGCTAAAGAAATTCAAACAGCAAAAGACAAAGGCGTGTTGTTCTCATTACACATGAAAGCAACTATGATGAAAGTGTCTGACCCAATCATCTTCGGTCACGCTGTAAAAGTTTTCTTCAAAGACGTATTCACAAAACACGCTGATCTTTTCAAAGAGCTAGATGTTGACGTAAACAACGGCTTCGGCGATGTATTCTCAAAAATCGAAAGCCTAGATGCAGCTAAAAAAGCTGAAATTGAAGCAGATATCCAAGCGGTTTATGAAAACAACCCTGCTATCGCTATGGTTGATTCTGATCGTGGAATTACTAACCTTCACGTGCCAAGTGATGTGATCATCGATGCATCAATGCCTGCTGCAATTCGTTCTAGCGGTCAAATGTGGAATAGCGAAGGTAAATTACAAGACACAAGCTTTGTAATTCCAGATCGTTGTTACGCTGGTGTTTACCAAGCAACTATCGATTTCTGTAAGGAAAACGGTGCATTCGATCCAACAACAATGGGTAGCGTACCTAACGTTGGTCTTATGGCACAAAAAGCTGAAGAATACGGTTCACATGACAAAACGTTTGAAGTAGCTGCTGCAGGTACTATCCGTGTTGTTGATACTGCTGGTACAACTTTACTAGAGCATGCTGTTGAGCAAGGCGATATCTGGCGTATGTGTCAGGTAAAAGACGCGCCAATCCAAGATTGGGTTAAGCTTGCTGTTAACCGCGCTCGCGCAACTAACACACCGGCAGTTTTCTGGTTAGACGAAAATCGTGCACACGATGCTGAGTTAATCAAAAAAGTAAACACGTATCTACCACAACATGATACTGATGGTCTTGAGATCCATATCTTAGCGCCGGTTGAAGCGACTAAATTCTCTTTAGATCGTATCAAAGAAGGTAAAGATACTATTTCAGTAACTGGTAACGTTTTACGAGACTACCTAACTGACTTATTCCCAATTCTTGAACTTGGTACAAGTGCTAAAATGCTTTCAATCGTACCACTTATGAATGGTGGCGGTTTATTCGAAACTGGTGCAGGTGGTTCAGCGCCTAAGCACGTTCAACAATTCGAAAAAGAAAATCACTTACGTTGGGATTCTTTAGGTGAGTTCTTAGCCCTTGCTGCTTCTTTAGAGCATTTAGCGGTTAATACAGATAACAAGAAAGCACAAGTGCTTGCTGACACACTTGATAAAGCAACAGGCACATTCTTAGCTGAAAACAAATCACCTTCACGTAAAGTGAAAGAGATTGATAACCGTGGTTCGCACTTCTTCCTTTCATTATTCTGGGCACAAGAACTTGCTGCACAAAATGATGATGCGGAATTAAAAGCACAGTTCACACAAATTGCTGCTGATCTTGAGTCTCAAAAAGACCAAATCGTTAATGAATTAAACGATGCACAAGGTCCAGCTATGAGTGTAGGTGGTTATTACCAACCTAATGATGAGCTAGCATTTAAAGCAATGCGTCCAAGTTCAACATTCAATGACATTCTAGCTAAGCTTGTTTAATTATTTAAATTTTATTTATCTAGTAAACTAGCTATAAGAGAGTTATCTCAAAGCGCTTATTCGCGAAAGAGATAACTCTTTTTTTTGCTCTCGTGACTAACGAACCTGTTAGGTTTTCACTAATTTGATTGCTTTTCAGAGCGGTCATTCTCATTAAAACACCACTTGAATAAAACTGTTTTCACACATTGGTAGTCTATTGGTTTAGCAATAAAATCACTCATTCCCGCTGCAAAACATCGCTGCTTATCCGCCTCAAGCACATTGGCTGTTAATGCAATAATGGGCGTATCTTCATAAGCGGGGATTTTTCTAATCAATACGGTAGCTTGAGGGCCATCAAGTACAGGCATCTGCATATCCATAAAAATAATATCAAAGTTGTTTTGCTGACTATTTTCCTTACATAGCGCTACGGCCTGCTCACCATCCCCTGCTATTTTTATAGTTCTTATCCCGAACTCATTCAACATGGCTTCGATAACGACCTGGTTAATATCATTGTCTTCGACTACAAGTACATTAAGTGATGAAAAGTCTGCCTGTTCCTCTTCGGTTTCTTGTTTATTTGCGGCTTCAAACTCAGACTGCTCAAAAACCTGTGTTGTTTTTAACTCAAAATAAAAGTGAGAGCCCTGCCCTAAATCACTTTCTACATGCAAAGGAGCATCCATCAAATTTAGTAATTTACTTGATATAGCCAATCCAAGGCCTGTGCCACCGAAGCGCCGTGTAATTGACGTATCAGCTTGCGAAAACGCTTCAAAAAGCTTGCTGAGATTTTCTTTCGCGATGCCAATTCCCGTATCAACCACAGAGAATTTGATCTTTAGATTGTCGCTCTGACCTCGATTAATTCTTATATCAAGCGAAACACTTCCTTTTTCGGTAAATTTAATCGCATTCCCTAATAGATTTATTAGCACTTGTTTTAAACGGGTTTCATCGGCAAAGAAAATACAATCTTGCTGTGCTTCGGCAATAGAGATATTGAAGTTAATATGTTTATTTTGAGCTTGCTCTTTAAATAAGTGCATAAGCTCATCTAGCATAGAGTTTAAATGCACTGGTATCGATTCTAGCTCAATCTTAGAAGCTTCAATCTTACTAATATCTAAAATATCATTGATGATCACTAATAAACCAGACCCTGAGGATTGAATGATATTTAGCATCTTCACTTGCTCAGGTGTTAACGTGGTGCGCCTCAATTGACGTGCCATCCCGAGAATACCATTCATAGGAGTGCGAATTTCATGACTCATGTTCGCAAGGAATTCTGATTTTACTTTCGTTGTATGCTCTGCTGTTGTTTTTGCCTCTGTAAGGTCTTGGCTCAATATACGGAATCTATCAGCGGCAGTTGCAAGCACACCAATTTCGTCTTTACGATTTAAATCATAAATAGGAGCAGATAAGTCACCTCCTAAAAAGTGTTGAAAGCTAATCGTTAAACGCTTTATTGAGTGAGTTATTTGTAGGTGGAAAAATGCAGCTAGCCCGATGATATAAATCAGTATACCTATAGAAAGAAAACGAAGTGTTTGATCTGCCTTTATTACTATATCTTGCGCTTCTCTTTTTATTTTTTGTAATCGAGTCAATGATTGCTCGCGCAACTTATCTGCGAGCGTACTGAATTCAATTGCATCTCCAGCCATAACAACATTTACTAAACTCAAGTAATTTCTATTAGCTTGTACTCCCTTGGAAAATACTTCTTGATACGCTGTAGCCAGTTCACTACTTTTAATATATTTAGTATTTGATAGTCTATTATTTGATAAGATAGTAAGCGCTTTATTAACCGCTGCTCTTTTTGAGAAATCTTTTTTCGCAAGAAACAATGAGGCATCTCGATGTAACTCATGCCAAACGTTCAGCTGCTCTGAGATAGCTAACTTTTCTTCGCTTGAAGCAGTGTTTAATTTAAGGGTGTTTAGATAATTAATGGCTTGGAAATAAATATTAGGAAGTTTGTCGTCGGTAAGCTCTTTTTTTATCTCATAACGTTTAGCAAGCACACTCAAATTATCGCCATACCTGGTTATAAGCTGTGTCATCGAGTCTAGGTAAACTTGGTTTTCAAGTTCGTCACTTTTTAAATCGACACTCTCTAAGCGTACTTTTATACTTTTAAAGTTTTCTATTATTTTACTGAATACTGTTTTGCTTCCTGAAACCCCATAAACCGAGATATCTCGCTGAATTTCAACAATATCCTTGTTGATGCGCAAAATCCCAACTGCATAGTTACTAATACGGCTTATATCGTTAATAGAAGCTTCAATGCTTTGTAGTCGTTTACTCAGAACAATGTAACTCGCTCCCATTGCAAGTAAAACTAGCGTCAACGCTAATAACACCTTGGCCGCTAATGACCGAGAAATAAATGTCAGCAAAGTACTTCCTTATGAATTTAGTAATTCATACCATTTATCTAAACTGTAATCATAATTAGGCATAACCGTATTCCATACTGCTATGTTCGAAAAGCGCTTAATGTAGCTACCTCCATCACGTACCTGACCAGCTTGAACCGAAATTTTTCCGTCTGTTCCTCGTAAATCAGTGGATGCTTCTTGCCCTTCGTACCAATATTGCCATTCAGGCTTTGACATCAGTGGCTTGCTGCGCTCAGGGTTAGAAATGTAATACCCTTGCCTTGCGATAAACGCTCCCGGATAGCCCGACAGCCACCAATTCATGTACTCATAGGCAGCATCTTTAACATACCCTTGGGTATTGGCAGATAAACACATTACCCCATGCCATGCACGATAGCCTTCTTTGGGGGAAGCATAAACAACTGGAATACCTTGGCCTTTACATGCACTAACACCTGGCGAAAACATGCTTTGAATAGTGACTCGTTTCATTTTCATGAAGTCGACAGATTGCGGCACCGAAGTCCAAAATCCAGCAAAGTGACCTTCTCGTTTCTTATGTTGCAAGATAGCGAACAACTGATCAATCTCACTAATGCTCATATTACCCATATCTTTAAACGTCATCAGGCCTTGCGCTTGGGCAGCCAATGCCGCATCAAAAATACCAATAGTTGGTGCATTTACTAGCGCTACTTTGCCTTTATTCTTTTCGTCGAGTAACCAAGACCATGACTCTGTTTCGTATGGGGTACCCTTTTCTATGAACTGTGTGTTGTAACCAAAGGAATCAACGTTATGCACATAAGGCATGAAACTAATTGCATTAGTTGGTGTAGTTGAAAGCGTGCCATCTGCTTGTACATAAAGCAGTTTATTAGGTGAATCACCAGCACCTAATTTAGCGTCAGGAGCAATTTTTCCTGTTTTAGAAAGAGGGTTAATTTCATGCCAATACCTTAACCGCTCAGTTTCTATAGGTTGAATAGCGCCAGCTTGCCATAAAATGTTAATTGAATCTGACCATTGCTCGTATAAATCAAAGCTACTTGGATCTGCAGCCGCTTTTTGCAACACAGCTGCACTGCCCATTGGCGTAAACTCAATATTAATACCCAGCTCAAGCATGGCTTTTTGCCTAAGTTCTTCTTGTAACGTAACATGGGTGCCCATCACTCTAATAGTAGGAGTGCTTTTAGCGAATACATAGGGGACTTTGAAAGCAAGTGTTGATGCAACAGCACCAACCCCTAACGTTTTAAGAAAATCTCGGCGGTTATCAGAGTGGTCCATTTAGCATTCCCAATATGTTAAACCCGTTAAAAGTATAGGTTAAATTTGGAAATTACCTAAAGTAAGTATAAGAAAATACTCAATGCGGTTGAATCATAAGCCAACCACAGTTAGCTAGATTAAAAAATGTTCTTTTGCACTCGCAATTGCTTGTTCAATGGCCGTGTTTTTAACTGGCTTAGAAACAAATAAATCCATTCCTGCTTCTTTACAGGCAGCTTTATCATCCGCAGAGGTATTTGCAGTCAAAGCAATGATAAAAGTTTTATCTATCGGGCATATTTTTTCATTTCTCAAAACCCGTGTTGCTTCAATACCGTCCATTTCAGGCATAACACAATCCATAAAAATCAAGTTGTAGTTATTTTGTTTGCACTTATTTACCGCATCAATTCCATCGCAAGCATAATCAGCAGTCAAGCCCAACTTCTCTAAATGAGCTTTCAACACGAAGCGATTAATTTGGTTGTCATCAACAACTAATATCGATAAAGGCAAGGTTGAAAAGTCGATATCACTGGCATGTAGCGTATCATGTGATTGTGGCTGCCCAAGCTTTAGAGGTAATTGAATATCAAAGCAACTACCTTTTAGATATTCGCTGCTGACCTTTATCGTGCCACCCATGTAGTCAATGAGCTCTTTTACAATAGCAAGACCTAGGCCTGTTCCGCCTTTATTACGATCTTTATCTTGCTCTTGGGTAAAAGGCGAAAACAGTGATTTCATAAAGGTTTCAGTCATACCAATGCCTGTATCGCTGACTCGCATATTTAAGATCACATCGCCATTTTGCGGTTTAGCCGATACGTTTAGTTTAATAGTACCTTGCTCAGTAAACTTTAATGCATTGCTAAGTAAGTTAGACAAAATTTGAGTGATACGAGTATTATCGCAATAAGTCCAACATTCATCACTAATATCAATATCGACCTCAAAATTAAGATTCTTTTCTTGATATAAAGGTAAATATAACGACGCTAAATCAACAAAAATTGTTTTTAATAAAAAGTGACTAGGCTCTAATTTGAGTTCACCATGATTTATCTTAGAAAAGTCGAGTACTTCGTTAATGATGTTTAACAAAATATCAGCACTTCGCAGTGCAACTTTGAGTTTTTCTTCACGTTTTTGCTCTGACTTTTCATATAGAAGTGTCGTAAGCATGCCTACAATACCATTGAGCGGCGTGCGCAATTCATGACTAATTTTGGCCAGCAAGATGCTGCGCTCTTCAAGTGTTCGCAGTGCATCAGCTTTTTGCTTTTTGAGCTCTTCGCGCAGCAATACTTCTTTAGTAATATCCTGAAATGTCCCGATTAATCGAACGCACTGGTTGTTCTCAAATTCTGCTTCACCATAGGTTGACACCCAAACAATATTACCTTTAGCCGTAACCAATTCAATTTCAAGATTCCAATCCTTTCCTAGCTCAACCGCTTCTTTAACAACTTGTTGTATTGCATTACGACTTTCGCCTTCTTTATAAAACTTAATAGCAGTTTCGAGGTTAGGTGCATAATCAGCAGGAACCTCATGGATGGCTTTAGTTTGTTTACTCCAGTACAGCTTATTTTCTAGCAGGTCGAACTCCCAAGAACCTATACGAGCAACTTCTTCAACTTGCGCTAACATATAGTTCTTTTTTAATAACCGTTCAGACGATGCATTACGTGCCAGTTCATTGCCTAGCCACTGAGCAAATAGCTCAACATAATCATGTGATTCTTCATTGAACGGTTTTGATGCATTAGGTGCTGAGAAATTAACGGTACCAAATACTTTTTTGCCAACAAAAATAGGGGCGCCAATGTATGATTCTAGTTGAAAATTGACATAACAAGGGTGCTCTGCAATAGGGCTTTTTGAAGCGTGATGAAATGAGAGCGCCTTATTGGCTTCAAGGGTATGAGCACAATAAGTTCCCGAGACATCAAATTGCGTACCAACAGCAATCGCATTATCAGGAGTAAGAGCATGAATGACCGTATAAACCTGACCATCTACCCGACTCACAATAGCAAACTCAAGATTAAAAACGTCTAAACCAAACTTTAACAGCTTGGTTACTTTGTTTGAAAAATCAATTTCTTGGTTGGATACTATATCGTGAAATTGGCGCAGAAAGTTCACAGTCACTCCTTGTTACTTAAAACTACATATTGTCAAAACAGCATATCAATAATTTATTGAGTGTTCACTTAAAAAGAGGTAAACAGCCTAAACTTGCCAAATACGTTATAAAATATCATTAAAATGACTATTTTTATTGATAAACTGGCAAAACTCTATGCTTAGTCAATACTTTATTATTAAAGTTAGTAATTGTAGGCACTTACCATTTCAATGTCACTTAGAGCCAAATTCACCCTTTTACTGTCAACTGTTTTATTAGTGATAGTAGCTAATACCTTTATCATCTATTTATTAGATAAAGAGGGTCAGGCTAAGCTTGAAACAGTGATCCGCACTCATGATGTACTTGATGAGTCAGAAAAGCTTTACAAGCAACTCATAAACGCTGAAACAGGTCAACGAGGCTATTTATTAACACAAGACATCAGTTATTTAACGCCCTATTACTCTGCTCTTGATCAAGTAAAAGAACATTTTCTAAACATCAATAAGCTCACCATAAACAACCCAGAGCAAAAGAATACACTTGCATTAATTGATGAACTAATAAGTAAAAAGCTAGCTGAGTTGGCATTAACTGTTGAACTTGTTTTGCAGGGCACACCCTCTGCGCTTGAGAGAGCAAAAGTCGTTGTGTTAACTAATAAAGGTAAGCAGTTTATGGATCAAATCCGCACGCAGATTGAACTATTTCAAGATACGGCACGAGCAAAACTAGAACAACAAGATGCTGAATACCAAGAATCCAAAATTTTTATTACGCGTTTCGTCACTATGCAAATTCCACTAGCCATTATCTTATTATTGTTTTGCGCCTTTTATATAAATTCTAAGCTTTTAAAACCCCTAAAACTATTAATACACATTACCAAACAGGTTGAAAAAGGCGAAAAGCCGAAAGCTTTAACAATTGATATCCACGATGAAATAGGCTACTTGATAAAACGCTTTGTACGCATGAGTGACATTGTTTATGAACGAACGAGAAAATTAAACTTTCAGGCAAGTCACGATCACCTAACAGGAGTTTTAAACCGTACAGAATTAAAACCAGCATTAAAGCATGCTATCAACCTTTGCTCCGAAAAAAATAAGCTTGCGGTTATATTCATTGATATAGATAAGTTTAAACAACTTAATGATGAATATGGTCATCTAATCGGTGATCAAATACTAATAGAAACCGCAAAACGCATTACTTCATCTGTTAGAGCCGATGATGATGTATATCGCTATGGAGGAGATGAATTTGTTATTGTTACGCATAATATAGCCAAAAGCAGATTTATTGATGCAATGATTGATCATCTATTGGAGTGCTTCAATCATCCTTTTATGCTGGAACAACACACAATAAATATTTCTATTAGTATTGGGGTAGCCTTAGCCCCAGATCATAGTACAGAGTATAAGCAACTACTCGAACTCGCTGACCTGGCGATGTACAAATCTAAAAGACACCCTAAAAAGAGTTATCACATTTATCAAGAAGGTGAAAAAAAAGAGTAATCTAAATTACTGCTTTATCCGTATAAATTTGCAAAAACACTCATCAGAATGTATAAAAAATACACAGCACTTTCATTAAGGTAGCACTATGCATATTTTTTTAACCGGTGGAACAGGCCTTATTGGTAGACATTTGTGCCCTTTCTTATTAAACCACCATAAAGTCACTGTACTTACTCGCAACCCAATTCAAGCAGCCGTAATCCTGACTCATCAAGTGCATACTGTGAAGTCACTAGATGAAGTTAATTTTGAAGAAATTGATGCCATCATCAACTTAGCTGGTGAACCTATCGTTAATAAACGTTGGAGCGAGTCTCAAAAGCAAACTTTACTTAATAGTCGAATTAATCTTACTTTACAGATCTCTAAAGCAATTAGCCGATGTGAATCTCCACCCCATACATTTATTTCAGGCAGTGCTATTGGTTTTTATGGACGACAAGATAATCAGCCGATTGATGAGAGCTTCAATGATATTTACCCTGAATTTAGTCACGTTCTTTGTCGAGACTGGGAGCATGCAGCTACGAAAGCACATTCTGATAAAACCCGGGTGTGCTTACTTCGTACTGGTATCGTGTTAGCTAAGCAAGGTGGTGCACTTGGTAAAATGCTTCCTGCCTTTAAGTTTGGCTTAGGTGGGCCATTAGGCCATGGAAAGCAAGGAATGTCATGGATTCATATTGATGACATGATCCAACTAATCCTTTTTGTTCTCTCACATCAAAATATCCATGGGCCAATAAACGCGACTGCACCTAACCCTGTTGATAATAATGAATTTAGCCAGACATTAGCTAATGTCATTTCGCGTCCGGCTATGTTGCGTATGCCTAGTTGGGTGTTAAAAATGATGATGGGTGAAATGTCTGATCTACTGCTTTACGGTCAATTTGTGCTCCCTAATAAGCTACTAAGCCATAATTATCGATTCCACTACCCGACATTAAAACCAGCATTAGAAAGTCTAAAAATATAATTACTATGTCTAGGTTGATTAGAGGTAACTAATACATAATAATTAACTTGATATTAGTCGAGTGATTATTCAGGGAAAATCATGATGCAATTACCCACCATAATCAGCATTTCAATTTTATTGAATGTGATTATTGGGGCTTTCTTACTGTCTTTATACTTTCTAAGGCAACAATCAAGCTATTTATACTGGGGAAGCTCGTGTCTAATTTTTGTATGCGCACAAATTACAGCCTCTCTACGAGCTATTATTGACTTTCCTTTAATTACGCACTATCTGGCCGATTTACTAATTATTGCAGCACCATTATCAGCAATATTAGGAATTCATGCTTATTGCCAGTCTGACAAAAAATACCAAAGTGCATGTGCATTCGTGCTAGTTTCATCTTCTGCCATATTACTTCCTCTTTATAATCTGCCAATAAGTCAGTTGCTCACAACGGCCATCATTGCCGTATGCTTTGGTTATGCTGCTTACGCGCTTAAAGAGCTACATGTGAAGCGCATTATGCATTTAGCATTACTCAAGGTATGCTTTGTAATTCATTCTTTAATCATGGCTATACAGTTTTTGCTGCTACTTTCTGATTATCTAGGTTTGTTAAACATAGACTTAAACCAAATAATAGCTGTTATTCTGATAAGTCATATCATTATCACTACCCTAACAGCCATGATTTGGCCACTAATAATGTTTCTAGAATCTGAGCAAACATTGAGTGACCTTGCTAATCGCGATCCATTAACTGATTTATTAAACCGCCGGTCATTTATAACTATTAGTAACAATTATTTAGAAAAAGCAAATAGCAGCCTTACAGAACTCTGTGCTTTGATGATTGATATCGACTTCTTTAAAAGAGTAAATGACCTACATGGTCACGAAACAGGTGATGAAGCACTCAAATGGGTTGCGAACAAGATTAAAAGCCAGCTTCGTGAACACGACTTAGTTGCTAGAATAGGTGGTGAAGAGTTTGCAGTAATACTACCCAATACCAGTCAAGTTAAGGGTGAAACTCTATCTGAAAGAATTCGCTTAGCCATCCACAACGATAGCTTTCACCATAACAACCAAGAAATTAATCTGTCTATTAGCATTGGTATAATCACCCACAAGTCGGGTACTAATAATGTAAATGAACTACTTGCAAAGGCCGATAAAGGTTTATACAAAGCTAAATTAAATGGCCGAAACCAAGTTGTGACAATGGCATTTTAATGGTGCCTTTTTTCTAGCTGAACATTAATGCTCCCATTTAGCTGACTCAGCTCATTATTTACCCACTCTTTGTCTAAGCATTGCTCTAAATTTAACTCGGCAAATTTTAAAAAATTTCGCGCAGCATGCGACAAATGGCGATCGGTTCGCACCACAAAATACCAATGACTCGCTAAGTTCACATCTTGCACATTTAGCATACAAAAGCTGCTATCGTGTGGTGGTAAGACATGACGAGACACGACTCCCAGACCCATGCCAGAGCCGACAGCAACACGAATAGCTTCATTACTTGCCATTTGCACTGTATTACTTAATACAACCCCCCGACTTTGTAGCTCGCTTTCAAACAGCATTCGCGTGGCAGAGCCCTGCTCTCGAAGTAAAAATCGTTCTGATATTAAATCGTGCAATGTAACGTAGTTTTTACTTACAAGCGGGTGATTAGTTGGCGCAATAAATACCAATGGATTTTGTAAAAACCGGCCAGCCTTGGCGTGCTCTAATGATGGGGGATGACTAAATACATAGATATCATCTTCGCCTCTTTCAAATCGAGCAAGCACCTCAGCACGATTACCAATTTCAAGCGGCAGCTCAACATGAGGGTGTAAGTTACTATAAGGACCTAATAATTTCGGCAAAATATATTGTGCAGTATTCACAATTGCAATTTTACAGCGACCGCGCTCACCACCTCTGAGCTCAGCTAAGTAATCTTGATAATCATCAAAATGGCCAAACACCTGCTGACAAGTTTGAAATAACGCGAAGCCAGCTTCAGTAACATGAAGACGCTGCTGGTTAACCATCACTAAAGGTTCATTAACGGTTTCTTGTAGGCGCTTAATTTGTTGCGATACAGTCGGTTGAGTTAAATGTAATTGCCTTGCTGTCTCACTAATTGAGCGTGTTTTTACTACGCACATAAACACTTCAAGTAAACGAAAAGAAATATGTCTCAAGTCCATTAACAAACACCTATAGATAATTACCTATAGAATATTATCATTTATTTAATTATTTACTATGTGAATTTTTAATTAGAATAGCGTCGCTTTTAACCTAGAGGAGAACAAAGTGCCTGATATTGTTGTAATGTTTTTTGTTTTAGGACTCACAGCTGGATTACTTCGCTCTGACCTAAAGATCCCGCAAGCGACCTATGAAACCCTTAGCCTATTGTTAATGCTCACCATTGGTTTAAAAGGTGGTATGGTGCTGCATGGCAATTTGCATTGGCAACTTTTACCTGAAATGGGTGCCGTTTTACTACTTGGCGGTTTGATCCCACTAATGCTTTACCCTGTTTTAAACAAACTGCTTAATTTATCTGTTGCTAATAGTGCAAGTATCGCAGCACATTATGGTTCAGTAAGTGCAGGTACATTTGCGGTCGCTTTAGCTTATGCCGAATCTAACTCGTTAAATGTTGGTGCGGAAGTCACTCTTTATTTAGTAATGCTTGAATTACCAGCGATCATCGTTGGCTTATTACTATACCGTCGCCTTGGGAATGGCTCTGGGCAAAACCTCTCGCTCAAAGCGCTTTGGCATGAAACACTGACGAACAAAAGCGTGATACTCCTTGTTGGTGGTGTAATTATCGGCATGATGTACGGTACACAGCAAGGTAGCCAAGTAACAAGCCTTTTAACAAACAGTTTTAAAGTTGTTCTGGCATTATTCCTACTGGAAATGGGTTTAATGGCTGCGCAAACACTGCGCCCTATTCCATGGCATCACTGGCGTTTAGCATTATTCGCACTTATAACACCTAACCTATTAGGAGCCATTGGCGTCTGTGTTGGTACAGCTCTACAACTGGAATTAGGCTCTGTAGTGATATTGGCAAGCCTTGTTGCAAGCGCTTCTTATATTGCAGCTCCTGCGGCTATTAAAGCAGCTATTCCAGATGCAGACATAGGTTTAGCCATGTTATGTTCCTTAGGGATCACCTTTCCTTTCAATGTATTACTTGGAATTGGTATGTATCATCAAATAGCATTATTCATGAGTTAAAAATTTAACTCACTATCACTTTATGCATGAGATTTTTTTAAAAGTCGTTTAATATAAATAAAAAAGCAGTGCAAGGACATGCTATGTTCAATCAAACGCTCAGCGCCGAGCAACAGCATGTAAGTGATATTTTTATGCGCTTATGTAAGCTTTGTGAGGTGCAAAACAATGCTGAGTTAGAGCAACATTTATCGTTAACGCCTGGTTTTTGTGTGCAAAGTATCGAACTTGCTTCAGTGCCTTATCAATTGATTGATAAAATGGCTAAAGCTACGCAAGTTAGCTTTGATTCATTACTTAATGGTTACGAACATAAAACGCTCGCGCTCGATGGACCACTATTAGAAGCAGTTAGTAGCGGTATTATCAAGAGCATAAAAAAGCTATCTATAGCTGGGTTAATTAAGGGTGATAATCAAACTCAAGAAGCACTTAGTCAACTTGCAGAAATTCAGCTTGAACAAATAGAAAAAGAGCTAAAAATACAAAGCCAGGTTAAATAACCTGGCTTTTTAATTAATTCTTACCTTTGTACATTTTGTCGTAAATGTCGGAAATGTTGTTTTTCTCATCATAGTATCGCTGTAACTCTCCAAGCGATAACTCCTTTAGGCTTTCACTATCAAAACCCATTGGCTCTACCAATTTAAAATGAGCTGCTGTTGGAGAATTTTCAATTAAAGCCGCAACCTCATTTTTTAATTCTTCAGCTTTATTAAATAGTTTAATTGCTTTGCTAATATCTGTTTCGTGCTCGGCTTGCAACGTGCACCAAACCACCTCAACAGACTTTGACCTGATTTGATCTTCAAAGATATTCTTGCGCGCAATCAACCATGTACTTGCAATCAGCAAGATGGCTAAAACAGCAATGGCTATATAAATTAGTTCAAGCATTACGATCCCTCGGTAAACTAAATGTTACTATACACCCAAACTTGGTCCGTAATACATCAGGAAAAAGCATTATAAATGATAGTACAAGGCTGATATACAACACAATAAAGCTGTAAACATAATGTATCTGGGCAAATTCTTGCTGCAAATCCAGAACAACAAATTTCACCCAAATTAAAGAGTGGAATGCACTCAAGATCATGAACAGCTTAACTACAGCGAAAAAAAGTTTGGAAAAAACAAAACTAAAAACTAGGTGGGCCTTGTACATCAAAAAGAGAGTAACGAGGTTTATAATGGTAACAACAAGATAAATATTTTGTGCACTTGCTGCCGAACTATGATTGCTGACGTATGCTAATACATATTCCATTAGCAAAGCCGTAATCAAATAATTTGCACAAACAAAAGAAATGGTTACGAAATTACTAAAAAGCTCTTTATTAGCTAAGGCTTTTCTCAGTGAGTTTATCAGAGCGATAATAAAAGCTGTTGCAATTACAGCTTGAGAGGAAAAAGCTGTTGTGTATGGTTGAATTACCATCCACTTTTCATACAGGTTTTCAAAAAATTCCACTTGGTCTAACCGTTTTTTAGATTCTATGCTAAACCCTAAAAGGAAAAAAAACCAGCTTAAAGCTGGCTTCTTTAGATTAAATTAATTTTCTTTTTTCTTTGGATTCAAGATGATGATACCACCAGTATTATTTATAGTTTTCTTTTTTGGGTTTAGGATAATGATGCCACCAGTATTTTTAATTTGCTCAACTGAGTTGGTTGAAGCTGGTGCTGCGTCGAATGCTAAAGTAGATAGTAATAAAGCTGATAAAGTCATTTTTTTGTTCCTTCATTGTTAAAGATAGTTTTCGCTAGCAAATACCGAGCCACTAAAATACAAATAAGGTAAAAACTAACGACTAGGCTCTATATAAGCATAAAATTAGGCTTTTAGGCCATTTTTTATACTAACCATGTATTTAAAACATACACTGAACAGCCTCGACACCTTTAGCCCTATAATCTAACAAGCCTCTATGCCATAATTCTGTTAATTCAAAAAATAAGTCAAAGCGGCCCGACGCTTAGCAAGGTTTAATGCATGGCATATCCAGAACAACAGCAACCAACAATTTACTGGCACGACTATACGTAAAAACCAGTAACACGCTGATTTATACGATTTTTAAATTTTGTTAAGAATAAATTTATACACGCAAATATACACACCGGCAATTTCTTACCACTAAGCTTTTTACTCCACTATCGGCTCTAATTTACCTTTTAAGGTGCTTGCTTTCGTTTTATGGCTAGTGAATTCAACTTTTGTGATTGGTGGCCCTGCACCTGCGCTAGTATGACCGTGGTTTTCTAGGCTTTGGTTTATGTCTTTTACTAAGCCTATTAAATCAAGTAGCACTTGAGCCACATTGACTGAGCTATCCCCTAGCCACACTGTTTTACCCTCGACCTTGGCAAGTTCGCTTGCCTTGGCGTGTAGGTTCTTTAATGTTTTTAAGTTCATGCTTTCAGTGGCTTCAATATCCACCTGTTTCTTACTGCCAAGTAATAAACCCTCAAGTGCAACAATTAAGGCCTTTTCACCTACCACCGTTTTTAGTGCGCCCATCACTTCATTAATTTGGTTTCCATCTACCTTTGTAATGTCGTGGGTGTCTATAGTGCAGGTTCGTTGATGGTATTTCTCGTCGCGGTTGCGCGATTCTATTTTACTGCTATCGCTTGTTTGCGTTATGTCACCATCTGTGGACAAATGCCAATGGCCATCACGCCCCTGTATCTTACTGCGACTGTTTTGCTGTAGCGCAACGTCTGTGCGTTTGTGTTCTGGCACTAAGGATTGCCATGGCAACAAGCTTGTGATCACGGGGTGGCTATTTAAACCATCGATATATTGTATTAAACAATGCATACCAGGTGCAGGTTCGTTTAATAACCCATGATCCGGCGCTTGGCCTGTACCAAGTGTAACTTGTTCAAATACGGGCACCGCTAATGGCTCACCTGTTTTAGGGTTCAACAATTGAACATCAGCGGCTTTGAGTGGTTTAAACGCGCTGCTTATCATTGCGGCATTAGGTAAATCATAAACACGTTCAATACGTGCAAGCTGTGGTAAATGCTTGCGTTGCCCAAGTTCAGGGAAGTATCGAAGTACTAAGCGCTTTATAGCGTTTTTGACCATCTGATCACCTGCTTATCTGCTGTTAAAGCCACTTCTGTAATAAACCGACCATTCAACTTTATGCCCGGGCGCAACTTTGGCACGGCCATCAATGCGCCCGTGTTTGATGCTGTTACGTTTATCGGGTGCTCTTCAAACTCGTTTATTTCGGTTTCTGCCCAGCGTGAGTCGTGCCAGCTGCCAGCATATACTTTGCCGTCTGGGCGTTGTTGAAATATAAAGTTAGGAATACTAAATACCTGCTCACATTGGCGCAGTGCTTCAATGCCCGATCCTTGATGATAGAACGCAGGCACGGGGGTGTTAGAGTAGTCTGCATCTGGGTAAATAAACTCAAGCCCTACCTTGCTTAGCTCGTCACATACATTTGCAAACGTTGCGTGACGAATAGCAAAATGGTGCACAAACGATAGCGCACCGATTAATTCACGACATGTCAAAAACCACCGCCCATTACTTTGATGTTTTGCTTCTATGACACCTAAAAAGTATGGCTGCATGGCGTCTTTTTCATAACCAATATGCAGCTCAACTAAGCCATGTGGCTCTTTCTCTGTTACCACAACAAAGCTTGCACGGCCTGTACTGAATAAGTCCAGTTGAATGCTGTCACTCACAATGTTCGTAACTTGAAGGCCACCAATTGTAAGCACTCTAATTAGCCTATGACTCATGGCCCTTCACTTTTCTCAAATGCGGTTTGTACTGTGGTGTGCCCGTCAACAGCCTGTGTTTGGCTATTCTCTTTTGCTTTACCATCTATTTGTTGCTGGCTACGCTCTGCGGTTGATAGCACTTCAAGCAATTTAAATGTCACTTGCCAGGCTTTTACTTCCTCAAGCTCGGTTGCTTTTACTTCCCCATTGAACTTAGCTTTACGGATTTTATAAGCCTGTGTGATATCACTGTTAATTGTAAATACAGTTCGCGCCCCATTTTCATCAATTGACTTAGCCTGGCCTACCAACTCTGCAAGCTCACTTGCATCGACGAACGGGATTTTAGTATTGACGGTGATCACACCTGGCTTGACACCTTTATCACCTGATAGCGCAAACGAACCAAACCCGCTTAGGTCATCACTTGGCAGTTTAATGCCACAATTTATACGTATTTCGTAACCTGGGACTTGCCAGCCATTTAATGTGATCATGAAAATAGCTCTTTTATTGGTGTGATTTGTTCAGTACTACCAACAAACGCACAATAAGCCCAGTGCTTGTCATTGTTACCTAACAGTTCAATTTGCTGTCCCAATGCTCGTGCACTTTGTGCATTACTGTGTGTGATTGATATATGGGGGCCAGCTTTGAACCTAGATAAACTTAACCGTGAATTTCTTGCAGACTTTAACTGCGCCGCCTCGTTTAATGCGGTATCTATATCGCTAATCAGTTGCACACCTTCATCACTCACCAACTGCAAGCTTTGATCTACGAATGCATGTGATAGTGCGGTAATACCGCAGCAATCTTGCAAACCTTGCCACTCGATAGATTGCTCTGTTGTTGGCAGTTTCATCTTATCAGTATCAAGTGTTGTTAAGCTTTTGGCATGTTGCTCCGCATGCAAAAAAATAGGTAGTGGGCACAACTGATTAAACGCTGTTAACTGATTTATAAAGTCATCAATATGTGCCGAACTGCAACTTAAAATAACGGCATTAAATGTGTTTGGTCGTGTTTGTCTTGTCATGTCTTTAACTGCTGTAGCTAACGACTGACTACCTGAGGCAGCGGTGATCAAACTTGGCGTTTGGTAGCAATTTAAGCCAATGGTATACACATTTAGACAGGCAGCATTTAACGCTTCTCTGCTTGGCGTTTTAAATGATGAAGGGATCTGCATCACGCGCCCTTAAACAAACGCTTACATTGACTGTATGCAGAAACAAAAAACCACATAGGATAAGCTTTCCAACACGGAACACCATAAAGCAGTAATAGTTGCAGAAACTCTGCATGAGGGTGTTGCCTACCCGTTTTCAAAGCAAAGTCATGCCAGATTGCAGCCTCTAACCCTTGACCAAATGGGTTGTGAAACCAACGAACGTACCAAGGAATCGAAAAACCGTCTGTTTCAAACCCTTTGTGCACATCACCAAAGATTGTATTTAATGGCTCTAGTAACTTAGCTTTACCCTGTTTAATAAAGTGGAGCTTCACACTATACATATGCATCAAACTCCACTTTATCGAATGCTAACCGAAATGGTGCTTCGATAATTTCCAACCCTGCATTTAAGCGTTGTGCTGTAATTTGATAATTACCTGATTGCTCAAACTGAGCATCCATCGTTATTAAGCCGTTTACAATGCTCGCCTTGACACGTATGTCATCAACCACTGTAGATCCGTTAATAACACGCTCTACCACAAGCATCATTTCACTATCTGGTAATTGCGCGCTTGCTACTAGCGTAAATTGTGTGTTTTGTTTAACCCACCAGATACCACCATTCCCAAGCGAAACACCTTCCCCCGTGATAGTAGGTGAAGATAGTTCAATAACGGGCTTTGCATCGTTTTCACTACCCAAATGATTGCTGATAAATTCATCTGACTCTGGGCTTTCTAAACGTTTATTGCCACTGTAATGACACAGCCAGAAATCTTTGCCTTTGTACGTTACTTTTTCCATATCTGAGAAAAGCTTAAAGTCGTCAGGATAAGAAGAAGTACCGCACACATCAAAGTAATCAATTAAAATCATTTTAAACCTCGTCCGCAATAATACGCTCTGAACTCAAATTGGCGGTTGGAAGCACGCATAGAGCGCCATAACTGGCCTTATACAAAGTATTCCCATCAATGTAGTAAAGCAATGAACCATCGACTCTTTTAGGGCTAATGGCGTATCTATCTATACTGTGCGGCAAATCATTTTTAACCCAGCTCTCTCCTAAATCCGTAGAAGTGTAAAAACCATAAACAGTCGATGTTATTTTGCCGTAAATATAAATCGCCCCTCGGTCAATTATGATATTCATTAACCCTGTAATATCGGCTGGGATTTTCAATTCAGCCCAAGTTGCGCCACCATCAAGACTTAGTTTCTTATGTGAAATTTTATTCCATTGATAGGCAACAAGCTGATTGTTGTCGTATGGGTCTACATCAACCATTGTGAAGCCAGTGCCAAACGACTCCTTTCGAGTCCAGCTAGCACCTAAATCTGTAGATTCAACAATATACGCATTGTCACCATAAGCTTTTCTTGATTGCATCCACAGTTTACTAAAATCCTCTGTTCCAGAAATAAAGTACCCATCATAGGGCGCATATAGCTCATTTGGTCTATTACTAACAACCCAACTTCCCCCGTAGTTAGTTGACGCACAAAACCACGCCCCTGAAGCATCTTCAACTGAGATTGCTGTATTCTTTCCATCTCTTGACATAAACACATTTGAATTGCCAAAACCAGGCGAGTACGTCACGAGTGAAATGGTTTGTTTTAGCGTAAAACTTGCCCCGTAATCACTCGAAAAATAGATATAAGCTTTACAGGTAGCCGAACCCGCAGAACTCAACCCTGAGGCATAAGAAACATACTTACCATCAGCACTACACGCCACCTGCCCAGACGCATTACCACTACCACCATTTATTAAGGCGTAACTATCCGATGAACGAGTGTATTTATATAGACCAGAGGCATAAGCAAGATAACAATGCTCGCCATCATCTGAACTTACCGTTGCGGTAGCAGACGATGTGGTTATAGCTTCAATTAGAGATATTTGCTCTTTCTTTCCCAATGCAGCTGTCAGTTTTGGATATTTAACTTCATCTAACAACTGACCGTTCAGCTCAAGTAACGCATTGCCTGCACTGGTTTTCTTGTTGTAAGAAAGAATCACATCACCAATAGCTAGTTCGTTCTTTTTTGAAATACTGTCCACCGCTTAAAACTCCCATACGTTATCTGTTTTGTTGAAAACAAAAACACGTTCGCTTTTGTCATCTGCAACAATTGTCACTTGCGTATCAACTTCACCATCTAAGAGCCGTTTAAATTTTATCGGTGAACCATTTTCAACCATAATGCTAGGTTCGCCATTGCTTGCACGAATAGAAAACCAATCTTGATCTTGTAATGCACTACCACCTACCCGCGCAGTTGGCGCTGTATGCTCGCCTGCATTTAATGAGTGCCGACGATAAAGAGTTATATCTTGGCTTCGTGTAAAAGGTCTTTCATTAAGCAAATCATCTAAACGATCACCTACTTGGTTGGCTGCATTAATACCTGCAGTCCCCCTATCATAGGCCGTCTTAGCTGCTGCTGAGGTTGCTGCCGTTGTAGTACTCGTTGACGTTACACTGCTACTTAATGGCCGCTGTGTATCTGTAAACTTTGCATTGACTGGCACATCCGTTAATACACGGCTATTCGAAACCTTGCCATTTAGCGCATTTTGTAAACCAGCAATGCTGCTTATGCTCAGAGATTCAAGTGTTGATTTGTTGAGTTTGATGTAATCAACAATCTCTTGTATTTCGTTAAGTGTTGTATCGTCTGAGGTAAGTAGCGCATTGATATTGTCGATAAGGCCTTTCAATACACGTCCTTGATTCGCACTCAAAGATTTATCAGACGCAGTGCTTGTTAAACTGTTTACGACATCACGCCAGGTGTTTGTATCGGTAAATACAGCGCCTGCAGGAACATTGGTTTTTACTTTTTCATTTAAGCTATTTTGTACCGCATTAGCTGCATTGATCCCTGCTGTGCCCCTGTCATATGCGGTTTTAGCTGCGGCTGAAGTAGCAGCCGTAGTGGTACTCGATGATGAAATACTGCTTGATAAAGGTCGCTGTGTATCGGTAAACACCGCTCCTGAGGGTACATTCGTTTTTACTTTATCATTCAGGCTATCTTGCACTGCATTAGCAGCATTAATACCGGCAGAGCCTCTATCATATGCTGTCTTAGCTGCTGCTGAGGTCGCCGCTGTCGTTGAACTTGTAGACGACACACTGTTACTTAATGGACGTTGCGTGTCTGTAAATTTTGCATTAGCAGGCACATCAGTTAACACACGACTATTTGCCACCTTACCGTCAAGAGCATTTTGTAAACCAGCAATATTACTTATGCTCAGTGATTCAAGCGTTGACTTGTTTTGTTTGATGTAATCAACAATCTCTTGTATGTCATTTAGCGTTGCATCATCAGACATTAACAACGTATTGATGTTATCAATAAGCCCTTTCAATACACGGCCTTGGTTCGCACTCAAGGATTTATCAGACGCCGTGCTTGTTAAATTGTTGACGACATCACGCCAGGTGTTTGTATCAGTGAATACAGCGCCCGCAGGAACATCCGTTTTAACCTTTTCATTTAAGCTATTTTGCACTGTATTTGCTGCATTGATCCCAGCGGTGCCCCTATCGTAGGCCGTTCTAACTGCAGCAGATGTTGCTGCCGTAGTAGTACTCGATGAGGAAACACTGCTTGATAAAGGTCGTTGCGTATCAGTAAATACCGCGCCTTCAGGTACATTCGTTAGTACCTGCTCTTTTTTTACATATGCATTGTCATGATGATGCGCATCAAAATCGGCACGACTCACAAGCTCAGTGTCTTGAACTTGCCATGGCAAAACAGCCAACGTAATGTTGAGTTGTTCAGCAATGTTTTGGCTTCGCCACACAATACTTTTAACGCTGTAGTTCCCAGTCACTGCACCGTTGGTTTTTATTTTTGTTTGCGTCTCGGTTGTTACAACCGCAATCAATACCTGTTCATTGTTTGCTTTCGTTGCCACCACTCCATACCAGTTATACTCAAAATCACCGGTGTCGTAGCCAAGCACTGCACTCATAACAATGGCATTACCATCTACTTTAGACACCGCTTTAACTGGCTGAGTATGAGCAAGGGTTTGGGGTATCGTTACGTTCGGATCAATTGGGACACTTGCATCTTGATCTGCAATATTTGCAAACACAAAATGCGTGATGTTTTGCACTTCATCACCAGCAAATACCGCATTGCGATAGTCTATCCCTGCATTAGTAATTTGTAATTGACTCACCCTGTTACCTCTTTTTCAAACTCAATTAGGGCAATACCCTGCCCTGTATTAACAGCCGCCATTGCACTTAAAAAATACCGCCGACACGTTCTGCCGTATTGTTTGATTAACTCCGTGACTAATTGCTCTTTACCACTGAATTCGCTCTCTAACATGGCAATTTCTATCATGTCCCAATCAAAGCCAGGGACACGCTCACTGACGCTGACAAACCCAAAACCTAAACGTCTAAAGATTTGTTCCATCCCCGTGTTTGAACCGGCATCTGTTGCATTGGCAAATGCATGCCTAACACGCTTTCCATATAGTTCGACTGACTCACCAGGTAAGCGCTTTATGTCTCTTTCCCAAGCGAGTAAATCAAGGATGGCTGTTTGTGCATCTTCTCGATGTTGTTGTGATAACCACCAAAACAAATAACTTTCCACTTCATCCCAATAACGCTGCGCGACATTTGCCAGTGCACTAACATCACGGCCATTCATCCATGTAGGTAGACTCGGTGTTAACTCAGCCATTATTAACCGCCAAGCTATTGATTGTTGGTAACCACAAGCCACATGAAATATCGCTGTTTTGAAAACGAATGGTTTTAAGCTCACTAAACTGGCTGTGTAACTCACTTGCCAATTTACTGAAGCTGAAAAGCTCGTTAGGCTTACACTGAGTAACCCCTTTGTAAGCGGCGTTTTCTCGAAAGGCGGCACGAATAAATTGTGTTATGTCCCCTAGGCGGTCTTTGGTATTGGGGTGTTGTTGATAGTTGGCCGTGATATCAATTGGCTGTGTGCTTATTGCAAACACTTTCATATCATCACCACTGCCATGGTTACCCGCTGCGATGTGGTTATTAATTTGATCAAGTAGTGCTTGGCTAATTTGTCCAACATCTAAGAACACATAAGCATTTGCACTACCTGGGCCCCGTGGCGCGGTTTTATCAAATACGATGTTGTCAGACTTGATAGCAGCAAAGCTTGAAATAATTGAGCGATATACAGCATCAACGTGATAATCACCCAGCGAACCAAATGCATCACGGATACGCTGGCGATAGTTTTCATCCGATTCAATATCTTGCCCTGCGGTTGTTAACCAATCAGCGCTGTTTGTTGCACTGAGTCCTTCAATATCACTGAGAACCCGTACATAGTAGCCCGCAGCTAAATTGTAATTTTGTCCAGGCTGCTCAGCCTCAACCATCACATCATGTTGAATCTCACCAACAGAAAATGGCTGATCAAATAACGTTCGCACACGGTATACTTGACCATTAATAGGTAAACTTTCGACAACTGTACCTGCGGGTAAAACAAGAGAGGTATCTGAATCGACACGCGAAATCGTGATCCTGCCTTGGGCTACAACTGCATCAAGCTTATCCGTTTTACGCGCTTTACCATGTTGCTCTAACCACTCATTTTGTGCCAAGAGTACAAATGAATTTGGCATCACTTGCGTAATTAAGGCATTAATCAATTGCTCAGTAGGTTCAACCATGATCGATTTTTGCAAACGAAAAAATGGACTAAACGTACTTGTATTGCTGACCGAAAATTCTCCCTGTTCAACATGCTTTTGCCAAAGAGCCTCAATCTCTTTGCGCTCAACTGGGATACCCGCATTGATCAGTTCTTGTTTGAAAATCTCGCTATAATCCATTAAATAGCCCCTTCAGAGGTCTTTGCCGTAATTGCTATTTCTCCGGTTAACTGTTTCACGACTTTAATTGTGCCAGCTAACAAGCGTTCATCCTGCTCTACGATAAGTTCAATTTCAGTTAAAATTTTAGCCACGATGTTTTTGTTTCTAAGACCAATTAGCTCTGTAAGTTTGCCGCTTTCGATAATGCGGTGTTTGACGTCTTGCGCTATCACATCGGTATTCGTCAGCTGGCTGGGCACTGCAAAGCTATCTAGTGAAATATCGTTATCTAGTATGTTTAAATCGATATTAATAATTGCCATTAGCCAGCAAGCTCCATCAATTGTTCAAAACTTTGTGCGGGATCGTCTGACTTAATTGTCAAGCTATCAATATGTACACTCTTACGATTGTCACTCTCACTTGAGTTATTGGTGTGATGTGAATTACGCGTTAGGTTTTGTAAAAACGATGACTTTTGAACCTTCGCTTTATAGGTATTATTTTGCTGTTGCTGCTCATTACTTAATTGTTCAATGTTATATGCACTGTCAGTGGCTGAGTTAGTAACAGCCTGATCCATTTTACTAGTTGGCAACGCCTGATAAGGTGTAATGACTTGATTAACACTCGCCAGTTTCGCATTTGTGCTATTAAATTCTGGCGAGTTAACTGCGTTAGTAAAATTATTAGCTGTGTTTACTACTGACGTTTGTAGTGCTGATTGAGTTGCTAACAGTGTTAATCGTTCACTAGGGCCGACATAGTTATTTGTAGCTGTACTCGATGCCGATGTGTTCGTTGCATCATTTGCTGCAGCATAGTTACTCATAGCTATGATTGAATTAGCCGCCTGTGTTGCGGTATTGCTTACACTGTTTTCAATAGCACCATTAACAGCTGTGTTTGCTGTAACTGAATTCGCCGTTTGAAAAGCTGTATTGCTTGCACTGTTTTCAATGGCACCTTTCACTGCTGTGTTTGCTGTGACTGAGTTAACAGTTTGTGTAGCTTTATTGCGTGCGCTGTTTTCAATAGCACTATTAACAGCTGTATTTGCTGTAACTGAGTTAGCCGCTTGTGTCGCTACATTACTTACGCTCTTTTCAATTACGCTATTCGCGGCTGAGTTTGCTGTAACTTGATTAACGGCAAGTGTAGCTACATTGCTTACACTGCTTTCAATCGCATTTCTTAATTCTGTGTCACGAATACTCGAAACGGTTTTATTGGTAAGTAAGTTATCAACATCATCACTTACTGAAGCATAGTTAGATGTAACGCTGTCGGCTGGTAATTGTGCTGCTTTGTTTATAACGGTTTGGCCGTATTCACGACTAAACGCATTATCCGCATTTTGCATCACAAAGTTATTTGGTTTTGATTGTGATTGTATAGACTCTAATTGCTCTGCTTTCGCTTTAACAGCGATGTCATCACCAGTGAAGAAGGACACCACCATATTAAGCACACCGTTGTCAGCAATACTCTTTAAAAAGCCGGTAATACGTTCAAAAATACCACCGATGGAATTGCTTACCCCACTAAAAAACTGAGTTACAAAACTAAATTTATCGCTAATGTAGGCTACGAACTGCTCAACAAGTCCCCCTGCACCATCCCACAGGCTTGAGAAAAACCCAATTACACCTTGTGCAATATCTGCAAAGAATCCACTTATTGCACTGCTAATACTTGAAACCGTATTCCATAAGAAAGTAAACACTGATCCAATAGCTGAAATTGCGGGGGATAATAGGTCATAAATACCGCTAGCAATGGTTTTGATTAACCACCACATAAGCTGCAATGGTAACGTTAATAAATCAAACGCTACACGCAACCCTTGGGATATAATTGAGCTTTCAGCCCAATCATTAAATGCAGCGGTAATATCATCAAAGTAATAAACCAATGCAGCCACAGCCGCAATCAAGGCAATGACACCTGCGACTACCCACGTAATTGGATTAGCCCAAAGTGCCGCGTTAAATAACCATGTAGCCGCTTGGCCTGCTAGCATCACCGTTTTAAACGCGCCCATAGCAAGTGCCGCGGTTCCCATGCTAGCAATAAGCGCCACAAAGCCTGCAACGCGTAAAGCAACTAGTGCGCCTTGCCATAACCTTGTAATTAAAAGGTGTGCATTCGTTAGGGCAATACCTGACAACATTGCCATACGATACAAGCCCATAACTGCATTAAACGCCCCCATGATCACAATGTAACCAGTGAATGCAACAATGGCCCCAGCAATGATCCCCGTTAACGTGGGGAACGCTTGAGATAACCATACAACCGTTTGAAGTAATGACGACAACACATCAACAACAGGCTCTATAATGGGTAATACAGCTTGCCCTAAACTGGTCAATGCTGCATTGAGTGAGCCCCCAAACTTACTCCAAGACGTGCTCATTGCATCAGCCATTTCAACTGCAACACCCATATCAGTAATATTTGCTAGCGCTGAAATATTGCCTTTTAACTGCTCTGTTTGAGGCATTAGTAACTTAAGCATGGCAACAGCTTCATCACTACCAAATGCATTTTTAAGCGCATCTGATTTTGCAACAGTGTCAATTTCACCAAAGCGCCCTTTCAAGCGCTCAATGACTTGCACCATGGGCAGTAACTTACCTTGTGAATCTGTTAGCTGAATACCTAACTTTTGCTGTGCACTGCCAACACCAGTTAAAAATGCTTTGTATTTTGTGCCCGCTTCTGAGCCTGACATGGTAGCCTGTAACTGACCCATCACCGCCATTGATTCATTCATTTCAATGCCGTGTGAATTAGCTGCTGCACCTAAGCTTGAGAACGCCCCCGCCATTTCACTACCGGTGGTTTTAAACATACGAACGCTGGCAGCGGTTTGCCCTGTCAGCATGTTTATCCATTCGCTTTTACCCACTTCCTTTGCAGTATCTTGGTAAATACCGTACATGGTGCCAAAATAATCTGTGGTTGTGGCCGCATCTGACTTTGTGCCTTTTGCCAAAATAGCTGACGAATTGGTAAATGTTGAAAGTTCTTTACCAGTGAGGCCAGCAATTGCAGATTGAATGTCGTAGGAGCTGCGAATAATATCGGCTGAATTACCACCGTAATTACTCACAAAGTTAAGCGCGGTGTTATTCAGTTGTGTGAGGGCTTCGTTGCTCACATTCAACGAACTCACTTCGCCCATAGCGGCTTGCGCTTCAATAGCAGGATTAAGCGAACCAACCAACATCATGGCACCGCCAGCGGCGCTCATTAATCCACCCGTCATTTGTTCTTTCGCGGCGGCGGTTTGTTCACTCAGTTGATTAATTTTAGACATGATCTTATTAACCGGGCCGGTCACCTTATCAATGACCCCGATTGAATACATCAGTTTGTCTAATTTGCTGAGTGAACTCATCTAACCATCACCATTAAGCGCCATACAAATGCCGTTGTTGACGGCGGTGGCTAATAATTCATTTTGTTGAAGCTCTAAAAATAGGGCCTGCGCTAAGCTTTCATCGGTTACTGGCATCGCGCCAAAATACTTAGCGTGATAAGCCAGTAGCTGATCCGTTCGGTTTTTCTTTATTTGCTTGGCGCGTTCTTCGATTTTTTTACGGTGAAGTTAAACTCCGGCTGAAAATCTTCTACAACCGTCGCCGCTAAATGCAAAGCCGCACCCGGTTGCTGTAAGAGGTCTTTCAACTCTTTAACTTGTGACTCATCCACCGTTGACATTAAAAAGTTCGTTGCCGGTTGCACTTTATTGTTTGGCGTAATCGAGTTGATGTATTTGTTATAAGACTGCGTATCAACACTGAATTTAAACTCAGTCGTTCCCGCATCGATAATAATTGGTTTAGTTAATGCCATGTTCTTTGCTCTCTTTAATATCTGCTTGCTCAAGCAGCGTGTATGTAAAATAAGGGCCGTACTTGGCTGCTGATTGCTCACACAAAGCAATAAACTCAGCAAAGTCATTCGGGCTTGCAAACACCTGGCAACCCGCTGACCACTTATCAACTTGGGTTGATGTGGTTTTACTGTTTGCGCGGTGGCAGTTGATGCCAAAATACCCTTGCTGTAGCACTGCTTGGGGTGTGACGTCCGTGTCTAATTCGGTGTCTTGGTTGTTGTCACGTAAAACAACAACCGGTTTATGTTGGACTAACGCACGGTATTTCCCTTGGTGATAACCCAAAGCCCATAAACTTTTATGCTGCCCTGCAATAAGTACCGCTGTACCATCAACGTTCATAGGGTGTTTGCGCCAGTAAAGGCCTGCATCAGTCGTTGCTTTAAATTGCTTAAGCTGCCATTCACCGCCTTCCTGATACAACACACAAATAGCATCATTGAAGGTGTTAGCCCGCGTATTTGCATGACGAATACCTATGATGTTTAGGTTTAATTCACCTTCAAATAATGTGTGCCCACACGCTTGCATGGTGTTCATTAGTGTCGTTGCAGTTAGGTTACGAATGGCTTTAGACATTACAGATCTCTCACTTCTTCAGCTGTTAGGTAAGGCACACCATTGATTTTTACAAAATCAGGGCTCGTTACTGGGCACTTGATAGACGTTGTATCTTCTTCGCCACCTTCAGCTTTTAGATTCAAGATTTCTTCAAGCTGTGGCAAACAACCAAATGCTTCAATGTTTTTCTTGCCCGCAGCGACTTCAGCGTTAAATGCCACATCAAACGGTTCAATGCCTTTCCAACTGCCCGCTTGTTCAGCTTGCGCTTGCACGATTAACCAGTTTTCATGATCAAGCTTTAGCGTTACTTCGGCTTCGACTGGACCATCAATAAAGCCTTTTGGTACACCGCGTACATATTTTGGCTTACGGCCATCGGTGATTTTTACGGTGGCTTCGATAACATGCACCATTGATGAACCAATGAAGATATCGAAGTCCTTACCGCCTAATACTTTTTGTGTCATAACTGCGTTGCTCCTATTCGTCGCGGTCTAACATGATCCCAACCACAATCGTGTTTGGTGAATCAATCGGCTTCACTTTCAGCACGACTTGCAACGTGCGTGAGTCTAAGAACGTGAGATTAATACTGTCATCCGTTGGCGCATCAATCAGACCAGGGAACTTATCGGCACCAATGTTGATTGACTTGCTCATATCACGCAGTGGTTTACCCATGACACGTTTGCCAAATTCAATGCCACTGGCACTGTTATTCAAACGTCGGTTCTTGATTTGTTGAATGGCAATAATGCGAACATCACGCGCCGCTTTATCAACAATTCGGCCTATTTCAATTTGCTGAAAATCGCCGCCTTCAGCATCCAACATATTGACGTCACCGAAATAAACCCCATCGAAGTCGGGATAAAACTGCGTACAACTTAAACGTAAGGCATCCAGTGCCGCCGTGGTTGCATTCGTCAATGGGTTGTCTGTGGCATCTACGGGCAATGGCATTAATGACATGGCACCAGTTAAAACACGCATTGGGCTGTCAGCAATCGTGACTGAGCTTTTGCATAATCGACCCGTAACGGCGCCCAGTTCGTCACCAAATAAAAGCGGAATAACCGCCACACGATCCGCTACCACACCTTCAACCAAAGGTTGCAATGCGGTCACTAAATCGGCCCAGTTTTGACCTTCGGTTAAACCGGGTGCAGCGACCAAAAAACGCACGCGACGCGCAAAACGCGATAGTACTTCTTGTGCTTTTGCCTGGTAACTTTCTACTTCGGCTTTACCCGTCACTGGCGTACAAATCACGATTGTTTCAGGGCTTACACCTTGATCCATCGCTTTATCAATCAACGTCATGACATCATCACCCACTGCATGTGCAATCGCGTAGCCGGTAACAAGATCATCGCCATTACGTTGCCATGCTTTAAGTTGGGTTTTTAACGGTGAGTCTGCATCACCTAACATTGCATCGAAGTCTGTTTGTGCATTAATCGGTTGGATAACGCCTAGATTGTCGGCTGCTTGGCCGATAATTAAGACACTACGTTCAACCTGTTTTGTAGCGCCACTGCCTGATTGAATGGCTGCAACGGATACATTACCTTGTGCCATGGTCGTTCCTTATTTGCTTGCGCTACGCCACCTGCATAGCTTTGTTTAAAATAAAACTCTGTTGCTCTTTTTGTTCAGAGGCGGTTTGCCCTAAGAAAGAGCGGGCAGGCAAATCAATTTGCCAGGTACTCTTACTTGAGTTGCCCTTTAAATCTCTGAGTAAAAATCCTGCTTGGTTTTTACTTAGGTGTTCTGTTATCCATTTAATGCTTGCGCGTTTAGCCCCTTTGCCCTTACCACGCGGTATTTTGTAACCGGCTGCAATTAATGCTCTGGCTTGATTGCGTGTTGCCAATCCTTCCTTACGCTGCTCACCGTTATTTTTGTGGGCTTCTGCAGTTATGCTTATCCCTTCTTGCTGCGCCCTGGCTATTTTGCCTGTGCGGGTATCTTTAAAAAAAACGCTGGCGTTATTTGGCCCATACCGCACTTTCATTCGACTCTTTAGCTTGGTGAGCATTTTTTTCTTTTTACCGTTTGCTCTGCCTTTCCACGTTTTGCCCGTTAAATCTTTTTGTTGGGTTATTCGCCCTTTGCTGCTCCGGTTCGCAGCGCGTATTGCACCCCGTAACAAGTTGCGCCGTTTGTTTGGCTTCAGCTGTAAAAACGCTAACTGCTCTTTGCTCTGGCCTTCGTCAAATTTGACGTTAAGCACTGCTAACTTCCCCATGCAATGTGAACGCTTCAGCTATCCACAAGCTTTGCTCGCCAAAGTCATAACGAATGCCGTTTAATTCAAACGGGCCGTTGTCTGTTTGAATTAGCGCAATATCTTCACAAAGCTGGTCAATCGTTAACTCAACTTCATTACTGTTGTCGTCGTTAACATCTGCACTAAATTCAATGTCTGTGCTATCAAAACGCCCGCCATTGTTTTGCAACCAAAACGATGCAAACGCACAAATCAATGCTGCCGGTGCTGCACACGGGTTTATGCTAATAACCCCTGAATAATAAAAGCGTGCTGCTAATAACCCGTTGCCATTGACTGTTTTACTGCTTGGCTCAATTCGCCCGCCCTCAATCCAACAATCAAATTGCGTTTCTAGCGCGAGTTTATGGCCTTGGTAGACCGCCCCCACTAAGTGCTGCTTAAGCTTGGCTATTTTGCTTTGGCTCATAGCAGCTCAACCGATAAATTGACGCTCAGTGATTGCAATAAACGCAGTGCGTTGACGCTTTCACGTTGCCAATGCTCATGATTATCAATGGCAGATTGGCTTTGTGCTGTAGCACTATCACGGTGCGTACTGCCCAGTTTTGAAACCAGCAAGCTTGCTTTAGCTTTGCTGTACACCGCATCGTGATAAAAAATCACTTGTTGCGCATTCAATGGCTCACCATAAGTAAGCTGCACACCTTCAAGCTCTTGGTTAATCTCAGCTTGTGCGCGTGTGATCTTTTCAACGAGTAAATCACTTTTGTTCGCGTACTCACTGGCAACTGCATAATGTTCAATAAAGTGTGCCGTGCTTAATGCGGGGTAATAACCATTACCTGGCACATCAACATTGACGCTTTGTAAATCCGCTTGTGGCATACCGCTTAAATTCATCACACACCTTTACTTAACAATTAAATTGGGTGTGGGCGCCACTTAGTCACATACGTTAAGCAAACAATGCGAACGCTGTGCTAAGTTGCCCACCGGCGTTGGAGCTAGTCAGCGTCAACCGCTTGTTCTGGCTCGCTTTGTTTTAGTAACTTTTGCAGGTCTTTTAGCAAACCTTTCACACCTGCCCCCTCGTTAATAGCTAATGCTTGCTCTGCGAACGCCGCTGCAAAGCCGTAGTTATGAAGTGATGCATCGACTTTAGCCGCCATTGCGTAAAGCTTGCCGCCTACCACTTCTAAACCGGTCCAATCTTGGTTTTTAACTGTGGTAATTAAGCGATGCAGTACAAAACTAATGGTGAATAGGCCCGTTTGTTCAGATTGCGAAAGGTAATAGTTGGCATCGTCATAAAGCTGATCGATAACAAATGCAGGCCAATGCTTGGTATTAAACACCGTTGGTAATGGCTGCTTTTGCTCGACCATCAAAGGCAGTAGCTCTAGCACGTCATCCCAACGCTTGAGATCTACAAGCCAAATAAACACCCATGCTAATACTGTGTTGTGATGGTTTTGACCGCTTAAACGATAACGCTTGATGTAGCCAAGGTAATCGTTACGCTTTAACGCTTCAGACTTATAACTGGCTTTATCTGCAATATCGGTAAATGTTTTTAGTTGAGCTAAGTCAGACTCGATGGCCGCTACAAAAAACGGGTACTCTTTTTGCTCGTTCTCGGTTACTGGCGCGTTAGCTTGAACGACGTCAATCGCTGCTGTTGGCGCATGTGTTTCAGTGCTAGGCGGTACAACGCTTGCTGTTTTGGCTAATGATTTTTTAACTAAGCTCATTTAAAAACACTCTACTAGTTGGTTAAAAAAGCCGCCCCCGAAACTTTAGGAAATAAGGGCGGCAATGGTTGCTGCTGTTAGTTAATTACACCCAGTCATCGCCCGCTTGATTTGGCAACTTCACATTGGCTGATTCAAAGTAAATCGCTTTTTCTAGGTCTTCGACGTAGTAACAGTCGTTACGTGATAGGTAGTCTTCAATACGTTTTTTCTTCGCGTTATTTTCAACGCTTGTACGGGTTGAGCCTGTCTGAACGTAATGACTTAAATTGTCAAAGCTGGTGACTAAAATGCCGCGAGCTGGGAAAAATGGGATTTTATAGCTTGCCAGGCCACCATAGGTTTCAATGACCTGTTGAAGCTCAATCTTGGTTTTTTCACTTGGTGTATGCGCTTGCTTGGCGTAAAGCTTATTTTTATCGTGTGCGAGAAGTTCATCACCGATAATCGCCACCATGTTGGCGCGTTTATGCTCTGGAATACCTTGCAATGCGTCATGCACTGCTTGATCTAGGTTTTCATAGTCGCCGCCTGCACCAATACGGATCTGGGTAGGCGTCAGACCTTCAGTAACAACACGCTCCGGTGCATCACGACGTAGTAACTGCAACCAACCGATGTTGACATCATTCATCATTGGGTATGCAACAATGTCTGTCGTATCGGCGGCATGTGTGCCGTTCCAACCAATTTTGATAATATCCAGTGCAATCGCTTGGCGAACATGGTTACGGTAGCGTTCGTGGAAATCAGGGAACTTCGACCACTGATCCATTTTTACCCAGGTGATATGAATGTCACATTCTGTTGGGTAACAACGGAATTCACGTTTATCTAGTTTCGATACATCACGGGTTTTACGTTCTTTGTTGTCGTCAGTTTCAACGCCTGCACGACCAGTCACCCCGCCGTCAACACTCATGATCACCGATTGGCCTACTAGGTCATCAACCGGCGCGGTATTGATCATCTGTAAAAATTCAGCCGACTCATACACCGCGTCGTAAAGTCGCTGCTCTACAGTAGGCTCTACGTTAAATTGCTCTGACATTGAAGTCACACCATAGTTAACGGCCATGCCTGCCATGATGGCTACAAATAACTCTTTTGTTCTTGTCTTCATGTTCTTTCCTGCGTTTAGCTAATTTAGATTAAGTGCGTGTGATTACAGCAAAGTGCTGTATTTACCGTCGTCGCCTTCCGGTTCATCGTCGGCGTTGGTGGTATCATCCGCAGGGGAATTTGTTGCTTGTTCGAACTTAGCCGTTAATTCTTCAAGCGCTTTTTTTGTGCTTGATAGTTCGTCTTGAACTTGGCTTAACACAGTGTCATCACCTGAGTTTTGTTCATCCGCTGGCGGTGATTCTTCACCTTCCACTTTGGTTGTTGAGAATGAATCAAGCTTTTCGGTTAGGCCGTCTAGCTTTTGGCTGAATTCGGCAAGTGGTGTGCCCAGTGCATCTTTTAGTGCATTGGCTAATTGTGTTTCGTTCATGTCCGGTTCTTCCTGATTGAATGAAAATAGTCGTTTAAAAAAGGGTTTTTTAGGGGGGTCATCATCGACGGGATCACATGCCCCTAATTCGACTGTTAATAAGGCAACGTCCTTGTCGTCTGGCCTACTCTTACTACTGAAATTAATACGGTCTGTGTAGCAGCTCGCTGGGTAATCGGTTACCGCAAGGCCTGTAAGGTAGGTTTTACCCGAGCCCATAAAGTCACGGTTTATTTCAATGCTGAAGTACACAGCTTGGTCAGCTTTGTTTAGCTCAACAAAGCTTTGATTAGGTGCCAACACTGCATATAAGCACACCACACCTTCTTCGTTTTCGCGGGCTTCAACGCTCAGTACATCACCCAACATGCCGGGTATATCAACATTGTGTAAATTTTTAGCCGCCCAGCCCGACCAATCACGTTCATGATCAAGGTTAATGCGTGCGCCATATTTACGCGGGTTGTAGGTTTCTACAATGTCGGCTACGTCTTGCTCAGTGATTTCACGACCATCGACAGTCATGCCTACCGCAGCAATGGAAAGTGGTTTTGTACGTAGTTGACCTGGCATAAATAAAACCTTTGTTGGTTGAGCGTTTTGCTTTAAAGTTGCTTGCAGTTTGCACCCTCTTTTTGCTCCTTTCCAACGATTTAACTTTTTGAAATTCCTATATTTAGCTTTTAGGAATGCATAGGTTTTTATCTGACAGATCACGCGCTTTATTACGAATACACTCCCGCTATAGATTAATAAACGCGGTGCATTATGAAGGCGAACTACGGACCAGAAATACGCAAAAAAGCACAAGACTTGTATGTGGTTGAAGGCTACACGGTGGATGAAATTGCCGAGCTGGATGACATGCCAAGTGCGCGTAGTGTTCGCCGCTGGGCTGAAGCTGGTAAATGGGAAGATATGTGCCCAAGTTACAATGCTGAAATGGCATATAGTAAGCGCATTAATTTATTGGCCGACAAAGAAAATAAAACCGATGCGGATTACAAAGAGCTCGACTTTTGTACCCGTCAGCTTTGCGCACTGAATAAAAGTAAACTTGCCCCTGCACCTAAACAACGTGCCAGCAATGATGACTCACCTAGTCATCAAGGTAATAACGGCAACAATAAAAAATCGAAGAAGAAAAAGAAAAACGATTGCTCCGGCATTACCGTTGATATGCTCAACGAGCTTAAAGACAAGTTACTTTACCCACACCAAAAACATTGGTTCGACAACCAAGACTATCGTAGCCGGTTTATCTTAAAGCCGCGTCAAATTGGGGCAACGTTCTACTTTGCATTTGAAGCATTCTACGATGCAGTGGTAAACGGCCGGAACAAGATTTTTATATCAGCGAGCCGCGACCAAGCCGAAGTATTTAAAGCCAATATTGTCGCGCTAGTGCGTGAACACTTTGATATTGAATTAACCGGCTCACCCATGGTGTTAAACCTTAAAGGTGGTAAAACGGTTAAGCTTATTTTCAAATCGACCAACGCACGAACGGCCCAATCGGAAAGCGGCGACTTATACATAGATGAAGTGTTTTGGATACCTAAATACAAAACATTACGCGGCCTTGCACAAGCAATGGCAACGCATAAGCATTTGCGTATTACCTATTTTAGTACGCCTTCAGTTACCAGCCATGAAGCGTATGATCATTGGAATGGTAAGTGGTATCGCAAAACCAAAGCCTGTAATGATCCTGAGTTTGAAATTGATGTAAGCCACACAGCGCTGAAAGATGGCATGTTGTGTGATGACGGTATATGGCGCCAAATGCTCACCGTGCATGATGTGGTTAATTCAGGCTTTGACCGCATTGATATTGACGTCCTTGAAAATGAATACAGCACTGACGAGTTTAATAACTTGTTTATGTGTAAGTTTATTGATGATGCACACAGCGCCTTTAATCTTAACCAAATCATGGCCTGTGTTGGTGACTCAACCAAATGGGATGACTTTAATTTAGAATGGGAACGCCCGTTTGCCTTAAAACCAGTTGTCATTGGTTTTGACCCTGCCCGCTTTGGTGATAAAGCCAGTGTTGCCGTATTAAGCTGCCCGATGAAACCAGGTGAAAAGTTCCGTCTGCTTGAAGCAATTGATTTAAGCGGTAATGACTTTGAAGCCATGGCCGCAGAAATAAAACTGCTTACCGAAAAATACAACGTGCAACATATTGGCGTTGATACCACCGGCATTGGTTATGGCGTGTGGGAAATGATCACTAAGTTTTTCCCTAACGCTGAGCCTATTCATTACAACCCAATAATTAAAAACCAACTGGTTATTAAGGCTATTAACGTCATTAAAAACCGCCGTTTTGAGTTCGATGAAGACGCAGTAAACATTGCCAGCTCGTTTATTAATATTCGTCGTAAAGTCTCTGGCGACCAAATCACCTACGCCACAAACCGCACAGCCACCACAGGCCATGCCGATATTGCTTGGGCAATTATGCATGCTATGAAATTTGAACCATTGGACGGCAATGCCCACAGCCGCCAAACCTCTGTAGGAATTGCAGCTTAATGAGTAAACCACGATTACAAGTGAGTAACGGCCAAATGCCGAACTACAACCAACGAACAGCCGTAACCGATACATTTAGTTTTGGTGATCCTGAGCCGTGCTTAGACAACCGGCTAACCGATTACATTGGTGTATTTAGTGACAGCAACGGCGTTTATGCACCGCCTATTAGCTTGCAAGGTTTAGTGAAGCTTTTACGTGTTAATGCCCAGCACGGGCCAATACTCTACTTTAAGCGCAACATGATCTTAAAGTGGTATAAACCAAACCCGCTTTTGAGCCATCAAGCACTTAGCAAATTCGCATTTGATTTGTTGTGGAGTGGTAACGCCTATTTACAGATTATTCGTAATGCGTTTGGGCAAATCATTAAACTGCGTCATTTACCTGCACTTACTATGCGTTATACCAATACGCGCGGTGTGTATGCCCAACTGAGTAACCGCACTCACCAGCCTATTTATTTTAAATCTGGTGAAGTGATTCACGTAAAAGAATATGACCCAGCCCAGGGTATTTATGGCATACCGCAATACTATGGCGGTATTCAGTCGGCGTTACTCAATGAAGATGCCACACTATTTCGCCGCCGTTATTACAAGAACGGTGCACACATGGGCTTTATCTTCTCCATGGCAGATCCGAACTTAAGCCAAGAAGATGAAAATGCACTTAAGAAAGCCATCCAAGATAGTAAAGGTGTGGGCAACTTTAGAAGTATGTTTCTTAACTTCCGTAGTCAGAAAACCGATGCCGAAAAGGCGATAAAGATAACACCTGTCGGTGATATATCCACCAAAGACGAATTTGAACGCATTAAAAAAATAACCTTAAACGACATGCTCAGCATGCACCGTGCACAAGAAGCACTTAGCGGCCAATCGTCAGGTGATAGCCCGGGCTTTGGTGATTTAGACAAGATCACTCGCGCTTATTACAACAACGAAGTGGTGCCACTTCAACAAGACGTACTGGGTATTAACAACTACTTACCCGCTGCACAGCACATTCAATTTAAAGAGCCTGAGTATTCAGACTTAAACCCGACTGTTAAGGAAAGCGCATGAGCTGGATAGATATTTCAGAATTTATTAAACAATGGGGGCAATTACTTATGTTGAGTTTTTTAGCAGCCACTATTCAAATGTATTTAAGCAAAAAACAATTTACGTTTTTTCATTACTTAATGAGCGTGCTGATTGCGATTTTTGCGGCCTATTTAGCCGCGATGTTTTGCGAGTGGCGTGGTTTTGATGAAAGTTTAAAAACGGGTGTCATTGGTGTAACAGCCTACGCCGCCCCACACTTATTAGAAGGGCTCGACAAAGTGATCAAGTCATTCAGTAAAGACCCGAAAGCCTTTATTAAATTAATTAGGGGGATCAAATAATGGGCTGGTTAAAAACACTCATTTCATTTATTACAGACCCAATTGCCGACTTAACCGGCGGCTATGTAGAGCGTAAACGCATTGCCGCTGAAATGGCCGCTGATGTAGCGCGTGCTGAAAACAATTTTAAAATTGCTCAGTTTGAAGGAAAGGCAAAGCGCTGTATGCAAGCAGAGCAAAACGACGCTGACTATGACTTACTTGTTCTTAAGAACCGCGACAAAACCATAATGGATGAAGTGATTATTTTATTCTTTTTGGGGTTGTTCATCTGTCACTTTATACCTGCTATGCAGCCGTACATGGCTGAAGGCTGGAAAGCGATGGGCTATAAAGGTGCGCCCTGGTACTTTGAGTTTGTGATTGTGGGGATTGCCGTTTCAACGCTTGGGTTAATGCGGTTGTTTAGGGCATTTTGGCGAAGCAGAGACAATAAAAAAAGCGCTAGTTAGGAGCTAGCGCTTTGAGTCAACAAATAAAATATTTGCCTTTCGGCTTGGTACTATGCAAAAAAGATTCTATTTCTGATTTCAGAACTTCAACGATGTTACTAATAAAAGTAGGTTGTTCGTCTTTAGAGTCTAAGTATCTTAGAATTTCTACCTGGTACTTAATTGAGGACTCGATCGAATATCTTACTGGATAGAATATTTTAAATTGCTGACGTGACACAACATGGTGTTGATTTTCAAAGTTAATGTTGAAGACGAGATGGCGGTCTTGTTCTTCTATGTAAGAACAACTACCTTTATCTTCAATGCATTGGAGGATAATATTTTTAATAAATATATCAAATTCGTTCATCTTATTCCCTTAACTCTAAACCATAAACCCATCCTTTAAGTTTATTTTTGGAATGTATCAGAAACTCTAAAAAATTCCAAGACAGTTGTTCCTTTTTTAAATATTTTATTGTCATTTTTTGTCAAAACTTGTCATATTTTGACATTCAGATCTTTTTGAAGAAGCTCTCAGATCCTTTTTTTACGAGCTCTAGGAAATGATTCCTTGTCAAAAAGATTGTCAATTTGACGCACTTTTTGCACGAAAGCGGAAGGCGAGGAGGAGTGAATTTTTCAGCCTTTGAGTTCTATGCTAGCAGTAGGATGGTTATTTGTCAGACAAACAAACACTGTATATAATCACAGTTATTGTTTTGTTAATTTATATTGGTGTGGCTATGCGGGTAACGTGTCCGAACTGTGGAAGTAAAGCGACTATTTCATCAAGAGAAAATCAATCAACCCATGTAGCTGATCTCTATATATCATGTACTGATGTTAAAAACTGTGGGGCAACGTTTGTTAGTACATTAGCATTTAAACATTACTTAAACCCACCACGCCAAACAACTGCGCAACTTGCAGCATCATTAATAAATAAACTACCAAAAGAAGAGCAGCTAAGTTTGATGGGGTTCTAAAAACCGAATAACTTTTTATAAAAAATAGAACGACTTAAGTAGATACCAAAATAAGCCAATAACAAAAAAAGTATATTTGAAACAACGAAAGCATTTGATTCCAAAGCAACCCCATGTACGAGTCTACCTCTTGGTTGTGAAGCCTCTATAAACGTCTGAAAACTAAACCCGTAGTAGCCTAATAGCATAATAATCACAATTACCATGGAAAGTATGGCTATAAAGTCACCATCTGGTTTACGAAAGAAAATGATCGAGGAAAGGTAGATTAAAAGAAATGTAGCGATGCCAGAAAATAAACCCAAAAGAGAACCCGCTGAAACTAAAGAAATCCATTCAATTAGCATAGTAGTACATTTAGCCTATAGTAGTATTATAAAACAATCCTCGTAAGTAGAGATTATCCCACAAGACTCAGCAACGCAAGATAGTTTATTACCTAATACTCAACGCGATTTTTACCTTCTTCTTTCGCTTTATATAGCTGTTTATCAGCTTGTTTTATCACATCTTTGATAGATGTTCTTTTGTCTAATTCAACCAAACCTGCACTAAATGTGAAATTCAAAGCTTTAATGCCATGATTAATCAATATATTCTTTACTGCACTCTGCAACCTAACTAAAGCATTATTAGCACCCATAAGGCCTACGCCTTGAAACACCACAAGAAACTCTTCACCCCCGAAGCGAAAAATTAAATCTTCTCGTCGGAGGGTTGTCTGCGCTATTTTGGTGAAACTTTTCAATACTTTATCGCCCGCTTGGTGTCCATACGTATCATTTATTGATTTAAAATTATCGAAATCAATAAAACCAATAGTTATAGGCAAGTTTTTGCGTTCATGGAGACTTATAGTCTTCTCAATAGTGTCAAAAAAATATCGACGGTTATAAACACCAGTTAACTCATCGTGAAACACTAGGTTAACGAGCCTTTCTTCTAACTTAGCTTGTTTTTGGGCCATAAACCGATAAGTGCAACAATCTGCGATCAGCTCAGCAAAATAAACCTCATAGCTATTCCACTCTCTGAAATTGACTTTTTGTTCAAAACAAACAACTCCAATTGGACTACCCTCACTAAAGATAATTGTATCTAGCATAGACTTGATATTTTCTATTTTTAAATATGTTTCGGTGAAGTCGATTGTTCTATGATCAGTGAGCGCATTATTGGCTACAATAGGGGTTCCGAACTCTATTGCTTCGAAATAGCGCGGGTAATCACTCTTAGTTAAATGTGGTAGTTCGTTAGGAGTATCATTGACTCCCCAGTCTGTATTTGCAACGCACTCTAAAATATTATTAGGTTCAGATTTTAATAACCAAACTGAAATACGACTTACATCCAAAGTTTCAAGTGAATCCTGCAAAACTTGCCACATAAACACTTGAACTGGTGCACTAAGATCAACTTTCATTGATGAATGCCGCCTAATTAAATTGGAATTTACTAAGATTTTATCTTTATTATCCAAGAGCAATCCTTACAGCTAACAATAGTACTCTTCTTAAATATAGAACTTACCACACGTAATTTAAAATAATATAAATAATTCCTGAAAGCCCAAAGTCGAATTAGCATTCAAATATACTATAGCTCCAAAGATAGGCTTCAGTTCATTAAGTAAACGACTTTATCCTGAAGGTCCACTTTTGACATCAAAAGCTATTTTCTATCAGATTTAATGAATGCTTATTCAATTAATCCATTAACTGTAATCGCCACCAATCGTTCTCGTTATTTGCTGACACTTGTCCTTCATCAACTAATACAGCTAAATCCCAATCCCCTATTGTAGTAAGTCCTTTATCATGCTTTGTTGCAATCAATGAATCACGTCCATCATTCTCGGCAAATGTGTATGCAAGCTCTATTAACTCTTTTGCTTGTTGTCTATGTGTATCGGTTACATGCCAACTACCCGATTTTTGGGCGAGTGTTTTCGCTCGATATTCAATAGCGAGTCGTTTTTCATGTTTTTGTTGGGCTGCTTCGTCCAGAACCTGCAACTGACCATCCCTTATTTGGTAAATTTGGTCGTTACGCCTGATCCTTTTGCCCGAAATTAGATCCTTTTTAACCTGATCAATCTCTTTTTTGTCATAGCCTACCATATCAAGTAATAACTCATCCCTAGAGCCCGTGGCTATGGGCGTACAGTTATTACCACTAGTCCAAGATAGGTCGGCTGCGCCGACGTTGGTGTTGCCCTTAGCTGCGGTTTTCTCTGCTGTACCTTTGAGTTGCCTGGTCCACTCGACTAATCGAGTTATTAACTGGTTATTGTTTATAGTGCGGTAAACGCCTTTGATGCGTTTCACCAATTCTGCGTAGTCATTACCTTGTGGGGTTTCTTCGTAATGGGTTTTAAAGTTTGCATAGCGGCCAATACACATACCACCCTGCAGCTTTACGTATTCTTTCCAGTTTGCTGCATCAGCTGCTTGGCGTATTGGCTCAAACTCGTCATCATCAAGTGCTTTACGCATACGGCGTAGCTCTCGATAAACCGTAACACTAGGCGACCCTTGAAACTGAAACTGGCGGATATTCCACGTACTTGCCCAGGCTAAAACAGGGTTAACCTGGCTTGTTAAGCTTTCACCCGTTTCAGCGTCTTCATGATCAGTGACACCATAACCATCAATGTTTTTACTGATGTACTTAGCAATATAGCTTGCAGCACTACCCTTGTTTTTATCCATGATCACAGCATCAAAACGCGGGGAAAAAGTGCGATAAAACTTGCTTGGCTCTTTGGCCTTTTTGCCTTGGCTTTTTTTAAAGCCCCACTCTTGGCGCTTTTGCTTATAAATCTTAAATAAACGGGCTTTCTCTGTATTAGCACGATAAGGAACACACGCTTCAACAAACTTCAGGTGAGTGCCCTCTTTATCTACATTCACCCATTTATTAAATACTTTGGCTCGGGTTAACTCAGGGCCGTAACGGTTATAGAGCTCGGTTTTATCTTCTTGAATAAAGTACCAACGTAAAATTGCATTGATTTCTTGTACTTTGTTTTTAGGCATGAAAAGCATCATGTGCCAATGCGGGCAACCATCTGCATGGGGTTCAACTACACGTACACCAAAGTATTTAAGGTCACGGCGGTTCAATTTAGAACGGGCTCTTGCCCAGGTACGAGTCAAATAGCTTTGTGCATCTTTGGGGGTTGTGCCCTGCCAATGGGCTGAATTTGCATGGTACTTTGCAGGACAAGTAATTGTATAAAATACGCCTACATAACCCATTTCGTCAGCGAGCTCTTCAGTCTCACGAATACGCAACATTAATTCATTACGGCGGTTCGCTGGGTTTGCAATCCCACTTTTAACCGCTTCAATTAGGTCAATTACATCTCCGTCACTACTCTGCAACTCCATCATTTCAAGAAACTGACGCCCGCTTGCTTGTGCAAAGCTAAATTCACGTTGCGCTTGCTTAGATGAGTACGGGCTAATACCACGGCGTTTAAACTTGTTGTTTTTCTTGTCGTGGTAAAGGTCTTTACCCACCTGCCCTGTGGCTATTTCTAATAGCTCTATAAATTGTCGGCGTAGAGTTTTTAATTGACGAGCCCACCACTTATCACACTGCATTTTAAGTAAGGCAATTTCAAAACATTCACTGGGTAAGTCATCATCACGCATGGCATAAAATGGCACGTTTACACCAATCGCTTTTGCATTTTCTGCCACGGCTTCATAGGTAAACCTGAGTATTTGCTCATAACCCAGTGTTTGGTGTTCTTCACTTACATCAATAGCAATTTGCACACACTCAATTGCCAAATCACCGGCATGCTTTTTTGTTTTCTCAACACTACTCAAAATATGCCAAGGTAATGGCATATTTTGAGTAATACTGAACAACACGCCAAAGCGTGGCTTTAATCTGTTTATAGTGCGGCGCAACCATTTATTAGCCCGGTACTCACTCCCCGCTTTCTTTTGGTTATATCGGTCAATGTATTTACGTGCTAGTCGGCTTTGTAATGGCACAGGCACATTTTGTAAGCCACGCGCTAAATAGTTGTGGTTGTCGATATCACTAATAGAAGAAATTAAACCCTTAGCTATGCTCGATAGTCTAAGGGTTTCTAAATCAAGAAGTTGATTTTTTAGCATTGCTATGCAAACTCAATCAAGCTTAGATCGTCATGAACTTGAACCGCCTCTAGTACGCTCGCCATTTTGTCGTAAACATGTGCATACTCAGGGTAGTCATCAACAATCAACTTAATCACTGGCATAAAGTCAGTAAGGCAGTTTTCGCATTCCATCAACATGGCAAACGTTGGACGCTTACCTAAGTTCCTAACTGTAAAATTAACTTGGTCAATGGCATGTAATACGATGTTGTCTACTAAACGCTGATTTTTAGATGGATCTCGGTCTTTGATAGTGGTCATTTTTAGTCGTCCTTTGGGGTTTTGATCGTTGTTATTTCACAACGCCAAGTGTGGAAAAGATTGATTTAAATTCTTCGGCTCGGTGGCCTAGGTAGGTAATGAAGCAGCCCTTTGTTGCGCCTTTCTTCACATTGCCTTGCGGGTCTTTAAAGTGAGTTCGGCCATCAATAAAGCAGCTAACGCCCGCATTTAATAACTTTTGGCACCATGCTTCTGAGCTATTAACAAAAGTTATATTCATCGCTTCTTTAAAGTTGCCTAAAGCAAACTGATTTAAATAGTAATCAACCCAATCACCATTGCTTGCAATATCTTCGGTAATACAATGACCTCGATACTTATGGTAGGTAGGATCATTGCATATTTTCTTAACACACTTAGGCTTGCAAGCTAGTTCACCTTTATTGAATGGGTGGTTAAGCCAAATAGTTTCAGCAATCCAGTCTAACGATAAAGCGTCATCTTCTTTGGTGAAAAATCGCTTAGCTTTCACTGACTGATTAGCAATTTCATTACTTGCAGGGTCTAAATCAATTACTGGAAACATTAAGTGAACACGTTCTAACACTTCATCTGGCGTGTAATATTCAACATTACCGCTATCTTGATTGATTAGCTGATCTGGCGTCATGATCAATCCTTAATGTGTTTGAGTGTTAGTTTGTTGCTCAGTAACCAAGTGCGGAACTACTTCAAACTTAGGCTGAGTACGTTCAAACTTTTCAGGCATCAACACATTTGCATCATCAAACGTGGCAACAATACTTTGTAGATTTAAAATCGCTTTATGTACGGCTTTGCGTTCTTGAAAATCGAACTTGTAAAAACTCATTTTTACGTGACGTTGTTTAAGCCCTGCAGCAAAACAAACAATCTTTCGCTGTTGTTCTGTCAGAACTGCATCAAATAGGTAACCAGGTGTACGCTTTGTATCACCCATCAATGCTTTAATTTCAGTAAGGCCCTTTGGTAATTTTCGCCCTTCAACAACTTCAAGTTGAACTGCATTTTTTTCATCACTCTGTGCTAAAGAATTTGCCATGATCAATGCTCCTAGCTATTTACGTTTTGTTGGTACTGGTTTCTAAACTTCACTAAATCTTGAACACGGTAGTAGTTTGATTTTCCGAACTGGACTGGCAGCGGGAACCCTTCAACCTTTGATAGCTCCCAAAACTTTTTACGACCACAACCAAGCAACTGCATAGCTTCTTTAGAATCGACTAGTTTTTCATCCAACTCTTTTACTTGTTCACGCAAGGCTAAGTTCTCTTGAAGCAGAGCGAACAACATGGCCTTTGCATCTGGGTGCACGTTTAAATTCACGATTTCTTGCTCAGTATTCATGCGGCACTCTCCTTATTACATTTTTGATGATCGGCCAGTAAATCGTTTACCGATACTTCGCCGTTTGTTAGTTCAGAAATTCGTGGAATGTATTTAGCTGGGGCTTGACCATGGCGATGCACCCAGTGAAATACAACTGATTGTTTAGTTCCTAAGATACCTGCAAGCTTTGTTTGTCCACCTATAAGACTCACCGCTTTTTCAATGGCTGACATTTAAATCTCCAACTACTCATGACCACTTTTATATATATTAAGATCACTTTAACTGGTTTGTAAACCACTAAATGTTGTATTTAGCGAAGGTAAACCAAAAATAGCGATTTGCAATAAAACAACTTAAAGTTATTATTGTTACTTACGAACATATAAAGTGTTTATATTTAACAACTTTTGGAGATGATATGGATATTGCAGAACGTGTTAAAAAATTAAGGAAGAAATTAAATCTAACTCAGTATCAACTTGCTGAGTTGGTAGGTGTCGCTCAAAACTCAATACAAAAACTAGAAAAGGGTGACACTAAAAATCCACGTAACATTGAAGCATTAGCACGCGCTCTACAGTGCACACCAGAGTATTTACGCTTTGGGGTTGGTGAGAGTGGAAACGATAATGTAACTGCAGGACCTTTAACACGAGCTACAGCACCGCTAATTAGTTGGGTTCAAGCTGGCGCTTGGTCAGAGATTAGCGAAATTAAAGCTTATGATGCTGATAGATACATGTGCCCTGTAAACTGCAGTGACCTGACTTTCGTGTTAAAAGTGCAAGGTATAAGCATGGAACCCAAGTTTAACGATGGTGATCTCATCTTTGTTGACCCAGAAGCTGAGTGCATCCACGGTTCGTATGTCGTAGCCCGTTTAGATGACGACAACCAAGCCACTTTCAAACAGCTGATCATAGAAGGTAACCAAAAGTTCCTCAAAGCCGCCAACCCCAACTGGCCAGAACAACTCATCCCCATCAATGGTAATTGCACGTTGGTAGGAAAAGTAATATTTACGGGTAAGTCACTTTAAATAGGAAATGATATGAAAATTCAAGAAATGGAGTTAAATGAATTCCTATCAAGAAACAACATTAATAAGGAGGATTTCAAAAAATGTGAGCTTGATTGGGTGCTTATACAAAGTATTGGGGCCAAACATCAATCAGAGATGAGTAGACTTGATGATCTTGCTGAATCATACGCAAAAACTATTCAGCGTTTTGATAAGGTTCACTCTGTTAGATGGAGAATTAAAGATCCTGAGCATTTAATGGAGAAAATAGTACGAAAAACTACCAAGTTTTCAGGTTCTTATAATAAAGATTATCTAAACATTTCCGTAGAAAACTATTTTGAAATGGTAACTGATCTGATTGGGATTCGTGCGCTACATTTATTTAAACAGGACTGCGTGGATATAATAACCTCATTAGAAAGTACATGGGAAAAAGCGGAGCCGGTAACGGCATATATTCGAAAAGGTGATAATGAAGAGGGTTATGAAGATATTGGCACTTGGAAAGTTAAAGAACATAAAGCTGGTTATCGTTCTATACACTTCGTATTCTCAACTAATCCTTATAAATCTAAGGTTTTCACCGAAGTACAAATTCGCACTATTTTCGAAGAAGGTTGGAGTGAAATAGATCATAAAATTCGTTATCCAAATTTTTCAGACAATAAAAATATTGCCGCTTTCTTAGATATTTTTAATAGATTAGCAGGAAGCGCTGATGAAATGGGTTCTTTTGTAAAAGCTTTGAGCACAATGATCAGCAAAAACCAATCTGAATTACAAATTCTTGAAGAAGAAAAGAGAATACATCAAGAAAAAATTAAAAATCTATTGGAAAGGCTTAAGCAAGAATCTAACTCAAATGAAGTAACTGGGTTAGTACATGACTTGGAATCTGAACTAGCTCATCAGCACTTATCTAGATCTCTTGGAGCGGCTGGAGCAGAGCTGTACAGAGACGACAGTTATGTAGCAATAGAAGATAATATTCTTACTGAGTTTCTTAAGCAGGCTCAGGCTGCAGCGATGGTAGGTAGTACATACAAGCCTACTCGATAAAATCGCTCAGCTTTCGTTTTAAAATAAGCCCATTGATACGGGCTTAATTAACTGTCAATATATGAATGATAATCAACCAATAAATCCTTCATATGGATTTTCTTTTAAGTTTTCGACTAAAAGGTTAAGTTCTCTGCTATATTCACTAATCGAAACGGGTTTTATGTTTTTTGCGTTTTCGTTAGTGAAACTAAAAAAAGCTAATTCTTCAAGCATCTCTCCGACAACAAATATAAAATTATTAAAGTCCTTAGGGAGTTCTCTATTATTTTTAACTTGTGTTTTATAAGTATCGTCAATTTGAAACGTACTCTTTGGAACAACCCCAATTTGTGATGCCAGAATTAAAAAGCTATCTAATAGGTTGCAAAAAGTTGAATTAAGCTTCATTTCACCTCCTGCTGGTTTTTTTTTGAAAAGTAGCTTGAGGTCACTTAAATATACATTGTATCTATCTATAAAATAATAAAGAGATGAGCTGCCGCCCTGCTCTCCTTTAGAGACTAACTCTAACTCTTTGTGATTATTAAAAGGAAATAGCTCTTTATACAGCTTTGATTTTCCTTTAATTTCTACATCATGTTCTTCCGCAAACTGGGAGAGCATCTCTATAAATTTTTTCTTATGTTCATAATAATTTGCGAACGTATTTTGCTCCCGAGCAATTTCTATTTGATGGTAAGTCTGTTCACTTCTATGGATCACAGCAATGAAGCCAGCAACAAAAAGAGTTGCTGATAGCGCCTTTAAAGGAAAATCAAAAAGCTCTAAAAACGATGAAAAACAGGCAGAGTTTTCACACCATACAAGGTTATCAGTAGAGTTCATTATTACTATTGAGCTTCCAACTGCTATGCCTACTCCGATAATTATAGCACTCCATAACAGCTTACTTTTCCACAAAGTTTTGTTTTCCACTTTTTCTTTTACTCCTAGTTATATGAAAATAGTGACAAGCCCAATTGGTAAAGCAAGCAAAGTACTGAAAAGAGCGACACTAACAACAAAGCACCCTGTCGCATTGTTTTTTATAGGTTCATTTATACTTTTCGTTTTTGATGTAGAACTAAAATTTGATTGTAAGTTTTTAATGAGAGCATTTTTTGTTATTACCTGTTCATCATCACCATTTATGTATTTGATCAACCCGCTCACACGGGACAGATTAAATGTTCTTTCATCACCAGCTTTATGACAAAAGCCCGTGAACGATAAGTCATCATTTTCAAATTCATAGATATCTACTTGTCTTGTTGATTTTTCCGCCATTGCATTTTCATAGCTAAACTTTATTGTTACTTGAGGCTCTCTATTTTGGCTAACGCTTTCAGAAATAGTGGAAAGATTGGGCTTTGCTGGTTCTTGTCGATTTAGTGACTTCTCTTCAACAATCGTTCGTGTTTTGGGAGGTACTAAGGTATTTAACTTCTGCTGTAACAGAGCTTGTAACTCTCCTTCGGCATTAACGGTTGCTTCTTCCCAAACAGCTATTTTAAATGGCTTTGGGTAGTCAAATTCATTTAGTGCGGATTCAATTTCGTTTAAATAAAGAACATATAAAGATTTTATTTTTTCTTCAAAAATAGGTAGCGCTTTAATAAGTTTGGGTTGAACTAATGTATTGGGATGCTCTTCTTCATATTTAATTAATTCATGTATAAGCGCACCTTTATTTTTTTTAGTGAGCTTTATGCCTATAGCTTTACAGCGCTCCTTGATTTCTGGCAACTTTTCATAGTTTAAAGCTATCTCCCAATTCTCATACTCTATAAGAGGAACTTGTTTAACAACACCTGCTTTTCTCAATGTATTAGCAAAATCATCTTCAACTACTTGCGGTTCTTCATTGATTTCAGGCTCACCAACATCAAAGTCACCTATAAATGTATGTAGATCATGCCAATACTTTTTTATCCACGTATCGGAGCTAAGTAGCTTTTGTCGGTTGGCACACATTGCTTTTTCAAAACTTTCAACATCTACTTCATAGCAGTACTCTTCATCAAATATGTAATCGTAAATTGTTTTAAAGTCTTGCTCTGTATTTGGCTTTTCTTCTCGCAACTCTTCTTTTAGCTCATCTAAGTCACTTACATCTTTTATTTTTATTCTGGCATTTTTTGGTGTAGGTAAGCGTTTGGCAGCATAAGAGCCGCTAGCGTTTTTAAAGTAGGTGTAATCCATATCAATTCCCTTTTGATTAATACTATAGATTAAGTTTTTGTTCATATTTCAACAAGCTGGGGATTTATACAGTCAAAGGAAATTAACGTACTGTATAAAAACACAGTAACCAGCTATAATCTTAAGAATACTTTGTATCCGGTACTTATTATGATTATCGAAAATGTGAATGTTGGGCCTAAATTTAAAGAGCTTTCTAAAACGTTAGATATGAGCTTTTTGAAGGACTCAACTTTTATCGGCCGCGCAAGCGGCCGTAGTATGGAAGGTGTGGGTATCTATGATGGTGATTTGTTAATTATTGATAGGTCTAAAGATGTGCAACAGAACGATGTAATAGTTGCATGCTTAAACGGTCAGTTTGTTTGTAAGATAGCCGACTTAATTAATAACCTTTTGTTGTCGGCAAACCCAGCTAATAAGCCATACAAATTAACTGGGTTTGACCAATACAATGTTGAGGGTGTCGTTACACAATCAATCAGAATGCACAGAACTACTAATGTTTTAGAGTTTGGGTGTTAGATTTTCTTACTGTAAAGTTCCTCTGTAAACATCTATAGCGCCCCCCTGCACTTAGGTATAGATTTTAGCCTTTCACGTAGAACTTGTATTTTGCCTGGACATAAACTTTAAGTTAAGAGGCACGGCTTGCTGCGTGCTTATTTGAGCGTCTTGTTAATTGCTGCCCTTTTATGTGTGCAACCAAGAGCATTAAAAATCTGAACAATGATTTGAACTTAAGATCAGATTTTTTAGCGCTGTTAGATTTACTAACTTAATTAATGAACCAATTTTCAAATAAGCATTTTTAACTAAATATTCTGTATCTTTTCCTATGTATTTTTTAAACTCGTCTATACCAGCAATAGTGTTGATTGTTACTTTTTTATATTTAGAAATAGAGTTAAACGAAAGGCCACGTTCCATCGACCTATCAAAAACAGTCCGCTCTAAACCATTCGCTATTTGAATAGGACTAAGCTTATTCTGAATCGCGTCTGCAAGGAAAGCCAAATTGCTCTCAATCTCAAATATCAATGATTGCCTGCCTGCATTCTGAGAGTGCCACCTAGCTCTTTCTTTATCAAAGATTTCGTATAACTCTTTCCAAATGCTCATGTAGCTCCTTAAGGTATTAGAAATATTTACAAAGAGCGAACCTCGCTTTCTACAGTGCAACCGCTCACTTTTTGAATTATTTATTCTTAGCAAACTTGCTAACTCATTACCAGCATTATTAAAAATAAATAGTACACTTATATTACTCTATTAAACTTATCCAAAATTTTAGAGATCTTTCTGATGACAATACCTAGGGTTATTTGTTAAAACTATATGGTGTAGAAAAATTAGCGTGCGGTTGGCAGAAATACGTGTGATAAGCTTGCTATTAAATTGTTAAATTTATTGGGTACTAATAATTGTCAAATCTTCAGTTCAACAAAAGAAAAATATTCCCCAACCCTTCAGATACGTTTTTTTTCAAGCTGGAGCCTTTAGAGTCTATTAAAGATGAGTGTATTTTTGTGTTAGACGCCAATGTTCTATTATTACCATATACAACAGGGGTAAAAAGCTTAAATGCAATTAAAGAAGTTTATAAATCACTTTCTCATGCAGACAGAGTATTTCTACCTGCTCAGACAGTAAGAGAATTTTTAGATAATCGAGCTATAAAAATAGCTGACATGAACGAAACCTTATCCAAAAAAATGAACCAAAGCTTTCAGTACGTAGGCTCCCATCCTTTATTAGGTGAACTTGAAGAGTATAAATCTCTAGAAGAGCAGGAAAAGAATGTTCGTGAAGCAATTAAAGCTTATCAAGGTGAAATCAAGAAAACCCTCAAGGTAATAAAATCATGGGGATGGAACGACCCTGTAAGTGATATGTACCATGAAATATTGGGTGGCAGGGTTCTATCCGATGAACTGCTTAATATTCAAGAAATAGAAAAAGATTTAAAACGAAGAAATGATTTAAACATACCTCCTGGTTATAAAGATAAAACTAAAGATGAAAACCAAGCTGGCGACCTTCTTATTTGGCATGAGATCCTATTGCTAGCTGCTGAAAAGAAAAAGCATTTAGTATTTATTTCTGGTGACGAAAAACCAGATTGGTGGCATCAAAGTGGGAAGAAACCACTATACCCAAGATTTGAATTGGTTGATGAATATAGAGAAAAATCAGAAGGTAAATCATTTCATATTATAAGTCTTTCAAGTTTACTAGAGCTTTTTAATGCTGAAGATGAAGTCGTTAAAGCAGTCAAATCATCTGAAGACAGTGTTAAATTTAAAACTAAACAATCACTCCATTCAAACTCAGAGTTAGCTGAAAGAGCTTTGCTAATCGTTGAAAAACTTCGTTCAGCTCTAATTGCAAATAAAATAGAAAGGGATCGCGTGATAGAGCAACAAATGCAAGAAATGAGAACAGCGACTGAGGAAAATCGGGATAAAATTTGGCATAAGTATAATCGAGTTGATAGAGATCCTACAGCTAAGCTTATGAATTATTACAACTCAAATTTTAAAATTGACGCAATCATGATCCGTAGTGAAATGGAATCTCGTCTACCGAATGAAATTTTAGAGAATCGTGAAAACACTTCTTTTGATATGTATTCTCATCCTACAAACCCATTGGGGTTGGAAAGTGTAGTTGATGATCTAGAATATTTGGCAAAAAGTTTACCATAAATAGCACAGGTCATTAAACGGACAAAACAGTTGAATATTCTCTTAGCTCAATATCATAACCAACTTTTTAGCCTCTTAATTCGGCAACACTTGAACCTATTATTGGTATAAAGGTGACCTTCGGATATAAATCGTTTAGGTTAAAAATTTTACCGATAATCCTCTTTAAATTTACAACAGACAGTTGAAAGTTGATTTAAGCTAATTCTTAAATAAATCAATTTGAGTTAAATATTAAATTGCAATAAAGCTCATAGCCTTCTCTCTGTTCTTTCATCCAGTCATGTTTGTTGTAGACCGCCATAACACCGCGCATTGTATGTCCGAGCATCTTTTCTGTTACATGAGGTGCTACACCATGCTCACTTAATAATGTAGATAATGATCTTCGTGCATCATGAGGTATGAATTTTGGCATATTGTATTTTTCAAATAGCTGCTCCCAAACACGGCCACAATAACGGTTAATGCTATGTGTTGTCATCGGCTTACGTGGGTTGCTGCCTGGTATTATGTATTCAAAGTTTCCGTAAACAGATACAAGCCTATTCAGGATTTCTTTCATCAAGCTAGAGATTGGGCGCCTTATCGTTTTATTTGTTTTTGAGTTTTCCGGTGGTACAGTCCAAACATCATTCTCAAAGTCAAAATGCTCCCACTTAGCTAAACGAACCTCAGACTGACGAGCGCCAGTTATGAATATAAGCTGCAAACAAGACTTGGTTGCTAATGTTGCTCTGGTAGATTCAATCTGCAACCAAAGTTTAGCTATTTCATCTAGCTGTAAAACTCGTTGGCCTACACTCGCATGCTCACCTACATCACTTACGTTTAGATTTAACACCGGATTAAAAGGTTTTACTAAACCACGTTTTTCAGCCCAGCCTAATATTGATTTTATACGGGTTAAAATTGTGCCGGCGGTTTTAGCACTGCCATCACGCTTAACCATATCAAAGTACTTTACCCAGTCATGAATAGTCATATTGTCGACGGGTAAGGCTCTATCGTTTAAGTAAGGAGTCACCCATTTTTTTACATGGTTTTTGTAAAGTGTTTGGGTTTTCTCTTTAAGGTCTGGCACGCGAGTTAATACCCATTCATGAGCAACTTCAGTGATTGTGGGTAAGCCCTTTGCATTGTTACGCATTAGCTTTAATTCAATGCGAGGATCTTTCTTTTGACTAAGCCAGTTTTGAAACTGTGGTATGTACGATTGAGCTTCTTTAATAGAAAGGCCAGGATAACGACCAAGTGTGATGATCACTTGTTTGCAATCGACTCGGCAACGATATTGCCAAGTAATCGTTCCTTTTGCTGATATCCTTACACTAAGGCTATCTCTGTGCGATAATGTGCAGGGCTCTTGGTTCTTGCCTAACAAATTTCGGAGTTTGGTATCGCTTAACGGCATTTAATTTTTTATACACACTTACAAAAAAATTTATACACGATACTATACACACCTTGAGATCATTGCAAGAAACACGAAGTAACTAGAAGAACTAAAAACAAGCCCAAACGCATTGAATTTAAAGGCTTAGGATATTGCATGGCAAACAGAGAATACTACGACACACCCCCTACGATATACTGGCACGACTACGAAACATTTGGCGCAAGCCCGCAAAAAGACCGCCCGAGTCAATTTGCAGGTATTCGTACTGATCTCGATTTAAATATTATTGGTGAGCCGTTAATTGAGTATTGTAAGCCAGCGGCTGATTACTTGCCCCATCCTGAAGCGTGTTTAATAACGGGCATCACACCGCAAGTTGCGATGCAAAAAGGCTTGATTGAAGCTGAGTTTATGGCAAAGATCCATGCTGAGTTTAGTCAACCGAACACCTGTGTAGCGGGTTATAACAGCATTCGCTTTGATGATGAAGTCACGCGTTACAGCTTATACCGTAATTTTTATGACCCTTACGAGCGCGAATACAAAAACAATAATAGCCGCTGGGATATCATTGATCTGGTACGAGCATGTTACGCGTTACGCCCAGAGGGCATTGAATGGCCGCTTAAAGAAGACGGGTCACCTAGCTTTAAACTCGAGCACTTAACCGTTGCCAATGGCATTGAACATGCTGCCGCTCACGATGCATTAAGTGATGTAACGGCAACCATAGCGTTGGCAAAATTAATAAAAGAAAAACAACCAAAGTTGTATCAGTTTTTCTTTAGCTTACGCTCTAAAAAAGCACTAGCTGATTTAGTTGATGTATTTAACATGACACCATTAGTGCACACCTCATCACGAATTCCGGCAAGTCAGGGCTGCACAAGCTGGATTGCCCCAATGAGCTTTCACCCTGTCAATAAAAACGCCATTATTTGCTTTAATTTGACTGAAGATCCGCAAGTCTTATTAGATTTATCTGTTGAAGAGCTGCGCACGCGTCTTTACACAAAACACAGTGACCTTGGTGAAGGTGAAGCACCTGTAGGCTTAAAGCTCGTGCATTTGAATAAATGCCCTATTCTTGCACCAGCAAAAACCTTATTACCAGAAAATGCAGCTCGATTAGGTATTGACCGAGAAAAATGCTTACAAAATCTAGCCATTTTAAAAGCCAACACTGAGCTTCGCGACAAAGTAACCGAAGTGTTTAATGAACAACGTGATTATGGCGAAACCACTAACCCTGACTATCAACTTTATGATGGCTTTACCAGCCACGCTGATAAAGCTAAATTTGCCATTATTCGAGATGCAAGCCCTGAGCAATTAGCCTCAATGCAGCTTGATTTTGATGATAAAAAGTTTGCCACCTTACTATTTAGATACCGAGCTCGAAACTGGCCTCAAACACTCAGCCAAGATGAACTGGCAAAGTGGCGCCAATATTGTCAAAACAAACTAATGCATGGCGAAGATAATCCATCAATTAGTGGGCAAGATTTCATGATCACACTTGAGTATCTGGCTCATGAAAATGATGATAACGAGAAAAATCTGCATATTTTAAAAGCCTTGTACAATTACGCACAAAGCATGTAATTGAAAACGCGACAATCATTGTCGCGTTTTTATAGGTATTACTTTTTATGTAACGCTTCGATGCGCGCTAATAAACTTGAGGTGTCATAGCGTCCACCACCTAAAGCTTGTACATCAGCGTAATATTGATCAACTGTTGCCGTCATCGGCAAAGTTGCGCCGTTTGCCTTTGCCTCATCTAGAGCAATGCCTAAATCTTTACGCATCCAATCAACAGCAAAACCAAATTCGTATTCGCCAGCCCACATGGTTTTGTAGCGGTTTTCCATCTGCCATGAGCCTGCTGCACCTTTAGAGATGGTTTCAATGACCTTTTCACCATCAAGGCCGGCTTGTTTTGCAAAGTGTAATCCCTCGGCTAAGCCCTGCACCACACCGGCAATACAAATCTGATTAACCATTTTACAAAGTTGGCCAGAGCCTACTTCGCCTAATAATTGGCTAAAGCGACTAAAAGCAGCCATCACAGGCTGAACAACATTAAAATCAGCTTCATCGCCACCAACCATCACGGTTAACACGCCATTTTCTGCACCTGCTTGACCACCAGAGACTGGCGCATCTAAAAATGCAATACCATGCTGTTTAGCTTGAGCTCCTACTTCACGTGCAACTTCAGCCGACGTTGTGGTGTGGTCTACTAAATAGCTCCCCTCATGCATACTTACAAGAACACCATTTTCACCATAAACAACTGAACGTAAATCGTCATCATTGCCTACACACATGAAAACGATATCAGCACCTTTAGCTGCTTCACTTGGCGTTTCACAATAACTACCTTGATATTCTGAAACCCACTTTTGCGCTTTAGCTGTTGTGCGGTTGTAAACTGTCACGTTGTGACCTGCGTTAGCAAGGTGACCCGCCATTGGGTAACCCATTACACCTAATCCGATGAAGGCGACTTTCATTGACATAAAACTGACCTATTTGAGTGATAAATTAGTAACAATTTCATTATCTCAACCGATTAACTAAAAAGCGAATGAAAAAAAGTTCATTTAAACCAGTCAAAAACACACAGGTAACACATGGATAGTATATATCGTTTCAACGCCCAGCTTGCATCTGGTGAAAATTTTAGCCTTGAATCGCTACAAGGAAAAACAGCGCTTATCGTCAATATTGCCAGTAAATGTAATTTTTCAGTGCAAATGGCAAGCCTTGAAAAGCTCTATCTAGAATATAAACAGCAAGGATTTACTGTGCTTGGGTTTGCATGTAATCAATTTGGCCACAATGAGCCCCTTGATGGCAATGAGCTACAAGCTTTTTATCAGCAGCACTTTGATGTCAGTTTTCCTATTTTTAACAAAGTATTAGTTAACGGCCCTGATGCCCACCCTTTATTTAATCATTTAAAGTGTCATACCCGTGGAATTGCACAAAACCGCGCAATTAAATGGAATTTCACCAAATTTCTTATAAACTCAGAGGGTCAACTCGTTGCGCGATATGCCCCGCGTACCAAACCCGAAACCCTCAAAATGGTGATAGAGAGTAATTTAAATGATGAAACTGGCCTTATTCAGTGCGCAAAAATATGAGCAACCGTTTTTTGAAAGGAATCTAACTGAATACGCTGACTCTGTTTCGCTCAGTTATTTTGAGCAGTCTTTAAACATCAATACAACTCCTCTTTGTAAAGGCTTCGATGCGGTGTGCGTGTTTGTAAACGATACAGTCGACAAGCACGTCATTGCAGATATGGCAGCTGTAGGCGTAAAAGCAATCTTATTACGCTGTGCAGGTTTTAATAATGTAGACCTTGATGCAGCCAAAGAGCATAACATCAAGGTATGCCGCGTCCCGGCTTATAGCCCCGAAGCTGTCGCAGAGCATTGTATTGCTCTAATGCTAACGCTCAACCGTAAAACCCACAAAGCCTTTAACCGTGTACGTGAAGGTAACTTTGATTTAAACGGCTTACTTGGCTTTAATCTGTTTAAAAAAACCATTGGGATTATAGGCTGTGGCAAAATCGGTTTAGCTTTAGTGAATATTTTAAATGGCTTTGGGGCTAAAGTACTCGTTTGTGACCCAATGGCAAGTGAAGGCCCTTATACTTTATGTGATTTAGACACATTGCTCACACAAAGTGATGTCATCTCTTTACATTGCCCACTCAACGAGCACACCCATCATTTAATTGATAGCAGTGCATTTAAAAAAATGAAAGACGGTGTTATGTTAATTAACACCTCTCGTGGTGCACTTCTCGATAGCCAAGCATGTATTCAAGCGCTTAAGTCTAAAAAGCTCGGACATTTAGGACTTGATGTGTATGAGCAAGAGTCAGAGTTATTCTTTAAAGATCATCGCGAAGAAATCATGCAAGACGATATTTTTTCACGCCTTATTAGTTTTCCTAATGTGTTAGTGACAGGCCACCAAGGCTTCTTCACCCAAGAAGCGCTTAGCGAAATAGCCTGCACCACACTACAAAGTGCTAATGAGATAAGCCAAGGCTTACCATTAACTAACGAAGTTAGTTAATGAGTGCGTACCTTATACTAAAAAGGCGTGAGGTTTAAACCCCACGCCTTTTTACTTTTGTCTTTTACCTCGAAACTAGAAACTTGTAACTCGCAGCTCAAGACTCTATTTCAACAACGCCACGTTCACAAATACTGCTGTCATTAATAACGGGCACACAAAGCGAATATACTGAGCAAACCAATAATGAGGGCCGCTCGAGACTTGATGCAATTTATTACCACGTTGCCATAACCAGCCTACAGTAATGAAATAGAACAGTCCCATTAAAGGTAGTTGGTACTGCGTAAGCACCATAATCACCAAACCAAATAACCAGTCAAAATTTAAGATAATAACTGATGAAGCGATAAAGACGATTAAAGTTACAAATAAAGTCGCTTTTTTACGCTCTATACTGTGGTTCTCAACTAAAAATGCCACTGGAATTTCAGTTGATGAAATTGTTGATGTAACAGAAGCTATTGACATTAACACGAAAAACAATAATCCAACGAGTAAGCCCATTTGCCCCATAGTACTAAACAGCTCAGGTAAAATTGCAAAAATTAACTGCCCTTCACCTACTAATTTACCGTTGCTAAACACTTCTACACCGTTATGCTGAGCAACAAAAATAGCTGGTATAATCAACAAACCCGCCAAAAAGGCAACCCCCGTATCTAGCAACGCCACTGTTCCGGTTAGTTTAGGAAGGTTCGCATCAGGCTTTAAATATGAGCCATAAACCATCATACAGCCTACACCTAACGACAATGAAAAGAACGCTTGTCCCATTGCCGCAATAATTAAGTTTGCATCAAGAATTTGACTAAAATCTGGCACTAAGTAGGCTGCAAAGCCATCTATCGCACCATCTAAGGTCGCGATATAAGCAATTAACGCCACTAATAACACTAGCAATAATGGCATTAAACGGCGTGACCAAGTCTCGATTCCTGATTTAACCCCTTTTAAGATAATACTCGCAGTTAGAATAAGCATCAGCGGCGTAAACACAAAGTTGCGTGCCATTGAATCACTATGCAAAAAGTTACTTAACTCAGTAAAACCCAAGAAGCTAGCGATTGGCTCAAGTGCATACGCTAACATCCAACCTGCGACTATCGAATAAAAGCTTAACATCACAATTGCACCAAACAGACCTATGTAGCCTGCTGCAGCGCCCACTTTAGGAGCCGTATCTTGCCATGCATTGGATAATGCTTTTACCGGATTAGCTTGCGCTTGGTGGCCTAAATACAGCTCAGTATAAAGGGCTGGAAGCGCTAATAAGAAGATAACAATGAAGTAAACAAGTAAAAATGCACCGCCGCCATGGTTTGCCGCTTGTGTTGGAAAGCCCCAAATATTACCTAAACCTACCGCCGCACCTGAAGCGGCTAATACGAAACCTAGTCGGCTGTGAAAGCCGTCACGAACTTGTGCCATACATCTATAAATCTGTTATTATTTTTCCTCATTAAACCATAATTACAGCCAACTGCGTAAACTATTTGAGTTGTTCGTGCTCTTACAAGTTCATTTGCTGTAAAAATAAACAAAACTAAATACGAACCCCCGTATAAGCGTTAAATCATGAGCAGCCACTATTTTTCAAACACCTTAGTTATTAATCTGCAGCCGAACAACACAGCACAGCAAATTATGCTTATGGAAGCATCAAACATCGATATTTCAAGCTTAGCTATTGAAAAATTGCTCAGTGAGTTTGAATTATGTGTACTTGAAAAACGCAAAGTGCCCGCAGCTAAACAAGAGTATTTAGCGACTCGCTTAACGTTAAAGTATTTATACAAACATACTTACCCTCATGATGATTTAGCGCTCAATGAAATATCAAGCCAATTTGATGACAAAGACAGTAAGCTAAAACTACATACACCCGTTAGAGAGTCTGTTTGGGCTTGCTTATCTCATTCAAATGGTTTGATAGGTGCTGCCCTCAACCCAGCTCAGCAGCTGCTTGGTTTTGATATTGAACAAAGCAACAAACCTCGCCCTTTTATCAAGCTTGCAAAGCATTTTTATCATCAAGATGAAGTTGACTTAATCAGCAGTTTTGATGCACCCGATGAACAGGCACAGTGTTTTTTTAGAATTTGGACATTAAAAGAAGCCCTTGCTAAGGCAAGTACTCAGCCGATTGCGAAACTGCTCGCTCCCAATGTATTTGAAGAAATACGTAAACATAATTTCTGCGCTAGCAGTAATTGTATTGAAGGCTTTGACATAAGTGTTGTGGCACAAAAAAGCACTGACTGGCAGTGCTCTTTTATTAGCTTTAGCGACTTACGCCGCGACTTGGCTTTCTAATAATCGGCTGTGAATTGCCTGCACAACGTCATCTGACTCGCTTTGCTCCACCAAAAAGCACAGGTTATGTTTACTTGCACCGTGGCAAATTAAACGAATATTAAAGTCGCTTAATACCTGCATTAAATTCATTTCTTGCTGACGTAATTGAATTTCAGAACCAATTAAAGCCACCAGCGTTAAGTTATTCTCGACCGACACATGACAAAACTCAGAAAGCTTATCTAAACAAGCTTGATCCAGCTCTGGACGTGATGCATTTGGCGCGTTATCCAAAGTAATTGCAACACTAATTTCTGAGGTTGTAACCAAATCAACTGAAATATTAAACTCACTTAAAATGGTGAAAACACGCGCTAAGAAACCACTAGCAAGGAGCATTTCTGGGCTTTTGACTGTTAATAGAATTTGGTTTTTACGCTGTGTTACTGCACGAATACCTGGTTGCTGAGATTTTTCTTTTTCAATCCATGTACCACCTAATTGTGGCTCACGGCTTGAACCAACAAACACACTAATATGACTACGGCTCGCAGGTAAAATGGTTGCAGGATGCAGTACTTTTGCACCAAACGTTGCCATCTCTGCCGCTTCATCAAAACTCAAGCGTGCAATTGGGCTTGCTTTAGCGCATAAACGCGGATCAGTACTGAAAATACCCACAACATCAGTCCAAATATGCACGCTTTTTGCGTTAATTGCTTCTGCAAGTAATGCCGCGCTGTAATCTGATCCTCCACGCCCTAAAGTGGTTGTTTGATTATGTTCATTGCTACCAATAAAACCCTGAGTTACTACAACGTGGTCATCAAGTAGCGGCACTAAATGCTCTTTAGCAGCCGCAGCGGTTGCTGCAACATTCGGTGTTGCTTTAGCAAATTGGCTATCTGTTTTTAGCACCTTGCGTACATCAAAACGCACCGCATCAAGACCTTGCCCACGCAATACTTGTGTAAATAAATACGATGATAAACGCTCACCAAAGCTAAGTAGCTCATCTTGCTCCGCTACTGACTTAACCCCTTCTGATGCCAGTTTTTGAAAGGCTTTGAGGGTTTCATTAAAGCCATGAGCTAAGTCAGCATCAAGCGATAGCTCAGCTAAAATAGCTTCTTGAATGGCTACCACACCTGTGATGTGCTCGTCACGCTCAGCCGCGCTCAAATCAGCTTTACACAATGCAACTAAATGATTTGTCACGCCAGCACTGGCACTCACAGCAACAATACGAACTTGATTATCAGCACAAATGATTTCTGCGCAGCGGCTCATAGCATCAAAGTTAGCTACACTGGTGCCACCAAATTTTGCAACAACGTAATCTGATTTTGTGTTGGCGGCTAATTGGGTATTCATGTCGTCTCCTTTTGTGGAAAACTATCCACAGTAATTCAAGAAGAACTCGGCAAGGGGGTGCTTTGAAAATAAAGAGTAGTCCATGCCAGAAGCTCTCCACCTAGTTTGGTGACAGTTTTGAGGATTCAGCCCCATAAACCGAAAAGTAACCGTGACGTCCGGCTAATTTTCTCGGCGAGTACTTCCCTCATTAATGGTCATCGGCGTTCGTCACCTCACATTAACTACCTAAGTATCGCACCTCTTCTGAATGTTAAGTTAACACCTGGTTAAAATAACAAAGCCTGCTAAAAAAGCAGGCTTTGAAAGTTAACGTTTAGACGTCTAGCTGTCAAGTTGTTTTATGAAATTAAACTGCCTGCTAAGTGCGACCCGTAATAGCCAACGGTATAAGCAATTAATAAATAAACCGACATTTTAAGATAGCTCATAAAGGTCAGTGCTTTTACTTTACTCATGGCGATAATACCTGCCGCAGAGCCGATAATAAGCATTGAACCACCTACCCCTGTTGCGTAGGTAAACGACAACCACTGCTGTGGACTCATCACAATATCAGCTTTTAAAAGTGCAGCAGTTAAAGGTACGTTATCTACCGCTGCTGATAATAGCCCCATCATGTAGTTTGCATACTCAGGCGCCATCAACTCATATAGGTGAGTAAACTTAGCAAGCATACCTACTTCTTTTAATGCACCAACCAGCAATAACACACCTACGAAGAACAATAAGGTGTCGTACTCAATCTCACGAATATAATCGATAATTTTTTTGTTGACGTCTTTTTTGCGCATTAAGAATTGCGCAACCAAAAACATTAGTGATAAACCAAATAAAAAGGTTAAAAGCGGTGGCACATTATAAAGCACGCTCAAAGTTAACGTGGCAATAATCGTCGAGAAGAAGATAACCGCAATGGTAATATCTGTTTTTTCAATACGACGAGCTGTTTGCTTTTCAAATACTACATTACCCGACATACCCACAGATAACATTGCCGCAAGCAGTGCAACACTTGTCAGTGCAGGCGCAATTAATAATAGTAAATTAGCAATGGTGACCTTTTCGTCTAAGAAAATCATCAGAGTTGTAACATCACCCGTGATCAACGACACCCCACCCGAGTTAACACTAAATACAATCAAGGTTGCATATTTTATTAATTTTTTAGGATCTAATTTTAGTGACATCACCACCGCAAGTGAGATTAAAGTCGCAGTTATATTGTCTGATATCGATGAAAATAAGAAAGAAAAGCCACCAATCAGAAACATCAACTTTCGTTCACTGATTTGATTTGGCATAATTTTATGAACAATATTCTGGATAAAGCCTTTAGAGTTTAAATACGCAACAAAGGTCATCGCTGCCATTAAAAACAGCCATAAAGTCGCGATCTCTAATATATTGTGATCCAGTTGATGTTGTATGGTTTCTGGGCTTTGCCCATGAATTGGAGAGATAAATAAGATAATCCAGCATAAAGTGCCAAAAAAAAGCGTCGTTTTGGCCTTGTTTACATGGATAATATCCTCTATAACGATAAGCAAAAATGCCACCGCTATCAGGGTTAGGATAAGTGGGGTTACCATGGTGTTTGAACAACCTTTATAATAATGTAAAAATTGTAAGTCGAGTGTTTCGGCGCGGATTCTAGCAGCATAGAAAGCATAAAACTATTATCAATTACATAATTTACTACTAATCGCTAACACCTAAGTCTGAATTTACTGGAGCCTTATGATCCCAGCTAAAAAGTTATTAAATACCCTTACTGAACATTGGGGGGTGTTAGAACTGCTATTTAAACGTTTTAAGATGGCTGATTTCAGTTTGAAAGACGTACAAAATGCGATAAAACAAAAACAACCTTCATGGTCAAATGAACGCATTTATAAGGAAACAAATCGTTTATTAAATCAAGATATTATCATTCCATTAGCGAAATCATCGCAATTAGAAATCAATCGAGCGATTGCTGATTTTGCGACTTTCTTGCTACAAGAAGAACACCTAGGTCTTGCCCAAGAAATTAGTGTACTAGTTGATGATTTAGCTCGCCTTGGTAGTCGCTTGGCTAAAGCAGGTGAAATTGAAGATTACGACGAGCTACGCCGCTTTAGCCGTATTATGGATGATCGGGTACGTAAAATAATGAAATTGTTTGCCCACAATGAAAACGCGATTTTAAATATTGTTGAGCAAGCTAAAGCAAACAACGCCGTGCAATCTTTGCAAAAGCGCTATCAAGCAGTGATCGAAGCGTTTGATGAATACATTGAACCTATGCTTGAAATGGTTGATATACGTGGTGACTTCCACGCTTGCTTTAACACCATCGAAACGCAAATAAGCGCACAAATCGAACAAATTGACCGCCTAGGTAAGTCATATCAAGACAAACGCATGCTTGAGCAATTGCGAACCCGTATTTTAGAAATGCATTTAGTTGGTCGTGAAAGCTTACGTAAAAGCGCCGATATGCTAATGCCGCTACGTGAAGAATTACGCCGTAACAACCTAATTACTCGCCAAGCAGCCAAAGTACTTGGTTTAGTGCGTAAAAATGGCGTCGATAACATGCTAAGTGCGGTACAACCTAACTTTGTCTCGGATGCACAACGCTTTTCACTTGGTCAACAACGTCATATCGTGGCCTATATGGCAGGCTTAGTCGACTTTGAGCACGATGAATATCAGCTACCAGAGCATGATGATGTGCCCGCCTATCAAAGCCCGCATATCCCTGATTACAACGACGTTAAAACACAATTTAGAAAACGCTTTAAAAAAGCCAGCAAAAAAGCTCAGCCGCTGCTTAGTTTCTTAGATGAAAGCTACCCAGATCTAGAAGCTGACGAAATGCTGTTCTTGTATCAAAAATTAATTAGCGATGGCGACCTTGAAATTAGCCAAAGCCAAGAGAAAGTAAAAATAAAAATTGCCCAGCAACACTTCTCTCTTTACCCATTTAACTCATCGATTGCTGACGATAAAAAAGCAACAGAGCAATAACCATGACAGATATTAATTTAGATGATTTAACGCATCTGCAAGCTATTAATAAAAAGCTCACGTCAGGCTACCACATTAGTGAACAAGACACGCTGATGTGGCAAGAGCTTGACCAACACATTGATGCCTACCGTGCCCTTTTTAATGCACTCGGCCATGACCTACAGCATGATAGCCGTGGCTATTACTATTTTGGTAGTGACGAGAGCACCCCAAACATGGGTAAAATTTCACGTGCCATCGCGCTGACTATCTACATCTTGATTGAGCACTATGCCAATACTGGTAAAGATCCTATGCGTGCCTTATTTGACGAGGTAAACGACCTTGAACTGATGCAAACCTTAGTGCAAATCAACAAGCACTTGTTTGATCAATTAGAAATATTCTCTGGCTCAGGTTTACGTAAAGATGTGTACCTACGTATGGTGCGTTTAGGCCTTGCTCGCGAAGTAGAAAATGGCTTTATGCTGCAAGCGCCAATTTATCGTTATATCGATGCATTAATGGAAGTAAACGAAGAAACCTATCTAGGAGATGACGAATAATGCAAAGCCAAAGCCTTTACGGACTCAGCAAACTTGCGCTTTTAAATACCGCAGGCTATGCAAAATGCGTGATCCCACTGGATAAAAGTAGCTCAATTTGTGCACCGAATAATACCGGTAAAAGCTCGGTTATTAATGCCCTGCAATTTCCGTTAATTAATGATTTACGCTTAACAGAATGGGATGGCCACGATTTAGACGAAACTCGTAAGTTCTACTTTTCGTCAGATCAATCCTATATTTTACTTGAAGCTGACCTACCTAATGGCCCTGTGGTTATTGGTGTTGCTGGCCTTGGTAAAATTGCTGGTTATGCGCATCAGTTTTTTTGCTATCAAGGTAAGTTAAACCTAGATCACTACACCCAAGGCAAGACAATTGTTAAATTCACCAAGCTTTTTAATCACTTAAAAGAGCAAGGTTTCAACCCAATTGAATTAAAAGCGCAAGAGCTGAACGCCCTACTTACTGGCGGAGCAACCCCGTTTGATGGCGATATCAATTTAAAGATGATCCCACTCAATAACGTGCAAGACTCTGCAATTTACAAAGAAATTTTCCGCCGTATTCTTAACTTGCACAAGTTAGGAGCCAGTGATGTTAAGCGCTTTATGTTACGTGTATTTGAGCGTCATATGTCAAATTCACGGGTCGATTTTTATGAAGTATGGCGACGTTCATTCGATAAGGTAAATCGCGCTAAACGTGAATTAAAAGCCCTTGAGTCAATGCAAGAGCCTATCGCAGCCCTTGAATCTATGCTTGAGAATCAAACGGTTTTAAAAGGCAAACTTGCCGCCTATGCGCCAAAAATTGACCAAGCACTGATTGACTTTGAAACCTATCAACAAGAGCAACTCACTGAGCTAAATATTGCCCTTGAAGATATCGAGCACGAAAAACATGAGTTCGACCAAAAGCAGCAGCTGTATATTCAGCAATCACGTGACATTGAGCGTAAGCAAACTCAAATTGAGCAGTGGTTTTTAGACTATCGAGCACTTAAATCTGAGTTTGAACTAGTTAACAAAGCCACCTTAAAAGTAAGCCTTACGCAGCTTAAACAAGATTATGAGTCGCTTTCGCATTCATTAAGCAGTGCCCAAGGTCAAAGCTTACACACGCTTGATTACCGTATTAGCGAAACACAAAAGCAAATTAAGAGCTTAAAACTACAGCTAAAGAACCTCGAGTTCAATTTATTCACCCGTATGCGTGAAGATTTATCTTTAAAAGAAGTTGAAGAAATTTCGCGTATTTTAAACCCAGATATCTTATCGTTTGCCACCACCAGCAATGGTGATGTTGATATCACAGACGAAGATGCCTTCGGTGAGTTTTTAGAGCAGTTATCGGCAAACGTAAAAGGCGGTGTACTGACTCTTCCTGGTGCGACGATTAAACTAAAAAAGCTAAGCCCTGTGCAAATGCAAACGGGCGAAAACAAAGAGCAATTAACTGCGCAACTCGCTGCACTTGAAAACTCCCTGAAAGAGTTTAAACAACAGCGCGAAGTAGCTGCTAATGTCGCTGAAAAGCAAAAAGAAAAAGATGCCTTGTATGATGAGCTAATGGCCTCTGAAGAAGCATTAAAACGCTTTGAACAATTTGAAGTGATGCAGCAATCTGTCGATGCTCAAACTCTGCTAAAAGAGCAATTAAATGCAGAACGCGAACAAGTTGACGACTACCTGCAAGACATTCAAAAGAACAGTGGCTCAATTAGCGATCGTCGCTCAATTATCAAGTCGAAAAAAGATTTGCTTGCGCGCCAAGCTGACCGCTTACGCCAAGTTAAATCTGAACGTATCGATCACACACTTGATTTTTACTCAGGCAAAGTCACACCATACATGATTGAAATCAGTATTGATTTTGATAACTTAAGTGACCTCATTCATCACTTTAACAAAGACTGCCAAGAGCTACGTAACTTTGATATCAACGTACGTAACACCTACATGCATATTTATAATGCGGGTATTACTAAATTTGATAACGAAAACGATGAGTTTACTAAATACGAAAAGCTTATCAGCGCGTTTCATAACATTGATAACGAGCGCGATGCTGTTGAGCGTCAAGGCCGAGTTGCATTAACCGAAGTGGCAGCTACCATTAAAGGCTTGCGTGAAGACTTAGACCGCTTGCGCCGTGAAATGAATAGCTTTAATAAAGGCATTAGTCAACATCGGATCTCTAACCTTCAAGCATTCAAAATTAATGTTATCCCGCGCAAGATGCTGGTTGATAGCATTGATACCATCATTAGTACCTCAAATCAGTTTGAGCAAGGCGATACCCTCGACTTATTAAGCCAAGAGCCTTATAGCGAGTCTGCGGTAAACGAAGCAAAAGATCATTTAATTAAGTTTGCTTCTGAAAAAGCAGGTTTAACACTGACAGACTTGTTCGATATTCGCTTTGAAGTGGTAAATCGTGCTGGTGACACTGAGCACTTCGAGAAAATCGACTCAGCCGGCTCTAACGGTACCCGGATTACCATTAAGCTACTTTGTGGCATGCTGTTTATTCGTTACTTATTAAGCGATCAAGAGCAAAACCTGTATCGTATTCCGATTTATATCGATGAAGCTGCCGATATCGACCCGCAAAACCAAAAAGCAATTATCGAAACAGCACTTAGCTTTGGCTTCGTGCCGATTTTTGCCTCAGTTAAACCACAAGTTAGCTGTGATTACATTGTCCCTATTCGTACTGTCAAAGATGGGGTGCAAAACTGGGTCGATGAAAAAGACTGGATAGAAGTTGAACACAGTGCTTAATTACAAACTATTACAGTACTTATTTGTAAATGTGCCATAGTATTTAAATAATCATTCAGTTGAGTATTATTTGTGTTATGTTATCAATCAAGTAGTGGAAATTTTGCCAAGGAGCAAACAATATGAAGAACTTATTAATCGCGACGGCTGTATTATTTTTAGCGGCTTGTGCTAAAACGCCTGATTGGGATTACGACAAATCTGCAGATTTTAGTAATTATAAAACCTTCTCTTGGGTACCTAATGCCAGCTTGACTAAAAACGTAGCGAACTACCAAATTAGTCCTTTAATGGAAAAACGTGTGCGTGAAGCAGTTAATGCCGAACTTGAAAAAAGCGGTATGAAGCTTGTTGATGTAGCGCAAGCAGATGTACTTATTAACTATCATGCATCAGTTGATACTAAAATTGATGTAGATACCTTCAACGTAGGTTACGGTGCACGCTGGAATTACTGGGGTATGGGTTATAACACACAAACAACAACTCGCGAATACGAAGTCGGTACGTTAATTTTAGACGTAGTAGACCGTGCTTCTAACCAATTAGTTTGGCGTGGTGCTAAAGAAGGTCGTTTGCAAAAGAACCAATCACCTGAAAAGCGCACTGAAGTTATCAAAGAAACTGTTGCTAACATTCTCAGTAACTTTCCACCGCAATCAATTAATCAAAACTAAATGCCGTTTTAGTAAAAAGACCGCGCACTTGGCGCGGTTTTTTATTGCCTGCTGAAATCTGGTTGGAGTGGTATAACTCAGTGATTCAGATACAATACCCGCAATTTTCAGTGCGCCTAACTAGCCCACTACCCCAGATTAAACAAAATCAAGAGAGTTTTAGATGGTACGCGCAGTACAGCTTACACTTCCCGCTTTATTCGTCACTTGCTCAGTGCTAGCAGAAGACACCAACAATATTGAACAAATCACCGTTGAAGTTTCAGCAACCGCAAATAAAGAACCGGTTGGTACTTTTGATGCGCCGGTATCAAACTTAGAATATGACCCACGTGTCGATTTGCAATCACGCAATATGGCTGAAGCACAAGCTGATGTCACTATTCGTGGTGGTATCTTCGAAAATACTGGCTTTCGTGTCGGTAGCAGTACATTATTTGACCCCCAATCTGGTCACTACTTTGCTGAAATTCCTATTGCCCCACAGATGCTAACAGGCCCTTCAGTACTTACAGGGGCTGATAATGCCCTTTATGGTATGAATAGCTCGGTTGGCACGGTTTCATTTGGCTGGCGCCCTATCACAAGCACTGGCAGCGTTTCACTTGGCACAGGTACGAATGGCTTTAATTTACAAAGCATTCATGCTGCCCATAGCCAAAAGCTGGATAGCAAACCTGATTGGCGATTAGGTTTTGAGGGTGAATACTCGCACTCAAAAAGCGATGGCTCAATTGATAATGGCGACCACGACTTTGAACGTGCCTCAGCACGCGTTCAACTTGCAAGCGATACCTCGCAAACTGATTTAATGTTCGGACGCCAAGAAAAATTTTTTGGTTGGCCAAATCTTTACACGCCATTTAACTTTAACGAAACCGAAGATCTTGAAACCAACCTTTTCATGCTCAATCACAAGCAAATGTATGGTGATAGCAGTACCTTTGAAGTGACTGGTTATTATCGTAAACATAACGACCATTATGTATTGTCTCGTGAAAACCCAGCTATTTTTGAAGCGTTTCACGAAACCACCGTTAAGTCATTGGCACTCTCTGGACGTCACCGTTTAAATGACCACTATGCAATTAATTATGCTGGACAATTTATTGCTGATGAGATTGAATCAACATCTCTTGAAAACAACTTTACGTCACGCAATTACACTAAGCTAAGTATCTTGCCTGAATACAAGACGGCCCTTACAGCTAACAAAGAGCTTATGGTTCGTGTTGGTGCTGCTTTTGATGATACTAACCGTGATAGTTCAGATACCTCCTTTATTGCAGATGCAAGCCTTAAAGTAGCTAATCAAAATGGCAGTGAACATACTTGGTACGCATCATACGCCGAAGCAACACAAGTTCCCGGTTACACCGCAATCGGCGGCAGTGAAACGGGCGGGTTATTCAGAAGTAATTACAGCCTTGAGCGCGAAACCACCGATAACCTTGAATTAGGTTTACTAATTGAACAATCTTCGTGGCGTTTAGATTCAGCTATTTTCTACCGCAAAGATAAAAACCTTACGGATTGGACATATCGCTTTGATGCAACTTCAGCACGTTTTGCAAACCCGGTTGATATAGACACCTTAGGCGTTGAGTTTTTAGCGAATAAATCGTTTGAAAGCGCTGAGTTGATTGCCAGCTACACCTATTTAGAAAAGTCAGAAGACTATGGCACGGCAGATATTGATGCGAGCTTTTATGCGCTTAACTACCCTGATCACCGTGTAACACTGGGTGCAGTATGGCAACCAATGGATGTGCTTGAGTTGCGTATCGATAACGAATGGCGTAAACAACATAGTAACCGCCTACGTAGCTCTGATGATGAAGCCTTCTTCACGCAGTTAACAGTAAAGTTCACGCCAGCCCAGCTTGATAATGTGTTTGTTACCTTTGCAGCTGACAATATTTGGGATGAATCATTCGAAGAAGTCCCGGGTACCCCAGGCCGCGGCGAACAATATACTTTAAGCGCTACCTATACGTGGTAAGTAAAAACAACAATGCCAGTCAATTGACTGGCATTGTTGTGACACGTTTTCTTCTAAGATCTTTAAAACACCACAGTCAAATTTATTTAAAATGCCATAGCGAAAACTGTGACTTTAAAAAATAACCTAATTTATCCCAGTAACTGTTAAAAAATGTTAAGGGTTTAATTTTTTTAAGTCATCTGCTCAAGTTCGGTAATTAAATACAATGCTTGTTCATTTGTCGTGCCACACACATCAATAGTGGCAGAAAAATCACTACACACCTTGGGCCTTGATTCATCACCAAATAATTTACACAGGTTATTATTATCCAGTTGAATACAGCGCTCTCCCGCCGCTTTCCCGTTGGGCATTCCTGGGATCGGTGAGCTAATACTGGGTGCAATACAACAGGCGCCACAGCCTAATCTACATGCCATTTTATCTGTCATTGAGTACCTCTTATAGAACCTTTGTAGCGCCTTTGTAATATGTGTAATGGTTTGTTACATCTTCGAACGCCTTGTAAACACTTTATTGCGTATGCTTAGCCTATCAAATTTATTTTTAATTACCGTCAACCGTGAGGGACTATCCCGTGGCTAGTAAAAAACAAATCATTCTCCCTATCGCCGTATTAGTCGGCGGACTTGGAATGGCATTCGCATTTGCCTCTATGAAGCAAGCGCCGGTCGAAAAACCAGAACAAGATTTGCGACCGCTTGTATCAATTAAACCGTTAAGCTTTGACGCCATTACCCTTGATGTAAAATCATACGGTATCGTTAAACCGAAAAACCAAACTGAACTTGTTGCGCAAGTGAGTGGTCAGGTTGTCTCGCTGTCAGATCAATTTGTACAAGGCGGATTTGTTAAGCAAGGCGATATTCTAGCACGTATTGACCCAAATGATTACGAAGCTGCACTCATTGAAGCAGAAGCAGGTCTAGCGCAAGCAAGCTCTGCTCTTGAAATTGAACGCGCGCAAGTATCTGTTGCACAAGCTGAGTGGGACCGCATCAAAGGTGACTCAAACCAAGTTATTCCATCTGAGCTGTATTTACGTAAACCGCAACTCGCTGAAAAGCTTGCAAACTACCGTGCTGCTCAAGCCAGTGTAAAACGCGCAAAACGTAATCTTGAGCGCACATACATTAAAGCGCCATACGATGCCATTATCGACGAGCGCCTGATTAGTTTAGGTAGTGTGGTAAACCCGGGTAATAGCTTTGGTAGCCTAAGCTCAACATCACTGGCTGAAATTCGTTTACCTGTTGCTGATAAAGATCTGCAATACCTAAATAACCAAGGAATTGGTGCAAGCGTATCAATTAATGCTGAATTTGCAGGTAAACAAACAACGTGGCAAGCGACTATTGTACGCAGCGAAGGGGTCGTTGACCAACGCAGCCGCATGAATTACCTAGTAGCACAAGTAGCAACGCCTTATGAGCAAAAACAACCACTGCGTTTTGGCTCATACATTAATGCCACTATCGAAGGTCGAGCGCTGGACAATGCGATTGTTGTTCCGCACCATTTAGTTAAAGACAACAAGGTAGCTGTTTTACAAGATGGCGAAACACTTACTTTTAAAACACTTAACATTGTGCGCGAACAAAATGGCATGGTGATCGCCGATAATGGCCTTGCTAACGGTGAGCAACTTATTACCTCAGCACTTGAATACCCAACTGAAGGCATGGCAGTCAAGCTAGATGACGCAAAACTAAGTGTGCCAACAACACAATTAGCGTTAAAAGAGGAATAAGCCATGACCACGCACAGAGAAAAAGGGCTTATTGCCTGGTTTGCACGCAACCCAGTTGCTGCAAACTTACTTATGATCTTTATTTTAGTGGGCGGCTTATTGACTGCAATGTCAGTGCGTAAGCAAATGTTCCCACAGTTTGAAAGTAACTGGATCAGTATTCAAGCTGTCTACCCAGGGGCTGCACCACAAGAGGTAGAAGAAGGCATAACCATAAAGGTCGAAGAGTCTTTAGAGGGCCTCGAAGGCATTAAACGTTTAATTACTTATTCGAACCGTGGTTTTTCACAAGCTTGGATAGAAATCGAAGAAAAGTACGACCCGCAAGAAGTACTCGATGAAATCAAGATGCAGGTTGATTCAATCAATACCTTCCCTGCTGAGATGGAACGCCCAATTGTTCGCCGTGAAAAGTTTGAGCAAGAAGTTATGATACTCGCGCTGTATGGCGATATGAGTAACTACCAGCTCAAAGAACTTGGTAACGACATAAAAGATGAACTACAAGCTTTACCACAAATTAACTTGGTCAACTTTTACAGTGGCTTAAACTACGAAATTGGCATTGAAATCAGCCCAGATAAACTACGTGAGTATGGTTTAACTTTCCGTGATATTGCCACAGCCGTTCGTAGCTTCTCTGCCAATATGTCAGCAGGTCAAATTCGCTCTGAAAATGGCTACATTTCAATGCGTGTTGAAAACCAAGCGTATCGTGGTAAAGAGTTCGAAAAGCTGCCTTTATTACACTTACCTGATGGCGCCCAAGTTTTCTTGGGTGATGTGGCAACAATTAACGATGGCTTTGAAGAAGGCCTGCAATATTCTAAGTACAATGGTAAAAATTCACTGACTTTTGAAGTAAATGCTTCGAAAGATCAAGACATCACTAAGGTTGCTGCAGTATTAAAAAAATACCTAGCAGATAAAGCGCCACAGTTACCAGCAGGTGTAAAGCTATCGCCAATTGTTGATTTAACTTATTACCTTGAAGGTCGTCTAAACATGATGATCGACAACATGATTTGGGGTGGTATTTTAGTTATGGTGGTACTTGCCCTATTCTTGCCACTGCGCTTAGCGTTTTGGGTCATGATGGGTTTACCTGTATCATTCCTAGGTGCATTTTTAATGATGCCACTTGGCTTTATAGACATCACTGTTAACTTAGCTTCTTTATTCGCATTTATACTGGTGCTAGGGATAGTCGTTGATGATGCTATCGTCGTCGGTGAGTCAGCCAGTGCTGAAATTGAAAAGCACGGTCACAGCCTAGATAACGTAGTGCGCGGCGTAAAACGCGTTGCAATTCCTGCAACCTTTGGTGTATTGACTACTATCGCCGCATTCTTACCGCAAACACTGGCATCAGGGCCTGGTTCTGCCTTTTCTAAAGCCATTGGTGGCGTAATTATCCTTTGCTTAATTTTCTCATTGATTGAATCAAAACTGATTCTACCGGCTCACTTAGCGGCCATGAAAAATAAACCTGCGAACCCTAAAAATCCATTACACCGCTTGCGTTTAGGTATGGATAATGGCCTGAAGAACTTTGTCGATAATTACTACACACCATTTATAGGTCGCTGTATTCATTACCGTTATACCGTGATTGTTGGCTTTATCTGTGTACTTATTGTCAGTGGCGGTATGTTCGCTGGTGGTTTAGTGAAATTTGTTGCGAATCCTAAAATTCCACATGATTTCCCACGTATCTCAGTTGAAATGAACTTATCTTCTTCTGAACAAGCGACCCTTGAAACAGCACAAACAATTGAAAAACTGATTTTAGATGTCGATAAGCAACTTGAAGAGCAATATGGTCAAGCGATGATCCGTGACTTATCTGTTAGCTTACGCGGTCGTACAAGTGCACGCATTATGGCGATTTTAGTCGAACCAGACTTACGCCCTATTGATACTTTCCAATTAAGTGCAATGTGGCGCGAACAAATGCCACCACTGCCAGGTGTGAAAACGCTTAATATTGAAGACAGTATCATGAACGGCGGCCGTGATGACGGTGATGTGAGCTTCCGCTTAGAAGGTAAAGATATCAATAAACTAAAAGAAGTTGCAGCTAAGTTAAAAGAAAAGCTAAATAGCATGCAAGGTGTAGGTGATGTAAATGACTCACTACAATCTGCAACTGACGAAGTTCAACTTGAACTTAAACCACTTGCTTACAGCTTAGGCTTAACCTTATCGGATGTGGCATCACAAGTTAGCTTTAGCTACTACGGTTTAGAAGCACAACGTATTTTACGTGACGGTGAAGAGATTAAAGTAATGATCCGCTACCCTCGTGAATCGCGAAATGCGGTAAGTGACATCACTGATGCGCGTATCATTACGCCAACAGGCGTTGAAGTGCCTCTTGCAGAAGTAGCGAAGGTCAACATCGTTGATGGTGTGAACCGTATTCGTCGTGAAAACGCAAAACGCACTGTCAACGTTTGGGCTGCGGTTAACACTGATCAAGCAGAACCATTTGCCATTGCAAAAGAAATTCGTGACGAGTACTTACCTAGCCTATTGAAAAGCTACCCAGGTGTTGAAAGTAATGTGGCTGGTCGTATTCAAGAAGAAATGGATAGTGTGGCAGAACAAGTACGTGATTTTGCTTTGTCTATGATGATTATATTTGCGTTACTTGCTATTCCACTGCGCTCATACTCGCAGCCATTCATTATTATGTCGGTTATTCCATTTGGTGTAATTGGCGCGATGTTCGGTCACATGATCTTAGGTATGACAATGAGTAGCTTATCGGTATTCGGTATCATCGCTGTTGCTGGTGTAGTAGTAAACGATTCGCTAGTAATGGTCGACTTTGTCAATAAGGCCCGCGCTGAAGGTGTTGCAATCAAAGAGGCTGTTATGCAAGCCGGTGCTCGTCGTTTTAGAGCAATATTACTAACCTCAATTACGACCTTTATTGGTGTATTACCAATCATTATGGAAACAAGCTTACAAGCAAAAATAGTTATCCCAATGGCTGTATCTCTAGCATTCGGGGTGTTATTTGCGACTGTCATTACACTTATTTTAATCCCTTGTCAGTATGTTGCGTTAGAAGACTTTAAACGTTTAATTGGCAAGTTTAGAGGTAAAAAAGTAGAGCCAGAAGCAAAATTACAAACAACCAGTAATTAAACCCCTCTCAAAATCCCAACCGAACGCTTGGCAAATTCATTTGCCAAGCGTTTTTATTTAAAAATATGTTCCTATAAATTGTATTGCTTTGCTAAGCTTAAATGAGCAAAAAAGAAACAATTTAAGCAAATTACAAACTTGTTATAGGGACATAGCTATGAAGATTCTGCGCTACACCGTTTTGGTCAGTTGTTTATCCATTTGCATGCCTGTATTGGCTGAAAACCAATATTTACAACAACAGTTAGAACCTATCCTGATTGGTGAATCTCACAGTATTGAAAGAGAACACATCCATTCTCCTGACATGACCGTTGCCACCTATAAAGCAAATGGTTTTGAACGTGTTTGGAATGACACCAAATATGCAAAACAAGCTCTCAAGTTAATTGCTCAATCAGAGCTTGAAGGCCTCTCACCCAATGACTATCACTTTGATACATTAATGGCGCTGGCCAACGAAATAGATAAACGCGGAACAGAGGCTGTCGAAGCTCAGTTTGATGTACTTATGACAGATGCTGTCATGACGTATGCAAAACACTTAATACGCGGGAAAATAAACCCAAAACAACTTACTGCAACATGGAATTATGGACAGTTTGACGTCAGTCCTGATGCTGCAGCTGCCTCTTTACTTAAACACGTTAAGTCTAAAAGCCTTGATAAAGGCCTTGAAAACCTTAAGCCCGTATTACCTCATTACAAACGCTTAAAAGATGCTTTAGTGTTTTACCGAGAACTTGATGCAACTGGCGAGTTACCTGCCATCACATTGCAAAACAATATATTAAAACCGGGTCAATCAGACGCAGCAGTACCGCTGTTAAGACAAAAGTTAAAGCGCTTAAATTATTTTCAAGGCAGTGGTAATGATGATACTGATTATGACAACGAGCTAGTTGCAGCAGTTAAGAATTTTCAGAGTGCTCATCAAGTTACTGACGACGGTGTGATTGGTAACGCAACGTTAAAATTACTCAACAAAGATTACAGTGAATACATTGATGATATTTTAGTAAACCTAGAGCGTATTCGTTGGGTTGATAATACTCTCACAGAGCGCTTCTTAGTGGTAAATATCGCTGGTTTTAAACTATTTTTATTTGAAGACAACAAATTAAAATGGCAAACCAATGTGGTCGTTGGCATAAACTACACCAAAACCCCAATATTTAAAGGGCAAATGAGCTATATCGTGATGAATCCAACATGGACAGTACCGCGGAGTATTGCAGGTGGCATTATCAAAAAAATGAAAGAAAACCCAAACTACTTAAACGAGAAAGATTTTGTTGTGGTTGATAGTCGCCGTAACCCAGTGGATAGCAAGAGTATTGATTGGGCAAATGCTAGTCGTAAGAACTTTCCGTACTGGTTTGTACAACAACCTTCAGAGAATAATTCATTGGGACAAATTAAATTTATGTTTCCTAATAAATACTCAATTTATTTGCACGACACCCCTGCAAAAACATTATTCCAGCAAGACCAACGTGCATTTAGCCACGGCTGTGTAAGAGTTGATGACCCATTCACCTTAGCTGAGAAAATATTAGAAACGTCAGATAATTGGAGTCGTAGCGACATTGATGACGCCATTGCTGCAAAAGAGACTACAAAAATCAGCTTATCAAAACCGCTAGATGTACTTTTAATGTACTGGACAGTCGCAGGTGACGACGAGAGCTTACAATTTTATACCGATGTCTATAATCGCGATGGCGCGTTATTAAAAGCACTCACCACGCCATTAGCAAATAATACAATTTAGAGGTAACTATGTATTTCAGCCGTATTATTTTAAGTGTGTTCTTCGCGTTAACTACATGCTCTGTTGCTGCCATTGAATTAAGCGACTCGCTGCACAGCATTGTTCTTGATGCAAAACAGGTTCTAACACTTGATAACACGGCTGATTTTGCTCCAACTGCAGTATCAGACGTTGAGACTGAGCGATTAGGGCCAAATAGCATTGCAATTTACGCCCCAGAAAATGCAGGGTTTTATAACCTAGTATTGAGTAACGATGAAACCAGTAAACACCTACTTGTGATTGTTAAAAAACCATTCAATGCAAACAATAAACAGTTAAATAATTACCAAATAGGCCTCTACCCTACGCCCTATAAAGGCTACACACAATACAGTGCACCTAACGGGTTTATAGAAATTTTTGAGAAAGACTTATCACGCCAGCTGACTCCTCATGTGCAAGTTAAAAATATAATTTGTAAGCAAGTGAGTGGCTTTCCTAAATATCTTTATGTCAACAACGGTGGCTTGATGATGCTCGAAGAACTACTCAAGTTTGTACAAAGTGAAGGGATTAAAGTCAGCAAGTTTGCCTTTATCAGCGGCTATAGAACACCCCACTACAATCGCTCAATTGGTAATGGCAAATATAGTCGACACCAATATGGCGATGCTTTCGATTTATACATAGACGAAGATAGTGATGGCCGAATGGACGATTTAAATGGCGACGGCAAACTGACAGTTGCTGATGTAGATGTACTTTATAAAGTGTTCGAAAAATTTCAAAAACAAAGCCGTTATAATGGTGGTATAGGGCGCTATAGACCCGCCTCCCATCACGGTGGTTTTGTACATATAGATAACCGAGGATTTACCGCGAGGTGGTAATACAACCTTCATATAATCCTTGTTTAAAGATCATCCGATTGCATTATTTTTGCTTGATTGCTAAGTTATTGTGTACAAGGGAAAATCGCAGCAAAAAAATGTAATTCAAAACAGTGGTATTGATGAAACACAACTTGATTTAATCGCCCTACTCAATGACAGACAACCACCAGTTAGTACAACTCTCTATGTCAGTAACGGTGATCTAATAAGCCCCACTGATTATTGGCAAGCACTTCAAAATGAGAGTGTCTCTGTTGTGCATTACAGTGATTTAGACCACACAAAAATGGTAAGCCTTATCAATCAAGCCATGCGCAATGAGGTTTTACATAGATTAATGTAACCAACAAATAACAAGGATAGCAATGAACATACACTTTAAGAAATTAAGATTGCTTGTAGTTTTTTATTTACTCGCAATTTCAAGCCTTGCCCATAGCCAAAATATGCAAACAGAGATGGCCGACTTTATTCAAGGCTTTCATGAATACAAGCAGTTTAACGGCAATGTATTAGTTGCAAAGGATGGAAAAGTACTGTTTGAAAAAAGCTTTGGCTATGCCAACTTTGAGTGGGATATAAAGCATAGTGATAAAAGTAAGTTTAGAATTGGCTCTATAACAAAACAGTTTACCGCCATGTTAATCCTGCAATTGGCACAAAATAATAAGCTTAAACTCGATGATCATCTTGCAACATACCTTCCTGAATACAGACAAGATATTGCCAATAAAATTACACTTCGCCAAATACTTAATCATACCTCTGGTCTTGGTAATTATACCCAAGCAAAATCGTTTCGTGATGAGTACAGCCGAAACCCCTACAGTGTTGATGAATTTATTCGCTTGCTATGTAGTGATGATCTAGTGTTCGAACCTGGCACTGAATTTCGTTATAGCAATTCTGGCTATTTTATTTTGGGTGCGGTAATTGAAAAGGTAACTGGCCAAAAATATAAAGAGGTATTACAGCAGAATATTTTAGACCCACTTAAAATGAAGGATACAGGCTATGATTCCCACAATAAAATCATTAAATTTCGCGCCTCTGGATACGACAACGGGCTAGCTGGTTATAGCAACACCGATTATTTAGATATGTCTATCCCGTATGCAGCTGGGTCAATGTATTCAACAGCGCGGGATTTACTAAAATGGGATCAAGCCCTTTACTCAGATAAGTTATTAAACGACGCATATAAAAAGCAGATGTATCAAGTTTCTGGGCAAAGAAATTATGCGCTTGGTTGGGAAGTAACAAAGCTCGATAAAAACATTTACGGAAAACCCCTAACACGTATTCAACATGGCGGTGGTATCAATGGTTTCAATGCGTTTATAAGTAGAATTATCGAAGACAAATTACTTATTGTCATTCTAAATAACACGGGTGGTGCACCTCTCACCCCCATGACTAACGGTCTCTTGGCAATCTACTATGACAAACCTTATGAAAAAGCGACAGAACATGTAGATAGCAAGCTTTATAAAGCATTTAAAAGTGAAGGTATTAAAGGGCTCAAGAAAACCTATAAGCAAATGGTGAATGATGGGAATACGCCAAGAGAAAGGTCGTTAAACTACTTGGGTTATGAATTAATGCAGATGAAAGAACTAGATGCCGCAATTACTGTATTTGAACTCAACAATCAATCTTATCCAGAATCAGCAAACACTTATGACAGTTTAGGTGAAGCATATTTAGCAGTCGGCGATAAACAAAAAGCATTGGCAAGTTACAAAAATGCTCTTAACTTGAATCCTGACAGTGAAAGCGCTAAACAAGCAATTGAGAAATTACAATAAATAAGCCTTGTTACTCTATACCTAAAATAATTAGTTATCGAGTACCCGCTTATCTAAAATGCCTTTTTCAATCAGTTGAGTGAGAATCGCCTTGGTTTTTGCTCGACATATATCACGAACTAAACGAACCGCAGGTGTTATAGATTGTCGACTTGGACAGATTAACCAAAGCTCGGCACATAAGTGAGGGTAATTTTGCATAACCGGCACGACCCGACCTTTAAGTAAATCATCACTGATATCAATGCATGATTTAACAGCTAGACCTTTACCAGCCACACACCAACGTCTTACTAAATCTCCATCATTAGACGCTCGGCGGCCTTGCATTTTCACTTTAAAACGCTCTGTTCCATCGGTAAATTCCCAGACATTGTTGATGATATCTTGAAGTTGATAAAATAAACCTTGATGCTGGTTTAATTCATCAGGATGTGTCGGCGCTCCATATTCGGCAAGGTACTCTGGGGTTGCACATAACAACCGAGGAACATTACAAATTTTAAAGCCATATAAGTTTGAGTCTGATGGCGAGCCATATCTGAGCGCAAAATCAACAGAGTCTCGGTAAAAGTCGACATTACTATCGCTAATATGAGGACGCATACTCAGCTTTGGATATTCATCAAGTAACTCATCTAACCAAGGAATAATAATGTTGCGGCCTAAATCTGAAGATAATGCAACTCTTAGTTCACCTTCTATTTCATCATGCTCGCCTTTTAAGGCAAGTGTCGCTTGATCTAGCATGAGCACCGCTTGCTGACACTGAGGTAAAAAACGCTCCCCTGACGCCGATAAACGTAAATGGCGAGTAGTACGAACAAACAATTCAGTACCAAGAGCTGCTTCAACGCGCTTAATTGCTGCACTAGCGGTTGCAGCACGCATGTCTAATTTTGCCGCAGCGGTTGTAATACTGCGAAACTCTGCAACCTTGAGGATTAATTTGAGATCTTCAACCAGCATATTAACTAAAAATTTTTGATAATGTTTATTCGATTATGCGCTTTATCGTAAAGTATGCAAAGCGTAAACTGCACCTAATTGTTATACATGCGGGAGCAAATCATGACACACCCTATTATTTCTGACTTACAACGCCGATACACAAGTAAGCGCTACGACGCATCAAAGCAAATTAGCCAAGCAGACTTAGCTGTAATTTTAGAAGCTTTACGCTTATCGCCATCGTCTATTAATTCTCAACCATGGAAGTTTATAGTCATCGAATCAGAGCAAGCAAAACAACGTTTCCACGATAGTTTTGCAAATAAGTTTCAGTTTAATCAGGTACATGCAAAAACTGCATCACATACTATTTTATTTGCTTATAACCCAAGTTATAAACGTGATGACTATGAAAAAGTCATCGATGCAGATATTGCTAATGGTCGCACAAAAGCTGAAAACAAAGAGCAGGCGTTTGGTGCGTTCGCATTTGTTGATTTAAATACTGATGACCATGGCGATAACGCTGCTTGGACTAAATCTCAAACCTACATTGCATTAGGTAATACTATGCATACTGTGGCTCGTTTAGGTTTAGATTCAACACCGATGGAAGGCGTCGATAAAGACTTACTCGGTGAACTATTTGCTGATGAGTTAGATGGTTATGTATGTGAAGTGGCACTCGCTATTGGTTATCACGAACCAGAGCAAGATTATAATGCTACATTACCAAAATCTCGTTTAGATAAAGACGCGGTAATTACTGTAGTATAAAACCTATAAATTATGCAGGCTTTGCCTGCATAATTGTTATTTTAAGTCTGTCTTTACAATGATATTACTCGCCATACCTTCACATAAGTCTGCAGTTATTGTGGCAACTGCTCCATTTATTAATGCTAAATTAGGGGCAACGTGACCAATGTCCGCATCAACAATAACTGGGAACAAATTACCTTTAAATGCGAGTTCGATTGCTTGGTATTCATCAAAATAGCAGTCGTTATTAATTGCTGGACTGCGGCCGAATACCACCGCATTTACATCGGTGAATACATCATTCAACTTTAACGATAACAAACAACGTGCTAATGCCATCGGGCTGAGCTCTGCATTTTCTAAATATAAAATTAAGCCCTCTGGCGCATACTGCTTTTTAAATTCATGCAATGCATAGTAATTTGAGGGTAGCAACAAGCCAAGAGTATCTAAGCAACCGCCGATTAAACGCCCTGAAACTTCAATCTGGCGTTTATCTTTATAGTTAATACAGCGCCATTGACTCGGGGCTGTATAGTCAAATTGAGCTTGCGGATCGGCTTTATAATCAATTGGTTTTTGCTGATAATAAGGAGACGCGACTTGGTGCAGTTGCTGTTTTTCTTCAAGTGACATTGCACTGAATATATTTGCTAAATAAACATCTGAATCGTCAGGGTGAATTTGCATTAAATTCGCAGCGTGCAAGGTTGCCCAGCCACAACGAGTTGTTAATGCACATGCAAAAGTGCTTATATCTGAAAAGCCAACCAACCATTTAGGCCTTGCTTTACTTATCGCATTAAAGTCGAGAAGCGGTAAAATCTCCATGGTGAGATCGCCCCCCCAAGGTGGCATGATGGCTGCTATTGAATCATCAGTTAAATACTCCATTAGCTCATCAGCACGTTGCTTTGCACTATTGTGTGACTGACGCAAGCAGGCACCCTCAATGACAGTAAAACCTTTGGCTGTTAAGCCATTAAGTACTAAGTCTAAACGCGTATGAAACGCTGTATCTACACCTGATGAAAAAGCACATATGGCTATTTTATCGCCTTGAACAAGCGGTTTAGGATACTGAATTTTCGCCATTATTACTCCTTCATTACGACTGTCTTGTAGTCAACGTACCGAATAAATCCACGCATGTAAACAGGTATAAAAAAACCGCAGTATATAACTGCGGTTTTTATCAATGCTTGGTTAAGCTACTAAATATACTCAACTTCAATGATTTCGTACTCTACTTCACCGTTTGGCGTTTTAATGATAACGGCATCATCTACCTCTTTACCAATTAAACCACGCGCGATTGGTGAGTTAACAGAAATCAGGTTGTTTTTGATATCTGCTTCGTCATCGCCTACGATTTGGTATTTTACTTCAGCATCGGTTTCAACATTAACGATAGTGACCGTTGTGCCAAAAATAACTTTACCTGTGTTAGGCATTTTAGTTACATCAATGATTTGCACATTTGAAAGCTTCGCTTCAATTTCTTGAATACGGCCTTCGCAGAAACCTTGTTGCTCACGAGCAGCATGGTATTCAGCGTTTTCTTTCAAATCACCGTGCTCACGTGCTTCAGCAATATCAGCAACGATTTTTGGACGGGTAACTGTTTTTAATTCGTTAAGTTCTTCGCGCAGTAATGCTGCACCACGAACTGTCATCGGAATTGATTGCATATTATTCTCACTTAATCCCAAGGGCGATTGCCTCGCCCTTGGCACATTTCCTTAGTTCATTCGCTGGTGTAGTTCCTGAACTGACGTCACCTTGCTACGGTCGTCTGCTTGGTTTGCAGTACAGTTAGCAAATGCCGCGTTCAGAGTCGTTGTGTAGTTAGTCTTATGCTGTAACGCACCACGACGTAACACCTTCGAATCTTCAATCGCTTGGCGGCCTTCAGTAGTGTTTACAATGTAGCTGTATTCACCATTTTTAATTCTATCAAGAATATGAGGACGACCTTCGTATACCTTGTTCACGCGACGAACTGCAATGCCTGCTTCTTCAAGTGCTTTTGCAGTGCCACCTGTCGCATCTAGCTCGAAACCAAGTTCAGTCATGGTTTTAGCTAGTTCAACAATACGTGGTTTGTCACTGTTGCGTACCGATAGTAACGCGCGACCACCGCGTGGTAAAGTGTTGCTTGCACCTAATTGTGCTTTAGCGAATGCTTCGGCGAAAGTTTCACCAACACCCATTACCTCACCCGTTGAGCGCATTTCAGGGCCACGGATTGGGTCAACACCTTGGAACTTAGCAAATGGCAGTACCACTTCTTTTACGCTGTAGTAAGGTGGGATTACTTCTTTTGTAATACCTTGACTTGCCAGCGACTGACCTGCCATACAACGTGCCGCTACTTTAGCAAGTGCAACACCTGTCGCTTTTGAAACAAACGGTACTGTACGCGCAGCACGTGGGTTTACTTCGATTAAGTAAACTTTACCGTCTTTCACAGCAAACTGAGTATTCATTAGACCTACTACGCCAAGCTCTAGAGCCATATCAGTCACTTGCTTACGCATCACGTCTTGCACTTCGGCTGTTAATGAGTGAGCTGGTAATGAACACGCTGAGTCACCTGAGTGAACACCTGCTTGCTCGATATGCTCCATGATACCACCGATGATTACTTGCTCACCGTCACAGATAGCGTCAACGTCAACTTCGATTGCGTTATCTAAGAAATGGTCAAGTAGTACTGGCGCTTCATTTGATGCAGATACCGCTTCAGTCATGTAACGACGTAAATCGTCTTCATCATAAACTACTTCCATCGCACGACCACCTAGTACGTACGAAGGACGTACTACGAGTGGGAAGCCAATTTCAGCAGACTTAACAATCGCTTCTTCTAAAGAAGTAACCGTTGCATTCTCTGGTTGAAGAAGGTTTAGACGCTCAACAAGCTGTTGGAAACGCTCACGGTCTTCTGCACGGTCGATTGCATCTGGTGAAGTACCAATTACTGGCACACCATTCGCTTCAAGTTCACGAGCAAGTTTCAGTGGAGTTTGACCACCGTACTGAACGATAACACCTTTTGGCTTTTCAACACGTACGATTTCTAATACATCTTCTAGCGTGATTGGCTCGAAGAATAGACGATCAGATGTATCGTAGTCAGTTGAAACAGTTTCAGGGTTACAGTTAACCATAATTGTTTCGTAACCATCTTCACGTAAAGCTAATGCAGCGTGAACACAACAGTAATCGAATTCGATACCTTGACCGATACGGTTAGGGCCACCACCGATTACCATGATTTTATCTTTGTCAGATGGATTCGCTTCACACTCTTCATCATAAGATGAGTACATATAAGCTGTGTCAGAGCTGAACTCTGCAGCACAGGTATCAACGCGCTTGTATACAGGCACGATATCTAACTGGTGACGCTTCTTGCGAATTTCTGCTTCAGAAACACCTGCAATTTCAGCGATACGCGCATCAGCAAAGCCTTTACGCTTAAGCTTACGTAAGAACTCAGCATTTAAACCAGCCATACCTACTTCGCTGATTGTTGCTTCGTCTTTTAAGATGTCTTCGATTTGCACTAGGTACCAAGGGTCAATCTTAGTTAGTTCGAAAACTTCTTCAACGCTCATACCGTGACGCATTGCATCTGCTACGTACCAAATACGCTCAGCACCTGGCTCGCGTAATTCACGGATGATTTTTTCTTTCGCTTTCGGATCATCCAGGGCTACAACTGGGTTGAAGCCTGTTGCGCCTACTTCTAGGCCACGTAATGCTTTATGCAGTGACTCTTGTTGATTACGACCAATCGCCATAACTTCACCCACAGATTTCATCTGTGTTGTTAAACGGTCGTTTGAACCTGCGAATTTTTCGAAGTTAAAACGTGGGATCTTAGTAACAACGTAGTCGATCGACGGCTCGAAAGACGCTGGTGTTTTACCGCCAGTGATGTCATTTTGTAGCTCATCAAGCGTGTAACCAACAGCTAGTTTCGCTGCGATTTTCGCAATTGGGAAACCTGTTGCTTTTGATGCTAGTGCAGACGAACGCGATACACGTGGATTCATCTCGATGATAACCATACGGCCATCAACTGGATTCACACCAAACTGTACGTTTGAACCACCTGTTTCAACACCGATTTCACGAAGTACCGCCATCGATGCATTACGCATGATTTGGTATTCTTTATCAGTCAGTGTTTGCGCTGGAGCAACCGTGATTGAGTCACCAGTGTGAACACCCATAGGGTCAAAGTTTTCGATAGAACATACGATGATACAGTTGTCGTTTTTGTCACGAACAACTTCCATTTCGTACTCTTTCCAACCGATTAATGATTCATCGATTAAAAGTTCATTTGTTGGTGATAAATCTAAACCACGCTCACAAATTTCATCAAATTCTTCTTGGTTGTATGCAACACCACCACCAGTACCACCCATAGTGAATGATGGACGAATGATACATGGGAAACCGATGCGACTAAGAACATCGTGTGCTTCTTCCATTGAGTGAGCGATTTCTGCACGCGGACACTCAAGGCCAATGTTCTTCATTGCTACGTCAAAACGCTCACGGTTTTCAGCTTTATCGATTGCATCAGCAGTTGCACCGATTAGCTCAACACCGTGTTTTGCCAGTACGCCGTGCTTATCTAAGTCAAGCGCACAGTTTAATGCTGTTTGACCACCCATAGTAGGTAGTACTGCATCTGGCTTTTCTTTTTCAATGATTTTCTCTACCACTTCCCAGTGAATTGGTTCGATGTACGTCGCATCCGCCATTTCAGGGTCAGTCATGATAGTTGCAGGGTTCGAGTTTACAAGAATTACTCGAAAGCCTTCTTCTCGTAGTGCTTTACACGCTTGTGCACCAGAGTAGTCAAATTCACAAGCTTGACCGATTACGATCGGGCCTGCGCCTAAGATAAGAATGCTTTTTATGTCGGTACGTTTTGGCATTGTTACTCCGGTTAAATTAGTTAGAACGTGCTTGCATCAAGTCGATGAAGTGGTCAAATAATGGCGCCGCATCATGTGGACCTGGGCTTGCTTCTGGGTGACCTTGGAAGCTAAATGCAGGCTTATCTGTGCGGTGAATACCTTGTAGTGTGCCATCGAATAATGAAACGTGAGTTGCACGTAAATTCGCTGGTAATGTTGCTTCGTCAGCTGCGAAACCGTGGTTTTGCGCTGTGATCATTACAACATTGCGGTCAAGGTCTTTAACTGGGTGGTTACCACCGTGGTGACCAAACTTCATTTTCACCGTTTGTGCACCTGAAGCAAGTGCAAGTAATTGGTGACCTAAACAGATACCAAAAATTGGCGTGTCTGTTTCTAGGAAAGTTTTAATGGCTTCAATCGCGTAAGTACACGGCTCTGGATCACCAGGGCCATTTGATAAGAAGATACCGTCTGGGTTTAATGCCAGTACATCTTCTGCAGATGTTTGTGCAGGAACGACAGTTAATTTACAACCGCGGTCAACTAACATACGTAAGATATTACGTTTAACACCGAAGTCATAAGCAACAACGTGGAACTTCTCGTCTGCTGCTTCTAGCGTTTTAAAGCCTGAACCTAAAGTCCAGCTTGATTCGCGCCACTCAAAATTTTCCTTGGTTGAGACAACTTTTGCTAAATCCATGCCTTTTAAGCCTGGGAAGGCTTGCGCAGCTTCAAGCGCTTTATTCTCATCTAACTCGTCGCCTGCAATGATACAACCATTTTGAGCGCCTTTATCACGTAAGATACGTGTTAATTTACGAGTGTCGATGTCTGCAATACCTAAGATATTGCGTTCTTTTAAGTAATCACTTAACGATTGCTCGTTACGGAAATTACTTGCTAGCAGTGGCAAATCACGGATCACTAGGCCTTTAGCCCAGATTTGACCCGCTTCTTCGTCTTCGCTGTTAGTACCCGTATTACCGATATGTGGGTACGTCAAAGTTACGATTTGTTCCGCGTATGAAGGGTCAGTCAAAATTTCTTGATAACCAGTCATAGACGTATTGAATACTACTTCACCGACTGACATGCCGTCAGCGCCGATTGCAGTACCGCGAAACACTGTGCCGTCTTCTAGGACTAACAGAGCGGATTTAGTCAAGTTAACCTCCTAACAGTAAAAAACGGGAGTAAAGTCATTTGCTCTACTGCCCGTTTAAAGCGATTGGAAACACGCATTTATGAATTTTTGGCAAATTGGCACTATTCTACAGTAAATTAGCTTTCAGATCTAATCTTAATTAATAAAATAGTAAAAATAAGCGTTATTAACTAAAAATTCACTGAAACTGCCAAAAAAGAAACTAAACTACTTCAAGTCAAGCACATCTTGCATGTCATAAAGTCCAGCTGGTTTGTTTTTCAACCAGCCCGCAGCTCTTACAGCACCTAACGCGAAGGTCATTCTTGAACTTGCTTTATGAGTTAATTCTAGCCTTTCGCCAGAAGTTGCGAAATATGCGGTGTGTTCACCTACTATATCTCCGCCTCTCATGACCGAATAACCGATTTCATTTTGCGATTTTGCGTGTTCGTCATTGCTTCTATCAAAACGCGCGACTTCATCATGCTGCCAGCCTTTTGCCTCGGCAATAGCTTCACCAATTGCCAATGCAGTCCCTGATGGCGCATCAATTTTATGACGATGATGGGCTTCAAATATTTCAATGTCCATGTCATCACCAAACTTCACAGCCGCAGTCTGCACTAAGTTAAGCAGTAAATTCACACCTACGCTATAGTTGCGAGCAAAAACAATCGGAATGTGTTTCGCTGCTTCATTGAGGGCATCAATATCATCTTGGTTGAGGCCCGTGGTACCAATTACCATTGCGATATTTTTTTCGACCGCTGTTTGCAAGTGGTTGCGCATTCCTGCCGGTAAGGTGAAATCAATCAATACATCAGCATCTTTTACTTCTGTTTCTTTACTAAATGATACATCCGCTGATGCAGCACTGTTTAATTGATTAACCGCTATATCTAAAAGTGGCGAGTTATCACGCACGTACGCGCCCGTTAATTTTGCGTCATTTTTTTTTGAGACTGCTTCTAAAAGTGCAAGTCCCATGCGGCCGTTTGCGCCAAATACACCTATGCGGTTCATATAGTTACCTTATCTATTCTTCTAAGCTGGCTGGATTTTATCGAAAACTCATGTAATAGTCAGGTTAGCTTATAAAAAATACAGAGCTAATTTTAGATTTATTAATAGAACAACAATAATAACAGATAGTCTTTGCATTTAGCCATCTATACATTTAAACTTCTTCCTTTGCGCCGATTTGGTCTTTGGCTTGCGGGCGCTGTTGCAACAGCATTGTCTTTTGAGAATGCAGGCAACTAAATACAGCTAAAAGAAGTATTTGGCTGTGTTATTGGTTATCTAACGAGGAATATGATGCAGCCATCATTTAATAAAACAAAAGCAAAACTTTCTTTGCTGCCGCTTTTGGTGTTTGTCGGCTTATTTTTAGGCGCTGGCTTATACTTACAGTCTCAAGGTGTCGATTACGCCTTCTATCAATTGCCTGCCCCTGTGGCAATTTTACCTGCCATCATGCTGGCTTTTATCTTAAATAGAAATACCATCAACCACAGTGTTGAAACCTTTATTAAAGGTGCGGGCCATAGCAACATCATCACTATGTGTTTGATTTATCTGCTTGCCGGTGCGTTTTCTGCCGTTGCAGGTGCAACGGGTGGTGTCGATGCCGTTGTTAATGCGGGTTTATCACTCATTCCGCCAGCTTTATTACTACCTGGATTATTTTTAATCGCTGCGGTTGTGTCGACTGCAATGGGTACTTCAATGGGGACTATCGGTGCTATTGGCCCGATTGCTTATGCAGTCGCCCAAAAAACAGGCATTGATCCATCATTGATGGCAGGCACGATTGTATCGGGTGCAATGTTTGGTGATAACTTATCAATCATTTCTGACACAACTATTGCTGCAACCCGTACGCAAGGCTGTGAAATGAAAGATAAATTCCGTGAGAACTTAAAAATTGCCTTACCCGCTGCAGCATTAACTATCGGTTTGTTATTCTTCTTAACGCCTGCAGCTGAAGCTGTAGAAACACAAGATTTCGATATTTTATTAGTGTTACCTTATGCCTTTATCTTAGTACTCGCAGTAATGGGCTTTAACGTCTTTGTGGTGCTGTTTAGCGGTATTATCTTCGCTGCACTAATGGGCTTTACTGGCAGCTATGAAGGTGCCAGTTTTGTTAAGGATGTCTATAAAGGTTTTACTGATATGCAGGAAATTTTCTTGCTATCGATGTTTATTGGTGGCCTTTCAGAGTTTATCCGTATTAATGGTGGACTTGATTATATTGCTAACAAAATTCAAGCAATTACGAAAATCATTGCAAAATGGCACCGTAAGGTCGCGGATCAATTAGGTATTGCGGCACTGGTGATGACCAGTAACTTATGTATTGCTAATAATACGGTATCAATCATTGTTGCTGGCCCAATTGCTAAAAAATTAGCGGATGATGGCGAAATTACTGGTAAGCGTTCAGCAAGCTTACTTGATATTTTTGCTTGTGTAACACAAGGCTCACTACCTTATGGCGCACAAGCGTTACTTCTCGGTGCGACTTTCAAAATTAGCCCTTGGCAGGTGTCTACTTCATCTTACTATTGCTTTATTCTTGCCTTTACAGCTGTGGCTGTAATTTGCTTACGTCGGAATAAAGCTTAAGTTAAATAATTTTTGCCAAGATACGCCCAATTTAGGGCGTATCTGCTATAATCCTCCCTTTGTATCCCCTTTACACCATCAATATTGAGATATGAACTTGAAAAAGATCCTTTCTGTTGCTGCGCTATGTGCAGTAAGTACTTCAGGCTATGCCGCTAATTGGAGCTCTACGCAATTACACGTTAATAACGGTGAACACAAAAATCCGTTTTCATTAACTAAGTCAAATACCACGGTTGTTTCATTGCAACACGCTTCTGGTTACGACTATGGCGATAACTTCTTTTTTATTGATTACAGCAATGACGACCGTCAGGATGGCTATCAAGATAAAGACTTTTACGGCGAGTGGTACTCAACATTCAGCTTATCAAAAATCTCTGACAGTGACTTCTCATACGGCGCAATTGCTGATGTAGGTTTAACTGCAGGTTTTAATGCTGCAGGCGATTCTAAAGTTCTTAAGTATTTACCAGGTGTAAAACTTAGCTGGCAGGCACCTGGCTTTAGCTTTTTATCTACTTTATTTACCGCTTATATCGATGACAGTGAAGGCGTAGCACGCGGTGGTGCCCCCACTGAAACAAATAGCTGGATGATTGATGTTGCATGGGGCTACCCATTCACTATCGGCTCACAAAAGTTCAACGTAACGGGCCATGTAGAATACATTGCTGAGCGTGAAAACGAATTTGGCGAAGATGTTAAAGCGTGGATTTTAGCGCAGCCAATCATCACGTGGGATTTAGGTCACGCAATGAGCATGAAAGAAAATACGCTACTGCTAGGCCTTGAGTGGCAATACTGGCACAACAAACTAGGTACAGACACAACTGAATCAGTACCACAACTTCACGTTGAGTGGACGTTCTAATAAGCTGAAAGCTGAAAAAATTAAAGCCTGTAGTCAGCTAGACTACAGGCTTTTTTAATTCCTAGATAATTTTTATTACAGTTTACACTGTGGGTTTTTGCCTTTTGCTTTAGCAGCTTTTTGGGCTTTTAATGCATCCGACATATGCTTTTGTAGCTCTTTAATTCGGTTACCCGGTGCTGGGTGAGTCGACATAAACTCTGGGGTGCCGCTACTGCCTGCTGCACTCATATTTTGCCAAAGCGATACTGATTGCTCTGGGTTAAACCCTGCTTTTGCCATTAAATCTAGGCCGACAATATCTGCTTCTGATTCATGTGAGCGGCTAAACGGCAGCACTACACCAAATTGGGCACCTAACCCCAAAGCTTGCATAATTTCGCCTCGATATTGCACATTACCCATATCAAGTGCTGCACCACCAACTTGCAGGCCTGTTTGTAACAGTGCATTTTGTGATACACGTTCATTAGAGTGCTCAGCAATAACGTGTGCTACTTCGTGACCTAGTACTGTTGCAAGTTGGTCTTGGTTTACAGCAACTTTTAATAAACCTGTATGAACGCCAATATAACCACCAGGTAATGCAAATGCATTCGCTGAATTTTCTTCAAACACAACGACTTCCCAAGACTGCTTTGCATACTCGTTAGGTAAAACTGCAATAACATCATCAGCAATACACTTCACATAAGCATTGACACTTGGATCAGTATTAACAGGTTGCGTTTTTTTCATTTCAGCAAAACTTGCTTGACCCATTTGACTCATCTGTTGGTCTGAATATAGCGCGATTTGCGTGCGCCCTGTTGGAGAGGTTTTACAGCCAGCTAAAACAGCGGTGGCTAACACTGCCATGATTAACTTTTTCATACTAGTCCTTCAAATACTTAGTGTAATTTTGATCAATATAGCAAAGCATTGCTTAATTTTATATGAAAATGAACAATCACCCACTCAGTTGTTATTATTTAGTTAATTCTTTTACTTAGCAGGCAAACTAAGTTCACCACAGTGATTCACACTGCTACAATAGTGACCTAATGTTTGATGAATGAGTAAACAATGCCTTCCCCTGAGACTTTAAATAAACGCATTTTATTGCCTTTACTGGCAAGTATTGTCGCGATTACGCCTTTGGCAATTGATTTATATTTACCGGCAATGTTGGTAATTGCTAACGACCTACAAACAACCATGCCAAATGTGCAAATATCACTCAGTATTTATTTAGCGGGTTATGCCCTTGGTATGCTTTTTTTTGGCCCGATAGCCGATGAACTTGGCAGGCGATTACTCGCTAAGGTTGGCTTAGCACTATTTGGTATAAGCTCATTAGCACTGGCGTTTTGTTCTAATATCGAATTATTTTTATCTCTCAGGGCGGTACAAGCATTCACTGGCGCCGCTGCAACGGTCGTTGTGCCGGGTATTATTCGCCACATTTATCGAGAAAACACCGCCAAGGGTATGTCTTACGTATCAATGATCATGATGGTTGCCCCGCTCATTGCTCCTACTCTTGGCTCATTGATCATGGGTATTTCAACCTGGCAGGTCATTTTTATTACCTTAGCTGTCTATAGCTTTGCAATTTTAGCTTTAGTGCAAATTCATTTAATCGATATTCCAATCTTTAAGAGTCAGCAACGTGGCTTGGCACTGTTCTTTAATAGTTATAAAACGGTATTTTCCCGTCGTAGCGCCCTTGCCGATATTGCCAGCTCAATGTTTGCCTCATTTGCATTCTTTTGCTTTTTAACATCGGTACCTTATGTATATCTCGATTTTTTTAAAGTAGATGAGCAATTGTTCGGGGTGTTATTCGCCTTTAACGTGTTGGCTTTAATGTTCGGTAACTTTATGAATACACGTTTAGTGCCGCGCTTGGGTTCTCGTAAGCTTTTATTTATTGGCCTTGCCATTGGCTTCGTTTCTGGTGGGGCATTACTGTTATTCAGTGTGATGCATTTATCATTGTATTTTATCGTTGCAAGCATCGCACCACTGATGATGAGCCTAGGTATTGTAGCGAGTAATGCAGACTCATTGATACTAATGCAGTTTGAGGAAAAGTCAGGTACTGCAACAGCCGTTATTGGTACATTAAGATTCGGCAGTGGCGCTTTAGTTGGCCCTATCCTTGCCTTTGTTCACCCTCAAAGTGCCATTCCATTTTCTGCGATGATGTTCAGCGCACTGATACTTATCTTACTAGTGCAGCTTTGGCATCGAAAACGATACCAATCGACTTAAATATTTAACCATCCTAGCGAGCTAAATGGTCGGTAACTTAACACGATTGCTATCAAAAAAAATGCCTGTAATTAACAGGCATTTTTTTATATCTCTTTAAAGCTTATTCAGCTTCTTTCGATACCATAACCATTGCTGGACGTAATAAACGGCCATTTAATGTATAACCTTTCTGCATTACTGCAAGAACAGTATTGGGTGCTACATCATTGCTTGGCTGAATTGACATTGCTTGATGGAATTCAGGATTAAATTGCTCACCTTGAGGGTTAACAATTTCAACACCGAATTTTGATACTGCATCATTAAAGCTTTTAACTGTCATCTCAATACCTTCAAGGACAGGCTTAAGCTGCTCATTTTCTTTATCAGAAAACTCAATAGCACGCTCTAGGTTATCGATAACTGGTAGTAATTCGTTAGCAAACTTTTCAAGTGCAAACTTATGCGCTTTTTCTACATCTTGAGCGGCACGACGACGCATGTTCTCAACATCTGCTGCAGCACGAACAACACTGTCTTTTTGGTCGTTAATCGTTTGTTTAGCTGCCTCTAGTTCGCTGTGTAGTAATGCAATTTCAGCTTCAGGGCTCATTTCTTCGCCATCAACTTGCTCAGCTGCTTTTTCTGCAGCTTCTACTTCAGCTTGCATTTGCTCAAATTCTTCGTTTAGTTCAACTTCTTGCTCTGGTGATTTTGTCTGCTCAGACATAGCTTACATGCTCCAATTCTTTACAACTGCGGTAATTATGGGGATTGAATTAAAAGATTCAAGAGGCTGATGAGCCGATTAACTTAAATTCTTGGATGATTGCTTCTATTTGCGCTGATTTTGGACAAATTACACAAAATCGACTCTGGTATTCATGGTTATTAAAATATGGAACGCTGATCACCATCAGCTCATTACAATCCGTAAATGGTAATTGTTCTGTATTTAAAACCGATAAACCATTTTTAAATGCGAGTTTATCTTCAACAAAATTTAAAAATGATACACCTATATTTAAACTGGTCTGGCAATCAACTTGGCGGTAAAGGTAGTTTTCACCCACTACAATGCTATTGTCTGAACCAAGCTTTTGACTTAATTGCCGAGTCCATTGTGTCAGTGAGTCATGGCAATTATGTGGTGCAGTGCCTGCCATTGCCTGCATACGATATAAACCTTCCATTAAGGTTTGCTGGCTAAATACAGTATTGAGCCAAGTGGCAAACTGATAGCGAACGGCATCAGATGAGTCTTCAGGTTTGGTAATACAAATATTATGGCTCTGCCCTGCTCTATCGATTAATAAAATAAGCCAATTACTACCATCAAAATCTAGCACCTCTACTCGGAAAACCAGCTGTGAGCTGACTTGAGGTAATCCCACACAGCAACACACTTTATAGCGTTGACTTAAACCATGGGCAAGCTCAACTAATTGTGCTTGTTCAGGCTGCCAATATGTTGCGATTTCAGGCAGAGCAAAAAACTCTGTGAGCCAATAATCAAACCCAGCATTGGTAGGCACACGGCCTGCTGAAGTATGGGGCGAATATAATAAGCCCACTTTTTCAAGCCGTGCCATTGCATTACGCACTGTTGCTGAACATACTGCCATACCTTTTTGTTTGGCAATACGAGTTGAGGCAACAGGCTGACCTTCTCCATTACAGTAAAGGCTCATTACAGCTGAAAAAATTTGTTGGTCACGCGGATTTAATTTCATAATTTATTCATTTAGCTTCTTGCCAGTGGATATTTGGGCGCATCAAGTTTATTTCAAGTTATTTTCAAAGCATTAATTTTTAATGTAATCTAGCGATATGAAAGTTTAAGTGCAAATAACATGGATTCACCGTTTAAAACCATAGGTCTAATTGGCAAACCTAATCACAGTGCCGCGGCTGCCACACTTGGTCGCTTGCACACATTCTTGCGTGCGTTAGGATTTGAAGTACTAGTAGAACAACGCACTGGCCGCCAGCTTGAAGACGTACCTGCTGAAAACCTAGTTAAATTGGTAGATTTAGGTGAACGTGCAGACTTAGCCATAGTAGTGGGCGGCGATGGCAATATGCTTGGTGCAGCAAGAGTTTTAGCACGTTTTGATGTAGCCGTAATAGGTGTAAACCGTGGCAATTTAGGCTTTTTAACCGATTTAAACCCTGAAGGTTTCGAAGCCAGCCTTGAACAAGTGCTAAGTGGCCAATTCCTCGAAGAAAAGCGCTTTTTGCTTGAAGTTGAAGTATATCGTCATGCTGAACTAAAAAGTGCGAATTTGGCGGTTAATGAAGCTGTATTACACGCCGATAAAGTCGCTCATATGATTGAGTTTGAGGCCTTTATAAACAACGATTTTGTGTTCTCACAGCGCTCTGATGGATTAATTGTATCAACGCCAACGGGTTCAACAGCTTATTCACTTTCTGGTGGCGGTCCTATTTTAACTCCAGAGCTGAACGCAATTTCACTCGTTCCGATGTTCCCGCACACTCTATCAAGCCGTCCCCTTGTGGTTGATGCGGATAATGAAGTGCGCTTAAAACTTAGTCTTGAAAATACCGATAGCTTACAAGTCAGCTGCGACAGTCATGTAGTCTTAGCTGTGTTACCTGGTGATGAAGTGGTGATAAAAAAAGCAGATAAAAGACTGCGTTTAATACATCCAAAAGAGTACTCTTACTACAACGTACTGAGAAAAAAGTTAAACTGGGGAAGCCGCTTATTTTAAGCGGCTTTTTTATCTTAAATGATTGCCAAGGCGCAGTGATTAGCGCAAAATAATCAAACTTAATGCTGTATTTTTTTAAGGATTATAAGGCAAAATGAGCTATATCGTTTTTCTTGCTCTATTATTACTGATCACCTTACTAGGTTGCTACTGGATGGTTGAGAGCAACCGTCGTAAAGCTATTGAAGCAGAAAAAAAACACTTTAATCAGCGAGTAAAAAAAATCAACAATGATTTTAAGGATAAATTAATTGATTTTAGCGAAAGTAAGATAATTCGTCCGAAGAATATTCAACGCTTAAGTATGATCACCAGCAATTATTTTGTTGTTCAAGCTCATAATGAAGAAAACCTGACCTACCTTGAGTACATTAGCGATTTACTGCTCAACACTATCATTATGGAAGCCAGCAAAGCACAAAGCCCTGAGCAGATTGATCAGCTTGCAGACAGACTACAATATTTTATGGCTGAATTACCTTACAATGGCATTGAATATAACAAATCGTTTTACCAAGAAGCCCTACCATCACTGATTGAAGTAATTAAATATCAGCCTCCAGTAGATTTACAAGACGATCAGCTGCCAGCCCAGAGCACACAAGCGCCAGATGATTCCACAGCACAAAATCAACTGTCAGAATTAAGCAAAGCTTAAAAATTTAATTTGCAAAACCCGAAAACACTGTATAAATTAACAGTTAATTAGCTGGATGGATAAACAGTATGTTAATCGGGTTAGAAATTAAAAACTTTGCCATTGTAAGTAATTTAAGTACTGAGTGGCACAATGGTATGACAGCCATTACAGGTGAAACAGGTGCGGGGAAATCAATTGCAATTGATGCCCTCTCTTTATGTTTAGGCGAACGCGCTGATGCTGGTGCTGTTCGCCCTGGTACTGATCGTGCAGAAATTTGTGCACAATTTGATATTAGCCAACTCCCTCTTGCCCAACACTTTTTAGAGCAACATTTACTTTCAAACAGTGAAGGCGAATGTTTACTACGCCGTGTTATTTGCAAAAATGGCCGCAGCAAGAGCTATATTAATGGCAGCTCAGTTACAGCTGCACAGTTAAAAGAGTTAGGTCAGTATTTAATTTCTATTCACGGACAACATGCCCATCAGCATTTATTAAAAGCTGAACATCAATTACATCTGCTTGATGCCTATGCTGGCCACAATCAATTATTAGCTGATGTTAAAGAACGCTATAAAGCCTACCAAGCATTACTCAAAGAGTTTAACCAGCTTGAGCAACAACAACAGCAACAAGCCGCTCAAAAGCAATTACTTGAATATCAAGTAGCTGAGCTAGATGAATTTGCCCTGCAACCTGGCGAGTTTGAAGAGATTGAAGCTGAGCATCACAAGTTAAGCCATAGTCAAACCATCTTAGAGTCATGCCAACGTGAGCTACAACACTTATACGAAAGTGATGAACAAAGTGCTTGTTCGTTATTGCAACACAGCGCACAGCAATTTGCTGAGCTTGCGAACTACGATGAAAGCTTATCAAGTATTGCATCACTACTAAGTGAAGCTGCAGTGCAAGTTGAAGAAGCAAGTCGTGAAATTCGCAGCTATGTTGATGTTACTGACTTAGATCCTGCCCGTTTAGATGAAGTAGAAACCCGCTTAGCAGGTGCTATGGACCTTGCCCGTAAACATCACATAAAACCTGAAGAGCTTGTTAAATTTCATCAGTCGATTGCAGAAGAGTTAGCATCAATCAGCTATAACAGTGACCGCCTTGTTGCTCTTGAAAGCGAAATTAGTTCTGCCCTTAAGCAATACAAACAAGCAGCTCAACTATTGAGTGAAAGCCGTCATAGTTACGCTGAGACACTTAATCAGCTAATCAGCGATAGCATGGCGAATTTATCTATGGAAAACGGCAAATTTGCGATTGATATTCAACAAACTACCGATAAAGCACCAAGTGCAATGGGCTTTGATACGGTTTCGTTTTTGGTGTCGACGAACCCAGGTCAACCAATGCAAGCCCTCTCTAAGGTAGCCTCTGGGGGTGAGTTATCACGTATTAGTTTAGCTATTCAGGTTATTATTGCTCAACGTGTTACTACGCCTACACTGATTTTCGATGAAGTAGATGTGGGGATTTCAGGCCCAACCGCCTCTGCTGTCGGCAAGCTTTTACGCCAACTAGGTAAATCAACTCAAGTTATTTGTGTGACTCACCTTCCGCAAGTTGCTAGCTCTGGGCATCAACAATTTTTTGTAGCAAAAGAAATTGCAAATGGCGAAACCTTTACGCAAATGAATAAACTTTCAAAAGATGGTCGTATTGATGAAATTGCACGACTACTCGCAGGCGATAACATTAGTAAAATGGCAAGAGCTAATGCCAAAGAGCTTATTAGCGCACATGCATAAATTGGTAGTTAAGTCTGTTTAGAGTTTATAAATGAATATTAAAAATATATTTACTGTTGTGATACTTGGCTTGATTACGCTAAGTTCAAGCCATACTCAGGGTGCTACTACAAATTCAGCTTATCAAAGTACGCAATTATTCATTATTTTATTTGAATGTATATTAGTTGCACTCCCTACAACCGCTTTTTTGTTGGTTGTTTGGAGTCGCTGGAAACATTTGCGTTTTAAACAGTTGCTACAAGCCGTGTTAAATTCATCTTTGATTTTAATGCTACTTAGCATGGTAACAGTTACTCAGTTAACACAAGGCTTATCGTCATGGTTAATTTTTTTAGCAATCAGTCATACATTACTTGTTGGTATTAATTATTTATTTCTTAGACAGCATTCTAATAAAGTAAAAAATACCCTTACAGGCTGCTGGTAATAGAATCAACGTTAGTTTTATAAAAAATCGCGAAGCTTTTAACACTTCGCGATTTTTACATAACTTGGCAATAATTAATCTATCTCACTGGCATAGTTAAACAAGTTCATTAATAGACGATCCGCCATACTTGTCACTTTTGGGCCTTGTGTAATATTTTCTAATTTATATTGAATTGTTAGCATTCCACTATCAGCCAAGATAATATCGCCTGTAGCAGGGTCTTTTACGATAGTTGGCAAGCCTTGTTGGTTTACAGCTAAGACTTGGGCCCCCGCAGGCATCTCTGAAAAATAACCTCTTGCTGTACCTGATTGATAAAACTCAATTACCTCTCCAAATGGTCCTGCGAACATTCTTTGCTGTGCTTTGGTATTCTCTCCTGCTGGATTAGGCATACTTGGTCCATCAATGTAACCTTCTGCTGTTACTTTATAACCCCATCTTGTGTATATTTTTTCCTCTGGGTAATCAGCATCACCAGCAATAATAGCAACATTACCTTTCTTTAATGACCAATTATAGGCTTCATCGAGCTCTGCATCTGTAAAATTACTTAACCTGAAACTACCAATAAAAAAGATATCGGTGTTGTAATTATTTAATGCTTCCTCTGTAATTGAATTTGCCGCTGCAAAATCATGATTTATTGATAGAGGTTTACGAACAACACCATTTTCACCGAAATTGTCTGTACTAGTTAACTTTTCTAGGGCCCAAAGCATTAGCAAGCCGTTAAGCGTATACCCTTGCCAAGTGGCTTGTCTGTTTTGGTCAATGCTAGTGATGACTATCGATTCTGGCTCAGTGCTACATGTATACTTTTTATTATAGCAAGCAACTGGTTTTATCGTATCCATAGCTAAATCATTGACACGCACTGGGAATGAACCTACTTCACAAGTATTACCAGTTTCGATAGATGCCTTATAAAGTTTGGTAAGATTGAAGTGTCCTTGATCATTAATTACTTCACGAGAAATCAATAATTCACCGTTTTGATCTACCGCAGCGCCTGTTACAGTTACTAACCCATGATTTGATATTCGAGTTAATTGTAATGTTGATAAATCAAGTGAGAAGATACTTTTAGAAGAGATCAAATAAATCTTTGAATCTTTTATAACTATGTCGCCCCGAAGGATATCAGAGCTGCTACCATAACCCGTCATTTCACCTACGTACTGAGTCTCTCCTGAATCAGGGTAGATAATGTAAAACTTGCTACCCTTTGAGCCATACATAACATCTCGCTCAGGATCATAAGCAAGTCTTGTCATTGGGCTGCTACGACCAACTTCTACGTGCTCACCAGTTGCCATATCCACATATGCAAGTTTGGTATATTTAAATTTATTACCTTTAATCGGTAAGCCTTTTAGTTCTTCATCGGTCAAATTTAAAGAGCCAGGATCTAGCTGATATGTTAGTGGTCTAGGGGCAGATACATAATATAAACGGTTACGAGTACTATCAAACGCCATAGCTGCTGAGGAAAACTTAGCTTTCGAATGAATCGCAGCACTTTGATCTTGTTCATTCAAGGAAAAGACAATCCCTAAGTCACCTCGCCCAGAATTAATTCCATATAGCTCACCGGTACACGTATTTGCATAGGCACCCGACGAAAGTGCAGTGCAAAGTGTCATTATCGATAACATAGAGATTTTCATTTTATATTCACCTAAAAAGATAAAATCAAACTTATTTACTAACAATTAAAAATAAAAAGTTAGCAAATATTAATTTATATATATAGCACAAGGTAAATACTTACTTTTAAATCACAACAAAACAATAGGAAAATTTTGATTTTAACAACAATCCATAATAATCAATAATTAAAAATGATAAAACAAAAATAAAGTAACAAAAAAGAACCATTCTAAAGCAAGACTTTAAAACCAAGGCTGCGCTGTAAATAAATCATAAAAATAAGCGCACACCAATTTAAATTTAAATTTAAATCAGATTAAAAAGAAAACTAAACACTACTATCATTTATTAGAATGAATTTATGATGGGAGACGATTTATATAAATTACCATCGTGAAGTAAATGACTTCACGATAGTTTAAATAAGGATAATTAATCTATATCACTTGCATAGTTAATTAAGTTTAAGAATAGCCGTTCGGCCATGCTAGTTACACCTGTACCTGGAGTGTAGTTCTCAACTTTATCTTGAGTGTTAACAATACCATTATCAGATAATAGAATATCGCCAGTTTCTGGGTCCATAACAATTGTAGGCAGACCATCTTGATTAACTGCTAATACTTGAGTACCTGCTGGCATTTCAGAGAAATAGCCTTTCGCACCACCCGCTTGATAAAAACTCGTTACACCACCAAATGGGCCAGCAAAAATAGCCTGCTGAGCATGAGTACCCACACCATCAGGGTTTTGCGTATTTGGGCCGTCGACATAACCATCACGCGTGACAGTATAGCCCCACTTTGCATACACTTTTTCATTCGGCAAGTCAGAGTCAGCTGCAATAATAGTTACGTTACCTGGTTTCTTTGACCAATTGTAAAGCTCTGAAACTTCAGCATCTGTGAAATCTGTATCATGAAAACTCCCCACAAAAAAGATATCTGTGCCATAAGAATCGATTGCAGCTTCTGTAATGGAGTTTGCAGCGGCAAAGTCATGATTAATTGTAAGTGTTTTATTTACAATTCCACCTTCACCAAAATTTGCTGCACTCTTAAGTTTTGCGACAGGTTTATCAAATAAATAAGCATTCAATGTGTAATTTTGCCAAGTCGCTTTTCGTTGCTTATCAATACTCGTGATAACAACTGACTCTGCACCGGTACTACAGGTTGGTTTGGTATAACAAGCAACTGGTTTAAGTGTGTTTAAAGCTAAATCATTAATACGCATAGGATACGTACCCATTGCACATGTTTTACCCGTTTCAATTGATGCTTTATACAGCTTAGTTATATTGTAATTACCTTGATCGTTAATAACTTCTCGAGCAATAACCAGCTCACCATTTTGATCAAGCGCAGCACCGGTCACTGTCGTTAAGCCATGTTCAGATTTTTTCGTTAACTCAAGTGTAGAAAGGTTCAAAGAGAAAATGCTTGTTGCAGAAACTAAATAAACTTCTCCGTTTTTAACAATCATATCACCACGAAGAATATCTGAACTATTCCCATAGCCAGTCATATTACCTACAAACTGAGTTTCACCAGAATCTGGGGAAATAATATAAAACTTACTGCCTTTAGAGCCGTAGATAACATCACGATTTGGATCATAAGCTAATCGAGTCATCGAATTAGAGCGACTAAACACTGTGTGCTCATTTGTATCCATATCAACGTAAGCGAGACGAGTATACTTATACTTTTCACTTTTAATTGGCAGGTCAGCTAGTTCATGACTTGCTAAATTAAATTCACTTACATCAAGCTTATACGAAAGCGGTCGTGGAGCTGAAACGTAATAAAGTCGGTTTCTTGTACTATCAAATGCTATAGCTGCTGACGAGAAAGCAGCTTTTGAATGAATCGCTGCACTTTGCGTATGTTCATCAATAGAAAAAACGAAACCTAAATGGCCTCGACCAGAGTTAATACCATACAGCTCGCCTGTGCAGCTATTTGCCGAAGCATCTGCAGCCACGGCTCCGCATACCATCAATATTGACAGGATAGATTTTTTCATTGTATTTCACCTGAAGAATTAACTAAAACTTTATCATTAACAGAAATAGCAAATAAATTATTTACTATTAATTTAATGGAGCATAAATTATCCAAATCTAGATTTTAGGATTCCGTAGGTTGAATACAATCAGAAATTTTTGATACTGAGACAAAAAGATGAAAAATCATAACATCTCAGGTGTAACTGAATTAAGGATAAAACTTTATCATTAATTGAAGTTTAGTTGTGATAAACGCTAACTAATAACTCCATAATTTGCACACATTTGCTGGTTAGTATAAGCACACTTTAAGCTTATTCTAACTGCAAATGAAATACTCTTTACTTATCGCTACATGTTTACTGTCTTTTTCCTGTGTAGCAACCTCACTACCAAGCTCTCTATTAAATCAAGTCACTGACCTTGAGAACCAAGGCAAGCTCATTGAAGCACTCACTATTCTAGAGCAATACAAAGATAAAAATAGCGCTACATCGAGCCCTGTAATTGTGATGGCACAAGCGCCTCTGTTACGTAAACAAGGTCATTACAACAAAGCGATTGAACTATTATCGCCATTACAAAAGCTTGCTAGTTTAAGCAAAAAGGACCAATACCACATCCAAAAAGAGTTGGGGATCAACTATCGTCGCCAATTAAAAACAATAGAAGCAAAAAAACACTATATGGCAGCCTTAGCGCTTGCAAACGAGCTTGAAGACAAAAACCTACAAGCACAAAGCCATAGCAATTTGGGTTCACTATACGACACACTAAATGATCTTGAACAATCAATGCATCATCAGGTAAAAGCACAAGCGTTATTAGAAAACAGCGATAATTATGAACTTGTTGCCACTAACTTTTATAACTTAGCAAACCTTGCTCACAGGCTTGATGACCTCACGCAATCTGAGTACTTCTATAAAAAAGCACTCGAGTTTGATATTAAAACCAAAAACCAAATGAATATTGCTGATACCAGTTTACAACTTGCCAAGCTGGTGTATAAACGAGGCGATTTAGAGCAGGCTCTTCCCTTATTAAATAACGCCTTTACCCGTTTAGCCGACGTCAAAGCCTATGAAAATATGGCGACGGCGAAGCATACGTTAATGCAATTGTATTTGAAAATAGGCAACCAGCATATGGCTCTCAGTAGTGCTGAGTCTGGGCTCAATGCAGCACTTAAATCTGGCTCGGCGTTAAGTAAGATCTACTCTTACTTTAATTTAATTGAATTGCATTTAGTCCTTAAAAACCCTGAGCTAATTGGTCTTTATTTAAGTCGAACAAAAGAGTTGTTACTAGGTATCAATAACCGATTATTGAATCAAAAGCAGCACGGCTATACCGCAATTTATGCTGAATTGATAGGTGATTACAAGCTAGCAGCTGAGCAGCTAAAGCTTGAAAATGAACTGGCCGAGTCTTTGTTTGAAGAACATCTAAATCAAGCTGTCGAAAAGAATAAAAAGCAATTAACAGCAATCGAGCAACAGCAACGAATTGATGATGAAATACAAAAAAACAAACTCGCAACTGCACAAATGAATAACCAGCGACTAGAAAAACAGATTTGGTTGTTGTCTGCTGGTATTGTTTTGTTGTTTAGTATCCTTGCGTTAGTACTCTATTACTTCAAGCATCGAAAAGCGTTATTTAAAGCCAAGCTTTATCAATATAACTTAATTGAAAAAGACAAAATGCTCGCTGATATCTCTCATGAATTACGCACCCCATTGAGCGTATTGAAACTGCATATAGAAGCGCTTGAGCTCGACATTCAAGAAAACCGTGATCTCGCCTACAGCAAAATTAATGGCAAGATAGCACAACTTAATAATTTAATTTCGGATGTATATCAGTTATCGCAAGCTGAAAATAAAACCCTTACATTGAACCTTCAACAATATAATGCCGCACAAATTTTTGCTGAATACGAGCAAGACATGCGCCGTTATGTTTGCAGCCATCAGCTAACTTTTTTGGCTGACATTGTTATTGCTAATGATGTTGAGATCACGGTAGATAAACAAAAACTCGACCAAATCCTCAACAATATTTTTACTAATGCGTGTCTATATACAGACACCCCAGGCCATGTTCGCCTAAAGGTGAGAGCGAATAAACAAGAGCTGTTTATACAAGTCGATGATACTTCTCCGGGTGTAGGTAAAGCTCATATAGGCAAGCTCTTTGACCGTTTATATCGTGTTGAAGAGTCTCGTAGCCGCGCATCAGGAGGCTCAGGTTTAGGGTTATCAATTTGTCAGAGTTTTGTCGAATTGATGTCCGGTACTATTAACGCATTACCGGGTAAGTCAGGTGGCTTATGTATTAGAATCTTACTGCCTTTAGGTAATAAATAAGCCTCTCCATTTTTCCACCACATTTTATTGCTTAAATAGCACTATAAACTACTGTGGAATGGAACCATGTCAGAATCATTAAAGCACGCTCAATGGGCAAAATCTATTGAGCGTAAACATCGCCAAAGCAATATTAAAAAAACCAAAAAGTCCCCACTGCCAATTTATGCGGCCCTTGCCAGCATGCTGTTAAGTGCAGCACTCTATTATGCAAGCTACGAAAAGCCAATAGAGTACCCTCCACTATCTGAAGCTGCAAAACAACGCATTTCTCAGTTCTTTGCAAAGCAATTCTTACTAGGCCAGTGGCGCTTAAATCAAATAAAGTACTCAACTGATGCGATTCAGGTCTATGTACGAACGCCTTCTTCGATAGCCCTTGAAGGTGAAGCGCTTAGCCAATATTTACATTACGCGTTATGTCCTGTTCCTAGCAAACAAATTTGGCAAGATATTCAAGCAAGGGAATTATCAGTGTATATGTTTACCCATTCGATTCGAAAAGGTGAACGTACAGTGTGTAATTAATAGTAAAGGCGATGAACGCCAAATCAATTGATTTGACGTTCATCATAGCGATAGCCTGCACCATAAACGGAAGCGACTATCTTAGGAGAGAACTGTAAATTCTTCAGTTTTTTACGAATATTTTTGATGTGACTGTCGATTACGCGGTCGGTAATATCAAAGTTATTGGGCTGAATGTGATCAAGTATCTGCTGCCTTGAAAAAACACGCTTAGGGGCTTTGTACAAAAGCTTGAATACGTCAAATTCTACTTTAGTTAAACCCAAAGACACGCCCTTTATTTCAACTTCAAGCGCATCTTCGTTTAAGCAAATAGTAGCAGGCGTTTCAACAGTTTCCTTGCTAATAGATACTGGCGCGCAGCGTCTTAAAATAGCTTTAACACGCATCACCAGCTCTGCACCGCTAAAAGGTTTACATACATAGTCATCTGCGCCATGTTCTAACCCTTTTAACCTATCAGCTTCTTCGACTTTAGCGGTTACCATAATAATAGGCACCATTGAAAAAGCGCGGATCTGCTTCATGCATTCCACGCCATCTAAATTAGGTAACATTACATCTAGAATTATTGCATCTGGATTATTTTCTTTAACCCACGATACCACAGCACTGCCATCAGTGATGTGGTGAGTAGTAAAACCAGATGCATTAAAGAACAACAGTACTTGTTCTGCAATATCTAAGTCGTCTTCAACGACTAATATCTGCGGCATTTTTATTTCCGTTTTATATTTTTTTTATTGTTTTCAGTTGTTGCTTCACCATCGCTTTAAGGGCGTCTGATAAGGTTTCATCTAGTAAAACCATAGTCAGAATATCGTGCAGGTCTTCACTATTCATGACCTCATTGAGTAAATCATTTTCAGATTTTGAATTCGGCTGAAAAAAGCTTAACTGCTCGTTATTAGTGTGTTCGCAAAACATTTTCTTTTTATCCATGTTGTTAGCATCAAATATTCAGATGGGCTTCTGCCTCTGATAGACATTAAAACGCAACAATGTGGAGTAAATATGGAGTTAATACGAAATAATGAACTTTTATGTTCTACTGTAGAATTCATTCGAAGATTGTAGGTAATAAGCGCTATTTTTTCATTATCTTTCTGGATCTTGCTTAAATTCTCAAAACAAGAAATAAGTATATTTTATGGCAGGTAATAAAAAAGCAAGCTAGGTAGCTTGCTTTTATAAATATTAAATGAACCCCTTAGGATTAAACTTCCAAATAATCCATAATCCCTTCTGCGGCGTTTCGGCCTTCGAAAATAGCGGTTACCACTAAGTCTGAGCCGCGAACAATATCGCCACCAGCAAAGATTTTAGGGTTCGTTGTTTGATGGGTAAATTCACCTTTTTCTGGTGCGTTGATGCCCCCCCAATGATTGATTTCAACACCGTACGGCTCTAACCAATCCATTTTATGAGGTTTAAAACCAAAAGCCATTAGCACTTTGGTAGCTTCAATAACATGTTCAGAGCCGGCAACTTCTTCAGCACGACGACGACCATTTTCGTCCGGCTCACCAAGCTGGGTTTTCACCATCTTAACGCCAGCAACTTTACCTTGCTCGTCAACAACAATGCCTTTCGGCTGTACGTTGAAGGTAAATTCTACCCCCTCTTCACGGGCATTTTTAACTTCACGCTTTGAGCCTGGCATATTTTCTTCGTCACGACGATAAGCACAAGTTACTTTTGCAGCACCTTGACGAATAGAGGTTCTCACACAGTCCATTGCTGTATCACCACCGCCTAACACGACAACTTTTTCGTTCGCCATATCGAGATAAGCTTGTTTGTCTTCTGCATAGCCCATAACACGGTTTGTGTTACCAATTAAGAACGGCAGTGCATCAAACACACCATCAGCATCTTCATTCTCAAGCCCTGCACGCATACTTTGATACGTACCGACACCTAAGAAAACGGCATCATATTCAGCCAAGATTTCATCAAGAGTAATATCAACGCCAACTTCAGTGTTTAGCTTAAACTCGACACCCATTTCAGTGAAAATTTCACGACGCTTTTGCATTACTTCTTTTTCAAGTTTGAATGAAGGAATACCAAATGTAAGAAGGCCGCCAATTTCAGGGTGACGGTCAAACACCACAGGTTTTACACCGTTACGTACTAAAATATCCGCACAACCTAAGCCTGCCGGACCAGCACCAATGATAGCCACTTTTTTGTCAGACCAAACCACATACGACATATCTGGTTTCCAGCCCATCTTAAAAGCGGTATCTGTGATGTACTTTTCGATATTACCGATAGTGACAGCACCAAACTCTTCGTCAAGTGTACAAGAGCCTTCACACAAGCGGTCTTGTGGGCACACTCGACCACACACCTCTGGTAAGCTGTTTGTACGATGAGACAACTCTGCCGCTTCTAAAATACGGCCAGTACGAATTAATTTTAACCACTGTGGAATATAGTTATGTACTGGGCATTTCCATTCACAGTACGGGTTACCACAATCTAAACAGCGATCCGCCTGTGAGTTAACTTGCGTCTCAGAAAACGGCTCGTAAATTTCTACGAAAGATTGTTTACGCGCTGAGATTGGCTTTTTACGCGGATCAACACGTTGTACATCGATAAATTGGTATACATTTTCGCTCATACTACCCCCTTACTGAGCCTGAACACGAAGCTCTGCGCTGCTGCGCGCTCGGTGCCCAAGTAAACTTTTTACATCACTAGATTTTGGCTTAACTAATTTAAACATCGGAATGTATAAATCGAAGTTAGCTAAAATCTGCTCAGCGCGGTTTGAGCCTGTAAGTTCTAAATGCTCAGCAATTAGACCGCGTAAATGTTCTTGGTGTGATGCCAACCCTTCAAGCGTGACAATCTCAACAAGTTCAGGGTTAATGCGTTTTTCAAAGTCATTACCTTCGTCAAGAATATAAGCAAAACCGCCTGTCATACCTGCACCAAAGTTGATACCCACTTTACCAAGTACGCAAACAACACCACCTGTCATGTATTCACAACCATTGTCACCCACGCCCTCTACAACCGCTTGGACGCCTGAGTTACGAACTGCAAAACGCTCACCGGCACAGCCTGCGGCAAATAATTTACCGCCCGTTGCACCATATAAACAGGTATTACCGGCAATGGTCGCTTTGTGGCTTTCGAAAGAAGAACCCAGCGGTGGGCGAATTACTAGCTTACCGCCAGCCATTCCTTTACCAACATAGTCATTCGCATCACCAACAAGCGTCATTTCAAGACCACCTGCATTCCACACACCAAATGATTGACCTGCTGTACCATGGAGCTCAATAGAAACAGGATCAGCAGCCATACCTTGGTTACCATGTTTTGACGCAATATAACCCGATAGCATAGCCCCTACTGAGCGGTCTGTATTGCAAATACGGTTAACCAGCGAGATACCTGATTTTTCATCAATTGCTTGCTTCGCTTTTTCAAGTAAGGTTTCGTTTAGCTGACCTAAGTAGTGTGAGCTATTAGGCACACTACAATACAAGGTTTCACCCGTTGGGTTGTTTGGTACGGCAATAACTGAAGACAAATCAACTTTCTTTTGTTTCTCTGTCTTGCCTTCAATTGCTTCAAGTAGGTCCAAACGACCTATTAAATCTGTTAAGCGAGTTACACCAAGGCTTGCCATAATTTGGCGCGCTTCTTCGGCAATAAACTTAAAGTAGTTCATCGCCATTTCTGGCAGACCATGATAATGCTTTTGACGCAGCGTATCGTCTTGCGTTGCAACACCGGTCGCACAGTTATTTAGGTGACAAATACGTAGGTATTTACAACCAAGAGCTACCATAGGCCCAGTACCAAAACCAAAGCTTTCAGCACCTAAAATAGCCGCCTTAATGATATCTAGACCCGTTTTAAGGCCACCATCTGTTTGTAGACGAATACGGTGACGTAAACCATTTTCTACTAACGCCTGTTGAGTTTCAGCAAGACCAAGCTCCCAAGGACTACCTGCATACTTAACAGAAGTGAGCGGGCTTGCACCTGTGCCACCGTCATAACCAGCAATAGTAATCAAATCGGCATAGGCTTTAGCTACACCTGTTGCGATAGTACCTACACCTGGTTCAGAAACTAGTTTCACCGAAATAAGTGCGTCTGGATTTACTTGTTTTAAATCGAAAATAAGCTGAGCTAAATCTTCAATCGAGTAAATATCGTGATGTGGCGGAGGCGAAATCAAAGTCACACCCGGCACTGAATAACGTAATTTTGCAATATACGGCGTTACTTTTTCACCCGGTAATTGACCACCCTCACCTGGTTTTGCACCTTGCGCAACTTTAATCTGAATTACATCAGCGCTACGTAAGTAATGTGGTGTTACACCAAAACGACCTGAGGCAACCTGCTTAATACGCGAGTTTTTCTCTGTGCCGTAGCGAAGCTTGTCTTCACCACCTTCACCCGAGTTTGAGCAACCACCTAAACGGTTCATTGCAATTGCGAGTGCTTCATGCGCTTCTGGCGATAACGCACCAATACTCATTGCTGCAGAGTCAAAACGTTTGAACAGCTCAGTTGCAGGTTCAACATCATCAACACTCACACCTGTATCAGGGATCTTGACTGCCAACATGTCACGTAAATTGGTGATCGGGCGGTTATTTACTAAATCAGCATACGCTAAGTAATCTTTGTAATCCCCAGAGCGTACTGCTTTTTGCAGTGTTTGAATAACATCTGGGTTATAAGCATGGTACTCACCACCGTGAACATATTTTAATAATCCGCCATGGCTCAATAATTTACGCTTACTAAAGGCCAGCTTATGAAGCTTACGTTGGTCATCATCAAAATCTGTAAAACAAGCCCCTTTAATACGACTAGCTACACCGTTAAAACAGGTTTCTACAACCGCATCTGATAAACCAACTGCCTCAAATAACATTGAACAGCGGTACGAAGCGACAGTACTGATGCCCATTTTCGACATGATTTTATACAGACCTTTGTTAATCGCATTACGATACGCAAGCGTTACTTCGCAATAGCTCTTATTCAGGGTCTTGTTATCGCTCATTGCAACTAATGATTCATAAGCAAGGTACGGATAAATTGCCGTTGCACCAAAACCAAGTAATACCGCAAATTGATGCGCATCACGGACACTGCCCGATTCGATGATGATATTAGATTCACAACGTAAGTTATTATCTACTAAACGCTTTTGAATTGAACCAACCGCCATCGCCGCAGGAATCGGTAAATGCGTTTCGCTAAAGTTACGATCACTTAAAATAAGCATGACACAGCCTGACGCCGCTTTTTCTTGTGCTTCATCACAGATACGTGTGATTGCTTTTTCTAAGCCTTCTTCTGCGGTGTAAGTGATATCAATTTTACAGTAGCTGTAGTGCTCATCGTCAGCATTGATCAGCTGTTGCATATCAGCATACATCAAAATTGGCGTATCAAACTGTAAACGCTTAGCATGGCCGGTGGTTTCGTTAAATACGTTTTGCTCACTACCAATACAGGTTGCTAGTGACATAACGTGATTTTCACGAAGTGGGTCAATCGGTGGATTCGTTACTTGCGCAAACTTTTGTCGGAAGTAATCAAACAGTGAGCGATGGCCTTCTGACAGTACCGCAAATGGCGTGTCATCACCCATAGAACCCGTTGCTTCTTGACCATTTTCACCCATAACACGAATCACGCTATCAAGCTCTTCGTTAGTATAGCCAAACATTTTTTGATACTTAAGCAGTGTTTCGTCATCAAAAGAACGGTTACCCGCATCTTTTTCAGATAACTGTTCAAATGGCGTTAAACGCCTAACGTTTGCCTCTAACCATGCTTTATATGGGTGGCGAGATTTAAGGTCTTGGTCAATTTCATCTGAATGCCATATTTTCCCTTGATGAGTATCAATAACTAACAGCTCACCTGGTCCGACACGGCCTTTTTCAACGACTTCGTCTGGTGCGTAATCCCAAATGCCCACTTCAGAGGCAAGCGTGATAAATCCATCTTGGGTAATTACATAACGCGCCGGACGCAAGCCATTACGGTCAAGGTTACAAGCCGCGAAACGGCCGTCAGACATTACAATACCAGCTGGGCCATCCCATGGTTCCATATGCATTGAGTTGAAGTCATAGAACGCACGTAGGTCATCATCCATGGCACGGTTTTTCTGCCATGCTGGTGGGACAAGCATACGCATTGCACGGAATAAATCCATGCCTCCCGCTAAGAACAACTCAAGCATATTATCTAAGCTTGAAGAATCTGAGCCGCTTTCGTTAACGAATGGTGCGGCTGATTGCAGATCTGGAATAAGTGGTGAGGCAAACTTATAAGCACGGGCACGTGCCCATTGGCGGTTACCTTGAATCGTATTAATTTCACCATTATGCGCTAAATAGCGGAAAGGTTGAGCTAAAGGCCAACGAGGCTGTGTATTAGTAGAAAAACGTTGGTGGAATACACAAATCGCACTGGTCATGCGAATGTCAGCTAAGTCTAAATAAAAGTTAGGTAAGTCTACAGGCATCATCAAGCCTTTATAGACAGTGACCAAACCAGATAAACTGGCAATATAAAAGTGTTCATCATTTTCGAGGCGCTTTTCAGCACGACGACGCGCTACATACAAGCGACGCTCTAAATCTTTTGGACGCCAGCCTTCTGGTGCGCTAACAAAAATTTGTTCAAAGCCTGGTAGTTGTTTTTTTGCAATTGGCCCTAAACATGACGCATCGGTAGGTACTACGCGCCAGCCTTGAATACTCAAGGTTTCTTTTTCGAGTTCTTCACTCAACACATCTTTAGCTGTTTGCGCAAGTACAGGATCGGCATTTAAAAATACCATGCCAACGGCGTAGTTCTTACCTAAGTGCCAATCATGTTCGCTGGCAATAGCACGAAAGAAACTATCAGGTTTTTGCATTAATAAACCACAGCCATCACCAGTTTTACCATCTGCAGAAATACCACCACGGTGTTCCATGCGATCTAAGCCAGTGATTGCTGTTCGAATCAAGCGGTGACTCGCCTGACCATTGACCTGGGCTATTAAGCCAAAGCCACAATTATCTTTTTCTAATTTTGAGTCGTATAACATAGACCCCTCCCCTTGCTACAACGACTAGCGGTTCAGTCTTTTGTGACAGTGCTAGCAGACGAACAAAACTATCGCCAAATACCTCATGAGTCAATAGAGTTTTGAATACATATTCATATTCATGAATATTTCTCACTTAAAGGCACTTTCTAAATTCTATGCTATTTTTTTACATTTAGGCGTATTTCACCCGTTATTTTTTTATGACACTGGTGTCAAATTTAACAACTTGTAAAAAAACAATCTAAAACCCGCCTCTTTACGTTAACGTAAACTGTGCTTTATTATGAATAATTATTCAAAATCTGAATATCAATGCAGTTTTTATGAGGTATCACCTAACGCTGCTGCATCATTATTTACTCTTGGCTTTAGCATAGTAACAAACTAGGTCTCTGAGCAGCCGACCTTAGTCGCAATGACTGACTTTCTTTACCCTCGCGTCAATAATCAGCAATTTAAAAGTGTCCGCAGCGGACACTTTTTCTGTCCGCGGACAGACATCTACTCATCAAAAAAAATAAAAACACAATACTATCAGAAGCTTAACAATTGGCACGCTACTGGTATAGATAAGTCATCAGCGAAATTAAGGATTTCAAAATGTTCACTATCAGTTTGTTTATGGCTTCTCCGCTTACCATGATTGCCGTTGGCTTCATGATTGTATGTTTTGAGAATCGTAAGGAGTTATGATGATAAAGGATACCAGTGCCCAAGATATTACTGTGGCTAAAAAAAACACCATTAAGAAACCACTTATATTAGCAGTAGGTGTAATACTTGTTGGTGCGCTTGGCTTTCAAGCATTGTTTGCCAGTAGCGATGGCAGCATTTCGGTTGATGCAGCAAGCCTACAAATTAGTGAAGTAACCCAAAAGACGCTTACTAGAGATGTGGCAGCGAGCGGTAAAATCGTTGCAGCTAATGCGCCAAAAGTTTATAGCCCTGAACGAGGTTTTGTTGATTTAAAAGTAAAAGCCGGTGACAGCGTTGAAGTAAACGAAGTAATCGCCACCGTAACCAGCCCTGAGCTTACTAACGAATTAAAACAGCAACAATCAGTATTAGCACGATTAGAAGGTGAACTACAACGCAAGCAACTTGAAGCACGTCGACAAAAACTAAGCCTTACTAAAGCCCTTGATTTAGCACAGGTTGAACTAAATGCCGCAGACAGAGAAAACCGCCGAGCTAAACTCTCTATCGAAAAACATTTAATCAGCCAAATAGATTTAGAAAAAGCCGTTGATGACTTGGCCCGCGCCAAACTTTCCTTTAAACATGCAGAGCAAGAAGTCAGCTTAGCTAAAGATACCCTCGCATTTGAACTAAAAGCTGCAGAGCGCGATCTGACGCGTCAGCAACTCATCGTTGATGACTTATTTAGGCAGGTGAATGAACTCACAATTACTGCCAGTGTAAGCGGTATTGTTGGTAACTTATTAGTGCAGCAAAAAGAAGCCGTTACACAAAGCCAACCATTAATGACTTTGGTGGATTTAAGTAACTTTGAAGCTGAACTACAAGTACCAGAAAGCTATGCCAATGAGCTAGGTCTTGGTATGCAAGTTGAACTGACTTTAGGTGCCCGTCATGTAACAGGAACCTTATCGGCTATTTCACCGGAGGTGAATAATCGCGAGGTAACTACCCGCGTACGCTTTGACAGTGAGGTTTCTGGTATTCGCCAAAACCAACGCTTAACCGCACGTATTTTATTAGAGAATCGCGATGATGTATTGCAAGTAAAACGCGGTGCATTCTTACAGCAAGGTGGCACCCAGGCTTATAAAGTTGAAGGTGACATGGCTTATTTAATCGATATAAAAACCGGTGCTAGCAGTATCAATGCTGTCGAGATAATAGAAGGCGTAGAGCCTGGCGATAAGCTAATCATCTCGAATTACGACCGCTTTAAAAAAGCATCCACACTGGTTTTACGTTAACAAATAAAAGGAAAAATCAACATGCTTACAATGAACGACATCAGCAAAGTGTATCAAACTGACATGGTACAAACTCATGCCCTTCGCGACTTCAACCTACAAGTAGATGAAGGTGAATTTATTGCAGTAACTGGCCCAAGTGGCTCGGGTAAAACCACTTTTTTAAACATCGCAGGTATGTTGGAGCCATTTAGCGAAGGCCAGTACATGTTAGATGGTATTGATGTGGGGAAACTAAATGACAACCAACGCGCTGATCTACGAAATCAAAAAATTGGTTTTATATTCCAGGGTTTTAACCTCATCCCTGACTTGAACTTATATGAAAATATTGAAGTGCCATTGCGTTATCGTGGCATTAAAGCCGCTGAGCGTAAACGCCGTATTGAGCAATGCCTTGAGCAAGTTGGTTTAGCTTCACGAGCAAAACACTTACCGCAACAACTTTCTGGTGGTCAACAACAACGTGTGGCCATTGCCAGAGCACTAGCCGGTGAGCCTCGCTTTTTACTTGCCGATGAGCCGACGGGTAATTTAGATAGCTTAATGGCACGCCAAGTAATGGAACTACTTGAGCAAATCAACCGTGACGGCGCAACCATCATCATGGTAACCCATGATCCAGAACTTGCACGCAGAGCCCCACGCAATATCCAAGTTGTTGACGGCCAGCTAGCTGACTTCACCTTATATCAAGGTACCCAAAATCTCAAAGCGGCTGGAGTATAACCATGTTCCTTCATTATTTAGATTTAAGCTGGCGCAGCTTTAAGCGCACGCCACTTGTAAGCTTTTTAATGGTATTGGCCATTGCTATTGGTATTGGCGTAACCATGACAAGTTTATCTGTGTATCACATGATGTCGGCAGATCCTATTCCTGAAAAAAGTAGCAGCCTTTATTCTGTGCAGTTACAAACCATGGATGAAGGCCGTACTTGGTGGACAGTCGATAACATGCCACTGCAATTAACTTATCAAGATGCAGTCAACCTTAATAAAGCAAAAGCCGGTGGTAAACGCGTCACTATGGTAAGAACGGGTTTTTCGGTTTATTTAGACTCAGACAAAGTAAAACCATTTATTGGTCAAGCGCGCCTAACCACTCCTGACTTTTTCGATATGTTTAACTTATCGTTTATTTATGGTGGAGTGTGGACTGAGCAACAAGAAGCAGATGCAGCCCCTGTAGTGGTGATTAATAAAGATCTAAACGACAAGCTTTTCGCAGGTCAAAACCCCGTAGGTAAAATGGTTTATCTAGATGATGCCAGTTATGAAGTTATTGGCGTGATTGATGATTGGGATATCACCACAAAATACTATGACCTTAATAACGGCGCATTTAATAAAACCGAACAACTGTTTTTACCATTTAGCCTAATGAAAGCCCGCGAGCTTGAAAATTGGGGTAATACCAATGGTTGGAAACATGAAAAAACCAACACCTTTAACGACAAACTAAATTCAGAAATGGTGTGGTTGCAGTTTTGGGTTGAACTAAAAACACCTGCAGAAAAACAAGCTTACCAAGACTTTTTGATGGCCTATATGCAAGAGCAACAAAAGCTCGGTCGTTTTAATCGTGAAAAACTAACGGCCACCTTACGCGATGTAAATGAGTGGATGCAATACAACAATGTTGTCAGTGAAGACAACGAAATTTTAGTCGGCCTAAGTTTTATGTTTTTAGCCGTGTGCCTTGCTAATATTTTAGGCTTATTACTGGCGAAGTTTTTACGTCGAGCTCCTGAAGTGGGTGTACGCCGCGCATTAGGCGCCAGTAAACGCCAAATCTTCTTTCAACATATCGTTGAGGTGGCAATGTTAGGCTTCTTGGGTGGCATCTTCGGTATTATTTTGGCGCAAATAGGTTTATTAGGCGTACGCCATAGCTATAGCTACTACAAAAGCTTAGCCACGATGGATTTAAGCATGCTATTAAGCGCGCCAGTGATTGCAATTACCACCTGTATTATTGCTGGCCTTTACCCTGCATGGCTAGTGTGTAAAACCAACCCTGCTATTTATCTTAAGAGCCAATAAGGAAGACACCTATGTTAGAAATTAAACCTATCTTTCACGCCTTATGCCGCTCAAAAGTTGGCGCTATTTTATTACTGATACAAATTGCCATCACCACTGCGATTGTCAGTAATGCCGCGTTTATTATTCAAGACAGGGTCAGCTACTTAAGCCAAGAAACAGGCTACCCTGAAGAAGATATTTTCGTTTTTAATGTCATGATGTTTGGCAAAGACGTGTCTCCATCTCAGCAGTACGAGCTAGATGAAACTATGCTCCGTCAAATCCCAGGTGTAGTTGATGCGGCTTACTCTAGTAATACACCGCTTTCAGGCAGTGGATCTTCGTCAGATTTTAGTTTAAAGCCTGCACCTGAAGAGAGTAAATCCGTCCGTACGTCTTACATGTTTATCGATGAGCATGGCATTAATACCTACGGTGTTAAGCTCATTGCTGGGCGTAACTACACCGAAGATGAAGTCATCGTGACCGATAACTATGATGAACTTTCAAAAGTAACTGTTGTAACTAAAGCCCTAGTTGATGAGCTATTCCCTGACGGAAATGGTTTAGGTCAAACAGTTTATTTTGGTGACATTCCAATGAAAATTATTGGTGTTATTGATCTTATGAAAGGTCCATGGCTAAAAGACAGCCGCCCAGATAACGTAGCACTGCTACCTTTTATCAAGCCAGGTACAAATGCACGTTTTGTGGTCAGAACTGAGCCAGGTCAACGTCAATCAGTTATGAATCGCGTTGAAGAGGCCATGCTTAAAAACTACAACAAACGTGTTATTTCTCGTATCCGTGGTTTAGATGATGACAAAGAACAGTACATGGCTGAAGACACATTAATGATGAGAATGCTGGTTGTACTCATTGCAATCTTAGTGTTAGTAACTGCACTGGGTATCTTCGGACTTACCTTATTTAATATCAGTAAACGTACAAAACAGATTGGTACTCGCCGCGCTTTAGGTGCAAGAAAATCAGCCATTATTAACTACTTCTTAGTTGAAAACGCCATGATATGTGTAGTTGGTTTAGTGATTGGCGTTATTGCTGCCATATATTTAGGCCAGGTGCTGATGCAGCATTTCTCAATTGCTCAACTTGATATTAGCTACGTGCTAGTAACAGCATTAGCAGTATTTATTATGAGTCTGTTGGCAGTACTTGCTCCAGCAAAACGGGCGGCGAACATCTCTCCGAGCATTGCAACTCGAACAATTTAGTTCTCCCAACCTATGCTACACTGGATTTACAGTGTAGCATTTATCTTGCCCCCTTATTAGGAAAATAACTAAAACAATTATATGGAAAAAATACTTATCGTCGATGATAACCCAGCCATCTTGGATGCGTTGTCATTATTACTTGAAATTCACGATTTTGAGGTCGTTACAGCAAGCAATCCTCTTGAGGCTATTCAAGCTGTGCAATATCAACGTATTGCGCTTGTTATTCAAGACATGAACTTTACCGCCGACACAACCTCAGGCGAAGAAGGCAAAGAGCTCTTTTATGCCTTACGAGACATTAACCCTCATTTACCAATTATCTTGATTACCGCATGGACTGAGCTGTCAACAGCCGTTGAACTCGTAAAAGCGGGTGCAGCTGATTATCTACCGAAACCATGGGACGATACCAAGTTACTTACCTGTGTAAATAACCTGATAGAGCTGGGTAAAGTAAAACAACAAAACGAAACCTTTACCCGCCACCAGCAAGAACGTGATGCATCTGTGCATAACGCTAATTTAGTGGGTCTTATATATAAAAGTACCGCTATGGAGCACATTGTTAATCTTGCAATTCAAGTTGCTAAATCGGATATTTCGGTGCTTATCACAGGTCCTAATGGCAGTGGCAAAGAGCGAATTGCACAAATAATTCAGGCTAATTCATTATTAGCAGACAAACCCTTTATCACTGTTAATGCTGGCGCCCTGCCAAGCGAACTGATCGAAGCTGAGCTATTTGGTGCAGAAGCCGGTGCGTATACAGGAATTACTAAACAGCGTATTGGTCGTTTTGAAGCCGCCGATGGTGGCACACTATTTTTAGACGAAATTGGTAACTTGCCACTCTCTGGGCAAATGAAACTATTACGCATTTTACAAACCGGCGAATTTGAACGCTTAGGTTCAACACAAACACGCAAAGTGAATGTTAGGGTAATTTCAGCAACCAATGAAGATTTAAGTCATGCAATTAAAACTGGTCAGTTTCGTGAAGATCTTTACTACCGTTTGAATGTCATTGAGTTAAATTTGCCAAGCCTTGCTGATCGCCCAGATGACATTTTAGCTTTGGTCGCACACTTTTTACCTGAGCGAGCATTCTCACTCAGCACAGAAAAAGCCCTACTTGCCCACAGCTGGCCTGGTAATGTTCGCGAACTTGAAAATGCCTGTAAACGTGCTGGGGTTTTAAAGCCCACAGGGATGATTGAGCTTGCCGATTTTGGCTTACAAGTTGAAGTAAATAGCCCCGCACAAACAAGAACAGAGCCAAGCAAGCAAGAGATTGAACTTGCCATGCGCGAGTACCAAGGTGTTATTGCGAAAGTGGCTCGTCATTTTGGATTAAGTCGCCAAGCCCTTTATCGTAGACTTGATAAATTTAAGATTGATTATTAATGACAACACAGCGTTTTTCGTTTCGATATAAAATCATAACCTTATGTATTACAGCGTCTGTATTGCCGCTGATATTGGTTTGTTACTTTTCGGGCATAAGCTTGTTTTACAGCATTTTAGCTCTACTTGCATGCGTGTTGATAAGTGCTCTTTTTGCCGCCCAGTTATCTGCCCCGCTCATTGATGGAATGAACTCTCTCGAAACCGGGCTACTTAATTTTAAAGATGGCGAGCTGGCTACATTATTAGCATATGAGGGCAGTGATGAGCTTGGCGATTTATGTCGGCTTTATAACCAAACTGCAAAACAGCTTCGCCAAGAAAAACAATGGATATATCAGCGAGAGCTGATGCTCGATAAAGTTTTACAAAGCTCGCCACAAGCAGTGCTTTTGACTAACGACCAAGGTTTTATCGTTTATAGCAACCACAGTGCACGCAGCTTACTCGATGCTAAATCAGCTCTTGAAGGCGCTAAACTTGAACACTTTTTAGAATCTAGCTGTGAGCAATTAACGCGCGCGATTCACAAAGGGGTCGATGGTTTATTTACCCTTGATAAAGAAGACCAAGAATCGCAAACTTGGCATATGGCGACAGGCCGATTATTACTTAATAATCAGTTTCACCAACTGTTTGTATTTAAACAGCTCACTCGCGAGCTAAGCCGCCAAGAAGTTGAAGTGTGGAAAAAAGTCATTCGCATCATTAGTCATGAGCTGAATAACTCACTCGGCCCAATGTCATCCATGCTTCATAGCGCTCAGTTATTAACTAAAGAAGTCGACGAGCCACGCTTGAAGCGGGTCTTTACTACCATTGAGGACCGCATCAAGCATCTTAATGAGTTTGTGCAAGGTTATGGCAAATTTGCCAAGTTACCAACACCGCAACTATCGACGGTTAACTGGCATACTCTTATTGAACAGCTAAAAAGCCAGTGGCAGGTTGATGTATCACTAGATGAGGGTGTAACAACTGAAGCTGATCACACACAACTAGAACAATTACTGATCAACCTATTAAAAAATGCCTATGAATCAGGTTCTAACCCTGAAGATATCAATTTAACTGTGCAACAAGAAGCAAACGGCACTCACATCACAGTGAGCGACAAAGGCAAAGGCATGAGTGAAGCTGTGATGGCTAATGCGCTTATCCCCTTCTATTCAACCAAGACAACTGGTAGTGGCCTAGGTTTAGCACTTTGCAGAGAAATAGTTGAAGCACACCACGGGCAAATTAGCTTACACAACCGCGAGCAAGGTGGCTTAAGCGTGCATGTTTTATTACCCTCATAATACCTATAAGCAATAATATTGGTATAAAAAAAGCCGCAATCAGCGGCTTTTTTCTACACTAAATTCGATTATTCAGCGTCTTTTTCTTTGTACTTTGCAGCTGTTTCAGTAATTAGTGGTTGTAATTCACCACGCTGAAACATTTCGATGATAATGTCACAACCACCGATAAGCTCGCCTTCTACCCATAATTGTGGGAATGTTGGCCAGTTTGCGTATGCAGGTAACTCTGCACGGATGTCTGGGTTAAGTAGAATGTCAACGTAAGCAAACTGCTCACCACATGCCATAAGTGCTTGTGATGCTTGTGAAGAAAAACCACAGTTAGGTAACTTTGGTGATCCCTTCATGTAAAGAAGGATTGGATTTTCAGAAATTTGCTGTTTAATTTTATCGATGGTTTCCATTTACAACCTCAAAAAAGACATTGGCTTACTACATTGGCCTTGAAAAAGTTTCACTGTGGCCTCAGATATATAACTTAAAATCGGCATTCGTAGCCACAATTTTAAATAGTCTTTAGCAATAGCATTGCTGTTTGCTAAAACTTGAGTAAAATACTCAACAATTATAGTAACACTATAATACCACTTGGTATAGGGAAGTACGCTGTTTACCTTGCTATTACCTATAACTGAGTGGACTATCAACCAAGAAGATGGAGATAAAAAATGGCATTTGAACTACCGTCACTACCATACGCAATCGATGCATTAGAGCCACATATTTCAAAAGAGACTCTAGAGTTTCACCACGGTAAACACCACAACACTTACGTTGTGAAATTAAACGGTCTGATCCCAGGCACAGAATTCGAAAACAAATCTCTAGAAGAAATCGTATGTTCTTCAGAAGGTGGCGTATTTAACAATGCTGCACAAATCTGGAACCACACTTTCTACTGGAACAGCCTATCTCCAAACGGTGGTGGCGAGCCTACTGGCGCAATCGCTGACGCGATCAATGCTAAATGGGGTTCTTTCGACGCATTCAAAGAAGCGTTAAACGATAAAGCAGTAAACAACTTTGGTTCAAGCTGGACTTGGTTAGTTAAACTAGCTGACGGCACACTTGATATCGTAAACACGTCAAATGCTGCAACTCCATTAACTGATGAAGGTGTTACACCAATCCTAACTGTGGATCTTTGGGAACACGCTTACTACATCGATTACCGTAACGTTCGTCCAGATTACCTAAAAGGTTTCTGGGCATTAGTTAACTGGGACTTCGCGAACGCTAACTTCGCTTAATCTTCTGTTACTAACAGTAATCCAAAAAAGACGCTTCGGCGTCTTTTTTATTGCCATTGCACGCCCCCTCTAAGTCGCAGCCAAGTCCTCAGCCAAAAAGCGTAATCAAGATGAGCTTTTTTCAATTAAATTCTTAATTTTCTTGCGCAAAAATTCAAAATCGTGACTAAGCTTTAATTAGCCTTTGCTTTTCTCTTAATCTAATTACACGTCATTTTAGCGGGTTTTCGGAGGTCTCTATGAGTATTTTTGAGCATTACCAATCACGATACGAAGCAGCGCAAGAAGAAGAATACAGTATTGAGGAATTTCTCGAAATCTGTAAGAAGGATAAATCAGCTTATGCCAGCGCACCTGAACGTCTATTGATGGCGATCGGTGAGCCGGAAATTATCGACACATCGACCGATGCGCGCTTAAGCAGGCTGTTTTCAAATCGCGTAGTTGCACGCTACCCTGCATTTCACGATTTTTATGGTATGGAAGATGCCATTGAACAAATCGTCTCTTACTTAAAGCATGCTGCGCAGGGCTTAGAAGAATGTAAGCAAGTGCTGTATTTACTTGGCCCAGTAGGTGGTGGTAAATCATCAATTGCTGAAAAGCTTAAATATTTAATGCAACAAGTACCAATTTACTCAATAAAAGGCTCGCCCGTCAACGACCACCCTCTAGCGTTATTTGACCCAAATGAAGACGCTGAGCTTTTAGAAAAAGAATACGCCATTAAGCCACGTTATTTAAAAACAGTGATGTCACCATGGGCTGCAAAACGCTTAAGTGAGTTTAATGGTGATATTAGCCAATTCAGAGTAGTTAAGCGCTACCCATCAATTTTAAATCAAATCGCAATTGCCAAAACAGAACCGGGCGATGAAAACAATCAAGATATTTCAGCTTTGGTAGGTAAAGTAGATATTCGCCAGCTTGAGCACTTTGCGCAAAACGACCCTGATGCATATGCATACTCTGGTGCCCTTTGCTTAGCAAACCAAGGCTTAATGGAGTTTGTGGAAATGTTTAAAGCGCCAATCAAGGTGCTACACCCACTGCTTACAGCCACTCAAGAAGGCAATTACAACGGCACAGAAGGTATTAGTGCCCTACCGTTTAATGGCATGATATTAGCTCACTCAAATGAATCTGAGTGGCAAACATTTAAGAACAACAAAAATAATGAAGCATTTTTAGACCGTGTTTACATCGTCAAAGTACCTTATTGTTTACGTGTGTCTGAAGAAGTTAAAATTTACAATAAACTACTTGAAAACAGTGAGTTACATGATGCACCATGTGCACCCGGCACATTAAAGACATTGGCGCAATTTACCACACTTTCGCGGATTAAAGAGCCAGAAAACTCAAGCATTTATTCAAAAATGCGAGTCTATGATGGCGAAAGCTTAAAAGACACCGACCCGAAAGCTAAGTCGTATCAAGAATACCGCGACTACGCCGGTGTTGATGAAGGCATGACAGGGCTATCTACCCGCTTTGCGTTTAAGATTCTATCGCGGGTATTTAACTTCGATACCACAGAAGTAGCTGCTAACCCCGTGCACTTATTCTATGTGCTGGAGCAGCAAATTGAGCGTGAGCAGTTTACTGCCGATGTTGAGGAGCGTTACTTAAGCCACTTAAAAGGTTACCTCATTCCTCAGTACGTTGAGTTTATCGGTAAAGAGTTACAAACGGCGTATTTAGAATCTTATTCTGAATACGGACAAAACATCTTCGACCGTTACGTCACTTATGCTGATTTCTGGATCCAAGATCAAGAATATCGTGACCCAGATACAGGCCAGCTATTTGACCGTGCAGCACTCAATGCAGAGCTTGAGAAGATTGAAAAACCTGCGGGTATTTCAAATCCTAAAGATTTCCGTAATGAAATTGTCAACTTTGTATTGCGTGCGCGTGCACACAACCAAGGCAAGAACCCGCTTTGGACCAGTTACGAAAAACTTCGCACTGTTATTGAGAAAAAAATGTTCTCAAACACTGAAGACCTACTGCCTGTTATTTCTTTCAATGCGAAAACCTCGGCTGAAGATCAGAAAAAACACGAAGACTTTGTCAATCGTATGGTTGAGAAAGGCTATACCCAAAAACAAGTACGTTTACTTTCTGAATGGTATTTACGCGTTAGAAAATCGCAGTAAAAAACGTTTGTTTTAAGGGGGTTGTTATGGCGCATTTTATTGACCGACGCCTGAATGGAAAAAACAAAAGTACCTTGAATCGTCAACGGTTCATCAGGCGTTATAAGAAACAGATTAAAGAAGCGGTATCTGATGCCATTAATAAGCGTAGCGTAACCGATACTACCAGCGGCGAGAGTATTTCTATTCCGCAACGTGATATCAGTGAACCTATTTTTCATCAAGGACGTGGCGGTGACCGCGAACAAATCCACCCAGGTAATGATCAATTCTCTACGGGCGATAAAATCAAGCGGCCGCAAGGGGGTGGTCAAGGTGGAGGCAGTGGCGAAGGTGAAGCCAGTGACTCGGGTGAAGGACAAGATGACTTTGTATTCTCCATTTCAAAGGATGAATACTTAGACTTACTGTTCGAAGATCTTGAACTGCCTAACCTACAACAAAATCAGCTAGATAAACTCGTACAAATGAAAACCCATCGTGCAGGTTTTTGTAATGATGGCATGCCAAGCAATATTGATATAGTGCGCTCATTACAAGGCTCACTTGCTCGCAGAGTAGCAATGACCGCAGGCAAAAAGCGCCACCTTGCTGAGCTTGAAGGTCAGTTAGCGTTGCTAAAAGCAGAGGAAGAACCAGACAAAGCTGCCATTGCGTTACTCGAACGTCAAATTGAGGAACTACAAAGTCGCATTAACGCAGTGCCATTTATTGATAATTATGACCTACGTTTTCGTAATTATGAAAAACAGCCACATCCTACAAGCAAAGCAGTGATGTTTTGCTTAATGGATGTCTCAGGTTCGATGGACCAAGCTACTAAAGATATGGCAAAACGCTTTTATATTTTGCTTTATCAATTTCTAACCCGCAGCTACAAAAATATAGAAGTCGTCTATATTCGCCATCATACCCAAGCGAAAGAAGTAGATGAGCAAGAGTTTTTCTATTCTCAGGAAACGGGTGGCACAATTGTATCGAGCGCATTAAAGCTAATGAACGAAATTATCGCTGATCGCTACAACCCAGAAGAGTGGAACATTTATGCAGCACAAGCCTCTGATGGCGACAACTGGGCAGACGACTCACCGAACTGTGGCGAAATTTTACGTAATAAACTACTAAAGGCGGTGCGCTATTACGCCTACATCGAAATTACAGCCCGTGCCCATCAAAGCTTGTGGCGAGAGTATCAGTCGATAGCGCAAACCCACGACAATTTTGCAATGCAACATATCCGGGGCGTTGAGGACATTTACCCTATTTTCCGTGAATTATTTAAAAAGAATCGTCAGCAGCAAGGCGCCGCATAGCCTTGCGAGTGAGGTAAAGTATGGCCGATAAACGTATTAGTGACGGTCCTGATTGGACATTTGATTTATTAGCAGAGTATCAAACTGAGATTGAGCGGGTTGCGAAAATTTATAAACTCGATACCTACCCAAATCAAATTGAGGTGATCACCGCAGAACAAATGATGGATGCCTATTCCAGTGTAGGGATGCCGATTGGCTACAGCCACTGGTCGTATGGTAAAAAATTCATTCAAACAGAACAAAACTATAAACGAGGACAAATGGGCCTCGCTTATGAAATTGTTATTAACTCAGACCCTTGTATTGCTTATTTAATGGAAGAAAATACCCTACCAATGCAAGCTTTGGTAATGGCTCATGCTTGCTATGGCCACAACTCGTTTTTTAAAGGTAATTACTTATTTAAAACCTGGACCGATGCCAGCTCAATTATCGATTACTTGTTATTTGCAAAAAATTACATAGCTAAATGCGAAGAAAAATACGGCATTACCGAGGTCGAAAACCTGATTGATTCATGTCATGCCCTTATGAATTATGGTGTAGACCGTTACAAGCGCCCGCAACGAATTTCACTGTATGAAGAACAAAAGCGCCAACAAGAACGTGAAGATTACCTACAATCACAAGTGAATGAACTTTGGCGTACTATTCCAACCTCACAGCAAGAGTCTAAAAAGCGTGAGCGCCGCTTTCCTGATGAGCCACAAGAAAACATTTTGTACTTCATCGAGAAAAATGCCCCGCTGCTTGAGTCATGGCAACGGGAAGTCATCCGTATTGTTCGTAAGATTTCTCAATATTTTTATCCACAAAAACAAACTCAAGTTATGAATGAGGGCTGGGCAACATTTTGGCATTACACCATTTTGAACCACCTTTACGATGAAGGAAAACTCACAGATGCCTTTATGCTCGAGTTTTTACAAAGCCATACAAATGTAGTGTATCAACCACCATACAACAGTAACTATTATTCAGGTATAAACCCTTATGCCCTTGGCTTTAACATGATGGTTGATATCCGCAGAATGTGTGAAAACCCAACTGATGAAGATAAAAAGTGGTTCCCTGAATATGCAGGCAGCGATTGGTTAGAGACGCTGCATTTCGCAATGCAAAACTTTAAAGACGAGAGCTTTATAAGCCAGTTTTTATCGCCGAAAATAATTCGTGATTTTAAATTATTTACCATTATTGACCATGAAAAAGAACCGACTCTTAATGTGGGGGCAATTCATGATGAGCTAGGTTATCAACAAGTTCGTGAAACGCTTTCGGCTCAATATAACTTAAGTAATCTCGAGCCAAATATTCAAGTCTATAACGTTGATATCAGAGGAGATCGTTCATTAACTCTGCGCTATGTCCCCCATAACAATATTCCCTTAGCTAAATCAAAAGATGAAGTGCTAAAACACCTTTACAGGCTATGGGGCTTTAAGGTAAAACTGGAACAAGAAACCTCAACAGGTGAAGTTTCATTACTGGGTGAATGCCCAAGCAGTGATACCCGACACACAACAGAGTAGCCAAAATGAATAAAAAAATACTGGTGATCATCGACTCAATAGCCGATGCTAAAACGTCTATTTTACATGCAAAGCAAAAAGCCAAAGGCGTTAAGCATATTGATCTTGTTGCTTTTAGTTATGAAGATACCAATAACATTTTATTCTCTATTCCACCAGATGAAGCGCTTGCGATACAAGACAAAGAACTCGCTAAAGTCCGTGCAGCGCTTAGCCCTCTGATCAGTGAGCATCTAGATGACGGCAGCTATACATTGCAAAACCTGTGGCATGAAAGCCCAGTACAGTGGCTTGCAAATGAGCTTGATACGTCAAACTATGATATGGTGATTAAAACCCGTCACATTGACGAAGAAACGCAATTTAGCGAACTAGATTGGCAGCTTATCCGTTTCAGCCCACTCCCCCTTTACCTAGCCGCCGATAACAAATGGCGTAACAATACCAATGTACTCGCGGCTCTTGATTTAGGCAGCGAAAAAGCCACTAAATACTGTTTAAACGAGGCAATTATTAAAGCAGGTTTGGCCTATGCTAAAGACTACGACAGCGAATTTTATGCGTGTTATACCGTGCACGTGTCACCATTTTTACGTGATTTAGGCATTGTATTTTCAGATGAACAAGTGACAAATGCTTTTGAAAAACTCCCCGTCGCGCAGCGTACCTTAATTGAAGCGCACGACTTAAAAGAAAAACTAAAAATCAAAGCTGGTGTGGTTGAACAAGTGATTCCAAGCGTTGCAGCAAAATTAAATGCTGATTTAGTGATTATGGGCTCGGTTGGTAATACAGGTATTAAAGGTCATTTAATTGGTAATACTGCTGAAAAGGTCATGAAGCTACTTAAAACAGATATTCTCGTTTTACCGCCACTTGGCATTTAATCGGCAAAATCTTAAGAAAATTAGTATAAAAAAGGGGCTTTTGCCCCTTTTTATAAATCTGTATAAGCAGTAACCATGTTACGGCCATTTTCTTTAGAGTGATACAAGGCTTTATCTGCCGCTTCAACCCACTTTTCGTAGCGATCAAACTTTTCGTCAAAGCAGGCAAAACCAATACTGACCGTCAGTTGAATTTGTTTGCCATCAAAGTATATTGATGAGTTCTCAATCAGTGTTCTTAATCGCTCAGCAAAAATATGCGCACCTTCATGATCAGTATCTAGCAAGGTTACCGCAAACTCTTCACCACCATAGCGGCCAGCTAAATCGGTTTCACGCAAAGTCTTACGCAGAAGGTCAGCAATATGACGCAACGCCTCATCACCTCCGCGATGGCCATGCTCATCATTAACCTTTTTAAAATGATCAATATCAAACATCAACAAACTGCTACACCCGCCACTGCGAACAATACGCATATACTCTTTACGTAATTTTTCTTCCCAATAACCACGGTTGGTCAGTTTAGTCAGCGCATCTGTTCGACTCATTTGTTCAAGCTTACTGTTGGCTTCTTCTAGCTCTTTTTTGTTTACAGCTTCATCCGTTACATCATAAATAATGATACAGATATGCGACACTTCACCTGTGGTCGTTGTCAGCGGAATAAAGGTAGCATTTTGATACATATGATCCGCTTTACCGGTAATTGGGCGGTAGTTTTTGAAACGGAAAATATATGGCTGCTGCTCCCAAATAGTAAATGAACGATTATTTAGTATGAACACAGACTCTGATTTACTGCGAAACCACTTTTCATCAATTGATGGAAATAAATCAAACAGATCTTTATCTTTCACCGCGCTTGGTAGCAAGCCTGAATGGTTTTCCATAAAACCATTCCAGATGCATACTTTGTAGTCTCTATCGAGCACTACTAGGCCTACATCAACGGTATTAAACATATCCATTAACCAATGGAGTTCATTCATATTAAAATCGGCTGCAGGCATAGTTTAATCTTCTAATAAATAAGCTACTTTGTACTTAAGGGTTTTAAGTGAGTCCTCAGTGAACAGCAACATCAAATCACAGTTAATATTGTGATTTTCGATGCCATAGCTGATCTCAATCGCCAGTGTTCGTTGCCAGCGAGATTTATTGGCTTTTACTAAATCGGTGACATCACAATGCTGCCCTAGCACCACAGGATGACCTTGGCTAAAACGCATATCTAGCTGTTTAGAAAGCCCTGATAAAATCGCACCGATCAGAATGTTGCTCACATCCATTAACAGCTCAAGCTCGACATTATCGTTTAGCTCACCTTCGTAATTCATCAATGACGCGATTTCTTTAAAACTTGAATCGTTTAAAAGTAGTAATGCTTCGCCAGATACTCCACCGCCGATAAAACCTTGGCATACACCCGATGTAGTTGCATTAGCATCAATAGAGCGCAGAGCCATATCAAGCTCATTTACTTCTAATACATTTACATTAGGGATAGGCAGCTTTACGAATACATTAAGAAGACGCGCTAATAAGTCCCCTGCTTGCCCCATAGCGACGTTAGTGAGCTCTTGATAGATATCACGCACATCAGGGTCAACTTGCTCACCTAGCTTATTAGCAAGGCGCTCACGCATGGCTTTATCTTTAATACCATGGTGTTCGATGATATTAGCGAGCTTTTCCGCAGAGCAAGGTTTTTGAATAAAGTCGATGGCACCTAACTCTAGCACTCGTTGATGCGCATTAGGTTGAATATCACCAGACACAACCACGGTGAGAACATGAAGGTCCTGTTCTTGAATGGCTTGAAGCACTTCATAGCCATCCATTTCAGGCATGTTTAAATCAAGAAATAGAATTTCTGGCTGAATTTTTTTAATCTGCTCAATACAGTGCACACCATTTTCAGCGAACTCAACTTTAATATCCCAATCATCGGGTAAAGAGCGCGCTAATTGTCGACGTGCTAACTTTGAATCATCACAAACTAATACCGATGTTGACATACCTTCTCTCTAAATACGCACTTTTAACTAGATACTAACTAGTGCCAGTAACTTTATTATTATTTTTCTATATAAAAAATCGGTTCACGAACACATGTTAATCAAACTATTGGTTATTTACAATTTTAAATTGTACTAATCCTTTGAGCCACTCTATGAGTATAATACACTGATGTTAAATGCGTTAATTTGAAGGAATCTTATTATGTTACGTCCGCTAATATTTGCACTAGGTGCTGTATGCACGTTTAGTTATGCTGGTGATTTATCAGAAAATAGTTTAGATGCAGGTAAGGTTTCTGCCCAATCTAAGCCGGTCACTTTACTAGGTCAAGGTGTTGAAGTTGGTCAAAAAGCGCCTAATTTTAAAGTAGTAGATGGCAGCTTTACACCTGTCACACTAGATAACTACCAAGGTCAAGCAGTGCTTTTAAGCGTAGTGCCAAGTTTAGATACGGGTGTGTGTAGTATTCAAACCAAACACTTTAATGAAAAAGTAGCTACTGAGTACCCAAGTGTTGCTATGCTTACCTTAAGCGCAGATTTACCGTTTGCACAAAAGCGTTTTTGTAAAGCCGAAAATATCGACAAAGTGGTGACTTTGTCTGACTCAGTGTGGCGTGACTTTGGTAAGAACTACGGTTTGATTATCAAAGATATGGGCTTATTAACCCGTGCGGTGTTTGTGTTAGATAAAGAACATAACATCGTTTATAAGCAGCTAGTTGATAATTTATCAAAAGAGCCTGATTACGACGGTGCCATTACGGCATTAAAGAAACTGTAAAGCGCAATTTTACTTGCAGTGAGACAGACACAAAAAAACCGCCCAGAGGCGGTTTTTTATTTGTGATTCTAAAAGGTAAATTAACCTAGTAGCTCACCAAGTTGTTGGCTAACAGCTTCAACAGCTTGAGTACCGTCTAATTTGTGGTACTGAGTGTTGCCTGCTTTTGCTTCAGCTTGGTAGTAATCAACTAATGGTTTAGTTTGGTCGTGGTAAATACCTAAACGCTTACGTACTGTTTCTTCAGTATCGTCATCACGAATGATTAGATCTTCACCTGTGATGTCATCTTTGCCATCAACTTTAGGTGGATTATAAACAACGTGATAAACACGACCAGAACCAGGGTGTACGCGACGGCCGCCCATACGCTCAACGATGATTTCGTCAGCAACGTCAAATTCGATAACGTGATCAACTACCACGCCATTCTCTTTCATTGCATCTGCTTGAGGAATAGTACGAGGGAAACCATCTAGTAAGAAACCTTTTTCGCAATCTGGCTTAGCGATGCGCTCTTTAACTAGACCGATAATAATTTCGTCAGATACTAATTGACCTGCATCCATTACTTTTTTAGCTTCAAGACCAAGTGGTGTACCTTCTTTGATTGCTGCACGCAGCATATCGCCCGTAGAAATTTGTGGAATACCGTATTTGTCCATCAAAAACTGAGCTTGAGTACCTTTACCTGCACCCGGCGCGCCCAAAAGAATAATGCGCATATCATTGTCCTCTGTGTGATACTAATCTTAAAAATGGTCGATCAGTGGAGTTTTGTTTTTAGAGCCTGAATTCTTCCACAACTAAGGCTATACCTCAAGTAACTTATACCAATTGCCTATATTAGCGGCAATAAAAAAGGGAGCCTTGCTCCCTTTTCCAACTCATTATGCTAAAACGCTTATTTGCTTAAATCTAGCATAAGTTTATTCAAACGAGTTACAAAGCCTGCAGGGTCTTTTAAAGTTCCGCGCTCAGCGAGTAGTGCTTGATCTAGAAGTACTTGTGACCACTGGGCAAACTTGTCTTCATCTTGTTCAACATTTAAGTGTTTAACAAGCTGATGCTCTGGGTTAAGCTCAAAAATTGGCTTTTGCTCAGGCACAGTTTGACCAACTGATTCCATTAACTTTTGCATTTGTGAGCTCATATCATGCTCATCAGCAACAACACATGCAGGAGAGTCCGTTAGACGATGCGTAAAGCGTACGTCTTTAACGTTATCACCTAGTGCAGTTTTAATGCGCTCAACTAGGCCTGCAACTTCTTTTTCTGACTCTTCTTGCGCTTTTTTCGTTTCTTCGTCATCCATGTTGCCTAAATCTAAGTCACCACGGGTAATTGACTGGAATGACTTTTCGTTGAACTCTGTTAAGTAGCTCATCATCCACTCATCAACACGGTCACTTAGTAGCAATACTTCGATGCCCTTCTTACGGAAGATCTCTAAGTGTGGTGAGTTTTTCGCTGCAGCGAATGAATCAGCAACTACATAGTAAATCTTATCTTGCTCTGGCTTCATACGCTCAATGTATTGTTCAAGCGATACATTTTGTGTGCTTTCGTCAGTATTTGTAGAAGCGAAACGCAGTAGCTTAGCAATGGCTTCTTTATTTGCCATATCTTCCGCTGGGCCTTCTTTTAACACCTGACCAAATTCGTTCCAGAAAGATTGATAATCTTCTTCGCGGTTTTTCGCCATGCGCTCGAGCATTTTAAGTACGCGCGATGTACAACCTTTACGGATTGCCTGTGTTACTTTGTTGTCTTGCAAGATTTCACGCGACACGTTAAGTGGTAAGTCGTTTGAATCAAGTAAACCTTTCACAAAACGGAGGTAGCTTGGCATGAACTGCTCTGCGTCATCCATAATGAAAACGCGTTGCACATACAGTTTTAAACCTGATTGACGCTCACGGTTCCATAAATCGAAAGGTGCTTTTTTCGGGATGTATAACAGGCTAGTGTATTCTGTTTTACCTTCAACCTTGTTATGTGCCCAGCTTAGTGGCTCTTCCCAATCATGACCGATATGCTTATAAAACTCTTTGTACTCTTCGTCTGTTACTTCTGACTTATCACGAGTCCATAGTGCTGTTGCGCGGTTAATACCTTCCCACTCGCCTGGCTGTGCTGGAATCTTCTCGCCATCAGGACCTTCAGATTCAGGTACTTCTGCTTTATACATTTCAACAGGAATCGAAATATGATCAGAGTATTTAGTTACGATACTACGTAAACGGAACTCATCAGCAAACTCTGTTTCGTCTTCACGAAGGTGAAGAATAATTTCGGTACCGCGTGATGGTTTATCAATCTCTTGTAATGTGTACTCACCTTCACCTGCAGATTGCCATTCAATACCTTGGCTTTCACCTGCTTTACGAGTACGCACTGTTACTTTGTCAGCAACGATAAATGCTGAGTAAAAACCAACACCAAATTGACCAATCAATTGTGAATCTTTGCTTTGGTCGCCTGTTAGGTTTTGAAAAAACTCTGCAGTGCCAGATTTTGCAATGGTACCTAGTGAATTAATCACATCTTCACGGCTCATACCAATACCGTTATCAGTAATGGTGACCGTGTTTGCTTCTTTATCAGCACTGATACGTACTTTTAGTTCCGCATCATTTTCATATAAATCGCCATTAGAAAGCGCAAGGAAACGTAATTTATCTGCCGCATCTGAGGCGTTTGATACAAGCTCACGTAAAAATATCTCTTTATTAGAATAAAGAGAATGAATCATCAGGTTTAATAGTTGTTTGACTTCTGTTTGAAAGCCTAATGTTTCTTTTTGTGCTGCAGTCATTGTGTAAATCTCCAATTAACAAAGTGTCTAATCTGCACTATGACTCTTTATATGGGGTAGGCTTTTGGAACTTCAAGGCAAAAAATTAAATTCGCGGGAAAATTAGGGGTTAAACACAAAAAAGCCTGCTTCAAGCAGGCTTTTGATACCATTTTCGGTATTAGTTTTGGTTTACGGCGCGTCGTCCGCTAAATGCGTGCATAAGCGTCATACCATCGAGTAAATCGAGCTCACCACCAACAGGGACACCATGAGCTATCCGAGATGCACTCACCTGATACTTATGACAAAGCTCTGCAATATAGTGGGCTGTGGTTTCACCTTCAACACTTGGATTGGTTGCTAGGATCACCTCATTAATGCCACCTTGTTGCAACTTGCTTTCAAGAATATCAAGGCCAATTTCTTTTGGTCCTATGCCATCAATTGGCGACAAATGACCCATTAAAACAAAGTAAAGGCCTTGGTACTGACCAGTTTGCTCAATAGCAAGTACATCGGTTGGTGATTCAACCACACACAATAAACCACTATCTTGGCGTTTAACACTAGAACAAATATCACACACAGCTTGCTCTGTAAAAGTACGACAAGATTGACAATGCCCTACTTCATCCATTGCTTTAGTTAATGCATGGCCAAGTTGTTTACCACCTTGACGGTCACGCTCAAGCAAATGAAAAGCAATGCGCTGTGCCGACTTAGGGCCTATGCCTGGTTGGCATCGTAGCGCTTCAATTAGCTGTGTTAAACTAGGAGATAGTTGCATAGAAAATCACTTAGAATGGCATTTTCATACCTGGTGGTAATTGCATACCGCCAGTTACTTTGCTCATGCGCTCTTGCGTTTCTTCAGCAACACGACGTACAGCATCGTTACACGCTGCCGCTAGTAAATCTTCGATCATGTCTTTGTCGTCTTCCATTAGGCTTTCATCTAATTCAACACGACGTACATTGTGGTTACCAAGCATAGTTACTTTAACTAGGCCTGCACCTGCTTCACCTACTACTTCAAGGTTTGCGATTTCTTCTTGGGCTTTTTGCATGCGCTCTTGCATTTGCTGCGCTTGCTTCATCATGTTACCCATTCCACCTTTAAACATAACTGTCTCTCTTTCTAAACTACTTTAATTGGCATGAAGATAAGGGCTATTGTAACGAATTACAATGCCTGAATACTGTTTTCATCGATTATAGCGCTAAATAACTGTTGAAATTGCACTATGTTTTCGTCGCTATTTATTACATCAATTGCTTGTTGATGACGTCCGGCATCAATTTTTTGTTGAATCAAATACGGTGAATCAATTACGCCATCAGCAAACTCGATACTAAGCTCTACATTATGGCCGTAAATTTCACTTAATGCAGCATTGAGCTTTTGTCTTAGCACTGCGCTGTCTAAATGGCGCTGTGACGAGTCAACCTCAATGTGCAGTTGGTTATTCTGCTTGGTAAAAATTGAATGCAGTGCAAATTGGCGCATCCGTCCGCCGAGCCCCATGCGCTTTATTAAATACGCCCATTCATCTTGTTCGTGTGCAAATTTAATACTGCTGATCGGACTTTCAAAATCATCAGGGACCGGAATACTGGCTTCTTCTACTACTGGCTCTGGCACTTTTTGCGGGTTGATCTGCTCAAGCAGCTCAGGCGCTAAGTTTTCAGTAATTGTTTGATGCTTTTCTCTAAAGTCGACTTTTTTTACTTTATTACTGCTCTCCCCCGTTTGCTGGGGGATGGGCTTTTTTACTTCAGCAGCCATTGCTTGCTGCTGAGGCTGAATATTGGTCGTGGCTGTGCTTTGTTGCGCTGGCGGCTCTGCTTTGGGCTTCGCTTCAGATTGTTGTTCTGCTTTAGCATTCGTTTGCGTTGCAGCACCACTTAAACGCCCAGCACCTGAGATATTGCGGTCTTGTAAAATACGAGCAATGGCCGACTGCGCCTGACTTTGCTGCTGTTGTAATTGCACTGGTGCAGTTTGCTGTTGCTGAGGTGCTTCATTTGCAGTAAAGCCCTGATCATAGGCGCTATTCATCACATCATCGTATTGCGCAGCAAGTGATGAGTCCATTTGTGCATCATGATCAATCATGTAATCTTGCGAAGAATACTCCTGTGGAGAGTATTCAGCTGCAGGTACTTGCTCTGAGTAGCTTTGCTCTTGCTGTTTTGGCGCTGGTTCAACTTCAGCGGTCATTGCAGTTTCAACAGATTGCTGAGGCTGTTGTTCAACACCAGACTGTACTACCGCTGTTGCTTCAACTTGCTGGTCAGGCTCTTGGCTATGCACTGTTTCTGCTTTAGCTGCTTGAACAGGTTCAGCTTCAATAGGCTCAGCTTGAATTTGCTGAGGCTCTGAAGGAACAGCAGTTGTCTGTGCAGAACTTTGTGCTAAAAGTGCTTGCTCTGACGCTGCTTGTTCACGTTGCGCCGTTGATTTTTTCAAAATATCACGCAGTGCACCGGCACCACTTGGCTTAACCTGCTGCTGGGTATTCGTTGGTGTTTGGCTTTGTGCAAATTGCGTAGGTTGGAATGCCAACAAACGCAACATAATCATTTCAAAACCTAGTTTAGCATCGGGTGCCCACTGCAAATCTTTTTTACCATTTAATAGCAATTGGTAGTAAACCTGCATCTGCTGTGCATCAGTGGTTTGCGCTACTTGCTCAATAAAATCACGGTTAGTATCATCAAGTGCCGCTGCACTAGGCACGAGTTGCACAAGCTGAATAAGGTGCGTCAGGGCGATTAAATCGTCGAGCAAGGCTACAAAGTTAGGGTTTCGACTTACGACCGCTTTTACTTCTTGAAGTAGTGCATCGCCATCTTGGCACAGTAGCGCCGCTAACATGGTTTGGCTATATTGAGTATCCATCAAGCCAAGCATGGTTTGTACTGCCTGATGATTTATACTGCCGTTGGTTTGCGCAATTGCTTGGTCTGTAAGGCTCAGTGCATCACGCATACTACCATCAGCGGCCTTAGCTAAAATAGACAATGATTTATCATCAAAACTTAGCTGTTCTTGATTAAGAACATGGGCAAGCTGATCATGAATTTCTGATTGCGACAAAGCATTAAGATTAAACTGTAAGCAACGCGATAAAATCGTCACGGGCAGTTTTTGCGGATCAGTTGTCGCTAATAAAAATTTCACATGCTCTGGAGGCTCTTCCAATGTTTTTAGTAATGCATTGAAACTATGCTTTGACAGCATGTGAACTTCATCGATTAGGTATACCTTGTAACGACCACGTGTTGGTGCGTACTGAACGTTATCAAGGATTTCGCGGGTATCTTCTACTTTGGTACGCGATGCCGCATCGATTTCTAATAAATCAATATAACGACCTGCTTCAATGTCAGTACAACTTGAACATTGGCCACATGGCTCTGCAGAGATACCCTTATCGCAGTTGAGGCTTTTTGCGAATATACGTGCGATGGTTGTTTTACCCACCCCACGGGTTCCAGTAAAGAGATAAGCATGATGGAGTCTATTTTGTGTTAATGCATTCACTAATGCTTGTTTAACATGAGACTGCCCCACTAACTCGTGAAAGGTTTGTGGTCGCCATTTCCTTGCTAGAACCTGATAACTCATTAATTATTCGCCTTCGAATTCAACCAACTTTAAGATTTTGATGCCCATCTCAGCAACACGTTGCTCACCACCAAGCTCTGGTAAAGAAACAACAAATGCCGCATCAGTTGCGTTACCGCCTAGTTTAGCAACTAATTTTGCAGTTGCTTCGATTGTGCCACCTGTAGCAAGTAAGTCATCTACTAGTAACACTTTATCACCAGGTACAATTGCGTCTGTATGAAGCTCAAGAATATCTTCACCATACTCTAATTGGTAGCTTTGTGAAATCACTTCGCGAGGAAGTTTACCTGGTTTACGAACTGGAATGAATGGAATACCTAGTGCGTATGAAAGTGGTGCACCAAAGATAAAACCACGAGATTCAGTACCGATGATTTTTGTAAAACCTTGGTCTTTGTATGCTGCGATAAAGCTGTCGATAGTTGCTTTAAATGCGTCAGCATTAGCCATTAGTGTTGTTACGTCGCGGAACATAATGCCCGGCTTAGGGTAATCAGCGATCGTTGCAATGCTCTGTTTGATGAGCGTTGAAGTTGCTTGAGTCATAATTATACTGCTCAAAAAGTTTATCTAACAAAGCTCGAGAGTATAACATCACCTTAGTGGAAAGTCGGTAGCAAGTTTCGAAATTAATCACTTAACTACAACAAAAAAGGCTGCATGGTGCAGCCTAGTGTCTTAAATTTGCTTGCGCAGATTAAGATAAAGAAGTGATCCAACCAAGAATAGCGTTAAGGCAGCCAATGCCACCGAATACAGCTAAAAACGCAATGAAATAAGTTGCATTGAACGGATCTTTAAAGTCTTTATCATTCGACATAGTTACTACCTTTATTTAAGCACGACAAAATAAGGTGCACATAATAGTCGAACAGCCCTCATCAATAAAGAGCTTTAGCCGATTTTTAAACCTATGTATTAGTAACCACAACACCGCGCTCTGCCATAGCGCTTAAGGTATTGAGGGCCCCTTGATACAGCTGCTCTTGGCTAAATTGAGGAGCATGCTCTGCAACTGCTTGGCATACATCATTTAAATCTGCACCAGGCTTAGATTCAATAATATTAAGCAGTAATGCGGTCATCGCATTTGTTGATAAAAACTGTACTTCATCATCACTATCACGATAAACCACGAAGTAACTTGCTTGTGCTGTCGGCTCACTTGGTTGATTATCCACACTGATAGTATGAACTGGGAAGCTATAACTTAAATTGCGAGCAAACGAACTTAAATATAATGGGGAGCTTGTCACTTTATGAGCTGATAATTTCACTTCTTGTGCCACCTCTTGAGCAACCGACACATCAAGCTCAACCCATTCATAATGCGCCAGTTCGAACATAAAAGCAGGATCATCACTTTGCATTTCATAGTCATTTGCAAGAAAAGTCAAAAACTCCCCTGCTATATCTAAAAAATAAGGTGATTTACAGTCATGCATACTAAAGAAATGCCTAATGAGTCTCTGCCAAGCTTGCTCAGTATATAAACTTTTTAGCACTGGATACGCAGAGCTGACAAAACCATCCACATTATTAAAAAATAAATCGCGGTAAATCGCCATGCGACGCTCTTCAACATCGGCTGGCTTCTTATTATTTTCTGGGTCGCGAATATGCTCCATAAACTCTTGCTGTACTTGCGTAAAATGATTAGGCACTGTGTTTCACCGTTGCTTGATTTCGATGAGCAGCAGCCTCTTGCAACGCTCCAATGGTTCTCAGCTCTGTTAATAATTCACTCATAGGAGGAATATTAAAATCACGCTCTAATAAGGTGGGAAATACCCCATGAATTTCATAGGCTTTTTCGAGCAATTGCCAAACGGGATCGATCACTGGCGCACCATGAGTATCAACGAGTAAATCCTCAGCCTCAGTGTAATGACCAGCAACATGCCCATAGGCAATGCGATTAGTTGGTAATGCTGCTAAGAATTTCCCTGCATCATAACCATGATTAATCGAATTGACGTAAATATTATTAACATCGAGCAGTAATTTACAATCCGCCTCTTCTAAAACCGCATTAGTAAATTCAAGTTCCGTCATTTGTTGACCGGGCGCGCCATAATAAGAAACATTTTCAATTGCAATTGGCTGCTCAAGAATATCTTGAACTTGCCTAATTCGAGAGGCAACATGCTTAATAGCATCTTCAGTAAACGGAATTGGCATTAAGTCGTACATGTGCCCTTCTCCCGAGCAGTAACTTAAGTGCTCACTAAACAGACGAACATTATGCTCTTTGAAGAAAGTTTTAAGCGATTGCACAAACTCAATATCAAGTGCTGAAGGTGACCCAATCGATAACGACAAACCGTGACATACAAAGGCATGTTGCTCGGTTAGCTGCTTAAATTGCTTACCAAATCGACCTCCAAGCTTTAGCCAGTTTTCTGGTGCAACTTCTAAAAACTCAATGGGTTTAGGAACATCGATAAGCATTTCATCAAGCATTTCTCGGCGCAAACCTAGCCCAATCTGCCCAAAATCAGCTACTGATTCTTTTAACATACTACCTCCTACTAAAAAGGGCCTTTACGGCCCTTTCAAAAGCTAAGTGAGCGCTTAATGGTTAGAACCACATTTACCTTCACCACACTTACCTTCTTTAGCTTTCTTTTTGTCTGCGCCACATTTGCCTTCGCCGCACTTACCTTCTTTAGCTGCTTTTTTAGCTGCACCGCATTTACCTTCGCCGCACTTACCTTCTTTAGCTGCTTTTTTGTCTGCGCCACATTTACCTTCGCCGCACTTGCCTTCTTTTGCTGCTTTTTTGTCTGCGCCACATTTACCTTCGCCGCACTTACCTTCTTTAGCTGCTTTTTTAGCTGCACCGCATTTACCTTCGCCGCACTTACCTTCTTTAGCCGCTTTTTTATCGCCGCCACACTTGCCTTCTCCACACTTACCTTCAGCCGCGTCTAACTGATACCCTGCTTGCATTTGCTGAAATTCAAATGGATTCGCGTTCGCATCAGTTACTGCAAAACTTGACGCACCTACTACAACCGCACCTAATGTTAATGCAATTGAATTTTTCTTAACTGTGTTCATTCGATGACTCTCTTTTTTATAAAGGGTTATTAAACAAGACCTGTGAACTACAAATATCTTTCAATTTTTTCTAATTATTTTCTGAAAGTGCGCAGAAAGCAAATTACGATTTATAAAACAATCTAGAACAGCTAGAATACGCGTCCTAATTTTTGATAAGTAAACAGGTATCATGCGACTAGTTTTAGCACCGATGGAAGGTGTTGTAGATTTTAAAATGCGACAACTCCTAACTGATTTAGGTGGATTTGATTTATGCGTTACAGAGTTTGTTCGTGTCGTCGAAGACACGCTACCCGAGCGCGTGTTTCATCGCTATTGTCCTGAGCTAAAAACAGGTGGCTATACCCGTGCAGGTACACCTGTACGTATTCAATTACTGGGTCAAGTTGCCAATGCTTTAGCTGAAAATGCAGTTAAAGCAATACGCCTAGGCTCACATGGAATCGACTTAAACTTTGGTTGCCCTGCTAAAACGGTAAATAAAAGTAAAGGTGGTGCGGTACTTTTAAAAGACCCTGAGCATATGTACGAGATAATCAAAGCCGTACGTGATGCTGTCGACCCACGCCATGAGGTGAGTGCTAAAATCAGACTTGGCTTTGATGATGATAGTAATAGCCAAGAAATTGTTGATGCTGTTGTAAGCGCAGGCGCTTCAAGTCTTGCTATTCATGCCAGAACTAAACGAGATGGTTATAACCCTCCTGCTTACTGGGAAAAAATCCCCCCATTAATCAAAAACAAGAATATTTCAGTAGTTGCTAACGGTGAAATTTGGCAAGTTAAAGATGCTATACTTTGCCAAAAAAGAAGCCATTGCCAAGACTTAATGCTTGGTCGTGGCGCACTAGCAATGCCTGATTTAGCAAAACAAATAAAGTCACATGCACAAAACGAACATTATACTCCTATGTTATGGGAGCATGTGATATACCACATTATTCATTCATCAATGCACCAAGACGAAAGTAAATGTGAAAAGTACTTTGCTTCTCGAACTAAGCAATGGCTCGGTTATTTAAAACGCCAATACCCACAAGCAAGCGTACTTTTTGATGAGATACGTCGCTTAAAAGCCAAAGATGAAGTAGCTGATGTGCTAAGAAAGTATGCCAAAGCGCCGAGTATTGATACAAATCATAATTAGCAAACGGATTTTGTTTGATAATACTAGTATTGCCCACTTGGAAGAAACGCGATGAACAATACTGAAATTCAAACAAAGTTATCTGCGGAACTTGCGCAGGTCAGACAACGTTTACTTGATATGCTGGCTAATTCTGAACAAAGCTATCATCAGCAACTACTATCGCAACTCAAAGATAACCCTCCTTCGGATTGGTTAGAGCTGACAGCAAATAACCTTGGCTCTGAATATCAAATATTGATTGCTCGGATAGAAAAGTTGGAAGCAGCACTTTGCCAAATTGATATCGGGCAGTATGGCTATTGCTGTGATTGCGAAGAAAAAATCGATGACGAACGTTTACTTGCAGATCCTGCAAGCCAACGTTGTCGGCGTTGCGCTCCATAGAGCGCAATGCTGTACTAATTTATAAAAATAAAACTCATTGCAGGATAAAGTATAATATCCTCAATTAACCAATCCGCTTGCAGCTGATCTACGCCTAAACGCTTCATTAAATTGACACGTGCTTGCTGTTCACTCCAAGTGTGATAATGAATACCTAAGTCGGTTTCCATCATAACTTGCCAGAAGTATTGCTCGCCTTGCGTTAACTTACGTTTACTTTTTAGCGGGTCTATATAATCAAGCTGCCAATCAAGACCACTGTGCTGATGATTTTCCACAAAATAAGTCATCACTAATGGGTTAACATGAGAATCTGATACAGGTAATACAAAATCTGCTCTTTGTAACTGCTTAAGTGAACTTTGGACCTCACTAAGCCAGTTTAAAGGAGACTTAGTCTCACCACTGAAGTAATTAAGTTTACTTTGGTACCAGTCTTTACCGTTCGCTAAACCAACTAAACCAAGCTTTGTACGAGGTTTATATTGAGTTAAGTATTGATTGAGTTTATAAAGCGCTGCTTGGACACTGTCATCGCTGTTATCCAGATGCGATTTAACCATGTTATGCAATAACGTTAACTCAATTTTATTTAATTTAAGGTTGCTTTGTTCAGCAGCAATTAACTGCATTTCAACTAACTCTAACCAATTAGCTAGTGCATTTGCTGAATAGTTATCCTGTGAACGAGCTTGACTAATAACATCACGTTGTACAGGCCAGACAAAATAACGTTCAGGATAACGCTCGGCAATAATTAAATAATTTAATTGCGCCTGTTGTGACTCATTTAAAGACGTCGCTTTTAGCTTTTGATAAGTTTGGTGACGTGCTTGCAAATAACTTTCTGAGAAAGGCCAGCTAGTAGCTTCAGTTTGCAGTTCTTGATTAGATAATAAATTATTAATTCTTTGCAGCGCTTGCTGCCCTTCCCTAAAAGTCTTGAAACCTGAAGATTGCTCAGAGCAAGCTATCAGCATCACACTTGCGACAAGTAATAATACGATCTGTCTTAGCATTTTAAAATTCCATAAAAAAAGCCCCAGAGGGGCTTTTTAATTTAAAACAACATCAATTAGATTTTTACACCGTTACGAGCGGCTTTATCTTTGATGAAGGCTGACCAGCTCTTCGCGAAACGACGCGTGCGCGGATCATCCATTGCCTTAGTGATAGCGTTGTAAGCTTGCTTGTACTTCTCTTGGTAGTAGTAAGCTTCAGCTAAATCAGAATAGATAGTTCCTTTTTTATCAGAACCTAACTCTAATGCCTTGTTCAAACGAACAACGGCTGCACTATAATTTTGCGATTGTAAAAGTAATGAACCTGCTTTGCGATAAAGCTCTGCATCGTCATCAAATTTAGCCGCTTCTTCATAGTATTTAGCTGCTTTTTCAATATCTTTAGAACGGTGGTAATTAGATGCCACTGCGCTGATATTTTGCTTGTTACGCTTAACTTTTTCTTCGTTGATTGCCTTTTCAAGCACGACTGCTGCTTTGTAAGGAATATCATTTAACGAATAGAAGTTAGAAAGTACTTTGTATTCAACTTCGTTTTCAAAATAGCCATTTTTGTAGGCAACTTCCATGGTCGCTAGACCTTTTTTGAAGTCTTCGGTTTGTAGGTAGTATTTACCTAAACCAACCCAGGCTTTTTTGTCTTCAGGCCAAACACGAACAATCTCTTCAGCTACTTCTACCATGTTTTTGTACTGTTTAAGTTCAAAATAGGCAGCTAGCTTTAATTGGTAAGAAGCTTTTGCAGGTTCTTTTGCCAATTCAATTGCTTTGTCTGCAGCAGGAAGAACGTCTTTGTAAAGTTTTAACTCGTAGTTTGCTTGCGCAATACGTGTATAAACTTTGTCGTCTTCCTCACCTGTGAAGTCCATCCAAGCTGCATAAGCTTCTTTCGCTTTTGCATATTGCTCAGTACCCGCGTACATATCACCTAGAAGTTTTAGGCCTTGCTCTTGGTCAGCAAAGTTTAAAACGTCAGGCTTAACTGCCGCTGAGATGTGCTTAATAGCCAATTGGTACTGCTCTTTTTGAGCGTACATCTGACCTAAGTAACGATCAACTGTTGCCTTATCGAAATCATCCGAAGGATCGATTTCTTTAAGTAGTGCAATCGCTTCATCAAGCTTATCTTCATTGTACAAGTCAAACGCTTTAATAACTTTCTTACCAACGCGCTCGCCCATAACTTTAGTTTTTGCTTTTTTACGCGCTTCAATCTTCGCGTAATCTGGCGCTGCTAAAGCAGGTGCAGTGAAAGCTACACCTGATAGAGACATAAGAAGCGCAAGTGCAGTTACTTTAGATAAATTTCTCATTACTCGCCTCCTTAGTTGCCTTGGTTAAGTTTAAAGTCTAATTGTACTTGAAGACCAAATTGCTTCTGTGGTTTACCATCGATGATTTTCGGACGGTACTTCCACTTACGTAGCGCACGTTTAGCTTCGCGGTCGAAGATACGTTTTGGATCGGCGTCGATCACTTCAACATCTTCTACACCACCAACTTCATTGATAGTGAATGAAAGTTGTACCCAACCTTCCTTACCATCACGCGCTGCTTGCGTAGGGTATTTTGGTTCAATACGAACGATAGGTGTCGCATCACCATCACGTCCAAATGCACCTGGACCACTTAGGCCACCAGCTGTGCTACCCACATCGATGCTTGGCATATTAAATGACAAACCACCAGTGTTCGGGTTGCTGTTTTCCGGCTGAGGCGGCTGCGGCTTAGGCGGCTGCTTTGGCGGTGGCGGAGGCGGAGGCGGAACACGCTTCCTCTCCTGCACCTTAGATTCAGGCGGATTCGTCATAATTTCGACTACGATCTGTTCTTTTTGTTCAGTCGCACGATCAGCTCCACCGGAGATGAGGTACGCCATGAAGTAGAACAAGCCGAAAGTAACTGCCCCACCTGCAATCAGTGAAAACAGAAAACGAATCATTACTGATCTCCAGCTATTGAAATTTTAAGGTTATCACCCGTCGCTTTGATCTGGTCCATAACTTTAACCACTACGCCGTGTTTTGCTTCTTTATCAGCTTGCAAAATCACAACTTCAGTAGGTTGTTCTGCTAATAAACTTTCAAGTTTAGCTGATACACGCTCAACGTCTACTTGTTGTTTATCAATCCAGATCGCACCGTCAGCACGGATAGCAACAAAAATGTTTGCATTTTTTTGCTTCGTAGCTGCAGCTGCTTTAGGTTTATTGACTTCGATACCAGCCTCTTTAACGAACGATGTAGTTACGATAAAGAAAATAAGCATGATAAATACGATGTCAAGCATTGGCGTCATGTCAACCGCTGCTTCTTCTTCTTCACGAAAACGTTGTTTACGTGCCATATTTAATTCTCTCTCTAGTGATGAGGCATGCTATCTACAAGTTTAGCTTTCGCCATTCTCGCTCTCGCTTCTAGACGTGAGCTAAAGAATACTCCAGATAGTGCCGCAACCATTCCAGCCATTGTTGGGATTGTTGCCATTGAAATACCTGATGCCATTAAACGTGCGTTACCTGTACCTTGAGTAGCCATGGTTTCGAAAACCGCGATCATACCCGTTACAGTACCTAGTAAGCCTATTAAAGGACAAATAGCTACCAATGTCTTAATCAACAACATACGCTGATCTAATTTTTCAGACGCTTCAGAAATCCATGCTTCACGGATTCTGTGTGCGTACCAAGACGTAGTGTCTTGGCGGGCATCCCACTGAGCTACAATGTTCTTCGTCATACGAGGAAACTCAGCTAGTAGGAACCAATAGCGCTCAATCATTAAAACCCACATAAGAAAGAGTGCTATCGCGACCACGTATAAAACCTGGCCGCCTGTGCCAACAAAATCCCTGATAGATTCCCAGATCTCCATCAGGACTAGCATTAGGCTTTCTCCTTCTCCGCGTGAGCAGCGATGATACCTGCGCTTTGCTCATCAAGGACATGTAGAACCGACTTACTACGACCCGCAACAATTGAGTGAAGTAGAATAAGTGGTAGAGCTGCAATTAGACCTAACGCTGTAGTAACAAGTGCTAGAGAGATATTACCAGCCATGATCTTCGGATCACCTGTACCGAACAATGTGATTGTTTGGAACGTAAGGATCATACCGATTACCGTACCTAGTAGACCTAGTAATGGAGCGATTGCTGCCAAGATCTTGATGATGTTGATACCAGCTTCAATGCGAGGCGTTTCACGTAAGATTGCTTCGTCAAGTTTAAGCTCAAGGTTTTCAACGTCTTGATTCTTGTTGTCAGCATAAACCTTAAGAATACGACCCAGTGGGTTGTTTGTATTCGGAGTAGAAAGGTTTTTAAGCTGGCTCTTAATCTTAGTGCTAGTAAGCGCAAGATCAATGAAACGAACGATGAAGATAAGTAGACCAACAACAAGTAATACTGTGATGATGTAACCTACTTCAGCACCTTGCTCGTAGTATTCCATTAACGATTTCTTCTGCGTGTTGATACGTAAGATCGCGCCACGAGTCGGGTCGATGTATACGCCAGCATAGTTGTCAGAAGAAGTATTTTCTAAATCGCTGATACCAGCTAGGATGTAGCTATCAGGTTGCTTACCTAGTGGTTGGATTGCTTTAGTTTCTGGTGAGTAGATTAAATAACCATCGTCAGTTACTAAGTTGAAGTTACCGATACGCGTTACTTTCTTCACAGAAGATGAACCGTCAAGACCCGCAACTTCAGTTTCGAAAGTTGAAACTTTAGCTGACTCAGTCATTTCAGTTTGAAGAGAAATCCAAAGCTCTTCAAGTTCACGTACAGTTGGAAGTTCTTTCGCAGCAGCTAGTGAGCGAAGTACTTCAGCACGTCCTGGTTTTTCAGCAGAAACAAGTGATGCTTCGATTGAACCGATTGCATCAGCAGCTGCACGACGTACAACACCGAACATCTCACCTAACGTACCTTGAGCGTTTAAAAGAGCTTGCTCTTTCTCAGCTAAAGTATTTTCGTTTTGTGCATATTCTTTAGCTAAACGGTCACCACGAGCTTTTTCAGCAGCTAGGTCACTTTTAGCTTTGTTAAGTAACGCTTGCTTATCAGCACGAGCTGAAAGGAACTCTTGTTCACGTTGCTTATTTAATTTGCCTTCAGAGATACGTTCTTGCTTAACTTGCTCAAGAATTTTGTCTAAAGCATCAGTGTTTGCATGTGCATTAAGCGCGGTACCTGCAGAAACAGATAGTACTGCTGCAACAGCAAAACCTTTAAATAGTTTCTTCATTATTGATTACTCCGCGCCAAAGATTGGTAGTTTAACAAGTTCTAATGTCGCTTGTTTACGCGCCATACGAATAACTTCTTTAACAGGTTTTAGGTATTCTTCACCTAATTCTTTCCACTGTTTAGTGTTGTTATCCCACACCCACGCGTGCTTAAGGTCAAAAGACTGAGCAACGTAAGTGATACGACCTAAACGACCGAAGTCAACGTTGATGCTCTTACCGTCGATCTCAAGAGTACCTTGTGAAGCAGTTACAGCTGAGCTGTATGCAGTTTCAACAGTGTAAGCTTCAAGAACTTGGCGGAATTTTTCAGATGTAGTAACTGATGCTGACGCCATGATGTCACGAAGTCTTTCAACACGTGCTAGACGGTTTTCAAGATTGAACGGAACGTCCGCTTTGATGAATTGCTCAAGCGTATCGATCATGCGATACATCAAAGGCACAACGTTTTGTTTCGTGTTATCGATAGTTGCGATTTGACGGTCAAACGACTCGATTGAAGCATTTTGGTCAGCGACCAAACGTGCTACGTGATCGTTATAAACCTTCATTAGCTCAGTTTCGTCAACAACGCTACGGTACTCAGCGATTAGCTCTTGAGTTTGACCATATACATTGTCAATTTTAGTTTGAGACTTAACAGCAGCCTTTTGAATTTGTTGACCTGCATCTTGCACATCTTTCAAAGGATCTGCAATCACATTGCTGCTTGCAAATGCAAAAGCGCCAACCAACGCTGATGCTACAAGACTCTTTCTGATTTTAACAGACATAGTTCCCAACCAATTAAGTAATGTTACTTTTATAATTTAATTACCCCCCGAAGAGGACAACCCTGATATCTTTTAATAGATATCAACCCTCCAATAATGCTAAATGCATCAGAGTCTGTCAACTTGATGTTCGGCTTTCGTCGGAAAAATTTGGTGACTCGTCGTTGAAAGGAAAAGAACCAAAACAACGAATTAACAAAAATATAACAGAGGTATTCATATGATACTTCTATAGCCCTTTGCTGGCGAACATTGCATTCATATTAGGTTCAACCTTAAACATAAATGTAACATTTTATGAAATCTGAAAATGCTGAAGAAAAATGAAAAAAAAATTCCATTTATTCATCTAAAAAATCTATTTTGAAGAATTTTTATGCACTCGCCACGTGTAACCGCTCAATAAGCAGCCAAATCAGGCACTAAACACAAGAATGAGAGAGTTGAAATCTCTCACCGCTATGGGTGAGAGAGTTAAAATATTGCGCGGTCTTTTACAAGCTTGGCAAGTGAAATAATTGAATCAACTTCAAGCTTTTCAAATATTTTCGCTTTGTATGTACTTACTGTTTTGTTACTAATAAAGAGCTTTTCACCGATATCTTTGTTCGATAAGCCTTGTAGTAAATAATTCATCACCGCAAGCTCACGTTCAGTTAGTAACTCGTCAATGTCTTTTTCCGAAGCGATTAAGTGCTCTTGCGGGAAGAATGTATAACCACGCAAAATCATTTCAACGGCTGAAGAGATATCTTCAAGGCTTTCTGCTTTGTTTACAAACCCCTGCGCACCAAGTTTTGCAGCTGTACGGATAATATGCTTGTCTTGCTTAGCTGATAGAAACAACACTTTACCAGTAAAACCACTACTGACGGCGCGCTTATATAAACTAAAGCCATCGGAGTCTTCTAACTCGATGTCTAAAATCGCTAGCGCTACATTATTACTTTTTAAAAACTGCAACGCTTCTTTTTGACTTGCAACAGCTTGTACTTCGTTTACTAGTGTAGACTTGGCAAGTGCCATTTTAATTGCTGTTGCCACCATTGGGTGGTCGTCTACCAAAAGTATATTGTTTCCTATGCTCATCGATTAGCAAACCTTCATTATATTTCATCAAACAAGTATAAGTTACTCAGCATTATTTCCACATGTGGATAAGTTAAGTTTAGCGGGTTATTTCTAGTTTGGTGAAAAATAACTGTAAACATTTTGCTGCTAACTTTCGAGTTCAATCAAAACTACTAACTAACATAACAGACGCTGTTATGTTTAATAAATTACATCGTTACAGCATATAATACTTTAGTTATGGAGAGTAGCTTTTAGAGCATAGATCGTGAAGTTCTAGCTTATCGTCTGATTAAATTAGTCGCTTTCAATGCCTTTGGAGGAATATAATTTCGGTACAGCTAATTAATGTTTGGTGAGATATGAGTGTTGCGATTTTTTGTGAGGTAATGATGAATTTTGGTGAAACAGAAACTGTTCCACCAAAATGAGAGGTTCACATAATAAATTATGCTACTTCTACGTTCTCAGCTTCAGGGCCTTTTTGACCTTGTTTGATGCCGAAAGATACTTGTTGACCTTCGCTAAGAGTGCGGAAGCCTGTACCTGTGATAGCACTGAAGTGTACGAATACATCAGGGCCATTTTCTTGTTCAATAAAACCGAAGCCTTTAGCTTCGTTGAAGAACTTAACTTTACCAGTAACCGTGTTTGACATACCAAATTTTCCTGTAAGTCAATTATTAAAATTCAGCCATAATGGCTCTATCCTCCCTGAGTGAATGCCCAATAAACTTGGGGTAAAGTACAGGAAGAACCAATAACCTAACCGGTAACCGTACAGCCGCACATTATCCGTAAATTCAATACGCAAAAACTCAAAGCAATTTAAGACTAACACATTAAATAGTTTTTAGCTCTATTAATCGAAAATAATTTTAAGGTCAACTGCCGAAACAAAAATATATGACAGCATTATTTATAAACAATTAATAATAAATGAAAAAAGCCCATCAAAATGATGGGCTTCTAATTTTCAAGAAAAGAGTGCTATTGCTTTAGATTATTTTACTTGCCAATCCATTTTCGCTTCAGCTTTGATTGGCACCACTTCTGAATCACCTAGTTTATAGCTTGCTGGTACCGTCCAGCTTTCTTTAAATAGTGTAATAGTATCTTGGTTACGAGGCATACCATAGAAGTCTGGACCAAAGTGGCTTGCAAAACCTTCTAGTTTATCTAAAGCCCCCGCTTCTTCAAATGCTTCAGCATATAACTCAATCGCAGCATGTGCTGTGTAAGCACCTGCACATCCGCAAGCTGCTTCTTTTTTATCTTTGTAGTGCGGAGCAGAATCAGTACCTAAGAAGAACTTTTTACTACCACTTGTTGCAGCAGCAATCAACGCTTGTTGATGGATATTACGCTTCAAAATAGGTAAGCAGTAATAATGAGGGCGAATTCCACCCGCTAACATGTGATTACGATTATAAAGTAAGTGATGAGCAGTAATTGTTGCTGCTACATTTTCAGGTGCATTATTAACAAACTCTACCGCATCTTTTGTTGTGATGTGCTCAAGCACAATTTTTAAGTTAGGGAAATCGTTCACTACGTCCGCTAAAATTGTTTCTAGGAACACCTTCTCACGATCAAAAATATCAATAGATGAATCTGTCACTTCACCATGAACAAGCAACAACATACCCACTTCTTGCATTGCTTCAAGTACTGGGTAGATGTTTTTGATTGAAGTAACACCTGAATCTGAGTTTGTAGTCGCACCAGCTGGGTACAACTTAGCTGCAACAATTTTACCCGTTGCTTTCGCTTTTTTGATTTCTTCTGGCGTAGTTTTATCTGTCAGATAAAGCACCATTAACGGTTCAAAGTTACCCTGTGGGCCGGCAGCTTTAATTCGCTCATAGTAAGATAACGCAGTTTCTGTACAAGTTGCCGGTGGAACAAGATTAGGCATGATAATTGCGCGACCCATGTAACGGCTTGCGTCACGAACGGTATCAACGAGTTGCTCACCATCACGTAAATGAATGTGCCAATCATCAGGGCGTGTAATTGTTAGAGTTTGCATCGAATTTAAATCTGACATTGCTTGTTTCCACGGCTAAAGTTAGGGGGATAGCGTAAACTTTGAGCAAATAACCTTGCTAAATTACCCAAGTTCATATTCAGGTGCCTAGTTTACACCAGTTCCAGTTTTTTTTGAAAATAACTTTGTGGATAGTTTGATAGTAGGTTAACGTAATAAATTAATACAACATTTCGGTTACCTTTTATTCTATGCCTAAGAGTTTAGACACTGCTTTTGCACTTGAGGTCAAAACAGACCAACTACATATAATTAATCAATTTTCATCATCTGTAATGCAATTAGACACAGTTGAAGAATTATTAGAATATGTTACGTCTGAAGTAGTTAGCCGCCTAGGCTTTATTGAATGTGTAATTTACCTCGCAGATGATAAAACTCGCACCCTAAAAGAAATGGCTTCTATAGGCACAGCTGGCAGCCATGATACTTACCATATTGACCGTACAGAAATCAGCTTTGATCAAGGCATTACGGGTTATGTCGCAAGTACTGGTAAACCTTTGATGATTGCTGATGTTAGCCAAGATCCACGTTACATCGCTGATTCTCGCCCAGCTCTTTCTGAGCTTTGCGTACCATTAGTTTACAAAGAAAAAATACTGGGTGTGATTGACTGTGAGCATCCGCAAAAAGATTACTACAATGACGCGCATTTAGAGATTTTATCAACTGTCGCGCATTTATTAAGTGCCAAGATCAATCAGGTTCGCACCATAGAAAACTTACAGCAAACCGTCATGCAGTTAAACGATGCGCAAAAGCTAGAACGATCGATGCTGCAAATCGCCAATTTGACGTATCAATCAAGTGAACTAGATAGTTTTTTTGAGTCATTACACGGCATTATTACCTCTTTACTCAGGGCAGATAATTTCTTCATTGGCCTTTATGACAAGCAGCTCGATGTGCTTGATTTAGTTTATATTATTGAAGAAGGCGTGCGCTCAAATGCTCATAAAAAAATATCGAAAGAACAACTAAAAGACACTGCGTCTTATTACTTACTAAATATAGATCAGTCACTTCTTTTTACTAAAGAAGAATTTCAGCAGCACATTGATGCTGGGCATTTTAAAATGGTCGGTCGTCAGGCTGAGTCTTGGCTAGGTGTACCGTTTAAAGTGAATGAGCGTATTAGCGGTGTCATTGCCGTACAAAGCTACAGTAAAAGTTACCATTATGACGAGCATGATCGTGCCTTACTCACTTATGTTAGCCGTCAAATCAGCATGGCAATAGACCGTCAATTATCAAGGCAAGAGCTTGAGCATCGAGCTCTTCACGATGAATTAACAGGACTTGCTAATCGTTCTTTACTGATTGAGCGAATTAAACATGCAATACTTCGCCTTGCAAGAGCAAATAAGCAACATAAGCATGCCCTACTCTATTTAGACTTTGACCGCTTTAAAAGTATCAATGATTCGTTAGGCCATGAAGTTGGTGACCATTTTTTAGTTAAAATTTGTGAATTGATCTTAAGCACTATTCGTAACACCGACACCTTCGCCCGCTTAGGAGGCGATGAGTTTGCCATTTTTATGGAAAACATTACCGATAAACAACAAATAAATGATGCCCTTGAACGGATCCAGCATGTGCTCGCACAGCCCCTTGATATTGATGGACACCTTCTACAAGCATCGACTAGTATAGGTGTTGCTTTTTGTGAAAGTAGTCGCGATCAAGCGTATAAGCTATTGCAGCATGCTGATGCAGCAATGTACGAGGCGAAATCATCTGGCCGTGGTAAAGTTAAGTTTTTCAACAATACAATGCGTAAAAAACTTAAAAATCATGCCGATATAGAAAATGATTTACAGCATGGCATTGAGCATGACGACTTTGAACTTTACTACCAGCCAATTTTTACTATTCAAGACACAAGAGTTGTTGGTTTTGAGGCCCTTGTGCGCTGGCATCACCCAAGCAAAGGCTTTGTCTCGCCAAATGATTTTATTCCGGTAGCAGAAGACACAGGTCAAATTATCAACCTAGATTTACATTTACTTCAGCTTGCTGCAAAGCAAATTGCAAAGTGGACGAGTGAAGGAAAAGCATTTGGCCGAATTACCGTAAATGTGTCATCGCGTCACTTTGCTAGCCTCGATTTTGTGGAACAAATACATGCCTTATATAAGCAATATAAGTTACCTCTTGGCTCACTATGCTTAGAAATAACCGAATCTGGACTTATCGGTAATCTAGAGCTGGCGACAAAAATCATCAAGGGTCTTGAGCCTCTTGAAGTGAAACTGTGTTTAGATGACTTTGGTACAGGCTATTCCGCGCTTGGGTATTTACACCAATTACCGATTCATATAATGAAAATTGATAAAAGTTTCATTGACCATTTAAACAAAGCGCACAACCCCTTAGTCGATGCTATTTTATCGTTAGCGCAATCATTAAAGCTCGATGTAGTCGCAGAAGGAATTGAAACGGAAAAACAATTGGCTATTTTAAAGCAAACTCAATGTAAATTTGGCCAAGGCTTTTTAAAAGCAAAGCCTATGCCCGCTAGTGAAGCAGAAAAAGTGATAGCAAACGGCCTGTAACTAAGTATAAAAAAGCCTTGCGAATGCAAGGCTTGGCTCTATTAAATATTAGCAACGTTTACAGCTCCCCAGGAGCGAAGTTATCCACAGCTATCGCTTTTTTGCGCAGCTCATTGGCTTTGTTCATTCGCTCAGCAACGGTTTCGTTAATCAAGTTTTTCTCTGCCGCTACGACTATTGCATCCTCAAGTTCAAGGTTTTTAGCAATAGTGCCTTCTTTTTGCCATTTACGAAGCTGCTTAAAGTCATCGTGGGTATCAATCATGGCTAGAAAGGCATTTTCCATCACCCCTGTGCCGGCATTTTCATCAACATAACAAAGGTGAGTTAATCTGTCTCTGAAGACACCTGGCTTGCTCATGTGCTCACACATAGTTTGTGCTAACTCGTCACTTGGGCGGTGATAATGATTACCTACCGGGAACACAATGCGTTTCAGTAAGAAATTAATTACAGGATTAGAGAAGTTTTTAAAGAAACCATCGAATGCCTGACCTATGCAAAATAACGAATGCTCAACAGCATATTGTACAAATGATAAATCAGCTTGTTGACGGCCTTCATCTTCGTAGCGTTTCAGTACACATGAAGCTAAATATAAGTGACTAAGCACATCACCTAGGCGCGCCGAAATCATCTCTTTACGTTTTAACTCACCGCCTAAAACCAGCATAGCAACATCAGTACAAAACGCTAAGCCACGACTCATGCGGCTTAATTGTTTGTAATACACAGCTGTTGCACCAGATACCGGCGCTTTTGCGAAGTAACTACGTGTTAACCCGTGTACAAACGCCATGCCTGCATTGCTACCAGCAAACAAAATATGTTGCAGTAGTAATGAGTCAAACTCTTTTAAAGCAACATCATGATCTTCCATTGCAGCCGCTTCCATTTCTTTAAGAACAAAAGGATGGCAACGCGTAGCACCTTGACCAAAAATCATCAAATTACGAGTGAGAATGTTTGCACCTTCTACAGTAATCGACACAGGGATCCCCATATAGCCATGAGCTAAATAGTTATTTGGGCCCACTTGGATCCCTTTACCTGAGTGAATATCCATAGCGTCATTCATAACAGTACGACCCATTTCTGTCATATGATATTTTGCAATTGCAGTAACCACAGACGGACTCAACTTCATATCAATCGCGCCTGCAGTCATTAGTCTTGCAGACTCTAAGGTGTAAGTTAAACCACCTATGCGCGCAAGAGCCTCTTGCACTCCTTCGAATTGTCCAATTGAAACACCAAATTGTTGACGCACAGTTGCATAGGCTGATGTCATTCTTGAAGCCAAATGGCCTGTTGCTGTACTAAGCGCAGGTAACGAAATACCTCGGCCTGCACTTAAACACTCAACTAACATGCGCCAACCTCTACCTGCGCCTTTTTCGCCACCAATGATCCAATCAAGTGGAATAAACACATCTTTACCGTAAGTTGTGCCATTCATAAATGCCATATTCAACGGGTAATGACGCTCACCTGTCTGTACACCTTCGTGATCAGTAGGAATTAGCGCACATGTAATGCCAAGCTCTGTTTTATCACCTAATAAGCCGTCAGGATCGTACATTTTAAATGCAAGACCCAGCACTGTAGCAATTGGTGCAAGAGTGATATAGCGTTTTGACCAGTTAAGTTTTAAGCCAATCACTTCTTCACCGTTATGCATGCCCTTACAAACTACACCAGTATCTGGAATACTACCCGCATCAGAACCCGCCTCAGGGCCCGTTAAAGCAAAACAAGGCACATCATCACCTTTCGCTAGGCTTGGTAACCAACGCTCTTGTTGCTCGGTAGTACCATAATGAAGCAGTAATTCGCCTGGGCCTAAGCTATTTGGCACCATGACGGTGACCGCAGCGGTTAAGCTCTTAGTGGCAATTTTCGATACGATGGTTGAATTAGCTATGGCTGAAAACTCACGGCCACCAAATTTTTCAGGAATAATTAACGCAAAGAAACCTTCTTTTTTTAGGTAGTCCCACACTTCTTTTGGTAGGTCTTTATCTTTTTGCACGATTTGATAGTCATCAAGCATAGCTAACAAGGTTTCGACTTGCTCGCTCATAAATGCGCGTTCTTTTTCGCTAAGTTCGGGTTTAGGGAAACGATGCAGCTTTTGCCAATCAGGGTTACCGCTGAATAATTCACCATCCCACCAAACATCACCTGCTTCCATGGCTTCACGCTCTGTTTGCGATAATGGCGGCAAAACTTTTTTAAACATACTAAACGTAGGTCGTGTAACAAGATTGATGCGAATGTCTTTCACAGCAAAAATTACAATCACAGCAACTAGTAACAGAATAATTACGGTCGTCATTGTGCAATCCTTTTATTTTATTTAACTGCTTCAAGTATGACTGATCGTGCCATAAATACAACGTAAGCAGCTCTTACTAAGGTTGTTTTTAGCGATGCTGTTTGTTGTTTACTAAGACACTGCTATTATGCATGTGCAATAAATAACAATAAACTTCTAGGGAACGTTATGAAAAAGACTCCATTTAAGCTCAGTATGAGCGCACTTATGGTAGCGAGTGCTCTTGCACTTACTGGCTGTAATGATGACGCTGCGAGTACTAAAACGACAACGACTGAAGTCCAAACAAGTCAAGTAACCGCACAAGATGCCGCTAAATTTATCGCCGATACTGAAAAAGAATTAAGTGCGCTTTATTTAGAAGCAAGCCGCGCTGAGTGGATTTATGCCAACTTCATCACCTATGATACTGCTGAGCTATCTGCTGAAGTTAATCGCAAAATGACCGAAGCCGTTGTACGCCTTGCTAATGAAGCTGCAAAATTTGATAGTTTAGAACTTGATTACGATGCACGCCGTAAACTTGATAAGCTAAAACTAGCGCTCACTTTACCTGCACCACAAGATGCTGAAAAAACAGCAAAACTCTCGCAGTTAGTTGCTGAGTTAGGTGGTATATATGGTAAAGGTAAATACTGTAAAGAAGATGGTAGCTGTTTAAGCCTTGGCGAAATGACCGCTAAAATGGCAACGAGCCGTGATTACAATGAATTGCTTGATTTATGGCAAGGTTGGCGTCAGGTTTCAAAACCAATGCGCCCACTGTATGAACAACAAGTTGCTTTAACCAATGAAGGCGCAAAAGAGCTAGGTTATGCGGATACAGGTGCTATGTGGCGTAGTAAATACGACATGCCAGCCGATGATTTTGCAAAAGAGCTTGACCGTATTTGGGGCCAAGTTAAACCTCTTTATGATTCATTACATTGTCATGTTCGTGCCAAGCTAGGTGAAAAATATGGCGAAGATAAAGTACCACAAGACCAACCTATCCCAGCACACCTTTTAGGTAATATGTGGGCACAGACTTGGGGTAACATTTACGATGTTGTCGCACCTGAAAATGCCGATCCTGGTTATGACGTAACTGAACTATTAGCTGAGCACGATTACGACGAACTTAAAATGGTACGTGGTGCTGAGAAGTTCTTTACATCGATGGGCTTTGCGCCACTGCCAGATACTTTCTATGAACGCTCACTGTTTACTAAACCACAAGACCGTGACGTGCAGTGTCATGCTTCAGCATGGGATATTGATAGCAAAGATGACCTGCGTATTAAGATGTGTATTCAACGTACAGGTGAAGAATTCTCTGTTATTCACCACGAGCTAGGCCATAACTTCTATCAACGTGCATACAAAAATCAGCCTGTTTACTATCAAGAGAGTGCGAACGATGGTTTCCACGAAGCGATTGGTGACACCATTGCGCTTTCGGTTACACCGGGTTATTTAAAAGAAATTGGTTTATTAGACGAAGTGCCTGATGAGTCAAAAGATATTGGCCTACTAATGAAAATGGCATTAGACAAAGTAGCATTTATCCCATTTGGTTTATTAGTAGACCAATGGCGCTGGAAAGTTTTCTCAGGTGAAGTAACGCCAGAGAACTACAACAAAGCGTGGTGGGAATTACGTGAAAAATACCAAGGTGTACAAGCGCCTATCGCACGTAGCGAAGCAGACTTCGATCCGGGTGCAAAATATCACGTACCAGGTAACACGCCTTACACGCGTTATTTCTTAGCACACATTTTACAATTCGACTTCCACAGAAGTTTATGTGAAATTGCTGGTAACAAAGAAGCGATACACCGCTGCTCAGTTTACAACTCTGCTGAGGCGGGTGAAAAACTAAATGCGATGTTAGAAATGGGTTCAAGCCGCCCATGGCAAGAAGCTCTTGCGACGATCACTGGTAAAGAAGAAATGGATGCAACAGCAATCTTAGATTACTTTGCACCGTTACAAAAATACCTTGATGAGCAAAATGAAGGCCGCCAGTGCGGTTGGTAATGATAAAAACGAAAAAGCCCGCATAATGCGGGCTTTTTTATGTCATCAAATTAATGATTAAAACTGTAAGCTTACGTTTGCAAAGTATGCATCGTAATCTGAGTCATCCCAGTTGTTTGCATAACCTGCTTTTAAGCCAACGTTTTTGTTAAAGAAGTGCTGTGCACCAAAGCTGTAGTCATCTTCTTTGTCAAACGTCACAAACACTGATGTTGCTTTGCTGAAGTAATAGTTAGATGCTAATTCCCAAGAACTACCTACATTATCAGTATCAGAAATAGTCCCTTCCACTGTTAGGTAATTGCCTTGCTGTAAATCCATAAAATATTTGGCGCTAACAGCACGATAATCAAAATTATCATCACTGGTTAGCGTAAAGCCAATGTAATCTGTGCTATTCAGCTCATGATTGTAAACAAGATCAAACATAACTTGATTTTCATTATCTTCGATATCGTAAAAAGTGGCTTTTAATAACACGTTTGGATTGAAGAAATACCCTGCTGACACATTAAACTGATCAATGCTTGAAGCGACGTCAGAATCATAATTGGTATAACCTGCACCGATTACGAAATCTTGTACGAAGTATTCACCACCGATGTTAGTCACATCACCAAAGTCATCATCAGCGTACGAACCAAACACGTTGGTTGTTCTGTTGATGTATTCAAACTGGTCGTATGGACCCATTGTTTTCTTTGGTGCGAAGTAATATGTTGAATCAACACTTACTGTGTCGTTGCCATCGGTGTCCATGTACCCTAAATGGCTGATTGATTGGTAACTATCCGCAGCAGTCGCGGCAGTTGACAGAAGCATACTCGAAATAATAACTGCTAACTTTTTCATAAACAGATTTCCCTATTAACATTGTTTCATTGCTGTTGAAAACTAGCCTGATGGCTAAGTTGGGCACATGCTAACGTGAGAAAACTGAATGAGAACTTAACTAAGCATTTGTTTTTACTTGATTAATTGTAATAAAGTGTCGGCAAATGTAAAGAAAAAGTTGGCCGAAACTTTCGCCTCTGAGCCAACTTTCAAAGAAAAAATAAAGTGTGTCAGTACCTTATAAAGCAAACTGGCTTATAATTCTATAAACCTCATTAATGTTATCTCCTGCTTTAAAGTCTTTACTAATTGGTGTTGGATCTGAACCAACCCAAATTTTCAGTTCAGCATCTAGGTCAAAATGCCCGGCACTTTCTTTACTAAACTTAGTAATTTTTGAGTAAGCAATGCTCAACATTTCAACTTTTGAACCAGTAACACCTTGTTTATCAATGATAATCAATCTTTTATTTGTAAAGATGAACATATCACGAATGACTTTATAGGCTCTTTGTACTGTTTCACCATCAATCAGGGTATTGGCAAGCAGTTCTTCTAAATCGTCGTTATCAACTTCACTTGCGTTACCCATTAATCCACTTAATAGCCCCATAACTAGCTCTCCTTATGAAAGATTTGGTTTTCGAGTGTGTGACCATTCACCAGTTGACGATACTGCCAACCTTGTTGATAACAAAAGTGTAGAAGATTGATATCAAAAGGCTCGGCTGTTTTCTCAAACTCGATCACATATTCTTTTGCTTGGCTCATATAAACATGATGTACGTGGGCAAGGCCAGCAAGCTTTGCTTCTACATCATCATATTGTTGATTCAACTGTAGCGTAATAAAGTGTTTGTTATCTTGAGTGCTTGAACGGGCTTGATGTTCACTTAAAATACCTTTATCAAGGTGTAACACCTGAGAACATAAACGCTCAAGCTCAGTCAAGTCATGGGAGCTTAAAATAAATGTTGCTTCGTTACTTAAAGAACTTACCAGCTCTCTCACCTCACGAGCATGAATTGGGTCAAGGCCCGCAGTTGCTTCATCAAGCATCACTATTTCTGGTGAACCAATCAAGGCTTGTGCAATCGTCACTCGCTTACGCATACCATGAGAAAGGTCATCTGGTCGCTGCTTAGCCACTTCTGACAAACCAACGAGCTCTAAAACACGAGCCGTTTCTTTTTTACGAACCGCACCACTTAGCCCTTGTAATTGACCATAAAAGTTAAGTTGATGCGCAATACTAAAGCGAGGATCAAGCTGTGCATCTTGTGGTAATGCCGTTAGCTTACCAAATAACTCCGCACTCCCTGGGGTATGTCCCATTACCGATAATTTTCCTGAACTAGGTAAAATATAGCCGCATAACAAGCTAAATAAGGTCGTTTTACCCGCACCATTTGGACCAACCAGCGCCACTGGAGCCCCTTTATTTATTTCAAAGCTGACGTTATCTAGCGCTCGTTTAGCCCCATAGTTTTTTGACAAACCTTGTGCTTGAATTAAAACGGTCATAGTGAGCTCCTCGAAAAAATTCGTTCACCAGCAATCAATAACACTGCAGTTTGTAAGAGTGGTAAACCAAGAGCAAGTGTTACGCCGGCACGTTGACCAGCCATTAAATCAAGTTGATAGCCCGGAAATATGTAATTTAAAACCTCAAATGCAGGCCATTGCCATGTTAGTAAGCCAATCACAATATTACCGCCAGCAAAGAACAAAATAGCCAATACAAATGCAAGACGCGATGAACGAGCAAAGGTATTCAAAAAGCTCATTAGGGCAATAAAAGGCATAACCGCAACAAGCAAATAAAATAACAACATAAAGCTTCGTGATAAGCCAGAAAGCAGCAAACTTGGCTCACGATAACCGAGCATTGCAACCGTTGCCATCAAAGTAACAAACAACAGTGCCGCTAAAATTAATAGCTGTCCTAAAAAGCGGCCAATGATAATTTCTGAGCGAGTGGCTCTAAGTGATAAAAAGCGTAACGTACCTCGTTGTCTGTCGCCCACTGTCTGGTCACTACATAAAAACAAACAAAAGCTTGGGAAACTAAATAAAGCAATCAGCCAATAAACGGCCAGTTCAGATTCAGGCCAATCAAGTAATTTACTGATGCCAATGGCGCCAAATGCCTGCCTAGCAAAGTCGGCAAAATCAGGTGAGCTAATCAAGGTCACAGATTGGGCAATGGGATAGCGTAAAATAAGTAGCCAACAAATGGCAAAAGCGGCAACCGCCAACAAACCACGCTTGGTCAAAAATAGTCGTACCAGCTCAAATTGGGCAATTTGTGCAAGACGTTTAGGATGTAACTGCGTCACTCATAATCCTTAATGAATTTTATTATTAGAATTACACTAAGTTGAAACAGCTTGAATTACCAGAAAAAAAAGACCCGACTAGCAGGTCTTATGTAACAAAGTATAAACTTTAACCTAGAGGTGGCTTTCGTACACAGCCAGTGCTTGATCAAGGTCGGCTAGTAAATCAGACACATCTTCAAGACCAATGTGTAGCCTTATCACTGGGCCCTGCGACCAACCAGTTTCAGAGCGAAGACCTTTCATGCTCAAGTTTGCCGTGACTAAGCTCTCATAACCGCCCCATGAAAAGCCCATTTTAAAATGGTGCAGGCTATCTAAAAAGGCATCAATCGCTTGTTGATTACCCTGCTTCATTACAAATGAAAATAAGCCGTTACTGCCATCAAAGTCTCGTTTGAAGAACTCATGACCAGGGCACGTTGCAAAGGCTGGATGGCGAATATGATCAACCAAAGGGTGTGTTTCAAGCCATTTAGCCACTTCTATGGCTGCTTGTTCATGTTGTTTTAAACGCACAGCCATAGTACGCAGACCACGTAGCGCTAAATAGGCATCATCTGCAGAGGTACATTGACCAAGTAGGTATGAATTTTCTCGAAGTGTTGGCCAATACTTTTTGTTGGCAACAGCAACACCCATCATCACATCTGAGTGACCAACAATGTATTTTGTAGCCGCTTGAATACTAATATCAACGCCATGCTCGAGCGGTCTAAAATGCAGACCATTACCCCAAGTGTTATCTAGCATGGTCATAACACCGCACTCATTTGCTTTAGCAACCATCGCTGGGACATCTTGCACTTCCATGGTGATTGAGCCAGGTGATTCTAAAAACAATACACGGGTGTTATCTTTAATAAGCTCACTAATCCCTGCGCCGATCCCCGGCGGGTAATAGGTTGTTTCAATCCCTAAGCCAGCAAGTATTTTGTCACAAAAATCACGGGTAGGTTCATAAGCTGTATCCACCATTAAAATATGATCACCCGTTTTCACAAACGATAGCAAGGCATTACTGATTGCAGCCGCACCTGATGGGTAAAGCGCACAACCCTCACCACCTTCAAGCTCTGCAATTGCTTCTTGCAGAGCAAAATGCGTCGTCGTACCGCGACGGCCATAAAATAAAGTTTTATCGCCACGTTTCTTAGCCGCAGCTTTTAAGTCGGCAACTGAGTCAAATACCACAGTTGATGCACGTTGTACGACAGGGTTCACAACCCCTTGTGTATACGCTTTTTTACGCCCTGCAGAGACGATTTGGGTATTTTTATTTGTCTTTGTCATAATTTGTCCAAGCTGTGCTTTACAGGTTGCGCCAGTGCTCAACCAAAAATCGAGAAATAGAATCTTGTCGGGTTAGTTTAAGATGACTACCCTGCTCATGCCATTGGCCGAATTCATTAAGTTCAGCACGGCTAAACCATCTTGCATCGTCTAACTCGTCTTTATCTACCTGAATATCTTCTGAGACCGCTGTGGCCATAAAGCCAAACATAATTGATGATGGAAATGGCCAGGGCTGTGAAGCTATATATTGAATATCTGTAACAGCAACACCCGCTTCTTCCATTACTTCACGGGCAACGGCTTGCTCTAGTGTTTCACCTGGGTCAACAAAACCTGCAAGTGTTGAAAAAACACCCTCAGGCCAGCTTGCTTGACGGCCCAGCAGGCAACGCTCTATTCCGTCTGAAAAAGTTTTCGTAACGATCATAATAACGGCAGGATCGGTTCGCGGAAAAGTTTGATGCTGACAAGTTTGGTTTTCACATAAACGCGAATGCCCAGCTTCAACCATATTATTTTCATGACCACAACGACCACAAAAACGGTGCGTTGCGTGCCAAAAACACAAGCCTCTTGCCAGTGCTGCAATTGAGCCTTGTTTAAGCTCAACTTGTGGGCCCAACTTGCGAATATCAACAAACTCAGCGCCGTTGAGCATTGGCTCAATAAGTGAGTCTGGTTCATGGCTGACATCTAATGCAAAATGAGCCACATCATCGTCGTCTAACCCCAATAAAATGCCTTTTGATAAATCGAGATGATCCACTTGAGATAAGCGTAAATAACACACTTCAGGACTGTCTTTAACAAATAAACTTTGATTGTTATTGACTAATAACCAGCGACTCTGAGAATTCATTTGAGCCTTTAGCCACTTAGGATCTTTGCGGCGGTTTGATGCACGATCCAATGGCATTTGAGAGTAATTCAGCATGGCGTTCCTTGAAAATAGTTTACTTAGTAAAACTACCATAAGCGGATGATAAACCCAATTTATTACAGGCATAAAAAAAGCCCAAACAGGGCTTTTTTATTCTCTCTCACAATTTTACAAGGTCGCTAGATGCGCTTGTAGTTTTTGGTTCTCAGCTTCAATATGCCGATAGAACTCTAAATCTTCTAATTTACTCGCTGCTGCTTTATCAATGATGATTACGGCATCTTTATGAAGTTGCAGTGCTGAGGCTGGGCATTTAGCCATTAACGGACCTTCAACCATGGCGTGAACGGCATCTGCTTTACTTGCACCGGTTGCTAAAAGTACCACTTTTTTAGCTTCTAAAATGGTGCCAATACCCATAGTGATTGATAAATGTGGTTGATATTCGCCTTCGGCAAAAAATCGTGCATTGTCTTCAATTGTCGCTTTCGTAAGTGTTTTAACACGCGTGCGTGATGTCAAACCTGAAGATGGTTCGTTAAAACCAATATGACCATTACGGCCAATACCAAGTAGCTGTATATCAATACCACCAGCTGCTGCGATTTTTTGTTCGTATTCAGTACAAGCAACAAGCGGGTTTACTGCATCACCCGGCGGTACATGGGTGTTCTGTTTGTCGATATCAACATGGTTAAACAGCTGCTCATTCATAAAGTAGCGGTAACTTTGTGGATGTTCGCCAGTTAAGCCTAAGTATTCGTCTAAGTTAAATGTTGTCGCTTGGCTAAACGAAATATCGCCTGCTTTATTTTTTTCGATCAGTTGTTGATACAAGGCAACGGGTGTTGAACCTGTAGCAAGGCCAAGCACTGATGCTGGTTTTTTTAGTAATTGTTTAGCAAAGATGTTGGCACCATAAGCTGCAACTTGGGCTGCATCATCAAGAATCACTATTTGCATATCGATTAGCTCTAATTATAAGTTGGAAAAAAATGGGACCTAAAACCCAACCCCACGTGCAATCGAGCTGGGTTTTAGATCAAACCACTGCCAGGATACGATGCAGTAGCTATAACCATTATGACAACGCTGTCATTATCACTTCTAGTTTTACCTTTGTAAAGTAAAAGTGAATAAAAAATTACTCTTTTTGTTAGTGTTTAATAATTATCAAACACTAACAAAGATCTTACGGCGATACATCCAATGCAATACCAGCATTTGTACTGCTAATAACGCAATCACCGCCATCAGGGGTTGCCATACCTCTGGCACAGCTCGAACCACACCACCAAAAACGCTTTGGCTTACATAACCCCAATTCACAAGACTTGAGGCTAAGTAAATAATAATTGAGTTTGCACCTATGATCACAAAAGGATACGCGGCGCGCTGGCCCGGCAGAATATCAACCAGTGCATAAAATACGGCTAGCAACATGGCACTCCAACCAACCGTTACAAGCACAAATGAACTGCTCCAAAGCTCTTTATTTACTGGGAACTGTAAGTCCCATAACCAACCTAAACAGACACTTACAATCCCTGCAGCAAACAATAATGCGGTCATTTTCCACTCGCCAATTTGCTGAGCACGGGCGACTAATTGACCTGCAAACACGCCCATTAAAGCATTGACAATCGCTGGGATATTCGACAAGACACCTTCTGGGTCTACCACACGGTTTTGATAACTAATACCTGGCAGTAAGTGTGCATCAAACCATGCATTCCAACTCCCTGCTGCTGAAAGGTCACCAGCACTGCCGCCTGGCACAGGCACAAAACAAAGCAGTAACCAATAGCCCACTAAAATAGTCGCTGCGGTTATAATTTGCGTTCGTAAACTGGTGTGCCAAACCAACATAGCACAGAAGAACCATGCAATGGCGATTCGCCCAAGTACACTGGCATAGCGAATTTCATCCAAAGCCATTGGCATACCAGTGCCCCAGCCGTGGTTATACAAAATACCTAATAAACACAATAGTAAAAGGCGTTTTCCCGCCTTACGGTAATAAACTTTGCGTTCCTCAAAAGGCAAATGGTCAATGCGTTTCGGGGCTAGCCCCATCGCCACACCCGATAAGAAGATAAATAATGGGAAAATCAGATCGTAAAATGTGAAGCCATGCCAGACGCTATGTACTGTATGTGCTTCAAAAACTTTCCAGCCAGTCCAGCCTGTTAAAACGAATAGCGCTGCGAATAGTGACTGTCCGCCTAATATCCAAAACATATCCATGCCACGCAATGCATCCAGCGATGCCAAACGTTTTCTTGTTGGTTGTGTTGTTGTCATTGTTTACCTTTAATACAAAAAGCCCCGCGATACTTCGGCGGGGATTTTTCCAGGGAAGTTCTTACAAAGCTTTACCAGCTATATATGTCGCTTTTACATATTGATTATCATCTAGCACAACAAAATCAGCATCAAACCCGCTCAGCAAGCGACCTTTTTTATGTAAACCTAAATATTGTGCAGGATAAAGTGATGCCATACGTAAGCTCTCAGCAAGGCTAACATCCAATGTATTCACTGTGTTGCGCACCGCACTTGCCATATCAAGTACGCTGCCTGCTAATTCACCGGTAGTTGAATTTAATCGATCGCCAGTACGAATGACTTTACGACCATCAAAGAAATCAAACTCCATATCGTCAGTACCCACAGGTGGCATTGCATCTGTGACTAACATAATTTTTCCGCGCTGCTTGGTGCGAATTGCTAATTTTGCTGATGATGGGTGTACATGATGACCATCAACAATTAAGCCGCACCAGCTGTTATCATCCCAAAGTGCTGCACCAACAACACCCGGTTCTCGTGATGTAAATGCTGACATAGCATTAAATAAGTGGGTGAATCCATCAGCACCAGCAGCAAGTGCTGCATTGGTAGTCGCAAAGTCCGCATTAGTGTGGCCAATAGATACTTTTACGCCACACTCAACTAAGCGAGCGATATCATCAGCACTAACATTCTCAGGAGCCAAGGTAACGATTTTAATGCCTAGATCTTGGCGTGCATAAATTGCAAATTCTTGCTCTGTGATTGGACGAATGAATTGCTCGCTGTGGGTACCTTTTTTAGGAAAGGAAAGATGTGGCCCTTCAAAGTGCACGCCCATAACGCCCGGAACCCCTTCAGCAATTGCTTGTGCGGTTGCATCAGCGGCCTTTGCCATTACTTCTACTTTGTCGGTAATAAGCGTTGGCATAATCGCTGTTGAACCAAACTGACCATGCGCTTTGGCTATTCTATCTAAGCAATCTGGCGTTTGTTCTGCATTAAAAAATGCCCCGCCACCGCCATTAACTTGAACATCAATAAAACCAGGGGTAACTAAACCTGTTAATTCAACAGCATCAGCATGTGCTTCAACACGTTTAAAGACACCATTGTCGACGCTAAAATACACATCTGATAAAAATTCTTCACCGGTAAACAATTTACTCGCATGATAAATCGTCATTACAAACCTACCTCTTGACTTTGTTCTAGTACAGATTGCTGAGCAAAATAAACAGCGCCCATTTCAGGTGGTTGAATAGGTGTCTCAACTCGTTTAGCAATATCTTCTGCAAGCCACTTATTCAGAGGCTCAGCTAAACCGCCAATCATAGATAAACGTGGAGGCTTATTCTCAAGTAAGCGCTGCGCTAATTTGCTCACGTAATCTGCGCCTTCTTTGACTATCGCAACGGCAACTTTGTCATTGTTATTGGCTGCTTCAAATACATAACGGGCTAATTTAGCAAAACTGCTCGAAGGCTGACCAGACATTTGCTCAACAATTGCCATCGCATTATCAGCAGCAAAATGCTCAGTGATCACTTTAGTTAAATTTGTTGATTCGCCTAGACCATCAAGGTCTAGCAAGGTCGCTTTTATTGCTTCAAGACCCATCCATGCGCCACTGCCTTTATCTCCTAGGGCAAAACCATGACCACCAAAGTTAGTTGTACGACCATTTACACATGAAAAACCACAAGAGCCCGTGCCAGTGATAATCACCGCACCATCACTGCCTTCATGTGCACCAATGCAAGCAGTATGTAAATCAGTCGTGAGGAACATTTGTTTGAATGGATGTTCCCATTCCATAATCTTGTCATACAAGCTAGGTAGGTTAACACCCGCCAGACCTAAGCCGGCATAAAGCTGATGAACTGTATCAAGTGGTAAACCAGCATCACGAAGCGCTAATTGTGTTGAGACCATAATTGATTCGAGAGTACGTTCCAAACCATGTAATGGATTTGCAGGACCACCTAGGCCAGTTCCTAATACACCTTGTTTAACAGAGTAGATAGTTGCTCGACATTTCGTTCCGCCACCATCAATACCAATAAACAATTGGTCCTCATTCACACTCTTCGCCATCATTTAACGACCCCTAGCCTTCGTTTAGTTTTTATCTAAATCGCATTATTTTTATTATCTGAATGCGAAATCATCTCAACCTTTGTTGATTTAATGTTACACAACAAATGACAGCGTTGTCATTATATTTTTTATAAAATTTCGTATAACTTTTATATTTATTTTTAATTTGTTGAATTAAATAGCTTTATTTAATAGAAAAGAAAATTAGAAACCACATCAACGATGTCCTATAACACCTTAAATTATACTTTTTTGCATAATTTAGCGCATTGTGAGTGACTATTCTTTTATTCATCATCAAGTTTAACTAATGCAAGCTTAGCCGAAATAATACTTTAGTTAAACATTTTATTTAAAATGGAATATTTTTTTCTACCTTGATAACAACAGTGAATCGTCAATACAGTGAAATTCAGCTGCGGCTTGCTTTAAAATATCGGCAGTGAGGTGCTCTGCCCCATAGACATCACACGGTAGCTGATACTTATTCGCTAAATGGCCAAGCAATAACGCAAAATCTCCATCACCCGAAAGTAATACCATTTTATCGAGCTGCTTGGCATGCTCTAGCATATCAATGGTAATGCCAACATCCCAATCCCCTTTCGCACTACCATCTCTGCGCTGAATAAAAGGTTTCAGTTTTACCTCAAAGCCAATTGCGCGCAGAATATTTTGAAACTGCGATTGCTTTTCATCACCACGATAAATTGCATACGCAATGGCGCAATCAATTTCATAGCGTTCGCTCATCTGTGCCCAAAAGGCATTATAATCAAAGTTTTTCTTGTAGCTTTCTTTACAGGTGTAATAAATATTTTGTACATCTACAAAGATACCGACTCTTGGCTTATCAACTGCTGACATAATTTTTCTGTTTTTAGTGATTTGTGTTCACTGTAGCATATCTAGGTTGATATTTACGAAAAAGTAACCTAAATTGGTTACATAAAACAAAGTAACCAAATTTGGTTACTTAACGCGATGTAACTAAATTAAGTTACTTAACCTAAGGGATCATAATGATTGCGGTGATCAGCGGTGATTTAATTAAATCACAAAAAATTCCACAACAAGAATACGATGCCATGCTGTATCAGCTTGATCAAAGCTTACGCTTTGTTGCTAAGCGCTTTAATGCAAGTTTTAGCATATATCGTGGCGATGCATTGCAAATACAGTTAACAGAGCCAGAGCAGGTCTGTCATGCTGCAATTTTGTTGTATTTGCAAATGAAAGCATCCAATTACGAACTGCGACAAAGTTTGGCTATTGGCTCACTCGATAACTCCCGTGCCGATATAAAAACAGCCACAGGCAGCGCCTATACTCTATCTGGCCGGGGGTTAGATAATATGGGCCATCAACGGCTCACTTTACAAATAGACAATCAACCCCTTGAAGAGGGTTTTTTACTCAATATTGAACTAATAGAAGTATTACTTGAAAAAATGAGTCAAAAACAAGCAAATGCATTGTTTTATTATTTAACAGCAGAACACAACAACCATGCCGAACTTGCTAAAGAACTCGCAACAAGCCGAGCCAATGTCACAAAGCTATTAAATTTGGCTCACTACCAATTAATTGAACGTTTTATACAGTACAGCCAAACCACACTCAAAGGAATGACAAAATGAGTTTTTCATTACTTATCGTAAGCTTAATTTTAGCGCATTCAATTGCCGACTTTTACTGGCAACCTATGAGCTGGGTACATGACAGAAATACGCGCCACTTTCGTGCCAGTAAACTTTACTTGCACGTGCTCATCCACGGTGCTAGCTCATTTTTGGTACTATTATTTTGGGAGTTTAATTATGGCTGGCAAGCGCTTTCAAACGTCGTTATCGCCACGGCAGTGATTATGGTTACACACTATCTAATCGACCTTGCTAAATCTTACTCAAGTAAAGGTGTGGTTCCTTTTATTGTTGACCAACTTGCACATTTAGTTATCTTGTTCTTACTGGCTATATGGTTAAGCGAAAACGATGAGTTTTTTACACATAGCTGGCAATGGCTAATGCAACCGGCAACATTATGGGTGCTGTGTGGCTATTTATTAATTTTAAATCCAACAGCGGTGTTTATTAGAATGATGTTAGAGCGGATCACATCTGGCTTTAGCGCCACGGGCAGTTTACCAGCGGCGGGGCAAAGTATCGGCATGCTTGAGCGGGTATTGATGCTAACATTTATCTTACTGGACCAATTTTCAGGCGTTGGCTTTTTACTTGCGGCAAAATCCGTATTCCGCTTTGGTGATTTAAGTGCCAGTAGAGATAAAAAACTGACTGAATACGTTATGCTCGGTACCTTACTCAGTGTCAGCGTGACTTTATTTATTGGTTTAGCTGTTAATTACCTTAAAGCCGTGTGACTTTGCAGACCCATAAAAAAACGCGCCAACACAGGCGCGCTTTATATTAATTAACCAATAAATTAGCTGTTATTTGAGCCATCATTCTTAGGGCGACGTCTGCGCTGAGAATTCTCCCCTACAGACTGACGCTTAGCCCATGGGCTTTGTGTTTGCTCGTCACTTGCTTTCTTGGCATTAGATTTTTTCCCAGAACCACCACGGCGTGGACCTATGCCACTGCCATTGCTATTTGGTTTTTTACTATCCGACTTAGGCTTAGAAAACGGCTGTTTGGCTTTTTTCGGCTTTTTGGGTTTAATTGGGCGTGCATCAAGCTCTCGTTCAGGTACGGGATTGCTTGGTTCAAAACCGGCTTCAGTCGCGCGTGGGATCAATTCACCAATAAAACGTTCAATACCGTAAAGATCAACTGCATCTTCAGCTGTCACAAACGAAATAGCATGACCCGATGCACCTGCTCGGCCTGTACGGCCGATACGGTGTACGTAATCTTCATAAATATTCGGTAAATCGTAGTTAACAACGTGAGGTAGCTCAACAATATCAAGACCTCGGGCAACGATATCGGTTGCCACTAGTACGCGCACTTCACCTGATTTAAAGCCTTCGAGTGCTTTAACACGAGCGCCTTGCGATTTATTTCCGTGAATGGCAGCACCCACAATATCATCGCGTTCAAGCTGCTTAACTAAACGGTTAGCACCATGTTTGGTACGACAAAATACCAATACTTGTTGCCAATCGTTAGTACGGATCAAGTGGCTAAGTAATGCTGTTTTGCGCGATTTATCTAGTGCATAAACTGATTGAGTAACCGATTTAGCGGTCGTGTTTTTTGCTGCAACTGAAATTTCAACCGGATCGTTAATTAGCCCTTTTGCAAGTTCACGAATTTCATCAGAGAAAGTCGCTGAGAACATCAGGTTTTGACGTTTAGTTGGCAGTTTAGCAATGATACGTTTGATATCATGGATAAAGCCCATATCAAGCATACGATCGGCTTCATCAAGGATCAGTACTTCTAAATCATCAAACTTAAGAGCATTTTGATTGTGTAGGTCTAATAAACGACCTGGTGTTGCCACTAAAATATCAACACCTTTGCGAAGGCGCATCATTTGCGGGTTAATTTTAACACCACCATACACTACAAATGAGCTGACATTTGAATGCTTAGCATATTGCTCAACATTTTCGCTTACTTGCAAAGCAAGCTCACGAGTTGGTGCCAATACTAATGCACGTACTTTATTGCCACCGGCTTTAGGGCCTTTTGACAAGCGCTCAATTAGCGGCAGCGTAAAACCCGCGGTTTTGCCTGTGCCAGTTTGCGCTGCGGCCATAACATCGCGACCTTCAATGATCGCAGGGATAGCTTGTGATTGAATAGGCGTTGGTGCTTCATAGCCCTTTTCTAAAACTGCATTTACTAAAGCTGGTGATAAACCTAACCCATCAAAACTCATACTATCTCTCTTTAAAAAATTCAGCCGATACGGCGAAGTGGGCGCATTATACCTAGGATAGTCAATAATGCATGGAATTATTTACAAACTAGTACTTAATGGTGGATTTAGCAGAATAATTTTAGGTATAAAAAAAGCGGCTCTGATGCCGCTTTATCTTATATACCCAAACCACCTTGAGGTGGTTTGGGTATAGCTAATCTTTACTTAACACCAAGTTCGCGTAAACGCTCTTGTAAATAGCTGTCTGCAGTGTAGCGCTCAGAAAGCACAACATCAGGACGCGGGTGTAAGAATAGTGGTAACGAAATACGTGATTTCGTTGACGCTTTACCCGTTGGGTTGATCACGCGGTGAATAGTTGATGGGAAGTAACCACCTGACGCTTCTTGTAGCATGTCACCAATATTGATGATCAGGTTACCAAAATCACATGGTACGTCTAACCAACCACCATCTGTTTTTTGTACTTGTAAACCGGGTTCATTCGCCGCTGGTAATACAGTTAATAAATTGATGTCACCGTGTGCTGCCGCACGGATTGCACCAGGCTCTTCATCACCAGTCATTGGTGGATAGTGAAGAATACGCAGGAGTGTTTGCTCAGAGTCAGCAATCATATCTTTAAGGTCGATAGAGAACTTAGCACGCACCTCTTCTGGTGCTTCTGCCTGAACCCAACTTAATAATGTTGCCGCAAACTCATTGGCTAAGCGATAGTACTCACGGATTTCTTCTTCTAGCTGTGCTGGAACACGGCCTTTTGGATAAACGTGGTAGTACTCTTTAATATCTTTAACGGTAAAGCCTTTTGCAACTTCTGACACTGATGGTGGGAAGTAACCATCTTGTGTTTCTTTTGAAAATAAAAACTCATGCTTTTGCTCAGAATTAAAGAATTCTTGCCAATTTTTGTAAATAGACTCAACTAATGACTGAGGTATTGGGTGGTTTTTTAATACACCGAAACCTGTGTTTCTTAGTGACTCAACAAATTGAGCGGCCGCATCGCTCGCTTTATAATCAACGGTAGGTAAATGTTGCATTGTCTTTTCCAGTGAATAAGGTTCTAGAAGTCTGTGCTAAGCATAGCATTTCTTCATTATAGCGCTTCGCGAGAATAGAGAAACACAAGCAAAAACATAAGGACTTATGTCCGCCCCTGCCTAGCTTAGCTCCTTAAGTTTGATACAGATCAACTAAGCCTTTAAGTAGTATAATGCGTACTATTACATAAACTTTGATATGGTTAAAAAGACATGTTTCAACACGAAAGGATCGCTTATGTTCACAAGGCTGCAAATTTTACTTTTCAGTGCGCTCATACTCGTTACCAATCCGGTCACCTCAGCTGTGCAAGCAAACTATAAAGTCGAAAATATTAAAGATAATGTATATCGCTTTACTGCCGGCCATTATCATAGTGCTTTTATGATTGTTGATAACCTTGCCTTGGTAACTGATCCTATTAATAGCGATGCCGCAAAATACTTAAAACGCTATATAAAGAAAACCTTTAACGCAGATATCAAATACATGCTATACAGCCATAGCCATGTTGACCATGCGATGGGCGGTAATGAGCTAATCGATACCAACACAACTGTCGTCGCTCATCAGTTTGCAGCTGAGGACCTTAAATTGAATAAAGTGCCTACTGCCCTGCCTGATCTTACTTTTACCGATACACTCAAAGTCGATTTAGGTGATAGCTACGTGCAGCTTAATTACTATGGGCCAAATAATGGCCGTGGTAATGTCAGTATGCGCTTTATGCCTGCCAATGTACTTTATGTTGTTGATTGGATTGTACTTGGCCGCATGCCATATAAAAATCTGATTGGTTACGATATTAACGGCATGCTGCATTCAACCAAAGCCGTGTTAAATGAACCTGCGTTTGCTGCATTTATAGGTGGCCATGCTGATACAGGCAACCGCGATGATGTTGTTTCTTACTTACACTACATTGAAGACTTACACACTGCCGTTCGCGATGGCATGTTAAAAGGTAAAAACCTTGCTACCTTACAAAAAGAAATAAGCTTGCCCCAATACAGCCATTTAAAAATGTACCAGCAATGGCTACCACTGAATATTGAGGGTGTGTATAACAACCTTGTCGAGATGGGCTATTTTAATTTTCGCAGCGATATTGATGCTCAGTTTTAACTGAGCATCAAAAACGTGCCAAAAACGTATTAAGTTCTCTACTCATGCGTGCGACAAGCGCTTCTGGGCCACCATCATACATATCGTTATGGCGCGAATCTTTAAGCTTAATTTGCGTCACTGGGTATACAGCGAGTTCTTGCTGCGTAAGCAATACGTTGCCATCTGCTGGGTAATCGCTACCACGTAGTGTCAGTACAGCAATATTTTTGTTCCTTGGGGTCAGCATACGACGATGATCGAGGGTGATCAATTTAGAAACCTTAGCGGGATAAATAGCGGCATATAATGCTGCAATATCCCCCCCATTTGAGTGACCAAATAAAGTGAGCTGATTAAAGTCATACTCACCATAACGCTTTGCAAGTTCTACGGCTAAAAACTCAAGGGTTTGTACACCACGGTGCCAGTTTTCCATGCGTGTGGTCATGTAGGGTGGCTCAGGGTTTAAACTCGGATCGCCTTTTAACTCATGAGCAACTTCAACCGTTAAATAACCATGCTGATGGAAGGCCTGCTGGGCAAATTGATAGTCTGTATGCGCCATACCATAGCCTGCCCCAATAAACGCCACTGGGCACTTTTTCTTTATCGTGCATTTGCTATCGGCTGCTGTAATGGTCACCGGAATATGGCGGGTGCGCTCAGTATCAAACAGTATCTCTGTTTGATTAGCAAAGGCTTTCTGCCCGCTAAGGGTTAAAGCGAGTATTAGCGCCGCCTTTTTAATATTTAACATTCTATGACTGCTCTAATTTGAATTCTAAGCTACGTTTAACCATAGGCCACTCACCATCAATAATTGAAAACACCACGGTGTCGCGTACGCATCCATCGGCCATAATTTGGTGATTACGAAGCACCCCATCTTGTTTCGCTCCTAAGCGGGCAATGGCATTGCGTGAAGCCTGGTTATGCCAATGGGTACGAAACTCAACAGCAATCACATTAAGTGTTTCAAATGCATAACTCAGTAGCAGTTTTTTACATTCAGTATTAACACCAGTACGCTGAAAACGCTTGGCATACCAGGTGTAGCCAATTTCTAAACGGCGGTTTTTACTGTCGATATTACAAAAGCGAGTTGAGCCTATCACCTCATCGGTGTGTTTATCGATGACAGCAAATGGTATTGCGCGACCAAGTGATTGTTGTTCAAACGCCATACTTAAATAATCGTCAACACGTTCTTCATTGGGCACCGAGGTAAACCAAAGCTCCCAAAGCTTTCCATCTGAAGCGGCGTTTACTAAAGCATCACGGTGCTCAAGCGTTAACGGCACTAATTTAACAAATTGACCTTCCAAAAAGATGGGACTTAAATCCATAACTTTCCTTAACTTTAATCCACCAGCTCGATGTCGAGCCCTGCTAATAAATCCAAAGCGGCATAACGTTCAAATTTGGCCTTACTGATATTGTTAGCTGTTATATCAATAGCAAAGTGACTAGCACCTATAAAATTAGCTTTACTGAGATTGGTTTGTTGAAACAAGCTGTCACGAAAATCAGTATCAGTAAAATCAGCAGAAGATAAATCTGCATGTCTAAAATCAACATCTTTGGCAAAACAGCTACGCATTTTTAAAGCTTTTAAGCTAAGCTCAAAAAAGCTGCTGTGGCTAAGCTCACAGCCAATAAAACTCACTGGAGCACGGCTAGCGAGTAGCGGCCAATCAACATCAGTAAAGCGCACACTGGTTAATTTACACTGTTTAAAGTTCACTTCTTCGAGTGAGGTGTATCTAAGCCCAAGCGCAGCTAAATTACAGTTTTTAAACTCACACTCTATAAACCGGCAGTTTTCAAACTGACTATTGCTAAAGTCACAGTCGATAAATTCACATTGCTCAAATTCGCAATGCGAAAATGTTTGGTCTACTAGGTTTACTTCAAAGGTGTGTTCAAAATAAAGCGAGTGGCTTACGATCACGCGGTGGTCTCAATATCTTGTTTAAGCGCAAGAACTGCAATAAAAATAAGACCAAACAAGGGAATAAGCGCTAATAATCCACCAATAACGGCCACCACGATTGGTGTTGAGGTTTTACGCTTGCCTAAGTAATAGCTGATAGCGGCAAACACAGGGATTAAAATAACAATTATTTGGCCGATTAAAGTTGCATTGATATTCATTTTCTCTCCTTGAAGAACATACTAAATATTCATTTAAGCACAAAAAAACCCTAAGGCATATACCTTAGGGTTATTATTCATAAAGTCTTATAATTCAGTTTATTATGAATTATTCAGCGTCTTTCGCTACAACATTAATTGCTAGCTCAGTTAATGCATCTGCATTTGCTTTGCTTGGTGCATCTGTTAATAAACATGATGCTTGCGTTGTTTTAGGGAAAGCAATCACGTCACGAATGTTGTCAGTACCACATAACAGCATAACTAAACGGTCAAGACCAAACGCAAGACCCGCATGCGGAGGTGTACCGTACTTAAGTGCATCAAGTAAGAAACCAAACTTGTCTTGTTGCTCTTGTGCATCAATACCTAAGATTCTGAATGCTGTTTCTTGCATATCGGCATTGTGAATACGTACCGAACCGCCACCAACTTCGTAGCCATTTAATACCATGTCGTATGCATCTGATAATGCTGCAGCTGGGTTTGCTTCAAGCTCTTGGGCAGAAATACCTTTCGGTGCAGTGAATGGGTGGTGAACCGCATGCAATGTACCTTCGTCGTCTTCTTCGAACATTGGGAAGTCAACAACCCATAAAGGTTTCCAGCTATCAAGATCAGTAATGCCTAAATCAACACCAATCTTAAGACGTAATGCACCCATTGCTTCGTTTACAACGTTGCGCTTATCAGCACCGAATAAAATGATATCACCAGATTGCGCATTAGTACGCTCAAGTAATTGGTTGATCACCTCTTCGTTTAAGAATTTAGCGATTGGTGATTGCACACCTTCAACGCCCGCAGCACGGTCGTTCACTTTCATCCAAGCTAGACCTTTCGCACCATAGATACCGATGAATTTAGTGTAATCGTCGATTTGTTTACGAGAAAGCTCAGCACCGCCTGGTACAGTTAATACAGCAACACGGCCTTTTTCGTCATTAGCAGGACCTGAGAATACTTTAAACTCAACGTCTTTTACTAAATCAGCAACGTCAACAAGCTGCATTGGGTTACGTAGGTCTGGTTTATCAGAACCATATAAACGCATTGCTTCGCTGTATGGCATCACTGGGAAGTCGCCTAAGTCAACGTCTAATAATGATTGCCACATTTCTGTAATCATTTTCTCAGTCATTGCACGCACTTCATCAGAGCTCATGAATGACGTCTCTAAATCGATTTGTGTGAATTCTGGCTGACGGTCTGCACGTAAGTCTTCGTCACGGAAACATTTAACAATTTGATAGTAACGGTCAAAGCCCGACATCATTAATAATTGCTTAAATAACTGTGGCGACTGAGGTAAAGCGTAGAAGCTACCTTTATGAACACGGCTAGGTACTAAGTAGTCACGCGCACCCTCTGGTGTTGCTTTTGTTAGTACCGGTGTTTCGATATCTAAGAAACCGTTGTCATCCAAGAAACGACGCACAAAGCTGCTCGCTTTTGCACGAAGCTTGATACGGTCGCTCATTTCAAGACGACGTAAATCTAGGTAACGGTATTTTAAGCGGCGCTCTTCAGAGTTTTGCTGATTAAAATCAAGTGGTAATGGCTCTGAACGGTTGATGATAGTTAAGCTTGTGCCTAAAATTTCAACTTCACCTGTTGCCATGTCTTTGTTTACTTGGCTATCAGGGCGTGCGCGAACAACACCTTTTAACTGCACACAAAACTCTTGACGTAGTTTATTCGCAGTATCCATTAATCCTTCTACTTCAGGATCAAAAACAACTTGTACTAAACCTTCTCTGTCACGTAAATCGACGAAGATAAGGCCACCAAGGTCACGGCGTTTGTTGATCCAACCACATAGTTCAACTTCTTGATCTACGTGAGATTTATTTAGCTGTCCGCAATATATAGAGCGCATAGTATTCCTGTCAGTTAAAGACTTATAGCCGCCTGCTCTTAAGAGTTCGCTATTTTGAGAGCAAAAGCCACTATACAAAGTAATCATTTAAGGCAGAGCATTATACCCAAACCATCGCAAAATGCGAGTGCCAGCAGTGCTTGTCGGGGGCTAAATATACGCCTCGACTTCTGAGCAAACATTTCTTTTGTTACACTAAGCAAAGTTTCAATTTATTGGTTGATTTAATGCTGTATTTAGGTTGTCCGCAGTGGTCTAGTACCGCATGGAAAGGAAATTTACTCTCTAGTCACTGTAAAAGCGCCGACATGCTCAGTGAGTATGCGCAATGCTTTAACTCAGTTGAGGGCAACACCAGTTTTTATGCTGACCCAAGTCATGAGTCATTATTGCGCTGGCATGATGCGGTACCCGAAGATTTTAAATTTACTTTTAAGTTTCATCGTCGTTTTAGTCACGAATTACAACTGACAAATATAAATAATGAACTTAATGCATGGCTAAACTTATTTGAGCCAATCTTTGCTAAAACGGGGCAAGTTATGTTGCAGCTACCCCGCGCCTTTGGACCAGAAGCACTGCCACTGCTTGCTAATTTTATTGCACAACTCCCCAAGCAACTTAGTTACGGTGTAGAAGTACGTCACCCAGGCTTTTTTAACAAAGATGATGCTGAAATTCGTTTAAATCAGCTATTAATTGAAAACAATATAGACCGCATAAGCATGGATACCCGCGCTTTATTTGCTGTACCCGCCGATACCGATGCACTCATTGATGCGCAAAAGAAAAAGCCTTATTTACCTGTGCATGCCATTGCAACAGGAGATCAGCCAATGCTGCGCTTTGTGATTGCCAGTCTTGAACATGAATACAAGTCGTATTACCAGCCATGGCTGAAAAAAGTAAAACAATGGCTTGATGAAGGAAAATCACCCTATTTGTTTTTCCATACCGCAGATAATCGCCAGTCACCACTTTTAGCAAGACAGTTTTGCCAAGATTTAGGTTACAATCACCCCGCGCTCGCGCCGTTTATAGGTGAACGCGAAGCAAGCCAAAGCAGTTTATTTTAGCGCTTAGTATAAAGCCCGATTTGTCAGAGAACATATGAAAGATTACAGCCGTTATTTTCAAGGTTACCCGCCCCACATCATTGAGCAAGTGTTACAGTTATTTAAGGGTGACAGAGCCGCAAAATACCTTAAAGGCAAATACCCTGATGCGCATAGCATTACCAGCGATAAAGCTTTATACAATTACGCCACTGAATTGAAAAAGCGTTACCTTAAAAATGCCCTGCCATTTGGCCGTGCCGCGTTCAAAAAACAAGGCGATATGGTCACAAATGCCTTAGGCACCCATACTTTCCGTATGCAAGGTAAAACCCGAAAACACGACCTTGCCATTAATAGCGATCTACTTCGCGCACCTGAACCACTTCTCAAAGCACTCGTCGTACACGAGCTGGCTCATTTTAAAGAAAAAGACCACAACAAAGCTTTCTATCAACTTTGCTGCCACATGGAACCGCAATACCATCAACTAGAACTGGATTTGAGAATATTCAGTGTGTTGGTAGGTGAAGGGAAAAATCCGTACTAAAGCTATCAGCTAAAAACATAAAACCTGAGGAATGAATGTTAAGCTATTGTTGTTCAAAAACACTAATAACTATCCTCCATCTCAATCAGCTAAAAACTGACGGCTGAAAGCTGACAGCTAGACTTCAATTACCTCAAACCTTTTCTGTCCTATCAGCTGACCTGACTCGGTAACCACTTTAACGACCCATTTTCCTGCAGCATTTGCAGGGAAATTCGTTTTATGACTCCAGGCACGATAGCCCTCTTTGCGACCACCAGAAATATCCAAGGCTATGCGGTCAACTTCTTTACGATTATGTACCCATACATGGAAGATTTTTTCATCTAAACCTCGAGGGGCTTTTACCGCACTAAAACTATATAAACCTTTTCCATGCAAGCTCTGCTCAGTGAGTTCTGTTATTGGCGAAAGCGGTTTACGGGCTTGTTCATCAAGCTGATACGACATGCTCATATCAGTTAAACGCAGTGCCGCAGGGGGTACAAAACTGCGTAATTGCCAAAGCCCAGCACTTAAAGCGCAAAGCAATAACACCAACAGTGGGAAACGCCACCATTTCGCATTTGGCATCAAATTGCCAAGACTTGGAATCGTTAAAATAACAGCCGTGATCAGCGCAATTTCAAAACTCTGGCTGGTCGTTAACTTTAATAAAATAGGTAAGGTAACCGACAGCACGACAAATAAAGAAAAGCTATGAAACACACTAAACCAGACACTGTGCCTTGCAAGCTTTTTGTAATAGAGGGGATCAACAACAGAAACGAACGCACAAAGTATAATTAAAGCGGTAAACGCGGCCTGACCATGGTCCCAAGTTGTCACCGCCAAGAAAAATGGTAAGGCAAAAAACAAACTTTCTTGCTGCACAACTTGAAGCGCAAAGCGCATCACGTTGGGCGACACCGCCACACCAAAACGCTCCTCTACTTTATCTCTTAGCCAGTTATCTATTAACAACCACAACCAAGTAACTAATAACAAAATAGAGATAAGCTGCGAAAACGACTCTTTTCGCTCAACAAAGACAAAACTTGCCACACCACTGCAAAAAGCCAACACAGCCATCAACCCCGGCCGCTTCTGCATCATGAAAACAAATTTAGTTATAAAGTTTTTTAAGTAATTCATGCAATCATCAAATCCATTTAAGGCTTAATGAGTAAAGCATAAATTGGATGAATGTAGGCTTTAAAAGGAGCTTTAAATTCAGCTTTAAGCCAAGACTAGTTACTCAACTGCCTATTGAGTTATTTCAGTTATTTAATTTATGTATAACGCACCAAAGCATTAACTTAATAAAAGCTGCAAAACCATATTTCAAACTCCGAGTTTAGTGCCCTCAATTGAATTTTACAGTTGCAATAAGCTTATTATAAAGCACTGAGTGTTTAGCACTTTAAACACAAAAAAGCGCGGTCTAAACCGCGCCTCTGTTTATTTTATCTGACGGCTGAAAGCTGATGGCTGACAGCTCAAGTCGTTGGGTTACAAACCAAGTTCTGCCATAAAATCATCATCTGCATCGTCTGCTTGTGATGATGCTTTTTGCTTTTCAGCTTTTTGTTTAGCTTCGTTCTCAATGATGTCATCTGGGTCAACGGCTTCTGAAATATCAAAGTCATGTAGCTTGATGAATTCAGTTTTATCCATTGCCAGCTCAAGATAGAAGATATTTTGCTTAGCTGTGGTGAATGTCACACGGCGTGCTTGCGGTCTATCCATGGTAGTATCAACAGAGATTTGAACCTGCTTGTTAATTGCCATCATCTTAGGTTGGTTTTGCGTGATAGAAGTATGCAGCTGGTCACGTACTTTTGACGTAAAGTCACCAACGATTTGGTTCATCAGCTCTCCGAGTACGTTCGCCACATCATCTGATAAATGGCTTTGTGCAATTTCGTCTTCTGGCATACCCATGTTACGCATGTAATCATGGTAAATTTCCATGGCTGCTTGCGCTGTGAAGTTTGTTACCACAAGACCGGTAAAGCCACCATCGAACAATACAAAACAGCCAATATCTGGGCGCATACAGGTGCGGGTGATTTTTTGAACCATAGCAGAATAACTAATACCGTTACCACTTGCTGAAGACAGAACTCCAGTCACTGAATGACACAGAGTTGATAAGATATCTTCTGTACTGATCACTTTGCTTTTTGTCATTAAACTTCTCTTTTTTGTACTTGTTATTGATAATTCTAGCCAAGCTACTGAATTTATCACTGACTATCCAGTTAAAAATGCTAAAATAGCGGTATTATTTTTTAAAGAGACTGTTCACGTGACGCAAAAAGACAGTATTTATGCCACTGAGCAAGCGGTTAAAGACTTTAGCTTTGACCAACATGTAGTAGAAGTTTTCCCTGATATGATCCAGCGTTCGGTGCCGGGTTACGCAACCATTGTTAGCACCATAGGTAAACTGGCTGGCGAGTACGCGCAAAGTAATTCAAACCTATACGACCTAGGCTGTTCACTTGGTGCTGTAACGTTAAGTATGCGCCGTAATATTCGCACCGATAACTGTAATATTATTGCCGTCGATAACTCAGAAGCGATGGTTGAACGCTGTAAATTACATTTACAAGGTTTTCGCTCTGACGTGCCGGTCACTGTCACGCTGGGTGATATAAACGATTTAGCAATCGAGAATGCTTCTGTGGTAGCGATGAACTTTACACTACAGTTTATTCCACCTGAAAAGCGCCAAGCAGTGCTTGAAAAGATTTATGCAAATTTAAAACCTGGCGGCGTTTTGCTGCTTAGCGAAAAAATTAGAGGTGAAAATGAGCAATGCGATAATTTGCTCATTGATTTGCACCATGATTTTAAACGTCACAACGGCTATTCAGAACTGGAGATCAGCCAAAAGCGCACGGCTATCGAAAATGTCATGCGCCCTGATCATTTATCTACCCACTTAAACCGATTAAGTGAAATTGGTTTTAGCCAAACGCAAGTGTGGTATCAATGTTTTAACTTCTGCTCGATGATTGCAATCAAGTAATCATCACAACGATATAAAGAGTATTTCATGTCTCAATGGTTTAACCAATTTTACGCTGCGATTGCACAAAGCCCGCTTAGCCACTGGCTCGAAACTTTGCCTGGCCAATTAAAGCACTGGGAACTAGAAGCTAGCCACGGTGATTTACCAAAATGGCAAAAAGTGCTGAAAAACTTACCTGAGGTAAGCACAAACCATGTGAACCTTCAGGATAAAGTACAAATTGGCACCGGTGATGAGCTATCTGAAGGCCAGCAAAAACAGTTAACGCATTTATTAAAGCGCATGATGCCATGGCGTAAAGGACCATTCAGCTTACACGGTATCGAGATTGATACTGAGTGGCGCAGTGATTGGAAATGGGATCGTTTACTGCCTCATATCGAACCGTTAAAAGGCCGCACTGTGCTTGATATTGGCTGTGGCTCAGGTTATCACTTGTGGCGCATGCGCGGTGAAGGCGCTAATTTTGTAGTGGGCATTGATCCATCCGATTTGTTCTTATGCCAATTCCAAGCGATTAAACACTATCATCAAGATGACAACGTGCACTTATTGCCGCTAGGTGTAGAAGCCCTGCCAGAGCTAAAAGCATTCGATACAGTATTTTCGATGGGTGTTTTATATCACCGTCGTTCACCTATCGACTTTTTAGCACAATTAAAAGCGCAGCTTCGTCCAGGTGGTGAGTTAGTTCTTGAAACTTTGGTTGTTGAAGGTGACGAACATACAGTTTTAGTGCCAACCGACCGTTATGCGAAAATGCGTAATGTATGGTTTATCCCAAGCACCGCCGCATTAAAACTATGGATGGAGCGCGTTGGTTTTAAAGATGTGCAAGTAAAAGACTGCGCAATCACAACGCTTGAAGAACAACGTAAAACCCAGTGGATGGAAAACGAATCACTGGTCGACTTTTTAGACCCAAATGACACCAGCAAAACCATCGAAGGTTACCCAGCCCCTCTTCGCGCTATTTTAACCGCGAAAGCTTAACAAATATCAGTTACAAGGCTGAAGGGTCATTTGCTTGATACTTTAGCCTTGTAACTTGAAAGCAAAAAAAACCGGACAACTGTCCTTGTCAAGTCGGTTAAAGTGATTTTTCAACTAGCCGCGCCATTGCAATTGTTGTAAAATACGCGCGTTTCTAAGCAACCCACATGCAACTTTTTTGAGGAAAACCTGTGAGCGAACAAAAACAGTCTCTTAGCTATAAAGACGCGGGCGTAGATATCGATGCCGGTAATGCACTTGTTGAGCGTATTAAAGGCGTAGTTAAAAAAACCAGACGTCCTGAAGTAATGGGCGGTATCGGTGGTTTTGGCGCACTTTGCGAACTACCAACTGGCTATAAAGAGCCTGTACTGGTTGCTGGCACAGACGGTGTTGGTACAAAACTACGTTTAGCAATCGATCTTAAAAAGCACGACACAGTGGGTATCGACCTTGTTGCTATGTGTGTAAACGACCTTATTGTACAAGGTGCAGAGCCACTATTTTTCCTTGATTACTATGCAACTGGTAAATTAGACGTAGATACTGCGGCTGATGTTGTAACAGGTATTGGTAAAGGCTGTGAGCTTTCTGGCTGTGCATTAATCGGTGGTGAAACTGCTGAAATGCCAGGTATGTACGACGGCGAAGACTATGACATGGCTGGTTTCTGTACTGGTGTGGTAGAAAAATCAAAAATTATCGACGGTACTAAAGTTGCTGCAGGCGACCAATTAATCGCACTTGCATCAAGTGGTCCTCATTCAAACGGTTTCTCATTAATTCGTAAAGTCCTTGAAGTATCTGGTGCAGACACAAGCGCTGAACTTGAAGGCAAAGCACTTGGCGATCACCTTTTAGAGCCAACTCGCATCTACGTTAAACAATTACTTGAGCTATTCAAGCAAGTTGATGTACACGCGTTATCTCACATCACAGGTGGTGGCTTCTGGGAAAACATCCCGCGCGTACTTCCTGAGTCTGCAAAAGCAGTAATCAAAGGCGACAGCTGGGAATGGCCTGTAGTTTTCAACTGGTTACAAGAAAACGGCAACATTACAACACACGAAATGTACCGTACATTCAACTGTGGTGTAGGCATGGTATTAGTTGTTCCAGCTGACAAACTTGAGCAAAGCTTAACAATTCTTAAAGATCTTGGCGAAAATGCATGGCATATCGGTGAGATCCAAGATGCAAAAGCAGGCGAAGAGCAAGTAGAAATTTTAGGTGGTCGTGACTAATGACCCCTTGTCGTCTTGTTGTATTAATTTCTGGTAGCGGTTCTAACCTTCAAGCCATCATTGACGCGTGTGCGCGTGGTGAAATTAAGGCCGAAATCGCCGCTGTAATTAGTAATAAAGCCGACGCCTATGGCCTTGAGCGAGCAAAAAATGCAGGTATACAAACTCGTGTACTTAGCCATAAAGATTTTGACTCGCGCGAGGCCTATGATGCTGAGTTAATGGACATTATTGACAATTTTGAACCAAATCTAGTTGTATTAGCTGGTTTTATGCGTATTCTTACTCCTAGCTTAGTGCAAAAATTTAAGGGAAAAATGTTGAACATTCACCCTTCTTTGTTGCCTAAGTACCAAGGGCTGAATACCCACCAACGAGCGATAGATGCAAAAGATGACGTTCATGGTGTTAGTGTTCACTTTGTCACAGAAGAGCTAGACGGCGGTCCCGTTGTTCTTCAAGCCAAAGTTCCGGTACTCGAAAGCGATACCGCAGAGACACTCGCACAACGTGTTCATCAGCAAGAACATATAATCTATCCATTGGTGGTCAAGTGGTTCAGTGAACAACGACTCAAGATGGAAGCAGATTATGCAGTTTTTGACGAAAAGAAACTTCCTGCACACGGCGCGCACTACCCAGAATAAAAATCTAAGTGCCCTACTTGCTTGTGTGGGCACTTTATTACTTCCTACCAGTGTTTTAGCTGGCGACCTCACTCAATACCAAGCAGAATACGATGTACTTCGTAAAGGCGAAACCCATGGTAAAGCAGTCCGCGAGCTTAAAAGAGCCGCAGACGGTAATTACGTGATCACTTATCACAGTGAAATCGAATGGATGATTTTTTCGGACTCACGAAAAGAAACATCAATGTTTACTTATCATGATCACAAAATCTCTCCAGTAAGTTACACTATGGAGCGCTCGGGAACAGGGCCTGATAAAGAATACAGCTTAAAATTTGATTCAACTCAAAAGCAAGTGCAAAGCAATCAAAGTAAATACCCACTTAAAATTGATTGGTCTGATGATTTTCAAGATTCACTGTCTTATCAAGTACAAGTCCGCGAAGAACTAAAACAAGGCAAAACGCAATTATCGTATCCATTGATTGATAAAAAAGGTAATCTGCGAAATTACGACTTTGAAGTTGTGGGCACAGAAATGATTTCGCTGCCAATTGGTAATGTAGAAGCCATTAAAGTAAAACGTTTATACGATAACGATAAGCGTCAAGCGCTAGCTTGGTTTGCTCCTGAAATGGATTACATGTTAGTTCGTATGTGGAAAGGTGAAAAAGGGGTAGAACAATTTGAAGTGCAACTTAATTCATTCACTGTGACCACACCAGTCTCGTTAACAAATCAAGAAAGTAAAGAAGCGCCCTAATAGCGCTTCATTCTTTTTTAGATTTTTTCGCCCATTTTAAACAGTGCAAACTCACCCGGTTCCATTTTTTGCCAGCGCTCGTCATTGGTGAGTGGTCTTGTCGCAATGACAGTAACCACATCATTCGGTGTGGTTTCTTTTTGAAAATCGACCACCATATCAGCATCAATTAATGTTGCTTTACCAAACGGTGCTCGACGAGTGATCCAATGTAAGTTATTGGTACAATAAGCTAAAACATAAACACCATCGGTAAGTAGCATGTTAAATACGCCTTTTTCACGCAGTGTGTGAGCAAGCTTAGCAGCATAACGAAATACAGATGCCATATTTGATGGGCGCTTAGGGTATTTTTCGCGAATTTTATCGAGCAACCAACAAAACGCTAGCTCACTGTCGGTATTACCCACTGGCCGATAATAATCTGGCTTTAAATCATGATAATTCGATAATTGCCCGTTGTGAGCATAGGTAATTTCGCGTCCCCACAACTCTCGGGTAAATGGATGAGTGTTTTCAAGACATACACGGCCACGATTACCTTGGCGAATATGACTTATCACCGAAATACTTTTTATTGGATACGCTTTAACGAGTTTAGCAATTTCTGATTGGCAACTTGGCTCTGGATCTTTAAATGTACGACAGCCTTTACCTTCATAAAAGGTGATGCCCCAGCCATCTTTATGTGGGCCAGTATTACCGCCCCGCTCTAATAATCCTGAAAAACTGAAACAAATATCCGTTGGTACATTGGCCGACATGCCAAGCAACTCACACATAGAACTCTTAACCTATAAAACTAATCGAAGGAAAGGCATGATGGGCTGATCCCTGCCTGCGCTCATTGTTAAACATAGCGCTAAAGATGGCAACTGCTATGCTGAGATTTTCAGAACTATCTGAGCAATTCACAACTAATAGCTGTTTTAGCGGCGATGATTATCAGTAATTACTCAACAATTTCTAATTTGCTGTAAATCTTTTTGCACTGATAGTCATTTTTAAATGAATAAAACTCACTGAACAGACTGTTTTAATCTCTGTTCTGCTCTTGATAATTCGCTTTTCTAGCGCTACTCTAAAAGAGGTGGTCTGACCTCTATTAAGGAATAATCAATGACTCTCATATTTTTACTTGGTTTACTCGTGCTGCTTAGTATTGCGAGTTACCACAGAGCAAGCTGGAATACCTGCTTAGGTATTACCATTGCGACTTTACTTGTTGGCACATTTGCTGGCGCGTTTGGCGCAATTAGTTGGCTACTATTCTTACTTATCGCTGTGCCACTTTCTGTGACTGGCGTTCGTCAACAATACATCATTAAACCTATTTTTGCTGCTTTCAAAAAAGTAACACCGACTATGTCGGATACTGAAAAATCAGCAATCGATGCCGGTACTACGTGGTGGGAAGCGGATCTGTTTTGTGGTCGTCCTGACTGGAACAAATTACACCAATACCCAGCTCCTAAACTGACTATCGAAGAACAAGCATTTATTGATGGTCCTGTTGAAGAAGTGTGTAGTATGCTAGATGACTGGCACGCAACTCACGAACTAACTGATTTACCGCAAGATGTTTGGCAATATCTAAAAGATAATAAGTTCTTTGCCATGATCATCAAAAAAGAATACGGCGGTTTAGAGTTTTCTGCCTATGCACAATCATGTGTACTGCAAAAACTAACAAGTAAATCAACGTTGCTATCTTCTATCGTAGGTGTACCTAACTCATTAGGTCCGGGCGAGTTACTTCAGCACTATGGTACTAAAGAGCAAAAAGATCATTACTTACCACGCTTAGCGAGTGGTCAAGAAATTCCTTGTTTTGCGCTAACCTCACCAGAAGCAGGTTCTGACGCAAGTGCAATTCCTGATTACGGTGTTGTTTGTAAAGGTCAATGGAACGGTGAAGAAGTTGTTGGTATCAGCCTAACATGGAACAAGCGTTATATTACTCTTGCTCCTGTTGCAACTGTACTTGGCCTTGCATTTAAATTGCAAGATCCTGACGGTTTACTAGGTGATGACAAAGAACCTGGTATTACCTGTGCGCTGATCCCAACAGATACTCCGGGAGTAGAAATTGGCCGTCGTCACTTCCCGCTAAACGTACCATTCCAAAATGGTCCTACTCGCGGTAAAGATATCTTTGTACCACTTGATTACATCATTGGTGGCCCGAAAATGGCAGGTCAAGGCTGGCGTATGCTTGTTGAATGTTTATCTGTTGGTCGTGCAATCACATTGCCGTCTAACTCTACAGGTGGCATAAAAACAATCGCGCTTGCAACAGGCTCTTACAGCCGTATTCGTCGTCAATTCCGTTTACCAATTGGTCAAATGGAAGGTGTTGAAGAATCAATGGCAAAACTTGCAGGTTACGCATATAGCTCTGATGCTGCAGTTAGTATGTCTACAGGGGCTGTTGACCTTGGTGAAAAACCATCGGTTGTATCTGCAATTATTAAATACCACTTAACTGAGCAAATGCGTGAAGCGACTATTCACGGCATGGATGTTCACGGTGGTAAAGGCATCATGCTTGGTCCAAACAACTATTTAGGTCGTGGCTACCAAGGTGCGCCAATTGCGATTACCGTTGAAGGTGCAAATATCTTAACACGTAACATGATCATCTATGGTCAAGGTGCAATTCGTTGTCATCCATTTGTGTTAACTGAGCTAGGCGCTTGTGCAATTGAAGACCGCGAAGAAGCCCTTGCAGTATTCGATAAAGCGTTAATGGGTCACGTTGGCTTTACTATTTCGAACCTTGTTCGCACTAAGTGGTTAGCATTCACAAATGCCCGTTTTACGAGTACGCCGTACAAAGATGAAACCGCTGAGTTTTATCGTGTTGCGTCACGTTTCAGTGCATCGTTAGCATTAATGTCAGATATCAGCATGGCGGTATTTGGTGGTTCATTAAAACGTAAAGAGCGTATATCTGCACGTTTAGGTGACTTACTAAGCTACTTATACCTTGTATCTGCAACACTTAAACGTTACAACGACGAAGGCCGTAAAAAAGAAGATTTTGCGCTTGTTCAATGGAGCTGCCAAGATCACCTTTACCACTGCCAACGTGCACTAGCTGACTTAATTAACAACATGCCATCTGCCCCACTTCGTGCGATGCTAAAAATCATGTTATTCCCATTCGGTCGTCCAGTTCGTAAGCCTACAGATAAGCTTGAGCACAAACTTGCTCACTTATTACAAGTACCAAGCGAAACTCGTAACCGTTTAGCTAACTACATTTACCTTAAAAACGAGCCGCTTAACCTTGTGGGTCGTCAGGAGCAAACGCTTAAAGACATTCTTGAAGTTGAGCCTTTGTTTGACAAGGTATGCCGTGAAAAAGGCGTGAAACTGCCTTTCTTCCAGCTTGATAAAGTAGCGCAAATGGGCCTTGAAGCAGGTATTTTAAGCCAAGCTGAAGCCGACAAATTAGCTGCTGTTGAAAAAGCCCGTCTTGATGTTATTAACGTTGACGACTTTGACCCAGCTGACTTAGTTGCCGGTAAGGTAGCCCGCGGCGAGAGCGATAAAAAAGCAGACGCCGCTTAAGCTAGCAAAACAATTCCAATTGTTATGAAAAACCAAACCAGCGCAAATTGCGCTGGTTTTTTCGTTTAAAAACTCTCTAACACACTCATGTACCTATTCATTTACATGATTTGTAACAAATATCGAACGGGTAAAACTTGCGTTTAGATTATGAACAGGCAACACTTTATAACGAAAAATTAACAAGGAATAATTACAATGAAACCGAGTTTTCAAATAGCAGCAGTTGCATGTGCGCTTAGCCTTGCACTTGCAGGATGTTCACAATCAACCCCATCAATTAGCATCACCGAAAGCGTGCAACAAAGCCAAAATGTTAAACAGTATGATGCTGAAACTTTTTTTGATACAACCTCAATTATGGGCAGCAGCTTTTCACCTAAAGGCGACAAAATACTCGTTAGCAGTGACGAAAGCGGCATTTATAGCCTGTATGAAGTAGATATAAAAACTGCCAAAAAAACCCGCTTAACAGACTTTGAAGACAGTACTTATGCAGTGGCTTATTTCCCTCAAGATGAGCGCGTATTATTTACTAAAGACTCAGGCGGTAACGAGCGTTATCACATCTATGTTCGCGAAACAGATGGCACAGTGAAAGACCTCACCCCTGGTGAAGAAACCCGAGCAGGGTTTGCTGGCTTCACCGAAGACGGTAAACAGTTTTTTATAACCAGCAATCAGCGTGATGCTAAGTTTATGGACCTATATCGTGTTGATGCTAACAGCTATGAAGTAACACCTGTTTATCAAAATACCATGGGCCTTGATGTCGGCGCAATCAGCCCTGATGGCCGTTTTATTGCTTTATCGAAAAACAATTCGAACAAAGACAGCGATGTATTCATACTTGATACTCGTAAAAAAACTCTGAAACCAGAGCTCATTACCCGCCATGACGGCGACGCTAAATACGGCCCTGAAACATTTTCAAGAGACAGTAAATCATTGTACTACTCAACTGATGCTAAGGGTGAGTTTGCAGAAGTATGGCGTTATGATTTAACTACCGGTGAGCACAGCCCTGCCCTCAAAGATGAGTGGGATGTAAGCTTTATTTACTTCTCTAAATCTGGCCGTTACCAAGTAAGCGGTGTTAATGCTGATGCAAGCACTAAGGTGTCGATAATCGATACCACCACAGGTAAAGGTATTGCCATGCCATCACTGCCTGCTGGTAACTTACGCGGTGTAAATTTTTCAGCTGATGAAAAAACCATGGCGTTTTACCTAAATTCAGACACCTCTCCAAGCAACCTATTTGTATGGCAAGTCGGTGAGTCGAAAGCTAAACAATTAACCAATACATTAAGTGATGCAATTGATCAAAGTGACTTGGTTGAAAGCACCATTGTGCGATTTAAAAGCTTTGATGGTTTAGAAATTCCGGGAGTTTTATACAAGCCTAAGCAAGCCAACAGCAACAACAAAGTACCTGCTTTAGTATGGGTGCATGGCGGCCCTGGTGGACAAAGCCGCACTGGATATAGTGCTATGCAGCAACATCTAGTAAATCATGGTTATGCCATTTTTGCAGTCAATAACCGAGGTAGCTCAGGTTACGGTAAAACCTTCTTCCATTTAGATGACAAAAAGCATGGCACTGACGATTTACAAGATATCGTTTACGGTAAAAAACACCTGCAAAGCCTAGATTGGGTCGATGCTGATAAAATTGGCATCATAGGGGGCAGCTATGGTGGTTTTATGACTGCTGCTGCACTTGCCTTCGAACCTGAAGAGTTTAAAGTCGGCATTAATATTTTTGGTGTAACGAATTGGGTTAGAACCTTAAACTCGATTCCACCATGGTGGGAAAGCTTTAAAAAGGCGCTGTATGACGAAATGGGCGACCCCGCGACAGACGGTGAACGTCACCGTGCAATTTCGCCACTATTTCATGCTAAAAACATCACTAAGCCTTTAATGGTGATTCAAGGTGCTAACGACCCTCGCGTTTTACAAGTTGAAAGCGATGAGCTCGTTGCCGCTGTAAAAGCAAATGGTGTGCCTGTCGAATATGTATTATTCGATGATGAAGGCCATGGGTTTACTAAAAAGGAAAACCGTATAAAAGCCTCAAACGCATATCTTGAGTTTTTAAATACCTACTTAGATAAATAGCAGAACTACAAAGATTAAGAGCCGGTTTCTATACCGGCTTTTTTATGCAAAATACCTGTATAGAAGCAAAACTTAGCTATTTACATAGTACTGTATAAAATACTGTATAGCTTTAGCGGTAAATTTCTCACCTTTTTCAACCTTCAACACAAAACCATAACCAATTGTTTAATAACAACTAAATTATTTTAATTAAAATAAAACTGAATTATTGGTTAAAAAATAGCAAAAAGTACTTGCGCAAGAACACTGTATAAACTACTGTATACACATACTGTATAAACAACCAGTGAGTGAAAGTTATGTTACAGCCAATTACCTTAAGAACAGTTAAAAGCTACCAACAAGATAACGACAAAGCGTCTGTTAACTTAATTCAAATTGAAGATGAAATATCAGCAACCTTTGAACTATTAAAGGTATTGCATCATTACAATAGCCAAAATGCATGGACCCTATTAATTGCTCCTGATCATGTTCCTAGTAAAGCGTTATTAGATTCGTGTTCGATTGATACCAGCAAACTGCTTGTGATAAGACAAAAGCATTTAGTTAACCTTGAGTATGTACTTAGCTCAGCATTACATAACGGTAATTTTGCTGCTGTAATCACATGGACAGATATTGTAAGCAATCATCAACTTGATTCGATGAACTTAAACCTTGAGCAGGCATCTGCTAAGTTTTATTGTTTTACAAAAAGCGCCCAATTAGACAATTTAGTACCGCAGCCACAATAGGCTTGTTAAAATAACAATTTATAGTTTTAGGTAAGTTGTTATGACATCACTCACACACTCCCTTTGTCCTTGTGGCAGCGAATTGACTTACGAGCTTTGCTGCCAACCTTTTCATACAGGTGCAAGCCAAGCTGATAACCCAGAGCAACTTATGCGTTCTCGTTTTAGTGCCTACGCGCTAAAAGATGCTAAATATGTATTTAGTACCTATGCACAAAGCCAGCAAGCCGCTAACCCGGTTCGCGAAATCAAAGATTTTGCTAATAGCTGCCGTTTTACCAAACTCAGTGTTTTAGATACTGAACATAATGATCAAGAAGGTTTTGTAGAATTTAAAGCAAATTACTTTTACCAAAACTTGTATTGTGAGTTACACGAAAAATCGCGTTTTATTAAAGAAGATGGCCTATGGCGTTACCTAGATGGTGATATAACGCCAGTTGCAGATATTAAAATTGGCCGTAATGATGAATGCCCTTGTGGTAGCGGCAAAAAATATAAAAAGTGTCACGCTCTTTAGTTATCATTAACCTGATAAATCCAGTCTAAGGCTTGGGTAATCGTTGTTGGGAATGCAGTTGCATGGCGTGCCTGAGGGATAACAAATAAATTTGTTGTAACCAGCGCGCCGCTTTGTTTATTTATTTTAGCTGCTAATTGCCTTGCGCCCGAAACCATTTGTTCACCTTCACTTTCTTCAAGTTCTCCGATACCAATATACACTTTAGTTGTTTTGCTCGTGGCCACCACAGGTAAAGCTAAAAGGTCATGCTGCTTAAACCACACTGAAGGGCTACCTATGACATAACTGGAAAAAAGCGTAGGCTCAGTAAACAAGGTATAGGCTGCAAATAAACCACCAAGCGAGTTACCGACCAAGGTGTTTTTTTGGCTCGTTCTGTAGTGAGCATCAATATAGGGCAATACGGATTGTTTTAAATAATTGAGGTAGTTTCTTGCTCCCCCAGTCTGTCGCTGCCAATTTTTATCTTCAAATGGGGTGTAGTCATAAATACGGCTATTAAGCCCAGACATGCCTTTTTGGTATCCTATAGCAACGATAATCACCTCTTCAATGGACCCCGAATTCATCATAAAGCGACTAGCACCAGAGGCAATTGGCAAACTATAATTTGCATCTAATAGATACACCACAGGGTAGCGTTTATGACTTTGCTTTTGGTAGCTAGGTGGCAGTTTAATAGTGATTGGGTATTCGTTGTCTGAATGTTTATCTTTAAGCAAAACTGTATCAGTGCGCGGCAACGTAAACGGCTCAGCATCGCTTGAAAAGCTTATTCCGAAAACACTAATCGCTAAAAATAACAATATATAAGGCATAGTTAATCCTTTAGCCACTTCTTAATAGGTAACACCCATTCATCTTTTGGCTTATAAAATGCGCCATGTGATAGCCCTGTATTGATGCTTATTTCTTCGAACTTGGTTACCTCATTCCTATCAATTAAAAATTGGCAAGAGCCAACCTGATCTGAACGTTCAAAGATAGAGTAAACCTTGCCGTAAGCTTTAACTGATGGGAGCTTTTTAATTAAACCAGCACAACCAGCTAAAATAATTAAATTGATATTTGTACGTTTAAGTTCATTGGCTGCCATTATCGACAATGCCCCACCCCTTGAAAAACCAACCAAACTGATGTTTGATTCAGCAACACCGGCAGTTATTAATGCTTCAACGTCTGCTGCAAGCTTTTTCGCAAACACAAAAGGTTCTGTGCCTTTTGGTCTATGGTAAGCAATTAAATGATAGCTCTCATCTGCAAGCGCTTCTTTTACGGCAACAAAATCATAAATCCCAAAGGTTTTGTGAACAGGCTTAGGGTTATGCCCTTCTACAATAAAACCATGTGAATAAAAAACATAGTGACCATTTGGGTCAATTTCTGTCGGAAACTGGCTGTTAATAGTGCCAGCAAAAGCAGGCATAACCCAACAAGCACAGAGTAAAAATACAGTACGCAACACAGACATCCCTATGAAAAATAAAACTACCATTGTTTTAGATAATAACATTATAAAAAATAATACCTTAGCGAACAGCTCTACCCTACTACTATTAATTGAGAATAAATATCAAGTTAGTTCTCGCAAGCTATAACACTATTAAAATAGCAAGTTTCAACTTGAGGTAAATTCATATAATTTCATAACTAAATTACAAAAAATCACATGACAACGCTGTCAATTATTTATAGGAAGGCGTATTGTAAAAAAGCGGTTAAATTAATCGCCAATTTTAGACGTCTAGACGTTGAAAAAAAGAATTCTAAGGCGTAGTATGTTCGTAATCTGAGTCAGACTCACATTTTTCATGAGATTTTTTAAAGATGATTGATATAAAACACTTAAAAACCATAGCGACCCTTAAAGAAACAGGCTCTTTGGTCAATACAGCGCGTGAGTTATTTCTAACTCAATCGGCTTTATCGCATCAAATTAAAGATCTTGAGAATAAGTTAGATTGCCAACTGTTTGAACGTAAGACACAGCCTGTGCGCTTCACACCACAAGGTATGTTACTTCTGGAACTTGCTAACGAGGTATTACCTCGAGTTGAAGCAACGAAATGTCGCTTAAAGGAAAGCCTGAATCAGCCAATATCAAATTTACGTTTAAGTGTTGAGTGTCATGCCTGCTTTCATTGGTTGCTACCAACCATAAAAGAATTTAATAACTTTTGGCCTGATATTAAAATTGATTACGAGCGCGGCTTTAGTTACGACGCTATCCCAGATTTAATTAATGATGAATTAGATCTAGTGCTGACTTCTGATATTCGTGAACCCGATCAGCTTGAATATGCTCACCTGTTTGATTTTAAATTAAAACTAATCGTTGCACCGGATCATGAATTGGCAAAAAAAGCCTATGTCACGGCCCTTGATTTAAAGAACGAAACAATTATTTCTTACCCTATTCCGCGTGAACGCCAAGATATCTTTAAACATTTCATTCAAAATGCACGATTTGATGGCACCCTTAAAACTGTTGACCAAGGCTTATTGATTTTCCAATTAGTGAGCGCAGGTATGGGAGTTGCTGCATTACCAGATTGGCTAGTCACCCCTTATGAAAGCCAAGGGCTTATTAAGTCTATTCCGTTAGGTGCATTAGGTCTTACACGCCCTATGTATTTAGCGATGAAAAAAAATATGAAAGATAACCCTGTTTATCGCCACTTTTTAAATACTTGTAAGCAAAATAACGGTCGCTAAAGCAAGGCAAAATAACTAACATAGCATTATCTGTCACAGACAATAGCATTGATATATGTTTGAAATTAAAAAGATCATTGGCTCATTATTAATGCCCCTGCCGTTGTTGGGGCTGCTTACTTTAGTGATGGTATTTTTAGCCATTACACATAAACGCAAAGCACTCTATTTTGGCTTTGTTAGCATTTTAACTTTAATGCTGATAAGCACGCCATTTATTGGCCAGTCATTGATAGCTACAAGCAATAACCCTGCATGGCAATTTAACCAAGCAAAACATCCTAAACTTGATAATATTGTGGTACTTGGCTGCTCAATAATGCCCAACTCGCGCCTTCAAGCAAACCACCAGTTAGGCGATTGTGCGCTTGCTCGCTTACTTGAAGGTGTTAAGCTTGCTCACCATTATCCAAATGCCACCCTCTATGTATCAGGGGGCGGTTTTGCTAATACCACCAATAGTCAACTCATGTTTGAAACAGCAAAAGCGTTAGGTATTTCTGCAACAAGAATTAAACAAAACCCCCTCGCTATGGATACCGCAGAAGAAGCGAAGCGACTTGCCATATATTTAGTTGATAAAGAAACTGCCCTAGTCACCTCAGCAAGCCATATGCCGCGAGCGAAAGACTTATTTAATGCACAAGGTGTTGATGTGATCCCAGCGGCAACCGACTTTCAAGATTTTAGTCAGTATCCAACGTATAAACAGTTTATACCTGATGACGCTGTACTTGTTGCAGTTACCAGAGTTGCTCATGAGAAAATTGGCAGTGCATGGGTGAGTGTGCGCCGCTGGATTGATCCAGAGGCGCTATAGACTTAATCAGACTGGATTGTCTATATCGATAAACGTTACATCAAAACCATGCTGCTCAGCTAAAAGTTCGCCTAAGGCTTTAATGCCATAACGCTCAGTAGCATGGTGTCCTGCTGCAAAAAAGTCGATGCCTTGCTCACGTGAACTATGAATAGTCTGCTCAGAGGCTTCACCAGTAAGATAAGCATCAATACCTTGAGCAGCCGCTAAATCAATATACCCTTGTCCACCTCCTGTACACCAAGCGATGGTTTCGATTTTCTGTTCTCTAACCAAACTAGTTAATGGTGCACGGTTAAGTACTTGAGTAATTTTGTCGGAAAACTCTTCACCGCTTAATGGTGTTTTTAAACGTCCCTTTACTGGCACACTATTTGGACCTGATTCAAGCCCGCCTGTGAACTCAATATCGAGTAACTTTGCCAATTGTGCGTTATTACCAATGTCGGGGTGAATATCAAGCGGTAAATGATAGCCATATAAATTAATATCATTTTTTAAAAGTGCCGCTATACGGCGCTTTTTCATGCCCGTGATTGGCTGTGATTCCCCTTTCCAGAAATAACCGTGGTGTACCAAAATAGTATCTGCATTTTGTGTAATAGCAGCATCAATCAATGCTTGACTTGCTGTGACACCCGTCACTATTTTTTTTACTTCGCTCGCACCTTCAACTTGTAAGCCATTTGGGCAAAAGTCAGCGATAGAATCAGGTTTAAGAATGTCGTTTAATAATTGAGTAAATTGTTTGCGTTGCATATAAAAATCGTCCTTCAACCCTCTATTTTGTGCAAATTTTGGCGTTTATGAGTGAAAAATGGAAGGAAAATCGCAAAAAATTGAAAAGTAAGCTGAAAATAGGTATAAATATATATTCTTAATCTGTGTTTACAACGTATAGGGTCTCTGATGAGCAAACTAGACAAAACAGAAGTGTTAAATGCCTTCGAAGCAGCATACGAAGCAGCGAATGGTAAGAAACCTGAAATCACAACAAAACCTGGTTGGTATAGCATCGACGGTGGCAAAAATATGCGCCTTGCTGATGTTGCAGCGCTGACTGAAGAGCTCACTTCTGGTAAAACAGCTGAGCCTAAAGCAGAAGAAGCACCAAAAGCACCAGCGAAAAAAACCAAAACTAAAACCGCTGCGCCGGCTAAAACAGCTAAGAAAGCATCGTTCACTGTTGTTACAGCAAACGATGATGGTTACAAAGCTGAAGAGCTTTGGATTGTTAACCTAGCTGAAAAAGACCACGATTGTCGTTTACCGCGTGGTGTTGTGTAATTTAATTACACTTAAAAATTTTAAAAACCGCTACTCGTTAGCGGTTTTTTTATGTCCATTCAACTGAATATTTAATAGCCATTGACTTAAGTAACCAAATAACACAATAAACACAGTTCCAATCAGTACGGGCATCACTAAAAAATCCCAACTTTGTAGAGATTGCATAATCAAAATTGGGTTAGCGCCTGCTGCGGGATGAATTGTATCTGTCAACATCATCAGGCTAATTGCCAACCCTGTGGCTAAAGCAATTTCAACGGGCCCTACTCCAACATAATTTACAAATACAACGCCGATTAAAGCAGTCAAAATGTGCCCGCCGATGACATTCTTCGCTTTCGCTAAAGGACTGTGCGGTACACCAAACACCAGCACCGCAGTTGCACCAAATGGCGCCATCAACCAAACACCATAATTTCCTAATTGCTGCAAATACGCTAAAACAAAAATTGCCATACAAGCAAATATGCCAGCAATAGCAGCTTTACGAAATTTATTTTCCATAACACCTCCAAAAGTAGACCAAGTTGTCTACCTCGCAAATGGTAGACAACTCGGTCTACTTCTGTCAAGCTATCATTAGTCACCCAATGAGGCTTTGTTATGGATAAACGAACACATATTATTTTGACTGCCCTGTCACTTTTTTATCAAAAAGGCATTCATAGTGTGGGAATAAACGAAATTATTAATGTGGCTGGTGTCGCCAAAAAAACCATGTACCACCATTTCGCAAGTAAAGATGAATTATTACTTGCGTGCCTTAGTGAGCGACATAACAGATTCTTAAATTGGTTAACGCATGCCACCAGCAAGCTAACCACTGTTGAAGAATTTAAAGTAGCTTTGATCAGCTGCCATGAAGCTTGGTTTAATTCTGAGGTGACTGAGTTAGGTGATTTCAATGGCTGTTTATTTATTAACACTGCAGCCGAGTTTCCTGATCCTGCCAGCCTGATAAATCAAGCCTGTAAAGAACATAAAATGGCCATACAGCAGTTAATTAAACTGCGTCTGTCATCGTGTAATAACATGGAAAGTGCGCAGCTGGACACGCACAGCTACTATTTAATGACGCTCGTTGAAGGCATGATCTGCCAAGCAAAACTAATAGGAACTAAACAGTTTCCTCACTTAAAACAATAAGTAAATCATAAAAAAAGCGGCACAATGGCCGCTTTCAGTTTAGATTTTTACTATGTTAGATTTTTTCAAAATATAACTTTTCGCGTTTTTTCTCACCCACTTCGTTCATTGTTGCAGCATCAAATAAACGACCATTAATCATGGTGTAATCTATTTTATCTGTATCACGAATATTAGTTAGCGGGTTACCGTCAATAACGATTAAATCGGCAAGTTTACCCGGTTCAAGAGAACCGATGTTGTTATCAAGGCCAATGTATTTAGCAGGATCTAACGTTGCTGCACGAATTGCTTCTAGTGGCGTCATACCACCTTGAGCAAACATCCAAATCTCCCAGTGTGCAGCTAAACCTTCACGTTGACCGTGTGCTCCCAGATTGACTAAAACACCTAAGTCCTGTAGCTCTTTGGCAACACGGGCATTGTTAAAGTGATTATAGTGATGATCGGGAGCCTTAACACGACGCATTGAACGAGGTAAAAGCTGATTCTTTGGTACAAACTTACTTAAACGCGGGTGATTCCACACATCAGTCTTATCGTACCAATAATTTTCACCCCAAATGCCACCGTATGCTACACCGAGTGTCGGCGTGTAACCAACATCGCTTTGTGACCAAAGCTGGCGAATATCATCGTATATATTGGCTACAGGAATTGAGTGTTCAATACCCGTATGACCATCAACCACCATGGTTAAGTTGTGCTGCAGTAATGATCCACCCTCTGGCACAACCATCATTTCAAGTTCACGACCTGCTTCAATTACTTGCTGGCGCTGTTCACGACGCGGTTGGTTATATGATTTAACACTAAACGCGCCCACTTTCTTTAAGCGCTCAAGGTGGAACTTAGCATCTTCTAGCGAGTCAATGTGCGATGTATAACCTGGCATATTCGCACCATATAAAATGGTACCCGTAGAGAAGATACGAGGGCCGACAATCATGCCTGCTTTTTGCATTTCACTTGCAGCAAAAATCTCAGTGGTGTCGTTTGATGGATCATGAATCGTTGTCACACCTAACGCTAATCCAGCTAAGTTCTTCCAGTTTTGCTGTGGAATGATCTCATCGCTACCTTGCGAGCCATGTGCATGCGCATCAACAATACCCGGCATAATTGTTTTACCAGTCACATCAATTACTTCTGCGCCTTTAGGAATATCAACACTGTCTTTACTACCTACAGCTTTAATATGCTTACCGTCGGTAACAATAACGCCGTTTTCAATGACCTGCTCACCATTCATGGTAATAATGCGCGCGCCAGTTAATGCAAATACAGATTTAGGCTCCGCCATGGTTTTTGTAAAACCGATATTGTCGCCACTTTTAACTTTAAAATCAGTCTCAGCATTTTGGTTAATATCAAATAAACCCGCTAGGCTTGCATGATATAACTCAGGGCCCAAGCTCCAATAAAGTTTATCGCTTGTACCACTCCAACTGATATTTTCACCCGCACGAACAGAGAGCTGCTCAATTGGGAATTGGCTATCTTTCGGGCCAATATTAATGGTTTTACCACGTTCAACAAATGGCGTGACAAACACTTTAAATCGCTCTGCAAACGCTAAGTATTTACCATCTGGTGATACTCTAAACTCTGTTGCATGCTCTGATTCATAAAGTTTACGAATTTGTTTTGATTCAAGTTCAACAACGCTTAATGTTGGTTTTGGCCAAGGACTCATCACATAAATACGGTCGTTTGCTACACCAAATTGTGGTTGATAGCCTGATTTAGTGATAAGCGTTGCTTTACCGCCTTTAGCACTTACTGAGTAAATACCTGGCTCTAATGACCATGTAGGATTAAGAATACTGCCGCCTGACGCTTTACGGTAAACAACCGTTTTGCCATCTGGGCTAAATGTTGGCTCTACATATTTACCCGGCTCTTTGGTAATAGTATCACCACGACCACTACGCGCAGATACAACACGTACTGAGCCCTGCTCATTATCATCCCATGTTGTGTAAACAATTTTCTTTCCATCACGAGAGAACTGTGGGAATAATTCAAAGTGATCGTCTTGCTTAGTTAAGCGCTTCACTTTGCCAGACTCTAAATCACGCTTATAAATATGACCTAGCGCTTCAAATATAGCCGTTTCACCATCCGGTGAAATTTGTACATTGCGCAGCATTTTCACATCAAAATTATCGCTATCGATGTTTTGTGTAAAACGCACTGCTTTTTGAATTTGCTTATTGGTTTCAACTTTAAATGGAATAGTCGAAACAGACTTATCATCGACATCTAGCTTATGGATAGTACCACCAGCCCAAAATACCAATTGTTCGTTATCTGGTGTCCAAGCGATTGTTGGATATACGCCATGAATAGCCCATGTCTCTTGCATATCGCGCTCAAGCTCGCCATACAGCTTAGTATGCTCACCGGTGTGAAGGTCATATAAGTACAAGCTTGTTTGAAAATCATCACGCTTGATGTAAGCAAGCTTTTTACCATCTGGCGAAGGTGTAGGACGAATAGCCCCGCCCATGCCATCGATAATTGTTTCAATATCGCCAGTTTCACGGTCATAGCGTTTAATTTTATAAATACCCGCTACAGAGTCTTTAGAGTAATGAAATGTTTTACCCGGCGTTGCATCATGAGAGAAATAAACATAACGCCCATCTGGCGAGAACATTGGCTCACCTAAGTCTTTTTGGTCGTTTTCGCGTGCAGTTAGCTGTACACCTTTACCACCCGCTTTATGGTATAGCCATACTTCACCTGCACCCAAAGAGCGGCTTGCAGTAAAGTGCTTACGAGCCACTAAGTAGTCTCCATCAGGGCTCCAAGCTGGGCTATTTAATAAACGAAATGTTTCATTCGTTACTGCCTTTTGGTTTTCACCATTTAAATCCATAACCCAAATGTTGTCGCCACCACCTTGGTCTGAAGTAAATGCAATGTGCTTACCATCAGGGCTAAAGCGCGGTTGCATTTGCCATGCTATATCACTGGTTAATTGCGTTGCAGTACCACCAGACATTGGCATGGTATAAATATCGCCGAGTAGGTCAAACACGACTGTTTTACCATCAGGGCTAATATCAACATTCATCCACGTGCCTTGCTCAACACTAATTTTAGCGTCTAAGAATTGGCCTTTTGGTGCGTCTACCTGCCATTTTTCATCATTTGATTGCTCAGCTGCAGCCACTTGCCCTGTTAAAGCAAGTGAAATCGATACAGCAAGCGCTGTATGAAGCATTTTCTTCATTGAAATCTCACTTTTTTATTGTTTTGCTTATATGCACACTTTTAGGATTGCACCAAATAGCATAGCAAGATTCCAGTGATTCGTGTTAAACAGACGTAAATAGTCGACTAATGCCACGCAATCGGATCAAACTGATAAAAGCCAACCAGTAAATGGTATATTTCTGGGTCAAACTGTCTGAGTTCAGCAGGCTTTTCTAAAAAGGTTTCAGTAATAACAGCAAAAAACTCTGCCTCATTGGTCGCGCCATAGCTGTGAATAACATGAGGCATGCCATAGGCTAAATGGGTTTTTAATTGATTAAACGCACGGCTAAATACTTTTGCCCACTTTTGGTAATCCTCATTACTCGAAAGCAATGGCGTGCCTGTAGTTTTGCCGGTTTCTTGGTCGAGCTGATGGGCAAATTCATGAAACACCAAATTATGACCATCACTTGGCAAGCGATTCCCCTCAAGGACATCATGCCAGCTCAATACCAGCGTTCCGCCCGGCCATGATTCACCTTGTCGCACAGTATTGTGATAACTGACAAGCCCAGCATTATCACGAGAAGTTTGCGGGGCATAATACGCGCTTGGGTAAAGTAGGATTTCTTTTACATTGCGATACAAAGGCCAAGGTTTATTAAGCACTAAAACACAAGCATCAGCCGCTACAATCAACTTCATTGCATCGTTAAGCTCAAGGCCATCACAGCCAATAAAGCGTTTTTCATTTAAAAACCAAACGATGTGACGCTCCAGCTTTTCGCGATCTGCATCCGTCATTTTTCGGTAGATGGGCATATAGTTTAACAGCAGGTTCTTTTGCTGTGCATTGAGGGAATTATTGAGGTATTTTTTCTGCCAAAAGTGATTACGGATATCGTCCCAGCGCCAGTAACACACAACAAAAATTATTAAAAAAAGTATCAAAACCAGGTTAAGCATTACTATCGCCTAAAAAACAATCTTGATACTTTAATGTGTGCAAACAAAAAAAGATCAATTGTTTACACACATTTTTATTTTCAGATTGGCTAATCTAGCGCAGTGCAACCTTGATTATAAATAAAAATTTTATTACGCCCGTTGTTTTTAGCGTGATAAAGAGCTGTATCTGCATGTGATAATAAACGGTCATAATCAGTAACTTCTGCATTATCTGCAACGCCAAAACTAACCGTCACTGAGAGCTCTTGTGCTAATTCTGAAAAATCGTAATCGGCTATTTCTAAACGGATAATTTCACACATTTTTGCAGCTTCTTCAGCATTTTTATAAGGGAACAGCAGAGTAAACTCTTCACCGCCCCAACGAGCGGCATAACCTTCATCAGGGAAGTTCAGGCGCAGCAAACGAGCAATTTCACAAATCACTTTATCGCCAATTAAGTGCGAGAAGTTGTCATTAATAAGTTTGAAGTGATCAATATCCATAATGGCAATACTAAGCGTTTTATTATCACGCTGAAATTGATTAAAGTTTTCAGATAACCAGCTATCGAAAGCTCGTCTGTTCGGTAATTGCGTTAACTGATCATGGTTCGCTAAATGAGCAAAAGCATCCGCTTGGGTTTGTAAATCATGCATTTGCTGTTCAACTTTTTCGGTTAACTCAATTTCAATACGCTTATAATGATATAAGCGGTATTTATAAATGACATAAGCAGTAAAAAGTACGGCAATTAAGATAAATAACTTAAAGCTAGTTTTTTGCCAAAAATAAGGGGCGATTTTAAAACGCAGTACTTGCTCATTATTTTGCCAATCACTATTAGGATACCCTGCACGCACTTTAAAGGTATATTCACCCGGCGGTAAATTGGTGTACTCCGTAATGGCCAGACGCCCCCTGTCTACCCATTGTTGATTGTAACCACTTAATTGAGTTTGGTAGTTTAAACGCCCAGGCATGATAAAACTAAGCCCTGCATAGTTAAACGAAACACGAGAAACACCAGCAGGTAAACTCAAAACTTCATTACCAACAGGTAAAGTCATTGGTTTGCCATCGACTTCAAAGCTTTCAATAACCGTCGATAATCGTCGTTTACTAGCTTCTTTTAAGCGCTCTGGTGTTACGATAGCGACACCTTTAGCAGTAGCAACCCATATTTGTCCATCGGAATGAAGAACAGCTGCAGGGTTTGAACCGCCATTTGCTTGCGCGCTCAACATGCCATCGCCTTCATCATAAAGCTGCATCGAAATGCTCATTGGTTGAACTTTTTCAGGGTTATCTAGTATTGCAACTAACTGAGCTTTGTTGACTTGAATAACACCACGGTTACTGGTCAGCCATAATGAGTCACCTTGCTCAATTACTTGGAACAGCTTATCAACTGGTAAACCATGATCTCGACCAAACAAGCTCATTTTATCTGTGCTGAGATTGTAGCGAACTAGGCCTCTATCAGTAGCAAGCCACATAGTATCGTCATCTAAATAAAAGCCGAATGCATACTCAGTACTGAACTGCTTTGGAAACTCTAGAGTTTTAAACTGCTTTGTTGCTGGGTCATAAATTGAAACACCGACCCCCGTACCAACCCATAACCTGCCATGGTCATCTTCGACAAGGGCCATAATGAAATCACCAATTAAACCATCTTCTGTGGTGAATAATTCAGTTTGCCCGGCAGGATCTATTTTGGTTAAACCACCCGCAGTGCCAATCCATAAGTTATCCATTTTATCGAACAACACAGCGCGAACTTCATTACTAATCAAACCATTACTGCGATTTCTTACTGGGTAAATTTGTTTGTTTACCACTTTCATTAAACCTGCAGTATAAGTGCCTAACCACACTGTGCCTTGTTTATCTTCGGTTAAACTTAAAACTGATAGCGGGTCTTTTTCATAGGCTTGGCTAAGAGTTGTGAGCTTGCCATTTTCAATACGGTTTAAACCATTACTACTGCCCACCCACAAACTACCATCAGAATGCGATAACACGGTACGCACATAGTCAGATGCAAGCCCACGACTTTGACTCCAATTTGTAAATGGCGCTTCGCGCAGGCGAAATAAACCAGCATTAGTGCCAACCCAGATACTTTTTTCGCGATCTTGCAGTAAAGATAAAATACGGTTGTTGGGTAAACCATCATCGGCGGCCAAGTTTTCAAGTCCTACACTGCTGAGTCTGAACACCCCTTTATTGATGGTACCAAACCACAAATCGCCTTCACTATCTTCAAGTAAGCTAGAAATAGATTCTTTATTCAGTACAGGGTCAACAGAAATGAATTTGTCTTGCTGCTTTTTCCATACTCCCTTTTCGGTCCCAACAATTAAGGTACCTGAACTAGTGAGTAACAAAGTAAAGACAGAGGCGTCAGGTAGGCCTGATTCTTGACCTACTCTACGAACTTGATTATTAATAATTTGATAGAGTCCATCACTGGTAGCAGCCCAGATCACCCCAGTTTTGTCCTGTAAAAGACGATATGCGCTCAGCTTATCAAGTAACTTTTGCTCAGTGGCATTTTCAGAAGCACGATAAGTAATGCCTTGTCCTTCTAGTGCTAACCAAAGCTCACCTTGTTCAGTGACAAGCGCATGATTTACCATCGCAGAAGAACTGGGTAATGCGCGCCACCCACCTTGTGAGCGAAGAGCAATACCACCTCGCGCACCCACGATATATAAATCTCCATTATCCATGGGAATAAGGCTACGTAAGCCTGAATCTGGTAAACCAGGAATTTCTGTGCGAGTGAAAAGTTTAAACTCACGGCCATTAAAGCGAGAAAGGCCTTCCCAAGTCGCTATCCAAATGTAGCCATCTTTAGTTTGCGTAACGCTATTAATACTATTATGAGGAAGTCCGGCGCGAGTGCTCCAAGTCTCTGTAAAGTAGTCACTCAGAGAGAGGCGTGCAGAGTCTGCAAAAGCGCTGAAACATAAGAAAAGAAAAATACAACTAACTACCCGCACCATAAAACTAAAACCCTGATATTTATTATCGTTCTATTCAGTGATGTAGCTCTGTGAAGCCAAAGTCATCGCTAACTTCAGATAATACTACATTAGTTGCAATTCTTACTCACTTTAATGACATTTAGCAACAATCAATTACAAAAATTCGTAATTTTATCTTGCAGTATTTTCAAAAATCGCGCCACATGTAAGCCATCCATCAAAGCATGATGCACATCAATTGAGAGTGGCATCTTGCCAGTTTTCGAGTCATATTGACCAAACACAAACTTAGGTATACCAAGGCCGTGCCCCTCACTCACGGCATGCGAGAAGCCTGTGAAGTTTAACCATGGAAGCACTGAGATATGAATAAGATCAGGCTGCCCTTCTGTTGCAGCAAATGCATCAGAAAAAAATGGCTTTGCTTTACTTGTTTTGCTCGCTGCAATGGCATGTTTTGAGAAATCGTCCATCGACGCTTGTTTTTCAAAATAACTAAAGCGGAATGTTTCATCTTCAGCAAGCTCTACAACACTGCCTCTTACCGATGACAGTTGTACTGGCAAACAATCAATAATACGTTGACGCATCGGCGCATAATCATGGCATGCTTCAAGTGTTAGGTAGACATAGCAGTGAAAAAACGAATAAGACTCTGTTTTACATTTAGTGTAGAGAGCTGCCATATCGAGCGAAACACACACATTAAAATAAGGCAGAGAAAATTCTTTGAAAAAAGCAAAATGCTGTTTACGAGGCCAAGTCGCTAGATCAATAGGCGTGATTTCACAAGATGGAGCTTTCATTAGGTGTCCTCGAAATTTAAAAGCTGAGTGTACCTAGCAAGCTTAACTTCGTCACCTTGATGCGATAAATAACAGATACAAAAAAGGTGCGACCTGCGCACCTTTTTTTGACTGTAAATTTAGTGAATTTACTAAATTATAAGCCGTTTTCGATGATTTCTAATGCTAGCTCATCTGCAATTAAATGCGTCGACTTTTGCTCTTTTTCAGAGCGAGCAAAGATTTCAGTTAGGGTATCAAAGATGCCTTCAACGTGTTTCGTTGATGCTTCTGCACTATAACCTTCTGGCGCTGTTTCGTAGTAAACGTTGATGATACCACCTGCGTTAATTACGTAATCTGGAGCGTATAAGATACCTTTTTCACGAATAATTTCACCGTGACGAGACTCTGCTAATTGGTTATTCGCACAACCTGCAATAATCGTTGCTTTTAAACGAGGGATAGTCGTGTCGTTTACCGTTGCGCCTAGTGCACACGGTGCATAAACATCGACATCTAAGTCGTAGATTTCATCAATACCAACAGCCGTAGCGTTAAAGTCATTAACAACACGCTCAACAGCTTGCTCATTGATATCTGTTACAAATAACGTTGCGCCCGCTTCGTGTAAATGCTTACATAGGCCATACGCCACCGCACCTAAACCTTGAACTGCTACTTTAACACCTGCTAGGTCTTGGTGACCACGTTGATGTTGTAATGCAGCTTTAATACCTAAGAATGTACCATAAGCAGTGAAAGGTGATGGGTTACCACTTTTACCTTCAAGACCTAATACATAGTTAGTTTCTTTATTCATAATAGCAACATCGTCACAGGTGATGTTCACGTCTTCAGCTGAATAGTAGCTACCGCTTAATCGCTCTAATTGACGACCAAATGCACGGAAAAGTTGCTCTGATTTTATTTCTTTTGCATTACCAATAATCACTGACTTACCGCCACCAAATGGTAAGCGTGCCACAGCATTTTTATACGTCATACCTTTTGATAAACGAAGTGCGTCAGTTACAGCATCTTCATCTGTTGAGTAGTCCCACATTCTGCAACCACCAACTGCTGGACCTAACTTGGTATTATGAACCGCGATAATAGCTTTTAGGCCTGATTCTTTATCTGAACAAAACACCACTTGCTCGTGGTTATCAAAGTCGACTTTATTAAATACAGCCACAGTTAAATACTCCGAAATTTTCTTACCCTAAGGGGTGTGAGCGCTGAAAGTGCCGAGACTTTATCACTTCGTTTGCTCCCTTGCCACTATATGAGATGATAAAACTAAGCAAAGTTCCCCTGCCGAAATAACAACTCAAAAAATAACACTTTAAAGAAAAAACACACCATAAAAAGCACACTTTAAGCATTGTTAATTCAAAACAAAATATTAACATTGCATACTTAATTACGTGAACGTAAAGGTAAAGTATAGCGTAAAGAAAATATTACAAAGAAATTGTATCGATAAAGCCAAGAAATATATGCTTTTTAAGGGTATGGTGAAGAAATAACTAAGACTGGTCAGAGCTGAAAAAAACGGCGCTGTTGCGCCGTTTATTTAAAGAGTTACAAGATGGTTATTTTAATTTGCCATCAAGTTCTTCGATCTTTGCTTTCCAAATAGCTGGACCTTGCGTATGCGCATTCGCACCTTCACTATCAACAGCAACGGTTACTGGCATATCTTCTACTTCAAACTCGTAGATTGCTTCCATACCTAAATCTTCGAACGCAACAACACGTGCTTTCTTGATTGCTTTAGAAACAAGGTAAGCTGCACCACCTACCGCCATTAAGTAGATAGACTTATTGTTTTTGATTGATTCTACTGTAGCAGGACCACGCTCAGCTTTACCAATCATACCGATGATGCCTGTGTTTTCTAACATCATATCGGTGAATTTATCCATACGAGTCGCAGTTGTAGGGCCTGCTGGGCCTACTGCTTCATCACCCACAGCATCTACAGGGCCAACGTAGTAGATAAACTTGTTATCAAAATCAACGCCTTCTGGTAAACCTTCACCTGATTGGATCATGTCTTGTAGACGCTTATGAGCTGCATCACGACCCGTTAAGATAGTACCAGACAGAAGTACAGTTTCACCCATCTTCCATTCTTGCGTATCTTCTTTAGTCAGTGTGTTTAAATCAACGCGACGTGTACCTTCGCCAACTTCAAACGTAACTTCTGGCCAATCTTCTAGTTTCGGTGCTTTAAGATCAGCAGGGCCTGAACCATCTAACGTAAAGTGAACGTGACGAGTTGCTGCACAGTTAGGGATCATAACCACTGGTTTAGAGGCTGCGTGAGTCGGTGCAGTTTTGATTTTTACATCAACCACTGTTGTTAAACCGCCTAGGCCTTGTGCACCAATACCTAATTTATTTGCACGTTCGAAGATATCGATACGCATTTTTTCTTCAGTCGTTTCTGCGCCGCGCTCAATAAGCTCGTGAATATCAACTGGGTCCATTAGAGATTCTTTCGCAAGAACAGCTGCTTTTTCTGCAGTACCACCAATACCTATACCTAGCATTCCAGGTGGACACCAACCAGCGCCCATAGTTGGTAATGTTTTTTCAACCCATGCAGCCACATCATCAGACGGGTTAAGCATAACCATTTTCGTTTTATTTTCTGAACCGCCGCCCTTAGCCGCAACCATTACTTCAACTTCAGCGCCTGGCACTAAGTCGATATGAACAACTGATGGTGTATTGTCTTTGGTGTTTTTACGCGTACCAGCAGGGTCTGCAACAATTGATGCACGTAACGGGTTATCTGGGTTTAAGTATGCGCGACGGGTACCTTCATCAACCATTTGCTGAACAGTCATGTCTGTTTTATCCCACTTAACATCCATACCTACTTTTACGAAACAAGTAATGATACCTGTATCTTGGCACAGTGGACGTTTACCTTCAGCAGACATACGAGAGTTAATTAAAATTTGCGCAATGGCATCTTTTGCCGCTTTGCTTTGCTCTTTGTTGTAAGCTTTTTCTAAGGCTTGTACGAAATCGAGAGGGTGATAAAAAGAAATGTATTGCAATGCATCTTCAATGCTATCAATGAAGTCTTGCTGACGAATTGTACTCATTACGGGTTCCTTAAGTTTTTATCGCGTAGCGCTGTACGTGATCCTGAGTAAACCGGTGACGAAGATTTACTCTACGGGTTAGTCATGGCATCACTATAAAGGAAATCATAACGCTGCCAATCAAATTTAACTTATGATACCCTCCTCGCCCGTTTCGGGCTAGTTATTCAGGGCAATGTAGATGATAAACGATGAAAATTTATGCATTAAATTAGAATTAAGCGGTGATTGCATCACGCTATTTACTCATTTCGCTCATTTGCCCCACGCCGTGTTACTTGATTCAGCTAATAGCGAGCATGTGAATAGCCGATTCGATATCATTGCCATTGCGCCATTAAAGCAATTAGAGGTGCGCGATAATCAGTGCTTTGTAGATGGTAAATTACAATCAAGTGATTGCTTTAGTTTGATGAAATCTGGTCTTAGGGAGTTTAATCACACACCAAACTCAAACAACCTACCTTTTACTGGTGGTTGGCTTGGTTATTTTGGTTATGATTTAGGTCGCGTGATTGAAAGCATGCCGACTACTGCCGAAAACGATATTAATATGCCGCAAATGGCAATAGGTCTTTATCCTGATGCCCTTATTTTTGATAAGCAACAACAAAGCTGGTTTTACGTCTGTCAGCCAAATCATAATCGCTTAGCACTCTATCAACAGCAGCTAAACGAAACACCAGAAAGTGCAGAGTTCGCTCTAACAAGTGGCTGGCACTCAAATATGACCAAAGCCAGCTACAGCGAAAAGTTTGAACAAATTCAAGCTTATTTAAAAAACGGTGATTGCTACCAAATCAACCTTGCTCAGCGATTTAGAGCTGAATTTTCGGGTTCAACATGGCAAGCCTATAAACAGTTGCGAGAAGCCAATAAAGCACCATTCTCAAGCTATATAAACCACCCTGATGGCGCTATTTTATCAATCTCGCCTGAGCGTTTTATTTCAGTTAACCAGGGCCAAATAGAAACCAAACCAATTAAAGGAACGCTTCCTCGTTTGGCCGACCATGAACAAGACCAAGCGCAAGCTTCTCGCTTACAACAATCTGAGAAAGACCGTGCGGAAAATGTCATGATTGTCGATCTTTTGCGTAATGATTTAGGAAAAGTTGCCCGCCCAGGTAGTGTCACCGTGCCGTCCTTATTTGCCATAGAGAGCTTTCCGGCAGTACATCACTTAGTAAGTACTGTGCGCGCAGAATTAGCGGATGGCAAAGATGCCGTTGACCAAATTCATGCTGCTTTCCCGGGTGGTTCAATTACCGGAGCACCGAAGATTCGCGCTATGGAAATCATAGAAGAGCTTGAACCGCATCGCCGTAGTGTGTACTGCGGCTCAATTGGCTACTTGAGTGCCTGTGGCAACATGGATACCAGTATAACAATTCGTACTTTAGTGTGTCATCAAGGTGCTATCTATTGCTGGGCTGGCGGCGGCATTGTGGCTGATTCAAAGGTCGACTTGGAGTACCAAGAAACTTACGATAAAGTAAATAAAATACTGCCTTTGTTAAAGTAAAAGTTGAAGTAACTACCTTGAATAGTCAGCAAATAATAGCTCGTTTTAGTTTAAGTAAAACCACACAGAGCCCTACCACCATTCGCTTTAATGCCGAAAAGCGCGCCAGTGCCGTGATGCTACCATTGCTTGATGTAAATGACGAAGCACATTTATTACTATGTAAACGACCAAGTTATCTGCTTCACCACCCGGGGGAAATTTGCTTACCAGGTGGTAAGTATGAAAAGCATGATGACTCTTTGATGCACACAGCCCTTCGAGAGCTCAATGAAGAGCTCAATATTGCGACACATCAAGTGACGGTTCACGGTAAATTACACCAATACGCGACCCTAACCGGTTTCACTATTGAGCCATTTGTTTGTGTCCTTAGCGAAGGCACAACATGGCAGGCAGATCCCAACGAAGTTGCTGCTAGCTTTTTACTGCCTTTATCTTATTTGAGTAATCAACAAAATTGGCAGCCCTTGCCCTTTGAACGAAATGGTAAAATCATTATTTTACAAGGCTTAATGACCCCGCATGGTCTGCTTTGGGGGGCAACAGCCAGCATTATTAATAACTTTATCAAACAGCTCGCCCTACCAGTTTAATTATCCTGCTTTTAGGGTTACACAGACACGTTTAAACGTTATCATGTGGCACCGTTCAAAGGCAGGTAGTATGCCGTTAATAGAAAAATGAGTAGCAAATTATGATCAGTGCATTCGATATGTTTAGTATTGGTATTGGCCCATCGTCATCTCACACTGTTGGCCCAATGCGCGCTTCGCGTTTATTTGTAAACGAATTAGAAGAAAAAAACTTACTTGCAAACGTGACAGATATTAAAGTTGAGCTGTTTGGCTCATTAGGGCAGACAGGTATTGGCCACGGCTCTGGTAAAGCCGTAATATTAGGTCTTGCTGGTTATGATCCAGAAACCATTGATGCTGATTTAGTAGACGATATCCTCGCAAAAATCGAAAAAGAACAGGTTATTTATTTAAACCAAAGCCATAAAGCCAATTTCCCAAAGCAAGGGGCGATTGTATTCCACCGCCGTAAAACACTACCAAAACATTCAAATGCAATGGAAATCATTGCCAGCCAAAATGGCGAAAAATTATTTAGTAAGGTGTATTACTCAATCGGTGGTGGTTTTATCGTAAGCGATGATGAGTTCGAGAACGAAAAACAAAAAGCGCTCGAGATACGCGAAGAAAACCCAGCTCCTTACCCGTTTAATACTGCAAAAGAGCTATTAGATCTATGCCGTGAATCAGGTTTTAGTGTATCAACGCTTATGATGCACAACGAAAAAACTCTACGCAGCGAAAAAGAAATTAAAGATGAGCTGTTTAATATTTGGCAAGTAATGAAAGCCTGTATCGAGCGAGGTATGCGTACAGAGGGTATCTTACCAGGTGGTTTAAAAGTAAAACGCCGCGCACCAAGCTTACACCTTAAATTAAATATTGAGGTTAATAATGACCCATTGCGCGCAATGGACTGGGTTGATTTGTTTGCTCTTGCAGTAAATGAAGAAAATGCAGCAGGTGGCCGTGTTGTTACCGCACCAACCAATGGTGCTGCGGGTATCTTGCCAGCGGTATTAATGTATTATCACACTTTCATTAAAGAAGTAGACCGTGATATTGCAACACGTTATTTATTAACAGCTGCAGCAATTGGTATTTTATATAAAAAGAATGCTTCAATTTCGGGTGCTGAAGTAGGTTGCCAAGGTGAAGTGGGCGTTGCCTGTTCAATGGCCGCTGGTGCACTAACTGAAATAATGGGTGGTAATGTTGTGCAAGTTGAAAATGCCGCTGAAATCGGTATGGAGCACAACCTGGGTTTAACTTGTGACCCTGTTGGCGGTCTTGTGCAAGTTCCGTGTATTGAACGTAATGCGATGGGTTCAATTAAAGCAATTAACGCATCACGTTTGGCAATGCGCGGTTCTGGCGAGCAAAAGGTTACGCTTGATAAGGTCATTAAAACCATGCTCGACACAGGAAATGATATGAAAACAAAATACAAAGAAACCGCGCGCGGTGGCTTAGCTGTTAATATCATCGAGTGTTAATTTATAGCACGTTTTGAGCACAATAAAAAAAGCCGCTTTAACGCGGCTTCTTTATATCTATTTTACTGGTAACTCAATGTTTTCAAATAGTTTATCAACATCTTCTTGATTACGTAATAAGCTTGCTTTTTCCACTAACTCTTTAGTTAAGTGTGGTGCAAAACGCTCAATAAAATCATACATGTAGCTGCGTAAAAAGCTGCCTTTTCTAAAACCAATTTTGGTAGTGCTCGCTTCAAATAAGTGGCTTGCATCAATACACACTAAATCAGAATCAGTTATTTGATCAATCGCCATAGACGCCACAACACCCACACCTAGCCCTAAACGGACATAGGTTTTGATTACATCAGCGTCGGTTGCAGTAAATACAATATGCGGCTCAAGCCCATGCGCATTGAAAGCTTTATCTAATTCAGAACGACCCGTAAAACCAAACACATAAGTAATAAGTGGGTATTTAGCCACATCGGCAACCGTTAAATTATCAGCCTTTTGCGCGAGCGGATGTGTTTTTGCCACAACAATACTGCGATTCCAGTGATAACAAGGCAACATGACTAAATCAGAATATAAATGCAATGCCTCAGTCGCAATGGCAAAGTCAGCATCGCCGCGTGCTGCAGCATCTGAAATTTGTTGCGGCGTACCTTGATGCATGTGCAGCGAAACAGCTGGGTACTTTTTCATAAAACCTTGAATAACATTCGGCAATGCATAACGAGCCTGAGTATGAGTAGTCGCAATATTAAGCTTACCTTGATCGGGTAAGGTATGCTCATTGGCAACCGCTTTAATACCTTCAACTTTCGACAGTATTTCCCGTGAGATATTAATAATTTCGTTACCTGCACTGGTTACATGGGTAAGGTGTTTACCACTGCGGCCAAAGATCTGTACACCGAGTTCGTCTTCAAGCATACGAACTTGTTTCGAGATCCCCGGTTGCGAGGTAAATAAACTTTCTGCTGTTGCGGATACATTCAGTTTATGATTTTGGACTTCGACTATATATCTGAGTTGTTGTAGTTTCATGGCTGCATTGTAGACGTTGTTATTGTTTATTTATAAAGGCTGTAAAGCGCAATGCCAAGCGATATTTCATCGCGCTATACATTTATATCGATTGTTTCTAAGGCTAACACATTAAATTACAGCTCGGTAGCGGTGTTTACTCGCAAAATATTCAATAAAGGTGCTAGTTTAAGGCTATACTCATTATAAAGTAGTAAGTGTAAGAAGTTTATTCGAGATAACTAACCGCAAAACTGTTCAGATCTAATCTTTTTAATGTAAGATAAAAAAATTAGATAGTTAAAACTGAGATTTAGTAATGATTGTTTCTATCATCATCATGCTCATTGTTGCATTAATTGTGATCGCACTATGGGTCAGTGCAGTGCAACAACATAAAGAAAAACAAGAAGCAGAGCGCCGTAAAGAGCTTACAAAACAGAAAAAAATCATTGAAGAAGCAGAGGATGTACTGCTTAACAGTGCCAATATCCCAATGTCTGAAAATATCCTACGTATTATTCAGCGTCGTATTTATGATGCTTTAGCAGGTATGGTAGAGCTCTCTCCAAGCTCAAAAGAATTGAAAAACAGATTAAAAGAATCAAAAGAACGTTTAGCCTCTCCAATCGAAGCTAATAATAGTGATGCATTAGCCCTACCAGATAACGACAAACAACTGATTGCCCTAATTCAAGGGATAAAGAAATTACGTGCCTTACTTCGCTCAGAGCATGGCAAAGGTAAAATAGATAGCCAAATATTTGTTGCTGAAGATAAACGTCTTGAAAAGTTACAACTGCGAATCAATGTAGAAAGCCAAATTAAGCGTGGTATCTCTGCCCGTTCAGCAAACATGGTGGGTTCTGCCAGACAGTATTTTGAAAAGGCACTTGCGACTCTCAGCGCAGTTAGCTATAGCGATGATTATGTTAATACCAAAAAGCAAGAAGTAGAGAATTATCTAGAAACGATTAGTTCTGAATTAAAAGCATCAAATGCAACGTCACTGAAGAAAAAAGCAGAACAAGAGCAAGACGATTTAGATGTATTATTCGCACCAAAGAAAAAGTGGTAAACCACTTTTTCTTTGCTTTGTGCTAATTAAGATAAAAACGCAAACTTAACAATAAACAGCGCTGTTAATACCCACACACTAATACTGATTTCATCTTTTTTACCACATACCAACTTCACTGCAGTATAAGAAATAAAACCAAGTGCAATACCGTGTGCAATCGAGAAAGTGAGCGGTGTCATTAATAATACCACGCTGACAGGGATTGCATCTGTCATATCGTCCCAATTTACCAGCTTTAAGTTTTGCATCATTAAAACAGCAACATACAAAATCGCACCCGCAGTTGCATAAGCTGGGATCATACTAGCAAGTGGCGCAAAGAACATCATTAACAAAAAACAAATGCCTACAACCACAGCAGTAAGACCTGTACGGCCGCCCACTGACACACCTGCTACTGATTCAATGTAAGACGTTGTTGTTGATGTACCAAGCATTGAACCTGCAATGGTAGCTGTGCTGTCGGCACTTAATGCACGACCTAAACGAGGCATTTTACCTTGTTCATCAGCAAGACCTGCTTTTTGCGTTACAGCAACTAAAGTGCCTGAAGTATCAAACAAATCAACAAATAAGAACGCAAAAACCACTGTTAGCATTGAGATTTCGAATGCGGCTGCAAAGTCCAATTGCATAAAGGTTGGTGCAATTGAAGGCGGCATTGAAATAATTCCTTGATATTCCACAAGGTCTAAACCAAGCGCAATAGCCGTTACTAGTAAAATACTAATAAGCACGCCGCTTTTCATATCGCGATATAACAGCGCAGCAATAACAAAGAAGCTAAAAATCGCAAGTAGTGGACCTGGGGCTGTGATATCGCCTAACTGCACTAAGGTTGCAGGGCTTGCTACGATAATCCCAGCGTTTTTCAATGCAATAAGCGCTAAGAAAGCACCGATACCTGTGGCAATGGCACGCTTTAATACCAGTGGAATAGCGTCAATGATCCACTCTCTCACCTTAAATAGGCTTAAGAATAAGAAAATACAGCCAGACATAAAAACTGCACCTAATGCAGCTTGCCAAGTGTAGCCCATGCCCAAAACAACACCATAAGTGAAGAAGGCGTTTAAGCCCATACCCGGAGCCAGTGCTAATGGGTAGTTTGCCCATAAACCCATGATAAAACAGCCAATTGCAGCAGCAATACAGGTTGCTACGAATGCCGCACCTTGATCCATTCCCGCTTCTGCTAGCATGGCAGGGTTAACAAATACAATGTAAACCATGGTAATGAATGTTGTGATGCCAGCAATAGTCTCGCGGCGCACAGAGGTGTTGTTTTCAGTGATTTTGAAAAGTCTTTCGAACATGTTGAACTTTAAGTTGAGATTAATTGGCTAATTTTATCATATTTTATCTCAATAAGAGGACATTTTGCCTTGCAATGTTCTAAACTAATAAGGTCTTTTAATTCAAGAAAATAACTAAACTATGTCTGATAATTCGCCAGTAGGCTTAGATTTAGAGCAACAGCTTGATAATGTACTTGCCTTTATTACCCAACCCGATAAAGGGTCGGCGCCAGATAAAAGTACTCAATCTGTTGAAAACGTACTAAACAAAGCTTTGTATTATTTAAAAAATGAACAACCTCCCCTTGCAGCCAAATGGATGCGCCTAGCAGCTATGGCGGGTAACCATAGAGCGCAATTTTATATGGGGCTGTTTTTCATCAAAGGGCAAGGTGTACCGCACAGTGTTTTTCATGGCGCGGTGTGGTTAAGTCTGGCAAGTAGCCAAGGTTATGAGCCTGCAACGGCAGCACTTGATGACCTTAGAAAGCACATTAGTACTCGCCGATTACATGATGCGCAAAGCTATGCAGCGACCTTATACGAACAAATCCACCAGCAACAGTTTGCTCATTTAATTCCTCGTGACCCTGACGCGAGCTAACACGCGTCAGGTTCTGCAACTCATTAATGCTGTCTTGTCAGTTTACTCTCAAATGTGATGAGACCTGCACCAACCACAAGCAATAAGATACCTAAAAACTCAAGCCACACATGGCCTTTATGCGGCTTGATAATAGGTGTTTTTGAAGTAAGGCTGTATAAGCGTCTGCTGTCTTGCTCGCCAGGCTCTACAAACGAGATGCCCTTATAGTCAGCTGAGATAATAAATTTAAAATCATGCCTGCTAATCATTTCTCGACGTTTTGCATCTATTTTCTCGCGGCTTTGTTCAACGAGTAGCGTTCGCCAATCATGAAAAATGCCATCTGGTTCATTATCTTTCACTTCACCGTATGATTTGTACTCATAGAACATTGTATTGAATAGCTTTTCTTGATGCCCTAAATAAAACATGGCACAGCCTAGCGCACTCAACAGTATGGCAACATATATCAATGAGCGCTGTTTAATGAATTGTTTATTACTTTGTCGCTTATACCAAGCTTCAATGTCAGGCACATTAATCAACCTAGCTTTATCTGCCGAGTGTTTTAATGGCTCCATAAAGTCACAAATTGTTAGGTTGAGCGCCGTTAGTATCGAACGAAATGTGTCATTTGAAGGCACTGATTTATCGTTCTCAAGTTTTGATAGGTAACTTTGCTCTATCCCTATTTGCTCAGCAAATTCTGGTTGGCTTAGTTTTAGCTCACAGCGATAGTGTTTTAGTTGTGTTCCGAATGTACTCATAACGCATTTCCTTTTGTAGTGGAGCCACTATTCTTTGCTATTCATGCAGATATAAGAAGCTGAATAAATAGAAATAATTAAGAATATTAGCAAGATAGGAAGAAATATACGAGATACGAGATACGAGATACGAGATACGAGATACGAGATACGAGATACGAGATACGAGATACGAGATACGAGATACGATGTCAGTATAAGAGAAAAGTACGCTGTAATGTAAAGATTTATCTAATCATTTGTTTGAGGAAAACAAATGGCGGAGTGGACGGGACTCGAACCCGCGACCCCCGGCGTGACAGGCCGGTATTCTAACCAACTGAACTACCACTCCGCAGTGGTATGTGCATGGGGTAATGCACTTAATTTGTTTATGATATCAAATGGCGGAGTGGACGGGACTCGAACCCGCGACCCCCGGCGTGACAGGCCGGTATTCTAACCAACTGAACTACCACTCCGCAGAGATATCATTGTTATTACTTAATTTGTTGGCGGAGTGGACGGGACTCGAACCCGCGACCCCCGGCGTGACAGGCCGGTATTCTAACCAACTGAACTACCACTCCGCGATACAAATTTTGTAATAAAATAGCGTTTAAATAGTGGCGGAGTGGACGGGACTCGAACCCGCGACCCCCGGCGTGACAGGCCGGTATTCTAACCAACTGAACTACCACTCCGCAGTATCTAATGCTATTTATTTTCCTATTGGCGGAGTGGACGGGACTCGAACCCGCGACCCCCGGCGTGACAGGCCGGTATTCTAACCAACTGAACTACCACTCCGCAAAGAAAAATGTTTTACAACCATAAGTTGTGCAAGTAATTGGCGGAGTGGACGGGACTCGAACCCGCGACCCCCGGCGTGACAGGCCGGTATTCTAACCAACTGAACTACCACTCCAGCGCATACTTACAAATTGTCGAAAATTGGCGGAGTGGACGGGACTCGAACCCGCGACCCCCGGCGTGACAGGCCGGTATTCTAACCAACTGAACTACCACTCCACATTTTCGTTGCTGACTGAGTCTCCCCTGACAGCGGCGTGAATAATACGAATCACCCTCTGGTTCGTCAAGGGGTTTTTTGTATTTTTACAGGTTTTTTAGTCATCTGACATCGAAAGGTTTAAAATTTCACCTGATTTGTCATTTTTTGAGCCGTTTTTGCCAACTTCATTTTCATTCGTTGCTTGCTCATCATTTTCGGTTTGATTTTTTTTCTTTAAAAACGGTAACGAAAATTTAAATTTAAGCGGTTTCTTTTGAACAAAAATTCTAATTGCTAGCCAACCCAATAAAAGTACGGTTAAATTTCCAACAACAATTAAGGTCACCATGAGCATGGTGGATGTTTTTTGTTCTTCTTCAAGAATTCGTTGTTGCTCCGCTTGCGCTTCTAAATCAATTTCAGGGCGAACAATTTCTGGTACAGCTTCAATTGGGCGCTCTATTTCAAATTTATAAGTAGGTAAAGTAGCCATAAATTCACGGTCATTTATATTGCTACCAAATACAGAAAGCTCGACACTGTATCGACCCCAATCATAATTTTTAATGGCAAGCTCACGTGTTTGCGATTTATCAGCATCTAAAGAGAACATTTGCTCTTCATTATTGGGGTAATATATTTTTCCTTGAATAAGCACTGTTTCTGGTTTGACGATTTCAGGATTTAAGGTGATCGTTAAAATGTGATCATCTTCATCTTGCTCAGCAAGTGCTATTTCGTAAGCAAAAGGCGGTTCGTGCACGACAATGGGTTTTTGTACCACGGTACGCTTTAATATAGGGGTTTCTATATAAAGCTCGGGTTGCCACTCCCCGGCTGGGAATATCAGCTTAAATTCACCGGTAAACACACCATCAAGAGGACGCTCATCAAAGCCACGCCCATCATCTCTAAAATCGGTAACACTTTGCGTACCTGCGCCAAAGTTTGCGAAATCACTATTATTCGTGCTGACAAAATCAACGTGTAGACTTATTACATCACGAAACTGGCCAACTTCTATAGGCTCACCATCATTTAATACGCGGCCAGTCAGTTTGACTGTTTCTCCACGAAACAGCATAGGCGGGAGTGGATCAACATTAAGCTCTATTTCACCCAGCACCATTATACGGCTATCTGGCAAAATGCTGCCGACTACTTGCCAGGGACCAGGCATTGGGTTGCTGATGGTGATCAAGTCATAGCTTAATTCATCATGCCAGTCGAGGTCATCATTTTTGACTGAGTCAGTAGCATAGTACTTGGTACCATCAGGGCGAACTAAAACAACGGCAGGCGCACCGCGCTTACGAAAGAAGAGTAAAGTAACTTTATCGATTTTATGGTCAATACGAAAACGGTTCTCTAGCAGGGGAATTTCATTTTGCACCCCATCACGTTCTAATGGGGTTATTTTATCTTGCTCGTTGGCAAATCCCGTTAAGGGAATTAAACACACTAATCCTGCTAGTAGTTGTTTTCTCATTTTATTACCCTATTCTGCACGCCATAAGCATTGACCACCTTTAGCGACCAAGTCTAAACGCTCTTCATGAGCGGCGTGCTCTTGTTCTGTTGCTCTTAATACGACAAGCGGTGCTCTATCAGCACTAAGTCGGCGAATACCACCAGCTTGTTGTGTTGAGCTTTCATCTTTATTTTGATTAAGATTCAGCTTTACTTGTCCACCCGTCATAGAAAGGTAAACATCTGCTAGAATTTCGGAATCCAGCAGTGCGCCGTGTAAGGTACGCTTTGAGTTATCAATATCGTAACGACGACAAAGTGCATCAAGGTTATTCTTTTGACCTGGATGCAAGTCACGCGCCATTTTCAAAGTATCAAGTACACTACATACATCGGCAGTATTCGGAAAACCTTGATTTAACAATGCAAATTCATTGTCCATGTGACCGATATCGAACGCAGCGTTGTGGATTACAAGCTCAGCGCCGCGAATATATTCTAAAAATTCATGAGCAATCTGGTGGTATAAAGGCTTATCACGCAAAAATTCATTGGTTATACCGTGAACGTCTATCGCTTCTTCTTCTATTTCACGCTGTGGATTGATATACACATGAAAGTTGTTGCCAGTAAGGCGGCGATTAACAAGTTCAACACAACCGATTTCAATAATGCGGTGGCCTTGCTTTGGGTCAATACCCGTGGTTTCTGTATCTAAAACTATTTGTCTATGTGCCATATCGTCTTAAGCCTGACTCTGGTATCTTTCTATCATCACTTTATTGTACACAATATCAAGGTAAAACAGTGCAGAAAACCGTAGAGATTTACACCGATGGATCATGTTTAGGTAATCCAGGGCCTGGAGGTTATGGCATCGTGATGCGATACAACGGCCACGAGAAGCAATTAAGTCAAGGTTATACCCTAACAACAAATAATCGGATGGAAATGCTCGCAGCTATCGTTGCACTAGAAACCCTCACCCGCTCTTGTCACGTCATTCTGACAACCGATAGCCAATATGTGAAACAAGGGATTGAGTCATGGGTCGAAAATTGGAAAAAACGCGGCTGGAAAACAGCAGCAAAAAAGCCAGTCAAGAATGTCGATTTATGGAAACGACTTGATGCAGCATGCCAACAGCATGACGTAGAATGGCGCTGGGTAAAGGGCCATAGCGGCAATAAATATAATGAAATTGTTGACGATCTTGCTCGCGAAGCTGCTGGCAGCGATAAATTACTTGAAGACACAGGTTACGACGGTAATTAAGGAGGCTTGAAATAAACTTGGCGCAGGCCGTTTTATATTTTTGTTATATGGTATAAGATTTGGCTATAAAGAATTATAAAGGACTCATTATGGCTCTGCGCATTCACTCTTTTTATCATCAACAAAGCGCCACTCTCTGTTATTTAGTTAGTTGTGAAAGCACTAAAGATTGCTTGCTGATTGATGCACCCGCTGATTTTGATATGCCAAGTGGTGAGTTAAGTTTTACAACAGCCAATGAGATCATCAGCTACATAAAGACTGAGCAGCTCACATTACAATGGCTACTTGAGACCCATGCACATGCTGACCATATCACCGCAGCAAGTTATATAAAGCAACAATTACAAAACACACATCCCTGTAAGCTTGGTACAGGCGAAGGGATCACACACGTTCAAAAACACTTTAGCCAACTTTATAATCTAGATATGCCATGTAATGGTGAACCGTTTGATGCCTTATTTGCTAATAAAGCACAATTTCAGTTAGGTGATTACACGGTTGATGTGATTGCCACACCGGGCCACACTCCTGATAGTGTGTGTTACCACATTGATGGCAATGTATTTGTAGGTGACACCTTCTTTATGCCAGACAGCGGCACAGCCCGCTGTGACTTCCCTGGCGGTAGTGCAGCCGAGTTATATGATTCACTACAACGTATTTTAGCTTTACCTGACGACACGGTACTTTGGATGTGTCATGACTACCAACCAGATGGCCGCCCTCTCGCGAACAAAACCACAGTGAAAGAGCAGCGTGAGCAAAACATTCATTTAAAAGGCGATAAACAAAGCTTTATTGCAACTCGGGAAGACCGCGATGCAACTTTAGCTGTACCAAAGCTGCTGCACCCTTCTATTCAATTAAATATTCGTGCAGGCCAATACCCAAGCAAAACGGATACTCACCAACACTATTTAGCTATCCCGCTCACAGTGCTGCTTTGATGTTTGTCTAAGCCCAGCTCCTTTTACCGGCGAAAATTGCGGCCTTGCATGCCATTTAGGTTTAATTGGTGTAAGCGGGGCCACACGTTTTCGAGCCACCAGCATATAAACACTCCCCATTGGCTTTAAATATTGTTGACCAAAACTACGCCAAGCAGCAAAGCGTGATAAACGGCTCCCTCTTGCAAGCGATGAATGGATAAATCGCTCATCCGAAATAATCTCAAAACCCAATAGATTCAGCCAATCTTTTACTCGCGACGGTGTAAAAAAGCGCCCTGTCCAAGGAAGCTTTTGGCGACTAAAAGGTAAAAGCTGCGCCAATCCACACAAGCTAAACGGGTTAAAGCCCGTGATCACCAGATAGCCACCGGGAATTAAAGTACGGTGTGCTTCGCGTAAGATGTGGTGCGGATCAGAATGATATTCTAAGCAATGCGATAAAATACATGCATCAACACTGTGCTCATAAAAAGGCAGTTCGTCTACATCCGCAATTACACCGGTAAATAACCCCTGCTCTGCTACACAAACTTGATGCTTAATAGGACTTTCACTAGTTGCCAGCTCACCACTTAAATTACCAAGTTTGAGCATGTGATAGCCAAACATGCGTGGCAGCCATGGCGTTAGCTTACGTTCAATTTCAGCACGTAAATAGTCACCATGAGGGAACTGCTGCCAAGAGTATGGCTTAGGACCTTCTTGAAAACTAAGGGCTGGTTTCATTTTCTGAGCTCGTTATACTGTGTGTTAACTGTCACTTTATAGAGCAATTAAACATGGTGCAAGTTAAAGCAATTAAAGCCTTTTCTGATAATTACATTTGGTGCATCAGCAATGAGGCTGAGCAAACTGCATGGGTTGTAGACCCAGGTCAAGCAGAACCTGTTTTAAACTACCTAAACGAGCAAAACTTAACACTTTGCGGTATTTTGATTACCCATCACCACTATGACCATACCGATGGCGTTGCTGCACTGGTTAAGGCATGTCGTGATATTCCGGTTTATGGGCCAAGACATAGCCCTTTTAAAGGCATTACTCATGGCGTATCAGAAACGGATAAAGTCACTGTGTATGATTACACTTTTACCGTGCTTGCGACACCCGGTCATACCCTAGACCATGTTTGTTACATTAATGACGAATTAAGTTTTACTGGCGACACCTTATTTAGTGCTGGCTGCGGACGATTATTTGAAGGCAGTGCTGAGCAAATGTGGCACTCGCTATGTAAATTAAGAGCCCTGCCAGATGAGTGTAAAATCTATTGCACTCATGAATACACGCAAGCCAACTTAGCCTTTGCAAAAGCCGTTGAACCAAATAATGAATACCTACTCAACTACAGTGATAAAGTAGATATGCTGCGCGCCAACGGCGAAATAAGCCTGCCAACTCAGTTAGGCGTTGAAAAACAAATAAATCCATTTTTGCGTAGCAACGTAGCAACTATCACCGATGAGCTGCCTGATGAGCTAAAAATTAATTTGGATCTGAATGAACCTTGGCAACGCTTTTCAGGTCTCAGAGCTTGGAAAGATAACTTTTAAATAAACGTAAACGCCAGTGTTTACAATTTTGTATATTTAGATCAGCATCTTGCAATAATAAGCTGACATAAACTGGTCATAAAGTGGCAATATGTTCTCAGAGCAGGTAATATTCGCCGAGTTTTTTTACCTGATGTATGGGTATATATGTATAAGTCTCCTTTAGTTTTATCACTTGCGCTGATTTTAAGTGGCTGTCAATTAACAGCCTCTGACTCAGCAAGTACAGATGTTGCGAACAATAATGTTGAGCAACAATTAGACGGCGCAAGTCCGAGCGACATCAATGATGCATTGATGATCAACGCTCAGTATCAACAATTAACCGATATTGATGAGCCGCCTCCTGTATTTGATGATGTATGGGAACGTATTCGCTACCAGCTTTCGATTGATGTGCCACAAAACCGCCCTGTTGTTGCTGAGCGTAACTATTATGCGCGTCATCAGGCCTATTTAGATCGTATCTCGAAGCGAGCTGAGCCATACCTATACTTCATTGTTGAAGAAGTCGAAAAACGTCAAATGCCAATCGAAATTGCCCTTTTACCCATTGTAGAAAGTGCATTTGACCCATTTGGCTATTCGCACCGCAGTGCTTCAGGTATCTGGCAATTTATGCCACAGACCGGTGAGCGTTTCGATTTAAAACAAAACTGGTGGTATGACGGTCGTCGTGACATTGTGCAATCGACCCGTGCAGCGCTAGATTACTTATCATATTTACACAAAACCTTAGAAGGCGATTGGCTAAATGCCATTGCGGCCTATAACTCAGGTGAAGGTCGTTTACTTCGCGCCATTAAAAAGAACCGTAAAAAGCATTTACCAACGGATTTTTGGTCACTTGATTTACCAAAAGAAACCACTTCGTACGTACCAAAGCTGTTAGCGCTGTCTGATCTAGTAAAACGCAGCGACGAGTTTGGTGTGAAGTGGCAGCCAATTATTAATGCTCAAGTAGTTGAAGCGGTTAATGTAGGTAGCCAAATCGACTTGGCACTCGCTGCTGATATGGCAGATATTAGCTTAACTGAACTTTATCGTTTGAACCCTGGTTTTAATCGCTGGGCGACTGATCCAAATGGACCGCACTTTTTATTATTACCGTCAGATAAAGTTGAATCGTTTTCTGAGAGACTAGCAAAAACAGAGCAAAAAGACCGACTGCGCTGGCAGCAATATGTGGTTGCACGTGGTGACAGCTTATCTGTGATTGCGAAGAAGTTTTCTACAAGTACAAATGCCATTAAAACGCTGAATAAACTTTCATCGAATACTATTCGTGTTGGTCAGCAATTACTTGTGCCACTAAGTGATGGTGAGATAAATAGCCAGCATTTACCAAAATCAGTACGTATGGCAGCGAATAAAGCAACACGTAAAAAGCTAAGCCATAAAGTCGCCAGTGGCGATACACTTTGGGATATCAGCCGTGAGTACGATGTGACTATTGCAGAACTAGCAACATGGAATAAGCTGAAAAAAAATTCAGTGCTTCGTGTTGGTCAAAAGCTAACTGTATATAAGGAAGAAAAGTCACAACTTGCTGCGACACAAACCAAAGAGCGAACAATTACCTATAAAGTTCGTCGTGGTGACTCGTTAGCGCGAATTGCCGCTAAGTTTAATGTTTCTGTGCAAGATATTATTAAATGGAACTCATTAGCTGGACAAAAATACATTCAGCCTGGGCAAAAGCTTAAGTTAAAAGTTGATGTACGAAGCGCATAACGGCTTCATTTTATGTTAAAAAAAGAGCGCCTTTAGGCGCTCTTTGTCTCTCTCACTTAGTATTTATGCTTTAAAGCCCATAAGTGTAATAACTCATTGGCAATGGTCGCTGCGGCAATCGCGGTTAATTCACTTTGATCATATGATGGCGATACTTCAACCACATCCATACCGACCATATTAATGCCCTTCAATGCACGAAGCACCTTAAGCACTTTATCGCTTGTTAAGCCACCACACACAGGTGTGCCTGTCCCTGGAGCGAATGCAGGGTCAAGGCAGTCAATATCAAAGGTTAGATACACAGGTAAGTCACCCACGCGTGCTTTGATTTGCTCAGCGATATCTTGTGCAGGTAAATCATTGGCAGCCATTGCATCAATCACCGCAAACTCATGTTTGCTCTGATCAAAGTCAGTACGAATACCAATTTGAATACTGTGTTCAACATCAATGAGTCCTTCCATCGGCGCATGATAAAACATGGTACCGTGATCATAACGTGAGCCATTGCTGTAAGTATCTGTGTGAGCATCAAAATGAACTAATGCCATCTTACCGTATTGCTTAGCATGGGCGCGCAGTAAAGGCAAAGTCACAAAATGGTCGCCACCTAAGCCTAATAATGTTTTACCTTGACGAAGAATTTGCTCAGCCGCTAATTCTAATTGCGCTGTAAAATATTCTGGGTCACCTACTGGGTAGGTAAAATCACCAGCATCAGCTAATTTTAAACGCTCAAACAACGGGAACGTCCACGGGTACTTGATTTCTTCCCACGCAAGGTGCACAGAGGCACGACGAATTGCATCAGGGCCTAAACGTGCACCTGGGCGACCAGAGGTCGCCAGGTCAAATGGTAAACCTAGCACCACTACATCGGCATCGATTGCAGTGATGTTTTGCACCATCGGCTGACGTAGAAACGTCATGCCGTTTGAATATAACGAATGATCTGTGTGGTCAAACAATGTCGACATTGCTTATAACTCTTCTAAATAAGTGTAACCATTTAAGCCAGTTTGCAACTCATCTAATACGCTTTGCTGCTCTGATTCTGGTAATTTTGCCGCTACCAGTTGGGCGTAAGATTGCTGAAAACCTTCTACATCTAAATGTACATAACGCATCATGTCAGCAACGGTATCACCCTCGTTAACTTCAGTGATTTTCGCCTGACCCTGCTCGTCCATTTTTATAATTGCACTGTGCGTGTCACCAAATAAATTATGCATATCACCTAAAATCTCTTGGTAAGCACCCACTAAGAAAAAGCCCATTAAATAAGGTTTTTCTTCGCTAAATGCTGGTACCGGCAAGGTGCTTTCAATACCTTGACCATCGACATAGTGCTCCATAGCACCATCTGAGTCGCAGGTAATATCAAGTAACACTGCACGCTTTTGTGGTGCCTCTGTCAAACCACTTAAAGGCAAAACAGGAAACACTTGGTCAATACCCCATGCATCCGGTAATGACTGGAACAATGAAAAGTTCACAAAAAACTTATCTGCTAAACGCGCATTTAATTCATCAATAATCGGACGATGAAAACGGTTTTTGTTATCCATATGTTTGTTAAGTTCATAACATACACGTAAGTTAACTTGCTCCGCCCATGCTCGCTCTGTTAAATCTAATAAGCCAAGTGCAAATTGATTATGTGCTTCGGCTAAATCACCTTGGCTATCATGATAAATTTCAATTAATGCACGGTCGTCATTGTCATCACTTAACTGCTGCCATGATGTCCACATATTCTTTAACAGTAGGGGTGCATCAGCGGCTGGCGCTTGAATGTCCTCTGGTACATAGCTTTCGGTACCAATAACATTCGAAATCAATACAGCATGGTGCGCTGTTAACGCACGACCTGATTCAGAAATAATGCGCGGCATGGGTTGCTCATATAACTTACAGGTATCACCAATGGTGTATACAATGTTATTAGCGTATTCACTTAAGCTGTAGTTCATTGAGTTATGAGACTGGCTTCGTGTACCGTCATAATCTACCGCTAAACCGCCACCTACATCTAAACAATCAATTTGTGCACCTAATTTGCGTAACTCACAGTAAAAACGCGCAGCTTCACTCACACCTAAGCGAACATCGCGGATGTTTGCCATTTGCGAGCCAAGGTGAAAGTGTACAAGTTGGATCAGATCAAGTTGATCAGACGCTTTTAAACGATTAACCACACTGAGTACTTGCGATGCCGACAAACCAAATTTCGATTTTTCGCCACCACTTGCTTGCCACTTGCCCTTACCTTGCGACGCTAAACGTACACGAATACCAATGCGTGGCTTTACGTTTAACTCTTTTGCTTGGCTAAGCACCATGTCTAGCTCAGACAGTTTTTCAAGAACAATGTAAACCTTGTGACCTAGCTTCTCGCCAATCAGTGCTAAACGAATGTATTCTTGGTCTTTATAGCCATTACATACAATTACAGCACTGGTTTTTTCAGCCATGGCTAAAACCGTTAATAGCTCAGGTTTACTGCCCGCTTCTAGACCCAATTGCTTCTTTTCAATATCAGCTTGGCTTGCAACTATTTCTTCAACAACTTCGCGTTGTTGGTTTACTTTAATTGGATAAACAAGCAAATAGTCTTTCGGATAACCATAATTTTCAATCGCCGTGTTAAATGCCTGACATAAGCTATGTACACGATGATGTAAAATTTGTGGAAAACGAACCAACGCAGGCAAGCTTAAGCCTTTGTCTTGTAATTGCTGTGCGATATCGATTAGTGCAATGGTTTGCTCTGGGGCATGGGCCTTTGGCGCAACATACACATCACCTTGATCATTAATACCAAAAAAACCTTGGCTCCAATGACGAACATTGTAACTCGTGCGAGCTTGTTCTAGTGATGTTGTCTCTTTCATCTATCTTTCTCTTTTATTTTAGTAATGCCAAAAACGGCAAGGGTTGTTGCCGCGCATTAAAAGAAAAATAGTGATTCAAGTCCAACAAGAATTTTTACTCGTAACGAGTGATTTTTAATGTGAAAAACGAATCGATAATTCCCTACCCATACTCAAAATTATTTAAGGACAGGCACTGTAAACAAGAATACATATTAGTGGACTGTTTTTCATTTTAGAGTATTTTAGAGGACAGGCATTTTAGAGGACAGGCACTACTTTTGTGATTTCATCTGCTTTTGTTGAGTTCGATCCCAAACGCCTCCATGCCTCATATTGCTCGTTATCATGCCACGTAATACCGATGTACTCTTGCCAATTTTCAAAGTCCTTTGTCCGAAACTTTTCAACCCCACACCCTCCTGCACCAAAAGATGTGCGGCAAATTTTTACAGTAAGATAAGTACCATCAAAATTAAGCTGTGATTGTTTATCAGTGCAAACACTTAAAGGCCGATAAGGAAATGTAAGAATAACTTTTGATTCTATAGTGCCATTATGATTGAAGACACCAGTTAGGGAGTGACATGAGTTTAAGTAGAACTGGGTGGTATCAATAGTAAAGTCGGGTTGCTTACTCTTAGAAGTAATAGATACTTGTGACTTATCACCACAGGCAGTAATCAAAAAAATCGTAACAAAACATATGAATTGTAAGGAATATTTATAAATTAGGATAACCTCAATAAAACATGGCTTAATACCTAACTTACTGGTTAAGCCCTAACTCCATAAATAAACTTTGTGGATTTTCGCTATAGTTACCAAACGGACCACAACGATTGAAGCCTAAGTTTTCATATAGGCTAATGGATTCTGTTTGTTTAGGGCCTGTTTCTAATCGAATAAGCGGAATTTGCTGCTCACCTGCGTGATGCAAGAGTATTTGCATAATTCGACGTGATAAACCTTTACCACGGTAACTTGGTTTTACATATAGGCGGCGGATCTCACCATATGGAGGATTGCCTTCTTGCATCACGATTGCACCACAAGCAACGATACCATCTTCATTTTTCAAGCCAATGGCATAAACATTAGGTTCAGCAAGTCCTTCAACACTTAAGGATTGAGCGGTTGCAACAGGATATAATGAGTTTATGAGTCGGTCTATATCAGAAAACACGTGTACTACTTCAGGATCATGTGGATTTAAATCGACTAACTGCATAAAACTCCCATTTTTATATGTCGTTTTTGTTAATGATGTTAACAATGATATCGGATATTAGTTTAATCCTCTACTGTTGTTTTCAATATTCATTTTTATAGGTACTGTTCAGACCGCCATACTATCGCTTAGTTCAACAGTATGTAACTGAAAAAACGCCCAGTTGATAAAAATTAAAGTCCAACCTACACCGCTCAATTAAAGATTAATGATTTTTACTGACAACTTTAAGAAGACAGTCACTTTAGTTTTTAATTTAACTAAAATGGACAGGCACTTAAAAATAAAAACCTTAGACTTAGGTTAAAACTCCTCTCAATCTCTCTAAACTTGACCTTGCAAAGCCCGCTTAACTATAAAGGTCTTTCTTTTCCTTTAATCTTAAAACTGATTTTGATTAATTTGAGAAACGCTAGCCATTTCAAAGTAATGGTTTTAAAAAATAATATTACAAAAATCACATAAAAGAATTAACTAGCTAACAGTAATAGACTATTAGTCCTGTTACTTCGCCGCTTTCGAGCAGTTTTACTACAGTAGTTTTCAATAGCTTGTATTCGACCTACAGCACCGTGAAATAAATGTTCAAACTGTGTTGTTAATGTTAGCCAATTTGCTGGCTCGAGATTAAGCCTCTCAAGGATAGGAGGTAAATGATGATCTATATATCCGCGTTTATCCGTGCTAATACGACGCCCTGTCTGCTCTACAAGTAACAGGTATGACTTTAACTCAAAAGGTATTCCCTTTGATTTATTCTTGTTCATACCACCAACAAAACGAGCTAGTAGCTGAGGTTGTTTTGAATTCTTCGCACTTTGGCTTCGCTTTTTAAAACTTGTATAGTTAGATTGCTCTGGGGTCCTCGCAACCTCTGCACGAACAGGGTTTAAATCAACATAGGCCATGCACGCTAAAAGAGCAGATTCATCAAGTAGTGCTTGGCTCTTGAAGCGCCCTTCCCAAAAATGCCCGGTACATTCGTCTTCTTTATTTGCACGCCTGGCAATATACTCATTAAGCATTCGCATGAACCAACTAATACTAGAAAGGCGCGCTCTGTATTCTACAACCTCTTTATTTAAAAAGGCCTGTTGAACGTCACTCAAGTGCTCACCACGGAGGAAGTTTTGACCTAAAGGCGTCATTTTACTGAGCTTATTCCAGCGTAGAAGAACGGCCTTATCGGTTAACCTATTTGCTTTTTTATCATCTACATAAAGCACAATATGAGTATGATTACTCATCACGGCATAAGCACACACATCAATACAAAATACCTTCGCAAGAACAAGCAGACGATCTTCAACCCACCCTCGGCGATGTTCATATGATTTACCTGTGAGAGTATCTTCTCCGCAAAGGTAGGCGCGTCTAACGCATCGGGATACACAGTGATAGTATTTAGTATTCGACAAACAGATTTGCCGCTTCCTTGCTATAGCCATCGTCCACTCCTTGAACCGATAATTTAAAATGCATGGGCTGTAACTAAAGTGTAGACAAAAACTCTTGTGCTGCAAAAACAGTTAAGTGTAATGACTGTCTATTTAAATTTCTTCCCTTGGAATACAGCTGAGAGCTAGGCTTAAAGTGACTGTCCATGTAAAGAGTTAGTCCATGTAAAGAGTTAAACACTTTGTTACGGAAAAAAGCTGTTCAAATATCGTTAAAACCATATACTGCAAACAACAAGAAAAAAGATGAGGTTTTCTCGTGCAGTTCACTCAAGGTATGGAATACTTCTTTTCTGGCTTTAAGTTAATTAGCCAAAAGGGGTTGAAACGTTTTGTACTTATTCCTTTAACAATCAATATCCTGCTTTTTGGTAGTTCGCTGTTCTTTTTGTACGGTTGGCTCACTGATGGCTTTGCTTACATGAACTCGTTATTACCAGAATGGCTTAGCTGGCTCGAATGGCTAATGTGGCCGATTGCCGTGCTGGTGATTTTATTTAGTTACAGCATGCTCTTCACGGTTATTACGAATTTTATAGCAGCCCCATTTAACGGCCTGCTCAGTGAAAAAGTTGAGCTTTACTTAACTGGGCAAAAAATTAATGATGATAGCCTTTTCGATACAATGAAAGATGTGCCACGCATGCTAGGACGAGAGTGGACAAAACTTTGCTATTACCTACCACGCGCTATTGGCTTTTTTATTTTATTGTGGATTTTACCTGTGATCGGGCAAGTTTTATGGGTGCTTTTCACCTGTTGGATGTATGCCGTTCAATATGAAGACTACGCTTTCGATAACCATAAAATTAGCTTTAACGAAATGAAAGGTGACTTAAAGCAAAAGCAAACCTTGTCCTATGGTTTTGGTTTAGCTGTAATGATTTTAACTGCAATCCCAATTGTTAACTTAATTGTCATGCCTGTTGCAGTATGTGGAGGCACACGTTTATGGGTCGATAATTACCGAAGTAAATATCGAACTTAAATTAGATGTTTAATCGTCTAATTAAAAGGCCAATAGTTTTAGCTATTGGCCTTTTAATTTTCAAATTGATGCTAACTGTAAAGGCTTTGTGGAACCTTAGTTACATTCAAATGTACTGTGACCTCTTCACGATCGTGATACAAATGCTTGGCTTGCAGCTCGTAGCTCACTCCATATTTATCAAGCTCTTCTTTGATCATTTTCAAACATTCGTAAACGCTGTCAAAACGTTTTTTCATAGGCAACTTGAGATTAAAGATTAGCTCTTTAGCGTAGGCATTAACTGCCCAATCAATCATAAGATTAGTCACTTTTGTCGGCTTCTCTACCATGTCACACACTAACCACTGAATATTGCGCTTTTCAGGGCGATATTTAAAACCATCTACTCTGAAGTGCTTAACCTGCCCTGTTTCCATCAAATCATCATTCATTGGGCCATTATCGATTGCGCTTACAAACATTCCACGGCGCACTAGCTGATAAGTCCAACCACCTGGGCAAGCGCCTAAATCAACGCCTCGCATGCCAGGTTGCATACGTTCTTCGGCTTCATGGGGGGGAATAAACACGTTAAAGGCTTCATCGAGTTTTAAGGTAGAGCGGCTCGGCGCATCATTAGGCATACGTAAGCGCGGAATACCCATAAAGAAAGGCGAGTTGTTAAATGTATACGAATAGCCGACATAAGCACTGTCATTTGCTAAAAATAACACATGCATTACTGGTTTCTTCTCTGCAAGCTCGCGAGTTACCTTCGAGCGCTTTTCAAGCGACTTTTTCAGTGGCGTCGAAATCTTTTTGCAGAACTTAGACAGCTCTTTACCTTCGTTAGTATCGGGCGTTTCTACGCGTAAGTCACCACATTCAGGAAAGTCAGCGGCAGCATCAACAATGGCACTAACACGGTCTTCAAGTGGCATATTATCCACTAGAGTGCCAGTAAACCATTGACGCGCAAATACCATATTTTTGAAGTCGACTTTTTTTATGATTTCATCGCCGTGACTTGCATCAAAACATTCATAAACAACAATACCTGTATTTGGTTTTGTTTTAACGTAACCTGCAAAGCCTTGTTCAGCAGCTTGAAAGGTAATTTCAGCAGCGGCATCATTTTCAAAACCACTGCGACAATAAATAATTACACTCGACATAGATAACCCTTAAAACTTATATCGTGCGGCTTGAACTAACAAAATAGCCCAACCAATAATAAAACAAACGCCGCCAATAGGGGTGATAGGCCCAAGCCATTTCATGCCCGTTAATGCGAGTAAATACAAACTACCACTAAATAGAAACGTACCTGCTATAAAAAATCCACCAGCCCAACTTAGGTTCATGCCCCACTTAATTAAGATAGCAATAGCTATAAGTGCAAGGCCATGCACCATTTGATACTCAGCAGCTGTTTTAAAAATCCCAATTGCGTATTCCGAGACACGGTTTTTTAAACCATGAGCGGCAAATGCACCAAGCATCACCGAAAACATGCAGAATAAGCTGCCAACCATTAAATATAGTTTGATCATTGCTCATCTCCTGCCACTAAATTAATAATAAACTTTGCTGCATAATCAGCAGCTTGCTGTAGATTCTCTTCTTCAGTAATTCCACTTTTTTTACGTGGTTTTAGTGAATGATCACCATCTTTGAGAAATTTGATTTCTGGCGGATTAATCATTTTAAGATCAGCGAGCTCTTGCTGATTTCCAAATGTATCGCGCTCACCTTGCAGAACTAAAAAAGGACATGGTATGTCTGCAAAATGCTCTATACGAAGTTTTTCAGGTTTTCCTGGTGGGTGAAACGGATAACCAAAAGCCACAACTCCGGCTATTTTAGCTAGGCTCTGCTCGGTACAAAGCATAGAAGCCATACGCCCCCCCATTGATTTACCACCGATAAATAAAGGCAGCTCTGGCTGTCTCTCTCTCAGCACCTCTGCAAAGTATGCAAGCAACTTAGGAGCACGCTCTGGCGGTCTTCGCTTGCCTGTCTCTTTTGCAATTTGCATATATTGAAAATCAAACAACGCCACATCAATATTGAACTGACTAATAAGTTTAGCCATTGTTTGCATAAACTCAGAGTCGCTGCCCGCCCCTGCGCCGTGTGCAAATATAAACTGTGCACGGGCATTGCCCGTTGCACTTTTAAACCACTGTAACATGTTAATACTCTTGTTCTTGCTCTACTAAGCTCAGCATCCAGTCTTTGAAAGACACTATTTTACCAAGCTCTGTTTGCGATTCGCGGATCACTAAATAGTAAGCATTTTTACTTTCTAATGAGTGATTAAACGGTATGACAAGTCGACCTGCATCAATATCAGGTTTAGCTAATACGCTATTACCAATAGCAACACCCTGACCATGCACCGCAGCTTGTAATACCATCGATGAGTGACTAAAAATTGGCCCTTGGTTAACTTGCACATTACGCACACCAGCCGTTTTCATCCAAGTTTTCCAATTTTTACGGGTCGTATCATGCAATAACGTATGATTCGCCAAATCACTTGGTTGATTGAGTGGCTTAGGGCCTGTTAATAATAATGGGCTACATAAAGGCACCAGATATTCAGTGTGCAGCTTATAAGTTTGCACCCCACTCCAGTGACCTCGGCCATAATAAATGGCAATATCGACATCGTCAGAAAGTGAATTCTCATCCTGATCTTGCGCTTTAATTCGCACATCAATCTCAGGGTGTAATTCATTAAATAAACTAAGTCTGGGCACTAACCATTGAATCGCAAAACTTGGCGTTAAGCTCACTGTCAGTGAACCTTTCGCACCTCGTGCAAGCAACTTTTCTGTAGCATCAATCAGCTGGGTAAAAATCTCTTTAATATCTAAAAAGTAACCTTGCCCTTCTTCGGTCAGCAATAACGAGCGATTTTTACGCAAAAACAGTTTTAAACCTAAATGCTCTTCTAGGGTTTTAATTTGGTGACTCACCGCTGCTTGCGTTACATACAGCTCTTCTGCCGCTTTAGTAAAGCTCAAATGACGAGCCGCAGCTTCGAATGCTTTTAGCGCATTTAAGGGAGGTAAACGACGAGACATAATCACCAAGCTTAGAATTAGTTTTTCTTATGCGTCGATTATAGCGATACAAATAAAAAAAGGCGACCATGGTCGCCTTTTTCATACTTAAATAGCAAGATTACAAGTCACTAGCGCTAGTATCTAGTGGTGCAAAGCTCTTAACCAAGTCATCAACCGCTTTCATTTGCGATAAATAACCTTCTAGTTTACTTAGTGCAAGTGCACAAGGACCATCACATTTTGCTTCATTAGGATTAGGGTGTGCTTCAATGAACAGACCTGCAATACCTAATGCCATACCACTACGCGCAAGCTCTGCAGCTTGTGCACGGCGACCATCCGCAGAGTCAGCACGACCACCAGGACGCTGTAATGCGTGTGTTGCATCAAAGATAACCGGCGCCATAGGCTTCATGTCATCCATACCTAGCATATCAACCACTAGGTTGTTATAACCAAAGCTTGTGCCACGTTCACACAGCGCAACGTTGTTGTTGCCCGCTTCATTAAACTTTTTAATGATATGGCGCATTTCATGTGGCGCTAAAAACTGTGGCTTTTTCACGTTGATAATGGCGCCAGTTTTTGCCATAGCAACGACTAAATCAGTTTGTCGAGCAAGAAAAGCAGGTAATTGAATAACATCAACAACTTCAGCCACAGGTGCGGCTTGATGCGGCTCATGTACATCAGTGATTAAAGGCACATTGAAAGTAGATTTAATTTCTTCAAAGATTTTTAAACCTTCTTCCATACCTGGGCCACGGTATGAATTAATTGAAGAGCGGTTTGCTTTATCAAAAGATGCTTTAAACACATATGGAATGTTTAGCTTTGATGTTACTTCTACGTAATGCTCAGCAATACGCATCGCTAAATCACGTGATTCAAGTACATTCATACCACCAAACAGCACAAATGGCTTGTTGTTGGCTAATTCAATGTCGTTAATTTTAATTAACTGGTTGTTCATTTCTATTCCTTAAGGTGCAACAGCTTGAAGCATTAATCCACAAATATAAGCCATGTAAGTACCTACACCGTAACCCAAAACAGCAAGTAAAACACCTACTGGCGCGAGAGACGGGTGGAATGCTGATGCAACAACAGGTGCAGATGCTGCGCCGCCTACATTCGCTTGAGAGCCTACTGCCATATAAAACAGTGGTGCTTTAATTAGTTTCGCGACGATTAACATTAAGCTTGCATGAGTAATCATCCAAATCGCGCCCAGTACAAAATACATTGGCGAGTCAAAAATCGCGGTAATATTCATATGTAAACCAATTGAAGCAACAAGAATATATAAAAAGCTTGATGCTACTTTTGAAGCACCAAAGGCTTCAATATGGCGAACTTTAGTAAATGATAAACTAATACCTATGGTGGTAGAAATAACAATCAACCAAAAGAATTTACTATTTAAACTATACTCTTGCGCCCAAGGGAAATTAGCCCCAAAAAACGGACCTAAAAAGTCTGCACAAAAATGAGCAAGGCCAGTAATACCAAAGGCAATAGCAATAATCGTCATGTAATCATTTAAGGTTGGCATACGCGCATGCTCAGCATGATACTTTTCAACGCGCTCTTTTAAATCTTCAATTGCACGAGTATCTGCCCCTGTTTTGGCATCAATCGCCTTATGATTAGCTGCCATTAATAACAACACCGCCATCCATAAGTTCGCCACGATGACATCAACAGTTACCATTGCAGAGAAAATATCACCGCCCACTTCAAACATTTCTTTCATTGATGCTTGGTTTGCACCACCACCAATCCAGCTACCAGCAATGGTCGTCATACCGCGCCATACAGCATCAGGGCCATGGCCTCCGACAGCTTCAGGGTAAACCGCACTCATTACTAAGATAGCGAGTGGTCCACCAATAACGATACCCATGGTACCCGTTAAAAACATTATTAATGCTTTAGGGCCAAGGTTAATAATGGCTTTTAAATCAATACTAATGGTCAGCAATATTAAGCAGGCTGGCAGTAAATAACGTGATGCAACAAAATAAACATTTGAAGAGTGACCATCAACAATACCAAAGGTATTCAGTAATGATGGTAAAAAGTAGCAAAGTAATAATGCCGGTACGTATTTATAAAATTTTTGGCACGCAGCATTATTACTGTGAGAGGTTTTAAAAATAAACCCCAAAATAACGGCAAGCAAACCAAGTACGACTGCGTCATTGGTAATTAGCGCACTGTGGGCGTCAGTCATAAATGTTCCTTTAAAATTAGTGGTGTGTATTATTGTTGTCTTCTATTTCAGCAATTTGATGCTGAATAACTTCGATAGCAGGATCATCTGGGCACTCGTTAATAAAGTACTGCAAATCATCGCGGGCCATTTTTGGGCAATCTAGCTGATTAAGTAAATAACCACGGTCACGACGCTCATAAGGGTCATCACCAAGTAATTCCATCAACATTTCAACACAATGCAAAGCATGACCAAATTTACTTTCGCTAATAAAAGACCATTTTTGCTGAGCTAAATATAATTTATATAGCTCTTCATCAAAAATCAGCTCAAGAGGTTCTTGTTCATCACCATTTTCTTCACACGCATTCTCTGGTGTTATATACCAGCTCTGCTGTCCCGTGCTGGGCTCAATTAAATAACCTTCTTCATCACTCATACCAACATGAACGTGCACGTCTCCTTGACTAAGAGTAACAGTCGCGTCCAATTCAGCATGTTGCAATAAATGACAAAGTAAAACTGCCAGCGTGGTTTGTGTACCACTGCGCATGGTAATGGTGTAGCTAAAACTATTTAACGTATACTCAGGCACTTTTAAGCTTGATGAGCTAAATAGCCATTGTTGATAAAAGGTATCAAGTAACTTATCGAGACGCTCATGTGGCTCTTTTAATTCAGCGCAAAGAGCTGTTACCGTGTCTTCAAGCTCATTGAGGGTGTCATAACAGGCTGTTAAATCAGCTTGATGATCCCACTTCAATTCAGCGTCGATACAACGATAAAGCACTTTCGAAGAAAATGCGTCAAAGGCCTCTTCTTGATAGGATTCATTTTGATCTTCAAACCAAGGGGTGGTCATTTATACTGCTACATCTCTTACAAAAACGAACAGCTAGTTTACCTACTTTTCCCCTAAGTTACCAATACTGAGCGATGAGATATAAAAAAGCGGTATGACAACCTAGGCCATCAAATACCGCTTAGAGATTCTTAAAGAAGAAGTGCTGTTTTAGCAGAGGCTAAATAGCCAATTGCCAATAAGATGAGTGTGGTGATTACAAGTAATACGAGCTTCGCACTTTTTGCATTTTGCTTAGCAGCAACAACACCTAACACAATGTATGCAATAACTAAGATTATCTTTTCTAATAACCAAGACTGCTCTAAAGGGTTAAGTCCTGCCATCACAATCAATACCACTGCAGAAACTAGCAGTAAAGTGTCGATACTATGACTACCAATAAATACCACTTTATTTTTTGCCAAAGTGCCCGATTTTAAGCGTGAAAACGAACGAACGTAAAATAAGATAATACTCAACACGGCAAACAGCATGTGAGTATGTTTTACTGCTAAATAATCCATATGCCCCTAATTTTGTTTTAATTAATCTGGATAACGTACAAGTACGTCTTCTATTTCTTCAACCCGCTGATTAAACACTTCAATTAACTTCGGATCAAATTGTTTGCCCTGTTGCGAGTTAATTTCCTTGATTACATCTTCAAGTGACCACGGCTCTTTATAACAGCGTTTATGACGTAGCGCATCAAACACATCAGCTAATGCTACAATGCGACCTGCAATTGGAATTTCCTCACCTTTTAAACCTTTCGGATAGCCTGAACCATCCCAACGCTCATGATGTGATAAAGCAATAATGGCTCCTGTATTAACAATGTCACGATTTGAATCTTTTAAAATTAAATGACCTTTTTCAGCATGCTGCTGCATGATAGCCCATTCTTCGTCGGTGAGCGGCCCTGGCTTATTTAAAATTGCATCAGGAATACCCACTTTACCTACATCATGTAGGGGCGCTGCTAAGCGAATAAGTTCAGCTTCGCGTTTGGGTAAACCATAGCCCAAGGCCAATTCATAGCAAATGTGCGAAACACGTTTTACATGGTTACCGGTTTCCGTTGAGCGTTGCTCTAACGCTTCACTAAGCCTAAATACTAACTCTTGCTGTGTTGCTTCAATTTCAGATTGTAACTGTACATTTTCATACGCCAACTGCACATTTTGTGAAAAAATTTCAATCAGATGACGCTGAGTGTCTGTTAAATGCTTAGGGATACCGGAAATAAATAACATCGAGTTGTGATTACATTCACTACAACAATAAGCAAATAAATAATTTTCACGGTAGACGATGGTTTTTTCGTTCAATGCTTGCTGGCAGGCTTGCAACTGCTCATTATCTAGGACTTCTTCGATAGCCTTACCTTCACTACGTTCAAACTCACCACGCCCCGAAAATACCACTAACTTCTTTTGATTATCCTGCGGGTTACTGGCAACTAAGCTTGTTGCATACATTGCTTGATCTACAGTACCGAGTAATGAGGTGAGTTGTTGCATCACCCCTTCAATAAAGCTCTCAAGTGAATGAGTTGAGAAAATATCACGTGATGCTTTAATAATTTTTTCAAGGCCTTGACGAGATTGCTCAATCGATAAAATGTCACGGTAAGAACGTAAACTCGACATAACCACGGTAAAAAGTTTTTGTGCAGTTAGCTCAGTTTTTGACTTGTAGTCATTGATATCGTAGTTAACTATCACTTGTCGCTCAGGTGCTTGACCTGGCTGACCGGTACGAAGAATGATACGAATGTGATTATTTTTTGCAGTTTCGCGAATAAACTTAGCAACCCTAAGGCCTGCGTCGTCAGTTTCCATTACCACATCAAGTAATACGATGGCAGCATCTGGATGCTGCTCAATTACCTCTTTGGCTTCTTCACCCGAATAGGCACTAATAAACTCTAAGCGTTTATCTTGAAATTCAAAGTCACTCAACGCAAGCTTTGTTACGGCATGTACTTCTGGCTCATCATCGACGATGATGACTTTCCAACTACCCTGAACCACCTCATTAACTTCATCAAGTGCTTCATCCGAAAACAAAAAATCATCCATTGTATGGGACCCTCAAAGGCTATGTACGCACAGTGCTCTTCATGATTATTTAGGCCATTGTGCTAAGGTTACACGGTCATTACCGCCAAGATCTTTAATTGTAAGTATATGGCTATACGACATTTGTGCAAAAAATTCTTGTACCTTCACACTTTGTTTGTAGCCATGTTCAATTAAAAGATAGCCATTTGTCGTTAAATAGTCACGCGCGCTAGTAATAATTTGTTTAATATCAGCCATACCGTCATCATCTGCAACTAATGCAGAGAGCGGTTCAAAGCGAACATCACCTTGGCTTAAGTGCTCATCATCATGTTCAATATACGGAGGATTGCTGACAATTAGGTCAAACTTTTCTGTACTTACTGCACTAAACCAATTGCTCAACGTAAAAGTGGCGTTGTTAATACTAAGTCGTTGTTTGTTCTCTTGGGCAAGCTCAACTGCATCAGCAACTCTATCAACCCCTGTCACCTGCCAACTTGGCATTTCACTGGCTAATGCTAAGGCAATTGCCCCTGTTCCCGTGCCTAAATCAAGCACCTTGGCATCAGCAGGTAATTCAAGACCTAAAGCATACTCAACTAAAGTTTCGGTATCGGGTCTTGGGATCAAAGTCGTTGGGTTAACCTTCAAAGGAAGGCTCCAAAATTCACGAAAGCCAACAATGTGAGCAACAGGTTCACCATTTAAACGGCGCTGACATGCTTTTTCAAAATCAAGTTGTTGCTGTTCGGTAAGTTGTTTTTCTGGCCAGGTAAATAAGTAACTGCGTGGTTTATCAAGAATGGATAATAAGAGGACTTGTGCGTCTAGCTTAGCACTGTCGCTGCTAGGCGTTAATAACGCCGTTGCAGCAACAATTGCTTGTTCAATGCTTTGCGGCACGATTATTCATCGCCCATCGCAGCAAGTAAATCAGCTTGGTGTTCTTGCATTAGAGGTTCAATAACACTGCCCAAATCACCTGCAACTACTTCATTTAAACGGTAAAGCGTTAAATTAATACGGTGATCTGTGATACGACCCTGCGGGTAATTATAAGTACGAATACGCTCAGAACGGTCACCACTACCTACTAGGTTACGACGCTCTGATGCTTCAGCCGCTTGACGCTTTTCATCTTCAGCTTGTTGTAAGCGCGCACCAAGTACTGACATCGCTTTAGCACGGTTTTTATGCTGTGAACGTTCATCCTGACACTCTACAACTACGCCCGTTGGAATATGCGTAATACGGATTGCTGAGTCAGTTTTATTTACGTGCTGACCACCGGCACCCGATGCACGGAAAGTATCTACTTTAATATCCGCAGGATTAATCTCAATTGCTTCCGCTTCAGGGATTTCAGCCATGACTGCTACAGTACACGCAGATGTATGAACACGGCCTTGCGATTCTGTCTCTGGTACACGTTGTACACGGTGCGCACCTGATTCGAACTTAAGCTGACCATAAACACCTTCACCTGAGATATGTGCAATCACTTCTTTATAACCGCCGTGCTCACCTTCATTAGTACTAACGACTTCCACCTTCCACTTTTTAGTTTCAGCGTAGCGACTGTACATACGGAATAAGTCACCTGCGAAGATAGCAGCTTCATCACCACCGGTACCGGCACGAACCTCTAGGTAGACGTTATTATTGTCTTTAGGGTCCTTAGGTAACATTAGAATTTGGATTTCGTCTTCTAAAGCAATTATTTGTGCTTTTGCTTCTTTATATTCTTCTTGCGCCATTTCACGCATATCAGGATCAGAGTCTTTTAACATTTCTTCAGCAGTAGCAACATCATCTTGTGCTTGTTGGTAAGCTAAAAATGCTTTTACGATTTCTTCTAATTCTGAGTATTCTTTAGATAAGGCACGAAAGCGATTTTGGTCGCTGATCACAGAGGGGTCGCTTAGTAGCGCTTGCACTTCCTCATAACGCTCAACTAAGGTTTCTAATTTTCTATAAACAGACTCTTTCATTTAACGACTATTCCTGATCAATACCTAACATTTTCTTTAATTGGCTTAACTCCGCTGCTTCACCTTTTTTAGCAGCATCTTGAATGGCACGGGTAGGTGCGTGCATCAAGCGGTTGGTCAGTTTGTTTGCCAACTCGAGTATAACTTTTTCAGCTTCTTTACCTGCTTGCAGCTGGCCTAAGGCTTTTTCGACAAGTTCTGACTTTATATCTTGTACATCGTTGCGATAATGGCGAATTAAATCCACCGAATCGAGTGAACGCAACCACATAGCAAATTCATCGGTACGTGAGCGAATAATAGCTTGTGCTTGCTCAGCAGCCTGCTCACGGGCGGCGATATTCTCGCTTACTATGGCTTGTAAGTCATCAACTGAATACAAATAGGCCGCATCTAATTCGCCTACTTGGCTCTCGATATCACGTGGTACTGCAATATCAATAAATAACATTGGTTTGTGACGGCGCTTTTTCAGCGCTTGTTCTACTACCCCTTTACCAATGATGGGCAAAGTACTGGCGGTTGAACTAATTACAATATCTGCATCATGTAAACGCTCAGGTAACTGAGCTAATGCAATGACATCCGCATTAACATCATCTGCTAACGTTTTAGCTCGTTCAATAGTACGGTTAGCAACTGTTATTTTTTGCGGATCATTTTGGTATAAGTGTTTAGCAACCAGCTCTATCGTCTCACCTGCCCCAATAAGCAATACATTGGTTTTATCTAATTTGCCATAAATGTGCTTAGCAAGATTAACAGCTGCATAAGCAACAGATACCGCACTGGCACCAATATCAGTTTCGGTACGAACTTGTTTTGCAACTGAAAATGTTTTTTGAAATAAACGGTCGAAGGTTACACCTATCGCATCATGGGTTTTCGCATTATGGTAAGCTTGCTTTATTTGCCCTAAAATTTGCGGCTCACCGAGTACTAACGAATCTAAACCACATGAAACCCGCATTAAATGGTTAATTGCTTCATGATCTTCATGATAATAAACATTATTGCTCAGTTCCTGTTCATCCAACCCATGGAAACTGGCTAACCAGTGCAACAGGGTTTGGGAATTACGCTCGGCAAGGCTACAATAGATTTCAGTTCGGTTGCAGGTCGAAACAATAACCGCCTCATTAAAATGCGAGTGACCACTTAATTGCTGCAACGCCTCAGACATTTGCTCTGGCGAAAAAGCGACTTTTTCACGTAATTCTACGGATGCGGTTTTGTGATTTATACCAAGTGCTACGATGGTCATATGTACCAAATATTGCTAAGCCCAGCTGTAAAGGCGTTAATTTTACCAAAAATCAGCGGAATATGGAAAGTAAGGAACGACATTTGATTAAACAATATTTGATTTTATTCATATTTTTTTTATTTATAGGTGGCTGTGCGCAAAAAATTTCAACAGTTGATTACATTTATCCCGACTGGAAAAGCCGATTAGAACAACAAGCTCAGTGGCAAGTACAAGGCAAAATGGCATTTATTAGTACAGAGCAACGCCAATCCGCCAATTTAAATTGGCAGCACGATGAGCAGCACAGTGAAATGGTACTCACCAGTTTTATTGGTACTCGCATCCTATCTTTAAAACAAAATGCACAAGGTGCTGAACTTGAATATGACGGCGATGTTTATACAGATAGTGATGCCTCAATGTTATTATATCGCCTAACAGGTTTTTCAATCCCATTAGATAACGCGGCAAAATGGCTAAAAGGAACTGTAGAAAACGAACAAGCCAGCTTTGATGAGCAAGGTCGTTTAAAAAAACTTATATGGCAAGCTCAAGATGGTCAGCAATGGCAGATTAGCTATTCAAATTACATCAAACATAATGGCTATTGGCTTCCTGTTAAGCTAAGCCTTAAAAACCAAAAAATTCGTATTAAAATTCAACTTAATGATTGGCAGTTAAATTAATAATGACGCAAGCTTCAACCGCCCCGCTAACTTTAATAGCACCAGCAAAACTTAATTTATTTCTTCATATAAATGGTCGCCGTGAAGATGGCTACCATGAACTAGAAACTTTATTTACCTTTTTAGAATTTGGTGATGACTTAACATTTACAGTGACCAATGATCTGGACATAAATGTAAAGGGTGATACCAGCGGCATTGAGTTAACAGACAATCTTATATACAAAGCAGCCCGTTTATTACAACAGCATTGTGATTGCCAACAAGGCGTTTCTATAGAATTATTAAAACGCTTGCCTATGGGCGGTGGCGTCGGTGGTGGTTCATCCGATGCGGCCACTACCCTATTAGCTCTCAATAAGCTATGGGGCTGTGATTTATCACTCGCAGAGTTAGCAAAACTTGGAGTAACATTAGGCGCCGATGTTCCGGTGTTTATTAATGGTCACAGCGCGATTGCTCATGGTATTGGCGAGCAGTTAGAAAATGTTGAATTACCGCGAAGCTGGTTTTGTGTTATTCATCCAGGGGAACATGTCAGCACCGCGAAAATTTTTACTCACCCTGATTTAAAACGCGACACTCCCAAGCTAAAAGCAGACTGGCAAATAGAAAATTTAGGCAACGATTGTGAGGCTTTAGTTAAAAAGCTCTGCCCCGAGGTTGAAAAAGCCCTGCAGTGGTTGCTAAAATACGCACCGTCAAAGATGACTGGTACAGGCGCTTGCTGCTTTGCTGAGTTTTCAACCGAGGCAGAAGCACAACAAGTTTTAGCTCAATTACCAGAAAAATGGACAGGTTTTGTTGCAAGTAGTGCTACACTTTCACCTGCTCATACAGCATTAAATGCTCACTTTGAAATGAAGTAACGTACAAGTAAATGTTAACGTGCTTTGGTGCCTACCATAGCCTGTTAGTCCCAAAATTCAGTGCCTGAGGAACCCTACCGTGCCTGACATGAAGCTCTTCGCTGGTAACGCAACACCTGAGCTAGCTCAAAAAGTTGCAAAACGTTTGTATATTGAATTAGGCGATGCTGTTGTTGGCCGTTTTAGTGACGGTGAGATCAGTGTTCAAATTAATGAAAATGTTCGTGGCTCTGACGTTTTCATTGTCCAATCAACCTGTAACCCCACTAACGATAACCTGATGGAGCTTATCGTTATGGTTGATGCCCTACGTCGTGCATCTGCTGGACGTATTACCGCAGTTATTCCTTATTTTGGTTACTCACGTCAAGACCGCCGCGTGCGTTCTGCGCGTGTTCCAATCACAGCTAAAGTAGTTGCAGATTTCCTTTCAAGTGTTGGGGTTGACCGCGTTCTGACGGTTGATTTACACGCTGAACAAATCCAAGGTTTCTTCGACGTACCAGTTGATAACGTATTTGGTAGCCCAGTGCTACTTGAAGATATGAAAGAACGCGACTTCGATGATGTTGTGGTTGTTTCTCCTGACATCGGTGGTGTTGTTCGTGCTCGTGCAATCGCTAAGCTATTAAACGACACAGACCTTGCTATTATTGACAAGCGTCGTCCGCAAGCAAACGTTTCACAAGTAATGCACATTATTGGTGACGTTGAAGGTCGTGACTGTATCATCGTTGATGATATGATCGATACTGGTGGCACTTTATGTAAGGCAGCGGCAGCACTTAAAGAGCACGGTGCAAAACGCGTATTTGCTTACGCAACTCACCCTGTGCTTTCAGGTGATGCAGCTGAGAACATCCGTAATTCAGTGATTGACGAAGTTATCGTAACTGACTCAATTACATTAACTGATGAGCTTAAAGCAATTGATAAAATCAAAGTGCTCACGCTTGCAGATATGCTTGCTGAAACAATCCGTCGTATCAGCAACGAAGAATCTATTTCAGCGATGTTTGAACACTAATCAAAGTCACTGAAATACTATAAAAAGCACCGCCTAGGTGCTTTTTTTGTAGTCGTTATTTATTTTCCCTGAAAGGGGTGGTATGATAGCGCGCCTTTTGGCTGGGGACCTTGGTCGCAAAGGCCCTAAGACTATTAATTATTGGAGACATTATGTCAACTTACACATACAATGCAGAATTACGTACAGAAACAGGTACTGGTGCGAGCCGCCGCCTACGCCGTGAAGATAAAGTTCCTGCAATCCTTTACGGTGCTGACAAAGAAGCTGCATCAATCGTTCTTGCACACAAAGATATGATCAAAGCGCAAGAAGACGAAGGTTTCTACACGCATATCCTTACTTTAAACATCGGTGGCGAGTCAGTTGAAGCTATCCTTAAAGATATTCAACGTCACCCGTTCAAGCCTAAGATCACTCACTTAGACTTCCAACGTGTAGATGCTACTCACAAACTTCACACTAAAGTGCCAGTACACTTCATCGGTGAAGACAAAGTAACTAAAGCAGGCAACACAGTTGTTCACCAATTAACTGAAATCGAAATCACGTGTCTTCCTAAGTCACTTCCTGAGTTCGTAGAAGTTGATGTTGCTGATCTAGTAGCAGGTGATTCAATCCACCTTTCTGACCTTAAACTTCCTTCAGGTGTTTCATCTGTTGAGCTAGCTAAAGGCGCTGATCACGATCAGTCAGTTGTTACTATCAAAGCTAACAAAGCAGCTCCTGCTGAAGACGAAGCTTCAGAAGACGCTGCAGAATAATTTTTAAGGTGTAAACACCTTGAATTCTATTCAAATGCTTGTGGGCCTGGCTAATCCAGGCCCCGAATACGCAAATACACGCCATAATGCAGGTGCTTGGTTCATCGAAGAACTGGCTGCACGTTATAACTGCACACTCAAACATGATCCAAAATATCACGGCCTCACTGGCAAAGTGATTATTCAAGGCCAAGAATTTAAATTACTGATCCCTACGACTTATATGAATTTAAGTGGTAAAGCGGTGAGTAGTCTCGCTAATTTCTTTAAAATTCCTGTAGAGAACATTCTCGTTGCACACGATGAAATGGACTTAGAACCAGGGGTTGCAAAACTTAAAAAAGGTGGTGGCCACGGCGGTCACAACGGTTTAAAAGATATTATTGCGAAAATGGCAAACCAAAAAGATTTCATGCGTCTTCGTATTGGCATTGGTCATCCTGGTCACCGAGAAATGGTAACAGGCTGGGTGCTAGGTAAAGCTGCGAAAGACGATCAAGAAAAAATGGACGCCGCCGTTGACGAAGCAGTTCGTTGTATGGAAATACTTGCAAAAGATGGTGTGTTAAAAGCACAAAACAGACTACATTCATTTAAACCTTAATCCGTTTTAATGAAATTACACAAGGTATCTTACTATGGGTTTTAAATGTGGCATCGTTGGTTTGCCAAACGTTGGTAAATCAACACTATTTAATGCACTAACTAAAGCGGGTATTGAAGCCGCTAACTTCCCTTTCTGTACCATCGAACCAAATACGGGTGTGGTACCGGTTCCTGATGCGCGCTTAAATGATTTAGCCGCTATCGTAAATCCTCAGCGTATTTTACCAACGACGATGGAATTCGTTGATATTGCCGGTCTAGTAAAAGGTGCATCTAAAGGTGAAGGTTTAGGTAACCAGTTCCTAGCAAACATTCGTGAAACAGATGCGATTGGTCATGTTGTTCGTTGTTTTGAAGATGAAAACATTGTTCACGTTGCTGGCACAATTGACCCTGCTGATGATATTGATGTAATTAACACTGAATTAGTACTGGCTGATATGGACAGTGCTGACAAAGCCATTTTACGTAATGCTAAAAAAGCTAAAGGCGGCGACAAAGACGCTAAAGAACAAAATGCTGTTTTAGAAAAAGTGAAAGTACATCTAGATGAAGGTTTAACGTTACGTTCTTTAGAACTAACAAAAGAAGAACAGGCTGCAATTAAGCCTCTTAACTTCTTAACAATTAAACCAACTATGTACATTGCTAACGTAGCAGAAGATGGTTTTGAAAATAACCCTTACCTAGATAAAGTACGTGAAATTGCTGCTGCAGAAGATGCCGTTGTTATTCCAGTATGTGCTGCTATTGAATCTGAGTTATCTGAGCTTGAAGAAGAAGATAAATTAGAATTTATGGCTGACTTAGGTTTAGAAGAGCCAGGTCTTAACTTAGTGATCCGCGGTGGTTACGAGTTACTTAAATTACAAACATACTTCACTGCAGGCGTAAAAGAAGTACGTGCATGGACAATCCCTGTAGGTGCAACTGCGCCACAAGCTGCGGGTAAAATCCACACTGACTTTGAGCGTGGCTTTATCCGTGCACAAACTATCGCATTTGATGACTACATTGCGTTTAAAGGTGAAAGTGGTGCTAAAGAAGCAGGTAAAATGCGCCAAGAAGGTAAAGAATACATCGTTAAAGATGGTGATGTAATGAACTTCTTATTTAACGTATAAGCATTTTCGCTAGTTTTATTTTAAAAGGCTCGTTATTACGAGCCTTTTTTATTACCTAAGTTTTGCTAGCTTTGTAGATAATGCTAGTCTTAAAGATGCCTGTCACTTTAGGGGATTAATGTTCTTTAATTTATGTGTATTGATTGCAAATCGTATTTTTACACATATGAATTAAGCAAGCTGATCTCAACAACAGTTTAACCAGAAAGTTAATAAGGTCAGTATCAATTCAATCTACCCTATTGCTGAATTAATGAACCAATAATAGGTAAAAGTGCAAACTATTTTTAGCTAAAGTGCTTATTGAAAACCCTTAACTTTGACTTTTATGCGATTAAACTGCCTAAAAGAACACACTAACTAATTTTGCAACTTGATTTTTGTTTAAAAATCAATCAGATTAAAATCAGTGTAATAGCAACCTCAAAGCAGATTGCAGTTTTAAATTGGCAAATAGCTGTCAAAAAAACAGCAATTCAAATGAAATTTAGCCACTTAGCTTAATTTTAGCGCAAACAAACACAGATAAGCGTTTTTTTGCAAAAAAGGTGTTGACGGATTTAGGTCATATCAGCATAATACGCCCCGCACTCAGCGATGAAGTGCTAACAAAAAAGATGGCTAAGTAGCTCAGTTGGTTAGAGCACATCACTCATAATGATGGGGTCACAGGTTCAAATCCCGTCTTAGCCACCATTCTTTTTGTTGCTCAATGAAGAGTTTAAAATAACTACCAGTACTTTAAGTACAAATGATGCGGGAGTGGCGGAATTGGTAGACGCGCTGGATTTAGGTTCCAGTAACTTCGGTTGTGAGAGTTCAAGTCTCTCCTTCCGCACCATGTTCTTGATAAGAACTAAAACTATCAAGCTTTTGTTGGGATATCGCCAAGCGGTAAGGCAGCAGGTTTTGATCCTGCCATTCCCAGGTTCAAATCCTGGTATCCCAGCCACAATGGCTAAGTAGCTCAGTTGGTTAGAGCACATCACTCATAATGATGGGGTCACAGGTTCAAATCCCGTCTTAGCCACCATTCTTTCTTTAGAATGGCTCTACAGGAGTTTAAACTGTACTCAATGAAGAGTTTAAAATAACTACCAGTACTTTTAAGTACAAATGATGCGGGAGTGGCGGAATTGGTAGACGCGCTGGATTTAGGTTCCAGTAACTTCGGTTGTGAGAGTTCAAGTCTCTCCTTCCGCACCATGTTCTTGATAAGAACCAAAACTATCAACTTATTCTTTGTTGGGATATCGCCAAGCGGTAAGGCAGCAGGTTTTGATCCTGCCATTCCCAGGTTCAAATCCTGGTATCCCAGCCACTTTCTCTACCAAGAGAGTGTTGAAGAATGTCTCTAGCTAAGAGTTGAAAGTAGCAACCCTTTTGATGCGGGAGTGGCGGAATTGGTAGACGCGCTGGATTTAGGTTCCAGTAACTTCGGTTGTGAGAGTTCAAGTCTCTCCTTCCGCACCATGTTCTTGATAAGAACCAAAACTATCAACTTATTCTTTGTTGGGATATCGCCAAGCGGTAAGGCAGCAGGTTTTGATCCTGCCATTCCCAGGTTCAAATCCTGGTATCCCAGCCACTTTCTCTACCAAGAAAGTGTTGAAGAATGTCTCTAGCTAAGAGTTGAAAGTAGCAACCCTTTTGATGCGGGAGTGGCGGAATTGGTAGACGCGCTGGATTTAGGTTCCAGTAACTTCGGTTGTGAGAGTTCAAGTCTCTCCTTCCGCACCATGTTCTTAAGTAGAACTAAAACTCTTCAAGTTTAGCGTTGGGATATCGCCAAGCGGTAAGGCAGCAGGTTTTGATCCTGCCATTCCCAGGTTCAAATCCTGGTATCCCAGCCAACTAACTTCCCTTTCTAATTTCTAATTTCTAATTTCTAATTTCTAATTTCTAATTTCTAATTTCTAATTTCTAATTTCTAATTTCTAATTTCTTCAAAATTGTACTCGATTATATCTACATAAAAAAACGGGCTAATTTTCATTAACCCGCTTGTTAGTATTGATTACGAATTTGTATTAATCTAATGTCCCGCTGATAGCATACTTTAACACCCAGTTTTTTGCAGGACCTGTATTATTTGCAAGCTTTAAAAACTTACTGCGCACCCAGCTAAGTGGTTTAACCTCATTTGAAAAGCCAAAGTAACACGCATCCATCATACTCATCATTAGTAAATTAGCGTGACGGCGTTTTTTCTCATAGCGTTTTAATAAATCATGGTGACCAACATCCTGTTGTTCTGCCAAAATATCAGCCAACGCGACGACATCCTGAAAACCTAAGTTCACGCCCTGACCTGCAAGTGGGTTTATTGTGTGAGCCGAATCGCCAACCAAAACTAAACGCCCCTGTGAATAATCATTAGCATGTTGGCGTGCAAGTGGAAAAACGGCATGTTCAAGTACCTCAAAGTCGCCTGGTAGCTCAGGAAAGTGCTCTATAAGCTTTGCTTTCAGTTGTTCATTTGAGAGTTTATGCCATTGCTTTAATACCGCAGCGTCGTGATAGCAAATTAAATTGGCATACGGTGCCTGCATTGGCAAAAACGCCACAGGTCCGGTTGGGGTAAATTGTTGCCATGTTTTTACTTGCTGCGGTGCATCTAATTTGATTAAAACCCCCATGCAGTGTTGGCCGTACTGCCAACCCGTTACACCTAAGCCAGCTTTGGTACGTAATTGGGACTGTCCGCCATCTGCAGCAACAACTAAATCAGCGGTATATTTAGTATCACCATAATGTAAGGTAATTGCATCAGGCGTTTGACTAATATCTGTGATTAGTGACGTTTGTTCTATTACTTCAATGTTGTACTTAGCAAATTGTTGCCAAAGACTGGCTTGTATTAAATTATTTTCTATTAAATGACCTAAATGTGTTTCGCCAATATCTTTGCAATCAAACAATAGATTCTCGTCTTGCTGCTGGTAGGCTTCAAGCTGTTGATAAGGCGCGATGCGATTTTGCCTAAGTAACGGCATTGCACCTAGGTCGTCGAGTAAGTTTTCTGAAAAACGATTAATAGCCGAAATGCGAATATCTACTTTATCTGAACTAAGAATGTGATCAGCATCTATAAGGTGCTTTTCAATGACGGTGACATCCCTACCCTGTTTAGCCAGTGTTACCGCTGTAGCAGCGCCGACCATGCCACCACCGACAATTATTACCTTATTTTTATTCATTTAATATTCGCTCATTTGGCTATTAAAATACGCGACAAATTGTAACGTAATTCAATATTGCGTGTCAGTGCATTTACCGCTTATGAATTTCAAAACAGTAACTTGTTTGATTTCACACCACAAAGATAAAAACTATACTTGGATCTGTGCGGGTATCCAGCTAAAATACGCGTCCTTTAGGTCGGCATACTGCCACTTAATCCTGTTTCTAACACATTTTTGTGTCACTACCGAATTGAAAACGAGGCTATATTTCAATGAGTAAAAAGCTGCATATTAAAACCTGGGGTTGTCAGATGAACGAGTACGACTCTCAGAAGATGGCTGATCTACTAGATGCGACTAACGGCTATCAGTTAACTGAAGAAGCTGAAGACGCAGACGTGATCTTACTCAATACCTGTTCAATCCGTGAAAAAGCACAAGAAAAAGTATTCCATCAGCTTGGCCGTTGGAAACTGTTAAAAGACGACAAACCAGAATTAATCATTGGTGTTGGTGGCTGTGTTGCCTCGCAAGAAGGTGACTCGATTCGTCAACGTGCGCCGTTTGTTGATGTAATCTTTGGCCCGCAAACATTACACCGCTTACCAGAAATGATTAAGCAAGTGCAAAGTGGCGACTGCAGCTCGGTAGTTGACGTTTCATTCCCTGAGATTGAAAAGTTCGACCGTTTACCTGAGCCAAAAGCGGAAGGCCCTACTGCGTTTGTATCAATTATGGAAGGTTGCTCTAAATACTGTACATTCTGCGTAGTACCTTATACGCGTGGTGAAGAAGTAAGCCGTCCACTTGATGACGTATTACTTGAAGTAGCACAACTTGCAGAGCAAGGCGTTCGTGAAGTGAACCTACTTGGACAAAACGTAAATGCGTATCGCGGTGAAACTCATGACGGTGAGATTTGTTACTTCTCTGACCTACTACGTTATGTAGCTGCAATTGACGGTATTGACCGTATTCGTTACACCACATCGCATCCTGTAGAATTTACGCCAGATATCATTGATGCGTATGCAGACGTACCTGAGCTTGTTGATCACCTACACTTACCAGTACAAAGTGGTTCAGACCGTATTCTTAATTTAATGAAACGTGGTCACACTGCACTTGAGTACAAATCTACAATCCGTAAGCTACGTAAAATTCGCCCTAACCTAAGCATGTCATCTGACTTCATCATTGGTTTCCCTGGCGAAAGTAAAGCTGACTTTGAAGCAACCATGAACCTAATTAATGATATTGGTTTCGATATGAGCTTCAGCTTTATCTACAGTGCGCGACCTGGTACTCCTGCTGCTGATTTACCTGATGATGTGACAGAGCAAGAGAAAAAAGAGCGTTTATACCTTCTACAGAATCGTATTACGCAAATGGCACAACAAATCAGCCGACAAATGTTTGGTACTGAACAACGTATTCTAGTTGAAGGCCCCTCTAAAAAGAATCCTATGGAATTACGTGGCCGTACCGAGAATAACCGTGTGGTTAACTTTGAAGGCCCTCACTCAGTGATCGGTCAATTCGTTGATGTACGTATTACAGAAGCATTGCCAAACTCTTTACGTGGTGAGTTAATTCGTACAGAATCAGAAATGAACTTACGTCGTGATGTGGCACCTTCAGCTATTTTAAGTAAAGCTGCTGAAGCTGAGGCCGCTGCGGCCCCTAACGAAATTGGCGTTGCTACTTTCGTACCTTAGGGTGACACTTGGTGCAGGTACTGCCTGCACCCATCAATAGGAAGCAATTTTGAGTAATCAGTTAAAAACATTAGAGATTTATTTAGAACCCGCCGACAACAAACGCCTTTCATCTTTATGTGGTCCGTTTGACGAAAACATTAAGCAAATTGAACGCCGCCTTGGTGTTGAGATAGCACACCGTGATAATTTCTTCAGAGTAACCGGTAAACTGCACCTTGCAGCAGCGGCTGTTGAGATCCTAAAAAACCTCTATATTGAAACTCAACCTATTCGCGGCCTGATTGGCGAAATTGAACCTGAAGCCGTACATTTGGCGATTAGCGAATCAAATGCTCTTGAGCAAGATGAAAATCCAGGTGTATATGGCAAAGACATGGTGATTAAAACTCGCCGTGGCGTTATTAAACCGCGCAATGATAATCAAGGCGTGTATGTTGCTAATATTTTGCATCACGATATTACTTTCGGTATTGGCCCAGCCGGTACAGGTAAAACTTATTTAGCCGTTGCAGCAGCTGTTGATGCCTTAGAGCGTCAAGAAATTCGCCGTATTTTATTAACCCGCCCTGCAGTTGAAGCAGGTGAAAAGCTAGGCTTTTTACCGGGTGACTTAAGCCAAAAAATCGACCCTTATTTACGCCCATTATACGATGCGTTATTTGAAATGCTTGGCTTTGAGCGAGTTGAAAAGCTGATTGAGAAAAACGTGATTGAAGTAGCGCCCCTTGCCTACATGCGTGGTCGTACACTGAATGACGCGTTTATTATTCTCGATGAAAGCCAAAACACCACAGCAGAACAAATGAAAATGTTCTTAACCCGTATTGGCTTTAACTCAAAAGCGGTAATTACTGGTGATATTACACAAGTCGATTTACCCCGTGGTGCTCGTTCAGGTCTTCGCCATGCCATCGAAGTATTAAACGGTGTAGATGAAATTAGCTTTAACTTCTTCCAATCACACGATGTGGTGCGCCATCCGGTTGTTGCCCGTATCGTTGAAGCTTATGAGCGCAACGATGAAGCAGAGCGTTTAAAACGTGCAGAGAAACAACGTGCGAAAGAAGCGCAAGCAAACCAACAAGAAGCAAACTCGTGACCGAATTAGATTTACAAATAGCCTGTGAGTTTGACGACTTACCAAGCTTTGAACAATTCCAGCTGTGGGCTGACAAAGCCCTTAGCAATTACCGTGAAGATGCAGAGCTGACCATAGTGATCAGTGATGAAGCGCAAAGCCAGCAGCTCAACAATGATTACCGCGGCAAAGATAAACCGACTAATGTCTTATCTTTTCCATTTGAAGCACCACCGGGCATTGAGTTACCTTTAGTAGGTGATTTAATCATTTGTCCGGCCATTGTTTTAGCCGAATCAATTGAGCAAGAAAAGACCTTTCACGACCATTTTGCCCATATGGTTATCCATGGATGCTTGCATTTACTTGGATTTGACCATATAAAGGACGAAGATGCACTTGAAATGGAAAGCATAGAAAAGCAATTACTTGCCGATCTGAACATCGCTGACCCATATCGAGACGATATTTAAATTAACGGAGCAATTAGACGCAATGAGCGACGACAACTCGCAAACTAGCCAGGGTTCTTCTGGCAAAACGTGGCTGGGCCGCATAGCCCAAATGTTGCAAGGGGAACCCCAGAATAGAGAAGAGCTGGTAGAAGTAATTGCCGATGCGCAAGAACGCGACCTTATCGACCCTGAAACCAAAGACATGATTGAAGGGGTACTAGGTGTATCAGAGCTAAAAGTGCGTGACATCATGATCCCACGCTCGCAAATGGTGACCTTAGAGGTTGATACACCTTTAGAAGAACTATTGCCTATGATGGTTGATTCAACACATTCACGCTTTCCAGTGGTGTGTGAAGACAAAGACCATGTTGAAGGTATTTTATTAGCAAAAGATTTATTACCACTGATCATCAATAAAGATGATCAACTACCTTCATTACGTGAATATTTACGCCCTGCGGTTGTAGTGCCTGAGAGTAAACGTGTTGACACGCTCCTAAATGAGTTTCGTCAACAACGTTACCACATGGCTATCGTTATTGATGAGTATGGTGGTGTGTCTGGTCTTGTAACTATCGAAGATATTCTTGAAATCATCGTTGGTGAAATCGAAGACGAGCACGATGAAAGTGAAGACCTACAAGATATTCGCCAAGTTGCAAAGCACGTTTACGCTGTGCAAGCACTGACTGAAGTTGATGACTTTAACGAATATTTTAAAACCGGTTACAGCACCTCTGATGCTGACACCATAGGTGGTATTGTTTTACATGCATTTGGCCATATGCCAAGCCGTGGTGAAACCATCGAAGTAGAAGGCTTACACTTTAAAGTCACTAACTCAGATAACCGCCGCATCTTACAATTGCAAGTCACCATTCCAAAGGCTGATGATAACGACAGTGAAGAAACTGCTAACTAACCTAAGCCACCTTGCAAAAGATAAAAAAGCCTGGCTCGCACTTGTTGCGGGCCTCTTTTTAACCTTAAGTTACGCACCCTATAACCTATGGTTTATAACTTTTCTTTCTCTTGGTGCCCTGCTCTACTGCATAAACCCACTCGCAAACGGTAAATTAGCTGCTAAACAAAGTGCTAAATATGGCTTTATATTTGGTTTAGGCTGGTTTGGCGCCGGCATAAGTTGGGTTCATGTATCAATAGCGACCTTTGGTGGTATGCCGTTAATAGCATCACTATCATTAATGGTGCTGCTATGTGCTTATTTAGCTCTGTATCCTGCATTAGCCGCTTGGCTGACTACACGCCTTGCTAAAGGCCCATATAGCTTTATCTGTTGGTTACTAGCCGCTATAGCAACCACAGAGTACTTACGTGGCACATTGCTGACAGGCTTTCCTTGGCTTAGTTTTGGTTACACGCAAACAGACAGCCCACTTAATTTTTTAGCGCCCGTAATTGGCGAGTTCGGTATCACGCTTGTATGCATGTTAATTGCGTTTGCCTTATATCGTATAGCATACAAAGATGCTAAACCACTTATCGCCTCTGTGGCTCTTTTAGCAGGCTTATGTACGATTGCAAACAGCAATCAGCTTCACTACCAAGACAAAACTATTAAAACTGTACTGGTGCAGGGTAATATTAAACAGCATCTTCGCTTTGAGCCGTCTGAGTTTTGGACGACGATGAGCAAATACCAAGATATGACTCGCCTACATTGGAATGCAGATTTAATTGTCTGGCCAGAGGCAGCAGTCCCCGAGCTTGAAGCATTATCAACCGAGTATTTAACAGGCCTCAATAGTGCTGCAACGTTTAATAACACTGCACTTATTACCGGCATCGTCGATTACCAATACGACACGCGTAACATTTTTAATACTTTGATTGTGCTGGGTAAAAAAGAACAAGAAGACAGTGAGGGTGATTATCAGTATTTAGGTAAAAACCGCTACCAAAAGCATCAGTTATTACCCATTGGTGAGTTTGTGCCGTTTCAAGATTTTCTGCGCCCAATCGCACCACTGTTTGACTTGCCGATGTCATCTTTCACCCGTGGTGATGAAGTGCAAAACAATTTACGCGCAAATAGCTTAAATATCTTGCCGGCTATTTGCTATGAAATTGCCTTTGCCGATTTAGTTCGTGGTAATTATCGCAGCGATTCTGATATCTTATTTACGGTTAGTAATGATGCGTGGTTTGGAGACTCTCATGGCCCACATCAGCATATGCAAATAGCGCGTATGCGCGCCCTAGAATTACAGCGCCCGTTAATTCGAGTTACTAACAATGGTATTAGTGCCGTTTACGACCCCATCGCTAAATCACAATTAGCTATGCCGCAATTTAAAGCGGATGTACTCGAAGCCAATATCACTTTAATTAAAGGTGATAGTATTTACAGCCAATATGGTAATTGGCCAGTATGGGCCGTAGTCATATTACTCAGTACTGTTGGTTTGATTTTAAGACTCAAAAAATAACAAAATAAAAGGCTTCATTATGAAGCCTTTTTTGTGTTTTATACTCATTCGCTTAACTAAGTGAACAAGTACTATTGCAGATTAAATTTAAGATTCTATCTTTATCAACTCTACGTCAAATATCAGCAATGAACCTGCTGGAATACTGCCTACGCGTTTACGGCCGTACGCAAGCTGCGGCGGGATATAAAAGGTAAACTTATCCCCTTCACTCATGAGTTGTAAGCCTTCAGTCCAGCCAGCAATCACTTGATTTAAGCCAAAGCTGATTGGCGAATTTCTTACCACTGAGCTGTCAAAAACACTGCCATCCATAAGCGTACCATGATAATGAACCTTTACTTTACTGGTTGCATTTGGCTTTGTGTCATTCCCTGAACTTTGCTCAATTTTGTATTGCAACCCAGATGCTGTTTCATGAACATCGTCGGCTTTACTATTGTTCGCTAAAAAGTCCGCTGCTAGTTTTTCATTTTCAAGGGCTTGTAGCTTCGCCTTTTTACTATTTTTAAAAATTAAAAAGCAAAAAATACCAATGATCAGTAAAAGTATTAAATTAATCATTCTGCGTCCTTCTCATCATCATTATCGCCATTAACGATATCAGCAATATTGGCAAGCCTTGCTAATGCTAGGGCATTTATTGAGCCATCAGGATAACCTTGTGGTGTCATTTCGCCTGCGTCTTTATCCATTAATAAACTCAGTGCTTGATCAACTGTTTCAACGGCATAAATGTTAAAGCGTCCTTTTTCTACCGCATCGAGCACTTCGTCATCAAGCACTAAATTGACTTGATTTGATTTAGGAATAATCACCCCTTGCTCACCAGTTAAGCCACGCATTTTACAAAGCTTAAAGAAGCCTTCTATTTTCTCGTTGACGCCACCGATTGATTGCACGTCTCCATGCTGGTTAATTGAGCCTGTAAGCGCGATAGATTGGCTAATAGGTAAATTAGTAATTGCCGATATTAGCGCGCAAAGCTCTGCTAATGAGGCGCTATCACCATCAATGTAACCATAGCTTTGCTCGATTGCGATATTGGCACTGAGCGTTAGGCTAAATTGCTGAGCATATTTATTACCTAAGTAACCGGTTAATAGCATCACCCCTTTTGAGTGAATTGCTTTACCCAGCTCGGCTTCACGTTCAACGTCAATAACGCCATCTGCACCTGCGTACACAGTGGCGGTAATACGTGCAGGGGTACCAAATGAAGTATCACCAATGTGCAGCACGGTTAAGCCATTCACTTTGCCCACGGCGTGACCTTCAGTAGCAATTAAAATTTGCCCCTCTTTGATATCACTCAACATGGTTTCTGAAATTTGCCCGGTGCGATATTGCTTACCTACAATAGCTTCATCGATGTGATGAGCATCAATCACAGTTTGCCCATCTTGCTTGGTATAAAAACTGGCTTCTGCCACTAATTCTAATACATCAGCAAAACGAGCTGAGAGCTTGTTATGATGTTCAGCTTGACGATAACTAAATTTTAATAACCTCGCCATCGCTGCTTCATTTACTGTGCAATTAAGTGTCTGCTGACAATATTCAGTGACCTTGGTAATGAACTGATATTGCAGTTTGTCACTGCTTGGCAAATAGTAATCAAAATCAGCGAGTACACGAAATAACTCAGCAAACTCTTCGTCATATTCACCTATTGTGTAATAGAGCTCCCGTGAGCCTAGCAGCACTATTTTTACATCAAGGGGAATAAGCTGCGGACGTAATGTAAAGCTACTCCCCACAGAGCTGTCTTGATAAGGTAAGTCGTTTTTGATTTGATGCGTTTTTAAAGATAACTTAAGGCCATCCCACACTTGTGGGTTAGACATAACTTTCTCTGCATCCATAATCAAATAACCACCATTAGCACGGTGCAATGCACCTGGTTGTATTGAACGGTAACTGGTGATTAAAGAGCCTTGCGAAGTCGCATATTCAATTTTTCCGAAGATATTACCAAACGTTGGATTTGGCTCATACACCACAGGCGCTGCATCATCTTCTTTGTATTCTACTAAGATATTTGGCGCAAAGAAGTCTGTGAGCATCCCTTTACGGTCAAAGTCTTCTTTATTTTCGTCGTTTTCATCGTCGTCGAGCCACTCAAGCACTGCATCAATGATTTCTTCACGAATGTCTTTTAAGTAACGTAACACACCAATATGCGTGGCATATTTGTGTTCAAGGGCTTTAATTAGTGGTTTAGTGGCAAGCTCTGCAGTTGATTTTTTAAGGTTACGCAGTTTCTCAGATGACTCACGCTTCCAGCGAGGCAGCTCAATCAGTGCTTCGATTAATGCATCTTCAAGTTTTTCAATGACCTCATAAAACTCAATACGCAACGGCTCTTCAAGGGCTGCAAATTCACTGTCACTCAGTTGTTTACCGTTAACCAAAGGCGCAAAGCCAACGACGCCATTTTCTTCAATCAGAGCCACACTTTGCTCAAGAGCAGCAATTTCGACTGATGTAATTGCCGCATCGTAAGTATCGGTAAACTCACGGTCGATTGATTTTTTCTTACGTTGATAACCAGGATTATCAAAAGCCGCGGGGAATGTATCGAGTACTTCATCAATGAAAGAATCAATATCGTCTGCTAACTGTTTTGATTGACCAGCTTGCATAAATAACGCAATAGGCTCGCGGTGGTCTTCATAGTTATTAACGTACAACCACTCATTAGGCGTTGGGCGGTCTTTTGAATGGGCTGTGAGCTTGTCTTTTACTAAGGTGTAACGTCCGTGCGCTGCTTCACCCATTACATAGACATTATATCCAGGTAATTCCATCCCCAATGAAAAGTCGAGGGCACTTTGTGCACGTTGCTGGCCAATAAATGGTAAGGCTTCTGGATATGGGTTTTGCATGCAAGTGGCAACATGGCTTGCAGCAATCTCAGGTGCTAACGCAGAAACAGGTAGAGGGATTAGTTTTTTTGTCATTCTAACTTCTTATTTCCCAGTTTTGACTGGGCATTATAGGTAACGCCCAGCACAAGCCTGCGTCACTGATTAAGGTTGTAATGCCTTACGGCGAAAATAAATACCGCCACATTCAGTACAAGGAGTAATTTGCGTAGCATGGTAAACATCGTAACTATGCTGACAATTTTTACATACTAATGTGCCCATGGCTATCCATTCTCCTTCTTGATACACACCATTGTGTTTAAAATCTTGGTTTAATGCTTGCCATTCAAGCTGGGTTTTATCTTCGATATGCGACAATTCGTACCAAAGAGACTCTTTGAGCTCTAGCCAAGCGAGTGAGTCATAATGACTGTCGTTTTCTTTGATATGGTCAATATCGCGCTTTAAATAGTCACGATACTGATATAGCTTTTCTTGACCTAAATCTTTAAGTGCCTGCTCTGACTCAACAAATTTCTCCATTGCATCTTTTAGCTCATTCTCTTTTACGTCTTTAAGCCAAGCACTCAAATCACTAAGCCAAGATTTATAATCTGCCATCGTTTACTCCTTCAAAAGTGATGAAAAATCAATCGTTATACTAGTTGAGTATAGGTTAACCTGTCCTGAAAATATATTTCATTGGAAAATTAATAAAAGCGCCTATTTGCCGCTGTGATTAGCATGTATTTTGGGTTATCCTTATCGACAATTTTTTATTAATTTGCAAGAAGTCTGGAATCGTAGATGCAAGAGCAATATAACCCGCAAGACATAGAGTCAAAAGTACAAGCCTACTGGGAAGAAAACCAAGTATTTAAAGTCACTGAAGATGAGAGCAAAGAAAAGTATTACTGCCTATCGATGTTCCCATACCCAAGCGGCCGACTCCACATGGGTCACGTTCGTAACTACACCATTGGTGACGTAGTATCTCGCTTCCAACGCTTGCAAGGCAAAAACGTAATGCAACCAATGGGTTGGGATGCGTTTGGTCTTCCTGCTGAAAACGCGGCAATCAAAAACAACACCGCACCTGCTAAGTGGACTTACGAAAACATCGATTACATGCGCGATCAGTTAAAGCAACTTGGCTTTGGTTATGATTGGGATCGTGAAATCGCAACATGTCATCCAGAATATTATAAGTGGGAACAGTGGTTCTTCACTAAGCTTTACGAAAAAGGCTTAGTATACAAAAAGATGTCAACAGTAAACTGGGATCCAGTTGACCAAACAGTACTAGCGAACGAGCAAGTAATTGATGGTCGTGGTTGGCGTTCAGGTGCCATTGTTGAGCAAAAAGAAATTCCACAATGGTTTATCAAAATCACTGATTACGCACAAGAATTATTAGATGATTTAGACAAACTAGATCACTGGCCTGAGCAAGTTAAAACCATGCAACGCAACTGGATTGGTCGTTCTGAAGGCTTAGAAATCGAATTCAAGCGTGCTGATAACGACGATACATTCAGTGTTTATACAACGCGCCCTGATACCTTCATGGGTGTGACGTATGTTGCTGTTGCAGCAGGTCACCCAATTGCACAAGAAGCCGCTAAAAACAGCGATGCTGTGGCAATGTTTGTTGATGAGTGTAAAAACACGAAAATCGCAGAAGCAGACATGGCAACCATGGACAAAAAAGGCATTGCTACTGGCTTTTATGCGATTCACCCATTAACAGGTAAGCAAGTACCAATTTGGGTTGCTAACTTTGTATTAATGGATTACGGCTCAGGCGCTGTAATGGCTGTTCCTGCACATGACCAACGTGACTACGAGTTCGCATCAGCTTATGGCCTTGAGATCACTCAAGTTATCGCACCAGCTGCAGGTTCTGAAGAAACGGTTGATTTAGACAACCAAGCTTACACAGAAAAAGGCGTGTTAGTTAACTCAGGTGAGTTCGATGGTCTTGAGTTTGAAGCAGCGTTTAATGCGGTTGCAGACAAACTAGAAGCACTTGGTGTCGGTGAGCGTAAAGTTAACTTCCGTCTCCGTGACTGGGGTGTTAGCCGTCAGCGTTACTGGGGTTCTCCAATCCCAATGCTTAGCGACGAAAATGGTGATGAGCTTGCAGCAACTGAAGACATGCTACCAGTTCGCTTACCAGAAGACGTAGTAATGAATGGTGTTACTTCGCCAATCAAAGCTGACCCTGAATGGGCTAAAACAACTGTAAATGGCGCACCTGCATTCCACGAAACTGATACCTTCGATACCTTTATGGAATCATCATGGTATTACGCACGTTACTGTAGCCCTCGTTTTGACGAAGGTATGATTGAGCCAGGTGCCGCAAATTACTGGTTACCAGTAAACCAATACATTGGTGGTATTGAGCATGCGATCTTGCACTTACTTTACTCGCGCTTCTTCCACAAACTATTACGTGACTTCGGTTTAGTTAACTCAGATGAGCCATTTGAGCGCTTATTATGTCAAGGCATGGTATTAGCAGATACTTTCTATCGTAAAGATGAGAAAGGCGGTGATATTTGGATTTCCCCAACAGACGTACAAACTGAAACAGACGACAAAGGTCGTGTTGTTAAGGCTTGGCACAAAGAAGATGGCGAGCCTGTATTCTCTGCAGGCATGAGCAAAATGTCTAAATCGAAAAATAACGGTATCGACCCACAACAAGTTATTGCCGAGTACGGTGCAGATACAGTTCGTTTATTCATGATGTTTACAGCACCACCAGAGCAAACCCTTGAATGGTCTGATTCAGGTGTTGAAGGTGCAATGCGTTTCTTAAAACGTATTTGGAAATACGCTGTTGATGTAGAAACAGTAGGCTACCAAGCGCTTGATAAGTCAGCATTAAACAACGACCAAAAAGTACTACGTCGTGAGCTTCATAAAGCAATTGCAAAAGTAACTGATGACGTTGAACGTCGTCAAACATTCAACACCGCGATTGCAGCAATCATGGAAATCTCTAACAAATTATTAAAAGCACCACTTGCAGATAAGCAAGATGTAGCTATTGCTAACGAAGCTCTTGAAGCATTGCTTATCATGCTTGCGCCTATCACGCCGCATATGTGTCACCAGTTATGGCAAGACCTTGGCAAAGAAGGCGACATCTTAGATGCAGCATGGCCAAAGGTTGATGAATCAGCGCTTGTTGAAGATGAGAAGCTAATCATTGTACAGGTTAACGGTAAGCTACGTGCTAAGTTAACAGTGCCTGCAGATGCAACGAAAGAGCAAGTTGAAACGCTAGCATTTGCTGAAGAAAACGTGACTAAGTTCACTGATGGCGTAACCATCCGTAAAGTGATTTACGTACCTGGCAAACTACTTAACGTGGTTGCTAATTAAGATGGCAGCGCTTCAAGCACTGAAAAACGGACTAGCCTTTGCGCTAGTCTGTTTACTACTAACAAGTTGTGGCTTTCACTTAAAGAAAGCCTCTAATTTGCCTGAAGACTTGAAAGTGATCACCCTTGCTGGTGATGATGAAAAATCAGCGCTATTCGAATTAGTTGAGAAAGAGCTTATTGCTAGTCAAGTAAAGCTAAACGAAAGTGACAGCCTATACCCTGAGTTAATCATCCACAAAGACCGTCTAGAGCGTCAAATATTGTCATTATTTGATAATGGTCAGGTTGCTGAATATGAACTTGCCTATAGTGTAAGCTATACCCTAAAGCGACCAGGTCAAAAAGCCATAAATCAAAGCTTTGAGCTGTATCGTAACTACCAAGACGACCCTGACAATGCCCTTGCAAAGGCAAAAGAACTTGATTTACTATTAAACGAAATTCGTAAACAAGCGAGTCGCCGTATCGTTCGTGAGTTATCACAACTCTAATGCGTTGTTATGCAAACCAACTTCCGAGCCAGTTAAAAAAAGGCCTAGCGCCTTTTTACATGGTCTTTGGTGAAGAGCCTTTTCAAATTGAACAGTGTGTCATGCAAATTCGCCAAGCTGCTAAACAGCAAGGCTTTGACGAGGTCATTAAATTTACCTTAATGCCAGGTTTTGATTGGCAAGAAATTGTTGCTCAATACCAGAGTATGTCGCTGTTTAGTGCTCGTACCTTAATTGAGTTTGATTTAAACGAGCAAAAACCAGGTACTCAAGGCAGCCAAATCTTTAAACAACTTGTTGAGCTTACTAATCCCGATACTATTTTGGTTTTAAAAGGTGCCAAAGCCAGCCAAGATATTCAACGCAGTGCTTGGTTTAAGGCCTTAGATAAACAAGGCTTATTCGTTCCTTGTTATCCCCTCACAGGTAATCATCTAAGTCGTTGGTTGGATGAGCAATGTTACCGTTTAAACTTGAACCTTCATAACAATGCTAAACAAAGCTTGATTGATGCCACAGAAGGTAATTTACTTGCCTGTCATCAAGAGCTAGAAAAACTGTCTTTACTCTACGGCAGTGAGCTAATTGACCAACAAGCCGTAATGCAAGGACTGCTTAACCAGTCTAAGTTTGATATTTTTGACTTAAGTGATGCTCTATTAAATGGCCAAGCCAAGCAAGCCGTTAAAGTAATGACTAAACTTGCCGCTGATAATACCGAAGCAATGAGTATTTTTTGGGCTATTAACAAAGAAGCTGCAAATTTACTGGCGATGCAACATGGGCGCTTAAATGGTGCCAACATGGCTGATTTATACAAGCAATTTAATATTTGGAAAAATCAACAAGCGATTGTTCAACAAGCCTTAAACCGCTTAAATATTAAAGTACTCGAACAAATTACAGTTCAGTTAGCTCAGTTTGATGCAGCTTATAAACAAGGGAACCTCGTAGCTCCCTACCAAGCATTAATGCACATATGCTTAATGTTTTGCCAACCAGTGGCAATACCTTTACCTTGCCACCCAGTCTTCGACTAAGAGTGACAATTCATGATTGCTATTTTCGGTGGCACCTTTGACCCGATTCACTTAGGTCATATTAATATGGCCCAGCAATGCGTTCAGCAGTGTCAACTTGATACCCTTTACTTCATGCCTTGCGCTATTCCCGCTCACAAAGCTAAGCCAGGAATAAGTGATGAGCATCGAATTAACATGCTGAAACTCGCGATTGAAAACAACCCACATTTTGCTATTGATTATCGAGAGTTAAATAGAGAAGGTGCATCTTATTCGCTACTGAGCTTAAAAGAGCTTCGTGCAGAAAATCCGTCTTCACCGATTATGTTTTTAATCGGCATGGACTCATTCAATAGCCTAGACAAGTGGTTTAAATGGCAAGAAATTGTCGAACTATGCCATATCGTTGTTTATCAACGTCCGGGTCAACACTGTCAAGTAAGTGGTGAGTTAGCGGTTTATAAAGAAAACGCTTTTACTGAGCAGCTCAGCCAACTGCAACAAACCCATGCAGGTAAGTTATTCTTTTTAAATGGCTTACAAGTTAATGCTGCCTCAAGCGAAATCAGAAAAAAGCTGCATTTAAATGATAATATAGCGGAACTTTTACCTACCACGGTAAGTCAATACATTGCGCAGCATCATCTTTACCAAACAGATGAATAAATACTGTCTGCGTGATAAAATAACAAATTAAGATTATTTATTTTTGAGATAACACTTTGGATTCTAAACAACTACTCGCATTTGCCCTTGATAAAGTCGACGATATGAAAGCCCGTGATGTGGTGCAACTTGATGTTCGTGGTAAGTCTGATATTACTGATTACTTATTAGTATGCTCAGGAAACTCTAAACGCCACGTACAATCTATTGCGGATCACGTTGCTAAAGAAGCACGCCATGCTGGAGAAGAGCCTCTCGGTTACGAAGGCCAAAACGAAGGCGAATGGGTGCTGGTTGATCTAGGTGATGTGGTTGTGCACGTAATGCAAGACCAAACTCGCGACTTCTATGATCTAGAAAAACTTTGGGGCTAACCCTTAGCAAGGACATAGGTAACCATTTTGAAAATACAATTGATTGCTGTTGGCACCAAAATGCCAGCATGGGTTGAAACCGGATTCACAGAATACCAACGTCGCTTTCCGCGTGATATGCCGCTTGAGCTTATTGAAATCCCCGCTGGTAAACGTGGTAAAAATGCTGATATCAAACGTATTTTACAACTTGAAGGTGAAAAGACCCTTGCAGCTATTCCTAAAGGTAACCGTATTGTTACTCTTGAAGTAACGGGTAAACCCATGGATACCCACCAGTTGGCGAAAAGCATGGAAAAATGGCAGCTTGATGGTCGTGATGTCAGCTTGTTGATTGGTGGACCCGAAGGTTTAGCACCAGAGTGTATCGCAGCCTCTGAGCAAAAGTGGTCATTATCAAACCTTACACTACCGCACCCATTGGTGCGTATTATTGTTGCAGAAAGCCTATACCGAGGCTGGAGCTTGAATAACAACCACCCTTATCATCGCGAGTAGTAAAACCAATGCGAAAACACAGACCCACGATTAGAGACCACTCGGCTGAGGCAAACTTATTTGCTCGCCGTGCCTTTGTGGGCTTTGTGTTTGTTACATTGTTAATTGGTGTGTTGCTATCTAACCTGTACAATATCCAAGTTATTGATCATCAAGATTATCAAACACGTTCGAACGATAACCGAATCAAGGTCATTCCTATTGCTCCTAACCGAGGGCTCATTTACGACAGAAATGGCGTATTATTGGCTGAGAACAAACCTGTTTACAATCTTGAAGTGATCCCTGAAGAAGTTGACGATCTTGATAAAGCTCTAACAGAAGTAAAACAGATCATCGAAATTAGTGAGCAACAAAAGGCCGACTTTTTAGATGATATTAAGCACAATCGCCGTTTCAAAAGCCAAGTATTAAAGGCCCGTCTAGACGAGACTGAGGTAGCAAAGTTCTCTGTTAATCAGCATAAATTCCCTGGTTTTAGCATCGAAGCTCGGTTAGCTCGTTTTTACCCCTATGGTGATACCCTCACCCATGCCTTAGGTTATGTTGCCAAACTCAACAAAAAAGAACTCATTAAGCTTGAAGCAGAAGATCAAGCTACTAATTACCGTGCAACTCACGACATTGGGAAGCTTGGTATTGAGAAATATTATGAAGAGCTCCTGCATGGCATGGTGGGTTCACAGCGTGTTGAAGTGAATAACCGTGGCCGAGTTATTCGTACATTGAGCCTTACTCCACCTGAACCAGGTCATGATTTAGTACTCACCCTGGATATTGGCCTGCAACAAATAGCCCAGCATGCTCTAAAAGATATGCGTGGTGCCGTTGTCGTACTTGATGCAAAAGATGGCGGCGTATTAGCTCTGTATTCAAACCCCAGTTATGATCCGAACTTATTTGTACATGGGATCAGTAGTACCGACTACAAAAAGCTGCTCAACCCGGACCGGCCACTTATAAACCGAACTACACAGGGTCGTTACGCACCAGCATCGACAGTAAAACCTCTCATGGCTATTTTAGCGCTTGAGGAAGGCCTCGTTACCGAGCAAACACAAATGTGGGATCCGGGCTTTTTTCAGATTCCAAATGTCGATCACAAATGGCGTGACTGGAGGCGTTGGGGTCATGGTCATGTTGATGTTTACAAAGCCATTGAAGAGTCTTGCGATACCTACTTTTACGACGTTGCGTATCGTTTAGGCATTACTAAAATCAGTGATTTTATGTATCAATTTGGATTTGGTGAGTTATCTGGTATTGATATCCATGAAGAAACTTCTGCAATAATGCCATCTAAAGAGTGGAAAGAAGGTCGCTTTAGAGAGTCTTGGTGGCGTGGCGATACAATTTCAGTGGGGATCGGGCAAGGTTACTGGACTGCCACACCAATGCAAATTGCTAACGCAACCAATATATTGGTAAACCGTGGACTCGATCATCCACCACATCTTGTGCAAGTAGCCAAAAAAGAAAATGAAGTAACGCAAATAAACAATGACGAAAAGCCCCCAGTGGAACTAAAAAATCCTCATCATTGGCAAATTGCTCTCGATGCTATGCATAATACAGTGCACAAAGTCACTGGTACTGCACATAAAGCATTTAGAGGGGCAAGTTACGACCCTGCTGGCAAAACAGGTACTGCGCAGGTGGTAAGTATCGCACAAGGTGAACGTTACGACGCTAAGTCGCTAAAAGAGCGTCAACGAGATAACGCTATCTATGTTGGTTTTGCACCTTATAACGACCCGCAGATTGTTGTCTCTGTAGTTGTAGAAAACACTGGGGGTGGTAGTACGGTTGGAGCTCCTATTGCTCGTCAATTAATGGATTACTACTTCTCAGCTAACCCAATTCAAATTACCCAAAGTGACGCGCCATGATCCCATTAAATAAAAAGCGCTCAATTTGGCAGCGTCTACACCTCGATTTACCGCTACTTGTAGCCCTTTTGGCTATGATGGTTGCAAGTTTAGCGATTGTATACAGCGCCAGTGGCCAAGACTCTGCAATGATGATACGCCATGCAACGCGTATGTTTGGCGCTATTCTCGGTATGTTCATTCTCGCTCAGTTTTCGCCTAATACTTTAAAAAGCATGGTAATTCCGCTTTACTGTGTGGGGCTACTAATGCTGGTAGGAGTGTTATTATTTGGGGTTAGCTCAAAAGGAGCGCAGCGCTGGCTTGACCTAGGTGTAACCCGTTTCCAACCATCAGAATTAATGAAAATTGCTGTGCCTATGATGGTTGCTTGGTATATTGGTCGCAATCATCTTCCCCCTCGTCCACTGCATTTAATTATTGGTTTTGCCATAGTGATGGTGCCAACCATTTTAATTAAAGAACAACCCGATCTCGGTACCTCTATTTTGATAGCTAGTTCAGGTATATTTGTATTGTTTTTATCTGGGCTTAGTTGGCGCTTAATTGGCTTTTTATCAGCCTCAGTGGCATTAGCAGCTTGGCCATTTTGGCATTATGTTATGCTTGATTATCAAAAGCAGCGAGTACTTACCTTTTTGGACCCAGAAAGTGATCCTCTTGGCTCTGGGTATCACATTATTCAATCGAAAATTGCTATAGGCTCCGGAGGAATTGAAGGTAAAGGCTGGTTACAAGGAACTCAATCGCAATTAGAGTTTTTACCCGAACGTCACACCGATTTTATCTTTTCTGTTCTAAGCGAAGAGTTTGGCCTTTTTGGGGTTTGTTTATTGCTGTGTATGTACTTGTTTATTATTGGTCGTGGCTTGTATATTGCGGTAAACGCGCAAGATGCTTTTGGTAAACTTCTTGCCGGTGCATTAACCCTTACCTTCTTTGTTTATGTATTTGTAAATATTGGTATGGTATCTGGGTTACTGCCTGTTGTAGGCGTTCCGTTACCTCTGATAAGTTATGGTGGCACCTCAATGGTGACCTTAATGGCTGGGTTTGGCATTATTATGTCGATCGCCACCGATAAAAGGATGCTTTTAAAATAATGACACAGCGAGTCAATTTCTTATTAATAGCGTTATTCTCAATGCTGCTAGCAGCATGTAGTTCTTCGCAGCAAGGTCGCTATGCTATGGAGCATGATGCTGCGCCGCTTCGTAAACCGACCGAACTTGAAATGCAAGATGCGATAGTTACCCCTGTTGTTAAAAGTGCCAGCGCCAGTCGCCCTTACGAAGTTCGTGGTAAACGCTACACGCCAATGCTTGATGAAACAGGCTATGCAGAAGAAGGCATCGCTTCATGGTATGGCCGAAAATTTCATAATTATCACACCTCAAACGGTGAAGTCTACGATATGTTTGCAATGACAGCAGCTCATAAAACACTCCCTCTACCAAGCTTTGCCAGAGTAACAAATTTAGATAACGGTAAATCAGTGATTGTTCGTGTTAATGACCGAGGACCGTTTCATGAAGATCGGATTATCGATTTATCTTATTCTGCGGCCTATAAATTGGGTTATTACCGACAAGGTACAGCCCGTGTTAAGGTTGAGGCTGTTACCCTTGCAAATTCTGCCCCTCGTTTAAGCTACATTCAGGTTGCAGCGGGAAGTACTCTTGCTAATGTTGAGGCGCTCGCGTTTCAACTTCGTCAGCAATATCATGTGCCAACAAACATTGTTGAAAAAGATGGAATCTATCGATTACGTCTTGGTCCAATAAAAGATGCCGCAGAAGCACAGGCTGTTTTAGAAAAGCTAAAACAAAACCAATTTCAGAACGCGTTCTTGCTTTACAGTGAGTAAGACCTTTAGAATAGGTCAACGCAACATGTTTAACTTTAACCATTAATGAGTACGATGAAATCTATAAAATATAAAATCTTAAGTGGCGTTTGTGGCCTTGTTTGCACTGCTAGCGTATTTTCTGCAACAGCCCAAATTATCCCTGCCCCACCTCAAGTTAATGCGAAAGGTTATTTCTTGGTTGATTTCACCACAGGTAAAGTAATTGCCGAAGGCGAAGCTGATACAAAGCTAGCACCTGCTAGTTTAACCAAAATGATGACCAGTTATGTTATTGGTACTGAAATCAAAGCAGGTAATATTGCTCCAACCGATATGGTTACAGTGAGTGAAAAAGCTTGGGCAAAGAATTTTCCTGAGTCATCAAAAATGTTTATTGAAGTAGGTAAGCAGATCAGTGTTGATGACCTTAATCACGGTATCATTATTCAATCTGGTAACGATGCCTGTGTAGCTATGGCAGAACACATTGCTGGTAGTGAAAGTGCATTTGCTGATTTAATGAATGCGCATGCTGAAAAACTTGGCATGACTAACAGCCACTTTGTAAATAGCCACGGTTTAGATACTAACGAACACTTCACAACACCACGCGATATGGCAACATTAGGTGCGGCTCTTATTCGTGATGTACCAGATGAATACGAAGTATACGCTAAAAAATCATTTACCTTTAATGGTATCAAGCAGTACAACCGCAACTCACTGTTGTGGGATGAAAGCATGAATGTTGACGGTATTAAAACTGGCCATACGTCTGAAGCTGGCTATAGCTTAGTCACTTCAGCAACTAAAGACGACATGCGTTTAATCGCGGTGGTTATGGGCACTGAAAGCGAGCGTGCACGAAAAGTTGAAAGCAAAAAGTTACTTAACTATGGTTTCCGCTTTTTCGAAACAATTACCCCATACAAAGCAGGCGATAGCTTTGCAGAACAACGTATTTGGATGGGTAACAAAGAAAACGTATCGCTAGGTATCTTAGAAGACACGCCAATTACTATCCCGCGTGGTCAGCGTAAAAACTTAAAAGCAAACTTCGAGCTTGATAAAACGTTAGAAGCACCTCTGGCTAAAGGAACTAAAGTAGGCACGCTTTTCTTACAGCTTGAAGGTGAAGAGATTGCTCAATACCCACTAGTTACACTAGAAGAAGTGGAAGAAGGTAGCTTCTTTAGCAAGATCTACGATTACCTGCGTTTACAAATTCAGTAATCTGCTAGTAAAGTTTATAAACGCCTTGCACCGCAAGGCGTTTTTTTTTGTCTGAAAAATGATAGAATGCGCCCCATATAAGTCGCGCTGGGTCGAGTGCGTCGTAATCTAAGTTTGCTTAACGCCAAGAAATGGCAGAGAACACCTCTATTAAGCATACTCACTGTTTGAGGAGTCACCGTCGTGGTTCAACCTGTAAAAAATACTAAGTTTGACGAGTATTTAGATTTTCCTTGCCCATTCACATTTAAAATCATGGGTTTAGCTAATGTAAATCTAACAGATCAGATCCTAGAAAAGCTGCAACCAATTGCACCTGGCGATTATGCGCCAAAGGTAAAACCAAGCAGCAAAGGTAATTACGAATCTGTAACGCTTGTAGCTACCGTTACAAGTAAAGAGCATATTGAAGAAATTTATAACGTGATCAGCAACATCGATGACGTACGTCACATGCTATAGACCGATTACGGAGTAAATCGTGAGCGAAAGAGAATTAATCGTTCGTCAATTAGGTCGTCAGCGTTACATGCCAATTTGGCAAAAAATGCAATCTTTTACCGACACCCGTGATGAGCACACAGCCGATGAAATTTGGCTCGTTGAGCACGAGCCTGTATTTACTCAAGGCCAAGCTGGTAAAGCTGAGCATTTATTAAATACCGGTGATATCGAAGTGATCCAAGTGGACCGTGGTGGCCAAGTAACATACCACGGACCAGGCCAGCAAATGATGTATGTGCTGTTCAACTTACGTCGTTTAAAAATTGGTGTAAGAGAGCTAGTTACATGGCTTGAAGAGTGTATTATCGACACGCTAAAAGAATATGACATTGATGCCTACGCCAAAGCAGATGCACCTGGTGTCTACGTAAACGATAGTAAAATCGCCTCATTAGGCCTTCGTGTTCGCCGCGGTTGCTCTTTCCACGGTTTAGCACTAAATGTAAACATGGATCTAGCGCCATTTTTGCGTATAAATCCATGTGGCTATGCTGGCATGAACATGGTGCAAACAACCGACCTTAACGGTCCGCAAAACCTCGAGCAAGCAGGTGCAGGGCTTGTAAAACACATGATTAAAAAGCTTAATGCTACTGTGGTTAAGCATACTGAAGGGTTTGAAAACGAATGAATAAACCAGTCAAAATGGAACCAGGCGTAAAACTGCGTGATGCAGAAAAAATGGCGCTGATACCAGTTAAAGTTTTACCGACTGAAAAAAACGAAATGTTACGTAAGCCAGAGTGGCTGAAAATTCGCTTACCTAAATCAACCGAACGTATTGATGGTATTAAACAAGCGATGCGTAAACATGGTTTGCACTCAGTTTGTGAAGAGGCATCATGCCCTAACCTATCTGAATGTTTCAACCATGGTACAGCTACCTTTATGATTTTAGGTGCTATTTGTACTCGTCGTTGTCCATTCTGTGATGTTGCACACGGCCGTCCATTAAAGCCAGATGCAGCAGAGCCTGAAAAGCTAGCGCTGACCATTAAAGACATGAAGCTAAGCTATGTTGTTATTACCTCGGTAGACCGTGATGATTTACGTGATGGTGGTGCACAGCACTTTGCTGACTGTATACGTGAAATTCGTAAGCACAACCCAGAAATCACCATTGAAATTTTAGTGCCAGATTTTCGTGGTCGTATGGACAGAGCCCTTGATATCTTAATCGAGACGCCGCCAGATGTATTTAACCACAACCTAGAAACTGCACCGCGTTTATACAAATTAGCGCGTCCTGGTGCTGATTATAAGTGGTCACTTGAGCTTCTACGTCGTTTTAAAGAAGCGCACCCTAATGTGAAAACTAAATCAGGTTTGATGGTAGGTTTAGGTGAAGAGATTAGCGAAATCGAAGAAGTGTTACGTGACTTACGCGAGCATAACGTTGATATGCTAACAGTAGGCCAATACTTACAACCTTCTAAGCACCACTTACCTGTTAAACGCTATGTGCCGCCAGCAGAGTTTGATGCATTAAAAGACTATGCAGACGAAATTGGCTTTACTCATGCGGCCTGTGGTCCATTTGTTCGCTCAAGCTACCATGCTGACCAACAAGCAGCTGGTAAAGAAGTGAAGTAAGACTTCTTATAAATATAAAAAGCCCGCATCAAGCGGGCTTTTTTTATGAAACAGACAATCAGCGCCCATATCGCGCTAAGAACAATTTCACGGTTTCACTAATCACTTTACTATCAGAGTCGCCAGCTTGACGTTCAAAGCCATACAGCAATGGATAAAAAATTAAGGACTTTAATTGATATACAAATTGTTTTGCAGCGAACTCAACATCATCAATATTTAAAGCCTGCGCTTGGTTTCCAGCTTCTAAAAACGACACGAGATCTTGCATGCAGCCCATGTTGTTACTAGCTAATGATTTAGCTAAATCAGGCTGTTTTAACATTTGCATGAAGGCTACTTTCGCCACTTTTAAAAACTCTTCAGAGGTTAGTAGCGCTACTTCTTGCTCGGCAATACAGGTTAACTGCTCTGCTATTGGCAAAGAAGCATCAAACACAACAGCTTGCTCTTGGCGTACTTTTTCAAACATAAACACAAGAATAGCCTGGAACAACACATCTTTATTTTCGAAGTGGTTATATACCGTACGCTTAGAGGCGCCCGCCAAGCTTGCAACCTGATCCATACTTGTATGCTCAACACCCTGCTGAAAAAATAATGTCTCTGCTGCATTCAAAATATCTAATCGCTTTCTTTGTGATAGTTTCATGTGCCCCTCCAATCAAGTTACTAGTGTACCGTAAAAACAAAAAATGCACTAGACAGTTTACTTTTACAACAAGCCACAAAAAACTACACAGGACATTTACTTATAATAAAAATTGAGATTTCAAAAATGGTTAGCAATCGCCACTCTATCTTGATATGACCCAATTAACCCCTCAACAAAAAGCATACCAAGCGCAAGTATCATTCAGTATCCAGTCGTTGCCGAGGTTTTAGAACTCAAGATACCAAGATTAATAACACTTAATAGTTCACTTGATAGAGTAATACCAATTCACTCAATTAAGTGGTCTATTTTGAGGCAATTAACCCTCGTTGATAACAAGGCAAAAATTTCGTTATTTAGTTGTGATCGACAATTGCTCCTGCATGCTACCTTCTGCATCCATGCCGTCGTAAATAAGAAATTTTAACGCAAGTAGCGACAGGTTTAATCCCTCAAAATGGTTAAGTATTATTGCGGACTAGTATAAAAGTGCATCATTACCCTTTCATCCTGAATAATTAGTTATTTGCAGACTCTTTCTGGACAGCCCCCCTTCTCGTCCCATATAGTGAAACCTTGTGCAATCAACCAGAAAAACTATGACAACTCACCTTAAATATGCAAGCTTGGCACTTGCAGTTGGTTTATTCGGCTGCTCTGAGCAACCAATATCTAGCGCTAATAAGCCAAGTGCTGAAAACCATGAAGCCGTTAACATTGCCAATGTGCGCTCACATATTAAAACACTTGCCTCTGATGAATTCTTAGGCCGTGGCCCTTTGACTGAAGGAGAAACGCTGACCATTAACTATTTAGCTGACGAGTATAAAAAACTCGGCTTAACAGGTAGTTATAATGGCGAGTTTTTACAGCCAGTTACTATGGCAAAACTCACCCCAGATCAAAACATGACCCTAAAAGTGGGTGATTTAAGCTTTAATGCTGGCAGTGATTTTACCGCCCGCACTCAGCAAATTAACCCTGAGATTAATATTGATGGTTCTGATGTTGTGTTTGTTGGCTATGGCATTAATGCACCAGAATATAACTGGGATGATTTTGCTGATATTGATGTCAAAGGCAAAACCATTATCGTACTTGTTAATGATCCAGGTTTTGCGACCCAAGACGAAGCACTTTTCACAGGTAATGCCATGACCTACTACGGCCGTTGGACTTACAAATATGAAGAAGGTGCACGACAAGGCGCAAAAGCGGTATTCATCGTTCACGAAACAGCTCCTGCGGCATACCCTTGGAGCGTAGTTGAAAGCTCGAACACTGGCAGTAAATATACCTTAATCGACCAAGAGAAAAATGTTTCCGACATTCCTGTTATGGGTTGGATTGATGAGCAAGCTGCAAATGAAATCTTTGCTCAAGCCGGTCTTGATTATCAAACTGAAAAAGCCAATGCATTAAAAGCAGATTTTAAACCCGTAGATTTAAACGCTAAGGCAGAGCTGACACTGCAAAGTGATATCTCTCAAGCTCAGTCGCATAACGTTGTTGCAACCCTAAAAGGCAGTGAAACTCCTGATGAGTACATTGTAATTGGCGCACACTGGGACCACTTTGGTACGAAGCAAACTGATGACGGCGTAAAAATCTATAATGGTGCTGTAGATAATGCATCAGGTAGTGCAGCAACAGTGGAAATAGCCCGAATTCTTACCGAAATGCATAAGAACAAGCCATTCAAGCGCTCTATTATCTTTGCCAACTTTACGGCTGAAGAAACGGGACTTATTGGTTCTCAGCAATTTGCGACTGGCGAAATTGTACCAACCAAACAAATGGTCGCGTTGCTTAATATTGATGGTATGAACGTGCTAGACGGCGTTGACTACATATTGCAATACGGTAAAGGCATGTCTGAGATGGAAGACTACCTTGCAGATGCAGCTAAAGCACAAGGTCGTCATGTAAAAATGGACCCTCGTCCTCAAAATGGTTTGTTCTTCCGCTCTGATCACTTCTCTCTAGCTAAACAAGGCGTTCCAAGCTTACTATTTATGAGCCTAGGCGATACAGATCCTGATTATATTGCTCATAAATATCATAAAGAAGCTGACGACTATTCAGCCGAGTGGTCTATGGGTGGTGTTGAGCAAGATATTGAACTGATCGTTGATATTGCAGCCAAGCTTGCTAATAACGGTGATTGGCCAAAATGGAAAGCCGAGTCTGACTTCAAAGCTCGCCGCTTACAAGACAAGCAATAGCCTTCGCTTAGATATAAAAAACCGAGCTATTAGCTCGGTTTTTTATTGATTAATATTACTCACTTATCTTAGCTTTTAATGACTGTGCTTCTTCTTGCACTTCATCAGGGCCATTCGCTATCACATCTTCAATAGCTTGCAGTGCTGCATCAAAGTCGTCTATTTCGATATATGCCCTTGCTAGGTCCAGTTTAGCTGAGTAACCACCACTTTCGGCATCAACATCAGTTGGATTATCACCTGCAAGTAAGTCATTAAAATCACTCAATCCTACATCCATATCAACCTCGTCATAAGGTTCATGGTCTAGAGCTTCATCATCACTTTGTTCAAGTAATGAATCAATATCTACAAACTCATCAGCTGTAGCTTGTTGCGCTTGTTCATCTTGATCCTCTAAGACCGCTACTTCAGGTTCAACTGTCTGTTGACTTTCACCCTGTAAGTCTTCATTTAATAGGGCATTAAAATCAACATCAAATTCACTGGCATCAGCAATATCAGCTTCATCTGGCTCTGCTAATTCATTTAACAGCGCATCAAAGTCTGTTTGAGTGAGATCAGCCATAAAATCATCATCGATTTCATCATCTGACAGCTCACTTAAATCAGCCTCGTCAGCTAAATTAGACTCGATATCAGCTAATGTTTGCTCAGCTTCTGCAGCATCATCAAGTTCAATATCGTCTAATTCGAATTCAGGGAAATCCTCTAATTCGTCTTGGCTTTCAGCAACCTCATCATCAATTGGCTCTTCGCTAGTTAACTCTTTTGTGCCTTCGTTTTCTGATTGTTCCGGCAAGTCGCCACCAGAATCAAGAACATCATCTTCTGTGAATTCATTATCAAGCAAGATGTCATCATCAAAATCATCGTCTAACTGACCAAGCTCATTACCCGTTGCTAATGAGTTAGCAAGGTCTTGCTCTGCCTGACTTAACTGTAATGGCTCATCTTCGTCTAACTGATTAGAAGTGTCTTCATCAGATTCATCTAATTCAAAACCTGCTTCATCTAGCTCAAGTTCTGGATACTCTTCCAACTCTTGGCTAGGAGTCACCGTATCTTGCTGTAATGGCTCTTCATCGGCAGTTAAATCAAATTCATCGGTTAGGTCTTCATCTGCAAGTGGATCATCGCCTAAATCAATTTCAACTTCTTCAATGTCTTGCTCTGGTTCATCTATTGACCAATCTGGTGCTTCGACATAATCATCTTCTTCACCAATTTCATTTAATAACTCATCAACGCTTTTCAGTGATGAATCATCAAATTCATCTAGACTATCATCTTCATCTAATAGCTCATCGCTATCTTCATTAAACTCTTGATTTAACGCCTCATCAATATCAACTTCGTCACTATCATCCGCGTCATCAACCAACTCAGAGGCAATCGATTCAACATTCATGTCATCAACAGCTTGATCTGCATCGGCTAAATCTTCTAGCGACTCTTGTAGATTCTCATCATGCTCTGCACTGTCACTCTGTTCATGGCTTAAATCTGAGATCTGCGCTTCGGTGTCTTGCTTCAGCTCATTTGTTTGCTGAATAAGCTCTTCTAGCTCATCATCAACGTCAGAGTCCTGCTCATCACTGCTCTGTTCATCAAGCAAAGAGTCGATATCTGCTACATCTAGTTCATCATCTTGCGCAGCATTGTCATCAATATCTGAATCACTATCATCTGTTAACTCAGGTTCTTCTGACTCTGCATCAACTTCATCGAGTAATGAGTCGATGTCATCAGTATCAAACTCATCGCTTAAATCATCTGTAATAGGCTCTTCGGTAGGCTCTTCAGCGGATTCTTGTTCTGGCTCTTGTGCTTCATCTAATAATGAATCAATGTCGTCAACATCAACATCAAGAGCATCATCAAGCTCGTTTTCATCGATTAAATCGTCTGCACTAGGTTCTTCGATTAGCTCTTCAACAAGCTCTGCTTCAGGTTCTTGCTCTTCTTGTGCCTCATCTAATAATGAATCAATGTCGTCAACATCAAGAGCATCATCAAGCTCGTTTTCATCGATTAAATCGTCTGCACTAGGTTCTTCGGTTAGCTCTTCAACAAGCTCTGCTTCAGGTTCTTGCTCTTCTTGTGGCTCTAGATCGTCTTGTGCTTCATCTAATAACGCGTCAATATCGTCAACATCAAGAGCATCATCAAGCTCATTTTCATCGATTAAATCGTCTGCACTAGGTTCTTCGCTTAGCTCTTCAACAAGCTCTGCTTCAGGTTCTTGCTCTTCTTGTGGCTCTAGATCGTCTTGTGCTTCATCTAATAACGAGTCAATATCGTCAACATCAAGAGCATCATCAAGCTCGTCTTCATCGATTAAATCATCTGTACTAGGTTCTTCGGTTAGCTCTTCAACAAGCTCTGCTTCAGGTTCTTGCTCTTCTTGTGGCTCTGGATCGTCTTGTGCTTCATCTAATAGCGAGTCAATGTCATCAACATCCAGTGCATCATCATGGTCATCGTTTTCTACTGCATCATTCGCTTCAGCTGTTGGCTCTTCTGTTTGCGCTTCATCAATTAAGCTGTCGATATCAAGATCATCTTCATCAATGAGTTCATCTGCACTTGCCTCTTCGACAGGCGCTTGTTCTTCTTGAACTTCATCTAATAGCGAGTCAATGTCATCAAGATCATCGTTTTCTAATGCATCATTCGCTTCAGCTATTGGCTCTTCTGTTTGCGCTTCATCAATTAAGCTGTCGATATCAAGATCATCTTCATCAATGAGTTCATCGGCACTTGTCTCTTCGACAGGCGCTTGTTCCTCTTGAAGTTCATCTAATAGCGAGTCAATGTCATCAACATCCAGTGCATCATCAAGATCATCGTTTTCTAATGCATCATTCGCTTCAGCTGTTGGTTCTTCTGTTTGCGCTTCATCAATTAGGCTGTCGATATCAAGATCGTTTTCATCAATGAGTTCATCGGCACTTGTCTCTTCGACAGGAGCTTGTTCCTCTTGAACTTCATCTAATAGCGAGTCAATGTCATCAACATCCAGCGCATCATCAAGATCGTCGTTTTCTATTGCATCATTCGCTTCGGCTGCTGGCTCTTCTGTTTGCGCTTCATCAATTAGGCTGTCGATATCGAAATCATCTTCATCAATAAGTTCTGCTTCAACGTTAGTTGTTGCGGCATCATTATTTTCATCTAGTAAATCATCAATATCGTCTAGGTTTACTTCTTGATTAGAATCTGTGTTATTTTGCTCATCAATTAAGCTATCAATGTCAAAATCATCTTCAGCGTCATCTTCTGCGAGCTCTTCACTAAGCGCTGCCATTTCATCATTCGCGTTATCTAACGAGTCATCTTCATCAGTATCAAATAAGTCGTCAATATCGTCAGCACTTAAAATATCACCAGATGAATCAGCTTGAGGCTGCCCACTATCAAGATCAATTTCATCACCCAAACTGTCGTCATCGGTTTGATCGAAATCTTGCTGCAAAAATGCATCTAAATCATCATCGTCAGCATTACTTGAAGACTCATCATTAAACTCGATGTCATCACTTAATAGCCCTTCTAGCTCATCTTGATTTAGAACACTGTCGTCTTCATCAAAGCTATCATCAATGCTGTCGTCAAAAATGATGTCATCATCTGGCAACATGTCTTGGTCTAAGTCATCATCTAAACGAACACTCAAGTCGTCATTTTCTTCAACCGGATCTGGAACTAGTGGATCACTTTCTACTATCGACTCTAACTCATCATCAGGATTATAACTTGGACTTTGTGGTAAAAATTCATCGTCGTCACTGCCATCAGTGTCATCGCTAGAGTTGTTACGTTTTTTCAAAAACATCACAACAGCAGCAATGATTAGTAATGCAGGAATAAACATTAATGCACCGAGAACAAATGGGTTACTCAGTAAATCCGAAAAGTTGAACCCACTGTCCTCTTCAATCTTTTTTGCTTTTTGCTGCTCTATGATTTCATTTTGTTTAGTGATCAGTTCTTTCAGCTGCTTTTGAATTTCACTGTCTTGACCAAGTTGATCTCGAACGGTTTCAAGCTCTTTAGAGATACCTGTAAGTTGTTTTTTGAGCTTATTGTTCTCTGCTAAGATTTCTTCAACATTTTCAACCGACGATTTAAACTGCTTTTGTAACTCGACAAGCTGCGTGCCCTGTTCTGTTTTAATGGTGTTGATTTCTTGCTTAAGCTCTTGCTTTGCTTCGTCTACATCAACTTTACGGGCTTGGGTGACTTTCTTTTGTGATTCATTGATTTCAGCGGTAGTCAAAGTACCGTTTTTCTTCTTTTCCCATAGTTCATCATCTTGTTCAGAACGCGCTTTTGCTAGCGTCGGATTGACCGCACGCATTTCGGCAATAGTTGGGATTTTTAGATATGCGCCATCACGCATATGATTAAGGTTTTGGTCTAAAAATGACGATGGGTTTTTGTCATACAAAGCTTGCATGACCTGATAAATACTTACAGAGTTGTCAGGGCGAATTTTAGCGGCAATGCGCCATAATGTATCGGTCGGTTTAATTGGACCAATAGAGCGCCCCTGCGCACCGTAATCGACACCTTTAGGGCCTTTAAGTGTGGTGCCTTCATCAGAGTATGTCGGTGTTACCACCAATGCAGACGCTAATATGAAGAGTGTTGCTAAACCGCGCATGCTGATCCTTTATGTTTTAAATGTTAACACAGCAACCTTAGTTGCTTAAACATCAAGTAATTCTTGCAGAATTGATTCTTAATTATGTTTTCTTGCAAGCTCTATTCCAGCTGCAAACTATAACTTAGTTGCCTTGCAATATCTATTGCAACACCTTGATAGTAAATAGCTTAAATAATAGCGGCTGAGAGGCTTTTTTATTGTTATCGTTAAGTTTATACGCTTTTACAACGTATGCGGCAATAATTTGGCAGTGAATTCACAAAAAAAGCGGCAAATTGCCGCTTTTTCTCAAATTTAGCTCAGCCTAAATCATCAGTTTACAAGTAATTTGCGATTAGCTCTTCAGCAATCTGCACACTATTTGTTGCTGCACCTTTGCGCGTGTTATCACTAACAACCCACATATTTAAACCATGTGGATGCGAAATATCAGCACGTAAACGACCCACGTAAACCGTGTCATTACCACTGGCGTCTGACACCGCTGTTGGATAATCGGCTAAGTCTTCAATAAACTCTACACCTGGTGTATCGTTTAGTAGCTGCTTAACATGTTCGATATCTACCGGCATACGCGTTTCAATATTAATCGCTTCACTGTGACCAAAGAACACGGGTACACGAACACAAGTAGGGTTAACCACAACACTGTTATCACCTAAGATTTTTTGTGTTTCGTTGACCATTTTCATTTCTTCGCGGGTATAACCGTTATCTTCAAAACTGTCGATTTGTGGGATCACGTTAAAGGCGATTTGTTTAGGGAAAACGGCATTATCCATTGGGCGTGCATTCATTAAGTTCGCTGTTTGTTTAGCTAGTTCATCAACCGCTTCTTTGCCCGCACCTGATACTGCTTGATAAGTTGATACGTTAATGCGGTCAATACCATAAGCGTCATAAATAGGCTTTAACGCCACCAACATTTGAATAGTTGAGCAGTTAGGGTTTGCAATGATGTTGCGGTTTCTGAAATCCGCTAAGCTTGATGCATTCACTTCAGGAATAATTAATGGTACGTCAAAGTCATTACGAAAGTGTGATGTATTATCAATCACCACACAGCCTGCGTCTGCCGCAATGGGTGCGTATTTTTCAGAGACACTACCGCCTGCTGAAAATAAACCAATGTGAGCTTGGCTAAAATCAAACTCTTCAACATCGATTACTTCAAGGCTTTCACCGCGAAATTGAATTTCTTCACCGGCACTACGGCTACTCGCGAGTAAAAATAATTGGTCTACCGGAAACTTACGATCTTCCAAAGTTTCGATAATTTGACGACCCACTAAACCTGTGGCACCTAATACGGCTACATTAAATTTTTGCGACATGTGTTTTCCTCTTTTGAATAAAGCAAATGACTTTATTCGTTAATTCTAAATCCCAGTGCAGCTAATGCGCCTTCACATGCACTGTTAGCAGCCACCGACAAAGTACTAAACTCTCGTCGTGGCGGGTAATTCTTACGCAAACTATCAAAGCCTTCGCTTGCTAATTTACTTCGTAAAATGCCATCGTCACGACGTACATCATAAATTAAGTGCACCAAGCGGCCGATATCTTCTTGGTTAAAGGTTTCACCTAATGTGACAGAATGACTAATTGGCTCTGGTAAAAAGTCGTCCAGAGATTTAAGTGCTGCGATACCTTCAAGCTCACATACTTTCTGATACAGCATTTGTGTACCGCGGGCCTTACCTTCGAGTGTATGCCCTGCAATATGCACGCTGGCATAACGCACATAATCAAGCAGAGGAGTCAGTATATTGGGTTCGTTTTCCCAAACATCAAGCACGCAATCTAATTTTGCGCCTTGTTTAAACAGTGCAAGCAATGCTTTGTTATCAATCACATCACCACGGCTTGCATTGATAATAGTCATTCCAGGCTTAAGTGCCTTTAAGCGCGTTTCGTCTAGCATGTGCAAGGTTTTATGTGGCCCTTGCTTAACCAGCGGCACATGAAAAGTTACGATATCAGCTTGAGCTAATAATGCGTCTAACTCAATATGCTCTGCCAACTCACCGGCTTCATGTTTTGGTGGATCGCATAGCAGCACATTCATACCAAGCAGGCTTAGCTTATCACGTAAACAGCTGCCTATGCTGCCAACGCCAACTATACCTATAGTTTTACCTTGTAATGAGCTGGAATTTTCTTGGCTCAAAGAATATAAACTGCTAATAACATATTCAGCGACTGCAACTGCATTACAACCTGGTGCGCTACTAAATGCTATATTTCGCTCAGCGAGTAGTTCGGTATCAATGTGATCAACACCTATAGTTGCTGTGCCCACAAATTTTAATTTATCTGCTTGAGTTAATAAGCTTTTATCTACATTCGTAACAGAGCGGGTTAACAAAATATCGACCCCGACAAGCTGCTCTGGCTGTAGACTACGACCATCAAATCGCTCAACATCACCAAAATCGGCAAAGTACTGCTCAACCAATGGCATATTTTGATCTGCAAGAATTTTCATTTGTGTGTCCGAAAGGCAGAAAGTGGCGCTATTGTAGCGAATTTATCAGTATTCGGATAGGTAACAACTAAGACGATTTTGGGGTTATTTATGTGAAAAAGCCGAGCAATTGCTCGGCTTTAAGCAAATACTGGAGAGGTTTAACCTTTATATTTGCTCATTACTAGTGTGGCGTTAGTGCCACCGAAACCAAAGCTGTTAGACATTACATTGTTAAGTTCAACGTCTTTACGCTCAGTTACGATATTTAGACCTGCAGCTTGCTCATCTAGTTCATCAATGTTGATAGATGGAGCAACAAAGTTATGCTCAAGCATTAATAACGAGAAGATTGCTTCGTGAACACCTGCTGCACCTAAAGCGTGACCTGTCATCGCTTTGGTTGCACTGATCATTGGTGAATTACCACCAAATACTTCTTGAATAGCACCAAGCTCTTTAACGTCGCCAACAGGTGTTGAAGTACCGTGGGTATTTAAGTAATCAATACCGCCTTCAAGGCCTTGCATTGCTTGTTTCATACAACGAACTGCGCCTTCACCTGATGGAGCTACCATATCGAAGCCGTCAGATGTTGCACCGTAGCCTGTGATTTCTGCGTAAATATGCGCGCCACGAGCAAGTGCATGCTCAAGTTCTTCAACAACAACGATACCGCCACCGCCAGAGATAACAAAACCGTCACGGTTTGCATCGTATGTACGTGATGCTTTCTCTGGTGTTTCATTGTACTTAGTAGACAATGCACCCATTGCATCGAATTCCATAGCGAGTGTCCAGTGAAGCTCTTCACCACCACCTGCAAAAATTACGTCTTGCTTACCTAGTTGAATTTGCTCAACCGCATGACCAATACAGTGTGCTGATGTCGCACACGCAGAACTTATTGAATAGTTAACACCTTTAATTTTGAATGGTGTTGCAAGACACGCTGAAGTCGTACTCGCCATAGTACGCGGTACCATGTATGGACCAACACGTTTTACGCCTTTTTCACGTAAAATATCAGCCGCTTCAACTTGCCATTTAGATGAACCACCACCTGAACCCACTAATAAACCAGTGCGCTCGTTTGAAACTTGCTCTTCACTAAGGCCTGCATCTGCAATTGCTTGAGACATTGAAATATAAGCGTATGCAGCAGCATCGCCCATAAAACGCATTGCTTTACGATCAACAAACTCTTTAACATCAATATCGATTTTGCCAGATACATTACTACGTAGGTTGTAGTCAGCAAATTCTTGGTTGAACGCAATACCACTACGGCCTTGTTTTAATGATTCTAATACTTCTTCTTTGTTGTTACCGATGCTTGAAACAACACCGATGCCCGTAATAACGGCTCTTCTCATGGGTAATTACCTTAGCTCTATACTAAATTGTGTTCTATTTTACGCTGAAATTACTTTCGAAGTGGTCAGCTTTCTAGCGTACACATGTACTCTGAATGTCTAGCTTATAAATAACGCCAGACTATTTCAAAGAAAACACGTAAAATAATGAAAAAAGTTTGTAGTTAATTAGTTAAACCATGATCAAAAACGCACATATTCATTTTAATCACCTTGGTACCCCTGTCGCCGATCAGTTTGACGATGTTTATTTCTCTAATGACGATGGCTTAGCCGAATCACATTATGTGTTCTATCAACAAAACCATATCCCGCAACGATTACAAAATCATGACCGTAACCACTTTACGATTGCTGAAACAGGCTTTGGTACGGGGCTTAACTTTTTAAATACTTGGCAACACTTTGCTGCTTACCTTGATAGGCAGCATGCAGAGCTAGAAGTTCAAAATCAACACGACCTTAGTGGTAAAAAAGCTGACAAAAAAAGTGTTAACCGCCTGCACTTTATCTCTTTTGAAAAGTTTCCTATTAAGCGTGATGATCTCGCCCAAGCACTCAAAGCCTGGCCTAATTTAAATGAATATAGTGAGCAACTGATTGCTCAATACCCTATTAATCTGGCAGGTTGTCATCGCCTTGAATTTGCAGGCGGCAAACTAATACTCGATCTTTATTTTGGTGACGTGCAAGACAGTATTGATACCATGAGCTACCCAAGCGAAGGGGTTGTTGATGCGTGGTATTTAGATGGCTTTGCACCAAGTAAAAACCCAGATATGTGGCAGCAAAGCTTATTCAACAAGATGCGAGCTATCTCAAGAGCAAACGCCACACTCGCCACTTTCACGGCCGCAGGCTTTGTAAGAAGAGGACTCATCGAAGCGGGCTTTAGCATGAGTAAAGCAAAAGGCTATGGCAAAAAGCGCGAAATGCTGATTGGCGAGCTCACCGAACCTAATGAGCAACAATCAGGGCCTGCGTATTTTGCTCATCAGCAAAGTGAACTGAGTAATGTAGCTGTTATCGGCGGCGGTATTGCCAGTAGCAGTGTACTGTATTCACTGGCAAAAAGAGGCCTAAAAGCCACGCTTTTTTGCCAAGATGAAGCGCTTGCCATGGGCGCTTCACATAATGTGCAAGGAGCTGTTTATCCGCATCTACAAGCGAAGAATTCACCGCACAGTGAAATGTTTGCCCATAGCTTTTTATATGCGATGCGTCTTTACCAGCAATTACTTGATGATGGTTTTGACTACCCTCACCAGTGGTGTGGTGTATTGCAACATGCAGTTAAACAAGGTCTAGCAGATAAACATCAAAACCTTGCCGATAAAGCGCTTTGGCCAGCTGAATTAATGCGTAATGTAAGCGCTGAAGAAGGTGACGAAATTGCCGGCGTGGATACGGGTTATTCAGGTGTATTCTTTGCAAAAGGCGGCTGGGTAAATCCACCAGCTCTGGTTAAAGCACTATTTAATGCCGCAAATTCTTTAAGTGCGACTACCAATAATAAAATGGACAGTCACTTTAATTGCCATATTGAAAAGTTAGAAAAAACCGCTGATGGCTGGTTATTACACTCTAAAGAGCAAACATTCGGACCATTTAGCGATGTAATTAACTGTGCTGGTGAACACAGCGATCAGTTCAGTCAAACTCGCGCTCTGCCCGTTGTGGGTGTGCGCGGCCAAGTCTCGCATGTGCAAGCAAGCGAGCAGTCAAAACGCCTAAAGACCGTGCTTTGCCATAAGGGCTATTTTACCCCTGAATATCAGGGTCATCATTGTATGGGCGCGACCTTTGAAAAAAACTCAAAAAGCCGTGAAGTTAAAGAGCAAGACAACCACACCAATCGCGAACAACTATTAAGTTTTTACACAGACAGCGAGTTTGCAACGACCTTAGGTGAGATAACAGCGGCAAAAGCAGCAGTAAGATGCACCTTCATCGACCATCTACCCATGGCTGGTGAGTGGGCTGAACAAAGTGATTATGTAAGCGCGTTTGCTAATCTTCGCTTAGGTAAGCGATATCAGTACCAAACTTTAACGAAACCTCTGCAAGGCTTGCATGTACTCACTGGCTTTGGTGCAAGAGGCCTGTGCAGTGCCCCTTTATGTGCAGAGCATTTAATTGCTTGTTTAAACAATGAACCAAGACCATTTAGCGAACGCGTGAGTCAAGCTATTCACCCCGCCCGCTTTATTGTACGCGACCTAATTCGTAATAAAATTTAATGATTCGATGGGGCTTTAATTAGCCCCGTTATTTTTCTTGATTACAATTTCGTTTTTAGTTTCCCCTTTAAAAATAAATTCACACCCCAAGGTCTTTACTTACAAAGCAATTAGAAGGAGTTTGATATGAAGACCTTAATCATTGGTGCAACGGGTCAAATAGGTAAAATGACCACCGAAAAAATGCTGGCAAGTGGTCATGACGTGGTGGCTTTGGTTCGGGATAAAAGCAAGCTGAGCACGCTTGAAAGTAGTCATTTAACGATTGTTGAGCAAGACCTCGAAAACGATTTTAGTCGCGCCTTCGAAGGCGTTGAACAAGTTATTTTTAGTGCTGGCTCTGGTGGGTCAACGGGTGCAGATAAAACCTTACTGATTGATTTATGGGCTGCAGTAAAAGCGATTAATTATGCGGTTGATGCCAAAGTTAAGCACTTTATTATAGTCAGTTCAATTGGCGCTGACGCCCCAGATAATATCGAAAGCAGTATAAAACCGTATTTAGTTGCAAAACACATGACTGATCAACATTTGATCAATAGCGAATTAAACTACAGCATAGTCAGACCCGGCACACTGAAAAATGATGCAGCAACTGGATTATTAACAACTACGCGACCTGCAACCCGCCAAGATGCGGTGATCAACCGTGAAGATGTAGCAGATACCCTGCTATACCTTGCTGAACATACACCGAAAAAACCACAAGTGTTTGAATTATTTAATGGTGATAAGTCAATCGACAGTCTACTGAACGATTGATACCAATTTGCTTAATTAAGTGGTCTATTTTGAGGCAAGAAAACCTTGTTGATAGCAAGGCAAAAATTTCGTTATTTAGTTGTTTAAATCAGAAATTTTTAACGCAGATAGCGACAGGTTTAATCCCTCAAAATGATTAAGTATTATTGCGGATTGGTATGAATACGTATGCATAAGAAATAAGATTGAGAAAGCGCGTAAAGCACTTTAGTTTATTGTTTACATAATAATAACAAAGGTGCTTTATGCGTCATTTTGCTTTTCTTTTTTGCTTTGCTTTTACATCTGCTTGTTATGCCGCACCGGTAAAAGTACAGAGCTACAGTGGCGATACCTCCCTTCCCCACAAATTATTGATCAGCGCCATTGAACGGGCTGGCTTAGATTATGTTCACCCTTACGAAACCAATAAAGATATCTCTAACGCGCGTATCCTAAACGATGTAAAAAACAACCAGCTTGATGTGATGTGGAGCATGACATCAACTCAGTTAGAGCAAGATTATCAGGCCGTTTATATTCCTTTGTTTCGTGGCTTACTTGGCATGCGAGTAGCAATTGTAAAAGCTCAAAACCGCGAGCTGTTTAGCTCGGTAAATAGCTTGCAAGATTTAAAACGCTTCACCGCTGGGCAAGGTAAAACTTGGCCAGATACTAAAATATTAAAAGCGAACCAATTGCCCGTTGTTACCACATTAAAATACCCTAACTTATTCCCTATGCTTGAAGGCGAGCGTTTTGATTACTTCCCACGTGGTGTGAATGAGCCTTGGGATGAAATTGCCAACCACTCAGAACTTAACCTTACGGTTGAACCACACTTGGTAATTAAATACACCGCCCCTCTTTACTTTTTCGTCAACAAAAACAATCACACACTACACAAGCAATTAAATGATGCCCTAAAAGAGATGATTGAAGATGGCACATTTAACGCGATGTTTTTGGCAGACAGCCAAGTACAAATGGTTTTATCAAAAGCCAACTTAAGCTCGCGTCGCGTTATTGAGCTAGATAACCCAACGCTATCGTCGAACACACCTAATAAAAATAGCCCTTTGTGGTTTAACCCATTTCAATGAGCGCACAATGAAATCATTAAAATATAAAATGACCTTGGCACTGTCTTTGTGCCTTTTACTTAGCGTGATCTTTGTGATCAGCGCAAACTACCTACTTGCAAAATCGAATCAAACACAACAATGGCAAGAAGACATCACTGCCCTTAATGAGCAAATGCAGGTTATTTTAGCTGAACCGGTATTCTCTTATGACGAGCCGTTAATCAATCAGATTATTAAAGCCTTTTCGCAAAACAAACATGTACATAGCATTTCAGTGACAGATCATCGTAATAAGCCACTTGCCGCTATCACTAAGCAAAGCAATAACGCATCAGTTAGCAAAACTATTGATTTACACTATTTAGATAATTTAATTGGCCATATAAAAATTGGTTACTCACAACAAGCACTGCATAGCACCATTACTGAGTCGACACGCACCATGTTTATTACCTTGCTGGTCTCTTTTATCGCCTTGGGTGCGGTGATTATTTATATCGTGCGACTGTTAGTGATAAAACCTATCGATAGCGTAAACAGCCTTGTTGATGAAATTGTCAAAGGTGAAGGCGACCTTACAAAACGCATTAGCTATCAATCTAGTGATGAAATTGGCTATTTAGTTGATGGTTTCAATCGATTTATAGCGCAGGTGCAAGAAATCATCACTGAGTTAGGCAGCACAGCCAGCGAGCTTGAAATGATTGCCAGCACAGTAAACGAAGCCTCAGTGCGCTCTAAAAACGAAGCCGAGCTTGAATATAACCGCACAGATTCTGCAACCAATGCGCTTAGTCAGTTAAGTGAGGCAACCAAAGAAATTGCGCAAGGAGCTAATCAAACCGCGCAGCAAACAACCGACGTACATCGCTTATGCCAGCAGGGCGAACAAAACATGAATGCCAATGGTAACATGGTGGATGAGTTAGCAGCACAGCTCGACCACACATCAAACGTAGTAAAACAGTTAAACGCCAGCAGTAATGAAATTAGCCAAGTGCTCGATGTTATAAAAAGTATTGCTGAGCAAACCAATTTACTGGCTCTAAATGCTGCTATTGAAGCGGCTCGTGCTGGTGAATCTGGCCGTGGTTTTGCCGTGGTGGCCGATGAAGTAAGAGCGCTTGCTAGTAAAACCTATGATTCAACGTCTGAGATTGAGTCGATTATTGTATCGCTACACAATAATACCTCTGACTGCGTAACAGCAACAGAGCAAAGTAAGTCACTCAGCGATAAAGTGAGCCAAGCGAATCAAAAAAGCCAAGCGGTATTTAAAGATATTGCTAAACAAATCAATACCATTAATCAAATGAACGAGAGCGTTGCAGCAAGTTCTGAAGAGCAAACCAGTGTTACCGCTGATATCTTAAATACTATGCAGCTTATTAACCAAGGCGCTAAGAGCCTATCGCAAGAAGCTCAGCACCTTGATAACACCATAGGCCAACTCAATGAATTAGAACATGGCATCGTTGCCAAACTGGGTTTGTTTAAATATTAAAAGCCATGATCCCCTGCCACGCGAGTTGCAGGGAAAGCACTGTTAACACTAAACGAAAAATCTTTTTAAATTTGTCTGACGAAATGCGGTGCAATAACTTAAGGCCAAGCCAAGTGCCTAATGCACCGCTCATTATCATGAGCATAACCAAAGGCAACCACTGCCAAAATGCAAACCCCACAGCCCCATATAAAATCGCTTTTAAGGTATGTTGCACTGTCATACAGCTTGAAAATGTGGCGGTAAATTTAAGCTTATTATAATTATTTACATATAAGCAGCTGCCAACCAAAGGCCCACTTGCTCCTACAAACATCGAGATAAACGTGGTCCAAAGCCCTGCAAGAACGCGCCATAACTTTGAGGTTTCTCTAAGCTTTGGCGTCACACCCCACAGTAAATAAAGCACAAAGGCAGCGACCACTATTTTCATTAATTCAAGCGGTATTAATGTGACAATCGTTGAGGCAACCAACGCCCCGATGACTCCCCCTAAAGAGAAGTACACAAACATCGACGTATCAATATGTTTAAACGTGAATAAAAAGCGATTTGCGTTCGAGCCTAATTGTACTAAACCATGCACAGGAATAACCAAACTCATAGGTAGTATTGATGCCATGATCACCAGCAGCATTAACCCACCACCTGCACCAAAAGCCGCTGAAATCATTGAAGTAAAGCCCGCAACTACAATGAGCATTATTGTGCTGATCGGACTTAATAAATCTCCACCAAAAAACTGCCAACTGATCAAATCCATTGTTCTGCTTTAAATAATGTGTTTAACCTAAAGCTACCATGACTAATCACTATTAGCGACAAATTGGAAAACCCTTTCGACTAAAAGACCATATCAACCAAAAGAGAAGTGCCCCTAAATTCACGACTGGTCAGACTTGTGGTTTATTTTGTCAAGGCGATGGTATATAACTATGCCCACGACACAATAAAATAAAGGCGTAGCATGACACTGATGAATATAAGTACACAAGGATCTGTTGCTATTTTAACGATGACAACAGCTGAAAATCGCCACAACCCTGCTTTTGCAGAGGCTTTTTTAACTTGCCTTGACGAAATCGAAAGTAACCCTGAGCACAAAGCACTAGTGATCACTTCAAGCAGCGAAAAATCATGGAGTTTGGGCATAGATACTGATTGGCTTATGCCCGCATTAAAAACACAAAAATTTGCAGAAGTAAGTGGCTTTATGCATTCAATGGATGCTGTATTTAAACGCTTATTACTCTTCCCAATGCCAGTTATTGCAGCGATCAATGGCCACGCTTTTGGTAACGGCGCAATTTTATCGTGTGCTTGTGATTTTAGGTTTATGCAAAGCGATCGTGGTTTTTTCTGTTTCCCAGAAGTCGACTTATCAATCCCGTTTTTACCAGGTATGCTCGCCTTTATTAAAAAAGCCATTCCAGACTATCGCTTTAACGAGATGATGCTAACAGGGCGCCGCGTTACCGCAGGCGAACTTGCCACTGATCATGTAATCGAACAAGCCTGCCCAGACAACGAAACTTTATTTAATACCGCCCTCGAATTTGCCAGCCAGTTCGATAAAAAACGTGCTATTTTCGCAGAGCACAAAAAGCGCCTACACAAACATATTATCGACACCATTGATATAGAAAACAAACCGATTATTGATGCTGTTCAGTTGGTTGTTTGAAATAAAAAAAATTATAAATCCATTCCCCTTCAGAGTTTGAATGGGGGTTGCCAAAGACCCTCACCTCTTCTCAATCTTATAATGGATATAAAAATCTAACTTTTCAATGGATTGGATACTTAAAAAACAGAATCAGAAATTTCTGAGTTACATAAATAGTCGTTAATTCTAAACTTCCAATTGAATATACAAACCTTAGCTATCATGAAGTATCGAAGCTGTTAGCTAGTTTCATTTACTCAAGGAGGAGTTATGGCACTTCATATTTTTAACTTTGATGGCACAGGCAATGAGCCAGAAGACATCCTACAAATCGTTAAAAAAGGCAAAAAAGAAGACGATAATATTACCAACATTTTGAAATTTCACTTCATGGCAGGTGGTAATCTTCAGGATGATGAGAATAAAGGTCTATCAATACACAGTAATGTCGATAACTGCTTTTATTACCAAGATTTTGGAACCTATAGCAACTGGTGCTCTTTGTTAATTAATCAGCGGATATCGCCTGAAAAAAAAGGCGATCAAGTTATTATCACTGGTTTTTCAAGAGGAGCAGCCTTAGCCCGCCGTTTTTGCTCAATAATTATTGAAAAATCCCCCTTATTAAATAAACATGCAACACCTTTTATCTATCTCGCAGCATTTGAAATAGTAATTAGCATTGGTTTGCCTAACTTAAGTAAAGCAGAACGCCCTGACTATGAAGTTGTTTTCGAAGATGGGCATACTATTTTAAAAATAATCAAACAAGCTACCAACCTCGTCTGCTTAGATGACAAACGTAAAGCATTACTGGAAACAAACATATTGTGCTAACTATAGAAGACTTAACTGAAGAGTAATTTTAAAGGGTTTAACTAACCTAAAGAATAATAGATTGAATATTCTTTAGGTTAGCGAAAAGTTAAAGTAATTTACTTCAAAAAAAGGAAAACATTTTGCAAAAGGTAATTTTTTTTGCATTTATTTTTGCTTCGGTCATTTTTGGCTATCAAGCCGTATTCATAGAAAGCAGAAATAAAAAAGACCAACAGGTATCTCTCAATATAAGTACGGAGTCAAAAATACCATTAAAAAAAGATTCTATTGGACCAAGGGGATGGACTCCAGCAAGAAAAGATGAAGCAGCTCACCTTATACAAGAGAAAAAGTGTTATACGTCGAAAGAATATAAGACTTTGAAGCATGTAAACGATATAGAAAGTTTTTATACAGATAACTTATTAGACCCTAGCTTTGTAGATCAAGCTTTAACTTTATTAAGTGAAGCTGAATTAGTGAGTTTGATTAATCAAAGTGAATCTCCTGAAGCAATGTATGTATTGGGAATGAATTATATGTGGCATTCATTCCATGACAGATTTATGCACCCCTTACTATCCAGAGATCTTTCTTATCGTGCGACAAATGATATTAAAAAATTTGATAAAAATATAATAGTAAAAGCACGGAAATGGTTATGGCGTGCTTCTGTAAATGGCGCCGTATTAGCATTGTCTGCATATTCTGATACTTTTAAAATAGAGTCAAGATTTGGGGACGATTTTGATGAAACTACGCTCAAGGAACTAAATTTAAAATCAGAAGCTTATAGTTATGCTGCATTAATCATTTCACCTGGATACGCGGAGGTTGCAGGGGTGGAAAAACCTTTTGAATTACCTGTTCAGCTTAACGAGGAAATTGAAGGAATTATTACGGAATGGAGGGAAGAACGAACTAGCTTAGGATTTAGTAATACAATCGAAATTCCAAATCTGGAATTATTTAGAGACTGGCAACCTCTTAACGAAAATATTTGTATTAAACATTGAAAAGGATAACAAAAAATGATGGATTTATTAGCTCAAAAATTAATTTTATTACTGATAGTTTTGTGTGCATTCAATACATATGCAGCGAAAACATACAGAGTGGATGTTGAAGCCCCTTATACAGGCGAAATATATAGTGATGCAAATGAAGTCAGGCGATATTTTGTTCAACAATACACATGGAACGTTATCAATAATAGCGATACTATCATTGCAACATTTAGTAATGGGATAACAAGGGGATATATAGTTAAAAATAAGCTTTCTTCAGATGCCCTAGCTCCAATAACTGGTGCTCAAGGGGAAACTTGCGACAACAAAGATAAAAATGTTGTTGGCCCAATTGTATTTAGCTATAGCAATCATTTTGATAATTTAGCTAATGCGGAAAGTGATTGTGGGCCGGACGGTAGTCCTCTTTTGATAGATTTGGGAAATAATGGATTTCATTTTTCTTCCACAAATACTGGAGTTACATTTGACCTATTTAACTCGAGTCACTTCAGTGCATTTCAATGGATAGCTGAGGGCAGTGATGATGTATTTTTGGCGATTGATGAGAATAGCAACGGTATTATTGATGACGGCTCCGAGCTATTTGGTGAGGGAACTGAACTTCTTAATAGTGGTAAAACTGCCAAAGATGGGTTCAAAGCATTAAAGCAGTACGACCAGAAAAAGTTCGGGGGTAACACCGATGGTGTTATAAGTGGTAAAGATCGTATATGGGGGAGTTTGTTGCTTTGGAACGATGTAAACTCCGACGGTATTACTCAAGAAGGTGAGCTATCTCAACCAGGTGAATATGGCATCAAAGAATTTAAGTTGAAATTCAAGAAACGTGATGTCGTGATAGAGGGAAACAGATTACTTTACTGGTCAAAAGCTATAAAAGAATCTGGTGAACAAATAGATGTAGTCGACGTATTCTTCAAAAGAATCTACTAATTAAATAAAGTTGTATAATGACATCGCTCTGGCTATGATTTGACATAAATCAGTCAGGGCGATTTTATATCTTTCAGCAAAAAGGCTTAATTGACTGTTCTAAAAGCCCTCCCTCTATCAGGCGAGCTCATCTCATCCACCTTAGAGCAGAAGAAGGTTAATGAATTACTTAGTTGGTGCTGATAAAATGGTTTTAGGAATCTAAAGTGCTTTTTTAACAAGCTAAGTCTAACAACAAACTTTCTGGTCAAATTCTCCCCTGTAATTCTGAAGCCGTTGAATATGTAACAATAAAGTTTGTAATTAGAGTCGTAATAAATACTGCTAGAAAAAATTGGATTTTTGACAGAGCAAAAGCGGCTTCTAATAAAGGTTTAATAATTGCCTAAGGCTAAGTAAAATTGATACTTTGAAAATCGCGTAATAAAAAAGGCTGCTCTGAGAGCAGCCTTTTTCATATTTGGTGGAGCTGGGGGGATTTGAACCCCCGTCCGAAAAGCCTCGACCTTTGGTACTACATGCTTAGTATCGTCTTTTAGTTAACCTTATACAGCTCGGACGAACACGATCTGCAAAGGCGAGGCCGCTTAGTTTTAGCCCTTCAACCCCGGCCAGGGTTTCCGTAGCGAGTCCGTGTAGGGTGACACTTCAGAACCGGGTCCACAGACATACACCGGAGAAGTGCTAGCGGGCTATTATGCCGCTAGAGCGTAGTTATCGTCGTTTGCGATTACTTTAAATTGCGGCTTTTTTACGAGGCCAACCGCACCTCGACATGCACCTCGGGCGTCTTGAATTCCGTCGAATCCTAATCAGCCCCTGAATTTGGTATCTCATTCAGAGTGTTCACGCAGTATAACTGAGTAGCCTATTCATACTCAAGGTATTAATCGGGAAATTTTTGCTAAGTGCCTTTAGATGCTGAATTTTTAAGCAAGAAAAGACTCTTTTTATACATATTTTTACATTTAATGCATACATTATCTTAACATAGTACAAAAGTTGTGCTGAAATAGGAAACGTTGTTACCCTTCTCTAAAATAACCTGTAACAACACATAACTATAATAACAGGCAGTTTTTTACAGGGCTTTTCAGATGTCGATGTTTTCATTCGATGAACAAAGCGGCTATGTCTCTTTGTGTGAGCATCCTCGAGATGCGGGTTTTCCAACTACCAGTACTCAGTTAATTGAATTACTTGAGCAGTCTCCTTATGCCAGCTACGAATATATTGATGCTAATATTGGCAAGTTGTTTACACCGAGCAGCCAATATCAAACCCAATCTTTGGTAGTTGCTAAAGCGGTTGATGCTCATCTTGAAGTTAAAGTCGATGCTAAAAACATGGTGGTTGAAGCAAATCTAACAACGGCGCGTGGCGGTCAAATTGTAAGTATGGATATGGCTCAAGAGGTACTTGCAGAAGCAGGTGTTATTAAAGGCATTAGTATGCGCGCCCTCGATACATTCTTAGGCCAACAATTTAAACAACCACCAGGCGCGCATTACAGCGCAATAGTAGCCCATGGCAGAATGCCCAAAGAAGGCACTGATGCTAAATTCGTTCGTTTATGCTCAACAGCACAAGACCGCGTACTGAGCCCACAAGCTACCTCTGGCGGTAAAGTCGATATGCGTAATTTGGGTGCCATTATTACCGTTAAACCTGGCACACCATTGATGCAAAGAGTTGCTGCAACACCCGGTGAAGATGGCTTTACGGTATTTGGTGATGTAATGCCTGCAAAACCCGGTAAAGACTTCCCTCTTGAGCCATTCGAAGGGACGCGTATTGATCCAAATAATAGTGATATGCTGATTGCCGATGCTAAGGGTGTGCCTGTTGCCCTACCCCGCGGTATGCGAGTTGATGATGTATTGTGTTTTCATCATGTTGATGTAAGTACTGGTCATGTGGAGTTTGATGGCAGTGTCATTATCAGTGGTGATGTAAAAGATGGAATGCGAGTTAAAGCCACGGGTGATATCACCGTATTAGGTTTTGTTGAATCAGCCACAATTGAGAGTAAAAGTGAAGTCACCGTTATGCTAGGGGCTGTTGGTAGAAAACGTGAGAACGTCGAAAACTTTACTTGCAACATAACGGCTTCGCGCACTATTTCTGTTGGTTATGCTCAGTACTGCCATATAAAAACAGAGCAAGATTTATTCATCGAGCGCCAAGCCTTACATTGTGATTTAAGCGCTCGCCGCCTAATTCGTGTTGGCAAAGCCAACAATCCGCGAGGCAAAATTATTGGGGGTAATATTTTAGATGCCATGCGAATTGAAACTGGCGAGCTCGGGGCACCATCTGGTACTAAAACACGAGTATTCATTGCTCAGTACTGGCATGATTTACGCCAGAAGCAGCAACAAATTAATGATTTTGAAAAGTTATTAGCAACGAAAGCAGCTGCTTTACAACAAGCGCGAAAAAAAGCCAATAAAATATCAGACCCAGCCCAGCGTGCTCATTATATTAATAAGATCACAGCCAGCGAGCAGCAGATTAAAATAAAATCGGCAAATACAAAGAAAAAGAAACACTTAGTCAAAACTAAGATTGCCCGCTTATTAGCAACAAGTCGTTTAAAAGTGAATGAATTAATGCATCCTGGGGTGGAACTTAAGATTGCGCAAGAGAGTAAACAGTTTTCACGTATTTACCCTCCTAACATGGTGCGGTTTTTTGAAGGAAAGATCACTCAGTCGTTTTAGCGGCTGAGTCTTGCTCTTCTTCTGTTGCTTCAGTTTCAGGCAATGGCCAACCACCTAGTTGTTGCCAGCGGTTTACAATTAAACAAAACAATTCTGCTGTGCGCTCGGTATCATAAAGTGCTGAGTGAGCTTGTTTATTGTCAAACTCAATACCGGCAGTTCTACACGCTTTGGCTAAAACAGTTTGCCCTAATGCAAGCCCCGCAAGTGATGTGGTATCAAAGCTAACAAATGGATGAAATGGCGTACGTTTAATTTTACAACGCTCAATTGCTGCATTTAAAAAGCCATGATCAAACGCTGCATTATGGGCCACTACAACTGAACGCTGACAACCTGCTGCTTTTTGTGCCTTACGCACTACTTTGCAGATTTCTTTAATCGCCTCTTCCTCAGGTACAGCGCCACGAAGTGCAGAGAAAGGGTCAATACCATTAAACTCAATGGCTGCTTGTTCGATATTAGCGCCTTCAAATGGCTCAACATGAAAATGCACAGTATGATCAATACTTAACACGCCATCGTCATCCATTTTAAGTACAGATGCAGCAATTTCTAATAACGCATCGGTCTCTTTGTTAAAACCTGCGGTTTCAACATCAATCACAACAGGAAAAAAGCCACGAAAGCGTTTTGCGAAAAGAGTTTGTTCAGTATTTTCCATAGTCTTCTTGGTTTGCCAGTGTAAGCTGGCTATTATGTCAAAAACCACGGCTACTCTGCTAGAGTAAATAGTGTGAAATCGCAGATTCTTACTTAGCTTTTAGGCACATTACTTGCTTTAAAATAATCAGCTAGCCCAGTGTTTAGTGTTCTTATGCTATTAAACACAAAAATTGCCAATTATTTGGCATTGATGATTTGTTGGAGAATTACCGTGATGAAGCTTTCATTACTTCCTTTAAGCCTAGGCCTATTAACCTCAGTTGCAAGTATAAATGCGCATGCAGCCATGCGTGAATATACCGCTAATGCTGATATGTCGAACTGGCAAATGGTTAAAACATCTCGCTTAGAATGCCAATTAAATCATGAAGTTCCTTACTATGGTGAAGCAATTTTCAGCACCACTGCCAGTAAAAATAAAGACGTAAACTTTAACCTTGATATGGTCGTACGCCCAGACAACTACAGTATTGCAGGTCTAAAAGCTGTACCTCCTAGTTGGCGTGCAGGAATGCCTGCTCGCGACTTGGCGAATATGAAGCTATTACGTAAGTTTGATGGCGAGCTTGGCAATAAAACCGCTTGGGAAATGCTTACCGAACTTGAAAAAGGTTATCAACCTACATTTTATTACCAAGACTGGCAAAACAGTGCCGATAAAATTGCCGTTGGCTTATCGAGTGTTAACTTTAAACAAGCATATTGGGCGTTTTTACAATGCCGAGATGCTATGCTGCCATACAGCTTTGAGGATATTTCGTTCACAATCATGAATTATGAACCTAATACCAGCAAGCTAACTAAATCATCGCAAAAACGCTTGGATAAAATTGGCGAGTACTTAAAGTACGACACCAACATTGAATCTATTTCAATATCATCTTACACCGATAGCTACGGTGGTCGCTGGAACAACCTAGAGCTATCGAAAAAACGCGCGAAGGCCATTAAAGATTACATTGTTAGTTTAGGGATTGATGAAAGCAAAGTAGATACCGATGGTTACGGTGAAAAGCGCCATGTCGCCAGCAATGACAACATTTTAGACCGAAACAAAAACCGTCGTTTAGTCATTCAAATTGCAAAAATGTAGTAGCCGCCGTAGCGGCTACTTGCCTTAACTCATTTCTACCGACTTCACGCGTTTAAAGCGCTTTAGCCACTTATCCCCAAACTGAAAAAACGCTAGGCTAACCATAATGATTGTCGCGCCAACAATCAGTGCTTGGTCAATTGGTTCAGCGTTAAGCAAACCACCAATCGCGATTGCAAAACTTGGCGTGATCAAAGTTGTTAACGCTACTGTGCTGGCGTTCAACTTTTGCAAGACATGAAAATAAGCCAGCGCACCTATTAATGAACCAAACACGCCTAAGTAAACAATTGAGTACAGTGACTTTGCACTCCATACTTGGCTATTTAGTTGACCATCTACAAGCAACCAAGTAATAAAAAACAGTGGGGTTACAAATACCAAAGCACCAAATGTTGTAGCCATTGGGTGAATGGCTATTCTTACTCGCTTGATCATCACACCACTTAAGCTAAAAAAGCACACTGCCATAAACACATATAACAGGCCACTTAACTGCTCTACTCCACCTTGAATATGGCGTTGGCTCACTAAAAACAAACCAATTAAGGCACAGCCAAGTGCGCTAAGCTTAATGGCACTAAACTTAGGCTCGTTCAGAATCTTTTGCGCAAGTAAGCCCGATAAGATCGGTGCAAGGCCAAACATCAATGATATTAAGCCTGAAGGCACAGTTTTAGCAGCCATGTAGCTTAATAACATACCACCAAAAATACCTATGCTTGAATAGCCATAAAGGAATAAAGCACGCCGATGCCAAGGTACTCGAATGTTGGCTACAGCAACGACAAACGAAGCCAACACCAGCCCCACCAGCATGCGTAAAAACACAGCCAGGGTTGGTGCTACCGTTTCACTACTCCAAACAATACCCAGTGGTGTTGTTGACCAAATCACCACCATTAAAAAATATGAGGCTTTAACAGGCACAAGCTTATTCCTTTAAAAAGGCGAAAAAAGCGGAAGAGAATTTAAAAGGGAAATAACCAACCGCTTAGAACGCGGTTAGTAATACTTACTTAATTAACCGCAGCACATAACAGACCACACGACTGACGAAGTCAGGCGCATACAATTGTTTGTTGGTCGTTGGTTTAGCTGCATCATGGTATTTAAAAAGTAAGTTGAAGAAGCTTAAGAATCCGCCTAAATGGTGATTTTGTCAACACTAATACTCATGCTATTTGGCAAAAAGTTCTTTGCTGATTTCAACAGCCTGTTTGCACATGTAAATCATAGGTTACATTTAATTTCTTTGATTTATAACAAAACTATTTAAGTTTTGTTAAACAAGTTATATCTTGCTTGCCTCTCACGAAGTTTAAGGGTCATAAAGTGCTTAAAAATAAAACAATAGGTAGCATGTTAATTGTTGCTGGCACCACCATAGGTGCAGGGATGCTGGCATTGCCTATAGCCTCTGCAGGGCTTGGTTTCACAACAGCGTTATCACTCATCTTTTTAACTTGGGTTTTAATGACCTACACAGCATTACTGATGCTAGAGCTACATCAATATGCCGACAGAGATGCAACCCTCAATACGTTAGCTAAATCATGGTTAGGTAAACGTGGGCAATGGGTGGCAAACTTTTCAGTAATGTTTTTGTTTTACGCATTATGCGCCGCATATATCGCAGGTGGCGGCGCGCAATTACAAGAAAAGCTCAACAATGGTTTATCGCTTTCTTTAGCGCCACAAGTTGGTTCAGTTATTCTGGCTATTGTGATTGGTACTGTGGTGACACTCGGTACCAGCAAAGTTGATAAGCTTAACCGCGTACTGTTCACGATTAAAGTGTGTGTATTAGCCAGCTTATTTTACATGCTGACGCCTTATGTTCACGGCCAACACTTACTTGAAATGCCGATTGAACAAGGTCTGATTTTATCTGCAATCCCGGTGGTGTTTACCTCGTTTGGTTTTCATGGCTCTATTCCGTCGATTGTGAAATACGTGGGTTTAGATATTAAAACACTTCGTAAAGTGATGGTGGCAGGCGCAGCACTGCCTTTAGTAATTTACATTTTTTGGCAATTACTAAGCCAAGGTATGATGAGTCAAAGCGATTTACTTCAAAGCCAAGGTTTACCTGGGTTTGTTAGCAGTGTCGCTAGCATTGCTCACAGCCCACATGTTGCCACTGCTGTGAACATTTTTGCTGATTTAGCATTAGCTACGTCTTTCTTAGGGGTAAGTTTAGGTTTATTCGACTTTTTTGCTGATGCATTTAAAAAAGGTAATGGCAGTAAAGATCGAATCAAAACCGCCTTGATCACCTTTATTCCACCACTAGGCTTTGCGCTATTCTATCCACAAGGGTTTATCATGGCACTTGGCTACGCCGCCATTGCACTGGTTATCTTAGCGGTGTTTTTACCGGTTGCTATGGTCTATAAGCAACGAAGCAGCAAACCTGATGCGGGTTACCAAGTTAAAGGCGGTAATATTGGTTTAGCACTCGCCGCCCTGTTTGGTGTGCTTATTATTAGTGCTCAAGGTTTACAAATGGCGGGGCTTATTCCAGCTATTGGTTAAACAGCTCATCAAATCGAAAAAAGCACCCTCGGGTGCTTTTTTTGTGTCTGGTTTAAAGTTTAATTAAAACACCATCGCCTTACCACGGCCAGATGCTTCAGATGCCGCATCTAATTTACCGTCTTTATTGATGATTACATGCATATCACCAAAATGGCGTTCATCAAGTGTATAACCCATTTTCTCTAGGGCTTTAACAACCTTTGGTTCAAGACCTGTGTGATATCTAATCACATTTTTAGGCCATAACTGGTGATGAAAGCGTGGGCTGTCTACCACTTGCTCTGCAGTCATATCAAATTCAACCGCATTTAAAATAGACTCATACACAGAGCTAATAATCGTGGTGCCACCAGGAGAGCCAGTAACCATTTTTACTTTATTATCCTGAAGTAAAATTGTTGGTGTCATTGAGCTTAACATACGTTTATGAGGTTGAATTTCGTTAGCTTTGCCTCCAATTGCACCAAATACATTCATCACACCTGGTTTGGCACTGAAGTCGTCCATTTCATCATTCAAAATAAAACCAGCGCCCGATACAACCACACCACTACCAAAGCTAAGGTTTATCGTCGTGGTATTAGCGACTGCATTGCCCCATTTATCAATAATGGAAAAATGCGTTGTTTGCTCGCTTTCATACAAACCTGGTTTGATATTCTCGGTTGTTGAAATGACATCTGGGCGAATTGTACTTGCTCGTTTAGCAAGGTAATCATTTGCAAGTAGAGCTGTTTTTGGCACTTCATAAAAATCTGGGTCACCTAAATATTCAGCTCTATCAGCAAACACGCGTTTACCTACTTCAGCCAAAATATGTACATACGCTGTAGAGTTGTGTTCAAGATTTTCCTTTGGTTTTGCAAGGTCATACATTTTTAGCCACTGTAAAATAGCAATGCCACCAGAACTTGGCGGTGGCGATGTGAGCACTTCGTAACCGCGCCAATTGCCTTTGATTGGTGTACGTGATTTAGCTTGATAGGCTTTTAAGTCTTGCTCGTTAATAATACCGCCATGTTGCTTCATAAAATCAGCAATGATCTTTGCTGTCTCACCTTCATAAAAGCCAGCCTTACCTTGATCACGAATACGTTTCAGTGTGGCGGCAAGTTCCGGCTGCTTGAATACCTTGTTTGCTTTGGCATCAGCAAAGTAATCTGCAAAGTTAATGTTGACCGACTTGTTAGCCATGCGCTTAATGTAACGCTCAATGCTGGCGGCTAATTTGGGATGTACCACAAAACCTTGTTCTGCTAACTTAACTGCAGGCTCTAGCAAAGTTTTCCACTCTAAACTGCCGTGCTTTTGATGTGCAAGCCACATACCAGCAACGCTTCCCGGAACACCGCTTGCGTGAATACCATATACCGACATGTTGTCAATAACATTGCCTTTATCATCAAGGTACATATCGCGATGAGCTGCAGCAGGGGCTGTTTCGCGGTAATCTATAAAATCACCTTTGCCATCTTTTTGGATCAGCATAAAGCCACCACCACCTATATTACCTGCTTCAGGCAGGGTGACAGCTAATACAAATTGTGCAGCTATTGCAGCATCAACAGCGTTACCGCCCTGCTCTAAAATAGCGCGTGCAGTATCACTGCTGTAACTATCTGGCATAGCTACAGCCGCTTGCTTTGCAAAGCTTAACGGATGAAAGAATATCGCGGTAACGATGAATAGATGTGCCGCGTATTTGACTAAATTTGCCATGGTACTTCCTTTTTCTTGATGTTATTTTGACCATTTAGACATGTGTAACCCTTAAGGTCAATTAGTTACGATTAACTTGCCCAAGCTGCTCTTTAAAACACGAATAAAGTACAGCTGGTATGTCGCCATGCTCATCATTATGCATATAATCCTTTACATGAGTTAGACCCAACTTTTCCATCACTTTTATAGACCCTACATTTTCTTTCAATGCAGTCGCTGAAAGCGATTTAACTACAGGGTCCTGACACACCGTATGCGCAACAGCTAGTGCTGCCTCAGATGCATATCCCTTGCCCCAGCTCATTTGCTTAAAGCGCCAACCAATTTCTAAATCACTGAAATCAGGCTGTTCAAAGAAACCCATGGGTCTTACCAATACCCAACCGATAAAGGTATCGCTGTCGTTGATATTTACTTGCCATAGCCCCCACCCTTTTTGCTCATTTCGATAAGCATTCATACGAGGAATAAATACCTCTTTGATTGTCTCCATACTGCTTACTTTGCCACGAGTTAAATATTTCATTACCTCAGGGTCGTTATCGAGTTCATAAAGTAGATCGGCATCATTTTCATCCATTAACCGAAAACTTAATCGTGCTGTTCTAGCTATATTCATTTTTTATTGCTTATACTGCTTAATAGTTGATTAACCATTAGAGAAAAATATGAACAAATTAGCAAGCTTAGTTTTATTTGGCTGTATTGCCTTAACGGGTTGTGATGATGCAGAGCAAGCCAAAAAAGATGCCAACGAAGCAAAAGATGAAGTAAAGCAGGCGCTAACCGATGCTTGGAGCGATGTAAAAGACGCCACCAATGAGTTTAACGACGACTCGCTGCAAGAGTTACTCGAAGAGAGTAAAAAGATGGGCTTGAGCATGTATGACGACGGTAAAGAAATTGCCTTAGATGCATGGATTGAAAGCAAAGAAGCTGCTGGTGAGCTTTCTGAAAAAACCAAGCAAAAAGCAAAGGAACTTGCTGAAGAGTTAAGAGAAGCACGCGAAAAACGCGAGCAAGAGAAAAATAATTAAAAAGAAGGGCAAGTATTTACTTGCCCTTTTTTGTATCAATTAAAGCTCAAATTCTTTTTTGAATTTTAAGCCAAACTCACTGCGGTCATTACTGCGCATTACACCAACAAAACCAGATTGTTGTAAACGACCCACATCGTATACTTCGTTTAACACGTTCTCACCGTAAAGAGTTACTTCAAAGTCACCATTCGGGTTTAAGTAAGAGATATTAAAACCTACTAATTCACGAGAATCAATGTGTTCACTTTGGTTGTAAACTGATTGGCCTTGCATATCGCTACGGTATGAGTAGTTAGCGTTTAAAGCAACTGTGCCACCGTTACTTAAATCAATGAAATAAGAAGGTGCGACCATAACAGTCCAACGTGGTGTGAGTGCTGGTGAATCACCTTTACCAATACCTAATACACCGTCATCAACTTCTGTAATTTCTGAATCTAGGTAACCAATTGCGCTGCGTAGAGTAAAGTCATCAGTGAATGCGATAGTTGTCTCAAGCTCAATACCTTGTGCTTTAGACTCACCCGCATTTTCTACGATAGTAACAAAGCCGCCACCTGCAGTTGGATCTGAGAATGGTAATGCAAGGTCTGTGTAATCAGTAACAAACACAGCAAGCATCATAGATACGTCTTCATGTATCTGACCTTTAAGGCCTAGCTCATAGTTAATCGCTTTTGTTTCGTCGAAAGAAACAAATTGATCAGGGCCACCAAATGGACGCGGTGGGAAACCACCTGTTTGATAACCTTTTTGGATTTGGCCATACACGTTCATGTTATTGCTAAGCTGGTACGATGCATTTAAATCCCATGTTACTGCATCAAAATCTGCACTTACATATTTACGTGCCGCAAAGGTTGGGAACAAAGCATCGGCTTCTTTTTTATCTTTCGAATAACGTAGACCACCACCTACAGTTAAATCGTCGCTTAGATCATAACTTGCATTAATATAAGCCGCGTATGAGTTAGTCTCTTGATTAATATCAAAGTAACCGTAATCACCAAACGACGCTGTAGTACCATCATTCAGAAAGCCATCTGGTGTATTAAACGGGCTAAATACAAACGGACCAGAGCTTGTGAAACCATCTTCATTAAAGAAGTATAAGCCAGATACAAAATCCATATTATCAAAACTACCGTTTAATTGGATTTCGAATGAATATTGATCTGCGCCGCCTTCTTCAGGGAATTCAGATAAGTTAAGAGCAACAGCGTCATCATCCAGACCACCTTCATACTCTGAGCTACGGTAGCTGGTAATGAACTTAGCTGTGTAAGTATTATTTATGTCCCAATCAGCTGTTAATGAAGTACCCCAGCCTGAATAAGCCGTCGACTCAATACCCGCTGCAGTTGTTGCTAAATCATCAGGATCGCTTGGTAACATATCTTCTGTTAGCAATGGAAAATCACCATTGAATGGGTCATTCGGGTCAAGTGGCGCGGTTAATTCAATTGTATATGGCGATTGGCCTGACTCGTTATCAACACCATCAACAGAGAAGACAAAAGATAAATCGCTGCTTGCTTGCCATTTAAGCGCCATACGACCGCTTAGTTCTTGCTCTTCACCGATTTCTTTTTCTGGGTTAGCAAGGTTAATCGCTTCACCTACACCATCGCGTTGCTTATAAGACACGCTTGCAGACATGCTTACAGTGTCGGTAAGGCTGTTATTAAAGTAAACGTCACCGGCTAAACGACCACGGCTACCTACTTTTGCCGTTGTCGTTACAATGCCTTCGTCACCAGGTTGCTTAGTAATAATATTTACTGCACCACCTAACGTGTTACGACCATACAAGGTACCTTGTGGACCACGTAATACCTCTACACGCTCAACATTTGGTAATGATAAGTTTGAGCCCATTTGACGACCTAGGTAAACACCGTCTAAGTAAACACCCACGCCTGGATCGGTTGTGATCACGTGGTCTTGTAAACCAATACCACGAATAAATACAGATGCATGGGCCGCATTACCTACACCATAACGAGTGATGTTTAGGTTAGGTACGTATTTACCAATGTCTTCTAGGTTGCTTATGTTCGCTTTATCAATCAGGTTTTCTCCGATTGATGTCACTGCAGTTGGCGACTCAAAAATGCTTTCTGTACGCTTACGCGCTGTTACTTCGATTTTTTCGAAAGCATCTTGTTTAGCAGTGGTTTTTTCTTGCTCAGCAAAAGCTGAAGTAGATAATGCAGCAACAATAGCTACAGTTAACTGTGAGAGGTGACGTAATTTCAATTAAAACTCCAAAGGATACCGTGTGTGTGTATTTTTACCCGTAAATTTCAGGCATAAAAAAAGACGCTTAGGTATAAGCATCTTTCCTCTGGAGGGGTATTATATGTCAGTTTTGTGAAAACATGTATATTTTTTTTAATTTTTATCAAAAATTGTATAAATAAACCACATTAACATCTCATTTCAGAATTATAAGTCATCGCAGTCTTTGCAAATAGTAAATAAAAATAAATGTTTAGTTTTGTTTTAGTTCAAGAACCTAACTCCGTAACACAATTTAAATGAACAAACATGAAGCAACCTTTACTAATATTCATATAAATAACGACAATTTTCAGAAATTTCTCGCCTTGTAGGAGGTACTTTCTTCAGCTAATGTTTAATTAAATACTCCTAAGCAATCAAAAGCTAACTAAACATTAATTTGCTCAACATTTTCCTATGTTGGCATTCCATTATTTAAAAGTAATAATCAGGAACACAAATTACTTGTTATCATTTAGCGGTAGTTATTGACGTGAATATGGATTTTCTAATTAATAAAAACGCGGATGATTCTGTATCATCTGTTTTAATTCATCCTTACTGTGTTGCAAGCGATGATAAAACTCTACTACTCAATTACGACTCTTTAGACACTTTGACTAATCGTGAATTAATAAGTGAGTTTATGAAAGCTCATGGATATCATCATCTAGTTATTTTTAACATGCCCCATAGAGCTGACGTTCTATCTCTTAAAGACTGGCCAAAATTGAAAGGGCTATTTTATAAAAACACCAAAACAGATATTTTTGAACAAGGACTGCAAGAAATTAAAAAGGGTTCGCTGTGGTTTCCAAGAACAGTCAGTGATAAATGGATGAGAGAAATGCTGGAAACTGAGCAAAAAAATCAAATCCGATCAAATAACTTAACGTTTAAAGAATCTAAAGTACTTCATTTGCTCTCCTCTGGCGCAACATGCCATCAAATAGCTGATACGTTGTTCATTAGTGAAGCAACTGTTCGAGTTCACCTGCACAAGATATACCAAAAGATTAATGTTAAAAATAAACAAAAAGCTCTACAGTGGTGCAAGAGGAATATTAATAAGATCAATAAGCTTGCAGGCTAATCTGCAGGCGAATTGTACCCCTGTACTGCCGATGAACCACCTTCAACATCCTGACCATTTTGATTAGATGGTAACTGGCACTTAAGCTATGACTGGGTGATTAATTTTCAAAATCAATATTAACTCGCTAACACAGATAATAATTAACTTATTGCTTTTATGATGAATTCTTATTAAGAGGCTAAATACATTCAACCGATGACTTTCAACTGATTTATACAAAACAGTTAATAAGACTAAAAACACAATTATAAAAATAGTGGCAAAGCATCAAAATGAGGTCATTAAATAACTGTTTTTTGATTGAATAACAAACAAATAATGGTCTATGCTTTTATTTGACCCTATTTTGCAAGGAGCAAATTTTGAAATTACCCACTCCCTTACGAACTGCGATTTTATTGGCTGTTTCAGCGGTTCCCTTGGTAGGTTGCCAGCTTACCTCAAGCGAACTTCCCGCAATCAGTGATTCAGGAACAAAAAACTCAGGTCACGTTGTCTGGCACGATTTAATCACCCCCAATTTGGCTCAATCTCAAGCATTTTACGCCAGCGTGTTTGGTTGGCAGTTTAAAGAAGTTAACGACAACTATACACTAGCATCACTAGAGGGTAAGTTAATTGCAGGCATTGCTGAGCTCGATAATAAGCAAAATGCCAGCCATTGGCTGAGCCTTATCAGTAGCAAAGATATAGCTGCTGTCAGTGAAAAAACTATCAAAGCCGGAGGTAAAGTCTTAGTAAGCAGTACCGAAATTAAAGGCCGTGGCACTATTGCTGTATTAGAAGACCCACAAGGGGCTGTATTTTCGCTGATCAATACAGTTAATGGTGACCCAGAAACTCAGCAAACTGATAACGGCTGGATTTGGCAAGAAGTATGGAGTGATAACCCAGATCAAAGCAAAGCCTTTTATCAATCACTTGACAGTTATTCAGCACAAAGTAAACCACTTAACAATGGCAATTACAGTTACTTAGCTTTAAATGGGACACCTGCTATTGGCTTTGTAAAAAAACCAGATGCCGAGATTGGTAACACATGGGTAAATTACATCAAAGTAGCTGATGTTGATGCGACCCTATTAAAAGTAACCGCCGCAGGCGGCATAGTTCTGATGGCACCAAATGACAAAGTCCGTAATGGCAGCGTCGCAATTATTCGTGATCCAGCGGGTGCTGGTATTGTAATTCAGGAGCAAATGTAATGAATAAAAAAATGATTCGCTTAGCTGCTCTTGCGGCTGCACTGTTAGCTTTAAACGCCTGCACCCCCTATGCAAGCCTAGATATTAATGCGCCGTTTAAAGTAGGCCCTGTATATGTTAATCCGAGCATTGGTATTGGCGGTACACTTTAATAAATTATAGGGCTCTGCGTTTTAAACAAAGCGCCCTATTCATTAATGTTTTACTTTTAAGCGCTGAACCTGTGTAAGCACATCTTCAGCCTTAGCGCCTAAGTAAACGTAAATAGCAAGAGCAATCAAAAGTCCAACTACAGCAAACATCATCAAAACAGCGGGTATAACATACTCTGTTTGCCCTAGTGCTGCTTTAAACATGGTAAGCAAAGCTTCTATTGATACCGCAATCAGTATTGTTGAGATAAAGCGCGTAATCGTGCGTCTTGTCGAGCTGTGACGAAAAATATCCTTATGCATAAGAATTTCTTCTTCCAGTATAGTTTTCCCTAAATCGAAAATAGCCAAAGCTAAAGTAACAAAGATAATAATAGTAAATGGCTTAAGAGGATCTGACTGTATATCTTCATTCAAGACTAAATCCACCATACCAGCAAACACCTTATATAACAGATAAATTACCAAGCAAAACAAACAGCCAACAATCAGACCATAACCAACCCTGAAGTAAGGTGTCATTCTTGCTCTCTTAATATCTCCCATAATAAATTCGATTAACTCAGTTAAGCACACATCAATTACCAAAAATTGCTGTTTACCTTTTTCGGAAGGAATCATTTTAATAACTGAAATACATAAATGCTTTGTTGCTGTCGAAATATACGGCGAAGTAAAATGGGGATCAGGCGAAGCTGAAGCAAGTAAGAAATAAGGCCGAGCGCTTAAGTCCTGACCAGCCCCTACATGCGCGAGTTTTTTCTTATATTGACGTTTAAAACAAACATTATAACCCTGCTGAATACCTTGTTCATTCAAGCAATATTGTAATTCTAGAAATGGATATTGATTGACTAGCTGCTGATATTCTTGCTTGTTAGTTAAAGATGCCTGAACGCTTGCCAGTATTGAGAGCAGTAAATTATGAATAAGCACTTGTTGCTCTTCATAGCGTTCAATAGCACTTAAATAACTCATTCTTGCCATTTTGCTTCCTTAGAGTAATAGACACACTAAGCTAAGCAAGGAAGGCTCCAAATTTGTAACGCCTTGATAATCAGTTGATTGGAGGATTTGAAGATTTAAAAACAATGATCAAGGCACTATAAAAGTGCAGAGTATAATTAAAAAGCACTAAAACGAAAAAAGCCGTAACTTATTAAGTTACGGCTTTTTAATTTTGGTGCGGATGGGGGGACTTGAACCCCCACGGCCGAAGCCACCACCCCCTCAAGATGGCGTGTCTACCAATTCCACCACATCCGCATACAATTCTGTATGTTGTTAAGCTTGTTGTTTACTTGAGGAATGAAAACTACTTAACAATAATTAGTAAAAACTAATTAGTTAGGTACGTCAGACGCTTTTTCTTCTGTCACAGGCACATCAGTTTGTGCTGGTGTTACAGTTTCAACAGCTGGCGCAGCCTCTAGGTTTTCCCACTCATCAGTCTTTTTAATTTGACCTGCAGTAAGGTTGCCCAGAACAATACTTAGTACGAAGAAGATCGTCGCTAAGATTGTTGTTGTTTTAGTCATGAAGTTACCAGCACCTGATGAGCCAAACACAGTTGCAGAAGCACCTGCACCAAATGATGAACCCATATCAGCGCCTTTACCTTGTTGGATTAAAACCATACCAACTAATGCTAAAGCAACGATTAAATAAACTACTAATAAAATTTCGTACATCTTATACGGTCCCTTTTGCACTTTCACAGATAGCAGTAAACGAATCTGCTTTAAGACTCGCGCCGCCAATAAGGCCACCGTCTATATCTGGTTGTGCAAATAATAATTCGCTATTTTTTTCATTCACGCTACCACCATATAAGATGGTTAGTTGCTGTGCTATTTCGCTATCCGCAGAAGCAATTTTCTCACGAATAAACTTATGTACAGCTTGCGCTTGCTCAGGAGAGGCAGTCTTACCTGTGCCAATGGCCCAAACGGGCTCGTATGCTACCACAGAATTCTTCAGTGCTGCTACACCTAATTTGCTAATTACAGCATCAATTTGTGCTGCAACCACTAATTCAGTTTCATTTGCTTCACGTTGCTGTTCACTTTCACCAACACATAGAATAGGTGTTAAGCCAACTTGCTGCGCTCGTGCAAACTTATCTGCAACAACGTCATCTGACTCACCGTATATGCTACGACGTTCAGAGTGACCAACAAGTGTAAAAGTTGCGCCTAAGTCTTTTACTAACTGGGCATCTACTTCACCAGTAAACGCACCAGCATGATTTTCAGAGACTGTTTGCGAACCAAAAGTTACGTTTTGTTGCTGCAAAGAACTCAACAATGGGAATGGTGGAAACACCACTATATCCAGTTCATCCGATTGAACATTTTTGATAGCAGTTGATAACTGTTCAACAAGCTCTAAAGAGCCGTTCATTTTCCAATTACCTGCGACCATCGGCTTACGTGTTGCCATTATTCCACTCCACATTAGAAAGCGGGCAAGATACTAACTCGACTTGCCCAAAGTTACAAGAGGTTATTGTTATGCCTCGGTTTGTTTGCTCACAGTTTCGACAACTTCGGCAATTTTGCGTGCGCTATCAAGAACAACCTTTTCCTGTTCAGCTTCAACCATTACTCGTACAACTGGCTCAGTCCCTGATTTACGCAGTAATACACGACCTGTATCACCTAACTGTTCTTCAACCAGTGCTACCATATCAACGACAGCTTGATCTTGCGTTGGATCAGTGCCTTGTGGGTAACGCACATTGATCATTTTCATTGGGTACTTTGTAAAACCAGCCCCTAAGTCTTGCAATGTTTTATTCTGAGCAACCATCGCAGCCAACACTTGTAAGCTTGAAATAATGCCATCACCCGTGCTAATTAAATCAAGGTTTAATACGTGACCTGAGCTTTCACCACCGATTTTCCAACCATTTTCTTGCAATAACTCCATTACATAACGGTCACCTACTTTACTGCGAGCAAAACCAATGCCACGTGCTTTTAAGGCATTTTCAAGACCCATGTTTGACATAACAGTACCAACAACACCACCACCTAACATATCGTCGTTGGCTGCTTGACAAGCAATGATATAAACAATGTCATCACCATCAAAAATTCGCCCATTATGGTCAACCATCATTACACGGTCACCGTCACCATCGTAAGCAATACCTACATCAGCATTGTGCTCAAGAACTTTACGTTTTAGGGTTTCAACGTGAGTTGCACCACATTCAAGGTTAATATTTACACCATTTGGCTCACAAGCATGACAGATAACCTCAGCACCTAACTCACGCATTACTGAAGGAGCAATGTGATAGGTAGCACCATTTGCGCAATCAAGAACGATTTTTAAACCTTCAAGTGATAAGCCTTGCGGGAATTGGCTTTTACAAAACTCAATGTAACGGCCATCTGCCGTTTCTAAACGACGTGCTTTACCAAGTTTATCAGAGGCAACACAGGTCATTGGTTCGTCCATCATAGCTTCAATTTCAAGCTCAACTTCATCTGGTAGTTTTAAACCTCTGCTTGAAAAGAACTTAATACCATTATCGTGGTAAGGGTTATGAGATGCACTAATTACAATCCCCGCTTCGGCGCGGAAAGTTTGTGTAAGATACGCCACCGCGGGAGTCGGCATAGGGCCCAATAATACAACATCGATGCCAGCAGCTATTAAACCGGCTTCAAGTGATGTTTCGAGCATATAGCCAGAAATACGGGTATCTTTACCAATAATAACCTTTTTCGTCCCTATTTTTGATAATACGCGACCTGCTGCCCAGCCTAACTTCAATGCAAATTCAGGAGTGATTGGAAACTCACCAACCATACCGCGAACACCATCCGTGCCAAAATACTTTCTTGTTTTACTCATTTGTTATTCCTTTCGTGCATGCTTGCCAAACGCTAAGCACATCAACTGTTTCTTGTACGTCATGAACGCGGATAATTTTCGCACCATTTTGTGCTGCAATCAGCGCACCTGCTAAGCTTCCCGCTAAGCGTTCATGTGTTTCTCTATTTAATAAATTACCGATCATCGATTTACGAGATAACCCCGCGAGAACCGGTAACTTGAATTGATTAAATACATCAAACTTATTTAAGATTTCGTAATTATGAGCCAGTGTTTTACCAAAACCAAAACCTGGGTCTAAAATAATACGCTGTTGCTGAATACCCGCTTGCTCACATTTGGCTAAACGCTCTGCAAAGAACTCATTAATATCAGTAAACAAATCATCATAGTGTGGGTTACTTTGCATAGTGCGAGGCTGACCTTGCATGTGCATTAAGCAAATTGCCACCTCAGGGTATTGAGCTAAGACCTCAATAGCCCCAGGTTCTTGCAATGCTCTAACATCATTAATGATGTCAGCACCAGCAATAATCGCTTGGCGCATGACTTCACTTTTACTGGTATCAATGGAAATAATGCAGTCGCTAGTTTTTCTAAGTGCTTTGACTAAAGGTATAACTCGCTCAAGCTCATCTTCAAGAGATACATCTGGAGCCCCTGGACGTGTTGACTCGCCGCCTATATCTATTATTTTTGCACCTTGGTTTAATAATATTTGAGCTTGCTTGACAGCGCTGTCTAGTTGGCAGTAGCTGCCACCATCAGAAAATGAATCAGGAGTGACATTTAAAATCCCCATCACGACAGGGGAATCGAGGTGTAAAATACGACCTCGGGGTAATTTAAGAGCGGTCATTTTTACCTTCAAATCTTCCATGCATTTGCTCTACTAACAAAGAGCCAATTTAATGCTAAAAAAAAACCCCGGCATCCGGGGTTTTTGCTGTGTATATTTTAACGATTATTCAGCTTTGTCATCAAGGCTTGTTTCATCCTTTTTTACTGAATCATCCTCTTTTGTCTCGTTGGCTACAGGCTCTGCTTTTGCTGTAGGCTTTTTATCATCTGAACGACGGTCATGAACATCACGCGGCTCTCGTACAGGCTGACGTGCCATTAAGTCATCAATTTGACCGGCATCAATTGTCTCGTACTTCATTAGTGCATCTTTCATTGCATGTAAGATATCAATGTTATCTTTAAGGATTTGCTCTGCACGTTGATAGTTACGATCTGAGAATAAACGAACTTCTGTGTCGATCACTTTTGCTGTTTCATCAGACATGCTCATAGAACGGCTACCGCCGCCACCCATGTACATTTCGTTTTGATCTTCAGCATAAAGTAACGGACCAAGTTTCTCACTTAGACCCCATTGGGTAACCATTTTACGAGCAATATCTGTTGCACGTTCAATATCGTTACTTGCACCGGTTGTAACTTTGTCTTCACCATAAATTAGCGCTTCGGCGATACGACCACCATAAAGGCTAGAAATCATTGACTCTAATAGCTCTTTTGAGTGGCTCACACGATCTTGCTCTGGCAAGTACATAGTGACACCTAGCGCACGTCCACGAGGAATGATAGACACTTTATAAACCGGATCGTGTTCAGGTACCATGCGACCAACAATCGCGTGACCCGCTTCATGGTAAGCAGTCATTTCTTTTTCTTGCTCACTCATCACCATGGTCTTGCGCTCTGCACCCATCATGATTTTATCTTTTGCGGCATCAAATTCAGCCATGCTTACTACGCGCTTGTTCCCACGAGCTGCATATAATGCTGCTTCGTTAACTAAGTTTGCAAGGTCTGCACCAGAAAAACCTGGCGTACCACGTGCAATAACAGCGGCTTCTACGTTGTCACCTAAAGGCACTTTACGCATATGAACTTTAAGGATTTGTTCACGGCCACGAATGTCAGGAAGACCAACAACAACTTGGCGGTCAAAACGGCCAGGACGTAATAACGCAGGGTCTAATACATCTGGGCGGTTAGTTGCAGCAATAACGATAATACCTTCGTTACCTTCAAAGCCGTCCATTTCAACCAGCATTTGGTTCAGTGTTTGCTCACGTTCATCGTGACCACCACCCATGCCAGCACCACGTTTACGGCCTACTGCATCGATTTCATCAATGAAGATGATACAAGGTGCTGCTTTTTTCGCTTGTTCGAACATATCACGTACACGTGATGCACCAACACCAACAAACATTTCTACGAAATCAGAACCTGAAATTGTGAAAAACGGCACTTTAGCTTCACCAGCTACTGCTTTAGCAAGTAACGTTTTACCAGTACCTGGAGGACCAACCATCAACACGCCTTTCGGGATGCTGCCACCAAGCTTTTGGAATTTTGATGGGTCACGTAAGAAGTCAACTAACTCAGTCACATCTTCTTTCGCTTCGTCACAACCCGCTACGTCAGCAAAAGTCGTTTTAACTTGGTCTTCGCTCATCAGGCGCGCTTTGCTCTTACCAAAAGACATCGCACCTTTACCGCCACCGCCTTGCATTTGACGCATGAAGAAAATCCATACACCAATAAGCAGTAACATTGGGAACCAAGAGATTAAAATGCTGGCGAGGAATGACTGCTCTTCAGGCTTAACGCCTTTAACATTAACATTGCTTTTTAAAAGATCATTCAAGATGTCTTTATCATACATAGGCATGATGGTTTGAAAGCGTTCACCGTTTGTTTTGGTACCTGTAATAGTACCCGTTGTGCTTTCAATAGAGACTTCTTGGATAGCGCCACTACGAGCGTCGCTAACAAATTGAGTGTAACTTGTTTGGCGATCAGCCTGATCACCACCATTAAAGCTCTGAAACACTGACATTAGCACTACTGCAATGACCAGCCAGAGTATTAGATTTTTCGCCATATCGCTCAAGGAGTTAACCTCTTGTATCCAATTAATTTAAATTCAACTTAACGCAGCACAACTGTACTACAGTTTGTAGCCTGTCGCCACTATATAAACTTCCCGAGAACGGGCGCGTGATGCATCAGGCTTTCTAATTTTCACCGCTTTAAAGCTATTACGTACTTCCTGCAAGTATTGATCAAATCCTTCGCCTTGGAAGACTTTGACACAAAATGCGCCATTTTTCTTTAAAACTTGGTGGCACATATCTAATGCCAACTCAACTAAGTACATACTACCAGCTTGGTCAACAGATGTATTGCCGCTCATATTTGGCGCCATATCAGAAAAAACAACATCCACGTTTTTTCCATCAATGCGTGTCAATAGAGCATCAAGCACCGCTTCTTCACGAAAGTCACCTTGTAGAAAGTCAACACCTGCCAGCGAGTCCATAGGTAAAATATCACAAGCAATAACTTGGCCTTTGTCACCTACCTTTTCCGCTAAATATTGCGACCAACTACCTGGTGCAGCACCTAAATCAACCACAGCCATCGATGGTTTAATTAATTTATCTTTGTTCTGAATTTCGTCTAATTTGAAAACCGCACGAGAACGCCAGCCTTTCTTTTGCGCTTCGTGAACATAAGGATCGTCGAAATGTTCCTTCAGCCAACGCTTAGAACTGGCTGAATGTTTTTTATTTGCCATAAATTAATACGTAACTAATTAGTAATATTCTCTAGATGGCGTTAGAATACCCTTAATTCAAGCCATATTCAGCAAAATTTGTAACATGATGAAATTATCGAACAAACAAAAGCAGTTTTTAAAAGGCCAAGCGCACAGTTTAAAACCTGTTGTATTACTTGGTGCAAACGGGTTAACCGAAGGCGTTTTAGTTGAAATTGAAAGCGCTCTAGATATTCATGAGCTAATCAAAGTTAAAGTTCCTACTGACGAACGTGAAACTAAGACATTGATTTTTGATGCTATTGTTCGCGAGACAGGCGCAACAAAACTACAAACAATTGGCCACACAATTGTGTTGTATCGCCAAAGCGAAGAGAAAAAGATTCAATTACCACGCGGTTAATCTAACCCGAGGAAATCTTGAATCAAGGAAAAGCCAGCAAAAATGCTGGCTTTTTTGTAGGCAAAAAAATTTTGCATTAATTTGTAACTAAACTTTTTACCTAGGTTATTTTTGCTCACGAGTGTATTTCAGTACCCGATTGATAAACTCAGTGGTTAACTCATTAATTAACCCGGTTTCAGCATTGAGAACTAAGCTAAACCCTATGTTCAGATGAGGAAACACAACAATATCGCTGCGATAACCTTGCACCCAGCCACTATGGTAATACAGCAGTTCATCATCATAGTTATATACACGCCAACCCAATCCATAATAAGCATCTTTGACATGACTACGCCAAACTCTACGACGAGTTTCCTTTTTAGTATGTGTATAAGGGCGTGTTTGCTTAATAAGTGCTTCTAGAGGTAACACGTCAGGATACTGCCCTAACTGCGCATTCAACCAAATAGCCATATCATTTGCGCTGGCATTGACACCTGCAGCGGCAGGTACCTTATAATAGTTTTTCTTTAATCGTGAAGTATACCAACGCTTTCTTCCACGAACATGAGGGTGAGCATAATTATCATCTCTTACCATCCCCTCAAAACCAACACTGGCATCCACCATTTTCAAGGGAGCAAATATATACTCTGAAATCCAGTGCGAGTAATCCATCTGTGTTGATTGATAAATTACAGAATCAATCAAGCTAAACATCACATTTTGATAACCGTAGCACTCGCTTGGTTTACAGATAGGTTCAACAGTCAATAACCGCTCAACAATGTCTGGGTAGCTCATACGCGACTCAATAAGGTTATCGTATGCATTAGGTACTAAGCCACTTGAGTGACTAAGGATGTGATAGATTTTTAAGTCATCTTTATAAGCTGTATTAGAAAAAGCAGGAATAAACTTACTTATTGGGTCGTCAATATTAAACTCACCTTGTGCTGCAAGTTTTGCGGTCAACGAGCCGGCAAAAGTTTTTGATACTGACGCTAATCGAAAACGTGTGTGTTTATCAACTTTGCGACCTTTTTCTATTTTTGTTCGGCCAATACCACGAATAAAATCTTCATTACCAATATTTACAATCGCCAATGAACCACCTGGGATCCCTTTGCTTTTTAGTTTTCGGGTTAGGTGTTTATTATAGTCAGCAACGAAACTTTGCCACTGTTTGTCACTCGAAGTAGCTTCACCACTCACCACAAGCAGTAATAAAGAAAAAAGAAAAAGAATTAAAGATGAGCTGTACTTCATTATTTATTTTTTTAAGTCTGTTTGGGAAGTTTCTCATAACATAATATCATGAACTTTTGCCTCGACTAACGTACAATACGCTTAATCTTAACTTTTTATGGGTAGACTATTTTTCATGCGCTTACTTGTGGTTTTGTTTTTTACTTTAATTTCAGTTGGTTGCGCTCTAAAACCTGAACCAGCTCCGTTACTTTCAATGCCTAAGAAACCAAGCTTACAAAGCCAACGCTTTCAAGTTGAGTACCAAACAGAGCATGCTGCGCCTAAAGTAAAGTCAGTACAATTACCTGCACATGTGGTTAGTACACATCAAACTGTTGTCATTGTTGCTGATAAAACCAGTGTAACAGATACGCTTTACGGGCAGCTGGCCGAAGCACTCACAGCAAAGCAATTAAAGGTTGTAGAAGAAGGTGCACAAGCAGACTATACCCTTTCAATTCACCAGCTTGATCTTGAATTGATTGAAGACACAGAATACCAATTAGTAAAACCTGAAAAGCCATTGCCTTTATTTGATGAAGTAGCAAAACAGTTCCCGGTTCAAAAGTGTGCAACTATTTTAGGCCAAGTGAGTATGCGTCTGACTCATAAAAAAACCGGTGATGTTGTTTGGTTCGCAAAATCATCGATTGATAGTGCAAGTTTTCATCGTGAGCCACTTATCTATAGTTTTGAACAGCAACAGTTAATAAAGAATGAACTTGAAGTAGCGAGTTTTGTGCACGAGCAAAACTCAGAACAAGCTCGGATGGAGCGTATTAATAAAGAAGTCACTATTCCTGCTTATCAGACCTTCACACAAGTGAACGCGTTTAAAAAAGAGCAAGGCCCGTGTAACCGTACAGAAATTAGTGCTCTAACACCTATGATGCAGTACTACTTGAGCAGTATTTTAATCGATAAAATTAAAGTTCAGTAAAACTCATTAGCTGTTTGCCTACCCATAGGCAAACAGCGCCCTCCTTGAATTTGCAACACTTTCTTACACTTCCAATTCCTACTAATACATTTTTTTACAGATTACAGGAACTCCTTAACAATATACTATAAGCTATTACCCTTTCTAACAGACAAGGAAGCAACGTTGCGAGCTCATAGTGCCCTATTATTGATATGTTTAACCCTGCTTAGTACCACAAGCCGAGCTAGTAATCGCTATTATGCAGATAATACTTTAGAACCAAGCCAAGGTTTTGCATGGGACTGGGGCATAGGTCTAGGTTACTACATTGAAGATTCTTACCTTGTTGGCATGGATTCATACAATGATGGTATAGAGCCAGATGTTCACCTCGCCGTTTCTTACGACCGTTTTTATCTTGATTACGATCAGAGCCAACTCAGTGGTGGTTTAACACTCGGTTACAGTGTTATCGATAAATTTGAATGGGGCTTAGATATTGTTGGCACGAACATTCAATCTGGATTTGATGAAACAGGCTTAAACATTTATGGCAACGATGTGATTGAAGAGCTCAAAGGGATTAGAGCTAGAGACTACGATTTTGATGTAGGGCTGCGTTTATCGCGTCGCTTTGAGAATTCACAAATTTCATTTGAGTATTTACACGATGTGTCAGGTGCGCATAATGGTTGGGTAATGAATTCATTTTTTAGTCAAATTATCCCTTGGCGAAATTGGGAATTTCGCTCAGGCGTTGGCTTGAGTGCCTATTCAAATGACTTTACAGATTATTACTTTGGCATTTCAGACGCAGAAGCATTGGATACACGCCCAGCATATAACCCAGATACCTCTTACAGCCTTATTTTTGAATTTCACGCAGAATACCCCATCAATAGGCACTGGGTATTTTTAACTGGCTGGCTATCAACTTGGTTTTCAAATGATATCCACCAAAGCCCTATTATCTCTCAAGAATATCAGCATAAAGCCAAGGTAGGCGTGCGTTATGTTTTCTAAGTATTACTTGTGCTTTATCTTCTTGGTGTCAGGGCCCTTATTCGCCAAGCAGCAGTTAGAAGCTGATCAGACAACCGAAAGTGCACTAGTTGCACTACCAGATACCTGTGTAGCGCTGCGTGAAGGCAGAAATTGTTATGCCGAAGTTGATATTACATGGCACCAGCAGCAAGTTGGTAATTACTGCTTACGTAACGCACAAAGCAAGCACATAATGCAATGCTGGTTAATGCAACAAAAGGGCTTATTTAGATACCAATTTGATTCAGCAGAAACCATAGGTTTTGAACTTATAAGTAGTGATAACGGTAAGGTTGTTGCAAGCACTGAAATACAATTACAGTGGGTCTATCAAAATCGTCAGAAGAAACGTCGTTGGCGACTGTTCTAAGCAGGAGTAAAAAATGGAACATTACGGAACTATCTTATTAGTAGAAGATGATATCTCGCTCGCCAACTGGGTTGCGGAATACTTAATTGAGCAAGGCTATCAAACGACTATATGCCAACGCGGTGACCTAGTAGTTGAGCAAGTACGTAAAACAAATCCAGACTTAGTGTTGTTAGATATTATGCTACCAGGTCAAGACGGTATTAGTGTGTGTCGCGATTTAAGGCATTTTTATCAAGCTCCGATTATTATGCTAACTGCACGTGATGATGAAATGGATGAAGTTATAGGCCTCGAAGTGGGTGCCAGCGACTATATGATGAAACCAGTTCGCCCTCGCGCTTTATTAGCACGTATTAAAGCTGCACTTCGTTCTAAAACCGACACGCATGAAGCTGCAAACTCTGAGCTTATAAGTGTTGGTAAATTATCAATTAACACTGAATCACGCACGGTTTACTTGGCTAACGACGAGGTACATATTTCAAGCGCTGAATATTTACTGCTAAACTATTTAGCAAGCAATGCAGGTCAGGTGGTATCTCGTGATGCGGTGTTTAAGGCAACGAAAGGTCGAGAGTATGATGGCTTGGACAGAAGTGTAGATGTACTCATTTCCTCATTAAGAAAAAAATTTAATGATGACCCACAGCACCCTGAAAAAATTAAAACCATTTGGGGCAAAGGCTATTTACTTGTTGCCACTGCTTGGCAATAACGACTAGCGCCTGTGAAAAAGTTTTATATTTCGCTACTTGGTAGCGCTTTGCTTTCAATCATTGTTTTGGGCTGGCTAATTGATGCTTTTAGCCAACAAACCCAGGCACCTCAGGATGTGTTTTCTAGCGAAACGAAAATGATCAAAGGTTTTGCAAAGCAACTGGCTAAACTTGACGCGAAGCAACGAGAGCACGCTATTGCAGAGTTTAATCAAGACTTTTCTGTACAACTTGAGTATCGACCAACCCAATCCCTTGCGCTGCCTTACTCATTATTAGCTCAAATAACTCAGCCAAGTGGTCTCATTCTAGAAGATCAGCAAGGCTATTATTTGCTTTACAGTGAAGCAGCCCTTGATACTCATCATATAAAAATGCGACTAGACAAAGACTTAACTCATGAACAAGGTAACGATGTATTACTTACCTTGTTATTCTACACTGGGTTATGTGTATTTATGGGCTTCATTATTGCACCACTTGCAAAGCGTTTAAGCGTATTAAACGAGGCGGCACAACGCTTTGCAAAAGGTGATTTAAAAAGTCGCATTCAATTATCACACTTTACTTATATCAAAGATGTTGAACTGACATTTAACCGCATGGCAAACCAAATAGAAAAACTCCTTGAAGAGAATAAGTTAATGGCATCGAGCTTATCTCATGATATTCGCACACCTATAGCTTGTTTACGATTTGGTTTAGAAGCGGCACAAGACTGTCCAAGTGAAGAAAAGCGCCTTGAATATCTTGCACGCATGGAAAACGACTTAGATCAAATGGAGTCTATGTTAAAAAGTTATCTGGCATTTGCAACACTTGAGCAAAAATCTAATCAGCTAACGTTTAACCACTCTGATCTGCAAACTTATATTCTAACTTTAATTCATCAAATAGAACCTAAGCTTGAGCAACGCGGTTTACGAATCAGTCACCGAGTTAAAGTTGGTGATATTTGTGCTGATTTACACTGGTTAGCACGCGCCATTGTTAATCTATTAAGTAATGCCTGTGACTTTGCAGAGTCTGAAATTTCAATCAGTGCAACCAGTACTAATGAGTGCATCACTATAAGTATTGAAGATGACGGCCCTGGTGTGAGCGAACAAAATTGGCAAAAAGTATTTAGCCCATTCTTTCAAGAACAAACGCACCGTAATCGCGATGGAGAAAGCTACGGGCTAGGTCTTGCTATCGTGGCTAAAGTCGCTGATTGGCACCACGGCACGGTCGAAGTATCAAAAAGTAAGCAGCTAGGTGGCGCCTGTTTTAGCATAACAATCCAAAATAAAAGCCAATAAACATGTTTCATTTGTGTTAATTGTTTCGTATTGTAATGCGCAATTGCACGAATTCTACGCTGACAACTCGCACACAACGAAGAACAACCAAAATGCGGATGATTAACCCTTTTTATTTAGTGTTAATTCGAGTAGATTGTCAGCGCCGTCACAAATAGAGAAGTAACAATAATATGAGCGCATCACGTGGGGAGTTCAGCTCCCGCTTTGGATTTATTATGGCTGCAGCAGGCTCTGCTGTTGGCTTAGGAAATATTTGGGGTTTCCCAACACAAACTGCAAGTAATGGCGGTGCCGCGTTTTTAGTGGCTTATTTAGTGTTAGCATTTTGTCTTGCTTATCCTGCTTTAATGGCTGAGTTAGTAATTGGTCGTCATGGTCAAGCTAATGCCGTCACTTCACTTCGAAAAGTAACGAATCAAGCATGGCAAAAGAAGTTCGCCTTCGTGGTGGGTTTTGGCGGTATTATTTGTGCGGGTCTCATCTTAAGCTTCTATGCGATTGTGGCAGGCTGGATGTTGAGCGCAACCCTCGAACCCGTTGCACAATTAGCCGGTCAAGAACAAGCTGGCACTTGGCTTAGTGAGCAGTCACTATCAAGAAACCTTATATTTACTGCTGGATTTATTATTCTAACCGTCTCTATTATCTCTAAGGGTGTAGAAAACGGCATCGAAAAATGGTCTAAACGCTTAATGCCTGCCCTTTTAGGTATTTTGTTTATGCTAATCATCTATGTAATGACGCAAGAAGGCGCGATGGAAGGCCTAAAAGCGTATTTAGTGCCAGACTTTTCATCGATTTTAAACCCAGAGTTATTAGTGAATGCGTTAGGACAGGCGTTTTTCTCATTGTCGCTTGGTACCAGCGTAATGATTATCTACGGCTCATACATAAGCAAAAAAGAGAATTTAGTATCGCTAGGTGCGTATGTTACTTTAATCGATGTGTTCATTGCCTTTGTAGCTGGTTTATTGATTATTCCAGCTATGTATGTTGCACAAGCGCAAGGCGTACAAATTTTTTCTGCTGAAGGTGCCCTACTTTCTGAAGATACCTTGGTATTCCAAGTGCTACCAGCATTATTCACTAGCATGGGTGATGTAGGTATTTTTATTGGCTTTGCTTTTTTTGCTTTAATGAGTATTGCCGCATTAACGTCATCAATCTCGATGCTAGAAGCACCTGTTTCTTATGCAGTTGAGCGCTTTGCTTTGAAACGTGTTCAAGCTACTTGGATCATCGGTGGTATCATTGCACTCGTTAGTTTTACAATCGTATTTAACCTAAGCACGTTATTTGGTTTTGTAATTACTTTAACCACTAAGATTGGGCAGCCTATTCTAGGCTTAATGTGTTGTATTTTTGTCGGTTGGATTTGGCATCGTGCGTCTTTACTAAAAGAAATTCAACAAGGATGCCCAGAAGCTGCAAACAGCTTCTTCTGGAAAGTATGGCCATGGTACATTAAGTTCATTTGTCCACTTGCCATTGCATTGGTATTTGCTAACTCATTATTAAATTAACAAATTACGGAGGTAGCCATTTGGCTACCTCAAACACATATCCTGGTGTGGAATGCCATCTTCTAAATAATCATCCCCCACATTTACAAAGTCAAATTGCTGATAAAACCCGGTTAAATAGCACTGAGCACCAATCATGATCGCTTTATCTGGCCAATGTTTTTTACAAGTATCTATCGCGGTTTGCACTAGTTTAGTTGCCAACCCATCACCACGAAATTGCTCTGCAACCAGCACTCGACCAAATGCGCTAAATTGCTCATTCTTTTTATAGCAACGTGCATAGGCAGCTACCTGCTGAGCTTTAAACAAAAATATATGCTGAGTAAGCTCATTGTTATCAACTTCGTCAATTTCTGGGTAAGGACAGGTTTGCTCTACAACAAATACATCAACCCGCGCCCGTAAAATGGCGAATAACTCATCTTTACTGAGTTCGCTATAACTTTTAATAGAAAACATAACGCTCCTTTATGAAGACAAAAAACCCAGCCGTAGCTGGGTTTTAACTAACTAGCCAATAGTTAGTCTTTAAGCAAATAATCGTTCTAGCTGATCACATAGCTGTGACAGATTTACATGATCATGTTCAATGGTTAAATCTACATAACCATCCCCTCTGAAGGCGCGATCAAGTTCGATTAATACATGTGTTTTATGCGCTTCAGGCACAAACGACAACTCAACCTCTTGTAAACCAAAGAGGCTACGGCTATTTGGGCGATATTCTAATTCTTGATAACAACCAGAGTGTGATTGAAAAGTGGGAGCCCTTAAGAAGCCTTTTTCTACATCCGCTTTTACTAGACTGAAGCCCAGTCGATCCATCGCTTCCATAAACGTGCTTACAGCGTCATTAGGATAAATATGCAATGCATCACGGTCTGTTGGATCAAGCGCTAAATCAATGTCTAAGCCAGTTTCAAGCCAAACATGCGATTGGTTATAACCAGCATTAATTTCGGTGATCGGTGTCTCAGAATGAAGGCGAGCTTCAAATGGAATATGTTTTTCAACACCCGCTGCAATTGTGCCTATATCTGTAATACGCCATTTTTCAATAACATGGTTTGTGAAATACTCACCATCTTCGCCATCGACTTTTACACGTGTCATAAGTGCTAGGTCTAAACCCGATATTTCTTGGTCCACATCGCCACCTTTGATGACAATAACGGCATTAAACTTTTGACCCGGTTGTAAATGCTCTGTCTCGAGTACAGTGTCAACTTTTGCTGCACCAATACCTACTGATGCAAGGATTTTCTTAAACATCTATTCTCCTTAAGCCAGCTTCTAACCTATGGCTTAAATTCCTTTGTTAATGCATCTTAACCACAATTAAAAGCTAATGTCAGCGAAAAAATGATGCTTTTGCCGGATTAATCAATAAATCATGTATAAGTGCTTATTTTTTGAACTCCTATTACTCGTTGTTGTTTTCCAACTACGAATATTTCGCTACACTTCAAACAAATGAAGTTAAAAGAACAATTATGGAACTAATCTACTTTGCTACCGCGTTCGTTTGTGGCTTTGCTGTTTACCAGTTAAAGCTGCCTCCTCTTATCGGCTTTTTATTAGCGGGTTTTGCACTCAACCTATATGGATATAAGACAACCGAGCTGCTAAATACCTTGGCAAGTCTTGGTGTTACTTTGTTATTGTTTAGCATTGGTCTTAAACTCAAAGTATCTAACCTAATGAAGCCACAAGTATGGGCGCCAGCCTCAATGCATATTGTTTTGAGTAGCACGCTGTTTAGTGGTTTTATGTTGTTATTAGGTGCCTTAGCACTACCTTTATTTAATGAGCTGACTTGGCAAAGTGCATTATTAGTCGGCTTTGCCTTTAGCTTCTCAAGCACCGTATTTGCAGTAAAAGTACTTGAAGAGCGCGGTGAAATGGCAAGCCTTCATGGTAAAATTGCTATTGGTATCTTAGTTATGCAAGATATCTTTGCGGTTATCTTCTTAGCCATCAGTACAGGTAAAGCCCCAAATATTTGGGCACTGGCATTATTAGTCGGCTTACCAGTTTTAAGACCTGTGATGTTTTGGGTATTAAACCGCTCAAAGCACGGTGAATTATTGCCGCTGTTTGGTTTTTTCTTTGCACTTATTATTGGCTATCAGGCTTTTGAATTCGCGGGCCTTAAGGGTGATTTAGGCGCTTTGATCATTGGTATGATGTTCGCTTCACATAAAAAAGCTGGTGAGTTATCAAAGTCGTTACTTAATTTAAAAGACGTATTATTAGTCGGCTTTTTCTTAAATATTGGCTTGAATGCAGAACTGACAACTCATGCAGTGATCGTTGCAATCATCATTATATTAGTCTTACCATTAAAAGTTGCTCTTTATTATGTGCTAACAAACACATTCAAATTACGTGCTCGTACTTCTTTGTTAAGCGCCTTCAGCTTAGCTAATTATAGTGAGTTTGGCTTAATTGTGTGTGCTGTTGCCGCCACCAGTAATATGATCACCTCTGAGTGGTTGGCAGTGATGGCTATTGCTGTGTCGATCACCTTTATTTTAGCTTCGCCATTAAATAAGCGATCAAATGAAGTTTATGTGAAAATTGAACATTGGCTGCTTAAATTTGAAAGTGATAGTCGTCTTGCTGAAGAGCTGCCCGTAAACCTTAATGATACAAAAATTGTTATATTTGGCATGGGTCGCATTGGTACAGGTGCTTATGAAACAATCAGCCAAACCCATCCAAATCTTGTCGCAGGTATTGATATAAAGCCTGATGTTGTTGATAAACATATCAAACGCGGTCGCCGTGTATTGCTTGCAGACGCCACTGACCCTGATTTCTGGCAGCGTGTAAATCACTCTCATGTAGGGATGGTGATGCTTGCGATGCCGAAGCATATGCAAAATATTTTTGCTTTAGAGCAACTTCGTGCTTCTGGCTATGAAGGTCAGGTTACTGCTATCGCAAACTACCCAGATCAGCAAAAAGAACTAGAAGATATGGGGGTTGACTCGACATATAACTTCTATTTAGAAGCTGGTAGTGGCTTCGCTGAGCATGTAAAACAAAAACTTTTCTCTTAATGTAAAAAAAAATTATCAGTACCTCCAGATGGTACTGATAATTATTTTCACTGTATTCAGTTAGTTGGCTAACTAGTTTTCTTTCCTCAACAACCCCGTCCCCACATTGGGTTAAGCCTATTTACAAAGCTTTACATCCAGATTAGCAATCAGGCTAAAAAAAAGAGTAGAATTAATTCTAAGGTGCTTAGCTAAGTATCTATTTTTAACACAAAAAAGTTTAGCCATGTTGTGATTTCGTTATCTCAAATACAGCGCGGTTAGATTGATTGAGGTTGTTTAAATGAAAAATAAGTTTACCAACGAGTTTTTAGCAAATACGGATGATGCACGTGGTGGGAAACTTTCAGATATTCAGCAGCAACTTGATGAGTTACAAAATAACGGCATGACTGCTTTGGATATTAGAACCGTGCTATTCAACAAGATGCTCGATGTATATCAAGTACCTAGTGATCATTTTCTTCGTGACTGTGAAACACCTGAACGAATCGACGACCCAGCTATTGCCCTCAAGCTAAATAAGCTTGGCTTTACGAAAAAGCGTCGTAACCAACTACACTAATACGCCGTAATTAATTTAGTGGCTGTTATTCTGAGGGCCTACATCCCTCACTAAATAGGCTGTTTCTTGCCCGTCACAGCCTATTTTCTCTCCCCTTTTTACCGTATCATCTAGCTTTAAAATTTCTTTGAGATAAAGATGGATACAGCTCAACTCAAACGCGCCATAAATACTAAGATGCCATTTGGAAAGTATGCTGGTCGCCCTTTATTATTGCTGCCAGAGCCTTATTTGGTGTGGTTTAAACAACAAGGATTTCCTGATTCCCAGTTAGGTGCACAACTAGCGATGATGTATGAAGTGAAGCTCAATGGCCTAGAAAAAATGCTAATGCCATTATTAGATGAAAAATAATTAACCTTTTTTCGAACTTTTATAATTAAGTGCGGTCTATTACTTTGCTACTTGTTTATTTTTGGTTTTAATCTTTAAAAAGCGCCTTAGGCGCTTTTTTTATGCCTGCAAAAATACCTTTAATCTAAGGCTTAATTAGTCTTGAACAAGCGAATCACAAATTTTGCTCCACCTAATGGTGAATCACACACTTCAGACTGCCCTTGATGCCAACTGACAATTTTAGCGACAATTGCAAGACCTAACCCAAAGCCACCTGTTTTCTTATCACGGCTTTTATCTAAACGAGTAAATGGCTTAAAAATACTTTGCCACTCAGATTTAGCGATCCCTGGACCATCGTCTTCAACACTAATTTGTATCGAATCACCTAACTCTTCAAGGCTCACATGAATTTTGTGGTTTGCGTATTTTTGTGCATTGCCTAATAGGTTTTGAATACAACGCGCCATAAAATGCTCGTCACACTCGTAGTAAAGCTGCTTAGGTGCACTCACTGCTACCTCAATGTCAGTAGCAAATTCGAGCTTATTCACCACACTGTTGATAAGCGCAGTAAGGTCACAAGAACGTGGTTTTAAACTCGGTTGATGTGAATCAAGCCGCGCATATTCCAGCATTTCGGAAACTAATGCCTCTAGCTCTGCAATATCAGCCTGCATGTTATCAATGTAAGTATAAGATTTTTCATTCTCAACTTGCTCTTCAAGCATAGCAATTGCAAACTTTAAACGAGCAAGTGGCGTTCTAAACTCATGAGAAACAGAAGAAGTAAGCTCTTGCTGTGCTGCTAGAAGGTATTGGATACGCTCTTGCATCGCATTGAGTGTATCTGTGATTGGCAGGAAAAAGGATTTGGAAGCGTCTTGTAGTTCGAAGTCTTGCGCTCCTCCTACAGCTTCACAAGCAAGTGTGAGTTTATTAAAATCTCGCCATAGTAATAAGCTCCATAGCCCAATAGGCAAACCAATTACTGTTAATAATAAAAAGTAAGGCCAAACTGAGCTAAAATTTGGGTTTTCAACAGAAAGTGGACCTACTTGCAAAAGCTGTGTGTCGTTGATAGCAATATACCAAACCACCTTTTGCTCTTTATTAAACAAATACAGATGATGATCATTTTTGAGCTGTGATTTTAAATCATCTGGTAAAGCAAGGTCTGAGAGATTAATCAATTCGCTTTCATACTCTCGTTCTAGCGAAGCTAAACCATTATCCGTTTGGCTTAATAGCCATAGAGATTTACCAAATTCTTGGTCGAGGGCTATTTGTTGTTGAGTTTCTTCGTAGGGCCATAACTGTTCTATGACCCCACTAACAAGAAACAGAGAAACTATTATATAAAGATATAAGCTTGCAAATAGTTTCCCCATTAATGTTTACATATCCCATGCATCAGATACAAAGAGGTAACCTTGTCCCCAAACTGTTTTAATTCGGTATGGTTTATCACTGTTATCACCTAGCTTCTTGCGGATACGTGATACGCGTACATCAACTGTACGGTCTAAGCCATCATACTGACGGCCAATCATATGCTGGTGCACATGTTCACGGCTTAACACTTCACCTGCATTTGATGCGAGTAACCAAAGTAGCTCAAATTCATGAGAAGTCAGTGTAATTTCACTGCCTTTTAGTGTAACGATGCGGCTAGTTTTATCAATAGTTAAATCACCAAAACTAAGCTCTTCAGGTGCTTTGTTAGTAGCTTGTCCACGACGTAATAACGCATTAATACGCGCTAATAATACACGAGGCTCAGCAGGCTTGATTACATAATCATCTGCGCCGAGCTCCAAACCAATCACTTGGTCAAAGTCTTCACCTTTTGCTGTTAACATTAAAATAGGTAAGCTGAATTTATCACGAACCTGACGACACACACTAAAGCCGTCTTTACCTGGTAACATGACATCTAAAATCATTAGATCAACAGGGTTGTTTTCAAGGTATTCAAATACTTCATCGCCGCGTTCAAGGACCGCAACATCCAACCCATTATGCTGAAGGTAATCACGTGTTAACTGCTGTAAGCCGAGATCATCTTCAACAAGTAAAATCTTTGCCATTGGTTGCTCCTAAATTAAAAAAAGCTCCACGGTGAGCGTAACCTACGCCTCGTTGTTTTTGCTTCGGTGCTTTGCACTTCGACTTTTGCTGTCGCAATTTTACTCCCCGTGTGCGGATTGACTAAGGAGTATATTGTTTCAATCTGAACCCGCGCTTTATGGCTGAAAACCCCTGAACTAGTGTCGTTCCAGCATTGAATTTTCTGATTATTTTGGTACAAACACAAATCTTGAGGCTGTTGACTTTGCCAACTCATTTTTAACTCAAGATCACAAAATTCGTGCTGTTGTAATACAACGCACACTTTTGGTGTGATATCAAACTGAGTCGCTTGTGCATAGCTTGGGGAAGCCCAAATAACAGCAACAAACACACACAGACTAAAAGCAAAATACTTCATATTAAAAAATATGATTGAATCCTATAAATGCAGTCATCGAGTACGTGTGTTCAAAAAGCGGACTGTCATCCACGGCTGAGTAGTCATAATATGCTAAATGAAAACGAAGAGAGTTAGCCTCACTCAGGGGCCAACGGGCGTCGATTTTAGCATAAGGTTGCCAGCTACTGCCAACATCAATTTCCCCATATGAGGACTCTTCTGCCGATAAACCATAAAAATAATCATTTAGTCTGGCTGATTTGTACCAGATCCCTAGGCTAGGTGCGACCGATAAGTTTCCTATACGGTGATGTGATTGCCATTGTAAAGCACTACGCAAACCGTTATAAACTCCGGAAACATCGGTCAACGCTTGTACAGAGATAACATGATTATTTCGAATATAGTGATAACTTAAGCCAGCATCTAAAGCCCAGCGTCTTTTTTTAATATCGCTTGTAGATACAGACTTTTCTGCCAGTTCATTACTGGTGGTCGATTCAACAATAAAACTATTTGATGTTTGCAGTGCAAATATATTACTTGGATGGAAATCTATAAAGAAACGCATCTCAGGGTTGAACTCAGTAACAAAGTTAACGACGTGACTATCACTCTCTTGTAATGAATAACCTAAACGGCCATTATCAAAGAACCATTTTTCACCATAAAAAGCGATTTCAGGCAGCACGAGCAAAGGTAAGTTATCACCTCCATGAAGTGGATTCGTGATCACCCCCGCACCTGTATTAATACTTAGATGCCATTGCTGGGTATCAATCTGTTGATTTGCCACACGGCTTTCACGTTCAGTGCGCGTTGAGTCATCAGCGCTTGCTTGACTCACTAGCATGCCAAATATGGCATAAACCAGTGCGCACATCCTGATCGTTTGAGATTTCATTGTTATTTTACGACCAAAGAAATTTATGCAATAAAAGCATAATATCAAGATGTGAACAAACTGTCGTTGCAAGGTTACAACTATTCACAAATTTGATACATATATCGATTAAGTTTGTTACTCTTCGACGATTTCTATGCGATTGCGACCATGCTCTTTTGCTAAATAAAGCGCTTTATCAGCTTTAGCAATCAGTTGTTCCGGTTTACTATTTTTAGCTTTAATAGCAATACCAAAGCTTGCTGTCACTTGGCTTAACACCTTGTCAGATTTAGGATTTTTAATTTGTAGTTTAGTAACAGCCTGACGTAGTTGCTGGGTAAAGTTAGTCATATCACTAATGCTGGCAAACTGAGCCGTGAAACAAAACTCTTCGCCACCATAACGATAAGCTTGGCCAACACTTGAAACATGCTTAAGTAGTTTTGCTGAAACAGCTCGTAAAACTTGATCTCCTTTTTGGTGACCAAAGGTGTCGTTAAACTGTTTAAAGTGATCGATATCGACCATTGTAAGCACGGCGACTTCAGCTAAATTATTAGTTTGGCAAAATCGCGTTATATCTTCATCAAACTTACCACGATTATAAAGCCCAGTCAGAGGGTCTTTTTCAGCTTTACTTCTTGACCTAACAAGCTCTTGCTTTAGCTCTGTAATTTCGGAGTACGCCATAGCGAGTTGGTTTTGAAAATCTTGCGCACGGCTTTGCAAAGCTGCCGACTCATCACTTAAACGCTCTACACAATCAAGTACATCATCAAAGCCACTTTCTTGGCTTATATCAGCACTCGTTAGTGTTTCACGACACTCTTGCAGCGCCTGATTAAATTCAGTTGAGTAATTTAGTGCTTCGTTAATATCTTGATGTACCTTGCCAACAACATCGTTAAAGCCGCTAGAGAGCTGATAAAATAGTGCCAAGTCATCCCGAGATAAGTACTTATCGAAAAGCCGTTTTGCCTGCTCATGACTACAAGTATTGTGTTGTTTAATAATACTATCGAGCTCTTTACTTAACTTTTGATTTTTATCACTCACATAGCAATACCAAAGCGCATAATTAAGCGGCGTAATTGGCATCTTGTATTTTACCATTAGAGGAATTGCTAGCTTCAGACAATGGCTCGAGTAGCTTAAAGAGTGGTCGGCTTGCGCTGAGAGTATCATGAGTCTAGGCCATGAAAATTTTTATTATTTCAATTAAGTTAACAACACCCAAAGAAAAATCAATGAAAAAGGATTTTGACAGACTAAAACCAGTAAAAACCACGAAAAAATTTTACAAAAACCAATACTAAATAACTAATTAAAGTGTGCGGTTGTATCTATGTAAAAGTTTAAATTAAAGTCAAAGCCACTAGTTATTAAGTTAAATTGCTTGCTGGGTAAGCGATTGAGCAATACTCCAAATCGCGTTGAGTGCAGGATCATGACGCTCTTTATTTAGTACGGCTAGACCAATTTCGAAACCTGCAATAGTTTGTTCTGCATCACTAACAATTTGCACTTTATCTTTGAGCGGGCTGTTATCCAGTACTATTTTTGGCACCATAGCAATACCTAAACCTAGACTCACCATAGAGACCATAGCTTCATGACCTGCAACCTGCGCATATATACGGCCATGAATATTTTTTTTACGCCACCACTGCTCAAGGCGCTGCCTTGATAAACCTTGCTCAGCAACAATAAATTCTAAATCTGACCAATCAATTTGCTCATTTGCTGACAGTTTTTCGCTGATCGGGCACACAATTTTTGGCGCAATCAATACTAGTGGCGAATAACCAACACTAGTAAAGGCAATTTGTCCCGGTAGTTTTGTTGGTTTAGCAGCAATTGCCATATCTTCATGACCATCTAAAACACGATTTATTGCTAATGCAGGGTCACCAGTATTCAAAGTAATTTCAATATATGGGTGCTGCATACGCAGTTGTTCAAGTATTTGATGTAAAAAACTATATGAGGCAGTTACAGAGCAATAAATACTGACATTGCCATAAACATGCTGTTGCGGCTCTTGTACATTAGCTTTAAAACGATGCCAGTTAGCAAGCGTCGCATTAGCGTACTCAATAAATGACTCACCCTCGCGGGTTAATTTTACGGTGCGATTATCCCTATTAAATAACACCACCCCAACCTCTTCTTCGAGTTGCTTGATGTTCCGACTCAAGGTTGGCGCACTGATATGGCAAAGCTCACTGGCTCTTGCAAAGTGTAGCGTCTTTGCTAACGCCAAAAAGTAATTAAGATGTTTATGATCCATACCACCACCATTTCATTTTATGAAATACTTTAATTCAAATATATCATTTTACGCAAGGTAAAAAATTGCATAGTGTTAAGACATACAAAGAACACTACGTCGGTTCTTTGATTTTCTAACAAAATTGTATTTATAGGACACTAACAATGGCGAATTATTTTAATACTCTTCCTTTAAGAGAGCAGTTAGCGCAATTAGCGCAGTGTGAATTTATGGACCCAGCAGAGTTTGCTGATGGTGTAGACGCTTTAAAAGGGAAAAAACTCGTTATTGTCGGTTGTGGCGCACAAGGCCTTAACCAAGGTTTAAATTTACGTGACTCAGGTTTAGATGTTTCTTATACATTGCGTGAATCAGCTATTGCTGAGCGTCGTCAATCTTTCTTAAACGCATCTGAAAATGGTTTTACTGTAGGCACATATGAAGAGCTTATCCCAACAGCAGATGTAGTATTAAACCTAACACCTGATAAACAACATACCGCTGTTGTAAATGCTATTATGCCTTTAATGAAGCAAGGCGCAACGCTTGCTTACTCACATGGTTTCAATATTGTTGAAGAAGGCATGCAAATCCGTGAAGACTTAACGGTTATCATGGTTGCACCTAAGTGCCCTGGATCGGAAGTACGTGAAGAATATAAGCGTGGCTTTGGTGTACCAACATTGATTGCGGTTCACCCAGAAAATGATCCTCAAGGCCATGGCCTAGCTCAAGCTAAAGCTTATGCAGCTGGTACCGGTGGTCATCGTGCTGGCGTATTAAAATCATCATTCATTGCGGAAGTTAAATCTGACTTGATGGGTGAGCAAACGATTCTATGCGGTATGCTACAAACCGGTTCATTACTATGCTTCGACAAAATGGTTGAAAAAGGTATTGATGCAAGCTACGCGTCTAAACTAATCCAATACGGTTGGGAAGTGATCACTGAAGCACTTAAGTATGGCGGTGTTACTAACATGCTTGACCGTTTATCAAATCCAGCAAAAGTAAAAGCATTTGAATTAAGTGAAGAGCTTAAAACAATTATGCGTCCACTTTACAATAAGCATATGGATGACATCATTAGCGGTGAATTTTCTCGTGGCATGATGGCTGATTGGGCTGAAGATGACGCAAAATTACTAGCTTGGCGCGCCGAAACAGCAGAAACCGCATTCGAGAAACAACAAAATACAGATCAAGAAATCAGCGAGCAAGCATTCTTCGACCAAGGTATTTTAATGGTTGCCATGGTTAAAGCAGGTGTTGAGTTGGCCTTCGAAACCATGACTGCGGCAGGTATCATCGCTGAATCTGCTTACTATGAATCACTACACGAAACGCCACTTATCGCGAATACCATTGCTCGTAAGAAGCTTTTCGAAATGAACCGAACTATTTCAGATACTGCAGAGTATGGCTGTTACTTATATAACCACGCGTGTTTACCGTTGCTGCAAGATTTTATGAAAAATATCGATACAGATGTAATTGGTAAAGGTCTTGATAGTGCTAGCAACCAAGTTGATAACCAAACCTTGATTGCCGTGAATAAAGCACTGCGCGAGCACCCGGTTGAAATTATTGGTAGCAAGCTACGTGGTTACATGTCAGCAATGAAGAAAATTGTTTAACCCTGGAAAGTAAGTTTCGCTTGTTAGAAACCAAGCCCAATTGCTTATATGCTTTGGGCTTTTTTTTTGTCCCTACATTGATTCGTCATCTATAAAGTGTATGCTAAAATTACTGACTTAAATGTTGTAAACTAAGACACTTTCATGGCGTTAAATCAACTCACCATTACTAAAAAAATTACACTGCTTGGCAGTTTCTATCGCCCTAATTGTTGCTGCGTTAATCGGCGCAACGGCTATATATAGTGCAAAACAAATCATTGAACAACGAATGATTGAATCTGAACTACCTAGCAAATTGCAAGCAATTGATAATTATATTACTCATGATATAAATCAAATGATCAGTGCGGCAGAGCAGCTATCTAGTAACGAATTTGTATTAGAATGGGCTCGCTCAGGTAATACTGATGACAAGACTTTGCTTAAAGAGCTCAACCGCCTTGTTAAGCAATACGACTTAGCAACTGCTTCGTGGGCTAATCGAGAAACTGCACAATATTGGAACCAAGATGGCTTTTTGCGAGTTTTAACCAAAGAGCAGGATGGCTGGTTTTATGCGTTTACCAACACTACACAGCCTTTTTCAATCAGTATCTATCAAGAATCACCCACTGATGTAAAAATGTTTGTAAATCACCAGCAAACCAATGGGATTGGTTTAGCAGGCCTTGCAAAAAGTATTGACGATATGCAAGCAATGTTACAGCGTTTTAAAATTGAAGAGACTGGTTTTGTTTACATTGCCGATAAAAACGGCCTAATTCAGCTTCATAAAGACGAGAGCAAAGTCGCCAAAGCTAAATTAGATGACGTTTATAAAACTGCTATCACTCGTTCTCTGTTAACTCAAAGTGAATTCAATTTACAGGAAATCGATCTTGATGGTGAAGCGACATTAGTAGCCGCAAGCCCAATCCAAAACACAGATTTATTTGTCATTGCCCAAGTCCCTAAGCACGAAGTATTTTCTAGCATCCAAGTTTTACAATGGCAAATTATCAGCTTTGCAATTGTTATTGCCCTCATTGCAAGTTTTGCTGGTTTAGTGCTTGCACGTACACTATCATCGCCGCTGTCTAAAATGGCAGAGTTGTTTACTCGTTTAGGGTCAGGTGATGCAAATTTAGCTTATCGTTTGCCAGCTTCCGAACAACCTGAACTCGCTAACTTGTCAGCAGGCTTTAACCAATTCATCTCTAAGATTGAGACTGCTATCAGCCAAGTTGCCCAAGAAAGTAGTGAAATAAGACAAAGCGCTGATCATGTGTTTAAGCAAGCACAGAAGAACTCTGAAGCGCTAGATAATCAAAAAGAACAAACAATTTCGGTCGCAGCAGCGATTAATGAAATGGGTGCGACAGTGCAAGAAATTGCCTCAAGCGCAGCTAATACGGCTAAACTCACTGAAAACAGTAAACAAAATACCGAACAAAGTCATACTCAGGTAACACAAAGCAAAGAAGCAATTATAGAACTTGCATGCGATATCGATAACATCACTGAGCAAGTAAACGAGCTTGCAAATAAAACGCAAGCTATCGCCAGTATTGTTGACTCTATCAGAGGTATTTCTGAGCAAACTAATCTATTAGCACTTAATGCTGCAATTGAGTCTGCTCGTGCTGGTGAGCACGGCCGAGGCTTTGCTGTTGTAGCCGATGAAGTAAGAGCGCTTGCTAATCGCACTTCACAATCAACAACTGAAATTCAAACGATGATCAGTGAACTTACCAGTACCTCTGATTTAGTGGTTAATCACATCAACCACTCGAAATCACAAGCACAGTTAAGCGTTGATGCAATGCAAAGCTCTGTTGAATTACTTAATGCCATTAACGATGCTGCCAATGAAATAAACGATATGGCAACCTTAATAGCAACTGCGACCGAAGAGCAAAGTAATGTAGTCGCAGATGTCGGTCGTAATATTGAGCAAATAAGTGACATTAGTGACAACGTCATGCGTGAACAAATTGACAGTGAACAAGCAATCAAAGACTTAGCGAACAGTGCACAAACCCTTGATGATCTTGTTGCGACGTTTGATAAACGCTGACACGTTTTGTAACAGTTAACCCTGACCCTTTTTCATTCACGGCCTATACTTAAATGGTATTAGGCCAAGAATTAAGAGGGTCAGATGAAATTACCTAGCATTGTTTTAGCCTCAAGCTTTTGCTTATTAACAGCGTGTAGTAGTACAGAAAATAACACCGCTCCCCCACCACTTGCTTTGACGCAAAGTAATACGTTTACTCAAACCTCAGTTGAAACTCAACAAGAGATTTTTGCATTAAGTAAACATATAAAAGAGCAACTTGATAGTACCTTTCCAAAAGACAGCCGGTCATTACAAAGCACTAAACGTTTGCTCAAGTTCCTTTTGCAAAATGGTGATGCTTCTTTATCTTATCAATCTGGCGCCACCTTAACGGCCAAGCAAGCCTATTCAAATTTAAATGCTAATTGTTTATCGTTATCGATTTTAGCCTACAGTCTTGCTGAGTATCTCGGCCTTGAAGGACAATTTCAAAAAGTACATATTCCAGAATATTGGGCACTTGATAATGGCTTTAATTTACTCACAGGCCATATCAACTTAAAAGTAAGTGAGGCTCAAAAGCTCGTGGTAAATAGAAAAGTCATTTACCCAGAAGAGCGCTCTTTAGTGATAGATTTTGACCCTAACAGCCGCCAAGAAGCGTTTAAAACCAGCAACATCAATAAAGCCCGCATCACAGCAATGTTTTATAATAATAAAGGCGCAGCTGCGATGCTAAAACATGATTATGATACTGCTTTTAGCTATTACAAAGCAGCTGTTAATATTGATAGCAACTACTCAGGTGCTTGGGGTAACCTTGGGGTATTGTTCAGATTAACGAGTGACTATCAGAGTGCTGAAACAGCCTACCAATACGCGATTAGTTTAGATCCAGATAACAACACCGCATTAGGCAATTTAGCCAGACTCTATAATCTGACCAATCGCGAAGAGCAAGGCCAGGCGATATTAGCCAAGCTTGATAATAAGCGCCAAGCAAACCCCTATTATCACATTTCTTTAGGTAATGATGCTTACACGACCGCCCGTTATCAAGATGCAATAAAGCACTACAAAAAAGCCCGTGACTTAAACCCAACCCTGCATGATACTGATTTTGGTTTAGCGAGAACCTATTATCAATTAGGTGACCTAAAGCTCGCTAAAAAGTACTTAACTATGGCAAACAATAAAGCAGACTTTGATCATGATAAACAGCGTTACGAAAGTAAGTTACAAGCGCTTCGCTCGCATACTGCAAAGCTTATTGATTACCGCTAGTGCTACACTAAGCACTGCGCAAGCTTTTGCCAGTACAGATTTAGAACAAGACGTCATAACGCTAACATCGGCTCAATTTGCTGGGCGAAAAACGGCGACTCAAGGCGCTCAGTTAGCCGCCGAATTCATAGCTGATCGCTTTGTAGCACTTGGCTATTCGGTTAATGAGCAAAGATTTACTTATCAATCAGGGCTCTTTGGCAAGGCTACTGGGCGGAACATTATTGCGACTAAAAATAGCCTCTGTGAAAAGTGTAAAAAAGTTATTTTTACTGCCCACTATGATCACCTAGGGCAAAAAGGTAATCGGCTCTACCCAGGTGCGAACGACAATGCCAGCGGAGTTGCCGCTTTACTTTATTTAGCTGAGCACTTTGCGCAAAGCCCTCAGCCCTATCAATTAGTTTTTGTTGCAACCGATGCAGAAGAAAATGGCCTACATGGTAGCGAGTACTTGGTATCGACACTTAATAAAGACGAAATCAAACTTAATATTAATTTAGATATGCTCGTTGTGAATCCCAGAAAACCGCGTATCTATGCATTTTTAGATAATCAATCATTAGCACATTATCAAGCTGACATTAAAATTCTATCTGATGAACAGTTAACCTTTATGGTAACTAGCTCGTCAGCGAGGCTAAATCGGTTATTTGATCTCAAAGTTGATTGGCGTAGAGCAAGCGACCATTATTCATTCGCTAAAGCGGGGATCCCTTATATTTACTTTGGTATAGGACATGACAAACACCACCACCAAAGCACAGACACGGCGGCGCACATCGACTTTACACTATTCGAATATGCCATAGCGAAAATAGCCCTATTTATTGAAAAGCTTCCAAGTTAGTTATTTAGGTAGCTCAGACGTTAAAACAAACTGTCTTTTTTGTGCTTTGCTGAGCTTTTTTACACTTATTTCTAGTTTAGTTGCTTCACTACGGTTACCCACCTGCTGTTGATAGATAAGCGTTAGAGGCCCTTTTCCCTTAAGATTTTTAGCACCTTTTCCAGCTTGATGCTGAGCGAATCTTTTTTCAACATTGGTACTGATCCCTGTATACCAATGACCTAAACGTGTTTGCACTATATACAAATACCACATGACATCTGAGTTATCGCTGTTTTTTAAAGGCTGATGTAAACTTTTTGGGTTTGCAGTGGTCAAATTTGTGCCTCGTGGTTTTTAATCGCATTTCAGTAAAAACAATTACTGAAAAGGGTTTTACCTTCTGTGACTAATCGGTATCATGCAGTGTATAAAAAATAAGGATTCAAACAAATAATGCAGTCGTTTAAAACTTTTTCTTTTTGGTTAGTACTTACCCTTACTTTAAGTGCTACAGCAGGGTGTTCAAGCTGGGTTTACCGTATCAATATTCCTCAAGGTAACTTTTTAGAACAATCAGATGTAGATAAGCTACGTGTTAATATGACTCGCGAGCAAGTACTGTATGTTCTAGGCAAGCCAGTAGCAGAAGACTCTTTTGATAAAAATACGTGGCATTACCTGTATGTATTTAACATTGGCCGTAGCAACGAGCAACGTAAGTCACTCACTATTAACTTCGAAAATGATAAGCTTGTTTCGTTATCAGGTGACTACGAGCAACCTAGCGAATTTAATACGCCGCTTGAACAAGAGTAATCTTAATTCTAATTAATTAAGGGTAGCCTGAGCTACCCTTTTTTATGCCTTGTTTAGTGGCCTTCCGCCAGTCACTTTATTGGCACGTCCTTCTTCTTTGGCCTTTTCAGCTCGACGTCTGCGCGCATCCTTTGGATCAGCAATAAGAGGTCGATAAATCTCAATACGATCCCCTTCCTTTACTTCTTGATTAAGCTTACAGGTACGGTTCCAAATACCCAGTGTTAAGTTATTTGCGTCTATTTCAGGACACTTATTGATAATACCCGACTTAATCACCGCTTGCTCAGCTGTCGTGCCTATCGGCACTTCTACTAATAAACTGGTTGCCGTTGTTGGTAAAGCAAAAACTACTTCGACAGTTATCATGGACGAACTCCGTACACAGTTTTAGCACGCTGCGTAAATGCATTAACCATATTTTTAGCTACTTCGTTAAATACTTTTCCAAAAGCCAGTTCGATAAGTTTACTCGCAAATTCAAACTCAAGATGAAGCTGTACTTTGCACGCTTTATCGTCCAGCGGTAAAAATTGCCATTTACCTTGTAACTTTTTAAATGGGCCATCAACTAAGCGAAGTGCAACAGTTTGCTCATCAATAAACGTATTTTCGGTAGTAAACCACTTTTTTAAACCCGCTTTTGAGATCTCCAAACTGGCCGTCATGCCACTAGCTTGTTGCGTGATGATTTTAGCATCTGAGCAATTTGGCAAAAACTCTGGATAAGCATCAACATCATTCACTAAATCAAACATTTCTTTGCTGCTGTACATTACAAGCGCACTTTTTTCTATTTGCGGCATATTCACTCCCAACTTTGTCGGCGAATTTTAGCAAGCTTTGGCTATTTCCCCAAATTTTAGTAACACGAAAATATCCGCAAAGCCTTAAAAAAGCGATGTAAAAACGCTGTTTTTACGTATAATATGGGCCACTATGGCTAAGAAAAAATCATCTAAATCGACAAGTAATACCATCGCGCTTAACAAAAAAGCGCGCCATGAGTATTTTTTACACGATAAGTTCGAAGCAGGGGTTGAACTACAGGGCTGGGAAGTAAAAAGTATCCGAGCTGGTAAAGTAAACATCTCTGAGACTTATATTCATATTAAAAACGGCGAAGCATTTTTACTTGGCAGTCAAATTCAGCCTCTCAACAGTGCTTCTACTCACGTAATTTGCGATCCACTTCGTTATCGTAAGTTACTTTTAAATAAACGTGAAATCGATCGTCTTATCGGTGCAACAGAACGCGACGGGTTTTCACTAATCGCAACTGCAATGTACTGGAAAAAATGCTGGGTGAAGTTGGAGTTCCACCTTGCTAAAGGTAAAAAGATGCACGATAAACGTGAAGACGGAAAGAATAAAGATTGGGCACGAGAAAAAGAGCGCCTAATGAAACATAAAGCTTAATTTATGAAATGAGCCTAACTTTCGTGTTAGGCTCGTACCCCTTACAAACACTCACTTTTTACAAAAATATCAATACCCTCTCTAAAAAACCCATCCTTTTTTGCTATTCCAAACCAGTACGTTTACATGATATCAATCTTTACCGTGACAACTTCACAACTTTTTCACAATTACACAAGGATTGAAATTTATGAAGAACACCCACCGCTTTCTACAGCGACCTCTCTACGCATTTACTATTGCAGCACTAAGTGGCACAAGCTTTATGTCTATTGCTGCTGAGTCAGATGGAGCTGAAAAGGTCGAGCGTATTGAAGTTACAGGTTCTCGTATTAAACGTTCAGACATTGAAGGGCCATCACCGGTACAGTCAATAAGTCGTGCAGACATAGACAATATGGGCTACGACAACCTACAACAATTATTAGAACGTATGCCAGTTGCAGGTAATGGCACTTTCTCTACTCGCGGCAATAACCAAGACTCTACAGCTAATGGGGCTGCTGCGGTAAGTCTCAGAGGCTTAGGCTCTGATGCAACATTAGTACTTATTAATGGCCGTCGTGTTTCAATAAGTGCTTTTGCGGAAAGCATCACCAATTCATTTGTAGATATCAACTCGATTCCTGTTTCAGCGATTGAGCGTATCGATATTTTAAAAGATGGTGCATCGGCAATATATGGTTCTGATGCGGTTGCAGGTGTAGTTAATATCATCTTAAAAAAGGATATTAATGGTCTAGAAGTAAACCTTGGATATGGTGGTACTGATGGTCCTAACTACGAAGAAAAAACAGCAAGCCTCGTTTGGGGTACCAGTACAGAAAAAAGCAGCGCATCAATTATTATTGATTACTTTAACAACTCAGCACTCTCCTCTGATGAAATGGGCCGTCTAGGTACAGCAAACCAAGAACCATATGGTGGTATGGATTTCCGTTCATCGCGTGGTTTCCCAGGCTACTTTTATGTAGATGGTGAAAAAACCATTGATCCAGCATGCCCTGCAGAAAATGCGACAGCAAGTGGTAGTTGTTTATTTGACTATGGCCCGTATGGTTACGTAACCCCTGCATCTGAACGTGTTGGTGCTATTTCGCAGTTTGAATATAACTTTGATAATGGTATATCGGCATTTTTAGAAGTTGCAGTACAACACAATAGTTCGCAAGCAGCTGGTGCACCGACTCCGCTTGATGAAGATGCCGGCCTTACAGTGCCAGCAAACCACCCTAACAACCCGTTTGGCCAAGATATCGAAATTGGTCGCTACAGAACAGTAGATGCGGGCCCCCGTCAATGGGATATCGAATCAGATACACTTCGCTTTGTTGCGGGCCTAAAAGGCGAGATCAGTGACTGGAGCTGGGAAGCAGCCGTTCAAAAAGGTCGAAGTAAATCAATGCAAACAGGCGATAGAAGCCAAGGCTGGGTGCGTACTGATTTCTTACAACAAGAAATCGATGCGGGTAACTATAACCCTTTCGGTGGCACCTATAATGACCAAGCAGTTATTGACCGTATTACGACAAGCTTAGTTCGTCGTGGTGAGTCTCATATGACATCATTTGATGCAAATATCAGTGGTGAAGCATTTAGCTTTGGCGATGATGTGGTGATGATGGCTGCCGGTATTGAATACCGTGAAGAAGATGTGAGCGATATTCCAGACGATCAATTCCAGCGTGGTTTAATCTTTGGTACTGAGTCAGTATCAGCCGCTGCAGAACGCGACCAATATGCAGCTTATATTGAGTTTTCAATTCCTCTTGCTGAAAATTTAGAGCTACAATTAGCTGGTCGATACGATGACTACAGTGATTTTGGTTCAACAACAAACCCTAAAGTAGCTGTACGCTGGGCGCCAACAGACTCAATTACTGTTCGTGGTTCATGGGCACAAGGTTTCCGAGCACCTTCACTAGCACAGATTGGTTTAGGTCCTTCTGAAGAAAGCCAATTCTTCGTTGATACATACCGCTGTCAAGCGACAGGACTTGACTGTAATGCCCTTGATTACAATATCCAATTTGCGGGTAACCCTAACCTTGAAGCTGAAGAATCAGAGTCATGGAATGTTGGTTTCATATGGGCACCAACCGCTGAATTTGGTTTCGGTGTCGATGTATGGAGCATTACGCAAGATAACAAGATAGATGAACAAGAATTCGGCCCTATCTATGATAATAACTGTAACGATCAAAACAGCACTGTGTGTGTGCGTTTAGCACCACAAAATGGTCAAAGTTTAGGTGTAATCCAAAAAGTTTACAGCACCTTTGAAAACGTTTCATCGCAAGAAGTATCGGGTGTTGATGTGTCGGCAAACTACACTCATGCTATGAACGATTACGGCTTCTTAAAATTCAATTTAGAGTGGGCATACCAAAACGAATTTAAAAAAGATGGTCGCGATTACACAGGCGAGTACCGTTATCCTGAAAACCGTTGGATTTTCTCTACCAACTGGGAGATGGGTGATTTCAATACCAATGTAAATGTGAGCTACACTGGTGAGTTTGAAGATACACCAGACATCGACTTTGATGGAAACTTAGACTTTGATAGCAACACATCACGTATGGTTGATTCGCAAACACTGGTTGATTTACAAACTGCGTATAACTTCTCAGATAAAATCAAACTATCTGTGGGTGTGAATAACGTGTTTGATGAAGATCCTCCGTTTGCAATCGGTGATGGTGATGGCGACTTATATGGCTATGTGTCGAGCGTACATAACCCACGTGGTCGTTATTTCTATACTAAACTAACAATGCGCTTTAATTAATCGCGTTGAGCTTAAAAACAAAAACCCGCCAATTGGCGGGTTTTTTAATTCGCTAACAAAGGCCTAAATTATAGGTCGCCTTCGTTTTCAGAAAGGAATTTAGCAACACCTTCAGGGCTTGCATCCATACCTTTTTTACCTTCAGTCCAACCTGCTGGACATACTTCACCGTGCTCGCTATGGAACGCTAGCGCGTCAACCATGCGGATCATTTCGTCGATGTTACGGCCTAGTGGAAGGTCGTTAACTACTTGGTGACGTACGTTACCTTCTTCATCGATTAGGAAAGAACCACGGAAAGCAACACCTGCTTCTGGGTGCTCAACGTCGTATGCTTGACAGATTTCGTGTTTAACGTCTGCAACTAGTGCATATTTAACTTGACCAATACCACCGTCAGCAACGGCAGTGTTACGCCATGCATTGTGTGAGAATTGTGAATCGATAGAAACACCGATTACTTCAACGCCACGCTTTTGGAACTCTTCAAAACGCTTGTCGAAAGCGATTAACTCTGAAGGACAAACGAAAGTGAAGTCTAACGGGTAAAAGAAGATAACTGCTTTTTTACCTTTGATAGTTTCTTTTAGGTTGAAGTTTTCAACGATTTCACCGTTACCAAGAACAGCTGCTGCAGTAAAGTCTGGTGCCTGACGGCCAACTAATACACCCATTTTTATCTCCAAATATTTGAGTTTATTTCCAATTGCCTATGCAATACTCACTTATATATGGTTACTAAAAAGCAAAAACCAAGAGTAAGTATTGATAATTTGCAAGATAGTTTAATGAGGTTACAGACAAATGAACAATCGAAAAAAGCGATATGCCTAATCGGAAAAATTGATTCACGTTAAATACTGACGATTCTTATCAATTCGTGAAATAAGTGAGGACCTTTTTATAGTGGTAGCGACAGGTCTAATCCCTCAAAATGATTAAGTATTATTAGTATTAATCTTGGTCAGAACAAAGCAGTGACGATAGAAAAGAATGTCGTGCACACTTGCTCGTAAGTCTAACTTTCTGCTGTAAAAAGTTTGCGAACACAAAAAACCCAGCATCAAGCTGGGCTCTTAAAAAATAGAAAATCAATTAGTGCTACCTAGTCCATGATATCTTCTGGCATATCACCACGGATTTGCTGCCAGATTTCACCTGTTTGATGACCGTATTTACGCATCATAGAAATCGCTCCATCGTGTTCACGACGCTCTGCCAGCACAGTTAAATCTTTATAAAACTGACGCGCTAATTCACGGGTACGTGAATCAGAGAAGTAATGGCAACCAATTTTTGAGTAGAAGCCTTTAAAGCCATTTAATATAAGCACGTAAATGCGGTTATTACCAGCAACGGCTAGTTCATGGTGAACTTTATAATCGTAATCAGCAAATGCTTGAGCACTGTCTTCAAGCTCTTCACTTTGCGCTAAGATTTCAATTACACGCTCAGGGGCAAGCTTAATTGCCGCACGAGTGTAAATTGCGCTGATATTAGTACGAGCAGAAAGTAATTGATCTGTAAGCTCTGGCATTTTATCTTCATCTAGACGCGCAAGTGTTTCTAAAATATTTAGACCTGAGGTTTCCCAGAAGTTATTTACACGAGTAGGTTTACCGTGTTGAATTGTTAACCAACCATCACGAGCTAAACGCTGCAGTACTTCACGTAACGTTGTGCGTGTTACACCAATAAGTTCTGACAATTCACGTTCGGCAGGAAGAATTGAGCCAGGCGGAAAGTCACCATTCCAAATAGATTCTACAATGTATTCTTCAGCAAAACCTGCTGGGCTTTTCGCTTTAAAAATTCTCATTCAATTTCCACTTGAGTTAGCAACTACTTTTACCGCATTTGGCATTCAACTCACTGATTGTACCAGATGATCAGCAACTAACAAGTAAACTAACTCTGCTGTGCATAAAAATCTTTAAGATCTCGTTAAATAAGTGACCTTTTGGATTAAAAGCACACCAAACGACAATACTTTCGATATACTCAACTTCTAATTATTTACAATAACAACCAGCACTAATAAAAGGTACGGCCATGCAACAGCGCGTTTTACCAGCAATATTTAAAAACTTTTTGGGGACTTCGCCACAGTGGTATAAATACACCATTATTGCGTTTTTACTAATCAACCCAGTTTTATTTCAACTTAACCCTTATCTGGCAGGATGGGTATTAGTGCTCGAGTTTATCTTCACACTCGCAATGGCGCTAAAGTGTTACCCGCTTCAACCAGGTGGCTTATTAGCCATAGAGGCGTTGTTTATTGGAATGACAACAGCCGGCCAAGTTGAGCATGAAATAGTACAGAATATTGATGTAATTCTGTTACTTATCTTTATGGTTGCAGGCATATACTTTATGAAAGACTTGCTTTTGTATATTTTCACAAAGCTTGTTGTTTCGGTGCGTAGCAAGACCGTGTTATCGCTGTCGTTTACAATTGCAGCTGCCTTCTTATCCGCTTTCTTAGATGCGTTAACGGTTATGGCTGTGGTTATTGCCGTCGCTATGGGTTTCTATAGCATTTATCATAAAGTGGCATCTGGCAAAGATTCTAACAGTGAGCACGATATTAACGATGATAACCAGGTACGTCCTGTCAATCGCCAAGAGCTTGAAGAGTTTCGCGCTTTCTTACGTAACTTGTTGATGCATGCATCAATTGGTACTGCCTTAGGTGGTGTGTGTACTATGGTAGGAGAGCCACAAAATTTAATTATTGCGGAACGAGCTGGCTGGTTCTTTGGCGAGTTTTTCTTTCGTATGCTGCCTATTACTTTGCCTGTAATGATTGCAGGTATTGCCACGACTTTCTTCCTAGAGAAAACCAAAGCATTTGGCTATGGTGCCAAACTCCCAGCACCCATTCACACTATATTATCGGACCACGCTAAAAAGCTTGAGAAAAAACGTACTACACGCGATAAAGTGAACTTAGCTATTCAAGCATTTATCGCTGTTTGGTTGATTATAGGTCTAGCACTTCATTTAGCCACTGTTGGTTTAATTGGCTTATCGGTAATTATTTTTGCGACAGCCAGTGCCGGCATCATTGAAGAACACCAACTAGGTAAAGCATTTGAAGAAGCCCTGCCATTCACTGCATTACTTTGCGTATTTTTCTCAATTGTTGCCGTTATTATCGACCAGCATTTATTTACACCCGTGATCGCATGGGTACTTACTTTTGAAGGCCAGCTGCAATTAGTCATGTTCTTCATAGCTAACGGTATTCTGTCGATGGTCAGTGACAATGTTTTCGTAGGTACTGTGTATATAAACGAAGTTGCTGCTGCACTACAAGCAGGTCAAATTACTCGTGATCAGTTCGATTTACTGGCTGTGGCTATTAACACAGGTACTAACTTGCCAAGTGTTGCTACCCCTAATGGCCAAGCTGCGTTCTTGTTCTTGTTAACATCAACATTAGCACCTGTACTAAGGCTGTCTTACGGGCGCATGGTTTATATGGCCCTACCATATACCATAGTGTTAACGATTGTTGGTTTGAGTATGACCTTATTTAGCCTATCTGATATGACAGATTTACTCTATCAATGGGGCTTAATCAACCACCATACGGGTGTGTTACCAGGCTCACTTGGTGGTCATTAATCTAAACAAAAAAGCCCGCGAAATGCGGGCTTTTGGTTTTATTGAGTATGAGTATTTAATCTAACACTTTTGCATCGTTCGCTTTGTTTAGTAAGCTTCGGCTTTGCGTTAAGAAATGCGCTGTCGCATCAGAGAAATACTCTTTCGCATCTGCAAACGCGGCAATCAATGCAGCTTTATCACCTGCTTTGAGTTTTTCGAGGGTTTCCGCAAAAGTATCTTGGTAATTTGCAAGTAATGATTCTACATCGTCGAATTGCGCTAACATGATATCAGAATATAGTTCAGGTGACTGAGCAAACAATCTCCCAACCATCATTAACTCTAACTGATAAATTGGTGATGAACAGCTGCGAAGCTCTGCCAACGTATGACTTTGCTTGGCAAGAAACTGACCGTATACAAAGGTTGTTAAGTGACGCATTACCTGAATGATTTGCATCGCTTCATCATGTTTTTTAGCATCCATTTCAACCACTTGACATCCCCAAACTTGGAGTTGCGCCATTAGCCCTTTAGCTACTTCATGATCTCGCCCTTCACACACAACAACGGTTTGTTTTACCCAGTGTGAAATATCTGGACCAAACATGGGATGCAACCCGACTACTGGGCCGCTATGAGCCGCCATTAGGGCTTTTAAAGGCTTTTGCTTAACTGATGTAATATCAACTAATAAACAGTCATCATCGAGTGTTGGTAATGCCGAAACTACGTGTTCAAGTGCATTAATTGGTACACTCACAAGGACTAATTTTGCCCCTTTTAATATCGCTTCACTCTGTGCTTGCTGTGCTTTATCTAAAATACGGACTTCATAACCTGAACGAGCAAATTGTTGAGCAAATAGCTGACCCATGGCACCTTCACCACCAACAATTACAATGGGTGATAACTGAGGTGCAACACAAGCGAGGCTACCTTGCTGGTTTTGATACGCTTCACGCATCATACGGCGCAGGATATCTTCAACTAACTCAGGGTTAACCCCTTGTGCGACTGCTTCTTTGCGGCGAGCTGCAAGTAAATCAGCCTCGCGATCTGGGGCATGTAATGGCGCACCGATTTGTTGCTTAATTGCGCCTATTTTTTCTGTAATCCCATTACGCTTTGCCAGTAATGCCACCAATTGCGCATCACATTCATCTATTCCTGCTCTTAAATCAGCTAGATCATTCACTGTTACCACGTTACTACACCTCAAACCCTAAAAACGTAAATAATTATATACAAAAAAGTAAAGCTTTTAATACAAATTATAGTAACAGGATAACAGCCAAAGCACAAAGCCCTAACGTGCATGTCGCATAGCTTATAAAGGGATAAATAGAGGTCAGTCGATCAGTTTGAAGGGAGTACTTAGGTGTCTCACAAAGGGGGGAAAATTATTTTTGTGGTATAAAAACCAAAACGGGCTGCAACCTAAGGCTGCAACCCGTTTTATTTTGCGTTGTAAAACAGCGCGTATTAGTTAAGTTTTTCTCTAATACGTGCAGATTTACCAGAACGCTCACGTAGATAGTAAAGTTTCGCACGGCGAACAGCACCGCGACGTTTAACTGAGATACTATCGATAAGAGGGCTGTGCGTTTGGAATACACGCTCAACACCTTCACCGCTCGAAATTTTACGAACTGTGAATGCTGAGTGAAGACCACGATTACGCTTAGCGATTACAACACCTTCAAAGGCCTGTAGACGCTCTTTGTTACCTTCTTTTACACGTACCTGTACAACAACTGTATCACCAGCGCCGAATGCTGGTACGTCTGATTTAAGCTGCTCTTCTTCAAGCGCTTTAATAATATTTTGGTTTACTTTTGCCATTATATTTCTCACTTTCCTAGGTGTAACTGTCTTCTAGCCACAAGCTTGTTGGTACTCTTGCTGAAACTCAGCAAGGAGTGCCGCTTGCTCCTCAGTCAGAGCTAGGTTATGCAACAAGTCAGGACGACGAAGCCAAGTTCTACCAAGTGATTGCTTTGTGCGCCACTTAGCGATTTCTTGGTGGTTTCCGCTGAGCAATACAGCAGGCACCTGTTTATCATCCAATGTCTCTGGCCGTGTATAGTGAGGACAATCAAGCAAGCCATTCGAAAATGAATCTTGCTCAGCTGACTGGTTATGACCTAACACCCCTGGTACTAATCGTGCTACTGCATCAATTAGCGTCATTGCGGGTAGTTCACCACCACTTAAAATAAAATCACCAATTGACCATTCTTCGTCAACGTATGATTCTATAATTCGCTCATCTATACCTTCATAGCGACCGGCAATTAAAATCAGCTTTTCTGAATGCGCAAGTTCACTTGCACCTTGCTGATCTAATTTGCGCCCTTGCGGTGACATATAAATTACTTTTGCACCATCACCTGCCGCTTTTTTAGCGTCAAGGATAGCTTGTTTCAATGGTTCAACCATCATTAACATGCCAGGACCACCCCCGTAAGGACGGTCATCTACAGTTCTATGCTTATCAGTAGCATAGTCACGCGGATTCCAGCAGTTAAAGTCAATTAGACCATTTTTAACTGCGCGACCTGTAACCCCTTGAGTGGTAATCGCATCAAACATGTCCGGGAAAAGGCTAATCACCCCTACCCATAGCGAACTCGTTTGTGACATTAAAACCCTGGGTCCCAGTCAACGGTAATTTCTCTTGCATCATATTTAACTTCTTTAATAACAGAGTCTGTTAAGAAAGGAATTAAACGTTCTGCTTGGCCAAATGCATCTTTTTTGTTTGCTTTCACAACCAAAACATCATTTGAGCCTGTCTCCATAAGGTCATCGACTGTGCCTAAGTTATAACCTTTATCAGTTATAACAGACATGCCGATCAGATCTCGCCAATAGAATTCACCTTGCGGTAATTCTGGTAGCTGCGCTGCGTCTACTGAGATTTCTACATTGGTTAAAGCCATTGCTTCGTCTCGGTCGTTTACTTGCGCAACTTTAGCGATAAAGCCTTTGTTGTGGCGACGCCAGTCGACCACTTCTAAGGTCTGCCATTTACCTTGCTGCCCTATCAACCATGGGCTGAAATCGAAGATCCCTTCGGGATCATCAGTAAATGAATGCACCTTAAGCCAGCCCTTTATACCATACGGGGCACCGAGCTTTCCTACTGTAATATACGAGGTGTTCTCTTGACTCATGGTTACTCTTACGCCTATTAAGCCGCTTTACGAGCGTCTTTAACTAACTTAGCTACGCGATCTGAAAGAGATGCGCCTTGACCTACCCAGTGTTCAACACGAGATAAATCTAAACGTACTTTTTCTTCCTGACCAGAAGCAATTGGGTTAAAGAAACCTACTTTCTCGATGAAGCGACCGTCACGCGAGAAACGGCTATCCGCAACCACAATTTGATAGAAAGGGCGTTTTTTAGCGCCACCACGTTGCAAACGAATAGTTACCATACCGTCCTCTACATTAGATTGACTGTTTTCATTAATAAGATTTACTCCCCAGTACGGGAAGCTGGGGAATTGTACGAGTTTTTTGCAACATTGCAAGTAAGAACTGCTGCAAAATGTAAGTTTAGTTGATTAAACACTGATCTGGCCTTTAAATCTTACATGCAGCTAACAACTATGCATAAATTATCTACAAAAAAAGGAGCTATACGCTCCTTTTTATACACTTAATAAAAAGCGCTATTAAAATTTAGGACCACCACCCATCATGCCAGGTGGTAACATGCCTTTCATACCGCGCATCATTTTCTTCATACCCCCCTTGCCTTTCATCTTTTTCATCATCTTCTGCATTTGCGTAAATTGCTTAAGCAGTTTGTTGATTTCTTGCACTTGGGTACCAGAGCCTGCGGCAATACGTTTTTTACGAGAGCCCTTGATGATTTCAGGACGCGCGCGCTCTTTTGGTGTCATTGAGTTAATGATGGCTTCCATTTGTACGAAAGTCTTATCGCCCATCTGCCCTTTTACGGCGTCTGGTAAGTTTTGCATGCCCGGTAGCTTATCAAGCATCGACATCATACCGCCCATGTTCTTCATTTGACGAAGTTGCTCAGCAAAGTCATCTAATGTAAAGCCGTCACCTTTAAATACTTTCTCAGCAACTTTAGCCGCTTTCTCTTTATCTACTTTCATTTCGACTTCTTCGATTAATGAAAGTACATCACCCATACCTAGGATACGAGAAGCAATACGGTCAGGGTGGAAAGGTTCAAGTGCATCAGTGCGCTCACCTACACCCATAAACTTGATCGGCTTACCGGTAATATGACGGATTGATAATGCAGCACCACCACGAGCATCACCATCAGTCTTTGTTAAGATCACACCACTCAAAGGTAGCGCTTCATCAAATGCTTTTGCGGTGTTTGCTGCATCTTGACCTGTCATCGCGTCAACGACGAATAAGGTTTCGATTGGATTAATCGCACTGTGCAGTGCTTTGATCTCGTCCATCATGTCGTTATCGACATGTAAACGACCTGCAGTATCGACTAATACTACATCGATGAACTTTTTCTTCGCGTGTGAAATCGCATTATTCGCAATATCTACTGGCTTTTGTGAGATATCGCTTGGGAAGAACTCAACACCCACTTCATCAGCAAGTGTTTCTAGCTGTTTGATTGCTGCCGGACGATAAACGTCAGCACTAACAACTAACACAGACTTTTTCTTACGCTCTTTTAAGAATTTAGCTAGTTTACCAACACTGGTTGTTTTACCAGCACCTTGTAGGCCCGCCATCATCACTACCGCAGGCGGCTGCGCATTAAGGCTTAACTCTTCATTTGCTTCACCCATTGCCTTTTCAAGTTCTTCACGAACAATCTTAATAAAGACTTGGCCTGGACTTAAGCTTTTCGTTACTTCAACACCAACGGCGCGTTCTTTAACTTGCTTAACGAACTCACGAACAACAGGTAATGCAACGTCCGCTTCCAAAAATGCCATGCGGACTTCACGTAATGTATCTTTTATATTTTCTTCAGTTAGGCGTCCGCGGCCACTGATATTTTTTAAGGTTTTACCTAAGCGTTCTTGGAGATTCTCAAACATGTAAAGGTTCCGATAAAACGTGTTTCACCTGTAGTGTACATAAAACAGACAAGTTTGAAGACAATACAGGCAATATTAAAATTTAATTACTAGCAGTATACCGTAAATGGTGGTCGACAATACAGTGTTCAAGTGTGTAGTTTGAGTTTCTTTTTACAAACTCTATGCTTTTTCCTTGCTATAAAATACAATGGCATCAAAGAGACAAGGATTTATCTATATAAATTAAGTGGCCAAAACACGATGATTATTAGTTTAACTATTATTGCTAGTTTGTTTTATGTGTTAGCAACGTCACATGTGCTATCACGCCTTTTCCACAAACAAGGTCCGAGCCAAAAACTCACAGTGATACTAAGCACTGTGGCTATCCTTGCCCATATGCTATTACTGGTTAATTCAGTTTTTCGTGCTGACGGTCAAGATTTGAGTATCGTCAACGTTGCTTTATTGACCTGTTGGGTCATCGTAGTATCCGTTACAGCTGTGTCGCTCAAGTTCCCTGCTACCTTATTACTACCAGTTGTGTATGGTTTTGCGGCCTTACTTACACTTGCCAGCTTATTTATTCCGCATCATGTGATTTTACAATCAATAGATGTTGAACTTGGCTTAGTCACTCATATATCGTTATCACTTTTGGCATATTGTGTGCTGATAATCTCGACACTCTATGCGGTACAGTTTTACTTTATTGATAAGCGTTTAAAGCGCAAAGACTTAGCAATCGTACACAGTCATCTTCCACCTTTAATGGTCGTTGAGCGTCAGCTTTATCAATTACTCACGCTTGGTACAATTCTACTTACCTTTGCACTACTTTCTGGGTTTATCTTCTTAGAAGGTATGTTTGCCAGTGAATTTATCCATAAAACGGTTTTATCGTTAATTGCTTGGCTTATTTTCACTGTTGTAACAGTGGGTCACTTACGTCAAGGCTGGCGTGGTAAACCCGTGGTGTTTTCGATCATGATAGCCGCTTTTATCTTGTCGCTTGCTTATTTTGGCAGCCGTTTCATCCAAGAAGTGATTCTAAATAAGTTTTAACTTGACTCAGCAAGCTGTCTCTAGCTTAATATGCACTGATTTATAAAAAAAGGATCCATCGTTGGACGACATATCGACTAGTACCCTGTTTATTATATTGGGATTATTGATACTTATTTCTGCTTATTTTTCTGGTTCTGAAACTGGAATTATGTCAATTAACCGTATCCGCTTGCGACATCTTGCTAAAGAAGATCATCGTGCAGCGAAACGCGTCAGCAAACTGTTAAGTCGCCCTGACAGACTCATTGGTCTGATCTTGATTGGTAACAACCTAGTTAATATCGCTGCAGCACAGGTTGCAACGATTATTGGTATTCGCCTATACGGTGACCTCGGTATCGCAATTGCAACTGGTGCACTGACCTTAGTGGTTTTAATCTTTGCCGAAGTAACACCAAAGACACTTGCAGCGCTTTACCCAGAAAAGGTCGCTTTCCCAAGTTCGATTGTCCTTAAGGGGCTTTTGAAAATACTTTTCCCATTTGTGGTTATCGTAAACTGGATGACCAATGGCATGCTGCGCTTGTTTGGTATCACAACAGCACAAATTGAAGAGCACAGTTTAAGTAAAGAAGAATTAAAAACCGTGGTGAACGAATCTGGTGCTCTATTACCAGCTCGCCACCAAAGCATGCTGACTTCAATTTTAGATTTAGAGCAAGTAACTGTTGAAGATATTATGATCCCACGCAACGAAATTGTTGCTATCGATATCAATGATGACTGGAAACTTATTAGCCGTCAGCTAACTCATGCTCAGCATACTCGCGTTTTATTATATCGTGACCAAATTGATGATGCTGTTGGCTTTATTCACTCACGTGATGCACTGCGCCTGTTAACTAAAGAACAGTTTGATAAGCCATCACTATTACGTGCGGTTCGTGAAATCTACTTTATTCCTGAAGGCACATCACTAAACACACAATTGCTTAAGTTCCAGCAATCAAAAGAGCGTATCGGTTTAGTTGTTGATGAATATGGCGATATCCAAGGCCTAGTAACACTTGAAGATATTCTCGAAGAAGTTGTTGGTGACTTCACAACAACGCAAACTCGCACGCCAAGTGAGGAAGTTACAGAGCAAGACGATGGCTCAGTACTTGTAGATGGCGGTGCTAATATTCGCGATTTAAATAAAGAAATGGGTTGGGAGCTCCCGATTGATGGCCCGAAAACGCTAAGTGGTTTAATCGTTGAATACTTAGAGGATATCCCAGACTCAAACCTAAGTTTACGTATTGCCGGATACCCTATTGAAGTGATCGAGATAAAAGAAAACATGGTGAAGTTAGTTAAAGTTATTCCAAGCAAACGCACGGAGTAACGTTCGACTCACCCCAAAAAAGGAGTAGCTTGCTACTCCTTTTTTGTTAGTTATAACTGAAACGCCTCAGAAAATTCACATTTTCCCAGCAGACCCCACACCGTAAAGCAATTCCTCTACTATTATTTTCTTTAAATACTCTGTTGTATAACAAGGAAAAATAATGGACGAAATATCAATCGAGAAAATCTACAACCAAGCTATAGAGTTGCTAATGCTCTACGGGCCAAAGTTTATTCTAGCAATACTGGTTTTAATCATTGGTTGGTGGTTAATTGGTAGAGTTGCCAACATGGCTGAAAAATCAATGAATAAGGTCAAATTCGAAGTTGGTTTGACGCACTTTTTAGTCTCCTTCATTTCTGTCATTTTAAAGGTACTACTGCTGATATCTGTTGCCTCGATGATTGGTATCGAAACAACCTCATTTATTGCAATGCTCGGAGCAGCCGGTTTAGCCGTAGGTATGGCACTGCAAGGCAGTCTAGCGAATTTTGCAGGTGGAGTGCTTATCCTATTCTTCAAGCCTTTTAAAGTAGGTGATGTTATTGAAGCCCAAGGCTACATGGGGAAAGTAGTAGAAATTCAAATTTTTGTCACTGTTTTACTTACCTACGATAATGAAAAAATCATTATTCCAAATGGCACGCTATCGAATGGCTGTGTTAAGAATAAGTTTGCAGAGCCAACACACCGCGTTGCAATCGAGTTTGGTATTAGCTATGGCGATGACGTTCATAAAGCCCGTGACGTGCTTATGAGCGTTCTGGATGACTATGATCTGGTATTAAAAGATATAGAAGATAAAAAACCAACAGTGCATGTTAGCCAGCACGGTGAAAGTCATATCGGCATGTTAGTGTGGGCTTGGGTTGAATCGGATAACTACTGGCCTGTGTACTTTGGTTTGTATGAACGAGTCAAAATTGCCTTTGATGCTGCTGATATCACTATTCCATTCCCACAGCGAGATGTTCATATTCACCAATTCCCTGGTAAATAATTTACAAGGCGAGGTCAACTCGCCTTATTTGATTGTGCTTGTTGAATTCGTATCAATAACTCTGCCGTAGCAGTTGCATCGGCTAATGCTCTATGATGATTCGTTAAGTTCAATTCAAAGTGTGTCGCTAAGTTACCAAGTGAATAAGACTTTAGCTTTGGAAATGTCTTTCGTGATTCAACTACTGTACATAGCTTAGGCATTTTAAAACCTTGCCCGAGTGCAGCGTATTCCTTGCGAATAAATCCGTAATCAAAATTCACATTGTGAGCAACAAATACACTGCCTTTTAACAGGGCACGCAACGTGTCGGCTATGTCCTCAAAGCGAGGAGCATCACGTACCATTGCCGCGTTAATTCCTGTTAATTTGGTAATAAAGGCAGGAATACTTCGTTCGGGATTGATTAAACTCGCCCACTGCTTAATAACTTCGCCAGCTTGTAACTGCACAACCGCAATTTCAGTGATTTTATTATTCCCTTGTACGCCGCCAGTGGTTTCTATATCGACCACACTATAAATGCGATTTGGATCATTAAACCAGCTCACCTTAACGATATTTACTTCAAAGCCGTGTTGTTTTAAGACATCAATACTGACAAGTTGGTTGCGTCTTAGTTTGTCGCCCGGAGCTTTAACTTCTTCAAATGTGAGCTTATGCTCTTTTAAAACCATTAAATCTGGGTAACCATCTTTAAGCTGCTTAAAGGTTTTTGTCATTTGCAATAAATGCGCTTTTAAACTAGCTAGACTGCTGTGTTTTATCAACATTTTTAGTGGCTCTAAAATATCGCTATGCCACATAAAAACACCATTGGCTATTTCGTAGTACTGTCCTGCGTTTTTACAAACATATTTATACAACGCTTCATTACTAGTGAAATTTGCAAGCTTTTGCTCAATTTGTGTATGCTGCGATGTGTAAAAGCAATCAGCAAGTAGTACTTGTGGATAAAGATCAAATTCATTACACGGCGGGTACGGTGTCTCGATAAAGAGCTCTTGCCAAAATGTTAGGGTAAAAAGACTTAACCAAAGATTATTCTCGGTAAAAAACACAGTGTTACCGAGCTGTTGATAATACTCGCATACTCCTTGCTCTACATCACCACGGTAAATGTCATCAACCTCTATTTGATGCTCTGTATCAATTAACATTTGTGTTAAGCGTGAACGTTGCTGCTTATTATATTTACGCTGTAGAAAGTCTTCGGCGAAATACAAAATGCTATCATCAAGCGGGTTTTGGATAATATTTTCAAGCTTATGCTCAACCCAGCTTTTGTCTCCTAGCTTGTAACGCTGGCGAATTGCCAGCTCTTGCGCTTCACTACTGCCCTCACAATGCTCTAGTAACTCAAATGCAAAACCTAAGTCATGATCTTTAAGCTGCTTATATAAGCGGATCAGTAACTTGTTTTTGATGCTCTGGGCTAATTCATCTTCACAGTTAATAGCTAAAAGTGCTTGAGCTAAGGTTTGGTACTGTGTTTCTGATTGGCTTTGCTTAAGCTGCATACGCAACTGGTTTAATTGATAATGCGATTGTGCCTCGGCTAAGGTTTTAAAACGCGATAAGCTGTCGCTGACATCACCACGTACTTTTGCAATTCCTAAGTCACGCATTACAAAGCGATTTTGATGGTTTATATCGCCTTGACTTAGTCGGCCGCTATGTAAAAACTCAAAGTATTCATAATACTGGCTTCGGCTATTGACCACGAACTGACTAAATAAAGCGTCTAAATCACTGTGGTTGCGGTCAATATACTGTTTACAAAGTTGAATTAAGCTATGTTTGCTGGCTGATTTTTTATAATCAGGTTGTGTCGTCATTAACTCATCGTTTGCTAATAAGGTTAATAAAGTTGGCTTTGTTAAATGCTCAAGCAGCAAATCTAATTCATCATGACTTGGATGTGCCACCAGCCCCTGTTGCTTTAGCTTAAAAATAGCCCCATGTAGATTAGGGATTTCTTCATAATTTAACGATGACAGTGCCACGATTTTTGGTTTACGGGAATAAATACGCAGCAAAGTACACAAACTTTGCTCATCAAGTAGGGTGAGTTTTTCAAGAAATTGCATTTGCTCAGCTAAGAGTAAATGCGTGCACTGAGATCGAATAAACTCAGCGAGCTCAAAGAAATGACTTAAATAATATTTTGCTGGTAATTGTGTTTTCATAGCCAAACCTGACACTGTATATAAATACAGTATCAGGTATTAGTAAACTGATTTCAATGTTTGAGGCTATTTAACTTTTAAAATACCTACAATCGCGCAAATTGCACCGCCTACCATACCGAGCCAAGCCTCAATCGGTGTATCACCACTAAAAGTTCGGCTAATTTGTGCACTTGCAGAGTCATAAACGTTATATCCCCATACTGCGAGCGCTACACCAATAACGATTAAAGCAATACCTATAATTTTTCCCATCGTGTTGTTCCTTTTTTGTTGTTTTGATTTCGTGCTGCTATGTTTAGTTTTGCACATATAATAATTAGCTGCAAAACCTTAAGAAATAATCAAACTAAAGGTTATGTTTTGCTCACTTAACGAAACCTGAAGTTCAGCATCAATTGCTTTACTTAACGCTTTGGCAATGGATAAGCCTAAGCCAAAGTTATCTTCAGACGTTCTGGCACTATCTTTTTGCCAAAGCGGATCAAATAACTGGCTAATGTCTTCATCTGTTAATGGTACTTTTAATTCGTTAGTAACAGAAAATTGCAACTTCCCCTTTTTATTAAGCAGCGAACTTACAGTCACTATGCTCTTTTCTGGACTGTATTGTTTAGCGTTATTTACAAGGTTGGTGATGATTGATTCAAGGGCAAATAAGTTACTTACAATGGCTGGGATATCATCTTGAAACTCAAACTTAACCCATTCTAAATCGCACTTTTCTAAGGTGCGTAAAATAACCTGATTTAAATCACATGCATCTTGCTTTGGTAGGGCTTCATCACTGTACTTATGCAGTAGCAATAAGTTCGACACAATGCTCTTTAAACGCTGGCTAATTTTTAGCACTTCAGGTTTAAAGTCTGCCTCAAACTCTTTTTCATTTGGAAAACGAATCGCCACTTCAGCCATATTTATAAGCTCAGCAATCGGCGTTTTTAACTCATGGGCAATATCTGAGGTCAAGCGCTTTTCACGAAAATAGAGCTGGCGGTTTTCTTGAATAAAGGCATTTAAGCTATCAACAATGGGTTGCAGCTCTTTCACAGGTTCTTTTATTGTTATCACGGCACTTTTATCTGCGATACTAAGCCGACTTATATCACGGTTTAGTTTATTAAGTGGCGCTAGAGAACTGTCGACCGATTTACGCACAAATAATCGAATGAATACGATTACTGACACGGTAGAAACAACAAAAATAACGTCAATTAACCATAAAATAAAATCAACTTTTTCTGATGAAGCTGCATAAGCCAAAGTAAGCGTGGTGTGATGCGTTTTGCTCACGCCATCAAAAAAATTTCTATGTGAGTGAGAGTCGATTTGCGGCTGGAAACGAGTATAAATAATTCGCCCGTCACGACCATCCGGCAGCTCAGTGGTCATTATTTTCGCTTCACCCAGTTTTAATTTTTCAAACTTGAGGTTCTTCAAAGCGAATAAGTTAAGGCTCTGTGAGCGGGTAAACACCCCATCATCAGTCCACATTTGAAAATATTCAGGCTCAACTTGACCATCAAATTCTGGCATAAAGTCACTAGAAAAATTAAAAGTTAACCCCTCTTCATCTTCATGAACCAAAGTCATCAGCATACCGGCTTTTGATTTCATGCCACGGTTAAATTCATTATCAATCCAACTATCAACGGCTATATCAGTGGCGACTAAAATACTTAAAACTAGCCCAGTTATAGTAATCGATAATGTAGTTACCAACTTACTGCGAATTGACTTCATTATTTTCCTTGAATGATATAACCAAAGCCACGCTTAGTTTGAATAGGTAATTCACCGCCTGCCACCCTAACCTTTTTGCGGGCCGATGATAAATGCGCTTCAATGGAATTTTTTGAGACCAAGTCATACTGCCCAGCTATGTAGCTACTCAACTTTTCTGCAGTGATCACTTTATTTTGATTGCTAAATAAACACTCAACTATTTTATATTCGTTAGGTGTTAAGTCGACTGAAGTACCGCCGACTTGTAAGAGTTTTAATTGTAAATTTAAAGCCAAGTTATCAATGCGGATCACATCACTGATTGTTTTCAGACCACCGCGACGCATTAAATTTAATAACCTTGCATGCAGCTCATCAAACGAAAATGGTTTGGTCAAATAATCATCGGCCCCAGTCAGCAGCCCCATTACTCTGTCTGCAGGTTCTTGCTTGGCAGATAAAATAAGCACACGCACATCGAGCTGCTTTGCTCTTATGGTTTGTAATAACGTAATGCCATCAAGACTGGGTAACATAATGTCGAGTATTACTAATTCGTACTCACCAGACATGGCCATACTCAAACCTTCAGCACCATCGCCGGTTTCATCAATGGTAAAACCTAAGTTTTCAAGGCCAATTCGTAGACTACGTCTTAATGACACCGAATCTTCTATTATCAACAATTTCATATGTTACTCATTTAGATAAAAACCACTTTTGTGTCATTAGGTTACGCTCAAAACCTTAAGATTCCCTTAAGATTTACTTAAGTTTTTCTAGTTTAGAAAATATTAAGATTACCATAAGGGTTTCTTAAGTTTCACTGCCTAGTATTGCCATAGTTTCGATTAAGTAAGTACGACTATGACAGCAAAACTCTCTGTTTTAAAACCTTTGTTCCGTTTTTCATTAATATTAATGGCAGTTTTTATACTGTCGAGAATAAGCTTGCTAATATGGCAACAGCAAAGGTTAGCTGATGGCGATAGCCTAGCGGTTTTATTTGGCGGCTTAAGGGTAGACTTAAGTAGTTTAGGGTACTTATTAGCCCTTGCCGTTTTAATGTTGATAGCTCATGTTCTTTTGCGTAGCAAAACCTCTTTATTGCAACTTATTTTTACTCTTTATAGCAGCATAGTCGTTACTTTAATCGTGGTTATTGAAGCTTCTACTCCCGCGTTTATTACCCAGTACGATGTACGACCAAATCGCTTATTCGTCGAATATCTTGATTACCCCCAAGAAGTATTTTCCATGCTATTACATGGCCACCTGTTCGCTATGATAAGCACCTTAATTATTGCAACGCTAAGCTGTGTGTTTGCGTATCGTTATATAAATGCAGCATTTAGCAAACAACAAAACGCTAAAACTGTTAGCCAAGTTGTAATACTCGTTACCACTTTATTAGTCTGCTTAATTAGCGCACGAGGCACTGTAAGCCACCGCCCTTTAAATCCTGCTTTAGTGTACTTTTCAAGTGACTCGCTGGTTAACTCGCTGGCTTTGAATTCAACGTACAGTGTGGCATTTGCTATTAAAAATATGGGCAATGAGAAAAATGCCAGTAGTTTATACGGCAACATGCCACGTAATGAGATTTTACAAACAGTAAAGCAAGCAGCCTATAAACAAAAGTTTATAACTGAGAATATTCCTACACTTTCAAGCAACACGCCTTTTAACACGGGTAAGAAAAAGAATTTAGTTATCATTTTAGAAGAAAGCTTAGGTGCACGTTTTGTTGGTGAACTAGGTGGCATTGGTGTGACTCCTGAGCTTGATAAGTTATACAAGCAAGGCTGGGGCTTTAATAACTTATACGCAACTGGCACTCGTTCTGTTCGAGGCATTGAAGCGGTAACAACTGGGTTTACTCCGTCTCCTTCACGCTCAGTGGTAAAACTATCAAAATCACAGCGTAATTTTTTCTCACTAGCTGATGTATTAGCCCGCACAGGCTACACCACTCAGTTTATTTACGGCGGTGAAAGTCATTTCGATAATATGAAAAGCTTTTTCTTAGGCAATGGCTTTAGCGATATTGTAGATATCAATGACATGCAAAACCCTGAGTTTATTTCGTCATGGGGTGTAAGCGACGAAGACTTGTTCAATCAAGCTGATAAAGAGCTAAGCGCATTAAATAAAGCAGGCAATCCTTTTTTTAGCCTTGTGTTTACTTCAAGTAACCACGATCCATTCGATATTCCAGAAGGTAAAGTAACACTACCTGAAGGCCATGACCCAGAAAACCTCAAACGTGATCTAGCAATCAAATATGCAGACTATGCACTAGGTAAATTCATAGCAAAAGCAAAAACGCAAGATTACTGGCAAGACACAGTATTTTTAGTGGTTGCAGATCATGATGTGCGAGTGTTTGGCTCAGAGCCTGTGCCGCTTAAATCGTTCCATATTCCTGCCGTGATCCTAAATAGTGGTATGGACGCAAAGCAGGATACTCGCTTAGTCAGTCAAATAGACTTACCTGTCACTTTGTTATCGCTATTAGGCGTAGACCAAGCGACACCTATGCTTGGTTATGATTTAACTAAACAATACCCAGTTGAGCGCGCCATGATGCAGTACTACGACAACTTTGCTTACGTTGAAAATGGTGAGGCAGTGATACTCATGCCAAACCAAAAGGTTAGCTATTGGCACTACGACCCAGCCACTAAAACCCAAGTAGCTATTGATAAGGCCGGCAGCAGCGTTGAACTTGCCAAAAAAGCTCTGGCTCACGTCTTATTTAGCAATTTAGCTTATACCGAACAGTTGTATCGCTTACCAAATAAATCGTAGCGATGAGGAATAATCATGAGCATGAAAATTAAACAACTCCTTATTAAAAAATGGCAAGTTAGCTACAGTCAGTTTGTGTGGCTGGTGTCGTTGTACTTGGTTATCGCATTTAATGGTCTATTTTTATTTAACATGGCTGAAGCAGCAAGCAAGCCAGAACATGTCAATTGGTTATTTATAGCAAGCGTACCGTTTTTATTATTAGCACTGACGGCAATGGTGTTAAGTTGGTTATCGTTAATCACCTTTGTAAAACCAGTGCTTTTAACAAGCATCGTAGTTTCGTCACTGTTGTTTTATGCAACCTTAAACTACGGTGTTATCTTCGATAAAAGCATGCTACAAAATATCTTAGAGACAAACTCAGGTGAGGCATTTTCATACTTAAATATACAAGTTGTCGTCTTTATTTTTGTACTTGGCGTGTTCCCCGCTTACTTGTTTTCACGTTTTAAAATTGTTGGTAACTTTCGTGTTCGTCTAAAAAACTTTGCGCTTCTCAACGTCACAGCATTTATTGCTATAGCAGCTATTGCAGTACCATTTTATAAAGATTATGCCTCTGTTGGGCGTAATAACCGTCAATTAACTAGCTATATTACCCCTTTTGCATTTTACACTGCGGGCTATAAGTATCTGCGCGATAATTATTTTTATCCGCCTTTACCATTTAAAGTACTGGATAAAACGCCGCATTTACTAGAACAGCAACAAAGTTCGCTGACAATTATGGTAGTAGGTGAAACAGCTCGTGCAGCAAACTTTTCACTGCAAGGATATAACAAGCCAACTAATCAATATACACCTAAGCTTGGCGTTAAATATTTCAGTGACGTTAGTTCATGTGGCACGGCTACGGCTATATCTGTACCTTGCATGTTCTCGCGTTTAGACCGTAATCACTATGATTCGCGCATAGCGCAAAGCCAAGAAAATGCGCTTGATATCATTCAACGAAGTGGTGTCGAAGTAACGTGGATTGATAACAATAGCAGCTGTAAAGGGGTTTGTGTGCGGGTAAACTCACAAACGGTAGAACCAACAAAGAGCAACCCACTTTGTGATGGACGCTATTGTTTTGATGAAGTACTCGTGGAAGAGTTAGCTACAAAACTTGCCAAGAGTAATGCTAAACATCAACTTGTTGTGTTACATATGATTGGTTCACATGGTCCAACTTACTATCGTCGATACCCAAAAAAAGACAGTGTATTTATGCCTGATTGTCCGCGTAGTGATATTCAAAATTGTAGCAGCGAGCAACTAACAAACACCTATGACAATACTATTGCTTATACAGACTTAGTACTCAGTAAACTTATTAATTTAATGCAAAACAGTCAGGCGGATGACAAAGCCCTGCTGTATGTTTCTGACCATGGTGAATCACTTGGAGAAAAAGGCTTGTACTTGCATGGCTTCCCATACGCATTAGCACCTAAAGAGCAAACACAAGTGCCTATGTTGTTTTGGAGTAATAAACTAGCCGATACCCGTTTTAATCAATGTATCGAACAACAGCGTAACAACGCTTTTTCTCACGATAATATTTTTGACACCCTACTTGGTTTAACCCATGTAGACAGCACTGAATATCATCCAGAGCAAGATATCTTCAATGCTTGCTCAAAACAAAGCTAACGAAATAGAGATTTCATACTATGCAATTTGATAGCACTAACAAACCCATTGGCATTAAACGAATTCGCCTAGCATTTAAAAACTCCCAACGTGCATTCACTTGGTTAGCAAAGCATGAGTCTGCTTTTAAACAAGAGCTGATACTGTTGGTCCTTGCCATAGCAGTGGTTTTTGTATGGCAAATTAACCTGTATGAGAAAATCATGCTGCTTGTATCTGTACTATTTGTGATGTTTGCTGAAGTCGTAAATACGGCAATTGAAGCCACAATAGACCGTGTAGGCCTTGAAATTCATCCATTATCAGGCCTAGCTAAAGACTTAGGATCAGCAGCCGTACTTATTGCCCTAACAATTTGTGCGCTGGTATGGGGCGGTGTGTTTGTGAACAATCTAAGTTAACTCGCTTTTTTATCATCAGGGGTGTCATTACAAAGTGCACAGTGGCGCCCTTTTGATGAATGATATAAACGGGTTGCGATAAAAATTGCCGTGGCAATAAAAGACCAAAGTAACGCAAAGCCTAATGCGCTGAGTGTCTCGTGACCTTTCAGTATTTCCACCATAAATAATAAAATAGCCACCAGCGTGAAAACTCTAGTGGCTCTTAAAACCCAAAATTTAATACCCATAACTTACTCCTTTAAATGAGACCCCTTTAAACGAGCCTCCTTTGAAAGAATGAGTGTAGTTCAAAATAAGAAAAACACCTTATAAATCCAGAACAGGCTCAGACAATATTTGTACGTTATTTTTAAATACCTCTAACAGCCCCGGCGGTGAGTGTTCAGTACCAAGTACGGTAACATGACATACATAACGATAACCGTTATTAGTAAAGGTATAAAAATGATTTCCGCCACTGCCATCAAAGCTTAGACTGCCCCCTGTGATCACAAGGCTTGGCTCATCTTGCATAGATTGATCTATTTCCCATGCTGCATAGCGGTACTGATTATCAGCAAGCTCATCGATACGAATTAAGTGCTTTTTTGTTTGCCACGTTAATATCGGTTTTGTAAATTCACGAAGGCTTTTATGTAATGCTTGTTTTTGCTCGTCAATCAGTGCTTCGCGTCGTGCTTTTTCTGCCTCTGATTCATAAGGCACAGCCCAAATAGAGCCATCAAAGTCTAACCAAAATTTGCCTGAATCAAACATAATGCCGCGCCACCCCATCATTTCCCAGTCGTGGCGAATATTTGAATTCACGATTTTTTCGACAAACTCTTTATCAAAAATTTGCTCAAACTTTTCTATAAGCATTTGCTCATTTTCAATTGCTTGCAGAGGCGCTTTGCGCTGCAGAGGATAATGCACTCGCTTGGCGATTGCAGCTCTATCACCCGCTTTAAACGCCGCAACCACAGGTTTTACAATTTTTATATGTTTTGTTGCGGCTGTTGTTGAAAAAGAGATAAGGCAACCGAACAAAATTACCGCGAAATACTTCATATGCCTACTTTAAAATTTAAAAACCAGATTATTCAAAGCGTAACAAATTTTTGTATATACAGTACAGGTGCTATTTCATTAACAACTCAATCTCAGCGCTTTGATTACCAAGCCTATCAATTGCAATTATCTTCATTGCCTCTAATGGTCGTTGTCCATAAGAAGCTGCAACAGAGAACGTACTCTCATCACTTGAGTAAATATGATAGTGCCACTGCTGCGCATATTTTAGATAGACAAGTAACTCAGACACTTGATCTGAATTTGGGTGTGTCCAAGTCAAATGAACATCGTCACCATCATATTTAACATCAACTTTAACAGCTGCTATTACTGACGCATCTAGCCAAGGAGTTTCTGGAATTAAGGCTTGATGTTGAAATACGCCTTTAGTAATCACATCACTCATCAATTGACTGCCTTCAAGCGCTGTAACATTCCAAAAAACTGTACCGGGTGAAGTTGATAAAAACCCACGATTTATCATAATTTGATTGACGACCTCATCAACACCAGCCTCATCAAATGAACGCAATGCATTAATGCCAGGCCATAAATGTCGCCCATGAGTGTTTTGTGATTGCCACCAGCTTAATAAGAGCGGGTAGCTTTGTGCATATTGATTAATTGGCCAATAAAGTTGCGGTGAAAAATAATCAAGCCAGCCTTCGTTAAGCCACAGCTTTGCATCAGCAAACAAGGTGTCATATTGATCCATACCACGAATAGTTTCAGGTTCATCAGGCCTATATATACCAAATGGGCTTATCCCAACAAGAACATGAGGCTTTGTTTGTTTAACTAATTTGTATAAGCTTTTCACAAAATGATTTACTGCTTCACGGCGCCAATCACCGATAGATAACTCACCACCTGCTTCTAAATACTGACTGTATTGTTTAGCATCAGGAAAACCTTCATCGTTATTGTAAGAAGGATATGGGTAAAAGTAGTCATCATAGTGAATACCATCTAAATCATAGTTTTCTACAAGTTCCGTTAATACACTTAAAGTATGCGACACTACAGCTTGATCTGTAGGCAAAAACCAATAGGTCTCATTTTTTAGTTTCACTACTTTATCCGTCATTTTTTCAACAACTGAATGCTCTGAAACGGGGCCTCCAATGTGATGATGAGCGCGGTATGGGTTTATCCATGCATGTAACTTTAAGCCTCGTTTATGTGCTTGTTCTATCCAAAATTTTAAAGGATCATAAAACGGTTCAGGTGCTTTTCCTTGCTTTCCAGTAAGATAATAAGACCATGGTTCATTCGTACTTTGATATAAACTGTCTGCTTGCGGTCTAACCTGAAAAATAACGGTATTGAAGTTATGTTGTTTTAGTAAATTAAGGATTTTAATTGCTTGTTGTTTTTGCTCAGCAACAGATAATCCAGGCTCTGATGGCCAATTAATATTTGCAACGGTTGCTACCCATGCAGCACGAAACTCTCTTGCAACCTGAGGTTGCTGGATAGTGCCAAAAAACTGCTTTTCAATGTTCGTAGCCTCTTGTTTTTGCATAAAAACACACGCATTCAAAGCAAAGCAGGTGAACAATAATAATAAATGTTTAAAATACACTGTATACCTCACAAAAAAGGCACAACAAAAACTTGTTGTGCCTACATGAATCTAATTCAAATAAGAAAATTAGAACTTCATTTGCGCGCCGACCAAGAAACGACGACCATAATCATGAATAGCTAAAGGGCGATTAGCATCTGGCATACCGGTGCTATTACCTGAAGTCGCTTTTTGCTCTTCATTTGTTAAGTTAATAGCTTGGAAAATAAGATTAAAATCTTCAGAAACATTGTAGCTTATATTCAAATCATACTGACCAAAACCATCTTTATACTGATTTAAACCAAGATAATTTGTATAAAAATATTCTGAACGATAGGTATAAGAAACACGCGCACTGAAAGCTGTATTTTCGTAGTAAACAGTCGCGTTGAAGGTATCTTCTGAATTGTTAGGTAACACAGCCTCTTCACCCGCAGCTTTTTGCTCTGCAGTTTGCTCTAGCTCAGCATCTGAATAAGTGTAGTTCGTTTGAATGCCGAACCCATACATTAGCTTTTGCGTGTAGTTCACTTCAAAGCCGGAATTCTCACCACCTAGCCCGTTTTGCGGTTGAGTCACTAAGAAATCACGAACCTCTTCAACGCCAGTATCAGGGTCTGTCCATGTCCACTGCTTTTCAATAGTGGTATTGGTAATATACGAATCAATGTCTTTATAAAAATAAGCTAATGACAATATTGATGACTCATTAAAGTACCACTCAGCTGATAAATCATATTGAGTTGAACGATAAGGTTTTAAATCTGGATTGCCTTGTGAGCCTTTACAACCTGTTGCCGCTGCACAGTAGCCACTTTTACGCGCTGATAAAAAATCGTAGTCAGGACGAGACATTACTTTAGCTGCAGCAAAGCGAAGCACAACATCATCCGTAAAGTCATAGTTAATATTTACACTTGGTAAAAAGTCATCGTAGCTATTTGAACTATACACATCTTGAATATTTTCAGGCGCAAAACTACGTCCTGTGTATTCAACTGAACGAGAGTCAAGCTCTGTTTTAACTGCACGTACGCCCATATTACCGCGCCACTTATTGTGCTCGAACACAGCTTTGACGTATCCAGCCGTAACGGTTTCTTCTAGATCGAAGGTGTAGTCAAGGTGCTCATAAGGACCTGAAGTAGGACTTGTTGATGAAATCCAGTCTGCATATTGGTTATTATCAAACTGCCATAAAATGCCGTCACTAGCAGAATCACTTGCAAACATACCCAAATTAAAATTTTCACCTGCTGCTGAGACTTTTGGATAATTGGCTTTCATTAAACTGGCTGCTTTTGTATGCTCACGGTATTTTACACCCGCTTTAATTGCAGTGAAAAAACCAGTATCTAATAAATATTCAACATCAAATTGTGCATAAAGCTCATCAGAATCGTTGAATATATCATTTTTATGGTTGTAATCTAATCGATAATCTTCAGGGCTTAAATCTGCAGATAAAGTTACATCAGGCGTGCCGTTTTCTAATGTAAATGATGCATTTGTATTGGCGTAATACTCAGAATACACATCACTCACCTCACCATCCGCTTTACTGTAACCAAATTGACCTGTAAGAGTGTAATCATCGGCTTTAAAAGTCACTTTTAAGTCATGCGCTTGAGTTTTAAATTCACCGCGATATCCCGCATTACCATAATAACCCAAGTTATTGTGTGCTGGTAAATCACCTGCGACAACCGTACCATCAACAATCACTGGGTTCTCAATATTAGCAATATTCTGTAAGATAAAACCGCTTGAATACGTGCCATATGATTCATGTTCTGACTTTGAATATAAGTTATTGAAAACAAATTCAAGATTATCATTAGCTGCGTATTGGAATGTCGCTGTTGCGGTATCTAAATCACTATCACTTGCGTAGCGGTTGTAACCCACTGCCCCTGGATAAAATTCTGCATTCCCATCTTGGTTGGCATCTGTGCTGCGATATCCAAAACGTACTTCTTTACTATCACGCTGCGTTGCCGTTTCTTTGTGGACAAAACCAACATTAAACCCAAAATCTTGGGCTTCATTTTTCCATGAATATAAACCAGACACGTATGGCTTAGTTTCGTCTGCGTTTTCAAAATGAAATGCTTTTACTGAAAGCGCAGCATAGTTAGCTTCACTATCAAGCGGTTTACGTGTTTTTACTACAACAGTGCCGCCAATTGAACCCTCATCAATGTCAGCTTCAGCAGACTTATAAACCTCTAGAGTATCGACCATTTCTGCTGGTAATAATGAGTAATTAAAACCACGAGACGGGCGTGTAATTGATGCCGAAGCCGTTGCAGAAGCCACGTTTTGGCCATTTAACAGCGTTATATTTAAATGAGGTGCTGTACCACGAATACTCACTCGATCACTTTCACCGCCTAAGTCTTTCTCTACTTGCACGCCTGGAATACGCTGTAGTGCATCAGCAACTGTTTGATCAGGAAATTTACCGATATCTTCGGCAGAAACCGCATCAACAACGCTGTTTGAAAAACGTTTCATGTTGATACTTTTCTCAACTGACGCCGCATAGCCGCGTACTTCGATCTGCTCTATATCCTCTTTTGTAATTTTATTTTTTCCATCTTCTTGAGCAGCTGCAAAGGCAGTCGTACATGTTCCTAACACAAGTGTTGGGAGCAATGCTTTTTTAATACAAACAGTTAGCGTGGAGAATTTTTTATTCATGGAAATGTAACCCTATCGTTTTTAAAAAGTGAGAGATTTTGTGACTACAAACTACATAAATGCTCTTTTGAACAACAACTGGTAACAACTTTATTGCTACATTGCGGCTACAATAGTAGCAATGCCGCACAAAATCAAGATATTTTATTCTTAATTATTCAACAAGATGAAATATAAAATTCCTAAAAAACATCCAACCCCCCCCTAAAAAAGACAATAAAAACACCCCATTAAAATCAATTATTTGAATTTATAATAAAAATAAGCACTTATAATTAAACCAGTACCTAATAAGCATTCTTAAAAGAAAGAATTATTCTAACAACAAATCAAACACAACATTGACACTTGCTCTGAAGGTAATCGATTCTTGTAAATACTTACCTTCTGGGACTGCATTAATACGTGAGCCCGTTACCATAATTTGTTCAATATTGTTGTTGCTACCATAGCCGAAGTGACTACCTACCTCTTGCGATTGAATACTATACACTCGACCAAGTTTCGCTTCGAATGCGCTAGCAAGGCTGCTCCCCTGTTGTTTGGCATTCACTACAGCCTTATTCAGAGCGACTTGCTCGTAGTTTGAGGCTTTCGTTGATAAAAGTTGAATTTGCTCGATCTGATTGACACCCACTTTAAGCGCAAAGTTTAAGAAACCATCCAAAAGAGAGGGTTGTTTAAGGCTGACTTTGAGCTTACGCGTGGCTCGAAAACCATCTTTAGCTAGGTTATCGTTTTCGTCATAACGCATATTGGGCTCAACAAATATCCGCCCCGCAGAGATACTTTTTTCGTCTATAGAAAAATTGCTTAATCCCGCAAGAAGTTTGTTCACTTGCGTATCGACTTGCTGCTTCGCTTGCAAACTTTCAGCTTTTACAGATTCAAACTCTAACGTGATATTAGCCATATCGGGAGCAGTACGCACAACAGCCTCACCTTTAACAACGATGTGGCGATTATCTGGTAAACTCGTTGCAGCCATCACAGAACTGGTACATAAAACCAATAGTAACAAAGATTTAAGCATCATAATCTCTCCCTAGAAAAAGTTATGACGCCTTGCTACGGTATGAAAGTATAGTAATACTATGCTTTAATGAAGTGTAAAAAAACCAAAGTTAGCAAGTCTGCACTCGCTACCGCATCGAAGTTAAGATGAGAGGAAATAAAATCTAAGCAGCTTTAGCTCGCCATCGCATTGTCGACGTAATCTTCGACCATATCTGCAAAATCTTGGTCAACAATGCCAAGTTCAGATAAGCATTGCTCTTTAATTTTAAACCACTCGCTTGAATACTGTTGGTGGCGCGCATAGTCCACAGCACTCTCTGCGCACTTTAAAATGGCATACGCCATACGCTGCTGCTCATCATTGCTTTGCTCTAAAAAGTGCGTGTTGTGATGATTTAAAATAACGTGACATAGTGGCTTAGGTAGGTGCCATGATACAGAAATAAAGTAGCCAATCACCGCATGGTCACACTGATAACGTGCTTGTTCAAGGTCTGTAATTGCGAGCTCTTTGGCTAGGTTTGCTTGCTTGAGTACCTCAACATAATCTCTAAATTTTAATGCCATGGCAGCAATACCTACATTATGAAAAAGCCCTAATGAATAAAGCTCATCCACTGGCATTAAAGACTTATAACGATTACCCAGCAACACACAGGCATTTGCAACTTCAACCGATTCATCCCAAAAGCGCTCTAAGCTAATACAAGCATTGCCTTTAAAGTTTTGCTTTAGGAGAGCCAAAGTTACCAGCCGATTAAGCTGATCTAACCCTAAAAACATCGCCGCTTGGCGTATATCACTTATGGTGCGTTGTAAGCCAAACACGGGGCTGTTGATTGTTTTTAATAATAAGGCCGAAAGGCTAATGTCACGTGATATTAAATTGGCTACTTTATCTAAGCTTGAATCAGATTTTTGCATTTCTTCGGCAATTTGGCTCAATAGCTCAGGTTTAGGTGGAATATGAAAACCGCGTTCGAGTGAAACTAGGTGTTGTTCATCTAAGTTGATCATTTGCCCAAGAGCCTCCGTTAATAAGCAACGAGCAATTTAATAGTTTAGATGTGTAAAATAACCTAAGAAGTTTGCCTTAGTATTGTTTGAGATCAATGTGTTGCGAAGAAAGGGAATTAATTCATAAAAAGCTAACACGGCATATTATGACACGTTGCTATAATATGCCGTCTTTTTGAAGGTTTGTGGTTTGCTTAGTGAGCAAGTACGCTTAGCCACTCATCAGGGTTTGCTAAAATGAACTCAAATACATCCTTGTTATTTAGAGTAATGCGAATTCCATCTGCTGTGATTGGCAAAATACCCGCACCTTTACCTGAACACTTATCAACGTTATTGATTTGCGCTCGTGAAAATCTGTATGGGCCTAAGCCTAACTCTTTATTAAACGGTTCAAAAACAATGTCTTGCTCAGTAACTAAAAGCTTACCATCCGCTTTTGCGACACCCGATTGAATAGTTGCTGCTGATTCTTTGACTGTGTGTGCGTGCATATCCTTTACTCCACTTAACAAATGAGTGTTAGCCTACACTCAATTAAACCTTAAAATAGCGTACCAACTTAAGATACAACAAGTACGAAAAAAGTACAGTTAAATCAATTAATTTCAAATCATTATTTTACAAAGGGCTTTTGAACACGTTAGGTTACTTTTCCTTTGTATAGGACTTTTAATATTTTCATAAAAAAGCCGTCACAGCTTTTACCCTTTCTTATGTGAACAAATAAAAATGCGCTATGCTTAGAATAACAACAGGATAGGTGCCGTAAACTGATGATAAAAGCGTTGCAGCAAACTAAAAACAAGTTAAAAGTAAATGCCATTATCATGATTGCATTAGTAGCTTCGCTTACTGTTACCTCTTTATTCTTTTACAGAAATGTTGACTCACAATGGCATGACTATTCAAAAACCGCCGCTAACATTTATGTACTTCACGACAAGCTAATTCAAAAACTCGGTTATGGTGGCTTTATTCACCATTTTAAAAACCTAGTACTAAGAAAAAATACAGATCTATACCTACCGCCCATTGAAAATGAACTCCGCGAAATAAAAGAGATCTTTGCCAAACTTGGCGCAATAAAAGAATACGATCAAACAGCACTTATTGACGTTAAAAAAACGGTTAATGAGTATAAAAATAATCTCGACATTGTTTTAAAAATGATTGCTGATGGCGCAACTAGCGAGCAAATAGATTCCAAAGTTAAAGTAGATGATACAGAGGCATTGAAGGCACTTGCCGCGTTCGAGCAACATATAAACTTAACACTTAAAGAAAAAAGTATCGCAATTGATGAAAACTTCCAAATTGCTTATACCGTTCATGTTTTAACAATTATATTGCTCACCAGCATATTGCTTATTTACTTTAGAAAGCTTTCAAACTCTTATAAACAACAGATTGAGCTTACTGAACGTGCCTTAGAAGGCACAAGAATAAAATCAGAATTTTTAGCTAATATGAGTCATGAAATACGCACTCCACTTAATGGCATAATGGGGCTATTACAAATTTTGCAGCCGAACATTCAAAAACCGAAAAATATTGAAGTTGTTGCTAAGGCGCTGTTTTCTTGTCGGTCACTCCTTACCATTATCAACGATATTTTAGACTTTTCGAAAATGGAGGCGAACGAGCTTTCGATTGAGCAGGTGGATTTTTCGATGTCGAAGGTCGTTGAGTCGATCAATTCTGATTTTCTGCCGCTTTGTAACGAAAAAGCAATTGAATTAAACATAGATATAGACGATGACGTTGAAGATTTATGGATAGGAGACCCAGTTCGGGTTCGACAAATTATTTTAAACCTGGTTTCTAACGCCGTTAAATTTACCGAGCAAGGTGGCGTGCAAATAAAGGTTAATAAATCTTCGCAAATCCAAAAGCAAGGTGTTGAGATAGAAGTGATTGATACCGGCATTGGTATGAATAAAGAGGGGTTAATGCATCTATTTAACCGTTTTCAGCAAGCCGATAACAGCATAACGCGGCGTTTTGGCGGGACAGGATTAGGAATGTCGATCACCGCGAATCTCGTTAAACGGATGCATGGCCGTATTGATGTAGACAGCGCACTCGGTAAAGGCACCCATTTCACGGTTTATTTACCGCTCAAAGTATCTGAAAAGCAACACTTAAATGATAGCTTTACTGATGTAACCGCACCTGATTTATCGGCTAAAACCTTATTAATTGCTGAAGATAACCCACTCAATACTATGATCATCAAATCGATGCTTGCAGAAACCAACGCAGAACTTCACTTTGCAAAAGATGGTGCTGAAGCTGTCGAGCTATTTAAACAACTCAACCCCATTTTAGTTTTGATGGATATACAAATGCCAAATATGGGAGGGATCGAAGCTTGCTCCCATATTCGTAGTATTGATAAAGAGATTCCCGTTGTTGCCTTGACTGCCAACGTGATGAAAGAAAATATAATCGAATACATGAACTGTGGTTTTAATAGCCACGTAGGCAAACCCATTGAAAAGCATTTACTATTTAAAGCGCTGCATGATGCAATTGCAGTTAGCCGCGATGAGCTCATTGACTAAGCTTTTATAGTACAGCGATAACCCTCTGATTTTTAATTTCTTATAAATATACCAATTTTTTAAAGCGTAACTTATTACATATTTTCAATGAGTTATATTTGTAGATTACTACTAACTCCCTCTCTTATAGCGCTGTACAAATATCATTCGATATTAATTGACTTAGCTAAAAAGATCCCCCATAGTCGAAAAAACCATCAGTACACATTAGACCAAATTATAAAACCAAGTAGCAAACTAATTGCTATAAACAAAAATGTGGAGGAGATGCGTTATGAACCGTAAGTCAAAATTAATCTACCGTATTATGTTGGCCTCTAAGCTTCATAGCCGTAATAAAGAGATATCACTCGATACATTAAAACAAGGCTGTTGTCTAAGTGACTCTGAATTACTAACCATTTTAAAAGAGCTAGAAATTAAAAAACTGATCAGCTGGGATGCCAGTAAATCTGCTTTTATGATTTCAGCCTAGCTCAGCATATTTAAACGACAGCTTGGCTATGCATTGCTGTCGTTTTAACATATACCCGACCCTGTTTAATCATTTAAGTTTTTACCTTCCTAGCCCTTTAAATACACCTTTGAAAGATGAACTTAATCGATTACGTAAATATACTGTGAATACGTATGTACAAATTTGTTACAAACAAACCTTGGGTATATATTTATCAGACTGTTTGTTAGTACACACAATTTAAATTGACAACAAGGTCTGACATGAATTCACTTCTTACCAAAAGCTTGCTTATATTTACACTGAGCTTACTCGCTGCATGTTCACAAACCACAAGTACAAAAAGTGCCTATGAACCAGAAGCCTATGTAAAAATAACTCATCCTGAATGGTCAAAAAATGCGGTACTTTATCAATTAAATACTCGCCAATTTACTCCAGAAGGAACCTTTATTGCAGCACAGCAACAGCTGCCTCGCTTAAAAGCATTAGGTGTAGACATTATTTGGCTCATGCCCATTAACCCTATTGGCGAAGAAAATCGCAAGGGCAGTTTAGGTAGCCCTTATTCTGTAAAAGATTACCGTAAAGTAAACCCTGAATTTGGCACATTGAATGATCTAAAAGCCTTTGTTGATAAAGCTCATGAAATGGGTATGTATGTTATTTTAGATTGGGTAGCGAATCACAGTGCCTGGGATAATTGGCTTCGCTATGAGCACCCTGATTGGTACGAGCGTGATTATCAAGGAAACTTTAGGCCAACGCCTTGGTGGGATTGGTCTGACATTATCGATTTTGATTATTCAAAGCCAGCGCTGCGTAAGTATATGACTGAATCAATGAAATACTGGGTAAAAGAAGTAGGTATTGATGGCTATCGCTGTGATGTGGCAGGCTTTGTACCCGTCGACTTTTGGAATAACGTTCGCCGTGAGCTTGATGAAATAAAGCCTGTTTTAATGCTGGCTGAGTGGGAATCTCGTGATTTACATGCTAAAGCATTCGATATGACTTACGCTTGGTCATGGTCTAAGCATATGCATAATATCGTAAATGCTCATGCCGATGTCAGCGCTCTCTTCCTTTATTATTCATGGAATGAAAGTGCATTCCCGGCCGAGGCGTACCGCCTTGTAGGTGTTGCAAATCACGACACCAATGCATGGGAAGGCACCATGTTCGAAAACTACGGCGATGCACTTGAAGCTGTAATTACACTTTCTGTGATTGGCGAAGGTTTCCCGATGATTTATAACGGTCAAGAAGCTGGCAACGATAAACGACTCGCCTTTTTCGAACGCGACCCAATAAAGTGGCAAAAGCACCCTATCGGTGATTTATACCAATCGCTATTTGCACTCAAACATAACAATGAAGCCCTGTGGAATGGTCAATTTGGCGGCCGCATGGTACATGTACCAAACACCGCACCTAAGCAGGTGCTTAGCTTTGTTCGTGCAAAAGGAAACGATAAAGTATTTGCCGTATTCAATCTTTCAAAAGAGCCTAAAACTGTCAGCTTTAAAGAGCCGTTGTTTACAGGAAAATATAAAGAAGTACTTTCTAAAGAAATAGTTGAGTTTACTGAAAGCTCAACACTAACCCTGCCTGCTTGGGGGTTTAAAGTATTCGCGAAATAACAATTTTGAGTGCACTTAAGAGAGCATGAATTCCTTTATCAATTCTTATAAAAAAAGGTGCTACTGCACCTTTTTTTATTATTAAGTATAGAAATAGTTTAGTAAAAGCAATGGCGCTAATACGACTGTCTAACGCTAGATTAGGCCAGTTATCTACTATTTTTTTCATTTCTAGATCGAGTAACCACCGCGCCAAAATTGATACTTTTTTATTAATAAATTTTCATTTCATACTACTCATCTTTAAAGTTTGAAAATTTCAATATTTTAAATAAACATAGTAATTTCATAACCTTAAGAATTTAGCGGTTTAGTAATTTAATCGTTTAGTAATTTAATATTTTTAATGGTTTTAATACTTTTAATAATTATTGATATGACAATTAAACCAAGTACCATATTTGGATACGGAGGATAAGATGAAATCAGAACACTCAGGAACCAGCCAAGCTCCAATCAAAAACAAACCTCTTATTTTTGATTACGGAAGCCTGACTATTTATGGAAAAAAATACAGAGTCAGCCCTGCCACATTTAGGGTTTTTGAGGTTCTTTATCGGAATATTGGAAAAACAGTTAATAGGTACGAATTACTAAGGATTGGTTGGCCAGAACAGAAAGCTGTTATTGGCAATGTAAATGTTTCAATTTATCAGTTAAGAATTATCTTGAATGACACCAGCTACATTATTGAAAGTGTGAGAGGAGTCGGTTTCAAGTTAATAAATATAAGGAGAGAATAAAATGAACGTATTGGACAAGAATATAGATGAGTCTATTGTTAACTTAATACTTGTTATTGACTCTTTACCACGTCTCAACTTCGCGAGAAATAACCGAGCATCTATTTCAGAGCTCTCCAGCAAACTACTTCTCGCAGGCCTAGATAACACATCACTTGAAGACAAAATAAACTTTATTAAGCTCAGCTCTACTTTTCTTAATGATGCAATGCATCATAACGACACTGAAGAAAAAGCATTAAATAGAGAAGAAATTGATTACATAAACTATGTAACAAGTAACTAAAATGATAATACTCAAAAAAAACAAATTAAGAATTATCAATCATTCTTTAGCACTTTCGTTGTTAACATTGGTGCTGTTTTACGTCGACTTTAAGCTCTTCATTTTGAGCCTAACATTCTTAATTTTATTCATCGTTTTCTGTTTCATTTCAAGATTAGAAAAGTATAGACAAGGGCTATACTTTTCATTCTTATCATTTGAATCTTACATTAATTCTGAAAGAGTTCTTGAAAGAAGGTTACCTTTCTATACTTACTATTGGGACAATAAAGCATTCCCAATTCACTTAAGTTTTAGGGAGCATTAAGGCGCTCACTATACACCTGCCTAACACCCACTGTGCCACCACCATTGAACATGCATAAATACAAGCAGCAGTTTGACCTATTTTAAGAACTCTAGACTCCTCACTTATCAAAAACCATACAAAAATTAAGTCTGTCAAATTGCACTGCAAGCCTAACGAACCGCATTAAGGCATAAGCAACAATACCATCCAAATACTATTGCACATAAACACGGCACCGCGTCTTGGACTGAAAAAGCCAAGCATCTAGAGCAATTAAAATAAAATCAGATAAATATTGGATTACAACAGAGTATTAAAACTTGAAAAAGATAATGAAAATAAAGAAAGTCACCCAAGTAGGATTTTGGGTGGCAGTCTTACCAGCCGCATCTCGGCACACACGTCACACGCTGTGGCTGCTCCCTTCCGGGCCTGACCAGGTTCACCTGCTAGTGTTGCGAGAGGACCAATAAGACTACCATTGAGGGCCTTGTTTGGCGCGGGAGGGATTATCTCTACTTTTAGCCTGTTATTCAAGGGGTATTCGAAAAAGAAAGTGCGATTGCATACTTGGTATACAATCACACTGTATTTAGAGGGGTAATTACTTACTTTTCAAGTTCAGCTTTTATGTTGCGTAAAGCTGCTTTCACTTTTTTCATATTTTCTGGCCCCATGCGCAGCAATTGTTTTTGCGCATCAGGAAGATTTTCCCATTCAGAGTATGCGTATTGATAAGTGACTGAGTTACGAACTAGTGGCATATCACCTTTTGGTTCTGGCGTATCTAGAAGCACATCAATAGCTTCTTCTAAAGTCCCAGTAAATGCATCACCTTCGTAGCCAATTTCTGCATAAGCTTCGTTGATAAGAGGTTTATATTCATCATACATACGAATCACTTGCGCAGCACTTAAGCTTGTAAAGAGTTTCACATAAGGCGTATAGCGCTCATAGCTGTTTGGATCAATTGTTAAAATATCACCTTCTATGACTTTGAACGACTCCTTAGGGCGCTCAACAGGAGCATGACTTAATGCTACTTTACCTTTTGCAATGTTATCAACATACACAACACCACGACGAATAAGATCATCAGTCACCATTAAACTCATCACTTGGTCACTTAGTAATTCATCCATGCGAGCAACAACAACTTCATCACTTTCATTTAAGGTTGGTAATGGCTTAACTTCAGGAACTGGCTCAGGAGTGCGCTCTGGAGCTGTATCTACTACAACAGGCTCTGGTTCAGGGTTTGTAACTTCTGGTTCTGACTCTGCTTCTGGTTCTTGATATTCCACAACAGGTACTTCTTCAGTAACAATGTCTTCAACAACTTGAACTGGTTTATCTTCAGGCTTTAATAAAATAAACGCTGCTACACCAGCGATAAGGATAAGAATAACAACCGCAAAAATGAGGTTATTATTTGATGAACCTTTTTGTACTTCAGGTTCTGACGAATGCTCCGACATAGACACTCCCTTAAAAATAAAACAGATAAAAATACGAAAAAACCATTTAGCCTTGAGCTAATCTTTGCTTCTTCTAGCTTAAAGACTTACAGTTGATAAATAAAGTAAAGACGCACAACTATTTAAATGCAACCATGAGCAGTAAGTTAAAAAAAACACAACACTCTAAAATCGCTTTATTACTAACAGGTGGTGGCGCACGAGCGGCTTATCAAGTCGGTGTACTTAAAGCGATAACGCAAAGCATGCCTCGAACAGCACCGCTGCCCTTTACTATTATTAATGGGACATCAGCTGGCGCAATTAATTCCGCAGCATTAGCTTGTTATGCATCTTGTGCGCACTTAGCATGTAAAAAACTTGAATGGGTTTGGAAGAACTTTTCTACTTCTCAAGTATATAAAAGTGACTTTTTAAGTGTGTTTTTGCATATCACTCGCAACATGCTGACAAGCTTTCAATCTGAACATATAAACCACCCACCAGCGAGCTTATTAAACAATAAGCCACTTAGAAAACTACTGCACGAAATACTCGATTTATCGCGTATTGAACGAAACCTACATAAAAACTATTTAGATGCAGTTTCAATTACGGCTTCAAGTTATACCACTGGCGACTCTGTAGCGTTTTTTCAGTCACTGACACAAAATCCTTGGCGCAGAGCAAAGCGTGAAGGCCAAGCAACCCGCATTAATGTTGAGCACTTAATGGCATCAAGTGCCATTCCTATGGTGTTCCCAAGTGTAAATGTTTATAACCACTATTTTGGTGACGGCTCTATTCACCAACTCTCGCCGCTTAGCCCGTCAATACATTTAGGTGCTGAGAAAATCTTTATTATTGGTGTTGATGAGCCAAAAGAGTTGCACCCACCGGGTTATCAACCCCATTACCCAGGTCTTTCTAATATTGCTGGTCACTTACTCGACAGTGTGTTCACAGACACGCTACAGTCTGATTTAGAGCGCTTACAACGTATCAATCGCACTTTGAGCCTATTGCCTGCCCGCGACAAGCACCAGGAACTAAAACAAATCGAAACATGCGTCATCAATCCATCGCAAAACTTCAATGCGATTGCTGCTCAGTTTTATGATGATATGCCCATGGCAATCAAATTACTACTGCGCATGATAGGTGTGAAAAAGCGTTCTCAATCAAGTTTAACCAGCTACTTGCTCTTTGAGAAACGCTATACCCAAAAGCTAATTGAAATTGGCTACCAAGATGGTCTCAATAAACTACCAGAAATTCGCAAATTCTTAGAGTTGGAGTAGCTATTCCATACCATCGAGTAAAAAGCGCTCTACCCGCTCTACTCGCCGAGGTTTACCTTGGAGCACTAAAATATCGCCCGCCAGTAAAATAGTTTGTGGTGAAGGAGCGTCAATTTCGCGGTCTTGTCGGCGCAGTGCTCTAACCGACACGCGGCGCTGCTCAAGCTTTAGCTCGCTAATTTTCTGATTTACCGCATAAGCATGCTCAGGCAACGCAATAACATGCAGATACTCAAGTCTGTCTGAGCTCGCCTCTTCACCATCAAGTTTATCACCAGTGAAAAAACCATGTAGAAACTTATAGCGATTACGCCTTTCTTTACTAACACGGCGAATAATTCGCGTCATCGGCACGCCAGACATATAAAGCACATGTGACACCAACATTAAGCTTGCTTCCAGCGTCTCTGGCACAACTTCAGTAACACCAAGCTCTTTAAGGGTTTCAAGTTCTGTATCATCACGCATCCTTACAAGTATTTTAACATCAGGCGCAATTTGCTTAATGGCATCTACAACTATTTGAGTTTGCTCAAAATCTGTAAAAGTAATGATCACTAGTCTTGCACGCTCTACACCCGCTGATTTTAAAATATCTTTTTGATTTACATGGCCAAATATAACAGGCTCGCCAGCTGCTTTAGCTTCTTGCAGCAAGATAGGGTTACTTTCTACCGCTACATACTCAATAGCTTCAGGTTTTAAAAAACGAGCAACAGTTTGACCTACGCGAGAAAAGCCACAGATCACCACATGATTTTGATACAAAGGACTGCTGGTCGCAGGCTGTTGCCAGTACTGACCTGTGTGGCTCAAAAGACCCAGTTTTTTAAGAATAAGGGGGGTTTTATCAATGAGGTAAGGCGTTAACGCCATTGAAAGCACGCCAACTGCAATTAAAAATGAGGCTTGCTCTGAGCTTATTAATAAATGCTGCGAAGCAAGCGCTATTAATACAAAACCGAACTCCCCCATTTGCCAAAGCATTATACCTGCCGATACAGCATCTTGCTTACGTTCACCCATCACTTGAGCAGAAATCGCGAGCACTGCAATTTTAAACAGTAACAAGCCAATTAATACGGTGATGATCCAGTACCAGCTATTTAGCACGTAAAGCACATCTAACTGCATACCTACAGTAACAAAAAATAGCCCCATTAAAATATCGCGAAAAGGCCTAATATCGGCTTCTAATTGGTGTCGATAATGACTTTCACCCAACATCATACCAGCTAAGAAAGCCCCTAACGCCATTGATAAGCCAAATAAGTAAGTTAGACCTGCGGCAAATAAGGCAACCAGTAAGGTCGTTAGCATAAATAGCTCATCGGTTCTTACTAGCGCTATTTCGCTAAACACTTTAGGTAAAATCCACTTACCTATACCAAACAACAAAATACACACCAAGGCACCTTTGGTGAGAGCAAAAGCAAGTGCGCCAACAATTTCTTCAGAGCCACTTTGAGCTAGTAAAGGATAAACAATGAGCAGAGGAACAACAGCAATATCTTGAAATAGCAACACCCCGATTGCCAGCTGACCGCGGCGCTGATTTAAATCTCCTGATTCTTTAAGCAACTTAACCACCACCGCCGTTGAAGACAGTGCCATCAAACTGGCAATAGTAAAACTATTTAAAAGGCTGTGCTCCAACAATAGTAAAACCAGCATAAACACAATACTGGTTACCACCACCTGCAAGGATCCAAGGCCAAATACAATGTTGCGCATCGCCATTAAACGCGGCAATGAAAACTCAAGCCCTAAACTAAACAATAAGAACACAATGCCTAGCTCAGCAACAAAATGCATTTCATGGCTTTGCGCCATCCAGCCTATACCATGACTACCCGCCAACAAGCCTGTAGCAAGATAAGCAAGAATAGGTGGTAAACCAATTCGTTTGAAGAACCAAACAAATAATACGGCAGCGACGAGCAAGCCAAACACTTGAATCAGCACATTTTGCAAGCAATAAACTCCTTTCTACTTGATGATAAAGCTGTACCCTCCTTTAAATATAGCAACCATCTGTTTTTCAGCCAGTTTAAAAATGTGGCACAAATCTCGCTAACTATGAGTATCTAAACACTCCGGGGGGAGAATTATCATGGAAAATGTCCATATTTTGACGCAGCGGGTGTCTGCGCGAGGCGAGTTTCTGCCGTTTTCGGCAGAGCATTACCGAATAAATGAAACGAATAATCCACAAGACTTGGTCGCGAGGTTACAAACCACGTTATCAATCGAAGAAATTTTGACTATTTTTGCCGAGCACGCAAAACAATTAATCAATTTATCTGGGTTACAGTTTCAATCTGCGCTCGGAGTGTCACAAAGTGCTGGAAGCGATACCAGTCAAACACCCTACTCTTTTGATTTAGATATCGAAAGTGAACGATTAGGGCAATTAATTTACTTTAGCCAATTTCCTATGGGCAAGGCAATTGAAGCTAAACTAAAAATGCTTCATGCAGTCCTTGTTTATCCGTTACGTAACGCACTTATGTACACCCGCGTATTACGCTTGGCTACTAAAGATGCACTAACTGGCTTAAACAACCGTAGTCAATTTAATGACAGCTTGGCACAAAAATTAGAGCGTTGCCGCCGACAACATCGTCCGTTTAGTTTAATGCTGCTTGATTTAGATAACTTTAAACAAGTTAACGATACCTATGGTCATAAAATTGGCGACGATGTTTTACAAGAATTTGCTGAAGTTTTGCGTTGCAGCGTGCGTGGAACAGACTCAATTTTTCGCTTTGGCGGAGACGAATTCGCGTTATTAATTGATGACCCCGAATTTACAACCAATAAAGTGGTTGCAGAACGCATTATGAAACTAGTAGAAGATTCCAGCTTAATGAAAAAATATAGTGTTTCTTCTAGTATTGGTTATACACTCGCCAATAACCAAGACTGTGAAAATGAAGTATTCGCACGTGCTGATAAAGGCCTTTATAAGGCAAAAGCAGCAGGCAGAAATTGCGCACGAGCTTACTAATCAAGTAAAAGCCTAGCATCCCCCGCTAGGCTTTTTTGTTTATAAATTTATAACCAAGTAGTACTAACCAAAAACCAGCAAAGAAGCCAGTTAATAAGTAAAGCAAGGCAGCCATGTTGGTAAGGGGCGATACCATCACTAAAGCCAATGGCGTAAGCACGCCTAAAATAAAGAAAATACCGCCTTTACCTGACCAATAGCCTAGCAGCAATATTGAACAAACTATGCCGCCAGCTAGCGCATAAAAAAGTGTGTTTAAAGTCAGTTCTGTATAGGCAAAACCAGCAATAACAGCCACTAACACCGATAACACAAAGCCTAGTGGTGCTTTATTAACTAGCGATAAACCTACATGTGGTTGTTCACTCATAGGGTGTCTCCCAGATAATTCCATCTTCAACACTGTGCTGCTCACTAACAAAGTAGCCAACAACTTGCACAAGTTGATCATTATAAAAAATAAGTGGTGTCTGCGCACGAAGCCAAGGGGCAACTTTGGCATCTTTAAACCAATGTTTTAAGGTATTTGAGCCAGGTTTATGCAAAGGCTTTATGCGCGCTTGTGGTTTATTAAACTCAACCCTTACTCGCTCATCTTTTTGAGGTTTCCTAACACCTTTGCCCGCTTTGACAATTAATTTGCGGCCATCTGTAAGTTCAACGCTTTGCAAAGCAATATCCATTGCCTGTGGTATTGCTTGCTCCGTCACAAAATACAAATATTGCTGATGACGACGAACATCGCCGCTTTGCAAACAGATTTTTAACTGCGCATCGGCTTTTGCCGTTAAGCCTTGCTCGATAATTTGCTGCAGTTGATTTTCAGAAGGTAACTGATACGTAAACTGATTAAGCCACGCACGCACTAGGTTAGCTTGTCTGGGCTTACTAAAATCAGCAATTGCCGCACAACTTAAGCCTTTATACTTATTTTGACAGTTTGCAAGATCGTTTTGGGTATACTCATCAAGTAACGATTGCTGTTGCTGTAACAGTCGAATACTACGCGCTGCACTTTTTTCAAAGCCTTGAAAGCGTTCAGTTAAAGTAGGCATTACCTGATGACGTAAAAAATTACGGTCAAAGCGTTCATCAACATTTGAGTCATCGGTGATGTGGGTAATGGCAAACTCATCGGCAAACTGCTCTATTTGCTCACGAGTAATATCTATCAGTGGCCTAAAGCAAACTCGCCCAGAAGCTAATAATCGCTTTTGTTGCATCGATGCCAAGCCCTGTAAGCCTGAGCCGCGTTTAAGCCGTAATAAGAAAGTTTCAAGTTGGTCATTTAAGTGCTGACCAAGCAGAATTACACTACCAACTAAACAGTGCTCATCGAGAGCTTGGTATCTTGCCTCTCGAGCTTGTGCTTCGAGTGAAGTACGCGAGCGTTCAATAATTTCAACCTGCAACGCTTTAAATGTCACACCTAGCTCTTCGCATAGCGATTTACAAAATACTTGCCACTCATAAGCATGTTCACTCAAACCATGATTAACATACACGGCTTCAAGTTCAAGTTCAGGATGCTGTTTTCGAGCTAAGCTCATTAGATGTAATAACACGACAGAGTCAACACCACCTGATAAGGCGACACTAAAGTAGCGTTGCTGAGCGTTCAGCAAAGGCTGTAATTGTGCTAAAAAATGGTGATATAAACCTGATGTTTGCATTAATAACCAATGAGTATATAAGCGCCTGAGTTATCGGCATTATAAAACAAAAAAAGCCGCAAAAGCGGCTTTTTTCATTTATTTGCTGTGTTAGCAATAACCAAACGACATTAAACGCTTGTAACGCTGATCAAGCATTTCATCAAGTGAAAGGCCTTGTAACTCAGCAAGATCACGCTTAAGTTGGTTTTTAAGGTTACGAGCCATGGCATCATAATTGCGATGTGCGCCACCTAGCGGCTCATCAATTACGTTGTTGATTAAATCAAGCTCTTTAACACGTGCAGCAGTTACACCCATTGCTTCTGCAGCTAATGGTGCCTTGTCTGCGCTTTTCCATAAGATTGATGCACAACCTTCTGGTGAAATAACTGAGTAAGTGCTGTATTGCAACATGTTAACGCGGTCACCCACACCAATTGCTAATGCACCACCAGAACCACCTTCACCGATCACAGTACAGATGGTTGGTACTTTTAATGCAGCCATTACTTTAAGGTTACGAGCAATAGCTTCACTTTGACCACGCTCTTCTGCACCAACACCTGGGTATGCACCTGGCGTGTCGATGAATGTCATGATTGGCATTTTGAAACGCTCAGCCATTTCCATTAAGCGTAGTGCTTTACGGTAACCTTCTGGCTTTGGCATACCAAAGTTGCGTTTAATTTTTTCTGCAGTATCACGACCTTTTTGTTGGCCAATAACCATCACTGGTTGACCATCAAAACGTGCAACACCGCCTAAAATAGCTGGGTCGTTAGCAAAAGTACGGTCGCCTGCTAGTTCGTCAAATTCCGTGAAAATACGCTCGATGTAATCACGAGTATAAGGACGCAACGGATGACGGGCTAACTGAGAAACCTGCCAAGCACCTAATTCAGAGAAAATTTTCTCTTTCATTTCAGCACTTTTCTCTTTTAATCGACTGACTTCCTCTTCTAATCCAAGGTCTAATTCGCCAGCGCGGCTTACATTTTGTAATTCTTCAATTTTTGCTTCTAATTCTGCAATTGGAAGCTCAAAATCAAGATAATTGAGGCTCATGCTCTAAACTACCTAATTAATTAAATTCTAGTTCTACATCTTGCGCCGCCATAAGCGATAACTTGTGAATTAAGTCATCGCTCGGCGTAACACACCATTCGGTTCCTAAAGTAATCTCAGCCAACGCATCCGGACGTTGATAGAATACTTTAATAGGACAAGTACCAAACTTATAAGGTTCCAGTACTTTTTGTAAATTATCGAAGAAGTTCGCCTCGATCTGCACCATATTTAAGGTCATTTTAATCGCTTTTATACGTTTTTCTCGCGCCTCAGCGATGGTGCATATGTCTCTAGCGGTCATTGTAATGCCACCGGAGAAGTTATCAAAGCTGACCTGTCCTGATATTACCAAGATATTGTTTACTTGCAGCAAATCTTGGTACATTTCAAACTGTTCTGGGAATAAGCGTACATCAATACGGGCACTCTTGTCATCTAAAGTTACAAGACCCCAACGATTTCCCTTTTTGTTTATCAGGGTTCGGGCAGAAATCACTAAGCCTGCAGCTGTGGACTGCACATCGCGATTAGTTGGCTGTAAATCGACTAGTCTTCCCGTTGTATAGTGTTTTAACTCTTTACGATACTGATTAATTGGGTGGCCAGTTAAATACAGGCCTAAGGTTTCTTTCTCACCATCAAGCCACTCATTGTCGGTTAAATCGGTTGCTTTAATGAATGCTTGTTCAACTTCATCTGGCTCTGTCGCAAGTAAACCAAATAAATCTGCCTGCCCTAGTGACTCAGCCTTATGATGCTGATCGGCTGCTCGCATTGCATCTTTTAAACTAGCCAATAAGGTAGCACGACCAGGCTGTGTCTTATCTGGGCCAAGTTGATCGAGTGCTCCGGCATAAATAAGCTTTTCAACAACACGCTTATTTAAACGCTTTAAGTCAACACGGGCACAAAAATCAAATAAGTCTTTAAACGGACCACCTTCGCTACGAGCTTCTAAAATAGCTTCAACAGGCGCCTCACCGACCCCTTTAATCGCACCGATACCGTAGACAATTTCACCTTGTAGATTAACCGTAAACTTGTACTCACCGGCATTTACATCTGGTGGAAGCAAGGTCAGTTTCATGTTTTCACATTCATCTACCAAGGTAACAATTTTATCGGTGTTATCCATATCCGCCGACATTACCGCAGCCATAAACTCTGCTGGGTAGTGGGTTTTCATCCACAGTGTTTGGTACGATACTAAGGCATAAGCAGCTGAGTGAGATTTGTTAAAACCATAACCTGCGAACTTCTCTACCAAGTCGAAGATTTTCATTGCAAGTTCGCCGTCAACTCCGTTATTAACAGCTCCTTCTTCGAAGGTTGAACGTTGCTTTGCCATCTCCTCTGGCTTTTTCTTACCCATCGCACGACGCAACATATCAGCGCCACCTAGCGTATAACCTGCTAGAACCTGCGCAATCTGCATTACTTGTTCTTGGTATAGAATGATACCGTAGGTTGGCTCTAATATTGGCTGCAGACTTTCATGTTGCCATTGAACATCTGGGTAGGATATTTCTTCTCGACCATGCTTACGGTCGATAAAGTTATCTACCATGCCTGATTGCAATGGACCTGGGCGGAATAGTGCTACCAGTGCGATCATATCTTCGAAACAGTCGGGTTTCAGACGGCGAATCAAATCTTTCATACCACGAGATTCTAGCTGGAATACCGCGGTGGTTTCGGCGCGTAGCAGTAACTCAATACTTGGCTTATCATCAAGAGGAATAGCGTTGATATCAACCGGCTCTTTCCCCTCTCGGGCTAAGCGCTCATTAGTCATATCAAGCGCCCACTGCAAGATAGTTAACGTTCTTAGACCTAAGAAGTCGAACTTAACTAAGCCTGCCGTCTCAACATCGTTTTTATCAAATTGCGTTACTGGGAATTTACCTTCATCATCACAATAAAGGGCCGCAAAGTCAGTAATAGTAGTTGGAGATATTACAACACCACCAGCGTGTTTACCGGCATTACGTGTACACCCTTCAAGGATGCGACACATATCGATAAGTTCTTTTACCTCTTCATCACCGTCGTAGGCTTCTTGTAAACGTGGCTCAACATCAAAGGCTTTAGCTAAGGTCATACCCGGATCGCCCGGTACTAATTTCGAAATACGATCAACAAAGCCGTAAGGGTGACCTAATACACGGCCTACGTCCCGAATAACTGCTTTTGCGGCCATGGTACCAAAAGTGATGATCTGAGATACCGCGTCACGACCATAAAGCGCCGCTACGTGATCGATTACCTCATCGCGTCGGTCCATACAGAAGTCGACATCAAAGTCGGGCATTGAGATACGCTCAGGGTTCAAGAAACGTTCGAATAGTAAGTCAAATTCTAACGGATCAAGGTCGGTAATCTTTAGTGCATAAGCAACCAACGAACCAGCACCAGAACCACGCCCTGGTCCTACCGGAATATTGTTATCTTTACTCCACTGGATGAACTCCATTACGATCAAGAAGTAACCAGGGAACCCCATTTGGTTGATTACCTCGAGCTCTATTTTTAGACGCTCATCATACTCAACACGTTTTTCTTTACGCTCTTGCTCATCGGGGAATAAAAACTGTAAACGCTCTTCAAGACCATCTTCAGAAACCTTTACCAAGAAGTCGTCAATTTTCAGCGATCCAGTTGGATAATCTGGTAAGAAGTAAGTCCCTAGCTGCACGGTCACATTACAGCGCTTGGCAATTTCAACGGTGTTTTCTAACGCTTCTGGAATATCGCTAAATAGCTCAGCCATTTGCTCCGCTGTTTTAAGATATTGCTGCTCAGAAAAGCGTTTTGGTCTACGTTTATCTTCTAATGTGTAACCGTCATGGATTGCAACTCGGATTTCGTGGGCTTCAAAGTTTTCTGGTTTTAAAAACACTACTTCGTTAGTTGCCACCACGGGTAACTGCTCTTTTGCGGCAAGCTCAACAGCTAGGTGTAAATAGTCTTCTTCTAAAGCACGCTCAGTACGAATAAGCTCAATGTAATAATGATCGCTAAAATGCTGCTTATAAAAGCTAACTACCGATTCAATGAGCCCAGGGTTACCTTTTAATAGGGCTTTACCTAAGTCACCATCTTTCGCACCAGATAATAAGATTAGGCCATTTTTGTGCTCCACCAGCCATTCACGGTCAACCACAGGGCGATGAAATAAATGTCCGCGCTGATATGCTTTAGAGATCAATAAAGTAAGGTTTTTATAGCCTTCGTTATCTTTCGCTAAGATGGTAATACGACTAGGTTCGTCTTCAAATTCAGGGCTTCTTAACCAAAAATCAGCGCCGACAATTGGCTTAATACCGGCACCATGGGCAGCACCATAAAAACGCACCAAACCACATAAGTTCATCTGATCGGTAATAGCCAATGCAGGCATTTGCAGCTCTTCTGCTTTAGCTACAATCGGCTTAGTTTTAGCTAGACCATCCACCATTGAGAAATCTGAGTGAACACGTAAGTGAACAAATTGCGGCGCTGGCATTACAGTTGCTCTCCTTTTAACGCCAAAATGCGCTGAACAGGTTTAAAGCTTTTACGATGTTCTGCAATTGCACCGTATTGTTCGAGTGCCGCAAAGTGCGCTTTAGTCGGATAGCCTTTGTGGCCTGCAAAGCCATAATCAGGATAACGCTTATCAAGCTCAATCATTTCATCATCACGGGCAACTTTAGCTAAAATAGAAGCAGCTGAAATCTCTTCGACCAAGCTATCGCCTTTTACTACCGCCTGTGCTGGAACAGTCAGTTGGCTTGGCACACGGTTGCCATCAATAAAAACAAACTCAGGTTTAACACTTAAGCCTTCAACTGCGCGACTCATTGCTAGCATAGTGGCGTGCAATATATTTAATTCGTCAATTTCACTTGGGCTACAGCGACCAATGGCATAACACAGCGCTTTTTCTTTTATTTCTGCAGCCAATAATTGACGTTTTTTGTCTGATAACTTTTTAGAATCGGTTAAACCTGCAATAGGCTTATTTGGGTCGAGTATCACCGCAGCGGTAACAACATCACCGACCAATGGACCACGGCCAACTTCATCTACACCAGCAATATAATTAACATTCGGTCGTTCAATTTGCATTTAGTAACTCCGCGACTGCTGCTGCAGCTTGTTCATTGGCATTTAATCTTATGTCTTTATGGATGGCTAAAAAGCGCGCTTTTAGTTCACTGTTATCCGTATTCAACATAGGTGTTAGCGCAGCTGATAAGTTATCAACATTACACTCTGCTTGTAGGTATTCTGGTACTAGTTCTTCATTGGCTAATAAGTTAGGCAACGAGAAATATTTAATGTTAAAAGTGAATAATGTTTTGAATATCCAATAACTCATAGGCTTAATTTTGTAGCCCACGACCATCGGCTTTTTATACAACATGCCTTCAAGTGTTGCGGTTCCTGAGGCAAGTAAAATGGCATCCGCTGCTTGCATTGCAAGGTTTGACTGACCATCCAATAATTGCAGTTTTAGCTCAGGAGCTGTTTTTTCTAAAATTTCACAAAACTGTGCTTTTCGTTTCTCATTAACTAATGGCACCACAATTTTAAGATCAGGATTTTGTGCTTGTAGTTTAGATGCCGTTTCGATGTAGGTTTCGCTTAAAAGCCCCACTTCAGAACCACGGCTACCCGGTAATAACGCTAGCACTTTATCTGTTTGTGCTAAACCAAGTTTGTTACGAGCCTCGGTTTGGTCATGCTCAAGTGCAATATCATCGGCAAGCGTGTGCCCAACAAAAGTACATGGTACACCGTGTTTATCGTAAAAGGCTTTTTCAAACGGTAATAATGCCAACACTAAATTTGTGGCTGCACTGATTTTATGAATACGTTTTTCACGCCACGCCCACACTGATGGACTAACATATTGTACTGTTTTAATGCCTGCTTCTTTTAGCGGTTTTTCAACACGTAAATTAAAGTCAGGTGCATCAATACCAATAAATACATCCGGTGGATTGTCGATAAAATGTTGCACCAATTGTTTGCGTATTTTAAGTAAGCGAGGTAACCGGCCAAGTACCTCAACTAAACCCATTACCGATAATTCATCCATATCGAATAATGTTTTACAGCCAGCCGCTTGCATACGCGGGCCCGCAATCCCTTCAAATATGGCATCCGGAAAACGGCGTTTAAGTGCTTTTATTAGCCCTTCACCTAAAATATCACCAGATAACTCACCTGCCACCAAGGCAATACGTAACGGCTTTGTATGTTCTTTCATTCGTTGATAATTCGCAACTTTTGGCACTAATAAAAATGAGTTTACCGTGTTTTAGCAGTCGGATAAATGTCACAGAGTTAATAAATACTAGAAATCGAAATTAGCGTGCTTACTTGCTCAATGATTGAGCTTCTTAAGCGCGAATCGTGCAGGTTTATTGCCGCTTGCTAAAAAAATATATGAAAAAGAATAAAATAAGCCATAGCTAACAGGCTTTTTATAACGATTAAATATTTGAAATTTTAGAGTTTTATCTCTAATCTGTAGAAAAGATGAACATAATTAATTCATCTTTATTTCATATTTTCCTATTGACTAAAATGAATACAGGTTTACTATTTGCAAAGTTTCAATAATTACTGAAACTTTATAACCGATAATTTGTCGTGTCTACCGCACCCGCTAACAAGGAGCTTAACAATGATAGATGAAACATTTGTGGATCTATCGCGATTGCAATTTGCAATCACTGCCCTATTTCACTTCCTATTTGTCCCACTTACCTTAGGTATGACGTGGATTTTGGTGATCATGGAATCCGTTTACGTGATGACTGGTCGAGAAATTTATCGTGATATGACTAAGTTCTGGGGTAAGTTATTTGGTATTAACTTTGCGATTGGTGTGGCCACAGGCCTTACCATGGAGTTTGAGTTCGGTACCAACTGGTCTTATTACTCTCACTATGTGGGCGATATTTTTGGTGCTCCACTGGCGATTGAAGGCTTAATGGCTTTCTTCTTAGAATCAACTTTTGTGGGTATGTTCTTTTTAGGCTGGGAACGACTGACACGACGCCAGCATCTTGCTGCAACCTTCTTGATGGCATTAGGTACTAACTTATCTGCGCTATGGATTTTAGTAGCAAATGGTTGGATGCAGAACCCGGTAGGTGCTGAATTTAATTACCAAACCATGCGTATGGAAATGACCAGCTTTGCTGAATTGGTATTTAACCCAGTCGCACAAGTTAAGTTTATTCATACCGTATCAGCAGGCTATGTTGCAGCATCTATGTTCGTACTTGGTATTAGTAGCTGGTACATCTTAAAAGGTCGCGACCTTGCTTTTGCAAAACGCTCGTTCTCGGTCGCGTCAGGTTTTGGTTTAGCGTCTATTCTTTGTGTTATTTTACTTGGTGATGAATCTGGCTACGAAGTTGGCGAGGTGCAAAAAGTAAAACTCGCTACCATTGAAGCTGAGTGGCACACCGAAGAAGCCCCTGCTGCATTCACACTGGTAGGTATTCCTGACTCTGAAGAGCAAGTAACCCACGCTGCTGTTAAAATTCCATATGCGCTAGGTATCATTGCAACGCGCTCAATTGATGAGCAAGTAACAGGCATTAAAGACCTCGAAGCACAGCATGAAGAGCGTATTCGTAATGGCATGATTGCATACGAATACCTAGAGAAGCTTCGTGGTGGTGAAGACACCCCTGAAAACATTGCTAAATTCGATACTTTAAAAGCTGATCTTGGCTATGGTTTGTTACTTAAGCGCTACACACCTAACGTGGTAGATGCAACAGAAGAACATATTCAAAAAGCAGTGAAAGACTCAATCCCTCAAGTTGGCCCTATGTTCTGGTCATTTAGAATCATGGTTGGCTGTGGTGTCATTATGCTTGGCGTATTTGTTCTGGCGTTTTATTACAATGCACACCGTATTATTGAGCAAAAGCGTTGGTTACTCTGGGCTGCAGTATGGAGTATTCCACTTCCTTGGATTGCCATTGAGTTTGGCTGGATTGTTGCAGAATACGGTCGCCAACCTTGGGCAATTTCAGAAATTCTACCGACCTTCTTGGCAACCTCGTCGCTGACGGTGAATGACTTATTGATTAGTATTACTGGTTTCTTAGTATTCTATACAGGTCTAGCTGCAGTTGAAGGCTGGTTGATGCTGCGCTTTGTTAAACAAGGTCCAAGCTCGCTTCATACCGGTAAATATCACCATGAACTTGCCAAAGCGGATTCACTTGTAAGCGAAGGAGCTCAGTCATGATTTTTGATTACGAAACACTAAAACTAATTTGGTGGCTGTTAATTGGTGTATTACTGATTGGCTTTGCAGTGACCGATGGTATGGATATGGGCGTGGCAATTTTGCTTCGTCTGGTTGGTAAAACTGATGTTGAACGCCGTACAGTAATTAACACCATTGGTGCTCACTGGGATGGAAACCAAGTATGGTTCATCACCGCAGGTGGTGCCCTCTTTGCTGCTTGGCCTATGGTGTATGCAGCCGCATTCTCTGGCTTTTACTTTGCAATGATGCTGGTGTTATTCGCGCTATTTTTCAGACCGCTTGGTTTTGATTACCGCTCAAAAATAGATTCACCACGCTGGCGTAATAACTGGGATTGGGGCCTGTTTGCAGGTAGCTTTATTCCAGCACTCGTATTTGGGGTTGCCTTTGGTAACCTATTACAAGGTGTGCCTTATCATATCGATGATCTACTACGTGTTAGCTACCAAGGTTCATTCTTTGCGTTATTGAACCCGTTTGCCATCGTCGTTGGTCTCGTTAGTGTACTTATGCTAGTTGGTCATGCGGGTATGTGGTTGCAACTTCGAACTGATGCAGAAGTAGCAAAACGTTCAGCACAATATGGCCAATATGCACTTATGGCGTTTATTGTATTATTTGCCTTAGCAGGTGTGTGGGTATCTCAAATTGACGGTTATAAAATCGTTAGCATGGGCGATACACAAGGCTTTGCAAATCCATTGGCTAAAACAGTAACTCAGGCACCTGGTGCATGGCTTGATAACTATACAAAAATGCCATTAACAATGCTGTTCCCTGCTCTTGCTTTTATCATGGCTGCACTGGCAATTGTGTTATCTAAATTACAAAAACCAGCGATGGCACTTATCGCTTCAAGCTTAATGCTAGCAGGTGTGATATTGACTGCGGGTATGTCAATGTTCCCGTTCGTTATGCCTTCGAGCAATAACCCAAATATTAGTCTAACTATGTGGGATGCAGTTTCGAGCCATATGACATTAAACGTGATGTTTTTCGCTGCCGTTATTTTTGTACCACTTATTCTTATTTACACGACATGGTGTTATGTGAAAATGTGGCGCAAAGTAACCATCAATGAAATTGAAAACAACACCCACGGTAGCTATTAAGGAGATTTAAATATGTGGTATTTTGCCTGGATATTAGGTGTTCTATTAGCCTGTACTCTTGGGGTGATTAACGTAATGTGGTACGAATTTCACCAACATAAAGATTCTATCGCTGATGATGAGCTAGAGCTGTACGCGAGACTCAAAAACAACGATGACAACTAAACCCCGACCAAATCGCGCGCAGCAGCAAACGCTGCGCGCTTTTTTAAAGCAGTATAGTCAGTCCGCTTCAGGACTTCTTAAATTAAGCATTAGTCTGGGTACACTCAATGCCCTATTAATGATTGCCTCTTGTTATCTTCTTGCAAACGCTGTTCATCAAGTCATGTTTGAGCAAGCAGACTTGCAAGCTGTAACCCCCTTGTTATGGCCTCTTGCTGGACTTATCTTACTACGCGCTGTGCTTGTTGCTCTTAGTGAGCGAGTAAGTAACCTTGCCGCATTAAAAATAAAAAACGTGATGCGCAATACATTACTTGAAAAGTTAACCAAACTTGGTCCGGCCTATAGTGAACAAAAAGGACATGGCGCAACGCTTAATACATTACATAATGGTGTTGAAGCGCTGCATCAATACTACGCAAACTACATTCCCAGCGTGGCATACAGCGCACTGATCCCTTTGGCTATATTAGTAGTGATTTTTCCAACCGATTACAAAGCTGGGCTCATTTTTCTTTTAACAGCCCCGCTTATCCCATTTTTTATGATTTTAGTGGGCCATAAAGCTGAGCAGCTCAACCAAGAACGTTGGCAGCAACTTGCTGTACTCGGCAATTACTTTTTCGACCGCCTACAAGGGCTTACTCAATTAAAACTATTTAATGCAACCAAGCGTGAGCTAAATAGTATCAGTCAGATTTCTGATGATTACCGTGGTGCAACCATGGGAGTATTGAAAGTTGCCTTTTTATCTTCTTTCGCACTTGAGTTTTTAGCCACTATTAGTGTTGCACTTGTTGCAGTGATCATTGGCTTTAGACTGTTTTTTGGTACGCTCGATTTTGCCACCGGATTTGTAGTGCTATTACTGGCTCCTGAGTTTTACTTACCACTTCGACAAATGGGCACTCATTACCATGCAAAGCTCGAGGGTATTAGCGCCGCTGCTGATATGGTCGACATAATTAATCAGAGCGACGCCGATGAACATTTAGGTTCCTCTAAACTTGAGTTACCGCTAAAAGACATACAACTGAGTGCGCTTAGCTACCACTACCCCGAAACAAATGAAGGGGTGACTGATATAAACTTAACCCTACCTAAAAAAGGCCTAATTGCATTTGTGGGTGAAAGTGGCTCTGGTAAAAGTACCTTATTTGATTGCCTATTGGGTTTTCATCATCAAGCCAGCAGTGCCATTATCATTAACGGACAGCAACTAAGCACTATTGCTTTACATGATTGGCAAGCACAACTTGCGTGGATCCCACAACAAGCCACGTTATTTTATCGAACTGTTGCAGACAATCTGAGATTAGCTAAACCAGATGCAAGTCAAACAGAACTCGACGAGGCCGCAATGAGAGCAGGTGCGCTAGAGTTTATAAACGCCTTACCTGATGGATTTAATACCTTATTAGGTGAGCAAGGAGAAGGCCTATCTGGGGGGCAAAAGCAGCGCATAGCCCTTGCCCGTGCGTTTTTAAAGAATGCCCCTGTGCTAATGCTTGATGAGCCTACAGCGCACTTAGACAGCCAAACAGAGCGCCTAATCAATCAGGCAATTCAAGATTATGCAAAAAACCATCTCGTGTTGGTTATTGCTCACAGGCTTAATACGGTAAAACAGGCGGATAATATTTACGTAATGCAACAAGGTCAAATTGTTGAATCTGGTCATTATCAGCAACTCATTGAACAAGCAGGCCTCTTTGCTAAACTCGTGAGCCAAGGTGAAGCCCATGCATAACTTTATACGCTTATTAAAGCTATGCAAGCCTCATGCTGGCATGCTGTTACTGGGTGCTTTTTTAGCAAGCTTAACGGTACTTGCTAACGTTGGCTTACTCGCTATTTCGGGCTGGTTTTTAGCAGCCATGGCAGCCGCTGGTATTGCCGGAGTGCAGATGAATTACTTTACTCCAGCTGGGGTGATCCGCTTTTTAGCGATAGTACGCACAGCTTCACGTTACGGTGAGCGGATGATAACTCATAATGCCACCTTTTTATTACTGAGCGAATTTCGCGTAAAAATGTTCAGGACCCTCAGCCAGCTAAACAACGTTGACTTAGCAATGAGTCGTAGTAGCGATTTGTTTAACCGCCTGCAAAACGATGTTGATGCGCTAGATAAGTTTTACCTAAATGTGCTGCTTCCCATTATCGTCGCGATTATCAGCATCCCTATCGTAATGGCATTTATGGCTATGTATAGCGCTGAGGTTGCATTAGTCTGCTTTATTTCACTGATGATTATTGGCGTACTGCTACCAGCAATATTAAGCCGTAAACTTCACCGACAAGCAGATGCAGAAACACAAATTTCAGCAGAGTTAAGGTCTGAACTTGCCGATACTCTAAAAGGTGCAAGAGAGCTTGCTGTTTATCAAGCACAAGAAGCGCAATTAACCCATTGTGACTCACTGAGTAAGCAATACAACAGCCAGCTCTATAACCGCCACAAAGCCGTTGCAAACAGCAATGGCTTAAGCACTTTGGTGATACAACTTACCATGCTAGCCAGTGTATTTATGATAATTCCGCTGGTTGCAATGGGAACCATGAAAAACGTTGAACTGGCGATGCTCGCGTTATTTGTATTAGCAAGTTTTGAAACAGTGCTCACCTTGCCCACTGCATTTATCGAGTTGCCACTCACCCTAAGTGCTGCAAAGCGACTGTTTGCACTTGAAGATAAGCACAGCAGCCATCTAAGTAAACAGCAAAACAGCTTAGCTCACCAATCTGCAATTGGTCTTGAACTGGCTGCGGTGAATTACCAATACGCAGGAGCGAAAAACAAAGCTCTTAATAATATCAATTTTGTGATTACACCAGGGAGTAAGGTTGCGCTAGTGGGTGCCAGTGGCAGTGGCAAAACTACCCTTGTTAACTTACTCACAGGCCTTTGGCCAAAGCAATCAGGCTCATTAAAATTCATTACAGATCAAGGTACCTTTGAACTAGAAAGCATGACGGCTTCAACACGCTTTAAGCAGCTGACAATTGTTGCTCAGCAACATCATATTTTTGATGGTACGCTTCGTGAGAATCTTCGCTATGCAGCGCCAGAGGCGACTGATGAAATGCTTATTGAAGCCTGTGAACAAGCTGAACTTGGCTCTTGGCTAAACAACTTAAAGACCGGCCTTAATACCCGTTTAGGCACCGCGGGAAGAAAACTTTCACATGGTCAGTCACGTCGAATCGCCATTGCCCAAGCCCTATTAAGGGAAGGTAATTTAATTGTTCTTGATGAACCAACAGAGAGCCTAGATAACCATACCAAGCAGAAATTGCTCACTACGCTTGAAAAAATATGGGCCGATAAAACTATGCTGACCATTACTCACGATCCAGAAATGCTAAGTCGTGTTGATAAGGTTATTTGGTTAGAACAAGGACAAGTAAGAGCGCTTGCAAGTCATGCTGAATTAGTGGCGAATGAAGCTGATTACGTGGAGCTCATCACCCGTTTTTAATCGAGTCGCTCAACTGTGACGTCAATCACACCTTGCTTTACAGAGGCAATTTGTGAGAACGCCTTTTTTGATAAATCGATAATACGACCGCGGATAAATGGGCCGCGGTCATTAATGGTAACAATTACACTTTTATTGTTACTAATATTGGTGACCTTTACTCTGCTGCCAAAGCCAAGCGTCTGATGAGCCGCGCTCAATGCCTGTTGATTAAACACCTCTCCACTTGCTGTAGTTCGGCCATGGTATTTATCAGCGTAATAACTGGCTTTGCCTTTTTCAATCACTCCTTTAGATACCGAAGGCGCACTACTACAACCAGTTATAATTAAGCTTAATAATGCAAAGAGGATGAGTTTGTTCATATTATATAATCCTTTTTTTTACCATAAAGGTAGCAAGCGCTTATATCAATTCGCTTAATTAAATGGTCTATTTTGAGGCAATAAAACCTCGTTGATAACAAGGCAAAAATTTCGTTATTTAGTTGTTCTAAATCAGAAATTTTTAACGCAGGTAGCGACAGGTTTGATCCCTCAAAATGATTAAGTATTTTTGCGGATTGGTATTAGCAAAACCTGAACTATAAAACAAAAAAGCCACCTTACGGTGGCTTTTAGTCTATCGCTTATTTAGCGAATAATTCCGCGCTCAGAGCTTTTCACAAAGTCTATCATCAGCTGAACAGCTGGGTACTTCGCAGCATCTTCGCTTAGCTCAGCGATTGCTTCTTCAACACCTAAGCTCTTACGGTAAAGTGTTTTATATGCACGACGTGTGGCCATGATTTCATCGCTTTCAAAACCTCGGCGCTTCATGCCTTCAGTATTGATTGCTACAGGGCCCGCCGGCGTACCAATAGTTGTTACAAATGGCGGTACATCTTTATTAACACCTGAGTACATACCAACAAAGGCATGAGAACCGATTTTACAGAACTGATGCACACCAGAATTACCTGCAAGGATCACCCAATCACCTACATGAACGTGGCCAGCAACAGAGGCATTGTTAGCAAAAATAACGTTATCGCCCACGACTGCATCATGTGCAACGTGTGTGTAAGCCATGAATAGGTTATTGCTACCAATTTTTGTCACACCTTGATCTTGAATTGTACCTCGGTGAATAGTTGCACACTCACGGATCACGTTGTTGTCACCAATAATCAAGGTTGTTGGCTCATTAGCGTACTTTTTATCTTGGCAAGCTTCACCAACCGAAGCAAATTGGAAAATATGGTTACCAGAACCAATCGTCGATGGGCCTTTTACAACCACATGAGATTCGATGATACAGTTATCACCAATAGTTACATCGTTACCGATATAGCTATAAGGGCCAACTGATACGTTATTTCCAAGTTTTGCACCTGGTTCGATTATTGCCGTAGGATGGATCACTATTAAAACTCTCTTCTCGCACACATGATTTCGGCAGTACACACTACTTTGCCGTCAACTTTTGCTTCTGCTGCAAATTTCCATATATTGCGGCGCTCTTTTACAAACTCTACATGCAAATGCATGGTATCACCAGGTAATACCGGCTGTTTGAATCGCGCATTGTCGATCGCTGCGAATAAATATAGTTCGTTATCACTGCGATTTTCAACTGTCTTAAAACCAAGTAAGCCAGTTGCTTGTGCCATTGCTTCTAAAATCAACACACCTGGAAAGATAGGTTGATTAGGAAAATGACCCGTAAAAATAGGTTCGTTCACTGTTACGTTTTTTATAGCATGTAACGACTCGCCTGGCGTGTAATCAAGTACACGGTCAACAAGTAGCATCGGGTAACGATGCGGAAGTAAACTCAAGATATCTTGGATATCAAGACTATTTAATTCATTTGCCAAAATAGCATCCTTATTTGTCTTCAATATTGAGTGACTTTGTCAGTAACTCAAGTGCTTTAATGCGGTCTTTCATATCGCCAAGGTTACGGATATGGGCAATACTACGTCGCCATTCTTTATTGGTTAAATGTGGCAAGCCTGAAGAATAAATTCCAGGTTCTGTGATTGCCTTAGTCACCATACTCATGCCAGTGATTATAGCACCATCACATACGCTAATGTGACCATTAATTGCAACCATGCCGCCAATCTGACAATTCCTACCGATCACTGTGCTGCCAGCAAATACCGTGCAACCAGCAACCGCTGTACCTGAACCGATCTCGACATTATGCGCTATTTGACATTGATTATCGATAATTACATTGCTGTGGATGATAGTATCGTCTAGTGCGCCACGGTCAATCGTGGTAGACGCACCTACCTCAACCTTATCACCGATTATAACTCGACCAAGTTGCGGTATTTTCACCCATTCGCCACGCTCGTTAGCGTAACCAAAACCATCACTGCCCACGACCGTATTCGCTTGGAATAAACAGTCACTGCCAATTTCAACTTCATGGTAAACGCTAACATTTGCCCAAAGCTTTGTGCCTTGACCTATTTTTGCTTGCTCACCGATAAAACAGCCTGGGCCAATCTGCACATTGTCAGCAATAACAGCACCCGCTTCAATTACCACATTGGCTGCGATCGCGACATTATGGCCAATAGAGGCTGAATCGTGAATGACTGCACTTGGGTGAATACCCGACACTGCAGAGCGCGGTGTGGTGTCCATCAATTGAGCGAGCTTTGCGTAACAAACATAAGGGTTTGCAACAACAAGTTTATTACCTGAAAAATACTCAGCGTCTGCTGGTGACAAAATCACTGCACTTGCTTGAGTATCATCTAATTGCAAGCGATATTTCTTGTTCGCTAAAAATGCAATATGCCCATGTTGGGCATTTGCAAGTGTAGATATTTTTTTAATCTCTGTGGCGCCGTCACCTTGAAGGTCAGCGCCCAGAAGATCCGCTATCTGCGAAAGCGTGTAGTTTTGCATATATGATTTCTATTGCTTACTTACTTTTTCAACAACTTTACTTGATAAGTCATCGACAGTTTTAGGGTTAACATAAATCGTTGTTTCTTTAACTTTAACTTCATCGAATTTGCCAGCTTTCGCTACTTCTTCGATTGCATCCAAGATTAGCTTTTGAACTTTAGCTAGTTCTTGGTTTTGACGCATTTTGATTTCTTGCTCTAAAGGACGACCTTTTTCTGCAAGCTGCTGTTGCATACCTTGAATCTTAGTACGTAATTCATCTTTTTGCTTATCGCTCATTGTTGTCGCTTCACGCTTGAACTTTTCAGCTTCAAAACGAATATCACCTTGAAGCTTTTCAAGCTCTTGACGACGCTCAGAGAATTCAGCTTCTAGCGTTTGCTCTACTTTTGCCATTTGTGGGATTTGCTTGTAGATTTCTTGCATATCAACAATACCTACTTTGTGCGCAAATGCGTTAGTAGATAGACCCATAGATAAGGTGGCAAGTAGTGCAAAAGCTGTTGATTTAATTGATTTATTCACGAAAAAACTCCTTTAGAATGTATTACTAATGTTAAAGCTGATGGTCTTCGTATCGTCATCTTCTTCTTTTTGCAATGGATACGCAAAACTGATCAGCATTGGACCCATTGGAGAGATCCATTGTAGAGAAAGACCGGTTGAAACCCTAAAGCGCATTGGATCTGAATAATCATCCAATTTTGCACGCTGATCTGTTGACAGGTTTTGATAACGGTCAATATTAAACTCTGTATCCCATACGTTAGCTGCATCTACGAAGAAGCTGGTACGTACAGAGCTGGTGTTTTCTTCATCTAAGAAAGGTGTTGGAACAATTAGCTCAATCCCTGCTACCGCTTTGGCGTTACCACCAATTCGGCCTGCTGTGTAAAGTTGGTCAAATTCTGATGCACCACCAATGCTACCAGTCGTAGTGCCATCAGGTAATGGTGTACCAGGAATATTTTGCGGAACACGCGATACAGCCCGTGGCAAAATCGTATTTCGATCGAAGCCACGTAATTCCATCTCAGTGATTCTGAAGAACTCTTGGAACGGTAGTGTTTGGTCATAACCATTCGTTGTTCCATAACCATTACCATAGCCAAGTGCTGCACGAGTTGAAAATACCCAACGATGGTCATTACTGATTGGCCAGTAGAAACGCGAGTCGTAGTTTAACTTAAAGTACTGTAAATCAGAGTTCGGCGTTGTTGCTGTTAAGTTAAGTGATTGGCGCGAACCTGCTGTTGGGAATAAACCACGGTTAACAGTAACACGTGACCAACCTGCGCTTAACTCGTACTTGGTAAAATCAAAACCAGCATCTGGATTTTCAGGATCTAAGAAAGTTTCACGAATAACACGTGTTTGCTCATATTCAGCAATATCAGATAACTCTTCTTGCACCCAACGGACACCAAAGTTAATACGGTTTACAGCATCAATTGGGAAGCCAATATTAGTACCAATACCATAACTCTTTGACTTATAGTCGATTAGGCTGAACTTGCTCGCATCATAGTTGCTGTAGAATATACTACTACCTTGCGATACACCGTCTGGAGTAAAGTAAGGGTCTGTGTAAGAAACGCTGACACGCTCAGAACCACGTGAAGTATTAATGTTAAAACCAATTTGGTTACCAGTACCTAAAAAGTTTGACTCACTCACACCAATGTTAAATTGCAGACCCAAATAAGAACCATAAGCAAGACCAGCATTGAAGCTACCTGCAGATTGTTCTTTAACAGTAAAGTCAACATCAACTTGGTCATCAACACCAGGGACTGGAACAACATTGAAATCAACGCTTTCCATATAAGGTAAACGCTGGATTTGTAGCTTAGAGCGCTCAAGGCTTTGGTTTGATAGCCACGCACCTTCAAGCTGTGTCATTTCACGACGTACAACTTCATCAGAGGTATTTTGGTTACCACCCACAATAATACGACGAACATAAACACGCTTGCCTGGGTTTACTGATAACGTTAGCTGAACTTCTTTATTTTCGTCATCAATCTCTGGGATTGTTCGTACTTCAGCATTAGCATAACCAAAACGTGCTAAGTAGCTTTTAATAAACTCTTCAGAAGAAGTAACCACAGAGCCATTATAAAGCTCGCCAGTTTTCAGCGGAATAACACTTTTAATTAGTTCTTCACGACCTAGCAAGTCACCAATAAAGTCAAAGCCTTTAACTTTGTATTTAACACCTTCGGTAATATTCGCTGTAACATAAACAGAATCACGCTCAGGGCTTACTGATACTTGTGTTGAATCGATATTAAAGCGTAAGTAACCACGGTCAAGGTAGTAGCTGCGAATTTTTTCTAAATCGCCTTCAATGGTTTGCTTTTGATAACGGTCGCTAGACATGAATTGCCACCACGGCAGATCTTGCTGAGACTCTGCTAACTTAAGCAATTCTTCATCAGAGAATAATTCGTTACCAACTAGGTTAATCTGACGAATTGAAGCTGCATCACCTTCATCAAATTCAAACATTAGTTTTACACGGTTACGCGGTAACTTAATGATGCTTACATCCACTTTTGCATTGTATTTACCAATACTATGGAAAAATTCAACTAAGCCTTTTTCAATGTTATCAAGGACTGTTTTATCAAGCGGCTCACCAGTACGGATATCTTGCTGGTCTAGCGACTCATTTAGCTGCTCATCTTTGATGTCTTTATTGCCATCAAATTCGATCATGCTGATCGTTGGGCGCTCAGTCACTCGGAAGATAACACTGTTGCCATCACGTAACGCTTTAATATTGTCAAAGTGACCTGAACGATAGAGAGCCTTTATGGTTCTTGAAATTGTGTACTCATCAATATTATCGCCCACGTTGATAGGAATATGTGTTAACGCAGCACCGAGTGCAACACGTTGTAAGCCTTCAACTTTTAAATCATCTACAATAAAGGAGTTTTGGCCTAGGGCTGCAAAGCTAGCACCTAATAAACTTGAAACTGCCAAATGTTTTTTTATAGCCATTTTGTTATCTTTATCCTTTACAACTGTATTACCGCTCAACACCTTATAAATTTAACTTTTGCGGTGTTTTACAATCGTGTTCAAATTGGAATTTTTCGCTTATTTGTTATAAACGCGATACATCATTGAACAATGCGAAACATGTTAAAAACAGAAGCAGCAAGGCCCCCACTTTAAAACCAAATTCTTGCGTCTTTTCAGAGACCGGTTTTTTGCGAAAAAGTTCAATTATGTAATACATTAAGTGCCCACCATCTAGCACTGGCAGCGGTAATAAGTTAAATACGCCAAGGTTTACACTGATTAATGCTAAAAAGCTTAAAAATGCAACCAAGCCATAGCTTACGCTAGTTCCCGCACCAACTGCAATGCCCACCGGACCACTTAAATTTTTAACCGATACCTGACCGGTAATTAAATTACCAATCATATCAAAACTAAGAGTAATTAAACGCCATGTTTCGTGTATGCCCAGCACAATACTATCGACAGGGCCATAATGTCTAGTTTCAATATAGTTTTCTGGCCATGGCTCAACCACCGGAGACACACCTAGAAAGCCCTGTGCAACACCAGCATCATTAGTTCTGCTTTGTGGCGTCACTATTAGCTCTTTTATACTATCTTGCCTTTGTACACTAAATTGTAAGGATTTGTTAGGTGATTGCTGAATTAGTGAAACTAACTTGGTCCAACTGCTGATATTTTCACCATTTACGGCAATGATTTTGTCATCAACTTGTAAGCCAGCAGCCTCAGCCGCCGAACCTTTACTGATCATGGCCACTTGTAAAAGTGCTTTAGGGCGAAATGGTACAATACCAATTGAGGTTAATGGCGGAACATCTTGTTGATCTAATTTCCAGCCATCTAGGTTGAGTGTACGTACATGTTTTTGATAATTCTGGTCACGAAGCGTTACCACAACACTTTGTTCACCTAAACGGCTCATTAGCGAGAATGTTGCATCTTGCCAAGTGTTGATATCGTCTTCACCGATTTTGATAATTTGCTGGTTTGGTTCAATATTGGCAGCAGCTGCACGGCTACCTTGCGAGACCTCGCCAACGACAGGTTTTAACGACTGTACGCCCACCATATACATCACTGCAAGAGCAAAAATAGCAAATAAAAAGTTCGCCATCGGACCTGCAGCAACAATAGCAATACGTGCTTTAACTGATTTGGCATTAAATGATAAATGACGCTGCTCTGGCGGAACTTCGTCAACTCGCTCATCAAGCATTTTGACATAACCACCTAATGGAATCGCCGCAATCACATATTCTGTTTTGTGTTTGTCATACCATTTTATCAATGGCTTACCAAAGCCAATCGAGAAACGTAGTACTTTAACACCTGCTTTACGAGCGACCCAGAAGTGACCATATTCATGTACAGTTACTAAAATGCCAAGCGCAAGGATAAATGAACCAAGGTTCCAGAAAAAATCAAACATGCTAGTCGAAGCCTCTTTTTACAAACTCAGTAGCCTTTAGGCGTGCCGCTTGGTCACAAGCTAAAATCTCTTCAAGTGTTTGCACGTTAATGTCTTGTGTAGCATTGAGTGTTTCTGCGTTGATTCGGTAAATATCCGTAAAGCCTATTTGACCATCTAAAAATGCAGCAACAGCTATTTCATTAGCTGCATTTACTGTAGTAGTTGCACCTTGCCCCATTTCACACGCATCAATTGCGAGTTTTAAATTAGGGTATCTCGCATAATCAGGCTTGGTGAAAGTAAAGTCTGCCATTTGTGAAAAATCGAGAGGTTTTACACCTGCATCAACGCGCTCAGGAAATGCTAAAGCATGCGCTATAGGAGTGCGCATATCAGGATTACCCATTTGCGCAAGCACAGAGCCATCTTGATATTGCACCATAGAGTGAATAATGCTTTGTGGGTGAATTACCACTTCAATATCACTAGCATGGCAGTTAAACAACCACTTAGCTTCAATAAACTCGAGGCCTTTGTTCATCATGGTTGCTGAATCAACGGAAATCTTTTGTCCCATTGACCAGTTAGGATGAGCCACCGCTTGTGCAACAGTTACTGATGATAACGTAGCTATGTCGCGCTTTAAGAAAGGACCGCCAGAGCCAGTTAATAAAATTTTACTCACGCCATTGTCAGCCAGTAAGCCCGACGCATTTTGTAGTGATGCTGGCATACATTGGAAAATAGCATTATGTTCACTGTCGATAGGCAGCAAAGTTGCGCCATGCTGTTTAACTTTATCGATAAACAACTGACCCGACATGACTAGAGATTCTTTATTTGCTAACAGCACTTTTTTGCCAGCTTCAACCGCACTTAAAGTCGGGAGCAGACCTGCAGCACCAACTATAGCTGACATCACAGTATCAACATCTGCATGAGCAGCTAGTTCACTCATAGCCTCAACACCCGCTAGCACTTGTGTGTTACATGAACTGTTAGCGAGTAAGTTCGAAAGTGCTGAAGCGGCTTGTTGGTCAGCCATGACAGCAAATTTAGGTTGATGCGCGATACACAGCTCAGCCATTTGATCGGCATTTTTACCGGCTGCTAATGCAAAAACCGCAAAACGCTCTGGGTTTCTAGAAACAACATCTAAGGTGCTTAAACCGATTGAACCAGTTGCGCCCAATACGACAAGTTGCTCTATTTTGCTCATAAACTCAGTGTCCATGCGTAGCAAAGTACAAAAATAGGCGCAGCTGCGGTAAGGCTATCGATACGGTCTAAAATACCGCCATGACCTGGTAAACATGAGCCACTGTCTTTTAAACCAACTTCTCGTTTGAACATGCTTTCGAGTAAATCACCTACCGCTGAGAATAATGCGATAAATGCAGTCATCACCGCATAGATGGGCCAAACACTCATATCAACATTAGTGAAGTGACAAAATATTAAGACAAAAATAACTGAGGCCACGACCCCACCTAATAAACCTTCTATCGTTTTATTAGGACTTACTTTTGGCATTAACTTGCGTTTACCAAAATTTTTGCCGGTAAAGTAAGCACCAATATCAGCGCTCCATACAATTCCTAGCACAACTAAAATCAGCATTGAACCAAAATGTGTTGACTCGTTGTAACCTGCGCTACGCAGTGTATTTAGTGCAAGCCAAAGCGGTACTAAAGTTAAAAACCCTGCTATGGCGCGCATCACAATACCTTCATTCCATGCTTTTGCCATTGCTGGATAGCGCCAAACTAAATAAGTTGCCACAATCCACCAAGCAAATGACAGGGTAAATAAATAATTTGCATCACCCACTAATTGACCATTTTGCCAAAGTGATTCTATTGGCCAATGCCAGTTAAGTAATGCCAAAAATGCCGCTGTTGCTGCAACAAATCCAAAACGTTTAACTTTATCGCACAGGCCCATAAATGCAGACCATTCCCATGCACCGAGTAAAACAATACCGGCGGCGATATAACTAAATAGTGTTAATGGGGTATAAAAAACCAAAATAAGTGCAAGTGGTGCCAACACGAGCGAGGTTAAAATTCGTTGTTTTAGCAATGTGTGTACCTTCAACTAGTAATTAGGTCTCGGCGAGTAATTGTTTTATTTGTTCGCCTGTACAACCGAATCGTCGCTCTCTGGCAACGTAACATGCGATAGCGTCAGCAAATGCAGCTTCATTGAAGTCTGGCCAAAGCGTATCAGTAAAGTAAAGCTCAGCATAAGCCGCTTGCCATAAAAGGAAGTTACTGATGCGTAAATCTCCACCGGTGCGGATCATTAAATCAAGTTCACCTTGATCGGCCATACTCATTTGTTCGGCCATGAGCTCTTCAGTAATATCTTCTGCGGCCATTTCACCGGCTGCGACTTTTTTTGCAAGCATTGTTGCGGCGTTAGTGATATCCCAACGTCCGCCATAATTAGCTGCCACGTTTAACTGTAGACCCGTATTATTACGAGTTAATTCATGGGCTGCATCAACTTTCTCGCGCAGACCTTCTGAAAAGCGTGATAAATCACCAATTATGTTTAGCTTTACATTATTTTTATGAAGCTTTTTAACTTCTTTGCCCAGTACGAATAAAAACAGCTCCATAAGCGTATTTACTTCGTCCTCTGGACGTCGCCAATTTTCGCTACTAAATGCGAATAGTGTTAACGACTGTATACCTAAGCGAGTACAAAATTGCACTGATTGACGAACTGCATCAACGCCCTTTTTGTGTCCGTAAACACGCGGGCGATTTTTCGCTTGTGCCCAACGTCCGTTGCCATCCATGATTATAGCGACATGCTTAGGCAAACTTTGCTGGGAAATTTTATCAGCGTTAAGAACCATAAATATCGAGTATTCCATAAAAAAACGCCGTCTAGTATACCCTAGACGGCGTTTCAAAACTAATAAATTTAGTTGCGCCTGTTTACTTACAGAATCAGTGTCTGAAAGATAAACAGCAGCAATTAGATTTCCATTAGCTCAGCTTCTTTTGCAGCTAATTGTGCATCCATCTCTTTGATGAACTTATCTGTAAGCTTTTGGATCTCGTCTTCTGCTTGACGTGCTTCATCTTCAGAAATATCTTTTTCTTTCAATAAGCTCTTAATGTCGCCATTTGCGTCACGACGGATGTTACGTACAGCAACACGGCCGCTTTCAACTTCGCCACGTACGATTTTGATTAGGTCTTTACGACGCTCTTCTGTAAGTGGAGGAAGTGGAACACGGATAACTGTACCTGCAGACATCGGGTTTAAACCTAAATCTGAAGCCATGATCGCTTTTTCTACTGCTTGCGCTAATGACTTGTCGAACACGCTAATTGCAAGTGTACGTGAGTCTTCAATTGTTACGTTAGCAACTTGGTTTAATGGTGTGTCAGCACCGTAGTAAGACACTTGAATACCATCAAGTAATGCTGGGTGCGCACGGCCTGTGCGAATTTTAGATAATTGACTGCCTAGTGCCGCAACACTTTTTTGCATACGTTCTGACGCATCTTTTTTGATATCGTTAATCACGGTTCAATCCTAATCTATTTGCTAGTTTCATCTGAGGCTTGTGAAGAGATAAGCGTTCCTTCATCTTCGCCCATAATAACACGCTTAAGCGCGCCTGATTTATTCATGTTAAATACGCTTAATGGCATTTTGTGGTCACGCGCCAGCGTAAATGCAGCTAAATCCATAACCTTAAGCTCTTTATCAATGATTTCATTGTAGCTTAAGTGGCGATATAGTGTAGCTTCTGGGTTTTTCACTGGATCATCAGAGTAAACACCATCAACTTTAGTCGCTTTGATTACAGTATCTGCTTCAATTTCAATACCACGTAGACACGCTGCTGAGTCAGTCGTGAAGAATGGATTACCTGTACCCGCTGAGAAAATTACAACGCGGCCAGATTTTAATAGGCTAATAGCTTCTGCCCAGTTGTAAGCATCACATACACCGTTAAGTGGAATAGCTGACATTAAACGACAATTTACAAATGCACGATGAAGTGCATCACGCATTGCCAAACCATTCATTACAGTAGCAAGCATACCCATGTGATCGCCTACTACGCGGTTCATGCCCGCTTCTGCTAATGAACCACCACGCAAGAAGTTACCGCCACCGATAACTAAACCTACTTCTACGTCGAGCTCTACAAGTTCTTTAATTTCTTGAGCCATACGGTCAAGTACTTTTGGGTCGATGCCGAAGCCTTCGTCTCCCATTAATGCTTCACCGCTAAGTTTAAGAAGAACACGTCTAAAAATAGGTTTACGATTGATAGTCATAATATTTGGGCCAGCCTTAGTAATGAGATAAAAAATAACCGCGCTATGGTTACACATAAAACGCGGTTATTTTAAAGAATTTTCATCAGTGACGCAAAAGCTAATAACAGATTAATTTCATCTAATTGGCCTACGTCACTAAGTTAGAAAATTACTCGCCTTTTGCAGCAGCGATTTGAGCAGCTACTTCAGCAGCGAAGTCTTCTTCTTTACGCTCGATACCTTCACCAACTTCTAAACGGATGAAGTTAGAAACAGTTGCGCCTTTCTCTTTAAGAATTTCGCCAACTGATTTTTTAGGTTCCATGATGAAAGCTTGACCAGTAAGAGAGATCTCACCAGTGAATTTCTTCATACGACCGATAACCATTTTCTCAGCGATTTCAGCAGGCTTGCCTTCGTTCATCGCGATATCGATTTGAACTGCTTTTTCTTTTTCTACAACGTCAGCTGGTACGTCTTCTGGGTTTACGAACTCAGGCTTAGACGCAGCTACGTGCATAGCAACTTGCTTAAGTGTTTCTTCGTCAGCTTCACCAACTACAACAACACCGATACGGTCGCCGTGGCGGTAAGAAGAAAGTTTGTCACCGTCGATGTACTCAACGCGACGAACATTGATGTTTTCACCGATTTTAGCAACTAGAGCAACACGAGTTTCTTCGAACTGTGCTTTAAGTGCGTCGATGTCTGCTTTAGATTCTGCAGCAGCGTCAAGAACTTGGTTAGCGAAACCAAGGAAGTTAGCGTCTTTAGCAACGAAGTCAGTTTGACAGTTAACTTCAAGAAGTGCAGCGAAACCGTTACCTTCTTTGATTAAGATTGTACCTTCAGCAGCGATGTTACCTGCTTTTTTAGCAGCCTTTGCAGCACCGCTCTTACGCATGTTTTCGATCGCTAACTCGATGTCACCGTTAGTTTCAGTTAACGCTTTTTTACAATCCATCATGCCAGCGCCAGTACGCTCGCGTAATTCTTTAACTAGGGCAGCAGTTACAGCCATTAGAATATCCTCAATTGAATTCTGTTATAGGGAAGCGGTATAGGCCGCTTAACAAGAATAACAAGTCTTCACCTTAATTAGATGAAGACTTGATGACAGCTAATTACTCAGCTTCTACGAAGTCGTCTTTCTCAGCTTGAGCAACGATGTTGTTCTCACGACCTTCAGTGATCGCAGCTGATACAGCGCCTGTGTAAAGTTGGATAGCACGGATCGCATCGTCGTTACCAGGAACGATGTAATCAACACCGTCTGGGTTAGAGTTAGTATCAACGATAGCAACAACTGGAATACCTAGGTTGTTAGCTTCACGGATAGCGATGTGCTCGTGGTCTGCATCGATAACGAAAAGCGCGTCAGGAAGACCGCCCATGTCTTTGATACCACCAAGGCTCTTTTCAAGCTTTTCCATTTCACGAGTAAGCATTAACGCTTCTTTCTTAGTTAACTTCTCGAAAGTGCCGTCTTGGCTTTGCGCTTCAAGATCTTTAAGACGCTTGATTGATTGACGAACTGTTTTCCAGTTAGTCAACATACCACCTAACCAACGGTGGTTCACGTAGAACTGCTCGCTTTGGATCGCTGCTTCTTTAACTGCTTCGCTTGCTGCGCGCTTAGTACCAACGAAAAGTACTTTACCTTTGTTAGAAGCTGCGTTCGATAAGAACTTAAGTGCTTCGTTGAACATTGGTACAGTTTGCTCTAGGTTGATGATATGAACACGGTTACGAGCGCCGAAGATGAAAGGCTTCATCTTAGGATTCCAGTAACGTGCTTGGTGACCAAAGTGAACACCAGCTTGAAGCATATCGCGCATTGAAACGTTTGCCATTTGTATAATCCTCTATAATTTAGGGTTAGGCCTCCACATATCCCATAGCACCAACACCGCAGTTAATTTGTAACTTAAGTGCACCCAAGTGTATGTGACGATACGTGTGTGTGTTAAAATAAAATTGTGTTTGCCTTAAATACAAAAAATCAGTTAAGAATTTATTTGTAAAAAGACGGCGCGCTTTATACCATATTAAAATTGAAAACTCAACGTCTAGTGCAAAATTTGTGCACTAAAAACTGACCTGAAAAACAACTTTGGAGCCTCAATGAGTGCTGTGATCAAGACCCCTGAAGAAATCGAAAAAATGCGTGTTGCCGGGCGCTTAGCCGCCGAGGTACTAGAAATGATAGAACCGCATGTGGTGCCAGGTGTAACCACAGATGAACTAAATACAATTTGTCATGATTATATTGTCAATGTTCAAGATGCTATTCCAGCACCGCTTAATTATCACGGTTTCCCAAAATCAATTTGCACCTCAGTGAACCATGTAATTTGTCACGGTATTCCAAATGACAAACCGCTTAAAGAAGGCGATAGCGTAAATATCGACGTGACTGTGATCAAAGATGGCTATCACGGTGATACATCTAAGATGTTCCACGTTGGTACACCTAATATTCAAGGTAAACGCCTTGCTGAAATTACCCAAGAAAGCCTATACCTTGCAATTAAAATGGTAAAACCAGGCGTACGCTTAGGTGATATCGGTGCTGCAATTCAAAAATACGCTGAAGGCTTTAACTACTCAATCGTTCGCGAATACTGTGGTCACGGCATTGGCGCTGAATTCCACGAAGAGCCGCAAGTGATGCACTATGGCAAAGCAGGTACTGGCGAAGTATTAAAAGCAGGCATGTGTTTAACAATCGAGCCTATGGTTAATGCCGGTAAACGCCAATGTAAGCTACTAAAAGATAACTGGACTGTAGTAACAAAAGACCGTTCATTGTCTGCACAGTGGGAACATACACTGTTAGTGACTGAAAATGGTGTTGAAATTTTAACGCTCCGATCAGATGATACTATCGACAGGATCATCGAACACTAGGAGCCAGCCCCTGTGGCATTACCCAATAAAGTAAAAAAGTTGCTCAGCCAAGCTGAGCAACTTAGCGATTATCGCGACTGTTCTAGTTATTTTTATAAATGGCTACAGAACGAATTCTCAAAACAACCCGTTAGCAACTTAATTAATGCCCGTGCTGAGTTTATCGACCGCTTATTAATTAAACTGTTTCACGATTACAACCTTGCTCACGAAAGTGACCTAGCCCTCATTGCTGTGGGAGGTTATGGTCGAGGCGAACTGCACCCCTACTCCGATATCGACTTTATGCTGCTAGTTAGCGAGCAACCAAGTGAAGCTGTGTGTGAAAAAATTGGTCAGTTCGTTACCATGCTATGGGACCTTAATTTAGAGATTGGTCATAGTGTTCGTACGATAGAGCAAGCATTAGAACAAAAACGCGAAGATGTGACATTTGCCACCAGCTTACTCGAAAGCCGATTAATCTTCGGTAATCATATCGAATTCGAAAAACTAAAAAAACACCTGCTTGATACGCCTATTTGGCGCTCAGACGAATTCTTTTTGGCAAAAGTTCAAGAGCAAAGTTTACGCCATAAAAAATGCCATGGTACGGCTTATAACCTTGAACCCAATATCAAAGAAAACCCAGGTGGCCTGCGCGACCTACAGACCATTATTTGGGTTGCTAAAAAGCACTTTAGAGCCGAAACATTACAAGAACTTATAAATCACGGCTATCTTACTCACGAAGAATACCAAGAGCTGTCTGAATGTTTAGAAAACCTTTGGAACATTCGTTTTGCGCTGCACATCGCTGCGGGTCGCTCTGAAAACCGTTTGTTGTTCGATCATCAACCTCATGCCGCAGAAATTCTCGGCTTTGGTAGTGATGGTAAAGCCTCGGTCGAGCGCATGATGAAACGCTTATTTAGGATCATGAGCCGCGTACGTGAGCTTAACCAAATGCTGCTTTCATACTTTGAGCAAAGCATTTTACCGGGTGCAGGTGAGTTACCTGTGATTGAACTTGACCGTAACTTTGAGCGCATTGGCCATCAAATTCGTGTTAAAAATCCATCGGTATTCTTCCGCCGTGATCAGCTATTTGTGTTGTTCGAACACATTGCTGATAACCCAGAGATCACCCATATTTACCCAAGTACCATACGCACAATGCGTCAAGTTCGCCGTCGTTTACTAGGTGATTTACAAGATTACGCCGCTTGTCGTGAGGCATTTTTACGCCTAATAAAGCATCCTAACGGTATGGGTCGTGCATTTACCCTAATGCATAAACACGGCATTATTGCCGCCTACTTACCGCAGTGGCGTAATATCTTCGGGCAAATGCAATTTGATTTATTTCATGCCTACACAGTGGATGAGCACACCCATAAACTGATCAACAATATTTATAAGTATTTTGATAAATCAAAAGTCAGCGAATTTCCGTTATGCAGTGAAATTGTCACTCGTATGGATAAGCCTGAGTTACTTTATTTAGCTGGTATTTTCCATGATATTGCGAAAGGTCGTGGTGGCGACCACTCAGAACTGGGCTCGGTTGATGCAATCGCATTTGCTAAGCTACACCGCTTCCCAGCATCAGATGGCAAGCTAATTTCGTGGTTAGTGGCTAATCACTTACTAATGTCGGTAACAGCTCAACGTAAAGACATAAATGACCCAGATGTGATCAAAGACTTTGCGAGTAAAGTAAAAAATGAGCGCCAGCTTGATTACTTATATTGCTTAACTTTAGCTGATATTCGCGCAACCAATGATAATTTGTGGAACGATTGGAAAAACACCCTACTTCGTGAGCTGTATTTACACACCCAGCGCGCACTTCGTTTAGGGCTTGAAAACCCGATGGACCAACGTGACCAGATACGTGATAAAAAGCAGCAAGCCAAACAGCGCTTATTGAATCATGGTTGTAACGAAGATCAAATCGACTTAATCTGGAGCCGCTTTAAAGCTAACTACTTTACAGCCTTTAGTGAACAGCAAATTTCATGGCATACAGAGCACTTATTGAGCTGTGATGATTTAAGCCAACCAAGCGTTGCAGTGTCAAACACTGCAATGCATGGCGGTACGCAAGTCTTTGCCTACAGCCCTTACTCAGGCGGTTTATTCTCTCGTTTAGTCAGTGTAATTGGTTCGAAAAAAGCGCAAATTCAACATGCACAAGTTTTGACTACGAAAGACGGCTACGTGCTATTTAGCTTTGTTATTTTAGAGGTCAATGGTGACCCTATTGCGAGTAATCGAGCACAAGGTATTAAACGTGCATTAGATCTTGCTATTAGCGACCCGAAAAAGAAAATTCGCTTTAAGAAGAATCGCTCACAGCGCTTCAAAGACTTTAATATCAAACCAAAAATTGTGCTTAGACCACATGCTCGTAAAGATCGCAGTTTAATTGAAATTCAAGCGGTGGATATTCCGGGTCTGTTGACGAAAATAGCTGAAGTTTTTCAAGCACACTTATTACATATTCATGCCGCACGGATCACCACTGTTGGTGAGCGTGCAGAAGATTTCTTCGTGGTATCAAATAACGAATACCAAGCATTAACAGACGAAGAACAAGCTAAAATTCATCAAGCATTGCGTAAAAAACTCAACGCAGAAACCGAATAAGAGGATCTTATGTCAGATTTAAAAACCATGATCGAAAACGCCTGGGACAACCGCGATAGCATCAGCCCGAGTACGGTATCAAGTGAAGTAAAACAAGCTATTATCGATGCGCTTGAATTACTTGATAGCGGCGCTGCTCGTGTTGCTGAAAAAATCAGCGGTGAGTGGGTTGTACACCAATGGTTGAAAAAAGCAGTGCTACTGTCTTTCCGTATTCGTGACAACCAGCCATTGAACGATGGTGTTAATCAGTTTTACGACAAAGTACCACTTAAATTTAGCGACTATACACCAGAACAATTTCAACAAGGCGGTATGCGTGTTGTGCCTAATGCTGTTGCACGTAAAGGCAGTTTTGTAGGTAAAAACGTGGTGCTTATGCCGTCTTATGTCAATATTGGTGCCTACGTTGATGAAGGCACCATGGTTGATACATGGGCAACGGTTGGCTCATGTGCTCAAATTGGTAAAAATGTTCACTTATCGGGCGGTGTAGGTATTGGTGGCGTACTTGAGCCACTTCAAGCAAACCCAACTATCATCGAAGACAACTGCTTTATTGGCGCGCGTTCTGAGATTGTTGAAGGCGTTGTAGTTGAAGAAGGCGCGGTTATCTCAATGGGTGTTTACATCAGCCAAAGCACACGTATCTATGACCGTGAAACTGGCGAAATCCATTACGGCCGAGTACCAGCCGGTGCGGTTGTTGTTCCAGGTTCTTTGCCATCAAAAGATGGTTCACACAGCCTATACGCTGCCATCATAGTGAAAAAAGTTGATCAACAAACTCGTGAAAAAGTAGGTATTAATGCCCTACTTCGCTCGATTGATGAATAACAAGACTGAGCTTTAAGTTTTAGAGATAAGAAGCGCGATACTAACTAGTTTCGCGCTTTTTTATTATCTGTAATGCAGTGATTTTTAGCTAGTTTATTGAGATACGCTCAAAAATATGTTTTAGTATAAAAAACAAACAAAATAATAGTGGAAATGTTTAAATCTTTTCGGAGTTTTACCCACACAGAGTTATTTTATTACACAGGATTATTCTATCTTGTGGCAATCTTGCTGTTTGTATCACGTAGCTACCTATACGAGTTGTTTGTAACAGATACAAATTCACATCGCGTTGAGGTCAAAAAACTTGAAGTTGCTTTAACATCACACGTTCACAAAGAATATGTTTTTGATGCATTACAAACAACCCTAGATAGCCTTGCAACCCCAGATCGAGTTGCTGTTAAAATCCAGTGTTATACAACTTTCTGCGATGTTAGTTTCACTAATCCCTTTATCACCATTAATGACCACAATAACTACAGTGCAGAAGTAAAACGTGTGTTTGAGCAAAACGTTACCAACCTGCTTCGAGAAGATACTGCCGACTAGTTTCAGGCTTTTTAGTTAAAGCTTAGGGCTTAAAACTTAAAGCTCCCCTTGTTAAATTGTTACATCTTATTTCAAATACACATTTTATCGCGTAATTAAGGCCATTCAGCGTTACTTCTGACATACATTTCCTTTACCTCACTGGCACTTTTTTTACATCGCACTACAATGCACACAAACTGATTTTGGAACACACACAATGAATCTGACACGTAGTTCGCTGAAAAACCCTGCGAGTGTTATTGTCATCTTGGTGTTGATTATGTTGTTTGGCATGTTGAGCATTTTTAAGCTGCCAATTCAGCTCACACCAGATATTGAGCAACCGCAGATCACTATTTTTTCTGGCTGGCGCCAAGCTGCGCCTGAAGAGATTGAATCGGTGATCATTGAGCCGCTCGAGAACGCAGTAAAAAACACCCCGGGTGCGCTAGAGGTTAATACTTACATTAACCGTGGTAATGGCTCTATCACGTTGACTTTTGCTGTTGGGCAAAACATGCAGCAGGCAATGCTTGATGTGTTAACTAGCCTTAACCAAGCGCCGCCCCTGCCATTAGATGCATTTGATCCTGTGGTATTTGCTGGCGGTAATAATGGTGAAGCCGCAGCAACGTTACTGGTCACCCCGAAAGACTTTAATAGCGACAGCCTTGATTTAGACATGGCGCAGTTCCAAAAACAAATCGATGAATTTGTTGAGCCCCGTTTGGCACGTATATCTGGAGTTGCCCGTGTTGATTTAGCCAGTGAACGACCAAAAGAATTACGTATTACCTTTGACCCTCACAAAGCCGCCGCACTGGGCGTCAGCCTTGACCAAATCAGTAATGTATTAGCCAGCTCACGCGATACTTCCGGTGGCCTAGCTAATGTTGGCCGTCGTCAATATACAGTACGCTTTACGGGGCAATATGATTTATCGAGCATGGCACAAATGCGCGTTGGCTATTCAGGCGACAGACCCATTTACCTTGGCGATATAGCAAGTGTAGAACGCACTTTTTCTGACCGTTTAGGAATGAGTGGCCGAAACGGTAAACCTGCGTATTACATTCGTATTTCGCGCGCTAACGAAGCCAATACCGTTGCCCTACTTGACGACATTAACCTTGCCATTAAAGAGCTCAACGAAGGGCCGCTGGCCGAAAATGGCTTATCGATTGAATTAAGTTTTGATGCCTCTGTGCATATTCGTAATGCCTTGTCGTTGGTTAAAAGTAACTTAGGCCTAGGTGTTTTGCTGTCGTGTTTAATCTTGTGGCTGTTCTTTAGAGGCTTAAAAGCCACGTTTGTGATTGCAGCGACAATTCCTGTCTCTTTGTTAGTTGCGTTTTTAACGTTGAATATTTTTGATCGCAGCTTAAATGTTATTTCACTGGCGGGCCTTGCCTTTGCTGTAGGCTTAGTACTTGATGCCGCCATCATAGTGCAAGAAAACATCGCAAGACTCAGAAGCGAAGGCTTTGATAGTAAAAAAGCCGCGCTAAAAGGCGCTGCTCAAGTAACAGGCGCTTTATTTGCTTCAACCACCACCAGCGTTGCTATTTTCTTGCCTATTTTATTTATGGCAGGTATTGAAGGGCAGTTATTCTCTGACTTAGCGCTCACTTTATCCATTGCTGTAATTGCCTCTATGATTTGCGCAATTACACTTATTCCGTTGGCTAACCACTTTTGGCCAGACAAAGAGCTCAAAGCAGATCCTTATCGTGAATATTGGCACAAGCTAACTAACTTCATCATGGCGCTTACCAATACCCGCGTGAAACAAATAGTATGGATTGTTTCGTTATTAGGTGGCTCACTCGTCGCGACCATGACCATGCTCCCGAAAACTGATTTTATGCCGCGTGCACCAACCGATGGCTTTTTCTTTAACTTGAATACCCCGCCTGGCGGCAATGTGCAGTTTATGGAAGAAGAGCTACTGATGCGTATCAAAAAGCGCTTAATGCCTTATTACACAGGCGAAAAAGAGCCGGGTATTAAAGACTTTAACTTTTATGCGTTTGGTTCTAATGCTGGCGGCTTTATTTATTCTGCCGATCCACAACGCGTTGAAGAATTAATGAAAGTAGCCCGAGAAGAAATTTTCATTGATTTACCCGACACCCAAGTATTCTTCTTTAGAGGGTCGATGATCCAAGTGGCCAATGGCGGTGATGGTCGTAATATCAATATAGATTTAACAGGCCCGAATATGGACGAGCTAATCGCTGGTGCTAATGTGGCGCTACAAGCTGTCACCGAAGCTATGCCGAACGCCACAGCCAGGCCACAACCACGACTCGATATGGCAGAGCCAGAACTTAGACTCACACCCAATGACCGTCGTATAACCCAAGCTGGGCTAACTCGTCGTGATGTATCTCAAGCAGTGCAAGCCTACACAGGTGGGTTATTTGTTAATGAATACTTTGATGGCAACGAACGCATGAATGTAATTTTGCGCGGTATTCCGTGGCAAACACCTGAGGAGCTTAAAGCACTTCCTATTGTGACCCCGCGTTCAGGTATTCAAACCTTAGGCGAGCTTGCCAATATTGAACGCACCGTGGGACCAACCCAACTTAGACGTGTTAATGGCCGCCGTACCGTGAGTATTGTTGTCACACCACCAGCAGATATGAGTTTGCAGCAAGCACAAACCATTCTTTCTGAGCAAGTTATGCCAAAAGTACGTGCAAGTTTGCCCGACAGCTCCGGCGCGATTTTGGCAGGTAATGCACAAAAGATGAATTCAGCCATGCAAGAGATGACAATCAACTTTATCTTGGCTCTGTTTATTTTATTCTTGCTAATGACCGCATTGTTTAAGTCAGCCAAAGATAGCGCGTTAGTTTTACTGGTCATGCCATTGGCAATTGCAGGCGGTGTACTGGCTCTATTTGTGCTTAACTTATTTACCTTCCAATCGCTCGACTTACTGACCATGATTGGCTTTATTATCTTGCTCGGTCTGGTAGTAAATAATGCCATTTTGTTGGTTGACCAAACCCGTGTCGCGATGGCTGCAGGACTCAGCCGAGAAGACGCTGTTCGCCAAGCTGTGCTACTGCGCGCACGACCCGTTTACTTAAGTACCTTAACCAGCTTATTTGGCATGCTGCCACTGATGCTAATGCCGGGGGTAGGATCAGAAATTTACCGTGGCCTTGCCACTGTGATTGTCGGTGGCATGGCCATTAGTGCCCTATTCACCTTGATATTAATGCCAAGTTTATTGCAACTTGGCAGACAACTGCCGCCCGTTAATAACAAACAGCAACCAGAAAAAACGCCTTTAAGCTTGGTATCGAATCAATGAGTATTAAAACAATGAACACACCTTTTCGTAAATTAACCGCTCGCTTTTGTGCGCTAATAAGCCTTATCGCATTTAATGCCTTTGCAGTCGTGCCGGTTACTGTAGAAACTGTCACACAAGCTCCACTGACAAGCGAAATTGAAGTCAGTGGCACTTTGTATGGCAAAGATGATGTAACCCTAACAGCAGGCGTTAGCGGCCGTTTATTATATGTTGTTGAGCCAGGTACTCTGGTTAAAAGTGGCGACACCCTCGTACGTATGGATACCTTACCGCTTGAGCTTGAAAAAGCACGTCAGCAAGAAATGCTCAATCGCGCCAAAATAAACTTACGCTTATATCAACAAGAGCTAGCTCGTTTACAAAAACTCGCCAAAGCCAGCAGTGCAGCAGCAAGCCAAGTTGATGATATGCAAAATAAGCATGACCTTGCGTTATCTGATATCGCACTGGCTAAGGTTGAATTAAAAGTGATAGACGATCAGCTTTCCCGTGCAACCGTTCGCGCCCCATTTGATGGCGTGATCAGCGAGCGTTTTAAACGCGCTGGCCGCGAAATAAATCGTGCTGATGAACTGGTCACCCTTCTCGATATTAATAACTTAGAAGTGCGTTTGTACGTGCCTGTTAAATACTTAAAGTTTTTACACAAAGGCATAGAGTTACCAATTCAAGCCGGCGACTTATCAGCCCCTGATATGACAACAGCTACCGTAACAGCGGTGATCCCATCAACCGATCCGCGTTCACAAACTGTAGAAGTACGCGCCCTACTACCAAGAGACGCCGAGCAAACATGGGCAATAGGCCAACTGGTTGATGTAGCCGTGCCACTAAAAAGCAAAGGGGATGTACTACTGGTGAATCGCGATGCGCTTATCTTACGCAAAAAAGGCACCCATATCGTCAAAATCGACAACGACAACAAAGCCCTGCAAGTTCCCGTAAAAGTAGGTAATGGTAAAGATAAACTTGTTGAAGTCACCCCGACTTCTAACATCGCTTTAAATGCGGGCGATAAAGTTGCAGTGCGCGGCGCCGAGCAACTACAAACCGGGCAAGAAGTCGAAGTTCAGGTAAAGCAATAGCAAGTAAGCCATGTAAGAAATAGACTGCCAGCTTTAGAGGATATTTTCAGAGCTGGCAGTTTCGACAATATAAATCCCAATACTGTTTTCTTTGAAAAAAAATACAGCTCATAACGCCAAACACCTTCCCGCTTTATTGCAAACAGCCATACCCTTTTAATGAAATTTCTTGAGTATTCGCGCCGCTTTGGTTTTTATGTTGAATGATCAAACGTGAATCTTGGCTAGTAAAAGTAAAGGTTCCAAGCCAAGGTAGCTGGGCAATTGGTTGCATATGGTAAAAACCATTGGCATCAAAGCATATAAATGAAAACTCATGATGTACCGGGGCAAATACGCCATAATCAGCGGTAAATACAGCAATGTTATCTTGCAGCATAAAGTGTTTCGCTTGCGTGCCCGCTACTAAATACCAAAAGCATATTGCAGTCATTATCACAACTTGTAAGCCGCCGAGTAAAAATACTGAAAATTTAAGCATACGGGTCGATTTACTGGCTTCCATATAAAGGCGCTTTGCTTTGAGTAATAACCAAAGCCCGATGGCAACCATAGTGAGCTTTACAATCATCAGCGCTACGCCTATTTGATACATCAGCTTAGGGCTATGCCATTGCATGCCAAATGTTTGCGGGATAAACAAGCTATCAATTAAGGGCAGTAAAATGAGTAGGAATGGCAGAATAAGCGCTTTGTTTTTCATTATTTACTTTTCTAGTGTTCTCGCAAAGATAAGAGCCTAATGTTAATTCTTGGGCTCTAAAAAAGCAAAAAGGCGCAACCTGAGGTTACGCCTTTTATCGTTCTGGGCAGAACTTAAAATTTACAGTGCAGCGAATACATCGTCTGTTTTAGCAGCACAGATAAAATCATTTTTGTGTAACCCTTTGATAGAGTGGCTCCACCAAGTAACGGTTACTTTACCCCACTCGGTTAACAGACCTGGGTGGTGGCCTTCTTCTTCAGCCATATCGCCCACTTTATTAGTGAACTCAAGTGCTTGCTTGAAGTTTTTAAACTTGTAAACACGCTCTAATTGCATAATGCCGTCGCGCACTTCTGGAACCCAGTCTGGGATCATTTTGATCAATTCTGCTAATTCAGCATCAGATACTTTAGGCGCATCCGCACGACACGCTTCACACTTTTGTGTGCTTAATGAAGACATTATAAATCCTTAACTTGCTAATTTTTCTTTAGGAGGAAACTTTGGCTCATGTAGCCCTAATTCTTTTGCTTTACTCACCAGCGACATGATATCCATTTGTGAAATATCAAATAAATCATTGATTGAGTTAATGGTGTAGTACACAGGCTGCATAATATCAATACGATAAGGTGTACGTAATACATCAAGCACGTTCATCGCATTGATTTCTGGCTTATCTGAGTACACATATTGTGTTTCACCTGGACTTGATAAAATACCACCACCATAAATACGCAGACCTTGTTCGGTTTGCATCAAACCAAACTCAACAGTAAACCAGTAAAGGCGTGCTAAATAAACACGATCTTTCTTTTCAGCGGCATAACCTAACTGACCATATTTGTGCGTAAACTCAGCAAATGCTGGGTTGGTAAGCATGGCACAATGACCAAAAATCTCGTGGAAGATATCTGGCTCTTGTAAGTAGTCAAACTCTTCACGGCTGCGAATAAAAGTCGCTACTGGGAACTGCTTGTTTGCTAATAATCGAAAGAACTCATCAAAATCGATCAGTGCCGGAACAGGCGCAACTTGCCAGCCCGTTGTTTCGAGTAGCACTTCGTTGAGTTCACTAAGTTGTGGAATACGATCTGTTGGTAAATTAATTTTCTTAAGACCTGCTAAATATTCATCACAGGCTTTACCTTCTATGCAAGCTAGTTGGCGAGCAACTAGCTCTGACCATATTTTATTTTCTTCTTCGCTCCAATGGATAACCCCATTTTCATCAGGTTGCTTGGAGGTGTAATTACTTGCTTTAGCCATAATAACCTTCTTCGTTAAATCTTGATCAGCATTGATCAGAATCTCATTAACTTGTTAAGTCGATACTATGTAAAAGTAAGCGAAATTTTAATAGTTAAGGCTGTTTCTAAGGTTTGCAGAAACAGCCTTAACGTAAACATTAAATTACAGCAAAACATCTAAAAGTTTACATACCCCATATTTAAAGGGATTAAAGAAGGTATTTTCGTAAACTTATAATTACAACCTATCCGATGAATGTAAATGCAGTTTTAAGATCGTTAATAATATCGTTAACATCTTCTAGACCAACAGATAATCGAATTAGGCCATCACTAATCCCAGCAGCCGCTCTTTCTTCAGGTGTATAAGGCGAATGTGTCATCGATGCCGGGTGTTGAATAAGGGTTTCAGCATCCCCTAAACTAACCGCAAGCGTGCAAAGCTGGGTGTTATTTATAAATGTTTCGCCATCTTCGAGGCTGCCCTTAATTTCAAAGGCTATAACACCTCCAGCAGCTTTCATCTGTGAGCCAATAAATTTGTGACCCGGGTGTGATTTAAGCCCCGGGTAATAAACTTGGCTTACTAGCGGGTGTTGCTCTAAATATTCAGCCACAACTTGAGCACTCGCGCAGTGGCGCTCCATGCGCACAGCTAGGGTTTTTAAACCACGATTAATTAACCATGCATCATGCGGGCTAATCGTTGCACCAATATCTTTTAGCACCGTCATTTTTATCAAATTGATATGCTCTTCTGTACCGCAAACTAGCCCTGCCACCACATCACCGTGGCCATTTAGGTATTTAGTTGCGCTATGTACCACAATATCAATGCCAAACGAGGTCGGTTGCTGTAGCAATGGAGTTAGGAATGTATTGTCGATAACGCTTATCAGTTGATGCTGCTTGGCAACATCGGCAATTAAACTTAGATCAAGCACCGCCATGGTCGGATTAATTGGTGTTTCTGCAAAAATCATTTTTGAGTTTGCTTTTACCGCCCCGCGAAGTTCAGCTTCGTTGGTCATATCAACAAAAGTGACTTCAATACCAAAGCGCGGCAGCATGTGAGCAAAAAATGCAAAGGTACAGCCGTATAACGCGCTTGATGCCACTAAGTGGTCACCTTGTTGTAAAAAGCTAAGTACAGACGCAGACACTGCTCCCATACCTGTAGCCGTTGCAGCAGCCGCTTCACAGTTTTCTAACTGAGCCACTTTCTGTTCTAGCTCTTGGGTTGTCGGATTACCTAAACGGGTATAAATAAAGCCCTGCTCTTCACCAGCAAATCGGGCTGCACCTTGGGCGGCATTAGCAAAAGAGAAGGTAGAGGTTTGGTAAAGTGGCGCACTCAGTGCGCCATGTGGGTCATTTGGTTTTTCTGGACCATGAATACATTGTGTATGTAAGTGATGCTTAGTCATTGTGTGTTCTCGTTTTTATTATCAGTACTTCATACTCATAAATAAAACGTAGATACCCAAGATGCACAAGCATGCCGGATGCTCAGATGGCTAAATATCACTCAGCAGTTTTTATTAACTGTACACAAAAGTTGTCATTTTGTATTTTCGGTCTCTTTATCGCTCGTGCGTGAGGCAATTTTACGGGCAATACTATTGGCAGTTTCTTTTAGCAAGCTACGCTTATGCTCTAAGCGAGGTAACGGGCGGCTAAGCTCCATTGCTTTATAACCTATACGCGCGGTAAAAATACCTGCACTTAGCCCTTGTGCTGCACGCCCCGACAATTTTCCCAATAATTCAGCGCTCAGTGCCGTTGCCGCTAAATCTGAAACCAATTCTGCACTGCCGACAAACAGCACTTGTTTCACTAATAAACGATACAACTTAATACGGCTTGCGTAACCAAAACCAATACCGTAGATCCGGCCAATTTGTTCAATTAACTTAGTGCCTCGCCATAAAACTGCCATCATATCGACTAAAGCCAGCGGGCTTAGCGCAACCAATAAACCGGACTCAGTAGCAAAACGGTTAATCAGTTTTTTCGCTTGTTGATCTTGGCTCACCAATAAACTATCAGCGTATAATGTCATGATTTCTTTATCTGTATGATGACTTGCTATTTGCTGCTTAAACTCTTCAAACCCAGTCAGTTCCTGATGTTTATTAAGCTTTTCAAGCCATGGTAGTGCTTCACCTACTTGCTCACTGTTAAGTAAGCGGTCAGCCTCGGTTCGATGCAATTGGTTGCGCTTTAAACTTCTCAACATGCGGTACTCGCGCCAAATAACACGGGCAATCAGTAGCACACCACTGAGAACAGCTGTTAAATAGACGGAACCTAAAATAATCGATTGTTGGAACGTCACAAATAATGACATTGCAAACTCAAGTAACACTAAAGCTAAAAAGCTAACAACAAACACCCCTTTTAAGGTTTGCCACTTTGACTTTTTATACACAGGCTCAAGTTCGATGCTATCTTGCAGTTCGTCCTCTGTGTCGATAAATTCTGCGTTTTCTATGACTTTTGCAACGGTTAACTCCTTTGTAGGAGCCTCATTGCTTGCTGAGCTTGAAATACGACGACCAGCCTGAAAATTCATCTCCTTAGGTTGCTCACTCATGTTAGTTTATCTCCTATCAGGTACTGCATGACATGATCTAAACGAATATGCTTTAACCGTTTATCAGGACATGGCAGTGGCGAAAACGATAAGAACTCAAAGCCCTGTTTTGGCCACTCTTGTTTGTTGAGAAGGCGTGACGGTGGCTGCGGCGGTAAATATGTTAGCCATTCTTGCTCGCCTAAAGGCTTGCCATAAATACAAGCTAACTGCTGGCCTTTTTCAGCCACTTGGCGCGGCTCTGTTGCGCAGATAGATGACATTGCCATGGTTTCGATTTGCACACCTTCGAACTTTAAGTGATTCGTTTGGTCATGCACGATTGAATCAAGCAACAGTGCTAAATCTTTGTGATACTGAGCACTAATATGATCTGACTTATTGGCCGCAAACAGTAGCTTGTCGATGTTTGGTTTAAACAAACGTTTAAAGAAGCTTGCTTCACCATAATTAAAGTGCGCCAGTAATTGGTTAATAACACGGCTTTGCTCATGCAGCGTTTCGCTACCTTCATTTAAGGCACTGAGCACATCCACCAGCACAATTTGTCGGTCAAAATGACGAAAATGCTGCTCGTAAAAAGGTTTTACAACCTCTTTTACATAGGCTTTATAGCGCTTTTTAAGATGCGCTAAATTTGACCCCTCGGTTATATCGTCAGGCACACTCGCAACCGGGAAGAACTGCAGTAACGGTGCTCCTTTTAGCTCACCGGGCATTAGCATGCGCCCAGGTTGTAGCATAGCAAGTTTGGTATCTTGTTTAAGGCTAACCAATAACTGCTGGTAAAGCGCAGCGACATCAGCAAGCTTGCTCTCATCAACACTGGCTGATAAATCAAGTTCAGCGAGGGCTGCTAAAAATGGCTTAGCCTTTTCGTTACGCGCTGTTTGCTGCAACAGTGAATATTGTAATTCACACCAATCAGCAAAGGATTGCTCTAGCATTGGCAAATCAAGTAACCACTCACCTGGATAATCAATAATATCTAAATAAAGTGTTGATTGCGGAGCAAAGTGACCACGCAGCCCCGAGTTACTTTGGTATTTAATTGCCAAACGTAAAGTATTTATACGCTCAGTGGATGCAGGCCATGCAGGCTCACCTTCAGCAGGTAATAACGCTGATAATGCATTGGTATATTCAAATGTAGGAATTGTCAGTGCTTGCTGCGGCACTATTTTTGTAGCGATATGGCGTTTTTCACGCATCACATCAAAAAAAGGTAAGTTTTTATCGTCAGCTTGGCTGGTTAAGTGTTTAACCAAGGCGGTAATAAACGCGGTTTTACCGCTGCCACTTAACCCTGTGACGGCTAACTTCACGTGTTGATCTAAACTACGATGAAGGGCTTTTTCCGCTTTATTTTTTAACGAATTAAAGGTGTTTTTTGCAAATGATTGGCTCATAAAGTGTCTAGCACCTTATTTGCGCTTGGTATCAGGATGCAAACAAGGTGCGTATATGTCCTTTAAAGTTTGTTGATTTCACGGCTAACCGTAAATTCTGTTGATGTGACATAGCGTTCCATCTCTTGTAAACGGCCATCAACTCGAGCAAGACGATCTTTTAAGTCTTGCAATGCACGGCGAGGTGGTTCCCCTTTTTGCCATACTTTAAACTTTACTTCAAGCGGGTCTTGATGGATGCTGTCTGTGCTTTTCTCTGTTTTTTCTACTGGTTTTTTATCTAAAATAAACCAAGCAGCAATGTAAGCAACAACAATAAATGGACCACCTGATAATAGCACTGCTGTCACGACTAAAATACGTACCAGCCAAAGCTCCATGTTAAAGTAGTCGCTGATACCTGCGCACACGCCAGCTATTTTACCGCGCTCTGCGTCTCTAAATAATTCGCGTTTGGTACTCATACTTTACGTCTCCACTGCGGAGCCTCTTGATCTAGTAAGGCTTCTAATGTTTCAACACGTTCTGCCATTTTATCTGCTTTTTGTGCAAGCTCTAACAGCTGGCGATGTTCGTGTTCACTTAAACCTTGGCTCACTTGCTTTTTACTACGGTAATGTAAAATTAGCCAAAGTGGGGCAACAACCACCATAAAAACAATAATGGGTGCCATCAAAACTTCTGCGTCGAACATGGTACTCTCCTGTCAATCCGTTATGTGTTTAAGCATTGGGGGACACGCCCCCATTTATTATTTTTTATCTGCTAGTTTTTTCTTAAGCTCAGCTAGCTCATCATCAATCTTTTCGTCTTGCTGAAGACCAGCAATTTCGTCAGCTAATGATTTTTTACCAAGATCATAAGACTCTATTTGTGATTCTAGACCATCGATCTTAGTTTCGTAACGTTCGAAGCGGTTTAAAGCGTCTTCAACTTTAGAACTGTCGAGTGCTTTTTTAACTTCAAGACGCGATTCAGCAGAACGCTGACGTAAGATGATTGCTTTTTGACGCGCTTTTGCATCAGCTAGCTTCTCTTGTAGCGTGCTTACTTCTTGCTGTAGCTTCTCGATATGAGATTCTACATGTTCAAGCTCAGTTTCAACTGCAGCTACTGCGTCTGCTGACTTTTGCTTTTCAATCAGTGCTGCGCGTGCTAAATCATCACGGTCTTTACTTAGTGCTAATTCAGCTTTTTCTTGCCAGTCTGCAACTTGAACTTTCAAAGTTTCAACGCGACGTACTAGCTCTTTTTTCTCAGCAAGTGTTTTTGCTGATGTAGAGCGAACTTCTACTAATGTATCTTCCATCTCTTGGATGATCAGGCGAACCATTTTTTCTGGATCTTCTGCTTTATCTAAGATGGCATTGATATTAGAATTAACGATGTCTGCAAAACGTGAAAAAATTCCCATAACATTTACCTCTTTGGTGTTTTAACTTAATCAGTTGGTATATCTAGTATCAATATGCTTGCCAACTTTTATAAAGCTAGAATAACCTAATATATTCAAACAGTTAAACTAAATTTATAAATTTCTTTAGTTCTCGAAGATAATGAAATACACTAGATCTTAGTAAAAATGACTAAGAGTTAGGGAATATGAGCCAATTTCGCCAACAGGATAATTTACTCGGCCAATCTGACAGTTTCTTAAGTGTACTTGATCAAGTGTCACAACTAGCAAGTTTGGAAAAACCTGTACTGATTATTGGTGAGCGCGGTACGGGTAAAGAGCTCATTGCTGCGCGTTTGCACTTTTTATCTAAGCGTTGGGAACAAAACTATATAAAGCTTAACTGCGCAGCGCTTAATGAAAATCTACTTGAAAGTGAATTATTTGGCCATGAAAGTGGCGCGTTCACTGGTGCTAGCAAACGCCATGAAGGCCGCTTTGAGCGTGCTAACGGCGGTACTCTATTCCTTGACGAATTAGCCAATACCTCAGCTATGGTGCAAGAAAAGCTACTACGCGTTATTGAATACGGCGAATTTGAACGTGTCGGTGGTAAGCAAACCGTTAAAGTCGATACCCGCCTCGTTTGTGCAACCAATGAAGATTTACCGACGCTTGCTGAGCAAGGCGAATTTAGAAGCGACTTACTCGACCGTCTCGCCTTTGATGTTATTACTCTGCCTCCACTGCGCGAACGCCAAGAGGATATCATGCTACTTGCAGAACAATTTGCTATCAATATGGCCCGTGATCTTGAATGGGAGTTATTTAGTGGCTTTACTCGGAGCGCCATCGAAACCCTTCAGTCTTATGAATGGCCTGGTAATATCCGTGAATTAAAAAATGTGGTTGAACGTAGTTTATATCGCCATGGTAACGAACATATTCCCGTTCACCAGATTGTTTTAGACCCGTTTGCGAGTAAGTATAGACCTAAACAGCGCGTTAAAGCGGCAGTGAGCAGTGTCCCAGTTGCAAGTGTAGAAGCTGCGCCTATTACAACAACACAAAATCAAGAAGCGGTGACACTGAGTAAGCCTGAAATTCAATTTCCTTGCAATTTAAAGCAACTGTCTAATGACTTTGAAATTGATGTGATTAAAAAAGCGCTTGAACATAGTCAATTTAACCAAAAGAAAACTGCAGAACACTTAGAATTAACGTATCATCAATTACGTGGCTATTTGAAAAAATACAATTTATTAGATCAGCAGCAATAGTTAGAGGCTAATCAGGTGTTTAAACCGTTACTTGCTTTGTCTTTGGTGTGCTTAGTAGGCTGCCTAGATAGCGAAGAAAAAACCACAGAACAAAAAAACCAGGGCTTGGTCTATTGCGCTGAAGCAAACCCTGTGTCGTTTAATCCTCAAGTGACGACGACTGGTTCAACTATCGATATTATCGCTAACCAGCTTTATGACCGACTACTGAGTATTGATCCGGTGTCTGCTGAATTTCAGGCAGAATTAGCAACCGATTGGAAAATTAGCCCAGACGGCAAAGCAATCACCTTTACCCTACGTAAAGGAGTTAAATTTCATACCACTAAATACTTCACCCCAAGTCGTGATTTTAACGCAGATGATGTAATTTTTACCTTTAGCCGCTTATTCGACGTCTACAACCCCTATCACTTTGTTGGCGAAGCCAGTTACCCATATTTTCAAAGTGTTGGTATTGATCAGCTCATTCGTCGCATTGTTCGTGTTTCTGATTACCAAGTACGGTTTGAGCTTTATAATGCTGAAAGCAGCTTTTTAGCAAACCTTGCAACAGACTTTGCTGTGGTGTTATCTGAAGAATACGCCATGCAACTTAAAGCGCGAAATCAAGAAAACTTATTTGACCAATACCCTGTGGGTACTGGCCCTTATGTATATAAAGAGTATCGTCGCGATCGTTTAATTCGCTATTACCGTAACCCTGACTACTGGAAACACCCTGTAGTACTTGAGCAACTGGTGTATGACATTACGCCAAACGGGACAACCCGGGTTGCCAAGATGCTCACTAAAGAGTGTGATGTTACTGCGCACCCAAGCAGTGCGCAGCTTAGTATTTTATCGCAACGTGAAGACATTAAAGTTCAAAAAGAACAAAACTTAAACATTGGTTATTGGGCCTTTAACACTGAGCGCCCGCCTTTTGATGATGTACGTGTACGCCAAGCACTCGCAAGCGCCATTGATATCGATAAAATCATGCAAGCGGTATATTACGGTAACGGTATTAAGGCTCAGTCTTTACTTCCTCCAGCTTCTTGGGCTTTTGAAGCACAAAAGGCTATGCCTGAATTTAACCCTGCCCTTGCCAAAACATTGCTCGCTGAAGCTGGCTACAAAAATGGCTTTGATATGAACATTTGGGCCATGCCCGTAAGTCGTATTTATAACCCTAATGCCCGAAAAATGGCTGAGCTGATGCAAAGCGATTTACGCAAAATTGGTGTGAACGTTAATATCGTCGAATACGAGTGGAATACCTTTTTACAACGGGTTGGCGAGCATCGCCACGATAGCGTATTGTTAGGTTGGGCTGCCGATACGCCGGATCCTGATAACTTTATGAGTCCATTATTAAGCTGTACAGCTACCTTTAGTGGTAAAAATCCGTCTAATTGGTGTAACCCTGAATTTGATTTGTTACTCACACAAGCTCTCGACACAACCGATCTTGAAAAACGTAAAGAATATTACAATCAGGCACAGCGGATTATAGTACAAGAGCTCCCTATCTTACCTATTGCCCATGGCATGCGCTTTCAGGCAGCAAGTAGTGATGTAAAAGGCATCAGTTTGAGCCCTTTCGGTGGTATTTCATTAGCTAACGCGAGGAAAGAATAATGATCCTAGATTATATTCTTCGCCGCCTGGCGCTCTTAATGTTTATGATGTTAACTCTGAGCATCTTTACATTCTCATTAAGCTTTTTGTTTCCTGGTGATGCGCTTACTAACTTAAGCGGTATTACCAATAGTACCTTCTCGCAAACCAGTGCACTTGAAGAAAGATTTCATTTTACCGAAAACTATATAGTGCAATATTTTGCCTTTTTAGAGCGCATTATTCAGGGTGATTGGGGGGTCTCTTTTGCATCTGGCGAGAGTGTATTTCAGCATATTAAAGACTTGTTTCCTGCAACGCTCGAATTAAGCCTTTATGCATTGTTTGTCTCAGTTGCTGTTGGCGTACCAGGGGGTATCTTAGCTTCAGCTTACTACAAACGTTGGCCAGACAAATTTATTAACTCAGGCACACTTATCGGCTACTCAATGCCGGTTTTTTGGCTAGCTCTTTTGTTAATTATGGTTTTTTCACTGCAACTAGGCTGGTTTCCTATGTCGGGTCGTATGGGCCTACTTTACGAGATTGAGCCTGTTACTGGCTTTATTTTAATTGATATCATGCTAGGTAACTTTCCATATGATGGTATGGCGTTTTTAGATGCTTTACACCATTTAACCCTGCCAACTATAGTGCTTGCTATGTATCCAACCACTGTTCTAGTGCGCTTTACCCGAGACTCAATGTTGAAAGTACTCGATCAAAGCTATATTAAAACGGCGCGGGCAAAGGGCTTAAACCGTGCACAGCTGATTATTCATCACGCACTACGTAATGCGCTGCTACCGGTTATTAAACAAATCGGTTTACAGTTTAGTACCTTGATCACCCTTGCGATGATCACCGAGGTTATTTTCTCGTGGCCAGGCATTGGTCGTTGGCTTATCGATAGTATTTATCAACGCGACTACCCAGCTATTCAAGGCGGCTTACTCGCTGTATCTATGTTTGTCATTTTAGCTACAATTATTGCTGAGCTCACTTACACCTTATTCGACCCACTATCGCGGAACCAAGCTCATGGCAAAGTTTAATTTATTCTCTGAAGAGTCGAATAAATCGCCACTAGCGCGATTTTGGAAAAAGTTTAAGACTAATCACCCAGCCCTTGTTGGCTTATGGTTGTTTATCGCTTTAGTATTACTGGCAGTATCTGCACCACTGCTTGCACCCTATGGTGTAAATCAACAACACAGCGATGCTTTATTGTTACCGCCATCTTGGCATGACGCTGGTGATGTGCGCTTTTTATTAGGCACCGACGATTTAGGTCGTGATGTGTTATCGCGTTTAATGAATGGTGCAACTTATACTTTTGGTTTGTCGGTCGTGGCAGCTTTAATAACCACCGTGATTGGGGTATTAGTGGGTACTTTTGCTGGTATTAGCCACGGTATTCGCTCAAGCTTTTTAAATCACTTACTCGATATTACGTTATCTATTCCATCGCTGTTACTGGCAATTATTATTATCGCGATTCTTGGCCCGGGCTTAATGAATACAGTATGGGCGATTATTTTAGCTTTATTGCCACAGTTTATTCACTCGGTACGTAACTTAATTGTTGAAGAGCTTAACAAGGATTACATCACAGCATTCAAACTTGATGGCGCATCCAACTGGCATATTCTCGCCCGTGGTATCTTTCCAAATATTTACGAGCATATTGTGGTTATTTTTACCATGGCGCTTTCTACCGCTATTTTGGATATCTCGGCACTTGGCTTTTTAAAACTTGGCGCCCAGCCCCCAACCACAGAATGGGGCGCTATTTTGGCTGAAAATCTCGGTTTAATTTACCTTGCCCCTTGGACTGTTGGCTTACCGGGCGTATTATTATTTTTAGCAGTACTGTCTACCAATTTAGTAGGTGACGGTTTACGCCAAGTGCTTAAAGAACGTAAGGCCGACTAATATGCAATTACTCGATATTCGCAATCTCACGATAGAGTTGCGCACCTCAGAAACCGTAATTCGTGCGGTTGATAGGGTCAGCATGACCTTAAAAGAAGGTGAAGTGCATGCTTTGGTTGGCGAGTCTGGCTCTGGTAAAAGCTTAATTGCAAAAGCCATTGTTGGGGTTTTGAACAAACGCTGGCATATCACCGCAGATCGCATGCACTGGCGTGGTGTTGATTTGATGCGCTTATCTAACGAGCAGCGCCGTAAACTGGTGGGCCAAGACATTGCTATGATCTACCAAGACCCAAGCCGCTGCCTAGACCCTACTGCAAAAATATTTGATCAAATTGCCGAAACCCTACCCGCTGAGGCCATCAGCGGCTTTTTCTTAAAGCGTAATAAACAGCGTAAAGATAGAGTAAAAGCGTTAATTCATAAAGTGGGTATTAAAGATCATAAAAAAGTGCTCGACAGCTACCCCCATGAACTCTCTGAAGGTATATGTCAAAAAGTGATGATTGCGATGGCAATTGCCCGTACTCCTAAGCTATTAATTGCCGATGAGCCAACAACTGCACTTGAAAGTACCACTCGCGCACAAGTATTTAGGCTATTAAAAAGCTTGAATCAGCTAAAGAATATGTCAATTTTAATGATCTCTCACGAGCTTGAAGAAATCATCGACTGGTCTCATGGCATGCATGTACTTTATTGCGGACAAATGGTTGAAGCAGGTCCAACTAATCGCATCTTTAGTCAGCCATACCATCCATATACTCAAGCACTTTTGAAAAGTTTGCCTGACTATGAGCAAGGTCTAGCACACAAAGAACCGTTTTATGCATTAAAAGGCACCATTCCAACCTTACAGCATTTGCCAATAGGTTGCCGATTAGGCCCACGATGCCCGCAAGCGCAAAAAGAATGTGTGGTTACACCTAAGTTAACCAAGCATCATAGCCATAGTTATGCCTGTCATTTCCCATTGATTAAGGCGATGAAATAATGCAACCACTGCTAAAAGTTCAAGCGTTATCAAAGAGTTTCAACCTACGTGCTGGCTTATTTTCACGTAAGCGCTTCTCTGTTTTAAAAGATATTTCGTTTTGTTTAGGTCAAGGCGAAACCATTGCGATTATCGGGGAAACAGGCTCAGGTAAAAGTACCTTAGCTAAATTGCTCTCAGGAGCCGATAACGCCGATAAAGGACAAATTCTACTCGATGGTAATATCATCGAAAATGATGGCTTACGTGATAATGACTGTCGCCACATCCGTATGATATTCCAAGATTCTGAGGCGTCGTTGAATCCGGGTTTAACCATTGGTGACATGCTTAACGACTGCTTACAGTACAACACTGACTTAAACAAAGAAGAGCGTGAAGATAAAATAAAGCAAACCCTCGCAAAAGTTGGATTGCTATTAGATCATCAATACTATTACCCGCATATGTTTAGTAGTGGCCAATTGCAACGTATAGCGCTTGCAAGAGCTTTAATTTTAGATCCTAAAGTGGTAGTGCTCGATGAAGCATTATCGTCTCTAGACCCATCTGTGCGCGCACAAACGGTAAACTTATTACTGCGTCTACAAAAAGATACCGGGCTTAGCTATGTGCTAATTACTCATCATCTAAGTCTGGTGCGCCACATAAGCGACCAACTCGTAGTACTTGATCACGGTGAGATTGTTGAATACGGCCAAACCGAAGCGATTTTTCAAAACCCGCAATCAAGCGTAACGCAGAAATTGTTGAATTGCTGACAGTGAGCTGTCAGTTTGATTCGGCGTTAAAAACGCCTCCTACGCGAGCATGTTGATATCTCTATTAACTCTACTCTTTTACCTTACAGCTTTTACACTTCTTCTCTGTCACCATGACTTGGTGGTGTAGATGTAACGATAAAATGCAGTGGTTCAGTACCTTGATTACTTAGCTGATGAACTTGTCCAGCACTTACATGCAAACCTTGTTGCGCAGTGAGTTTGTGTATTTGGCCATCAAGTTCAATGTTGGCACAGCCACTAAGTACGAAGAAAAATTGTTCGGCATGCTTATGATAGTGTTTTACTTCAGCCTCACCTACTGGGACATGCTCTTGAATAACACTCAGCGCATTAGACTTTACCAAATGCCAACCGTCGCAATTGTTACCCCATGTATAATGATCTGCGCTTTTTTTGTCTATGATACTCAAAACTTTTTATACATCCCTTGGCTTTGTGGTGCGACAAACTTGTAGCCAAGCTTTTCATAAAAGCCTGGTTTGTCAGCCACCATAGTGACATAACTACCTTCAAAGGCGGCAGATTCAATGTAACGGTCAATATGTTCCATAATGACACGTCCTAACCCTTGGCCTTGATATTCTGGTGCGACTGCAATATCAACCACTTCAAAATTACAGCCACCATCACCAATTACACGGCCCATGCCAATCAACTCATCGTTTTTACGAATACAAATAGCATAAAGAGAGTTTGGCAATCCCGCCTTTGCAGCCGCTAATGAACGTGCTGATAAGCCAGCTTTAAGGCGCATATCACAGTATTCTTCAGCGCTTGGTAGCTGCTCTATTTGACTGTACTCCATAAATGCTCCTTTTGATACCAATTCACGAGTTGGAATTACCTACAAAGGTAACAAAAAAGGCGCCAGTAGGCGCCTTTTATTTAACTCATTTTGCTAACTATTCAGCAGCTTGAGTCGCTTGTGGTACTTGCACTTCAGCTTGTGCTTTTAGTGCTGCAATAAATACCATGTAGTTTTTATTCACTTGAGCCATCGTGATGTTTTGCTTTTGTTGCTCGTTAATTTCAACGTCAGCTGCTGGATTAACTGCTTTTAGCGCAACAATTGCCGCATCGCCATTGTTTAGGTCAACAACTTCAACCTCTGGTGCACCTTGTGGGTGAGCCATTTTGAAAGCTTGTTGAACAATCGCTGGTGACACAGTGTAAGCTTGACGACCCAGTGCAGCTTCTTGGCGTACTGTTAAGCCTTCAGCTTGTGCAACCTCGTTTAAGCTCTTACCTGCTTCAATATCAGCGTAAAGTGTGCGCGCTTTTTCTTTAGCAAGCTCAGATGCTTTTTGTGCAACCAAAGTCGATTTAATTTGCTCAGAAACATCTGCTAGAGCTTTTGTTGTCGCTGCTTTGTGATCATTTACACGAACAACAACAGCATGCTCATCACCTACTTCAATTACTTCTGAGTTCATGCGATCTTCTAGCACTTCAGGTGAGAAAATAGCAGCCACAACTTGTGGGTTGTTAAGCGGCTCAGGTAACGCATTACGAGTTACTAGTTCTGTTTTCTGTACTTCAACGCCTGCAGCTTCTGCTGCATCAATTAAGGTATCTGAAATCTCGAACGCTAGCTCACCCATTTGAGTTTGCTTTTCATAGAACGCATTAATTTTCTTAGTACGCTCAAGTTCAGCACGAAGCTCATCTTTAACGTCAGCATATGGTTTAACTTGCTGCGTTTGAATATCAGTAAGCTTGATAATGTGATAACCAAACTCAGATTCTACAACGTCAGAAATGTCACCTTTGTTTTCAAGTGCATAAGTTGCATCTTCAAACGCAGGGTCCATCATGTCACGTTCAATCCAATCAAGGTCACCGCCCATTTCAGCACTAACTACGTCATCAGAAGATGTCTCAGCTAGCTCAGCAAAATCAGCGCCGTTTTGTAGCTGCGCTAGTAGCTCTTCAGCTTTCGCTTTTGCGGCATCATCGTCTTCACTGTTATCAATTAAGATATGTGATACACGACGTTTTTCAGGCTCAACATATTGTGCGCTGTTTTGGTCGTAGTAAGCTTTGATGTCTTCTTCTGAAACACTTGAATCAAGTGTTAAGGTGGCAGCATTTAAATCGATATAGCTTACAGATACTTGCTCTGGCGCTAAGAATTGCGGTTGATTTAATTCATAGTAATCAGCAATTTCTTGCTCTGTTACTGCAATGCCTTCTTGTAATGATTCTTTTGTCACAACCAGATAGTCGATGCTACGTGTTTGCTGTTGTAGAGCTACGCTATTGTTTAATTCGTTTTCTAAGATGAAATCAGTACCAGCAACCGCACCAACTAATTGGCTACGTGTCATGTCTTCGCGTAAATATTCACGGAAAGCATCTGGTTGGAAATTCATTTGACGAATAACTTGTAAGTAGCGGTCGTTGCTGAACTGGCCGCCTACTTGGAAGTAAGGCATTTCTAAAATTGCTTTACGAACACTTTCATCACTTACACGAAGACCTAATTCTGCCGCTAGTTGAGTTTGCAATTCTTGTTGTACTAAACGGTCGATTACACCTTGGCGAATTTGTGCCATGTAATTTGGATCAGCAGCGATCTGTGCGAAGTATTCACCAAATTGTTGTTCTAAACGGTTACGTTCGTTTTGATATGCACGGCTGAATTCGGTTTGGCTAATTTTAACTCCATTTACTTCTGCAACGGGTTGCTCTGTGGTTTGTCCTAAATAACCACCGATCCCAGCTAAAGCAAAAGATAAAATCACCGCGCCTAAAATAATTTTGGCTGCAGGTCCCTGCGAACCTTCTCTGATTTTCTCAAGCATTTATCTATCTCTATTCTGATCAGGTACAAATTAACCCTGCTCATGTAAAAAAAGCGTATCTTACCAGATACGCTTTTTCACTTGAAGTAACTGGTGATAAGTTACCTAAATTCAATTTAAGTGCGATTAGGTATCTCTCACCAACTAATCTTTAATGATTAGTTTACTGCGTCTTTCAGCGCTTTACCTGCTTTGAAAGAAGGAATGTTTGCTGCAGCAATCTGGATAGTCTCACCAGTTTGCGGGTTGCGACCTGAACGCGCTGCACGCTCACGTACAGAGAAAGTACCAAAGCCAACTAGCGCTACAGAATCGCCATCTTTTAGAGCGCCTGAAACAGCCTCGATGAATGAATCTAGTGCACGACCTGCAGCCGCTTTAGAAATGTCAGCGTCAGCTGCGATTTGATCGATTAATTGAGATTTATTCACAATATCATCCTCTTTCATTGTTATTATCAAGAGCGATTGTTTTTATTAAAAAATAACATCACTGTTTTGAAAATTGATGAGCAAATTAAGTTTATGCTCAGTTTATTATATTTTTCTCAACCCTAGGCCACATAAGGCCTAGGCTTGAAAACTAGTGCTTAACTTATCATACCCTTTGTATTTGAAAAGCCCCTAAATGCACTTTTTTGCGGTTTTTTACTGGTTTTTTTCTGTTTCGACAGAAAAACTCTCAACTGGATGCTTCAACGCCAGATTTAAAACGTCATCAATCCATGTAACTGGGTGAATTTCAAGGCCCTCTAATACGTTATCAGGGATCTCTTTTAAGTCACGTTCGTTAATTTTTGGAATAATAACGGTTTTAATACCACCGCGATGTGCTGCCAGAAGTTTTTCTTTTAAGCCACCAATTGGTAACACTTCACCACGTAAAGTGATTTCACCAGTCATAGCCACATCTGAGCGAACCGGGTTACCAGTTAGGCTAGATACCAAACCGGTTACCATGGCAATACCAGCACTTGGGCCATCTTTTGGTGTTGCACCTTCTGGCACGTGAACATGAATGTCACGTTTTTCATAAAAATCGCTATTAATGCGTAGCTTTTCAGCACGATTACGAACTACCGTCATCGCTGCCTGAATTGACTCTTGCATTACATCACCAAGCGAACCGGTGTAAGTTAGCTTGCCTTTACCTGGAACCGCAGCTGATTCGATAGTAAGTAAATCACCACCTACTTCAGTCCACGCAAGGCCCGTTACTTGACCAATACGGTCGCCGTCTTCTGCTTTACCATAGTCAAAACGCTGTACACCCAAGAACTCTTCAAGGTTGCTATCGTTGATAAGTACTTTTTTAGTGTCTTTATCAAGCAGGATGTTTTTAACTGCTTTACGGCATAGTTTTGACACTTCACGTTCTAAGTTACGAACGCCCGCTTCACGTGTGTAGTAGCGGATAATGCCAATGATTGCACTGTCGGCAATCTCAACTTCATGCTCTTTTAAGCCATTGCGCTTAACTTGTTTTGGAATTAAGTGCTGTTTTGCAATGTTTAGCTTCTCGTCTTCGGTATAACCAGATAAACGAATAACTTCCATACGGTCTAATAATGGACCCGGAATATTAAAGCTATTTGAAGTTGCCACGAACATCACATCAGATAGATCGTAATCAACTTCTAAGTAGTGATCGGCAAAATGGCTGTTTTGCTCTGGGTCAAGTACTTCAAGTAATGCTGATGCTGGGTCGCCACGCATATCTGATGACATCTTATCGATTTCATCTAATAAGAATAATGGATTCTTCACACCGACTTTAGTCATATTCTGGATTAATTTACCAGGCATAGAACCAATGTAAGTACGGCGGTGACCACGGATTTCCGCTTCATCACGAACGCCACCTAATGCCATACGCACATATTTACGACCCGTAGAACGTGCGATTGATTGACCAAGTGAGGTTTTACCGACACCAGGAGGACCTACTAAACATAAAATTGGGCCTTTTAGCTTATTAGTGCGTTGCTGCACCGCTAGATACTCAATAATACGTTCTTTAACTTTATCTAAGCCGTAATGGTCACTATCTAAAATCTTTTGTGCGCCAGCTAAGTCTTTTTTCACCTTAGAGCGTTTTTTCCAAGGTACATTGATAAGCGTATCAATGTAAGAACGCACAACGGTTGCTTCAGCCGACATCGGCGACATCATTTTTAATTTAGTTAACTCAGCGTTCGCTTTTTCTTGCGCTTCTTTAGGCATACCTGACTCTTCGATGCGTTTTTTAATTGCTTCGAATTCATCGGGTACATCATCAAGTTCGCCAAGCTCTTTTTGAATCGCTTTCATTTGCTCATTGAGGTAATACTCACGCTGCGATTTTTCCATCTGCTTTTTCACGCGAGTACGGATTTTCTTCTCAACTTGCAGTAAGTCAATCTCGCCTTCCATCAGCGCCATTAAGTACTCAAGACGCTCAGTAACATCGGCAATCTCAAGTACTTTTTGCTTTTCAGGTACCTTAAGTGGCATGTGTGCTGCCATGGTATCAGCAAGACGTGCGGCTTCATCGATACCTGACACAGAAGTAAGTACTTCAGGTGGGATCTTCTTATTAAGCTTTACATAGCCTTCAAATTGGCTAATTGCGCTGCGAATAAAGATATCTTGCTCTTGCTCGTCGATATGGCTTGATTCAATGAACTGTGCTTCAGCAACAAAGAAATCATCGTTATCTAAAAACTTTTCAACGCTCGCACGTTGTGTGCCTTCAACAAGCACTTTAACGGTGCCATCAGGTAACTTTAATAACTGAAGTACTGTGGCAATGGTGCCAACACGGTAGATATCATCTTGCTGCGGATCATCAACAGAGGCGTCTTTTTGCGCCACTAGGAAAATTTGTTTGTCCTTGTCCATCGCCGCTTCTAGGCATTTTATTGATTTTTCACGACCAACAAATAGCGGGATCACCATGTGTGGGTAAACCACTACATCGCGCAGTGCCAACACGGGGATTTCGACTCGATCTGTTCTCTCAAGCGTCATTATATTCTCTTCGCACTTCATTTATTTTAAAGATTACTCAAGTATATGGGGATATGTAAGGGAAAGTTCAACATATTTGTAAAAAAAGGAGCCTTTGGCTCCTTTTTCGTGTTTAACTGCTCAACTTTTAAACTATTACAGCTTTATTCTGATGCAGCTTTGTCTTGGTTACCGCTTTGGTAAATCAAAATTGGGTCTGATTCACCTTTAATAACGGTTTCATCAATAACCACTTTGCTAACATCATCCATTGAAGGTAGCTCATACATAGTATCTAGTAATACACCTTCAACAATTGAACGTAAGCCACGAGCACCCGTTTTACGTTCCATTGCTTTATGAGCAATAGCACTTAGTGCATCTTCACGAAACTCAAGCTCAACATCTTCCATAGCAAACAATGCAGAGAATTGTTTAGTTAATGCATTTTTTGGTTCGCTAAGAATTTGAATAAGTGCAGCTTCGTCTAGCTCAGTTAATGTCGCAACAACCGGAAGACGACCAATGAACTCTGGAATTAAACCGTATTTCACTAGATCTTCTGGTTCAACATCTTTAAATGTTTCGCTTAGGCTGCGGCTACCTGATGATTGCTTAACTTCAGCGCCAAAACCAATACCAGTATTCTTATGGCTACGTTGCTCAATCACTTTATCTAGGCCAGCAAATGCACCGCCACAAATAAACAGAATCTTAGATGTATCTACTTGTAAAAATTCTTGCTGTGGATGTTTACGACCGCCTTGCGGTGGCACAGACGCAACAGTACCTTCAATTAGCTTAAGTAAGGCTTGTTGCACACCTTCACCTGATACATCACGAGTAATTGATGGGTTATCAGACTTTCGAGAAATCTTGTCAATTTCATCAATGTAAACAATACCGCGCTGTGCTTTTTCTACATCGTAATCACATTTTTGCAGTAGCTTTTGAATAATGTTTTCAACGTCTTCACCTACATAACCAGCTTCAGTTAATGTAGTTGCATCAGCCATAGTAAATGGAACGTCAAGTAAGCGTGCCATAGTTTCAGCAAGTAATGTTTTACCACTACCTGTAGGACCGATTAATAGGATATTACTCTTACCAAGCTCAATGTCCGCATTGATTGTTTGATTGCGCAAACGTTTATAATGATTGTATACCGCCACCGACAGCACTTTTTTCGCGTGGTCTTGGCCAATCACGTAATCATCTAGGTGATCACGAATCTCTTTCGGCACAGGCAGTTTATCAGACGCATTATGCTTCGGCGCAATGTCTTTGATTTCTTCCCTGATAATATCGTTACACAGCTCAACACATTCATCACAAATGTATACTGAAGGGCCAGCAATTAATTTGCGAACTTCGTGCTGGCTTTTGCCGCAAAAAGAGCAATATAACAATTTATTACTTTTGTCGCCGTCTGTAGGAGTGTCAGACATTCAGCTACCTCATTTATTACGTTGGCAGTAGCATAAGGCTACTGCTAATTCACTATGTTTAACTATATCAAAGAATATCAGTTTTCGCATAGTAAAGGGTGATAGCTAACAATACGTTATTATTAGCTATTCAGATTACTTCGATTCGCGGCTTGAAAATACTGAATCAACTAGGCCGTATTCAACTGCTTCACTAGCAGTCATAAAATTATCACGGTCAGTATCACGAGAAACAACTTCTAGTGGCTGGCCAGTATGTTCAGCCATTAATCGGTTTAATTTATCTTTGATTGATAAGATTTCACGTGCATGGATCTCAAAATCAGATGCCTGACCTTGGAAGCCACCTAATGGTTGGTGGATCATCACGCGTGAGTTAGGTAAACAGAAACGCTTACCTTTAGCACCCCCTGACAGTAAAAATGCACCCATGCTTGCCGCTTGGCCAACACAAATAGTGCTTACATCAGGTTTAATAAAATTCATAGTATCGTAAATCGCCATACCCGCAGTCACAGAACCGCCTGGCGAATTAATATAAAGATAAATATCTTTTTCTGGGTTTTCTGATTCTAAAAACAGCATTTGCGCAAGAATCAAATTTGCCATGTTATCTTCAACTTGGCCAGTTAAGAAAATAATGCGTTCTTTTAAAAGACGTGAGTAAATATCATATGAGCGCTCGCCTTTAGCTGTTTGTTCAACAACCATAGGGACTAGTGCGTTTAGAGGGTCTGTCATACCGCTATTCATTCTTATTTAATTCCTTATCCGCTGCGACTCATCCTTACTATAAGGAAAGCACATTTATAATAATGTTAATTAAGCTGCCTATTCAATCTTTATAACTATATAGGAACTTATCAGAATAATTTCAATCCTAGCCGAAAAAAGTTCTGAAATAACATCAGTATTGTTGGTTTTTTTGAAACTGATACCACAAACTAAAATGGCCCGAGTACGCTGTATAAATACAGGGTAACACGAGCCATTTAATCGCTAGCGAGAGCTTAAGTCAATGACTTATTAAGCACCTTGCTGTGGATTCATGATGTCGTCGAATGCTTTTTCAACGTCAGTCACGTTTGCTTTAGCTAGGATTGCTTCAACTGCTTGCTCTTCCATAGCTACGTTGCGCATTTGCTGCATAAGCTGATCGTTTGCTTTGTAGTACTCTACTACTTCAGTTGGATCTTCGTATGCAGAAGCTACAGTTGCGATTAATTCTTCAACTTTAGCGTCGTCAACTTTAAGCTCGTTCGCTTTAATTACTTCACCTAGTAATAGGCCAGTCTTAACGCGAGTTACAGCTTGCTCGTGGAATAATTCAGCTGGAAGCTCAGGCATGTTTTTAGCGTCGCCACCGAAACGTTGTGCTGCTTGCTGACGTAGTGCATCAATTTCTTGATCTACTAGCGCTTTTGGCACTTCGATTTCGTTGTTAGCTAAAAGACCTTTGATAGCTTGGTCTTTAACGTTAGCTTTAACCGCTTGGTCAAGCTCACGTGTCATGTTCTTTTTAACTTCTTCTTTAAGAGCGTCAACACCGCCTTCAGCTACACCGAATTTAGTTGCGAACTCGTCATTAAGCTCAGGAAGCTCTTGAGTTTCAACTTTCTTAACAGTGATTGCGAAAGTAGCAGCTTTACCTTTAAGGTTTTCAGCATGGTACTCTTCAGGGAATGTTACTTCAGCAACAACTTCTTCGCCCGCTTTTTTGCCAACGATGTTGTCTTCGAAACCTGGGATCATACGACCTTGACCAAGTTCTAGTGGGAAGTCTTCAGCTTTACCGCCTTCGAACTCTTCGCCTTCGATAGAACCAACGAAGTCGATAGTTACACGATCGTTCTCGCCTGCAGCTGCGTCAACTTCAGCCCAAGAAGCGTGTTGCTTACGTAAAGTTTCTAGCATGTTAGCTAGGTCTTCGTCAGTTACAGATACAGCTGGTTTTTCAACAGCGATTTTATCTAAACCTTGAATTTCAACTTCTGGGTAAACTTCGAAAGTTGCATCGAATTCTAAATCTTTACCAGCTTCTAACGCTTTAGGAGCGAAAGTAGGTGAACCAGCTGGGTTAATTTTTTCAGAAACGATAGCTTCGATGTAGTTGCGTTGCATTAATTCGCCAGCAACTTCTTGACGTACCGCAGCACCGTAACGCTTGTTGATGATAGACGCTGGTACTTTACCAGGACGGAAACCATCGATACGCTGGGTTTTAGACAGTTGTTGTAAGCGTTTTTTTACTTCAGTCTCAACGTTCTCTGCAGGAACGGTGATGGTCAGACGGCGCTCAAGGCCTTGAGTCGTCTCAACAGAAACTTGCATGATTTACCTCAATCTTCAATTTTGGCGACTTTTCGCCTTCCTTACAAACAAGGTGATCTCCATGAGTGATAGCAAGTTTTAACGCTGAATATTTCAACTTAAAACGGCGCATTGTAACCATGAGATACCATTGCTGCTTTGCCTCTATGGGCACTATGTTAAACAATAGACGCGGCATTATAACCTAATATTTATGATAGTCGAGTCTGGGGGGCAATTATTTGGCGTATATAGCAGCAAACAGCGTTTAAGTGCGTAAAAAACGAACGCAAAAAATAACAAAAGAGAATTAAGCTGATTTAAAAGGTATTGAAAAGAATTAAGTAGCTTCGGCTAGAGGGAGTGAAGCTTAAATTTTAAAAGAGGTCGGTAATTCAGCATTTGAACCTGCGACTGAATTTGAGGTACCCAAACCAATCGTTCTATGACCTTAAACTTTTTAAAAGTGGTCGGCGATGCAGGATTTGAACCTGCGACCCCTTGGACCCAAACCAAGTGCGCTACCAAACTGCGCTAATCGCCGATACTGAGAGAAGTTTTGAAAATTAAGACCACTTAAAAAGTGGTCGGCGATGCAGGATTTGAACCTGCGACCCCTTGGACCCAAACCAAGTGCGCTACCAAACTGCGCTAATCGCCGATATCTTAGAGTAAATTGGGGTGACTGATGGGGCTCGAACCCACGACAACCGGAATCACAATCCGGGGCTCTACCAACTGAGCTACAATCACCACGGCATTTACATATTTTCAAATGGCGCACCCGGAAGGATTCGAACCTTCGACCAACGCCTTAGAAGGGCGTTGCTCTATCCAGCTGAGCTACGGGCGCATCGAAAACTTCATAAGTTTGCCTGTAAGCACCATTTACAAAAAGTAAAGTGGTCGGCGATGCAGGATTTGAACCTGCGACCCCTTGGACCCAAACCAAGTGCGCTACCAAACTGCGCTAATCGCCGATGCTTACTATTGTTTGCGAGTGACCTCGTTAACAACGGGGTGCATAATAGTGATTTGACCGAGTTAGGTCAAACATTTTTTTAAGAAAATAATTCAATCGGTCACTTTTAGTTCATAATGGTTAAATATTGCAAATATAAGCTAAAATTTGAACTCTTTTTTATAAAGTAGCGCTTTATATAAGATTGCATCTTGGCGCTATGATGCTTTTCTGCGAAAATACGCAACATAAATAAATATGATCAAACAAACATGATTTGTGTATCCACGCCCCCTTTATTGGATAATCATATTTAGATGTATCAGTATCAAGTTAACTAACCCCAATTAAAGGTCACCCATGACGGCAAACATCATCGATGGTAAGGCAATAGCTAAACAAGTACGCAGCAATGTAGCAGAGCGAGTTGCAGAGCGTGTAGCGAATGGATTACGCGCTCCAGGACTAGCAGTTGTGTTAGTTGGTCAAGATCCAGCTAGCCAAGTGTATGTTGGTTCTAAACGTAAAGCATGTGAAGAAGTCGGCTTTATATCTAAGTCTTACGATTTACCTGGCGACACGACTGAGCAAGACTTACTTGCATTAATAGATCAACTAAACGAAGACAAAGAAGTAGACGGTATATTAGTACAATTGCCTTTACCGCAAGGTCTTGATGCTGAAAAAATTCTTGAGCGCATCACACCACATAAAGATGTTGATGGGTTTCACCCTTATAACATTGGTCGCTTAGCTCAGCGTATGCCGGCACTTCGTCCATGTACTCCAAAGGGGATTATTACCCTACTCGACTCTACCGGTGTTCGCTACAAAGGTATGCATGCAGTCGTTGTTGGTGCGTCTAACATTGTTGGTCGCCCTATGTCACTTGAGCTATTACTTGCTGGCTGTACAACCACGGTATGTCATAAGTTTACTCAAGATTTAGAAACGCATGTTCGCCGCGCTGATTTATTAGTTGTTGCGGTTGGTAAACCTGAGTTCATTCCGGGTGATTGGATTAAAGAAGGTGCTATCGTAATCGATGTGGGCATTAACCGTCTTGAATCTGGCAAGCTTGTTGGTGATGTTGAATACGATATTGCTGAACAAAAAGCACATTTCATTACACCAGTACCTGGTGGTGTTGGCCCGATGACAGTGGCAAGCTTAATCGAAAACACGCTTGAAGCTTGTGAAAATTATCACAGCTAAGAAAAATTACTTTAGTAAAAGGGCTGCCAATTGGCAGCCCTTTTTTATTAGCTTGTTTGTTGCTTTAACAATCTTAGCTTTAACATCTGAGGTAGCACTGAAAATATGATCATCAAAAACATCAGTAGGTATTGCCAGTCTTGATACTGTTCGTTTATGAGCACAACAGCACACACTATTCCCGCTATTGGGTTGGCAATGGTGCCAAATGAAAACTCAGCTACACTCATGCGCCCTAATAACCAAACATACAGAGTATAGGCAATGGCTGTATTGGGAACGATTAACCAAAATAGCGCAGTATATTGAAGCGCTGAAATAGGCTCAAATACTACTTGGTATTGCTCTGGGTTTAGCACACTTCCATCAATAAAAGCAGCAAGCAATAATAGGCTGCCTCCAATGATTAATTGCCAAGTAAGTACGACCCACCAATGTATATGCACAGACAAGCTTTGTACTAAGGTACTACCAATTACAATAGTAAGTAAGGCACCAAATAAAGCCGCAACTCCTAATACATTCAATGCCACATAAGCGGGATCAAATAATAGCCATGCAAGCACGACCAATGCCATAGCGCAGAATGCTTGAACTTTTGCTGGGCGCTGCCCTTTAGCAAGCCATGCATATAATAAAGCGACAACAGGCACTGAAACCATTCCCACACCTGCAATTGCTGCTGGAAGGTTGACTGCCATAATAAAAATAAAGGCAAAAAACAGCGCTATATTCACAGCACCTAAAGTCAGTAAACTGGGCCACTGCGAACGAGTCGGCAAACTAGGCTTAAGCAATAAAAATAATAATCCTGCAGGTAAAGCACGCAATGCGCCTAATAAAAGTGGCGGCCAATCAGGTGTGGCATATTTGGTCACTGCATAGGTGGTGCCCCATAAGAAGGCGGGGATCATGGCAAGTATAATATTCAAAGTCTGTCCTTGTTAATACGAAGAGATGCCAATGTAAAACCTCAAGCAAAGTTGAGGTCAATAGCTATACCATCTAAAAACAAAAAAGGTTGCCACGTTGGCAACCTTTTGATGGGTAATGTCTCAATTGAGGCTTATGCTTTACGCCATGTTGTTTTACCAGCAGAATCTTCTAGTACAACACCAAGCGCATTAAGAGCATCGCGCGCTTCATCAGCAGCCGCCCAATCCTTGCTAGCACGGGCTTCATTACGTTTTGCAATTAACGCTTCGATGTGTGCAACTTCGTCATCAGCTTGACCACCTTGTAAAAAGGCTTCTGGATCTTGTTGTGCCACACCTAGTACCTCTGCAACACTGCGCAATACATAAGCAAGTTTTCCTGCTTGCTCTGCATCGCTATCTTTCACACGATTTAGCTCTTTTGCTAATTCAAATAACACTGGTAGCGCTTCTGGTGTGTTAAAGTCATCATCCATCGCTTTTCTGAATTTAGCCACATATTCATTGCTGGCTAAATCACACTCAATTGGTGCTACGCCACGCAGTGCAGTGTAAATTCGCTCAAGAGAAGAGCGCGCTTGCTCAAGGTTTTCTTGTGAATAGTTAAGCTGACTACGGTAGTGGCCTGAAATTAAGAAGTAACGAACTGACTCAGCATCGTACTCTTTTAATACGTCACGTACGGTAAAGAAGTTGTTTAATGACTTAGACATCTTCTCTTTATTAACCTGAACCATACCTGTGTGGATCCACGTATTTACGTACTTGCCGTTATTTGCACAGCATGACTGAGCAATTTCGTTTTCATGGTGCGGGAACTGTAAATCTGAACCTCCACCATGAATATCAAAGTGTTCGCCTAAGTGCTTAGAGCTCATTGCCGAGCACTCAATATGCCAACCAGGACGACCCTCACCCCAAGGAGATGACCATGAAGGCTCACCTGGCTTAGCTTTTTTCCAAAGCACGAAATCAAGTGGGTCTTGCTTATCTTGAGCAACTTCAACACGTGACCCTGCTTGTAGCATAGTTAGGTCTTGTTGTGACAAAGCACCATATTGCTCAAATGTAGAAACATCAAACAATACATCACCATCTGCAGCAACATAGGCATGGCCTTTAGCAATTAAACGCTCAACCATAGCGATGATTTCATCCATATGGTTTGTCACTGTTGGCTCAACATCAGGACGCAGCATATTTAAGCTGTCGAAGTCTTCATGCATCGCTTTGGTCATACGAGTCGTTAAATCATTAATTGACTCGCCATTTTCGTTAGCACGCTTAATGATTTTATCGTCAACATCGGTGATGTTACGTACATATTTTAAATCGTAGCCAATGTGACGTAGGTAACGCACAATCACGTCAAAACCTACAAAAGTGCGAGCATGACCGATGTGACAGTAATCATAAATAGTGATACCACACACGTACATGTCGATTTTGCCATCAACAAGGGGTTTAAACTGCTCTTTTTGTCGCGTAAGTGTGTTGTAAATTTGTACCATTTATAAAATGTCCTTAACGGTGTTTCGAGATTCTCTATGGTAACACTTGCAAAGCCGCCGCTCTAGCGCTTTATCAACTGAATAAGCACTTTGTTAATCCTTCTCAATAAGCACTTTGTTAATCCAAGGCAACTACTATAAAATAGCCCCATTATTAAACCAGATATAGGAAACCTCATGGTTGTACTACACACAAACTTTGGTGACATCACTATCAAGATGCACGAAAGCGACGCACCAAACACAGTTAAAAACTTCTTAGAGTATGCAAACTCTGGCTTTTACAACGGTACTATCTTCCACCGTGTAATTGATGGTTTCATGGTACAAGGCGGTGGTTTTGAGCCAGGTATGGTGCAAAAAGAAGTGAACAACCCTATCGAAAATGAAGCAAATAATGGCCTTGCTAATAAAGTAGGTACATTAGCAATGGCACGTACGCCGGATCCACATTCAGCGACTGCGCAGTTCTTCATTAACGTTAACGACAACGACTTCTTAAACTTCAGCAGTGAAACATCACAAGGCTGGGGCTACTGCGTGTTTGCAGAAGTTGTTGAAGGTATGGACGTGGTTAACAAAATTAAAGGTGTTGCTACAGGTAGCGCTGGTTTCCACCAAGACGTACCTCTTGAAGATGTAATCATCGAAAAAGTAACGGTTAGCTAATTTAATCGTTTAGTCATTTTAAGCGGGCCATTGCCCGCTTTTTTGCGAGTAACCATGAAACAAAGTTATTTTATTGCCGATCTCCATTTAACAGAAAACCGCCCAGACATTACTGCGGCATTTTTTAATTTTCTTGATAGTAAGATTATTAATGATGACGTTGATGCGCTGTATATTTTGGGTGACTTTTTTGAAGTATGGGTCGGTGATGACTATCAAACTGAGCTTTCAAAGAGTGTTGCCGCACGTTTAAGCCAAGTAAGCAAAAGTGGTACTGAGGTGTTTTTTATTCATGGCAACCGCGATTTCATAATGCGCGAAGACTATGCAAAAAGCGCGAGTATGACTTTATTACCTGAGCAGGTTGTTATTGATCTATACGGGACGCCCACAGTTATCCTGCACGGTGATGAAATGTGTACTCAAGATGTTGAGTACCAAAAGTTTCGTAAAAAAAGTCGTGGTTGGTGGTGGCCAAAATTAATGCTCGCTATGCCGCTTTGGTATCGCAAGAAAATTGCCCGCAACGCCCGAGAAAAATCAAAACAAAGCCAAGCTGGCAAAGCGTTAGAAATTCTAGATGTTACTGAGGATGCGGTATTAGCCATGTTCGAAAAACATCAAGTTACGAATATGATCCACGGTCATACCCACCGCCCAAATGTGCACCATTATAATCTAGCCGATAAAACTTTGACGCGCACCGTCTTAGGTGACTGGTATGAGCAAGGTTCATATTTAAGAGTTACGCCCGAGCAACAAAAACTAGTCCACACTCCCTTTAAATCGCTGACATTTTAACTATGCTTTAACTATTATTGTAAAAAACGCATTATCTATGATTAGTCGGTTGAGCCTTTTTTTTTGCTGTTTACTATTTAGTTTTTCAATCAATTGTCAAACTTGGCAATTGGTAACAGAGCCTTATCCTCCTTATTTTATTGATAACTCAAGTAAGCCTGGCTGGCTTCACGAAGTTATAATTGCAGCGCTTAAAACCCAAAAACAAAAAGCCACCATTGAACACACCCATTGGGCTCGGGCATTAAAACTCGCAAAGCGCCATAAACGAGTAGCGGTGCTGGGGGCATTTTATACCGAGCAACGTGCAAGAAATTTTACATATTCGCAATCCTTGGCAACTGCACATACCGTTTTATTCAAGCGTGTTGATAACAAAGTAACCTACACAGGTTCACTATATTCATTAAAGCCTTATACAATTAGTAAAGGTGAAGACTATGTAGTTAGTGAAGAGTTTGAACATCACCCAGAATTGAGTGTGACAACAACAGGAAGCTTAATTGAAAGCTTATTATTATTGAAGCATGGTCGTGTTGATTTAGTAGCAGGCACTAAAGAAGTTGCCTTGTATTGGCTCGAGAATAGCGAACGCTTAAAGCAAGCAAAGCCAACAGAGTTAGAAATAATCACTCCTTACCTTGCAACTCAACAATTGCATGTAATCACCGAAAAAAAACACCCTCAAGGGGAGCTTTTTCAACAAAGTTTATATTTAGGCCTAAAAGCGATTATGGCGTCTGGTAAACTTTTAGAGATAATGGAGCGATATGAGCTGAATGAAAGTGAAATGAGTCATATTACGCAACTATACGAGCAAGCCTACTCTAACTAACCGTGCTCTTCTGCACGATTGGCAAAGTGATTTTAAACTTCGTTGCTATACCCTCAGGTAAGTCAGTATTTGCAACTAGCTGGATTTTTCCGTTTAGAACACTCGTAACCCACTCATGTACAAGGTACAAACCTAACCCTGTATGGCCATGCTTTCGAGATGTTGTAACAAAGGGATCAAATAAGTTGCTACGTAATGAGTCATCAATACCACAGCCATTATCAGAAATAGTAATACAAACGTCACCTTGTTGATTTAAATAAACATGTAATTGAATCAGTTTGTCATCAAGCTCGTTAAAAGCGTGAGAAACTGCATTAACGATTAAACTCTCGATAACCTGCGAGATAACTCCAGGACGACTCGTGATATCTTTTTTGACATCGATGTAAGTTTCTATTGTTACTTGTGAGGCTTTAAAGCGAGACTTTAAACCAAGTAATAGATCACTGATGACTTTTTCGATATTAAAACTAACGAGCTGATCATTTGAGCGGTCATGTGCCATTTCCTTAAAGCTTTTAACATGAGAGATAGCTTTATCTAAATTAACCCTTGATATCAATAGGTTGTCGTCAATTTTTTCAACGCTAGACTCTAAGAACTGCTTAGTGAAGCCTTCATCTATTTTATCTTTGAGTTGTTGATTAATTAATTGCGCATTCGATAATGAAATTGCAGCACCACCGAGTGGCGTATTCATTTCATGAGCTACACCTGCCACCATTAAACCAAGTGATGACAACCTTTGCGCTTCAATAAGCTCACCTTGTAATTGATGTTGCTGCTTTATATAACGTTGTAATTTGGTATTGGCAGCTAACAGTTCTTGCTGCTCTTGCTCTAGGTGTGATCTGGCTTTTATAATTTTACGCTGATCTCGATAACTACGTTTCAGATACAAACCAGAAATTGATATTAAGGTAACAGCACAAGCTAACGCTATAATAAAAGATCGTAAAATAATCTCGTTTTGCACCGAATCATCAGCCTCTACTAGGACAACAATATCGTTTGTGCCAGCTGCGTTTTTATTGCCTAAATTCATTTTTAAAAAGCTAGTTGCATGACTATGTGATGCAATAAGCTCCTGAGATTTAGGCAGCTGGGTAATTGCTTGCCATAATTGGCTATCTTCATTACCTAATGTCAGCATTGATTTTTCTCGCATGAACCCCCACTCTTTTTCTTTCTGAGGGTGTAATAACCAATAACCTTCACCATTAATTAATTGTATTTGTGCTTGTAAGGTACTGAGTGACTTTATTTGCTGTAAGGTTTTCGATAAGTCAAAGTTGACAACCACTAGTCCATCTAATACAAAGTTATCGCTTGTGGTTCGATAAGATGCTCGCAATGTCGGCTCATGGGGTGTAACAACAGCCCCGCGCTCTACATTTAAATCTATTGGGGAGATATAAACTTCACCCTGACTGTGCTCCATTCCCTCGGTAAAATAATAACGGCTACTTTTATTTTGTAACTGTTGTTTTGGTACTAGCTCTGCTTGCCCTGTTTTAAAGTTAACCCGAACCTTTTCTTGGCCTTTTCTATCTAACCAACGTATTTGCGAAATGTTTTCTGCTGCTAAACCAAAGTTCACAAAATGGATTTGTATCTGTTCCTCAAGTAATGCGATTTCATCACTTTGCTTTAATATGTCATCGGCTACCAGCAACTGAACCACTTTACGTACATCACCAAGCTCACGGCTTAAGGTGTTGTGAGCGGCAAGTAAGGTGTTATCTTGCAAAAGCGTGACACTACTTTTTTGTATTTGATATTGAATTACATAAACCATCAAGCTTAATAATAAGCTAACAGCAGCCATGACCATAAATTTAAAAATCAGACTCTTTTTCAGTGACTTATATTGGCTTGTTACTTCTACCATACTAGTTATTTAGACCTGCCCTTTAGCCATTGCAATGCATCATCATAAAACATGGGTTTTGCATAATAGTAGCCCTGCCCTTTGTTACACCCAGCTTCAATAAGCCAGTTATGCTCGGCTTCTGTTTCAATGCCCTCTGCCGTTACTTCAAAGCCAAATTTATCTGCCAGCAACATAATCATTTCGATAATGTGTTGGTTAGATTTTGACTCTTGGATGTTAGTCACAAAACAGCGATCTATTTTTATTATCTGCGCAGGTATTTCACTAATATGGGCAAGCGACGAATAGCCAGTACCAAAATCATCAATACTAATTTTTATACCTAAACCCGCAAAACGACATAAGCATGAGTTAATTTTTTCATAGTCAAAAATCGCTTGAGTCTCTGTTACTTCAAGCTCTAATAACGAAGGCGATATATCATACTCTTCAATACGTGCGGCAATCTCAACAAAGTAATCATCGGCTAACAAATCAAACGTAGATGCATTAAACGCAATTGGCAAGCTAATGCCCTGCTCTGCAAATTGCTTAATCGTTTGCATTATCTTATCGAAAATAAGCTTATCCAACTCACTAATAAGTCCCGCAGTTTCGGCAAGTTCGATAAACTCATCGGGCCTAACAAATGTTCCATCGTCTCTTTGCCATCGCGCCAGTGCTTCAAAACCAACCACTTCATTTGTGGTTAAATTAACCTTGGGTTGTAGCGCTACTTGGAGCTCTTTGTTACGAATTGCGGTGCGCAACTCTTGCATCAATTCATAGCGCCGTGTAATAGCTTTAGTATTGTCTAATGTATAATAAAGAAGTTCAGCTCTCTGTGTGTTTTCTTCGTTAAGGGTGGATTCTGCAAGGTTAAAAATTTGCTCAGCATTATGTTGTTCAAAGGCGATTAGTTGCATAACTAAAATACGCACATCTAAAAACTGCCTTACTCCATCAATTTCAAAAGATTGACGTTTTAAAGAGTCAACAATACTCTCATCTTCAAATGCATGACTTGAAACTAAAACACCTAAACTATCACTTTTAAATACGGCAATACGAGGGTGATACGGCGCCAATGCTTGCAAAATATTCTCGAGCATTTTGAGATGTGTTTTTTTACAAAATTCATGACCAAACCGAAAAGACTTTTCGTCAAACTGGAGTATCTCAAATACCACTAGCTGAGTTTCAGACTGTTCGTATTTGTTCATATTATCGATTTCGCGCTGTAACCAGTTTCTATTGGGTATATTTAGCGTTATGTCGGTATATGCAAGCTCAGTAAGGCGGTTCATCAGTGCGATATTCGAAAAGCCCGTACTGACATTTTCACTAAAAACTTTGAGTAAAAATACATTATGCTCATCAATTGGCGTATCTGATTTTACAATCGTGATGTAGAAGCTAATATCAACATCACTGGTATCAAAGTAAAAAACACTATAATGCTCAGAGAAAACGTGTTCTTTTTTTTCTCTGGCTAAAATATAGGATTGTTGTGCTTCTTCACTGAGCAAATCTGTGCTGAGGTCTTTACCATCAAGCCCCCTAAAGCAGCCGATACTAGTAAGAACTTTAGGATGTTTATCAAAGTGCTTTTCATTACCAACACATAACACGCCGCCTCCCTTAGATAGGTGCAAAATTTTACCTATCTCATCTAACACCGCATGGGAAAACGCACGTATATCGTGTTTACTATTAATGCTTCTTGCTGCATCGAGTACTAGCTGAAGCCCTTGTTTAGCATTTGAGATTTGCGAAATGTATTGATAAGTACGAAGGTGGCTACTAACGATAGATTTAAGCTTATCTACCGTCATGTCTGACTTATTCCAATACTCGTCGATATCAAGCGATTGCATGACTTGTGGTTCAGGGGCAAAGCTTGGCTGCCCTGTTAATAGCACTATGCGTATATCGTTGTTACCTAATACATGGCGAATGGTATTCACAAGCCGTAGGCCAGAATCATCTTCTTCCATCACCACATCAAGAAATACAATAGCGATGTCTTTATGTCGGGATAATACAGATGATGCCTCTGACACTGAATTCGCGGTCAGTACCTCCAGTGACTGATTGTCATCGAAAGATATAGCATTAAAACTATTTAATAATGCTTGTTGATAGTTTAGGTCGTCTTCAACCGTTAATATTTTCCATTTTTTTTGAGTATGCGTTTGTTCAGAAGCACTCTCTTTAAACTCGAAAAACTCATTAGAATCACGCATAACGTCTCCTTTTGACAACTTATGATTCTATTTTACGAACATTAATAGATATCTAGGTCAAACGTAGTACAAAATATTTAAAGGTACAAATATTTCCCTGAAGATAAAAATAAGTAAGTCTCGGAAAAGTAATAAAAATTATAAACTACGACAAGGATAAGGCTTAATTATTAAGAAAACGGATTGTATAAGGTAGGATGAAGCAAAAGAGCGCCAAGCAAGCGCTCTTGGTTATTTTTACGCAGGCACACCGCTATGGAACTTAAAATCTTCATCTGGGGTTGAAATAAGATCGGCTTCAAGCTGACCAAAGAATTCAACACGCTCTGTAATATCAAATTCACTGATTTCTTGAGCAAGGGTTAAATAGTCTTGGTAATGGCGGGCTTCAGAGCGCAGTAGTGAAATATAAAAATCACCTAAACGCTTATCTACATGTGGCGCTAATTTAGCAAAGCGCTCACATGAGCGGGCTTCGATATAGGCACCAATAATTAACTTATCAACTAAAGCATCTGGCTCGTAAGTTTTTACATGGCGCAGCATACCTTTTGCATAACGACATGGGGTAATACTTTTATATTCAACACCGTACTCATCCATGATCTCAAGTACTTGATAAAAGTGATGCAGCTCTTCTTTAATCAACATAACCATTTTATCGATGAGGTCTTGCCCATAAGGTGAGTTCGATTTTGGGATCATTGATTTAGTTAGCTTATTTTTATCTACAAGCTCACGCCAATCCCCTTCTCGCTTATAAATAAGCGTCTCAAAAGGTTTTAGCCACTCAAGTAAAGCGTCACTACTTTGCTTATCAACCGCGTACTTACGAATTAAAAACATCGCACTTTGCGCGGCCTTTAATTCACTGAATGTAAATATGTGCATATATGATTTAATTTTACATATTAAGGTAAAAGCTGTGCCACAACTTTTTATAACAAAAAATACATTGTATTAAATCAACTATAACAAAAAGGAATAACGAAAAATAAAATCCTAAAAAAATATTATTTCTCTTTTGTACAGTTTTACTCCACCATACAAATGTCACCACAAACACAAATTTTCTAAGATTTTATTTAAGGAAATAAAAATGAAATATTTATCAAAAAGTTGTGGTGAAAAAGTACAAGATCTTAAAAAATCATTACAAAGTTCATCTCAAAATAATGAATCCTTGCCTTTCGCTTTCGGAAGTGATGGCTGGGATACTCCACCTTCTTGGCTTCTTGAAAACTATATTACAACCCCCTCCGTTGGCTTTTACATAGGTAACTCTCAAGATTTAAAAACATTCATTGTTACCCAAATTGCATTTTGCGTCGCGACTGGCATCAACTTTGGAGGTTTGAAAGTAAGTAAAGGTGGTGTAATTTTTGTGTGTGCTGAAGGTGCAAATAGTTTTCCGAGAAGGTTAAAAGCTATAGAGGATAAGCATAATATAGAAGTAGGCAATAACCTCGTTAGAATAGAAGAGCCTATATCATTACTCAATACACAAAATGTCGATGCACTTGAATCTTTTATAAAAAAATATATAGAGGATTTTGGGATAGATTTAAAACTAATTGTTTTAGATACATTTTCTCAATGTAGTGCAGGGATAGACGAAAACAAAGCTGGTGACGTAGCAAAGTACATAAATGCGTGTAAAACATTATCTGAAAAATACTCTCTATCGATTTTAATTACTCATCATAAAAACAAGGACGGTAACTATCGGGGCAGCACGGCCCTCTTCGGAAACTCAGACTTTATAATTGAAACAAAAAGTGAGAACAATAAAGTAGAAAACAACAAAAAGGTAGTACGCGCGCACATGAGCTTAAAGAAATCGAAAGATACTTCTACTTCTATTGCTCATACACTTGAATTCAACGTAGTAACTTTTGATAAAGAATCAAAAAATGGAGGGAAAGAGAAGCTAAAAGATAACTTCGGGAATATTGTAACTAGTCTAGTTTTTGACAAGCTCTACGAAAAGCCAACTCACCAAGAGAAATCCACACAAAAAAATGACATCTTCAATAAAGCTATTATAGACATTATAAAAAGTAAAGAAGGCTTACCTATATCTCAAAAAGACATAACTACTGAAATAAACTCCTTATTCCCAGAAAATAGAGAAAGCACTAATGAAAAAAATGTTTCAAATGCATGTAGAGAATTATGTTCAAGAAAAATAATAGAGAAAGAAATTAAAGGCAGAAGTAATGTTTATATGTTAACTAGAGACCCTGCAACAGATTCTGTGGACCTTGAAACATAGTAAACGGCCTTTACTCCTTTTATTAAGTCTTACTTACCGTTACCCGTATATATATACGGGTAACGGTAAGTAAGACTTAATCTATGAAAGGTAGGAGATATATAAAAAATCCAATTAGCTCATTATCAAACCTAACGGTAATCATTATGATTTAACCATTCAATCTTATTCGATTCAAAATTATAATGAACAAAAACCATATAACCTTGAGCCATATTTTCAGTGCTACAAAAGCCGATTGAATCTAAACTTTTTAGACCTAAATGGTAATCAGTTAAAAACTCCATAAACTCTTTAACAATTAATTTATAGTCACAATTTTTATCATACTTCGGAAGTAACAATTTGAATGTGTAGCCATCTTCTGTATCAGCGTGCAATGCGCAAGCCAGAGAAAATGGATTGTTAGAGCTTAACTTTCCTCTGGTAGCAAATATCGTTGGTTCTATTCTGGGCTCAGACATTACTGTTGAAGTTAAATTTGATATGTTTTCTTTTAAAGATAAATAATGATCTTTTCCCATCTCTTTTAGAAAACCGTCAAAATAACTTTTGCCAACAAATATCATTATTGCTGGAAAAATAAACCATTCGGCACACATCATTGCACCCATAGGTTCTTTATTAGGTTCTACTATTAAATTTAAACCATCTGCTTTTACAGAGCTTTCAAATTCTCTAAAGATATCTTCGGGAATATGTTGATCAAAAATAATTCCAATATGCGGCTTATGCATTTTTTGTCTCTCCAACATACAATGTAACTGATAAGATAAATGATATTAAGATCAAAAGATAGATACACTGCTCAAGCTGAACTAGTGGAAAAAGTAAATAACTCATTGCCGAGCATTAACCCTAATACAAACGCAAAAGAGGTTTCTGCAACACTAAATGAATTATTTTTAAATAATATAATAAAGAAAAAGAAGGAAGATCCAATTCTTATTCGTTAATAGAATTTTAACTTTATAAGTTCCACAAAGAACAAAATTGTTGGGAAGATAAAAAGGGCCGAGCGAAACGTCCCTTTTTTATTTATTTCTATTTCTGAGATTTAAACTTTCATAGCCAATCATGCTAGCTATATAAAGTTACAGCATTACATTACATCCCTTAAGGAACAAAGTTCAAGCTATCAGATAGAGACTAAGTGATAACTGAAAAATCTACTCTGTAAATTTTTCTAAATAGCACCCAACAAAATTTTCAGCATTAAGAGGAGAGCATGACAACAAATGATTACATTGTATTTTTAAGTCTTCACCTGATAATTGCGACTCAATCAAGTGTTGAAGCAAAACCCTGAGGTCATCAATTAATTTCGCTAAATTTATATAAGTAAAAGCATGAGAAGCACCAGCAACTGCAGCTTTTGTAGCAATATTCTCCGGATGAACACTCACACGTATACATTTATAGCCTGGGTAATGTTTAGCGAACCATTCAGCTGCTACTAATAGCTGCCCATGCTCATCTTTAGTTAAAGCATTCTTTGCTTTTTTCCTACTTTTGGCCTCAATAACTAATCCGATATTGTTAGGTAACAGCCACAGAACATCTGGACCTTCTCCATTGTCATCATGTCTTTCTGCATAAAACCCTAACTGTTTTGCGATATCACTCAGTGCTTGTTCAAACTGATTTGCAGATGCATTCTTATTTAAACTTGCTACAGTATCCTCAAATGACTGAATTAAACCTCTTCTCAAACGGTACTCACTTAATGCATCACATATCACATCCGCCTGTAAGTTAGATATAAATGCGGGTCTATAAGGTGGTAAAACTTTTGGTCTCATGAGGTTACGATTTAAACCATAAGCAATTCGCTGTAACTCCTCAGCTCTTTTAGTATGCCCCCATTTATCTGCGATTCTGGCTGAAAACTGTTGAAGCCAGCCCGCAATCTGGGGATCTAAGCTAACTGAATCAACCACCTTTTCTATTCGTGAAATAGCTTTGTCAGGATATCCATCATACCAAAGATTAAATGCCTTTCTCTCACCACTAGCTTGAATAAATTCACTGCTATCATTCACTGTTTCACCAACCAAATCAGCAAGTGTTTCCGCATGATACTCAACCCAATCCTGATCTCTGATTATGCTTCTATGTATAGTCGTTGCAAGATCTTCAAAACTAGATACCTCACTACTGATCTCAGCTCCCATCTGCAACTGTGCTCTCGTAGCATTAGTAAGATATTTAAAATTATTTTTTTTTGCTATCCATGCCGCCAAATCAGAACCAACCATAATAACAACACAATAATCACCTGCCCCTCTAGCACCTCGACCTACTCCTTGTTCAATTCTTTGTGCTAGCATTTTAGTTATTGTCTTGCCTCCAAAAAGTGAACTAGCTCTAAATAGCTCGTAGTTTGAAGTCCCTGAAGGAAGGCCGCTCATAACTAATAGACGACAAGAATCCCCTGGCAAATCTATTCCATCATATCTGTTTGCGAAAATAGCAGGACCAAAACATTGCTTTAACTGCAAAGATTCGACCATGGACTCCACTTCTTTAGACCCTTTAGCAACGGTTCCAACCCCCTTCCATTTATCAGCGGATCTATCAGACGATGTAAGAACAACCGATCCTAATTTATTAGATTTAGCCCAATCAAGCAGTACATTCACTTCATTTAAGTCAGTGGAATAGTTCATCAAATCTGGTATTAAAATCATTCGTTCACTTATACCAGCAAGTGAACGAGAAGTAAGTGGATTTTCAACAAACCTTGGGTCAGCATTGAACATCCTGATGATGTCACTATCATCAGCAATTGTTGCTGACATATAAATACGTCTTGATGCGTTTGAAAATGATGGGAATAACTCTGTTAGGGGTAAAATTGCTGTTATAGTAAAACTGTCTTTACTTATTAAAGCATGACATAAATGGAGATTATCTCTTAGTAGCGGCCAAACTAAGGCAAAATAATTAGAGTTTTCTTTTAATATTTCTCTAACTGTATTCAGCTTCTGGTGCCAGGACCAATATGGAACTTCAAGCACTGAAAACTCATTTCCACTTCGTACATCATCAAACGTACCCAACTTCTCAATATCATCAAATGCCTTTCTGAACAAATCAGATAAAGTATTGTATATATCAAGATGCTTATCTTTTTTTATCTCGAGCGTAAATGAATCTCTGACTACAGAAAAGGCTGCATGAGCATCATCTAAAATCACAGTGCCAACATTTTGTGGAGATGAAGAACCTCTGATGCCAAACTTGCTTTTCCCATTAAATAGAGCTTTATAAGTTCCAACCATAAGCGAGTTTGCATTAATAAAATCATCATTTAAGGGCTTGCCTTTTTCATAAGGAACAGCATGTATTCCTAGTGATTTAGCTTTTTCAATAGTTTGATTTACTAACTGTGTCGTGGGTGCAAGATACAACACAGGTTCAGATGTTTCATTCAATGCAGACTGAGCCATAAGTAAACCAACAAGTGTTTTCCCCCCTCCTGTATGAAGTTTTATTACCACATCCTGTTGGTTCCTCAATGAAAACCAAGACTTTAAGACTTCAGCCTGACTAGTATAAAGATCATTTATACCTATAGGCTTCGGCAACCTTCTAAATATTTCGAGTGGTTCTATAGCTTTTGGTATTTTTTTTTGATTTCTTAACTTATTAAAATCAACCATATTATTGCAACTCCTTTTACTAAACTAACTTAATTTCAGACTATATAGCTACTCAGACTCGTTAACTAAGCTCTCTGCAACCTTCGAACACAATACATAGACTACAAGTAACTGTAAGATCTTTACCTTATCAAGTCTCAGTTTGATTTCATTTATACTATCGATATTATCAAACATGTTTCCATGAACAATTTTATGTCTATTTTGATTAAGATTATCCAAAAACTCCTGCCAAAGAGTACGATTTCGGTATTTTTCTTTATTCAAATTAAATCTGTTTATAGAGCCATCGTAAGGAAACTTTGAAGTTACAATATTGATAATGTTCTTTAGACGATTCAAATTTCTAGATGCTTTCTGACTTGACTCAAATGTATTATCAAAAAAAGAGCTGTGCAAATTTTGAAAAATGTCAGATATACCAAACCCAGCCAAAATATCTTTTATTAATTGTGGTTTTGGGTTTTTGTTATCTTTTACCAAGAAATGTTCAGGCTTCAACTTAACATCTTTGTATTCACTGAAGTCAGCTATCATATTTTCAATTCGATGTGCTGAGCTATTTTCAGAGCCTAAATACCCGATGCAAAATGTTCTTTTAATACTGTGTGGTATTTGATGAAAATCCAGGTTATTGTTTATGTCTTGAATCACATTCCTTGTGATATCTTTCATAAATCCTTCCATGTGAGAAACCATAAGTATTGATATAGAGCGACAAAGTGCATTGTAGAGTAGAAGATTTTCTTCTATACATTTCTCAGCTTGCTCTATGAGAATATCCACTTCACCCCATCGCTGATCTAATTCAGAAATGTAGTCTCTTACAAACGTATCCATCTCTAAATAAGCTCTTTAGCCATATTTATTCTTTTATGAACTTTTGAAGCATCATTTGTGCTCCCTTCTATTGCTGCAAAAAAATCTTTGTTGCTGAATAAATTGTTTAAAGCTTCTCTGTTTAAAACTTCGTTTTGAATACTAGCTTTTATTGATAAGCCTACAACAGCATCATAAACTGAAACATTAAAATCAGACATTTTTTTGAAAGACACACCATCATTTGATCTGTACTTTGCAAAAGGTAAGTCATCAAGTTCGTCATGAATTTTCTTCATTACAACTTCAAACTCGTGCTTGAGGCTATCAATTACATTTTCGTCTAGTTTATTAAACTTTATCATTTGAGATGTTAAGAATGTTTTAAGACCTCCTTGATAAGAGAGATAACCATTATCATGACCAAATGCAAAAAAACGCAATACAAGCTCTTCGTCTTCCATTTTTTCTTTTCGTTTGTCTGTAAGCTTAGTATTAAGTACGAAGTGTTTATTTTTTATCAACTGTTTGATTAGGGTTTTGAAAGGTCCCCTGCATGTTGCATTTCTCAACTCTTGTGGTTCAAGTTTTACAGACCCAGAATTCAACCTTTCAAAAATATCGTACTTAACTTGTTGATCTAAAGTTGAATCGATTCTTAAACACCTAATACTTCGTTCTTCTAATCTTCTAACCAAAAAAGGTGGAAGGTCTCTATATTTACATCCGTTCAGCTGGGGCAAAACTTCAAGGCTGTTAAGTTCAATTTCATTTTTAAAAAATTTAAAAATGGCTGTTAATCGCTGCTGCCCATCAATGACAGAATACCGAGCAACATCGTCATCCACTTCATCATCGACATCAATATCCTGCGAGATGTAAATAAAAGGTACTGGAATATTCAAGATTAAGCTCTCGATCAATCTTGATGAAGTCTCACCGCTCCAACGGTGCTTTCTCTGATACTCGGGGTTCAGCTTTATAACATTATTTGCTATTTTTTTTACTATCGTATCTAGATCATATTCGATTGTTTGAGTTTTAACTGTTCTTTCTTTAGCCTTTGACTGTAGGTCACTTAGATTATCAATTAGAGAGGTCATCTTTTGCCTTTATTTTAAACTCAATAATATATTACTAGACCAGTTTTAATGTCATAATTCAACTCATTTTTTTCTAACATTCTGTTTTTTAATATAAGTTTACCTTTAAGCTCTTAGTACACTTAAAAAACGGTTAAATAAACTGACCCCTCTTACCTTGAAATTTCACGGAATCAATTACTTACAACTTAGGTTTGTTACCACTATGGAGACTGACTCTTTTAAATAGGCGACTAACAGTTCTTCTACAACGCACTTTAATTGCAATCTCTAGTTCTTCTGCGAAGCTATGTAACTCATTAATTTTACTTTCTAGCCAACTCTTTTTGGTTTCTTGTATCTGAATTTCATTTGAAAGTTGATCTGACTTTTGTTTTTGTAAAGTTAATTGACTCTCTAAAGCCTTATTACGACTACTAAGTTCTTCGACTTTTTGCGCAACTTTATTGAGTTTTTCTTTTACAAATTTCTCTTTTTGTAGATGTTCACGGCCAGTAACATTTTTTGACACCCCACGTTCAAATCCAAGCGGTTTAAATGCATCAGCAACAACATCTTGCATTTTCTCAAAGTGTGGATTTAGTTGATTAGTCCTTGATTTGAAATTTTTCCCTTTAGCTGAAATTTTGCGTAACGGTGAAATCCTGTTTATAAAGTCATAGTTAAAAAAAAAGCATGCGCATGAATGTTACGAACAAAGCGCCCTCCTTCATATCGCCCTTCATCTAAATGTAAATCAATCCCTATTGGCTCAAAGCCAAATTCATTTTTTATCTGCACAGCGTATTTACGTAAATAATGAATTAAAAGCTGCTTTGCTTTCTTTTCTCCATATTTTTTCTCAATTTTTACGTATTGATGTTCACTTAAAATAACGATGTGTTCAAACAATAGATTGAAATCTTTTCTAACTTTTTTACCAGTGACCAGCTTGTATCGGGCGCATGCTTGATTAAGAGCTTCAGCGCCGTTCTTACAGCCTTTGGTATACAAACCGAGGTTGTTATGACTAAACTTAGGGTTTACGTTTGCTGAGCATGTAAAGCCATTCCTACTCGGATTTGAGTGATCTAAAACAATGAATGCTTTATCCGCTTTGTAGTACTGAGTTCTAACTGAAGCAAAGGCTTTAAGATTACTCATCTGCCCCCCTATTTCCCTCAAATGAGGTACAGCTTTGATATGTAGGGTATTCAATTTTGATGTCTACTGCGCAGTTAATAAATCTAGCTTGAGTAGAATCTTCATCTCCGAGAAAATTACCATTCTGACAGAAGGAACATGTCGATAATAACTTAAAAGAACGGCAAGCATTCTGTAATTTTTCTGAGTCTATAGCAGCACTTTTATTAAGCCACAACTCTGAAAATAAACAAATATTCTTTTTATCAATTCCTTCTAAATTAAACTTAAGCATTAAATTTCGCCATTCTTCAATAGTTACATATGGGGGTTTCCCTAAATGAATAGGTATTTGATCACGAGCAATGTATAACTCCATAAAATCCATAAACTCTTTAGTTCGACTCACCTTTACAGAAAAATTAGACTGAAGATGGTACTCACGTAACTTCTTCTTCAATGCCTCCTTAACTTCTGACACAAATAATTCAGCGCCTTCGTCTAACAGAATATTTTTGAGTTCTTCATCCATAATTTTCAATTTTAAACAGCTCATAAACATCTCCTACTATGTTATAACGTATTATATCATATTTTCTTTTTTTCAATTTTTTTGCAAAGCAAAAACCCACCGCAAGGCGGCCTATGAACATAGGCTTTAGTGGGTTAAAGTTTTAGGGGAGGTTTTCAAACGCTTCAATTTACATTATTGGATATATGAAATTTATATATGTGAAGGGACACCACTATGAAACTTAAAGTCTTCATCCGGACTTAAGATAAGCTCAGCTTCAAGTTGCCCAAAGAACTCAACACGTTCGGTGATATCAAACTCACTGATTTCTTGCGCAAGAGTTAAATAATCTTGGTAATGACGCGCTTCTGAGCGCAGTAGCGAGATATAAAAATCACCTAAGCGTTTATCAACATGTGGGGCTAATTTAGCAAAACGCTCACACGATCGGGCTTCGATGTAAGCACCGATAATTAACTTATCAACCAAGGCATCTGGCTCGTATGTTTTCACATGGCGCAGCATTCCTTTGGCATAACGACATGGGGTAATGCTTTTATATTCAATACCGTATTCATCCATGATCTCAAGAACTTGATAAAAGTGATGCAGCTCTTCTTTAATGAGCATCACCATTTTATCGATAAGGTCTTGCCCATAAGATGAATTCGATTTTGGGATCATTGATTTAGTCAGCTTGTTTTTATCTGCAAGCTCACGCCAATCCCCTTCTCGCTTATACACAAGCGTCTCAAATGGTTTTAACCACTCAAGCAACACATCACTACTTTCTTTATCAACCGCGTACTTACGGATTAAAAACATGGCAGACTGAGCCGCTTTCAACTCACACACGAGATGGTCTAATAAAACTATGTCGAGATTTTCTTTTTTTTGTGCTTTTTTAATCCACTCTTCAGGTGTACCACACTTTAAAAAACTATCTATTGGCTTCAATAGTTTGTCTATATCATTTATGTTCATTATTCATCATCTTGTAATAATATATCTAAATTGCTACTTTCTGAATACAGGTTGCTATAATTGAAAATACGGGCCGCATCTTTAGCAGAAAAAGCTCTATCTCGATTTGGTTTCAATAATCGGTCGACATCCCAGTCGCAAGTACGAACTTCAGTAACAAATTCACTCTCTTTATAGTAATCTTTTGAACCGTAAAAAATACATTTATAGGCTTTTGACTTACGATCGTAATTCGTAAATTTGAGCCTAGCGATCACTTGATTTTCTTCTAAGCTGAAAGATAATTCTTTATCCTTTAAAAAAATCTTATTACCTATTCGATTTAGTTCCAGATTATACTGTAAAGGGTCACTATGTGATAATTTAACTATTTTTTTTGAAATGGCAGCTAAATTAAGACTTTTTTCTATTTTTGATTGTATTACAGATAGTTGAGCTTCAATATCATTTATTTCAGCATCTAAATCTTCCATCAAACTAAAAATCGTTACTGAAACTTTTTCACTTTTTCTATAATGCTCCTTTAGATCTGCCTGTTTTACTTGAAGCTCTTTTAGTTTATGTATTAATTTAACTTTTTGCTCATGATTGGCAGAACTACGTTTTAAATCTGTTATTTTTGCAAGTATTAAATGTTCAACATAAACAGAAAAGAAATGATAAGCTACTACATAGGGAAATGTTGTTGGTGCATCACAGCTCTCCCCCCCAGATCGCTGTTTTCTACTGCATCGAAGCAGTGGTAAAGACTTAGCCGATTGTTGGATGCTCATACCTGAGCCACAATGCCCACATTTAACTAGACCATGCAGAGGCCACTTTCTATCGGGTCTAACGCTCGTAAATAATCGCTCTTTACATATCCGCTGAGCATTATAGTAATCTTTATCACTTACAACCGACTCGTAAAGCTTTTCATTATAAACCAAACCGATACATTTTGGGTTTTGAATTATTCTTATAATTTTTGTCGGATTGATGTTTTTTAAAGGTTTTATATCACCGTACTTTTTCCTTAACGACCTTTCAATCAAAACTTGGCCAAACCCTTCGGCATGCAATTTGAAAATATCTCGGACTACATCGGCGTATTCATTTAAATTTCCTTTTTTGTCTAACCAAAAAGGCATCCGCATTTTTGGCGCTATTTTATTTTCTTTTGCGTTGTACTCTCGTCGACTCCAAGAACTTTTTACTTTTTCTGAACGCCATTTAGAATCTGAATGAGCTTTATCAATCTCAACGATTAAACGCATACGTGTAGATAAGTCATTTCGCTTACTTGGTGAGTAAACACTTTGATCTCTAGCTGTAACGATAGAAATATCATTATCCCAAATTTTATCTAGTAGCTTCCCTGTTTCAGTAATGGTCATACGAGACAATCTAGAAAAGTGCTCAACAAGGATAATAGAGCCTCTAGGAACTACTTTTGACTCTATTGCAGCTACAAGCCTCCCCAAAGAACCCGAACTTAAATGCTTTCCTGAAAATGCTGATACACCGGCATCAATAAGAGGTTTACCTTCAAGTTCAACTACTTCACAGTCAGGATGATTACGCAACCACTCTCTTTGCGCCTCTCCCTGCCTATATAAGGAACTATTCCCTTCTTGTGCTTGAGAACTAAAGCGCTGGTATAAATAAACGTTACCAGATAATTTATCGTCTGACATAGTTGTTACTCACTGAATTATATATGCACATATTATCATTAAGCTCACAAATTAAGTGGTCAATTAGAACTATATCTAAGTTTTCTTTTTTAGTTGCCGCAGCAATCCACTCATCGGGTGTTTCACACTTTAGAAAAGAATGAATGGGTGCTAACAAATCAGAATAAGGCACAGAATAACTTCTCATCAAAAATCTTGGTTTGATTTTACCACATAAATAAGTCCGCATTCCATGACCCACATCAGTGCAAAGTAATTTTCTATATGCACTAAAGAGTTACATTTAATCGACTATTTCGTCTATTTCAGCTTCTTGACAAGACTTAATTACTGAACCATAACTTAATCAAAGCTGTACAAAAATAAAACAGCTCATATTCCTTTTTTACAGGGGCAATAATTATGATTCTAAACCACTTATGGGGCTTGTACGCTCACCCACTCGAAGAATGGCAGACAATTGATAACCGTCACGAAAGCTTGCGCTATAGCTTATCGCATATATTATTAATTGCCTGTATCCCTTCTATTATGGGCTACTATTCATCAGTTTATTTGGGCTGGAGTATCGGTTCAGGTGAGGCAGTATACCTCACCCATGATAGTGCATTACTTATCGCAGTTGCGATGTACTTTGCACTGATTGCGGGCGTTTTTGCTCTTGCTTATTTAGCACATTGGATGGCTGTGACCTTTGGTGCAAAACCTACGTTTACACAAACTCTAGAGCTTGCAGCTTACACAGCAACGCCGGTGTTTATGTCTTCATTTGCCGCATTTTTACCTGAGCTATGGTTTGTGGTATGTGTTGGTCTTGTTGCTTTAGCTTACTCTGTTTACTTGCTTTACACTGGAGTGCCAATTTTAATGCACATTCCTGAAGAGCGAGGCTTTATTTATGCCAGTTCAGTAGTCACTTGTGGGCTAATATTACTGGTAATTATTTTAGCTGCGACGGCTATTTTATGGACTAACGGAATTGTCCACCCTATGTTTGCTTAGTTTCATTGTTACTATTCATTCTTTCGATAACAAAAAAGCGGCTGAGCCGCTTTTTTTATTTTTGGCTGTTGCGTCTCGTTAACGCTATCTCGCCATCGATATGAATATCTCTCTGAGGGAAAGCAATGGTAATGTTATTTTCTGCAAATAGTTTATAAATGCTAAAACGCAGCTCACTTCGCACTTGACGAAGCGGCGCTTCTGATTCAGCACACACCCAGAAAATAGCGCTAAAGGTTAGAGAACTATCGGCAAAGTCATCAAATAACACTGACGATGCTGGCGTTTTTAAAATAGCTGGATGCTCATCAAGAATTTGTTTCATTAGCTTCTCAACCAACACAACATCTGAACCATAAGCAACACCAACGTTCACAAAAGAACGTGCATTACGGTCAATCAATGTCCAGTTTGTCACCGTGTTCTCTAATAAGTGACTATTTGGTACAAGCATATGCACGCCATCATTACGGCGGATACGAGTTGAACGAGTATTAATTGTCTCGACGACTCCTTTTGCATTGCCCACTTCTAAAAAGTCGCCAATACGGATTGGTCGTTCCCACATTAGTATCCAACCACTGATAAAATTGTTGATAATGTTTTGCGCACCAAATCCGACGCCTATTGCAATTGCACCAGAAACAAATGCAAAAGCTGTTAGAGGAATATTAAGTACTTCCAGCGAAGTAAAAACGAGAACGGCTATGGTAACGACCAGGTAAATGCGGGTGAATAGATGAACCGTGTCAGGACCTAAGTTTTTTGCCAGTAACGCTTTTTTAATTAATCGACCAATCCAGGTGACCACAAACCACATTAAAAACAGCGCCAAAGGGACTTGAATTACTTTAAGCACAGTAATTTGCACATCATTGTAGGTGAACAAAACAAACGATAGTGCAGATTGCAGATCAGCAAGGGTCATAAATTAACATTCCTAGTAAAAATCAGTTTGGTTCAGTTGTGACTAAGTTTAGCACGGCATAATAGGTGAAAACTTGGTAAATACTAAGTTCTTTATGCGCAATATGCGCTAATTATTAACTATTTTAGTCTACAGCTGCTATATACATAGAGAGAGCTTGAGGTTTCACAGGCTTTGAATAGCACGAGGAGAGCACAATGTCACAAATGACACTCACACAAAAACTTGCCACTTTACAACCTTTGGTTGATCTAAACTTATTTGAATCAAGTTTAGAGTACCGTAACCGCATCTTAAACTTACTTGCTGAGCAAGAGCACTCACTGAATTTAATAAACAAAGAGTTTGGCAACGCCATGCCAGAAAGCTTTGGCTCAGAGAAAAAGTTTGTGTTGGGTTACAACTAACCTATGGTGATGTATTACCAACAAGATTTAAATTGGCAGCTAGTGCCACTTTTTACTTAAGTGAGCCATTAATAAACAATTGATGGCTTTTTACACACCTTTATCCCTTCATTGTCATTATTTGCGTTCAAATTCCCCAATAAAACGACAAACTTGATTGTTTCTAGCCAAAAATTTGATAAGTTAGAAAAGATTTATCCACATTTTTGGAGCTCTCATGCGTAAGACCTTAGTAGCAACTACAATTGCTAGTGTGTTTTTATTATCTGCTTGTAGTTCACAGCAAGCTGACACTCAAACTCAAGTTGAAACTGCCGCTGAAACACAAACAGCCAATGTTGCAAACGTTCTTTTCAAGCCAAGCCCTTTACAATACATGGCCCCTGAGTTTGATAAAATTTCAACCAAAGATTACGAGCCAGCGTTTGAAGCAGGCATCGCACAGCAAAAAGCTGAAATTGCAAAGATTGCAAACAACCCAGAACCAGCAACATTTGAAAATACCCTTGTTGCAATGGAGTTTTCTGGTGAGCTATTAGACCGCACATCTGCGGCATTCTTTAATTTATCTGGTTTGATTTCTGACAGTGAGTACCAACGTATCGCCGCGAAAATGGCGCCGATTATGTCAGCTCACACTGATGACATTTACTTAAACAAAGCCTTATTTGCTCGCGTACAGAGCATTTACGACAACAAAGCCTCATTAAATGCTGAAGATCAACGCCTTGTTGATTACTACTACAAAAAGTTCGTTAACGCGGGTGCAAAACTAACTGAAGCTGAAAAAGCCAAAATGCGTGAAATCAACGCAGAGCTTGCCAAGCTTTCAACCGAGTTTTCGCAAAACATCTTAAAATCATTCAAAGAAGATGTAATTTTAGTTAAAGATAAAAGTGAATTAGCAGGTTTATCTGAAGGTGAAATCGCAAGCCTAGCTGCCGCTGCCAAAAAAGCAGGTAAAGAAGGTTACATGATCACCCTTGTGAACACGACTCGCCAACCTATCTTACAAAGCCTTGAAAACCGTAAGTTACGTGAAAAGATTTGGACTACCTCTTCAACGCGCGCCCAAGCAACAAACGGCCCTATCATCATTAAAGAAACTAAGCTACGTGCGGAAAAAGCCGCATTACTTGGTTATAAAGATTGGGCTTCGTATGTAATGACTAATCGTATGGCGCAAACAACTGAAAATGTTTACGGCATTCTTGATGACTTAGCACCGAAAGCGGTTGCTAAAGCAGAAGCAGAAGCAGAGCAAATCCAACAAGTTATCAAAAAGTCAGGTGAAACATTTGCACTACAGCCTTGGGACTGGGCGTTTTACGCTGAAAAAGTTCGCCAAGAGAAGTACGACTTAGACCCAGCTTTAGTTAAGCCTTACTTTGAAATGCAGTCAGTGATCCACGACGGCCTATTTTTTGCGATGAATAAACTTTACGGTATTACCTTTAAAGAGCGTAAAGACCTACCTGTTTATCACGAAGACGTAATGGTGTTTGAAGTATTTAACGAAGATGGCAGCGCTATCGGCCTATTCTACATGGACCCTTATGCACGTGAAGGTAAACGTGGTGGTGCGTGGATGAGTGCCTATGTTAGCCAAAGCGGTCTAAAAGACACCATGCCTGTGATCTACAATGCACAGAATATTCCTAAGCCAGCTGAAGGTCAGCCAACATTGATGACTTTCTCTGAAGTAACTACGATGTTCCATGAGTTTGGTCATGCTGCACATGGTCTATTCTCTAATGTAAAATACCCAAGTTTAGCGGGCACAGCAACAGCACGCGATTTCGTTGAATTCCCTTCACAAGCAAATGAAGACTGGAATATTGAACCCACAGTACTTGCAAACTATGCCAAGCACTACAAAACAGGTGAACCAATTCCAAAAGCGTTACTTGCAAAAGTACTAGAATCACAAAAGTTCAACCAAGGCTTCGATACAACTGAATATTTAGCCGCGGCACTACTTGATATGGAATGGCACTCATTTGGTGTTGATGCTGACATTACAGACGTACAAAAGTTTGAACATGATGCGTTAGACAAGCACGGTATTGCTTACTACCCGGTACCACCTCGTTATAAGTCTTGCTACTTTAGCCACACATTTGCCGGCGGTTACTCTGCAGGGTACTACGCTTATCTTTGGACTGAAGTGTTCGCAGCTGATGCGTTTGCACACATGACTGAAGAAGGTGGTTTAACACGTGAAAACGGTGATAATTTCCGTAAAGAGATTTTATCAAAAGGTAACAGCCGCGACTTAATGCAAAGCTACATTGAGTTCCGTGGTCAAAAACCAACAACAGATGCGTTATTAAAGCGTCGAGGTTTGGTTGAATAACCTAAAATTATTCGCAAAATGATGAAAGCCCGCAATTAATGCGGGCTTTTTGTTATAGTGCAATTTTTAAAATTACAAATTAATCAAACATGACCTACTTATTTGCTGTTACCCTGCTTTGGGCCTTTTCGTTTAGTCTTATTGGCGTTTATTTAGCAGGCCAAGTGGATGCATGGTTTAGTGTGTTAATGCGAATTGGCTTGGCAACTTGCGTATTTTTACCATTTTTACAATGGCGTAAGACCCCTAAGGCCCTAGCACTCAAGCTAATGGCGATAGGTGCGGTACAGCTTGGCGTGATGTACAGCTTCTATTACCATTCATTTTTGTACCTCAGTGTGCCCGAAGTACTGCTATTTACGGTAATGACACCGCTTTACATTACTTTGTTAAATGATTTGCTTGAAAAGCGTTTTAATGCCAAGTTTTTATTCGCCGCAATGCTAGCTATTTTGGGCGCCGTCGCTATTCGTTACGAAGGGGTTGATGAGAACTACCTCATTGGTATGTTAATGGTGCAGGCAGCCAATATTTGCTTTGCTACCGGGCAAGTAACCTACAAACGTTTAATGCAAGATGAGCAATTACCTCACTCTAGAGTGTTTGCTTGGTTCTTTATTGGCGCGTTAATTGTCGCACTGATTTGTTACGGTTTATTTGGCAATACTAGTAAGCTACCCACCACAACGACGCAATGGGGCGTGTTAATTTACTTAGGCACGATTGCTTCAGGGCTCGGTTATTTCGCTTGGAATAAGGGGGCAACCATAGTCAATGTAGGTGCCCTGGCAGTAATGAATAACTTACTAATTCCAGCTGGGATAATCGTTAACATTGTTATTTGGAACCGTGATGCCGATATCATCAAGCTTGCCATCGGCGCAGCGATTATCTTATTAGCACTTATTATAAATCAGAAACTTAATAAAACTGCCACGCAGACATGATAGGCTAAACTCTATTCGATTAGAGGGATGCTGTTATGCGCGCACTGGTTTTATGTTGTTTAGTTTTCGTTATTCAAGGCTGTAAAAACCTGCCTGTGGAGCAGGCTGTTCAAGTTGGCGCGCGGCCTTATTATTTAATCGACAAGATGGCAGATGGGCCCTTAAAGCAGCAACTTGCGACATGTGGCAATGGCCCTTTTTACAAAACTGACTTTGTAATTGGTCATCGCGGTGCCCCCATGCAGTTTCCTGAGCACAGCAAAGAGTCATATTTAGCCGCTGCAAGAATGGGCGCTGGCGTACTTGAATGTGACGTTGCCTTTACTAAAGACAAACAACTCGTGTGCCGTCATTCACAGTGTGATTTACACACCACTACCAACATTTTAGCGATTCCTGAGCTGGCAGCAAAATGCAGCCAACCTTTTACCCCGGCCAAAGACGGCCAACCAGCTCAGGCTAAATGCTGCACCAGCGATATCACTCAAGCTGAATTTTTAACCTTAAAGGCTAAAATGGATGGCTCCAACCCAAATGCCAAAACGGTCGCAGAGTATTTGCAAGGAACACCAAACTGGCGCACTGATTTATACGCAAACAGTGGTACCGTAATGACCCACCAGCAAAGTATTGAGTTATTCAAATCACTGGGTGTAAAAATGACACCCGAGCTAAAAAGCCCAGAAGTCAGCATGCCATTTAACGGTTTTAGCCAGCAAGATTATGCACAAAAAATGCTTGATGAATATCAGGCCTTAGGGGTGAATAGCCAAGATGTTTATCCACAATCATTTAATCTTGAAGATGTGAAGTATTGGCTAAACAATCACCCTGAATTTGCAAGCAACAGTATTTATCTTGATGGCCGAGATGAGCAAGCACACTTTGATGCCATGGATGAAACAACTTGGCAGCCTTCAATGCAGACTCTATATAACGACGGAATACGCATTATCGCACCGCCAATGTGGATGCTTTTGAGCCTTGATGAGTCAGGTGCAATCGTGCCTTCCCTTTATGCTATTAAAGCTAAACAAGCAGGGCTGAACATTATTACTTGGAGTTTAGAGCGCTCTGGTCCATTAAATAATGGCGGTGGTTATTATTACCAGTCGATTGCCCGTGTAATTAAACAAGATGGGCAAATGATGAAAGTGGTAGACGTCCTTGCTAAGCAAGTGGGTGTGATGGCTATTTTCTCAGACTGGCCTGCTACTCTTACCTATTACGCAAGCTGTATGCAGTATCCTGCCTCAGAGAGTTAACTGAGCATCAATAAATTTCAAGGGCTTTTACTCGTCCAAAAGGTGGGGCTGAGGTATTATTAACTAAACCGTTTTTTACAAGGATTAACATGATTATTCAGCACCATAACCACGACATAGCGACTAAAACAGGCGCAATGCGCACCAGTATTTATCGCCCTGTAGAAGAAGGTAAATACCCGTGTGTTATCTTTTACTCTGAGATTTTCCAAGAAACAGCACCAATTGCACGCTCTGCGGCAATACTTGCTGGTCATGGTTTTGTTGTGTTAGTGCCAGAAGTTTTTCATGAGTTAAATCCTATTGGGACGGTACTCGCCTATGATGATGCAGGTAAAGATAAAGGCAATGCCGACAAATGGGCAAAACCGCTTGAGAGCCATGACTCAGATACTGACGCTTTAATTGCATTTGCGGCTCAGCAAGATTACTGCACAGGAAATGTAGGTGCGATGGGCGTATGTATTGGTGGTCACCTTGCGTACCGTGCTGCTTTAAACCCAAATATCAAGGCCGCTTTTTGTTTATATGCGACAGATATACACAGCGATACCTTACCAGCACAAGTGGGTAACAACTCATTTGAGCGCATGGCAGATATTAAAGGTGAGATCCACTTTGTTTGGGGTAAACAAGACCCACATGTACCAAAAGAAGGCCGCCTCAAAATTTACCAACAAGCGGTGGCAACAGGCATTAATTACCAGTGGCAAGAAGTGAACGCCCAACATGCGTTTATGCGCGACGAAGGCGACCGATACGACCCAGCTCTTGCCATCAGCATGTATCAACAAGCAGTCGCTTTATTTAATCGCACACTTGTTTAAATCGTCATAGTGGCTACTTGATTAGTAAAATAATCCTTCAAGTAATCAAGTAAAACCCGCAGCTTTTTACTTCCCGCCGCCCCTGGCGGGAATACGCCATAAAGTTCAATATCAGCAGTCTTGTAATCATCTAATATTGTGCGTAGTAATCCCGCTTTGATCCTTGGCAATGCATCATAAACAGGGATCTTCGCTAAACCATGCCCAGCTTCAACAAAGGCAGTTCGCGCAGCAGCGTTATTTGTACTTATGCCACCACTAACAGCCACCTCAAAGCGGCGTTTATCTTTTTCGAGCGTGACAACAGCACTACTTGGTTGATACACCACCCATGTATGCTCTGCTAAATCGGCAATGCTCTTTGGTATAGGGTATTTTGTAAAGTAATCGGCTGAGCCGCATAAGCAGGTCGCCATACTTGCTAGTTTAGTCGCTTGTAAATTTGAGCTTTCAAGGGCTACGCCTCTAATCGCTAAGTCATAGCCATCTTTGATGATATCAACCACATCATCACTGAGCTGTAAATCGATATCTATTTTCGGATACAAACGCTTAAACTGAGCAAGTGCAGGTACCACAAGCTGCAAACCAACATTTACCGGACAACTTAGCTTAATAACCCCAACCGGTTCACTCTTTAAGTTCTCAAGATGTAAGTTAGCAGCCTCAGCGTGCTCGGTGATAGCCTGACAACGTTCATAATAAGCTATACCCGCTTCGGTAAGGGTCATGGTGCGCGTTGAGCGATTAAGTAACGTAAGCTTTAGTTGTTGCTCTAATTTCTTTAAGTGGTAGCTGACAACAGCCCTTGATAAACCTAGTTGTTGAGCTGCTTTAGTTAAGCTGCCTTGCTGCACAATATGGGCAAACACCACCATGCTTTTTAATTGCTCGAACGATACTTTCATAGAGACTCCTAATCTAACCTGAATCATTGTATCAATTATTAAACCAATGAAGTCAAATTTATCTGCGTTGTTTAACTCTATTTTCGCCCCTATAGTGTTATTAACGATATTTAATAAGCAAAAAGGGATTCACTATGTCAGCTAAGAAAATTTTAATGGTACTTACTTCTCATGATGAGCTTGGCGATACCGGCCATAAAACAGGCTTTTGGGTGGAAGAGTTTGCAGCCCCCTACTACGCCTTTATTGATGCCGGGGCAGAGGTAACTTTAGCATCTGTTAAAGGTGGCCAACCACCAGTTGATCCAAATAGCGCAGCGCCTGATGCTGCAACTGATGCGACTAAACGCTTTGAACAAGACAGCGCAGCACAAACATTAATGGCAAATACTAAACCATTAAATGAAGTAAAAGCCGGTGATTTTGATGCCGTTTTCTACCCAGGTGGCCACGGCCCTTTATGGGATTTAGTTGATAACCAAGATTCGATTAACTTAATTGAGCAATTTCTTAACTCAGACAAGCCAGTGGGTGCCGTGTGTCACGCCAGTGCAGTACTGCTAAATGCGAAAAATTCAGCTGGTAAATCTGTAGTATTTGATAAAAAAGTCACAGGCTTTAGTAACTCTGAAGAAGATGCCGTACAGCTTACCAATGTCGTACCATTATTGGTTGAAGATGAGCTCAAAAAGCAAGGCGGGCAATATCAAAAAACCGATGATTGGGGTGTACTAGCCATTGAAGATGGCCTTTTAATCACAGGGCAAAACCCAGCAAGTTCTGAGCTTGCTGCGAAAAAACTGCTTACCAAATTAGGTTAGCCCTAAACCTTAGGTAAATACCTTGTACGTCAAGGTGTTTACCTTCACTTTTAATAAGTTATACTCATTCGGTCAAATTGATTTAAGAGCTTCTCATCATGACTGAAAAAAAAGCTGCCAAACTTCCTCCTATCAGTAGTAAGCGATTCGCAATTTTAGGCATTATGCTTGTGTGCCTTGTACTGCAAATAATTAATAGCCTACCCGGCATAAACTTAAACGGTTTAGGTATTTTGCCACGACAAATGTCAGGCCTATCAGGGGTGTTTTTTGCGCCATTTTTACATGGTGGTTGGGCACATCTTTTCAGTAATCTAGTGCCATTTGCTATTCTCGGGTGGCTAGTTTGCCAATTTAGCGTTAAACGTTTCTGGCTGGTGTTTGCCGGTACAGCAATTATTGGCGGTTTATTAGTTTGGCTATTTGGTCGCAGCAATATTCATGTTGGACTAAGTGGTGTTATTTACGGTTTATGGGGCTACTTAATTTGCTATGGCATTATGCACCGCTCATTCAAAGCCATTTTAATTAGTATTGCGGTTGTAGTGTTATACAGCGGCCTGATTTGGGGTGTCTTCCCGCAGCGCATTCATATTTCATTCGAAAGCCATTTATTCGGCGCAATTAGCGGCGCACTCATCGGCTATATTATGGCAAAGCGTGATAAACAAAAGTACCCTAAGCTTTAAACTGAAAGCTGAGAGCTTCTAGTCTCGCAACTTCATTGTCACCATCACGACACCATGATCCGTACTTTGATCATCATAGGCAAACTGGGGGTTGATTAAATGCTGATCATAGGTGTGATAATCAACTACCTCAAAAAAGCTGCCCTGAAACCCGGCATCAAACTCACGGGATAACAGAATATAATCAAATACTGAGCTGCTACTACCAAAATAGTGGGTGGCTTCTCTGTCGTTCTCGGTGACAATATGGCGCTGATAGAGTTGCCAACTATCTTGTAGTTTGAACTCTGAACGAGACGGGCTATTTTGCCTATAACCGCTAAAACGAAGGTGGTCAGCGATTAAATGGTTAAGCACACCATCGTGTAACTCATTATTAAAGTCCCCCATCACAATCACAGGGTTATTGGTGTGCGCTCTGCGCTTAATGATTTCTACGAGTAACAGCGCTGCTTCACTGCCACGCTGCATGCTTGATGCCCAGCGTCCAAGAACTTGCGATTTTAACTGCATAACTAAGTTTTGCTGTTCGCTGTGGCTTTCATCATCTTGGTGATGGAGCATGCTGCGCTTTGATTTAAAATGCACTACATAGCAATCGACGTGTCCTAAGTGAGGTACTTCAAGTGTCGCGCGAATAATACTGCGGCTAAAGTTAAAATTATCACTCAAGCCCATCGCTAAAATATCACCTTGCTCTGCCTCAACCTGACTGACAGCAACAACTTTATAGCGTGAAGCAATGGCAACAACCGGATCGCGATAAATAAAATCATCAATCACCGTTGGCTCATCAACCACTGCAAAATAAGGGTAACCCTGCGCGTTAACTTGTTGTTTTAGTTCATTGATACTGAACACTTCTTGAAAGCCAATAATATCTGGCTGCTGGTTTTTAAGGTAATCGGCCAACCAGCGCTGCTTTTTAGCCCATTGCTCAGCGCTATAAATTCGCTGAAAATCATAAAATGCGTCAGGTGGCGCTAAATAATTATATAAATTAAACGTCGCGACCTTTAATTGATAGTTTTCTCTCACTCAATTCCTTATTCGTCTAACCACTGTGTGGCAATAATTGGATCTTCAAAATATTTCACTTCGCCACTAATAAACCAGTTGCCCACTTTACTTGCCACTTGTTGCCAGTTTTTGTTGCCAAGCACTGCAATACGGCAAAATTCTTTGTTGTGTTTAAGCCCCAATTTGAAGTCATCCCAAGCGGCTTGCAACTCCCAGCCTTCTAGTTCAGTAATATCAACATAGGCTCTTATTTTTGCACCTGGGACTGCGGCTACTGCATTATCAATGAGAGGGGTGAGGGTTTTGTAATCGTCGTGCGTTAACTTACCCACCACTTTAATAGTGAGATAAAAAGTCGTACCTGTTCGCTCAAGCCCTATAGCTAAACCATGCTTTTTCATGTCATCCTCCTTATTATTCATAATTAATAACTGTACTTCCCTTGATCTATCTGATCAACTAGGATGGTAGTCTCGTAATGACATTCATTAAAGCACAATTTAGGAGTTTCAATGAGTAATACCGACAGTTATACGCCACCTAAAGTGTGGCAATGGGATGCAGAAAACGGTGGTGAATGGGCGAAGACGAATCGTCCGGTCTCAGGTGCGACCCACGAGCAAGACTTGCCCGTTGGTAAACATGATCTTCAACTCTACTCTCTTGCGACACCGAATGGCCAAAAAGTGACTATCATGCTCGAAGAGCTATTAGAGCTTGGTATTGATGAAGCCGACTACGATGCATTTTTAATTAAAATTGGCGATGGTGATCAATTCTCTTCAGGGTTTGTGAGTGTAAATCCTAATTCAAAAATTCCAGCCTTAATGGATCACAGTACTACACCCGTTACGCGCGTGTTTGAGTCAGGCGCAATTTTACAATACCTGGCAGAAAAGTTTGATTCACTAATACCAAGCGATCATGCCAGTAAAACAGAATGTCGTAATTGGTTATTTTGGCAAATGGGTTCTGCCCCCTATTTAGGCGGTGGCTTCGGTCACTTTTATAGTTACGCGCCTTTCAAAATGCAGTACCCGATAGATCGCTTTACTATGGAAGTTAAACGCCAGTTAGATGTACTAAACCGTCATTTGAGCGACCATGACTACATGGCAGGTAGCGAATATTCGATTGCTGATATAGCGATTTGGCCTTGGTATGGCAATTTAGTGCTTGGTAACCTATATGATGCAGCTGAGTTCTTAGATGTTGAGTCATACAGCCATGTTCTTCGCTGGGCGAAACAAATTGAGCGTCGCCCTGCGGTAAAACGTGGTCGCAGAGTCAATAAAACATGGGGTGATGAAACTGAGCAACTAGCTGAGCGTCACTCTAAGGATGATTTTTAAGGGCTTTACTAGCCCTTTTTTATAACTTTAAACCACATGAATAAACTCAGCAAAGAAGACATTTACCAACGCCTCAGTAACACTGAAGATGCCCGTGCTTGTAAGGCAATTGATGAAGCAGCTTGTAAGGTAGTACCCGGCAATTTTATTACCTTATTAGTTAGCCAGCTATTCAGTAAATTTGCCGATGCTCTATTAAACCCAAAAGTAACCCTGCCCTGGCTTTTACAAAGCATTAATGTACCAACTAGTTTTATAGCATGGCTTGTGCCTATCCGTGAGTCTGGTTCAATGCTGCCACAACTGGCAATTGCAAGTTTAATTCGTCAGCTATCGGTCAGAAAGTGGGTGTGGGTGATTGGTGCGATTGTGCAAGCTTTATGTATTGTTGGCATGCTAGTTTGTGCTTTGACCTTACAAGGCCCAAGTGCTGGTTTTGCTATCATTGCTATTTTGATTGTCTTTAGCCTCGCTCGCGGCTTTAACTCGATTGCCGCAAAAGATGTACTGGGCAAGGTCATACCTAAACAACAACGCGGCAGCATTAGTGGTCTTGCTGCCAGTTTTGCCGGATTTGCGACGCTCACCTTTGGTCTTGGTCTGTGGTACCTACAAAGCCTTGGCTATGAAAATGGGGTTTATGTCGCATTAATGTTGGCTGCTTTGATGTGGTTGTTTGCAGCACTCAGTTATAGTCGTATTCAAGAATACAAAGGCGCAACCGAAGGCGCTGAAAACGGCTTATTACATGCCTTATCAAAATTAAAACTGCTTTATCAAGATAAGCAATTTGCACATTTTATTGTCACGCGAGCATTGTTGTTATGCTCTGCTTTGAGTGCACCTTTTTATATTGTCCTTGCCAGTGAACAAGCTTTCGACTTTTCATTGCTTGCTACGTTTATGGCACTTTCTGGGCTTGCCAGTTTAGTCTCTGCGCCTATTTGGGGTCGACTAAGTGATTTATCGAGCCGTAAAGTATTAATGTTTGCTGCTATGCTTGTTACTGTTAATGGCTTCGCGGTGTATTTAGTTGCTTATTTCAGCCCACAAACGCTCAATGAGTTTCTGGCTATTACCACTATGTTATTTTTTACTCACAGTAGCTCATCAAGGGGTTCGACTTGGGCGTAAAACCTACCTTGTTGATATGGCTGAAGGTAACAAGCGTACTGACTATGTTTCCGTCAGTAATACGGTGATTGGGGTTATATTATTATTACTCGGTAGTGTCGGCTTACTAAATAGCTATTTAACAACTGCTGAGTTGATTTTTTTCTACAGTATCTTAGGCTTAGTTGGTGCTATCAGTGCGTGGTTTTTGCCTGATGTCTAGATCCTGCCATAAAAAAGCGCATAATCGCGCTAATTTTGTTCCCATAAAAAGGATTTACTATGAAAAAGGCAGCTTTTGCACTTCTTACGCTACTTACACTTTCTGCTTGTAGCACCAGTGTGCCTATTCGTAACTTTGACGCTAACCCTGTACCGCAAATGGCCTCTGGCCAACATGACCTTGAAAGTATCAAAACCAATATTTTAAAAGCATGCATGAAACTAGGCTGGACATGTCGTTCAAATGCCGAAGGTCAAATCTTAGGTAAACTTGATATACGTAAACACCAATTACGCGTTGATATTACGTTTAACGAGCAAGAATACTCTATTGATTACAAAGATTCGATAAACCTAGATTACAATGGTGAAAAGATTCACCGCCAATACATTAACTGGGTTACCAACTTAATGCGCAATATTGACGCTGAATTAGCCTATAAATAAAATTGACGCAGAATCAGTAATTAAAAAAGGCGACCTAGGTCGCCTTTTCTCTGCTAGTTTTAAACAATTTAGCTGATGTAAAAGGTGGTAACCCCCGCTATGAAGTTTAATTGGCTAATATATTTACTTTATAAAGCCTGTTCCAAGTTCTATTTCACAGCTATGAAAAGCAGCCTAAAAACTAACCCACCCCATTCATTCGTTTAAAACGAATAAACCACTCGATTAATAGCATTATTAATTTATTTATTGCTAATTATAATGACTGCACAACTTCAGTTTTCTTAGGTGACATGATGAAAAAAGTACTTGTGTTAAATTCATCTTTAAATGGTGAACAAGGTAATTCAACCAAGCTTAGCCAACAATTTGTTGAGCAGCTTGCTAACAACCAACAAATTTCAGTAACAACTCGCGATTTAAGCGACAATGCGATTGCTCACTTAACGCAGACAGAAATGGCTGCTTGGATGACTGATGCAAATGAACGTAGCGATGAGCAAAAAGCCCTTGCTGCAATTTCTGACGATTTAATCGCTGAACTTAACGATAACGAACTTATCGTTATTGGTATGCCAATGTATAACTTTGGTATTCCATCAACATTTAAAGCTTGGATTGATCGTATTGCTCGTGCTGGTATTACATTTAAATACACAGAGCAAGGCGCTGTAGGTTTAATTAAAGACAAAAAAGTAGTGGTACTTGCTGCTCGTGGCGGTATGTATCAAGGCACCGACATGGATACACAAACTAAATACTTAAAAGATGTACTTGGTTTTGTGGGTATGACAGATGTTAACTTTATTTATGCTGAAGGCTTAGCGATGCCGGGCGCAGAGGAAAGCTTAGAAACGGCGGCAAATGAGATTAAATCTTTCGCTGCTTCAATCTAAAACGCCAATACCTTAAAGCTAAGCAATAAAGCGGTCATCATGACCGCTTTATTATTATCTGTACTCAACTCTTAGTAATCTAAAACGCTTTATAACCCGTATTGCTGCTCAGAAGTTAAAAGTAGCAATAGTCATGAGTAATTTAAAAAAACAAGCAATTAATATAGTGTGGTTTAAGCGTGATTTAAGGTTTTCTGATCACACACCTCTTGCCAAAGCAGTACAATCTGATCTCCCTTGCTTGTTAGTTTATAACTTCGAGCCTTTGCTGATTGAAGACCCTCATTACAACTTAAGACATTGGCGCTTTGTTTATCAGTCATTAGTCGATATGAATAAACAACTTAAAAAGTATCAGACTCAAGTTGCTATTTATAATCAAGAAATGATCAGTTTATTTAAAACACTTAATGATGAATTTGAAATAAAGACCGTATACAGTCATCAAGAAATTGGCCTACTAAACACCTACAACAGAGACAAAGATGTTAGGCATTGGCTTGAAAAAAGAGCAATTACATGGAATGAAACACCTCTGGGCGGTGTAATTAGAGCTCGTCCCAAACAATGTGACTGGCAAGATCACTGGCACACAGTGATGAATGAATCCCTTGATAACCCTGACTGGCTCAAGTTTAAAGCAATACTACCTAAAAAATATCAAATACCGAACTACATAAATAAATTAGCATCCCATGATAAATATTTTCAATATGGCGGACCTCATGCTGCTAGAGCTACCCTGAGGAGTTTTATCGAAAGTCGTGCTGCAGGTTATCAAAAAGGAATTTCCAGCCCATCACAAAGTAGGTATGCATGCTCTAGGCTCTCTCCTTATTTAGCATGGGGAAATTTAAGTCTGAGACAAGTTTATCAGACATTAAAGTATTACCTCCCAAAGCAACCTAGAAGCTGGCGTCGTTCATTACATGCTTTTGAGTCTAGGCTTCATTGGCATTGTCATTTTATGCAAAAGTTCGAAACTCAATGCAGTATGGAGTTTGCACCGCAAAATGCAGGCTACCTGCGTAACCCTTATCGCGATGATGAACTCGTTGCAGAGCACTTAAAGCGCTTTGAGCAAGGTCAAACAGGTATTCCTATTATTGATGCTTGCATGCGCTGTCTAGCAGCAACGGGTTACATTAACTTTCGAATGCGCGCTATGTTAGTGAGTTTTATGACCCATCATATGAATATCCATTGGCAATCAGTCAGCTTTATTTTATCGCGTTATTTTTTAGATTTTGAGCCAGGTATTCACTACCCACAAATCCAAATGCAAGCATCGGTCACAGGAACTAACACTATTCGTTTATATAACCCAATTAAGCAATCAAAAGACAAAGATCCTGATGGCTTTTTTATTAAAACCTGGTGCCCTGAGCTTAAAGAATTACCCATAGAGGATCTCCACCAGCCATGGCAACAGCCACCAATGGAAGCCGTGTTTAATAATTTTAAACTCGGCGAGGACTACCCAGAGCCCATGGTCGATATAGAACGCGCTGCCGAGGATGCTCGTGAGCGATTATGGTCATTTCGAGAGCGTGATGATGTGAAGCGTGGCACAAAAGCCGTACTACGCCAGCATATTACGAGCCTTAAAAGGCAACAGCATGGTTCATAAAAAGCTTAATTTACCCAGCAAAACTTGCCCAGTTTGTGACAGGCCATTTATGTGGCGTAAAAAGTGGCAGCGTGACTGGGAGCATGTTAAATACTGCTCTGAGCGTTGCAAGCGCGAAGCGAAAAGAAATATTGGCGTTTAAGTTGCACTTATATCGTTAACTCACAGTTTTCGGCACAAAACCCTGAAAGCCTTTCACGGTAGCCGAAAAAATTTACAAAGGAGATGACAATGACGATTAAAAAATCTGCACATACGAGTTGGTCTGGTGATATTAAATCTGGCAAAGGCTATATTTCTAGTCAAAGCGGTGCGCTTGATAAACAGCCATTTGGTTTTAATACTCGCTTTGAAGATAAGCCAGGTACTAACCCTGAAGAACTGGTTGCAGCGGCACACAGTAGCTGTTTTAGCATGGCGCTATCGCTGGCATTAACAGAAGCAGGCTTTGTCGCTGACGACATAACTACCAAAGCAACAGTGAGCCTTGATGAAGTTGATGACGGCTTCGAAGTGAGCCACATTGCACTTGATGTCAGCGCGAAAATAACTGAAATTTCGACCGAAAAGTTTGAGCAACTTTGCGAGCAAACCAAGCAGGGCTGCCCTATTTCTAAACTGATGAATGCCGAAATATCACTCACCACAAAGCTTAATTAATCACACTTGGCCAAGCGTTGCTTGGCCTTTTCATACCAATATGCTTAATTAAGTATTATGGCGATTAGGTATGCGACTCTTACAAACCCACAACACTTTATTACAATGTAAATACCAGCTTGTTGTATTATGTTTCTGAAACAAAACCAAATACAACAAGGATATGTATGTTTAAACAACTAGCCCCTATTGCTCTTGCAACACTTGCTTATTCAAGCTGCTCAATCGCAACAGAACAACAAGTAAATAAACAATGGTTCAATAGTATCGACTATACGCACATCGAGAATAACAGATATAGCTTTAATGCTTACCAATTAGTGAGCCATTACTACTTTGAAGAGCAGCAGAGCTCGGGTGTGCTCGATGATTATGGCTACCTAGATACAGATTCAAACATCCGAGTGAATTACTTTAATAGCGATTACACTGATTATCTTGGCATGTTTGGTGAAGGTTATTATAAAAATTGGTTTGTTACAGGTGAAATTTACGATGTTGATGATACTGATGACTATACCTTAGGAATAGGCTACTTATTTATTGATGCCTTAAAAGTCTCTGTAAATAGGGATGTGCGTGAATATGGTGATGATTATTTTCGCTTAAAAGCCCAGTATAACCTCCAAATCAACGATAAGGATTACCTTGGTTTTAGCGCAGAAACAGATGATGAACTCGACGTTTGGAATGTCTCTGCCAGATACTTTAATCATTTAAGCGGCAGCCATTACATTACCGTCGATGTTGGCCACCAAGACAGCCTTTATGAATCAGCAAGCAATGCCATGATCAGCTACTACTTCGGCGATCACTATGCCATAGGTGCAGGGTTGGATGACTCTGAACTCGTTTTACAAGGTAAGTACTTTATTAACGATCGCTATTATTTAACCGCGAATTACACTGAAAGCGGCTCTGCTGAACTTTATAACCTTAAGTTTGTTGCCCAGTTTTAAACTGGAATGAGTCACCAGTTTAAAACAAAAACGCCACTTTAAAAGTGGCGTTTATTAGTATGTAGAATTACATATTACCTAGCTTCATCATCATTGCAGTGTACATTTTTAAGTTCAGTGCTAACTGCTCTTCAGTAATAAACTCATGCTCTGAGTGGCCTGTGTACTTTTTACCTGGCATTGATGGACCGAATGACACCGCATTATCAAATAGCTTAGCATTTGTGCCACCACCGATTGATACAAAGCCCGCGTCTTTATCGCCGGTAAAGTGCTTAAAGATATCGAGTAGCGCTTCTGCATGAGGCGCACCATCTAACAGCATTGGCGTACCAATTACCACTTTAGTGTCTTTTAACGTGACATTATTCGTGGTTTGCCAAGCACTAAGCGCTTCATTAATTTGCTGCCTAAGCACGGTTTCTTGTTTACCCACTGGACGACGCATATTAATCGACAGTTTAATGTCGTTACCGTCGCGGCTTAATAAAGTTGGCGAAACGGTCATCGGACCCATAAAGTCATGCTTGTAACCGATTTCACCGAATTGCGCGCCATATAAATCAAGACCAATTAGCTGATTGATAAACTCAATTGCTTGACCATCGCTATTGTTCTCAAGATCGATGCCTTTGAAGATTTCAGCAAGGTGAGCAATCGCATTTTCACCCGCTTCTGGCTCCGATGAATGCGCAGAAATCCCCTTCACTTTCACTAACAAACCATTTGCTTGCTCAGTCATCGCCACTTTGACGTTTTTAAGCTTAGCGACATTATCATGTAATTTAGCCACAGTCGCCGCATCAGCGTTATGCACTAACACACTGGCATCTTCAGGGATTTGGCTAACAAAGGCGCCGCCTTTTAAGTCACTGACATATAAACCTGTTTGTGCTGAGGTTGCTGAGAAAGTCGGCGCAATTAAGCTCCAGCCTTTTTCTGCAACAACCACAGGGTATGAAGCATCAATAGTGACAGCATATTTAGGTTGCTGATAGGTTTTCATGAACTCTTCGAGTGGTGCCCAATCAGATTCTTCAGCAAGGTAAACCATTAATTCAATGCGGTTATTTAAAGTAATGCCGTTGTCTTTAATCGCCTTCATTGCATGCAATGCAGTCGCAATAGCACCTTTGTCATCTTCTGTCCCACGGGCTATTAGCTTTCCTGGCTCAGAGGTTTTATCCATTTTAAATGGACTTTGCTGCCATTTACTGACATCTGCTGGCTGCACATCACCATGGGTTACTATGGTTACTTTGTCAGCTTGGTTACCCATGCCAATTAATACTGTGTAGCCTAAATCTTGGTAATCAAAACCAAACTGCGCCGCTTTCATTTTTAAGAACGACTTAAAGCCAATGAAATCAGGGTTATCAGGAGTCGCTAGACCTTCTTTATTCACTGTTGGGTACGAAACTAAATTCTCTAAGGTATGAATTTGCGCTTGTTGATATTGCTCTACCGCGTAGTTAGCCAGCTTTTCACTTTGCTCAGACACAGCTGCCTGACTAGAGAAAGCACTTAATAAAAATGCAGCAAGTAATGAATGTTTCAAGATAAGCTCCAGAGTTTAAGAAGGTTTTTAGAAAGTCGCCTTGATTGTAACGCTTATAACGCCGACATAACATCTCTAATTCAAGCAAAATAGATCGCTTAAAAATACCAACAAGGTACAATAGCCACTCACCCTATTAATTCGTTTGTTAGACTCATGAACCGCAGAAAAAAGATCTTCACTAAACTTAAGCAAAAAGATAAGCGCGCCAATGCAAAATTGCATAAAAGCAATAAACCGGCATATATCTCAAAAGCAGAACGCGAAAAATTAGCACAGCAAGAAACTGAGCAGGAAAGTTAAAATACCTAGCGGTCAGCGGTAAGATTGTAGGCGCGATTTTACATCGCGCTACACAAAGAAACACTAAACCCCATAAAGAGAATAAAAAGCGTTGCGCTCTAGATAAAAAAGTATTTATTCAATTATCTTACCCTGATTTCTTCAAGGAGCTTCTAACGCTTTCTCTGGCTTAAAAGCACCTGCTACAATTCGTAAATGTTAAGCAAAATGCGCAATTTCAATCAGGTAACGACTTAGGGGCCATGGCAAACTGGCCTCACTTCTGAAAAGCATTAACGAGTAACTATGAAAACGAGGCAACAACAACGCATTGAGCTAGTCTGTGACTATATTAGTCAGCATCTTGATGAACCTTTATCACTGGAGACACTCAGTGAGGTGGCATGTTGCTCGAAATATCATTTTCATCGTTTATTTGTCGCGGGGGTTGGCCTAAGTGTCACCAAATATGCGCAACTTGCGCGCTTAAAGCGGGCCTCATTTCGAATTGCATTTGAGCATCAACTTAAAGTTATTGATATTGCATTAGAAGCGCAATTTGATAGCCCAGAAGCATTTAGCCGTGCTTTTAAGCGCACATTTAAGCAGTCTCCAAGCGAATTCAGAAGCAAACCAAACTGGCCTAATTGGCACACACAGTTTGAATTTTCATTACCCGATAAAAAGGTTTGCCCTATGAACGTAAATATTGTTGATTTTAAAGCACAGCCTGTGGCGTTACTTACCCACCAAGGCGCTGCAAATACCCTTATGAATACCGCTGCACAATTTATTGAGTGGCGCAAAGAGTCAGGCTTTTCACCCGTTAAAACGAGTAATACTTATGGGATCCCATATAGCGATCCGGCAACGACTGAAGACCATGCATTTCGTTTTGATTTTGCAGGCAGTATCACCTCACCGATTACTGAAAACCCGCAAGGCGTGCGTAATGGTGAAATCCCAGCAGGACGCTGTGCAGTAGTACGTCATAATGGTTCTCATGACACCATTAGCGATACAGTTTACTACTTATACCGTGAATGGCTGGTGCAAAGTGGCGAAGAGGTCCGAGACTTCCCTTGCTTTTTTCATTACCTCAACCTCATCCATGAGGTAGATGAATGTGACCTGCAAACGGATATATATTTGCCGATAAAATGATTGCGAGTTGCGAGACAAAGATTGTAGGCGCGATTTTATATCGCGCAATATAAAAAGATAACGCGCGAAATAAATTTCACGCCTACGACAGCTTATTTCACATTTTTATCGGACACGTGACCTGACTCGCTAACTTTACTCTCGTAACTAGAAACTCTGATTTTTAATCTGAAAGCTGACGGCTGATAGCTGACAGCTCTCTTTCCCCTAGCAACTCGCTAACTCCCTTCCCTAAAACCTATAACTCACACTGGCATTATACGAGCGGCCTTGTCCTGCAAGTTGCTCAAAGCCATTACTCATATCTTGCTTATAATTAGCAATACTTACACCGCCAAGTGGCTGTTGGTAGTATTCATCAAGTAAGTTGGTAATTGCTAACTTAAAGGTTAAATTTTGCCACGTTTTCTGACTTGAGATAGCCAATAGCTGATAGCTGTCGGTTTGGTTTTCTAAACGACGCTCATCAACATTAGTTTTACTATCAACCCACTGCCAGCTCAGTGCGTTTTGCCAGCCTTTGTATTCGTGCTCTAGGCTCAGCTCAGTGTGCAGTGGCATAATTTGATATAAGTCTTCATTGCTATCATCACGTTCGCCATGAGTACTGGTTAGTGAGCCTTTTAGCTGCCACTTTCCTGCTTGCTTTGTGTTGTAAAGTTCAATCAGGCCCGCCAGTTTTGCACCGTAAAGTGTCGCATCTAGGTTCGTGAAAGTAAGAATATTACGCTTAGTATGCGCCATGTCGGTGCGATTAAAGCTCTTAGTAACTTCAGCATCAATATAATCATTTACTTGCGTGTACCAAACATTCGCCGTTACTTGCCAGCTATCGTCTTTGGCTAATTTGGTGTAGCTAGAGCTTAATGTGTGGGCTGTTTCGGCTTCTAAATCTGGGTTACCAATATAACCGTTACCATCGCCAAACCAACCAATCATGGTGGTTGCCATCGTGCCGACACCCCAGCTATAACGCTCATATAAATTGGGTGCGCGATTTTTACGAGATAAACCAAATTGCAGCTCATCGTTGTTCGATAATTGATAGCGAGCAAGTAAGCTAATATCAACTAAAGTGTCGTCACGTTTACGGTCTAATTGGTTAAACTCCATCGCAGCTTGGGCATCGGTTTTTGACATATCCATCATCGATCCCATATGACCCATGCCGCCCATACCACCTTCGTTATAAGCCTGCACTTCGCCAGTATCTGTGGTTACTTGCTCAACACGAACACCTGCCGATACCCACCATGCTTGGTTTACTTGGTTTTGATACTCAGCAAATGCCGCAAGGCGGTCACGTTTGCCATCATTAATGTTTACGTATTCATTTGGGCCCATCATCATTGACCCTGCAACCGCTGGCCACCAATCATCAATTCGATAACCGTAGTATTCTTGCCCTATCATTAGTGACGACTGTTTTGATAAATCAGTGCGCCAGTGAATTTGATAACTGTAATCTTGTGCATCGGTATTCATTGGCATCATGCCGGTTTTCTCATTACTGAAAAAACCCATTTCGTGTTTTACATCATGCGCATTCACTTGCACCTGCAAATCACCATTTTCAAGCTCACGTTGATACTGAGCAACGAAACCATAGCTGGTGTTATCGGTCATATCCATGTATTGATTAGGAAAGCCTTGGTAAGGAATTTTTTGATGCGTCAACTTAATTACAAGCTGTTGTTTATCATCACGAATAGCGCCCGTTAAAGCATGATTTTGCACTCGATATAAGGTATCAAGTACACGCTCACCATGGCCATCATCATAACTGTTAGCATCTTCAAAGCTACCTTGGTAAGACAAGCTAAACTGTTTGCTAGCAAGGCTTGCACCTAGGGCGTATGCTTGGCTGTCGTTAACGCTCTTATACTGGGCAGTAACATAGCCAGCACGCCAGTTAACTGAGTCTGTATCACTAAATTCAGGGGCAATCGTATTTACCCTGATAACACCAGCAATATTATCACCGCCACTGCTTACCGGTGATACACCAGCAACAACACTATAAGAGGCAATTTGGTTTGCCGACACATAAGAGAGTGGCGGGTTCATTTGGTTAGCACACGCTGCTGTGACATCAGCACCATCAACTAAAACTTTAACTCTATCTCCCATCATGCCGTTCATCACCGGCAAGTTAGACACCCCTCCGGCTGCTGAAAAATCAACACCTAAATCTTTCAGTAATGAGTCAGCAGAGCCAACTAATTGATGGTTATTTTGGGCATGACCTTGCACTTCTATAACTTCAATAGAATCATCAGCAAAGGCAGAAATACTTAAAACACAGCTAAGTGCTGCAGCAATTTTAGAAAATAAAAAACCAGGGCGAGAAGATTGCGTGTTCATAACTCTTTTAAAATCAAAGCAAATAATTAATGACGCCGATTATAAAACTCATTAATTAGTCTGAACACGTGACATATTGTCGCACCCTGTCACAGGTAAATAACTTAGCGCAGCACCACTAAAGGAATACGGCTATCTTCAATCATTTTTAAGGTCGTGCTGCCTAAAAAGAATTGCCGCCATTTAGAGTGACCAAATGCGCCCATCACCATTAAGTCAACGGCATGGTCACTTTTATATCGCCACAAAGCTTGGTAAACATCGCCATCGAGCATGCGCGCTCTGACATTAAATCCGTTTTCAGCCAGCCTTGCTGAGGCGGTATCAAGTTTGTCTTGGCTGTGACCATCTTGTTTATCCACCATCACCAAGTGGCAATCTAAGCCAGATAAAATGCCACCATTGATAATTTGTGTAATCGCTTTGTCGGTACTTTCGCAGCCATCATAAGCCAGCATAAAATTTGTAGGCTCATGAAATTGCGGCGGCACAATCGCAACCGGGGTATGCACCTGACGGATCAGCGTTTCAATATGCGAGCCCAGTACTTTAAAGTCATCGTAATGGCCTTTACCTGAGCGGCCAATAATCATCACGCGGGCATTGTCTTCATGTTCAAGTAAGGCATCAACAAGACTCATTGAAAGCTGCTGTTGCTCAATCTCGGTTAGGCCTGCATGCTCGGCTTTTTTCATTGCTTCATCAAGCAATAATTGACCATGCTGCGACGCTACTTTGTTGCGCTCTTGTTCAAGTTTTGCCAATTGCTCTAACAATGAGGTTTGCGAGCCTAAACCAATAATTGCGGTTAAATCATCACTGCCCTGCGGCAAAGGTGGCTCTAAAGCATGCAGAAAATTTATCGGATGGCTGGAGCGCTTAGAAATCCAAATAGCCGCTTCTGTCACCGCATCGGTCATGCATGAACCGTCGATACAGGCAAATATCTTTTTCATTGCGCTCTCCTTTAAACCAATTTAATTAACCAAGTATAGTTCGCTTTTCATCTGTATTTAATTTGAACAGCAAAGACTTAAGAAGTTCAGGTTATTTTCTTATAGCAAACAAATATAGAACGTTCCAAAAAGTACTGTATCAACCCCGTTAATTTGTATTACAATAGCGCTGGGCACACATCTCTACTCCAGAACAAAGTATTTGTTACTGGCATTTTCAATTATCAAAAATCTATTTTGTTTTTAAATTTATTTTTAAAGGAATTACATGACTAACGTAGCCAACCCCCAAGGCAACGCAAGCACGTTTACCATTCTGATAGTATTGGCTTTAGGCACATTCATTTTAGGCCTATCAGAATTTTCTATGATGCCAATGTTGCCCTTGATCAGCGAAACATTTTCGTCTACGCCAGCGCAAAGTGGTTATGCCATCAGTGCTTACGCAATAGGCGTAGTCGTCGGTGCCCCGCTATTTATGATCACAACCGCCAACATGCGTAAGCGCAATGCACTGTTGATGTTTGTCAGTATGATGTTTTTATTCAATGGTTTAAGTGCTTTTGCAAACTCACTTGAGCAACTTATTTTATTTCGCTTTTTAAGTGGTTTACCACACGGTGCCTACTTCGCCGCTGCTATTTTATTAGCCGCCGATATCGCCCCTGCCGATAAACGGGCAAGCTTTATGTCAAAAGTATTTATGGGTTTAACCATTGCTACTATCGTTGGCGTGCCCATGGTCACCCTTGTGGGTCAAAACTTTAGCTGGCGTTATTGTTTGGCGGGCACCGCTGTACTTGCGTTAGTTGCCTTGGTATTGATTGTGAAATACGTACCTAACGTAAAAAATACCGCACCAACATCGATTCTCGATGAGTTAAGTGTATTAAAGAACAAGCTCGTATGGACCATTCTAGGTATCATCATTATTGGTTTTGGTGGTGTATTTTGTGTTTACACTTACATTGCTGACACTATTTTAGAAGTCACCCATACCCCTGCTTACACTATCTCTATTGCCATGATCATGTTTGGTATTGGCTGTACTTTAGGTAACTACGTATTAGGTAAAGCCGCCGACCACTCACCGCTGAAAACCACAGGCGCAGCGCTAATTGGTGCTATAGTATTTGCTGCCAGTTATGTAAGCGCCAGCCACAATATTTGGCTGTTATATGCGGTTATTTTCTTTATTGGCTTTAGCGTGGGTTTAGGTACTGTGATCCAATCGCTATTAATGGATGTATCACCACAAGGCCACGCCATGATAGGCGCACTTGTGCAATGTGCGTTTAATACAGCCAATGCCATTGGCCCTTGGCTTGGCGGCATGGCTATTGCCGAAGGCGCACTGCCAAGTCAAACAGGCTATGTTTCGGCGGCACTATTCTTAGGTGGCTTTTTAATGTGGTCGTTAAGTGCGATGCAGATGAAAAGACAAAGCTGTAAGCCTTAAGCTCTCAAAAATGTAGCAGCGATTTTATATCGCGTAGGATAAGTGGCGTTTAACCTGAATGATTTAACATTCGGCGTTAAAACGCCTCCTACGCTATCAAACTTACTCATCCTGAAATATCTCTTCGATACTCAGGTTAAATAAACGCGCGGCTTTAAATGCTAATGGCAAACTTGGGTCAAATTTACCTTTTTCTATCGCATTAATGGTTTGCCTAGACACATCCAAAAGCTCTGCGAGTTTCGCTTGGGTGTAGTTGTGCTCAGCACGAAGCACTTTCAAGCGGTTTTTCATTCTTCGCCCTCGTCGTTTAACTGCTTATTCATCATTAAAAGACTCACTAAATAGGTTAAGCTCATAAAGATTACGAGGTGCGATATATCTTCTTTAAAGCTTATTAAACCGCTTGATTGCACCACCGAATAAGCTAAACCAAATACCAAGCTTGCACCCAAAGTAATGGCCATTGCATTAAGGTGCATACGCTGCTGAAGCTCATCCATTCCTTGTAGTTGTCGCTTGTTCGATAAAATCATCTTGATGCCAACTACGACATTAATTAAGATTGCTACAACACTAAAAACAGCCTGCTCTTGCCATAAAAAATGTGGTCCAAATGAGGCAATTGCTAAAGTAATCACCCATGCTGATGTCCATTTAGCGAGATTTAGCGTGTTCTGCTTATTACGCTGTTTAAAGGTTAATCCTGTTCGATTCATTATTCTCACCTTAAAAGTAAAGTAAACTTGACTAAAGATTAATCTAGCAACACAAAAAGTCAAACAAACTTTACAAAAAGTTTTATATACACGACATCAATATGATTTTTTAATGTCAGAAAAGGCAAGGTGCTTGCTGTTAATCTCATAATATTGTATTAATCAAAGTATCGCGTAGTCTTATAAAAAATCGGTCCAATCGGACTGCGTTTCTAACAATAACAATGAAGATAACACTATGAATACGGCACTGTTTTTCGTTGGAGAATGGCAAGTTACCCCGGCTACCAACTCAATCCGACGCGGTGAGCAAACAAAGCATCTTGAACCCAAGGCGATGGATGTATTACTGCTGCTTTGCGAAAAACAAGGTGAGCTACTAACGAGCGAAGAAATCATCAGCCATTGCTGGCCAAATGTAGCGCTGGGTGACAACCCCCTGCATAAAGTGATCACCCAATTACGTAAAGCCTTTGACGATAAAGCAAGCGATCCGCATTACATAGAAACCATTCGTAAACGCGGTTATCGAGTAATTGCCGAAATCAACTTTCCACTCAACGAAGAACAAAAAGCCAGCCAAACCAGTTGGCAAGGTGACTCGCCTTTTGTTGGCTTAAGTGCGTTTGCACCAGAGCAAGCCGATGTATTTTTTGGTCGTAACAAACAAATTGCCACCTTGTTACAGCGGGTATCGGCTCAAATTGAGTTTGGTCGCGCATTTTGCTTAATTTTAGGCGCCAGTGGTTCAGGTAAATCATCGTTAGTTAACGCAGGTGTATTGCCCGCTTTAATGTCGAGTAATGGCTACGATGGCATTAGAGTACACAGTTACTGCCAACTCGACTTTGCCGATGTGAGCAAAGAGCGCTTACTGCTTGATTTAGCCTCAACCTTGCTCGATTTAGAAGTAAACGACGCACCTGTACTTAGCGATATAAGCGCCGATGCGTTGGCTGAATTGTTATTAACAGATCCAGAACAGGTTATTTCCCGCTGTAAAGCAGCACTTGCAGCGCTAAATGCAGAGCGCACTACGCCCTATCTATTTTTATTTATCGACCGGCTCGAAGTGCTATTGTCATCGCCGCTATTTAGCGATGACGAGCGCAACCAGCTGTTAGCACTTATTGAGCGCCTAGCAACAAGTGGCTGCATGATCATTTTTAGTGCCTGTCGTAATGACTTTTACCCGCAAGTAGTCAGTCAACCAAGTTTAATGGCAGGCAAAGCCAATGGCGCACATTTTGATTTATTAGCGCCAACTCGCTCTGAGCTTAAGCAAATGATCCGTTTGCCAGCACTTGCAGCAGACTTAAGTTGGCAACATCACCCAGAGCATCACACACCGCTTGATGAACAACTTTGTAACGATACTGCCAATAACCCTGATGCATTGCCGATGCTGCAATACACCTTGCAGCAGCTTTATTTACAGCGCAGCCCAGACAACGAATTATTGTTTTCTGAATACCAAGCCCTAGGCACTATCGAAGGAGCCATCGGCCAAAAAGCCGAACAGGTATTTTGCCAATTACCCAAAGACCAACAAACTGAACTTGCTGTAGTTCTTTCTAAGCTGATCACTTTAAACCCAGATGGCGAAACGCTCACCAGCCGTGCAGCACATTGGAGCGAATTAACCAGCCCTGCTGCGACCAAGCTTGTTCAGGCTATGGTCGATAGTCGCTTGTTTGTATCACACCTTAAAAATGAGCAAGCCTGCTTTAGCCTTGCCCATGAAGCCCTGCTACGCCATTGGCAACGCGCCATAGATTGGGTGCAAGAGCACCAACAAAGCTTAGCAATTCAAAGTCGTGTGCAACTAGCCACCGGGCGCTGGCTGCTTGAACATAAACACAGCGACTTTTTATTAGCCCAAGGCAAACCGCTGCAAGAAGCACAAAGCCTAGTTAAAAACCCTATGTTTAGCTTATCGAGCGACGAACAAGCGTTAATTAAAGCTTCTAATAAAAAAGCCAAACGTAAAAAACGCGTGTTACAAATAACGGCGGCTGCACTTGTGTGCTTAACCTTTATTGCCACATTTATGAGCGTGCGCAGCTATCACGCCGAACAAATAGCAAAACAAAAACGCCAAGAAGCTGAGAGTTTATTGGGTTTTATGGTCGGTGAATTTGCCGATAAACTCAGAAGCGTTAAGCGTATGGATTTACTGGATGGTATTAGCAATAAAGCCCTTGAGTATTTTACCAATCAAGACGAAGAAGCGGCCTCGTTGTTTGACTTTAGCGATAAACAAGCCGAGTTTAATAACCGTTTTCAATACGCTCAAACCTTAGAGGCCATGGGCGAAGTGGCGTACTCGCGCGGCAAAACCGACGAAGCCTTCACCGCCTTTGAAAATGCCCGTGTTCGACTAGAGTCTTTACTAAAAATTCAACCTAATAACCTTGATTTACTAATGCTCGCTGGGGCTAATGCTTTTTGGCTAGGGCAATTAAGCTTTGATAGCAGTGACTATACAGGCGCCGAGCCTTGGATAAAGCGCTACCAAGAACACAGCGAACAAATGTACAAATTAGCACCCAACGATTTTAACTCAATTATGGAGTTATCTTACTCTTATAACTCGTTAGGTTCATTATACTTAAAACAATTTGACTACGCGCTCGCAAAGCAGAGCTTTACTGAATCTTTAAAACTTAAAAACCAAGCCCTTGAGTTAAAACCTAATAACAAAAATTTATTACGTGATAAGACAGATACCATCAGTTGGATTGCAAGTACTGAAGAAAACTTAGGGCATTTCAATGAAGCTCTCAAGATTTTTGAACATGCAGAAAATGAAGCAAGTAAAATGTTAACTAAGTATCCGGCCGATGCTAGTGTATTAACATCCCTAGCATATAAACATATCCAGCAAAGCTACTTGTTAAGTTACTTCCCTGATAAATCAAAATCTTACGAAAAAGCAAAGCAAGCAACAGAAACGATTAACAAAGCAAGATTGCAAGATGTTCAAAATAAAACTATTGAACGGACATACTATCAGTTTCTAGCTTATCAACTTTCTCTCTCTGATAACCTAAATATAGACATTAGAGTTAGTGAAATAATAGAATTTTTAGACACCAACAAGTCATCTAAAAGTCAAATAATCAGTATAAAAATCAGCTTAATAGAATATTTAATTAATAGAAAAAATATGAAAATGGCTTTAGAGATTTTAAAAAGCTTAGATGAAAATAATATGCTATCCAATGCGCTTGACATAGAAAATGTACGACTTCATACAAGAATTTTGTTAATTAAAGCGAGTTTGGCTGAATCACAACAAGAAAAGAACTCTTTATGTACAAATGCAGTTACAACTCTAAATAAAATAAGTAAAAAAACTAAAAGTATAAATTTTACTTTCCCATTAATTCAGGCATATACCTGCCTAAATAAATCACACGAAATAGAAGCAACCATTGTTCCGGTAAAAAAACTGGGAATAATTAATTTTCAACTATAAAAGCAAAGGAAAAAACATGAGTGAAGGTAAAGTTTACAATTTCACAGTAAATATTGAATTAGATAGCAACAAAAAAGCTGTATTTACATACTTCCAAGATGGTCAACAAGTATCTGGTGGTGGGGTTGTTACAGAAAGAGATAGTCTTGGGGTTTACACCCTAAATGAAGAAACTCAAAAAAGAGGGTTCTTATTTTCTGCCGCTACATTTAGTAATCTTAAAGGTGACTGTGCTAAAGATTTCAGTTACGAGGTTACAAACGCTGGCACGGTAATCAATATTTCAGATACCGATGAAAACAGCGGTACAGCATGTATGATCTTCACGGTTAGCTGCAATGGTGAGGAATATCAAAGCGAAGATCCGCAATTTGAGAATAAAGACCGAGTTTAGTTAATAGAAATAACACCAACAAAAGGCTCCACCAAGGAGCCTTTTATCAAGCCCCACAACCTATAAAATCATCAGCTAAATACATACCAAAGGTTGTCACCAGAACAGAAAAGTGACACTATTGTATTATTAAAATAACTTTAATAATCATAACACTACATATTAAAAGGATTGTGTAAAAAATGTATGTAAAACACGCACTATTAAGTTTTTGCCTCCTCGGTACTTTTAGTACGATTGCGGTTGAAAATCTTAACAACAATGACCCACTGACTTCTCACCAATGGCATCTAAATACCAACGATTCTGCTAGTACTGGTCTTAACCTCGTTGACTCTGATTTAGTGGGTATAAAAGGTCAAGGTGTCACCGTTACAATTATCGACGGTGGTGTAGAGTTAACCCACCCTGATTTGTGGTCAAATGTGACCTCTGGATCAATGAACTTACGTGATAGCAATCAGCCCCTTACTGATAGCAAAGGCCATGGCACAGCTGTTGCCGGTATTATTGCAGCGACCGAAAACAACAACCTAGGTGGCCGAGGCGTTGCTCCTTCAGCAAAAATTATTGGTTTTAACTATTTAGAATCGCAATCAATCAGTAACTGGCTGCTTTCTCATGGCTTTTCAGATGATGAGCTTGCCAGCTCGCGCGTGTTTAATCAAAGCTATAGCAGTAAGCCAACATTGTTCACTAATGTCGACGCATCACTAACCATGAGCTTAAAAGAACACGCAATGAAGCAAGTTGTTTTAGACAGTAATGATGGTTTAGGTGCATTGTTTATAAAATCCGCTGGTAATGCTTATCAACAATACAATACATTTATTGGCGATACTGAATTCCAGATTATGCCTTATGAGAACCAAGAGCGTTTTAACAATTTTGGCCTTCCATTTCACAATGCCAATATTAGCGCTGACAATGCGAGCTTTTGGAACTTAGTGGTTTCTGCATACAATGCAGAAGGAAAATTAGCATCTTATTCTTCTGTTGGTGCGAATGTCTTTTTAACTGCACCAGGCGGAGAATATAGCCAAGATGGTGTGGGTATCACAACCACAGATTTAACAGGTTGTGACTTGGGGTATAACAGAGGTCATGATAATACGCTAAATAACTTAGGTATTGATCCTTCTTGTGATGCGACCACAACAATGTATGGTACATCGGCCGCAGCGGCTAACACCTCAGGTGCTGTTGCACTGGTAATGTCTGCCAATCCTCAACTGGATGCGCGCACCGTCAAACATGTGTTAGCAAAGACAGCTCGTAAAATAGATCAATCAAACCAAGGAGTCGCCCTTACTTTTACCGATAACAGCGATAATTTTGTGAGCTATTCAGCTATTGATGGCTGGCAACAAAACAATGCAGGCTATAACTATCATTATTTTTACGGTTTAGGTGCAATTGATGTAGATGCAGCGGTTACCTTAGCGAAAGAAACAACCAGCAACTTACCCCCTTTAAAAATAACTGCATGGCAAACACATAATAATCACACCATCATTCCTGATGCGAGCTTAAATGGCGCGCAAAATAGTATGTCTAGCAATGAGGCGTTAACGATTGAAGCTGTACAGTTAAAGGTGTCGATTGATCACGCTCGTTTTAGAGATCTCGCTATTGAATTAATTTCTCCAGCAGGTACACGTAGCGTTTTATTAAGCCCTCGTACTGGCCTTATTAACATTAATAACGATAGCATCGAGAATGCTGTTTTATTAACTCAGCATTTTTATGGCGAGTCATCGTTAGGTGATTGGAAAATTCGTTTAATCGATACTGATAAAGGTGATAGCCAAACGCTTTTATATAATGAAAAAACAGGTTTATTAAGTATGAATGACGAAAATAATAGCCTTGATGGCGTATTAAAATCGTGGTCGCTGCGTTTCTATGGTCATTAATAAAGGAGTTATGATGAAAACTAACAACTATTATGTGTATGCTATTTTAATTTTTTCTGTTCTTTTTTCTGTCAATGTAAGTGCGGCAGGTATTACCTCAGGCAAAGCTATCTTGACTCAATTAGCAAGTTCCAATAATTCTAATTTAGCAGTGGGTAACATTATCACTGACCAACAAAATGGAGCTGGTTTACAGCTAACGGGCGATTTAGTGTTAAAACTTACAGAGTCAGTTTATTTTGCTGACATTGCAACTCGCTATCAGTTAACACTCAAACATCAGGTCAGTGATTTTTTTGTTGTGAGCGCCGATTCAGCTAACCTCAGCCAATTATTAGCTCAATTAGCGAATGAACAAGCGATTATTCAAGTACAAATGGATACGCGAGAACTGGGTGAAAGTGCCGACCCGCAAGTAGAAAATAAAGAAGAAGTATAAAACCTAGAAATAACACCAACAAAAGGCTCCTTAATAGGAGCTTTTGTATAACAAGAAAACAAGTTTATTAAATATGAATGATGTAAATAATAATCTTGATAGCGTATTAAAATCGTGGTCGCTGCGTTTCTATGGTCACTAATAAAGGAATTATAATGAAAACTAACAACTATTTTGTTTCTGCTATTTTAATTTTGTCTGTTCTTTTTTCTGTCAATGTAAGTGCGGCAGGTATTACCTCAGGCAAAGCTATCTTGACTCAATTAGTAAGTTCCAATAATTCTAATTTAGCAGTGGGTAACATTATCACTGACCAACAAAATGGAGCTGGTTTACAGCTAACGGGCGATTTAGTGTTAAAACTTACAGAGTCAGTTTATTTTGCTGACATTGCAACTCGCTATCAGTTAACACTCAAACATCAGGTCAGTGATTTTTTTGTTGTGAGCGCCGATTCAGCTAACCTCAGCCAATTATTAGCTCAATTAGCGAATGAACAAGCGGTTATTCAAGTACAAATGGATACGCGAGAACTGGGTGAAAGTGCCGATCCGCAAGTAAAAAATGAAGACTAAAACTAAAAAACTTCATAAAAAGCTCCTTTCAAGGAGCTTTTTTACATTTAAAAACAACAACTTAAAACCAGAAGATTACCAGAAGGTTAATTTGCACTTTTTTAAGTAACTTTATAGACACCAAAATCGTTTGCATCGGCAAAAAGGAAACGAACGTGTCTACTAATAAAAATGAACAACCAAGCACTGCTAAATCAGAAGCGAAAAGCTCACTTGCGCAGTCTATCAATTCAGAGCAACTTGCGCTGATTGCACAAATGTTTCAGAACATTCCTGAAGGAGTGTTTATCATTAATGGTCAAGGCACGTTTGAATTTGCAAACCCGATGGCGGCACAGCTTTTAGGTGACAACCAAGAAGCGTTAATCGGGCAAAACATTTTACATTACCTACACGACACCGACCGTGATAAATACATGTATACCCTACTTAGTTGGTTAGACCATAAAGACTCGCCGATAAGTCTTGGGCCAAACGAAGTTAAAATAAACCGTGCCGACAGTAAAACCCTTGAGGCGGATTTATGTATATCGAGCCTGCCAAAAAACATTGCCGTTGCAGAAAATTTATTTATTTGTGTATTACATGATTTATCATCACATAAAGAACAATATAATCGTTTAATTAAACAGGCTACCACTGACCATTTAACCGGCCTTGCAAATAGATTAACCCTTGAGGAATCATTAAAAGAGCATTGGCAAGAAAGCGTACAAACCAACCAAGCTATTAGCACTATATTAATCGACATCGATTACTTTAAATTATTCAATGACCGATTTGGTCATGTAAAAGGCGATAAATGCTTACAAAAAGTAGCAAGTATAATCGCAGAATCACTCCCTTCTCGCGATTGTTTAGCAGCCCGTTATGGTGGTGAAGAATTCGCCATTATATTACCCCGCTGTCAAAAAGACACGGCCGCCGCCATTGCTAAACATATTCAAATAAAAGTAAATAACATGCCATTTACTGATATAGGTTTACCAAGTGATTTTAGAATAAGTGTAAGCCAAGGAATTGCCTGTGAGTTTAATAATCAATATCGTACTTCAGAGGCATTAATTTGCGCAGCAGATACTGCTTTATACCGAGCAAAAACAGAGGGTAGAAATAAAATAAGCATTAGCGCTTAACTAAGTTAATATAATGTAAATATAGTGAGCTAAATAGCTTGTTAAGATAATCATATAGTATACTTTTATGTTATTTGTTTGTTCCTTTTTTATTGATAAACTGCGAAGCGAAATCAACGTCAGAAGGGATCCAACAATGACATTTTTTAAAAAAGTACCTTTGCAACTCGCAATTGCAAGTACACTCGCTACATCAGTGACTGCAATCGCTGCTGAGCAAACAACTGACAACACCGTTCAAGATGTTGAAGTTATTTCTGTTACAGGTACTCGCCGTAGCCTTCGTAGCATTTCTGAAAGTACCGTGCCTGTCGATTTATTAACAAGCCGCGATTTATCAAGCACAGGCCAGCTTGATATGAGCCAAGTATTGGCATCACAATTACCAAGCTTTAACTACCCGAGTGCCACCATTGCTGATGGCACTGACCACGCGAAACCGGCTGTTTTACGTGGCCTTGCCCCTGATCACACATTAGTTCTTATTAATGGTAAACGCCGCCATGCCGGTGCATTATTAAACTTAAATGGTACGGTTGGCCGTGGTTCAACGGCAGTAGATTTAAATAATATTCCTACCTCAGCAATTAAGCGCGTAGAAGTACTGCGTGATGGCGCTGCCGCGCAATATGGTTCTGACGCGATTGCTGGTGTAATTAACATTGTACTAAAAGATGCCGATGAAGGCGGTAGTGTAAGCTACACATACGGTGAGTACGACACTCAAATGGCAGGCTCTCCTCAGCTACTAAACACTACAACTGATAGCGAAGGAAACCTAAGCTTTGAAACTGGCAGCGACCGTGAAGTAAACGACGGCATTTCGCGCACAGCAAGTGCTAATGCGGGCTTTGCGCTGGGCGATAACGGTTTTATTAACGTGTCGATTGAGTCACGCAATAACGAGCCAACAAACCGCTCTGGTTTTGATGCACGTGAGCAATATAGCCGTGATGAGAATGGCAATTTAGATTCGCGCGAATTTGACTTTGACCGCTATAACCACCGCTTTGGTAAAGCCGCTATCGAAGACTTCGCGCTTTTTTATAACTTAGGTTATGAGTTTGATAACTCACTATCGCTTTACTCATTTGCAAGTTACTCAAACCGTAAAGGTAATTCAGGTGGTTTTTATCGTCGTGCGAAAGACTCTCGTAACTTACCTGAAGTATATCCTGACGGTTTCTTACCACAAATTGATACCGACGTAGATGACTACTCATTTGCGATTGGTCTAAATGGCGAAACTAATGATTGGGCTTGGGATGTAAGCACTAATTATGGTCGTAATGACTTTGGTTTAGGTGTTAGCAATAGTTTAAACACTTCAATGGGCGTAAATAGCCCAACAGAGTTTGATAACGGTGCGCTTGTGTACGAGCAATACCTAGTGAACATGGATGCTAGCAACACGCTAGACTTAGGTTTACCTGATGATGTGTTTGTCACCATTGGTGCTGAGTATCGTCACGAAAACTACCAAATTAAAGCAGGTGAAACAGCCTCTTACCTAACTGTATTAGATGACGATGGCAACCCTGTTGCTGCCGGTGGTGCACAAGTTTTAGCAGGCTTTTCACCTGACAGTGCAACCGATAAAAGCCGCCATAATGTCGCTATTTTTGCTGAGTTTGATACCTACCTTACAAGCGACTGGAATGTGGTTCTCGCTGGCCGCTTTGAAGATTACAGTGACTTTGGTAGTACTTTTACATCAAAACTGGCTTCTCGTTACAGCGTGAATGAATCATTGTCTCTACGTGGTGCTATTAGTACTGGATTTAGAGCGCCATCACTTGCACAAACGTCTTACAAATCGGTAAGCACGGTATTTGAAAATGGTATTCCAAGTGAAGTTGGTTTGTTCCCTGTTGATGAACCTGCGGCGCGTGCACTGGGTGCTCGTGACCTTGATGCAGAAGAATCAGTCAACATGACGGCGGGCTTTATCTTTACCCAAGGTGGTTTTAGCTTAACCCTTGATGCATATCGCATTGAAATAGACGACCGTATTGTATTATCTGAAAACTTAAGTGGCCCTGAAGTTGAAGCGATTTTAGCCGAAGCAGGCGAAGTAAATACACAGCGTGTTCGTTACTTTACTAATGCCATTGATTCACGTACGCAAGGTGTTGATATTGTTGCGACTTACTCATTAGGCTTAGAAAAATATGGTGATTTACGCTTAAGTGCTGCGGTTAACTTTAACGACACTGAAGTGACGAATGTTAAAGAAAACCCAGCAGAGCTTGAAGCGCTTGGTGATAGCTACGAATACTTTGCGCGCCGTGAAATAACCCGCTTTGAAGAAGGCACCCCAGCAAATAAGTGGAACTTATCTGCAACATGGGATTATGAAAACTTCCAAACAACACTTCGTGCCACGCGTTACGGTGAAGTGGTGGATACATCAAGCACACCTGAAGGTGATGAAGTACTTGATGCTAAATGGATTGCTGACTTAGAAGTGGCTTACCGCCCTGATGAGCAGTGGAAGTTCGCATTAGGCGCTAATAACCTGTTTGATCAGTATCCTCAAGATACTGTAAGTAATATTGGTTATAGCGATTTCAACCAAATTTTCCCTTATAGTGGCTTTGCGCCATACAGCTTAGATGGCCGTTTTATTTACGGTAACATCACTTATAGCTTCTAAAAAAAAGCGGTGATGACCTAGGTCATCACCGCTAGCTTCTGAAACTATAATCTCAAAAATAATTAAAAAAATTTTCGGATAGATAAACTATATGCAAACTTGTTGCGACTAACTAAATAACATAACCCATTAGGACATCATTATGAATTTAGTACGCATCAGCGCAAGTGCACTCTTAATCACAGCCACTACTGCCTGTATTGGCCTCTCAAATGCCAGTACAACAAGCAACCAAAACGATTATCGTGTTATTACTTTTAAAGATTGCAAAAAGGTAAGCGAAAGCACCCTCAATAACGAACAGATTGCTGCATACCTAGAGCTTGAACGTGAGCAGGTAAAACTAGAAGCGCTAGAACAACCAATTAGTGACATAGAACTACAAGTCACTGAGTACTCTGAGCAAATAGAAGCGATCACCGACGAAGCAGTTATTGAAGACGAGAACCACTTGCGAATTAATAAAAGCTTATTAAAAGAGCAAGATAAGCTGGCTAAAGAACTAAATAAACTTATGGCCGCTCATGATGCCGATTTTAAAGCACTAGAACAGCAAGCAAAGTTAATCGAACATGCCGCTAAACAATTTGATAAAACAATGAAGCCTTTGATGGAACAAGGTGAGTCAACCCATCTACAAATTTTAGCGCCGGGTGAAGACGAAAAGCCTGGGTGTTTTTACAATATCTAAAGTACATTAGCGAGATGTGCATAAAGTTTCGCATGTGATTGCCGTATGTCTTCTTTATGCACTTGCTTAAACCATTTTAATGCTTGATCTTGCTTTCCTGCTTGCCAATTGATTTCAGCTAAGCGTAACTTATAAATAGCTATCACATTTCGATCTGAGTCTGAATTCATGTACTTAAGAGACTGTACATAAACTTCATCTGCTTGAGCATAATTTGCCAAAAGTTGATGGGTGCGAGCTAAGTTACCTAAAGCCACAGAGATTTTGCGGTTATGATTGGTTTTTAAAATCCAATCGGCTGCGATTTTTCGGTTTGCAAGCGCACCGTCTACATCACCTAATGAGTGAAAAACATTCGCTTTATTCGACGCAAGTTCAAAGTGAAAAATAGGATCTTTGCTTTTGCCAAAGCGGCGCTCTGCCCTATCAAGAATTTGCAGTGCTGTTTCCTTGTTACCAAACACATATTGCAAATTAGCCAGCTCGACCATGCGCATAGGGTTACCAAAGGAGTCGAAGATTGCTTGCAGTTTTTCAAATGCTTTTTTGGCATATTTACGGCCTGTTTCAAAGTCGCCTAAATAATGCATTGATTTTGCGTAGTAAAAGTAAACTTGAACTTGAAAAACGACTGGTAACTCTTCACTCGCAACAAAAGGCTCAGTGCTATCTTTCAAAATCTCATATTCCATCTTATCGTAGAAATAATCAAACTGATAAGATTTAATCTCATACCAATGTGCAGAGCCAAGCTCACTGCTTGCAAGCTGTTGGTTAATGTAATCTAAGCAACTAATTTGTGACTGTTGCTCACAAAACATTTCATGATCACTAAAGTTTTCAGAGGCGCTGGCATTAAGACTAGATAATCCTAGTAATAACAAAGCTAACTTTTTCTTCATTCACAACTTTCTCAGTGATAATTCACTCAGAAAACTAACAAAATTTAATACTTTATAACAGTATTTTTTAATTAAATTGATAATTGTAACCAAATGCTAGGTTTTGATCTGAGCCATAATCACTGTCTTCTGTTGCGGCAAATACCTTGAAACTTTGTTTTTTATCAAATTGATAACTTGCACCAATGGCAGCGAAATAACCTGAATAATCATTAGAGCCTACAGAATAAGCTGCGGCTGCCATTACTGTCCATTTTTCAGATAAGGGTTTTAAAGCAAAAGCGCCTAAGTACCCACCATCACTGCTGTTTGGAATCAACACCCAACCTTCTGAACCAGTGATTACTGTAGTTAAACACGCCCCCTGTCCTGCTAAACAAGCAATTTCACCATCAACATGGCTATAACCACCCATAGCGAAAATTTGCCAACCATAGGGCGCAATATCAAAGTAAGTCAGTGGCATAAAGGTGCCAACGCTATAGGTTGTACGCTCAGCTCCTTGATCATAACGTTGTTTGCCAAAGTTAAAATTAACAATGCCAATATCAAATAGCCACGAGCCACCAACACGCCACTCATCACCATTAGCACTCACACTAGCATTAAGCTTTTTTACAGCACCCAAACTCAGCGAACCGGTGATCCTTAATTCATCTGAGTAACTTGCACCAAACTGAGTGACGACCTTGGTGGGATCTTCACTCAGTTTAGCAGGTTCGCCTACTGCGGTTTGTGCTGCAGATGCGCTGAACACAGAAACTACGGATAAAGCGGCGAGTACTCCTTTATTACCTAATGCCATATTAACGTCCTTTTAGTTTGACACAGTCACCATTCATAATAACTGTGTATTAGGTAAAGAAAAGTGTTTGTTTTTTGTTCACAAACATTATTCACTACAACGCAGCGATACACTCCACCTCAACCTTTGCGCCCAGTGCTAAGCCACTGGCTGCAAATGCGCTTCTAGCAGGTAATTTAGTAAAAAATGGCGTGTAGGCTTGATTGGCTAAAGGCCAGTCTTGTATATCTGCCAACATAAGGGTGCATTTAACAACATCGTTAAAATCTAAATTGTGATCTTGCAAAACAAAGCCAATGTTTTTCATCGCCTGCGTCATTTGGGTGCTGATGTCATTGCCAGCCAAAGCCATAGTGGTTGGCAAGTTGCCTAATTGCCCCGATAAAAATAATAACCCCGCCGCTTCACGGGCCATCACAAACGGTAATTTTTCATTATCACCCAAGTGGATAAATTGGCCATTTTTAATCACATGAACAATGTTTTGGCTATTGGTAATCTCGTTACTTGGATCTCTGCTAAGCACCACAAGATTCGCCGTTTTACCTGCCTTTATCGAACCTGTTTTTTTCTCAATGCCAATCACTTTTGCACCATTAATGGTTGCAGCCTGTAGAGCTTCTAAAGGCGTTAAACCTGCCCGTTCAACTAATAACTGCATTTCATGGTGGACCATAGGCGTTACAGTATTAAACCTGTCACTAGTCACATCGGTACCTGCTGCTATAGTCACACCGGCTTGATGAGCCAACTGTGTAAACAGCCCGCCCCACTCATTGAGCAATAACCCTTTTTCACCACGAGAGGCTTTGGTTTTATCAAATACCGTTAGGGTCGAGTCTAGAATAGTGTCCTTTTTTTTCATCTGCTTTATTAATGTTTGATAAGCTTCTAGTTGCTTTGCATCGCTTTTTTGCTGTTCTGTTAAGGCAACATTTTTACGGCGCATATCATAGAAATTCTCAATAACTTGCGCAGCAAAATCAGCAGCATGTGAAATTGTTTCAACACCACCATTAACCGCTTCAAGCGGTGTTGCTGGGCCAATAAAAGCATGCGACCATACCTTGAGGTCATGTTTCTTAGCAGCTTGAGATAACTTTGCTACCACTGCCCCTGGCACATTTGCATAAATTTTGATGCCGGTTGCCCCCAGCCCTTTGCTACGCAGCATAATGGCATCAAAGTCACTGTTTTCATCAACGGCTCGCATCCAATCCACAGTGCCCGGGATTTCACCTTTTGCAGAGGCGACTGTGCGGGGGTCAGAAAAGAACGCTTTACCACCAATAATCACAGAATAATAAATATCCGGTGATTGAATAATATCGTTATCGGCTCGTCTTTTAAGTGAGCTCAAAGCGCGGGTATCGCCGCCCATATCGCGCACACTTGTCACACCCCCCTGTAAAAGCTGACGCAAGCGAGTGCGCGTGATTTCATCGTTATCTGAATCATCAGGTGATGTAGCATGGTGCACATGCGTATCGATTAAACCGGGTATTACATACTTACCTGCTAAATCGATTTTAATGACATCGTCGGCAAAGCGACGATAGCTTGCAGGAACAATTTGTTTGATTTTGTCATCTTCTATGATGATGGTTTGTGCTTCATTAACCGACAGTGCTTCCACGTCGATTAGGTTAACATTTTGTAATGCAATGGTTTGAGCCACCACCGACGACGATAAACCCAATGCAATGCTGGCAAGTAATGTGTTGATACCCGATTTCATGATCACCTCTTATTCTTGTTCTAGCTATCAACTTACACCTGAATTGCTTGGTTTTACATCTCACAAAAGTTTATAGTGTATAAACTTATAGTTTAAAAATAATAACAATGAACAAACTAGAAGCCGTCAGAGCCTTGTGCTTAGTCGCTGAATATCAGAGCTTTACTCAAGCTGCTAAGCAAATGCAGCTCTCTACCACCATGGTTAGCCGCTATGTAAAACAGTTAGAGCAAAACTTAGGCTGCTTGCTGTTAAAGCGGAACACCCGCAAAGTGTGTTTAACCGATGCAGGCCAGAGTTATGTACTGCAAATGAAGCCTTTAATTAATAAATTTAATGAAGTTGATGAAGAGCTTAGTGCGCTTAGCCAAGTGCCTAGCGGCAAGCTTGCTATTTCAACTAGTATAGAATTTGGCTGTCAATATTTAGCACCTTTAGTCAGTCAATATCAGTGCGCTTTTCCCGGTGTGAAATTAGATATTGTACTGTCTAATACGCCTGTTGATTTATTTGATAGCCAAATTGACTTAGCATTTAGAATTGCCCCTTCATTACCAGATGCCAGCCACATAGCGCAAACTGTTTGCCACTCATCATTATCTTTGTGGGCAAGCCCTGCATATTTAAAAAACCATGGCGTTCCAAAAGATATAGCAGCCTTATCTGAGCATAGATTACTGTTTTTCAACCATCATATTCGTAATGAACAATGGATATTTTGGGTAGATGGCCAGCATGTTTGCCGCAAGTTTAATTGGGCAATGACCTCAAATAATGGGCGATTTTTAAATGAAGCAGCGGCGGCCGGTGATGGGATAATTCAAGCACCCCGTTATTCAGTAGCCCCGTTTATAAAATCAGGTCAATTAGTTGAAGTGTTAGCAGAGCACACTTTAAAACCATTAACGATTGCTGCGGTTTATCCACATAGGTATGCGCTGTCAAATCGAGTTAAAACATTTGTTGAGCTGGCTAAACAGTATTTTAGCCAGCATCCGATCCCTTAAAGAAGTAGCAAGCTACCTAAACCTAGGAAGGTGACAAAGCCGACGATGTCGGTGACTGTGGTAAGGATCACAGAGCCAGAAAGGGCTGGATCGATTTTAAGCTTATCTAAAATCGATGGGATCACTACTCCTGATAACGAAGCAGCAACTAAGTTAAGTAAGATAGCGATAGTAATGGTTACACTTAACATGCCATCGTTGAACCAGAAATAAGTGAGTACACCAATTACAAAGGCCCAAACACAGCCATTTAGCGCGCCCACTCTAAGCTCTTTTTTCAACAGCGCTCTACGGTTGGAGTCGGTAACCTGACCAAGCGCTAAACCGCGCACAATCACCGTTAACGTCTGACTACCCGCAATACCTCCCATAGAAGCGACAACAGGCATTAGTACCGCCAGCGCAACCACTTGTTCGATAGTTGCACCAAACAAACCGATAAACCAAGAGGCTAAAAATGCCGTTGCTAGGTTAATACCAAGCCAAATACCGCGGTTTTTTGCCGACTTAGTGACGCTTGAGAACAGATCCTCGTCTTCACGTAGACCACCGGCTTTTGCAGCGGCTTCGTCGGTGACTTCTTGACGCAATTCATAAGCTGATGACACTGATAATCGGCCTAATAGTTTGTTGTCGGCATTCACAACTGGCATCGCCATTTGTTCACTATGAATAACCACTTCAGCCGCTTCGTATAGGTCGTCATCAGCATGCAATGCCGACACATCAAGGTTCGCGTAATCCAGCAGGCTGTCGCTATCATTGGCTTTAAATAACGCATTAATTGCCACTTCACCAATGAGAGTGCCCTTACGGCTGACTAGATAAATCACCTCGGTATACTGCGGTAAACCTTTTTGAAAAATTTTACGCGCGCCAGCCACGGTGAGTTTTTCTGACACTTTTAGCGCATCAAAATCGAGCCAGTGACCTAACTGCTCTGGATTATATTGCTGTGCAAGGTCGTACTGCTTTGTTTGAACTTCATCAAGTTGTCTGCGTGCATAATCAACAAAGCGCTCAGGAATAATTTCTTCAAGTTCAAGTAGCTCTTCTACACTGACTTCGTCAAGTAGCTTAAAGCCAGCGGCTTCTTCTAGACTTTGCAATAACCAGCGGCAACTATCCCCCCCTAAGTTAATGAAGATTTCATGCTGGGTATCTTCATCAAGTAATTGCCAAATTTCTAAGCGCTGCTCTTTGGGTAACGCTTCAAACAATAACGATAAATGCTCGGTAGAAAGCTTTTCTTTAGCATCAGCAAGTAACTTATTTTTGCGCGTTGTGGTGTCACACTGAAGCAAGTCATCAATTAACTGGGGAAGTTGGTCAACAGGATACTCAATCATTTGAGACCTCGGTTAATTACATCAATAACAATAGTCTAACGCAGCTTGAGAAAAATAACTGCCTAGGAATTGATATATTTTTATCTACACTTCATCCGTAATAAAGATGTACATAAAACCTTTTCTCCCTAAGTAGAGAATAAAAAATAATTACCCCTTTAATTGACTTGGCGTAAGCCCAGTCCAGCGTTTAAACGCTCGTCTGAAATTAGCAATATCATAAAATGATAAGCGCATGGCGACTTGCTCATTGCACTGCTCACGCATGGCAAGCAGGTAAATCGCTTTACGCTTACTTTGCTCATCATACAAAGTAGAAAAACGCACGCCATGAGCTTTTAGTTTACGCTTGAAAGTTGCGGGGCTCATGGCAAATTGACTGGCTACTTGTTCTAAATTTAAGGCCGGATTTTGATAAATTAACCGGCTTACTGCTTCCACAAAAGTGCTGTTGGCAGAACTTAATGCCGCTAGTTGCGAGTTAATTTGTGAAAACCTAAAGCTACTAAACGCCGGATTAGTAAGCCTAAGCGCTTGTTTATTCAAAATCCAACGAGTTATTGGCTTTTCAAAGGCGACTTTAAGGCCTAAATGTTGTTCGTATTCTTGGCTATGTCTGGCTCGTTTGTAGGCAAATTCGAACTGACAAGGTACCCGCTCACCCGCCACTTTTTTAAGGATTTGATAAAAAGCGGCGCTGTAAATCTCCATAACATACTGGCTTATTTCATCATCCAAACCTACTGCGTTTTGCAGCACAATGTAATACTGCTCGTTATGTACATAACTATAACTAAATAACAAAGGTGCCAGTTGCATGCGCAAATTGTGTAACTGCTTTAAAGCTTGCCCAATATGCTCTGCATGTAACACGCCTTGGGCGGCAACAGAGGTATCGTTTGCTAGTTGACTGCCTAATAAAAAGCCGCTGTCGGCTGATTTCATCAATTGCTTAAACTGCGTTAATAAGCGCACTTGCTGCGAGATACTAAACTGATGCTGCACACTCATTAAGTCTTGCTCAAACACCCCTGTGCCTCTGAGTAACTTATGTAGTGCAATGCCGCGGCTTAAGGCCAGCTCCACCAGCGTGGTGATCAGTCCCTGTGCGGTGAGGTATTTGTCATCTTGATTAAGATACGGCTTCACAATGGCTGACTCTTTGTTGTTTTTGTTGTTGTAACTTAGCGTGTAAACGCGAGCTTAAACTTTGTGGCGTATCGCCTTGAACACTGCCTACTAAGGCCGCTGTTACATCTTGAAACTTAGCGTGTTTTTCGCCTTCGACCTTAAATGCACAATGGTTCAGCGCCGAGGTAATTTGCGCCAGCAGTTCTTTCGCTTGTACTGCGCTGGTATTTGGCATCAGCACCATAAAGCAGTCTCCCGCGTAGCGGCACACTACATCGGTAAGACGGCAATTCATCAATAAAAGCTCGCTCACTTCACCTAGTAAGCGGTCGCCTTCGATAAAGCCAAATTCAGCGTTAAAATCAGCAAAACCGCGAATATCAATGGCGGCCAATTGCAACGGTTGTGGTTCATTCAACTGCTCTTTTAATACCGCTTGTAAATAATCAGCCTTATAAAGTCCGGTGATTGAGCACACTAATTCATGCTCGCGATGCTGTGCTTCACGGCGCTTTAACTGCCTGTTAAGTACGTATTGTTCTTGGTGCCATTGATACAAGCCAAGGCTTGTGAAAATCATGCCAATCGGCGCAGGCAATGATTCTATCCATGTGAGCCATGTATTGGTGGGTTGATGTAACCACTCATCAAATAAATCGAGGGAAGCTGAAAACATAAAAAGCCCAAGCCCAAGCACTAAAAAGCTTGTTACTTTCCCAGGCGGCCTTGAAATAAGCAGTGCAGCTATCCAAGTGAGTGTCATCAGTACAATGCCACCCTCGCCTAAAATATCTAACCAAGCTATATCCGCAAGAGGCTTTAATTCTCCTGCTTGCGCGCTTAGCAAAAACGCAATCACAAACAGAGCAATGACTGCATTGGTTAAAAATCGATGATGAGTAAAAGGGTTAAATCGCATTTTAGATACCTAACAATAATTCACGCTGCCATGCTAACCCGTTAGCGTTTTAAGCAGCAGGGTCATATTAGCTCAATGATGTGACAGCAAAACGACAGTCAAACCTTATTAAACCCCTTAAGCACTGTATTTACCTTAAAAAGATAGGGTTATTGCAGCTCAAAAGTGTTTTTAAAACCCTCTAATCACTTGTTTTTACTACCTGTTAGCGACTTTCTGTCACATTTGCGTCATTTAAGCTGCGTACTTTGCTCGTCAAACCAAGGACAACCAGGAGCAACCCCATGAAACAATTTAAAACGAAGGCGTTAGTTAGCGCCCTCGCCTTATGTCAATTTGCCGCTTACGCACAAGATGAGCAAAGCAGCGAAGAGAAAAAAGTAAAAGTCTCTGAAGAGCTTGTTGTATATGGCGAAATCGGTTATCGCAACCGCTCACAAGAGCTAGCACCGACGCTTGAATACTCACAAGAATACTTTCAGCGCTTTGAACCTCTTACTGCCGGTGATGCATTAAAACGTGTACCCAGTGTGACGTTTTTATCAGATGTTTTAGAGTCTGATGGCGCGCGTATGCGGGGCTTAAGCCCCGCTTACACTAAGGTCCTTATTAATGGTGAAGAAGTACCTGGTGCTGGTGCTGACCGCTCATTTTTTGTTGACCGTATTCCTGCTGAGCTAATTGAGCGTGTTGAAATTATTCGTGCTTCAAGTGCAAACCGCTCTGCAGATGCCATTGCCGGTACTCTAAACATTGTATTGCGTGACGGTTACAGCCTAGATGGTGGTTACCTACGTGCGGGTGGCCTGCGTTATGACGATGGCGAATTAAAAGAAAGCTTTGCCGGTGTTTACGGCACTGAGTTTGCTGGTGGCCGTTTGTTACTTGGCGCTAACTTACAAGGTCGTTATAACCCAAAACAGAAATCAAGCTTACGCTATGGCGACAGCCCTGAAAATAACGCCAATTACAAAACCGAAGAATTCGATAACCGCGAAGATCAATCAGATACTCGTGACGGTGACGATACTTCGCTAAATGCCAGCTACGAAATAGCCTTTGATGATGGCAGCAAGTTCGATATCAGCGCAATTTGGGTTGATACCGATCGAACTGAAGATGAGCGCTCATTCGAATATGATGACCCAACAGCAATCAATAACTCGATTGTTGAAGGCGGTAATCTTGAAACAGACAACGCCAATGTATCTTTCATCGATCAAACCAACTACAACATCAACTCAGGTTATGAGTTACCGCTCTTTGGTGGCACCAGTAAATTCAAGCTTGGTTTTGCAAGCTTTGAAGAGTCTGTTTACGAGCAAGAAGTAGAAATCGATACTTCTGAACTACCTATGGTGTTCGAGGAAGAAGAAGAAACCGTAGACCTTGATGACAAAGAATGGTCATTACAATGGCAACATAGCCTATTTGCAGGCGAGAACAAAACGATTCAATTCGGTGCCTTTGTACAAGGTAAAGAGCGAGATACCGCCGTCTATCAAGCCGAAGATGAAAGCGAACAAAGCTTTACAAGCTGGGATCAGTTCAGCAAAACACCACTGTCACTGGCAGGCTTTAACAACGAGTTTGAAGCAGCCGCTGGTGGTGTAAATAAACTCGAAGAAGACCGCCTCGATGTATTTGCATTAGTTAAGCACGAAGACCAAGACTTCTCGTGGGAGTTAGGTGTACGCTACGAAACAACCGACTCAACCATTACTGACAAAGCAGAAGGTGTGAGCGCTAAAAACGATTATGACTTTTTCTTGCCATCGGCACACTTACGCTACAACGTCTCAGAAAACGGCCGTGTGAGTGCCTCTGTAGCGCGTAGCTTACGTCGCCCTGATTTTGACTACATCACCCCCGCTCTACTTGAAAAAGAACTAGGCGATAACGATTTTTTAGGTAACCCAGACCTACAACCAGAATCATCGTGGGGTATGGACTTAGGTTATGAGTATCGCTTAGGTAAAAGCGGCGTCGTGGGTATCAATGTGTTCTACCGCGATGTCACTGATCTTATCGAAATTGCCAATACAGGCCAGCAAGGGTCAGAAGGTGATGGTACTTATATTTTGCAACCTCGTAACACCGGTGATGGCAATGTTCAAGGTATCGAGCTTGATTTATCAACCCCGTTAAGCGCTATTAGCATGCCAAACACAGGAGTATTCTTTAACTACTCATGGCTCGATTCAGAAGTAGATGACACCTTTGGTAGCCGTAAATTCAACGACCAATCTGACTACGTATTTAACGTTGGTTTTATTCAAGACCTGCCTGATTTAGGCGCTTCATTCGGTGCAACTTACCGTAAACAAGGTGATGCTTATGGCCGCATCGTAGGTGAAGAAGTAACCACACACTACGGCGCAGACCTTGAAGTATTCGTAGAAAAACGCTGGCAAGACGTCACGCTTCGTTTAGTAGGTTCAAACCTACTAGATGCAAGTAAAGACGAAACCTTTAACAAGTTCGACACCGTTGATGACCAAATCAACCGCGACTTTGACGAGTATGAACTGGAGTCTGAAGAAGCAGGCCCTGTTATTCAGTTAATGCTGCGCTACGCATTTTAATACACAAAAGAGTTATTAAGGCAGCGCATTGCTGCCTTGTTTTATATTTGGGGATCCCATGAATTTTACAAAACCACTTAACCTTGTAGCCAGTGCAGTGATGCTAAGCACCCTAGCAGCCTGTAGCCAAACAACAGCGACCGAGGCGCCAAGTAAAAACCAATTAACAGCCTTTGGCACAACTGAAAATATGCAAGGCTCACAAGCAGCAGCCCTTGCTGATGACGCTTGGTTATTGAGCTCACAAAGCCAAGGCTTACAACTCATTGATGCCACAGGTAAACAGCACGCATTACAAAAAGGTAATTTCGAAGCGCTCTCTGTTAAAGCAATCAACAAAGATAGTTACCTTGTTGCCAGCATCGATAACGAAGCTGACCAAGCAGTCATTTTTAGCTTACAAAAAGCACCAAAATGGCAGTTAACCGAAATTAGCCGTATCAGCCCACCTAAAGCAAAACCTGAGGCTGTGTGCTTATTTGCTAACCCGACAACTCAAGCTGTGTCAGCATTTGTGGCTGATGCCCGCGGCCTTATCCGCGAGACTTTAGTGTTTGATATTGCAAACAAACGCGCATTAAACCTTGAATTACGCGAGTTTGCCGGTGTAAGTGAAACATCAGGCTGCGCGGTTGATGATAACAGCAAAACCCTTTACCTAAGTGAAGGTGAGCTAGGCATTTGGCAAATTAACGCAGATGCAGAATCTCGGGCTGATAAAAAGCCCATTGCTATGATGTCGCCATTTGGCAGCTTAGCGCCTGAAGTTGGCGGTTTAAGCACATCAGATGATGGCAGCTTATGGTTCACCACTTCTGAAGATAACCAATTACATCGCTACGAAAGCAATACTAAACGTTTTAGCAGCTGGCAATTTGCTGGAGAACTGGCAATTGAATCTGCCGCAGTGCGCTTTAATAATAATCAAGCTGACATCGTGTTATACGATGATGAATCTGGTCATTATGTAAAAGGTCAAATCGAGGGCCAAACCCAGAGACAAGCTAAGCTAAAAAATAGCGCTAAAACAACTGCTGTTACTTACATTAATGCACAAGCGCAAACCGATGCAGTACGTGCTTTTGGTGATGCCGCCGATGATCCTGCAATTTGGATAAACCCAAGCAATGCAGCAAAAAGCCTGATTTTAGGCACCGATAAACGTCGTGGTTTAATGGTGTATGACCTTACTGGCAAAGAGCTACAAGCGCTAGAAACTGGCCGTTTAAATAATGTTGATGTGCGCCAACATGCAAGTATCAACAACGCAACGAATACGTGGATTGCTGGCAGTAACCGTACTCATAACAGCATCAGTGTTTACAGCGTCGATACTCACAATCAGGTGCAACATATTGCAGAGCTGCCAACGACTCTAAAAGAAATTTACGGTATGTGTATGTACTCATCAAACACAGGCAACTATGTGTTTATGAATGATAAGTCAGGTCTGTTTCAGCAATACAAACTAACTGGTAATAATGAGAGCGTATCAGCACAACTAGTCCGCGAATTTAGTGTTCCAAGCCAACCTGAAGGTTGCAGTGCAGATGATAAAACCGCACAGCTATTTTTAGGTGAAGAAGACGAAGGTATTTGGTTTATTGGTGCTGAGCCTACAGCAGAAAATAAACCTGTAATGCTACAAACCGTGAACGATATGCTGGTGGATGATGTAGAAGGCATGGAAATCTACCACGCTAAAGATGCCCGTTATTTAGTGGTTTCTAGCCAAGGTGATTACAGCTATGTGCTTTATAAAATTATCGATGGCAATCCCCCTAGCCTTGAGTTTGCGGGTAAATTTGCAATTAGCAATAACCTAGAGTTAGCAATCGATGGCGTATCAGAAACCGATGGCCTAACGGTGACACCGGCTGCGCTACCAGGCTACCCTGAAGGGGTGCTAATTGTGCAAGATGGTTACAACCGTATGCCACAGGCACCGCAAAACTTTAAGATTATTGACTGGCGCGAAGTAAAAAAAGCCATTCAATAAATTACTCCGTAAAGGTGCTCGGTTTATCTGGGCACCTTTTTTATCTGAACATGTTTAATCAGTAAAATAGATAACTAAAGCCCCCTACTATTGCACCGTAAATTAGCATAGGCAAAAAGGTTTTCTTAAGCACTGGCCCTTCTTGATTATTAACTCCAACAATACTGGCTACAGCAATAATATTGCTAATGCAGATCATGTTCCCCATAGCCGCACCCGTTGATTGCAACGCAAGCACTAAAGTTTCTGATAAGCCCACTTGCTCTGCTATGCCATATTGAATACCGCCAAAGGTAAGATTAGACACCGTTGCCGAGCCCGAAAAGAAAGTCCCGAGCGCCCCCAAATATGAGGCAAATAATACCCAATGTTCACCACTTACATTAGCAAAGGTGCTCGCCATATAAAATATGGGCGCATTATGGCCACCTTGCATTAAAACATTAACCATCACCAGCGCCCCAATTAAGGCAATACATGGCAGAGCAATACGCCCTAAGGTATCGGTGCACATCTGTTTAACTTGTAGCTTGCTCATTTTAAGTAACGGTACACAGATCAGCACAACCAATACAAACGGGATCAAGGCCGGTACAAATAAGGTTTTATACGACCACCCCACTGACGTACCAAATATTTCGTGTAATGAAAGGATTAGGGCTTTACTTAATTCAAATTGAGCGAAGCCCAAATGCATGCTTATCCAGAGTGTTTCGTCGTTAAGCAATGCTTTAATGCCTAGCTGATGAATACGGGTTATGACCAGCACAACAATTAACAGTAATAACGGGAATAAAGCTAAAAACAGCGCTTTTGGTGTGAGCTCAACCTTGCCTTTCATGCTTTGTATATTTACAGCTGAGTTATCTAACCCCACTCCCTTATTCGCTAAAAAGATAGTGAGCAATAGCCCCACTGCACCGCCAATCAGTGATGGAAACTCATAATTCCACTGGGCAAACAACCAATAAGGTAATACACATGAAAACACACTTAAATAAATGAACACACTATTTTTACGAACCGTTTTCAGTGGCTGCACAATACACAGCGCAATCATAGGAATTACCAAAGCAGCAACAACATGACAAAGTGCCGTCCATCTTGAGATAGCGAGCACTTGTTCATCATCTAATTGTAGCGCCGAGAAACCAAACCAAGTAGGCGTGCCAACAGCCCCAAAAGACACGGGAATCGAGTTTAGAATCAAAGTAAAAACAATCACTTTAAAAGGCGAGAAACCAAGTCCGACCAAAATAGGTGCAGCGATGGCCGCTGGCGTACCAAACCCAGATGCGCCTTCGAGCATAAATGCAAATGCCCAACCTATGATCATCAACTGTGCAACCTGATTACTGCTAATAGATTCGAGCCAATGTTTAATCGTGGTTTCGGCTCCAGATATTGCCAACATGCGATTAAGTAAAATAGCCCCAGCAATAATCGAAATAGGCGTCATGACAGACAATACACCGGCAAACGAATTTGCAAGCAATAGCCGTAAATCAGCTTGAAAGTAAAACAGTTGCAGTAAAGCAGCGAGTAGCGCCGTTATTGGTAAGGCAATATAGGAAGCGATGGGGCTGCGATTTACCATCATCCAGATCAGCACCAAAATAGGTAGTGCAGCCACTAGGGTATTCATGGGTCATCCTGTTGTTTTTATTAAGCGCTTTCCTTAATTCAAAGTATAGACAGGATAATCATAATCAGTATTTTTTATTTGTTAAATGAGTGTATTAAATAAGTGTACTGAGCCACCAAAGTAACAGTACTAACACAGAAATAGCGACTAACGCTTTGGTTTTGTGCTTTTGAATAATTCGCTCAGCCTGATTACCCGCGTAATACACAACCGCGGCAAGGGCAAAGTACCGGATTGAACGAGCAATGACCGTTGCCAGTAAAAATAGAAAAATTGAATACTTAGTTGCTCCAGCTGCAAGCATGGCAATTTGAAATGGAATAGGAACGATGCCGAGCGTCAGTACAAACCAAAAGCCTTGTGCTTGCATTTTTTGTTTAACTTGCTCAAATTGCTCTGGGTTTGAGAAGGTATTAATAACCCAATCCCCAACCACATCAAATAGATAATAGCCGAGGGCATAACCAAAAATAGCGCCGACAATACAGCCAATCGTCGCCATTAATGCAATTAACCAAAGCTTTTCACGACGGGCTTGCATTAACGGAACAAGTACAGCTTCAAGAGGTATTGGCACTATGGTTGACTCTAAAAATGATGCCACCGTAATCGATTTAAGCATATGTTTTGAGTCGATAAACTGCCGTGTTTTTTGCTTAAGCTTTTTAGCAATCGCCATTATTCATCCTTAATTTTTTTGTTGCGTTTTAGATTACAACAAAAACCCTTAACCGTACCTTACGGATTATGAATATAACGGCTACGACCTTGGTTTTTAGCCAAATAAAGCGCCTGATCGGCACGCTTCATAGTATTGCTAAACGTTTCTGTAGTACGTTTAATTGCTGACCCCACACTTACGCTGAGCGTTTTACTAGGAGTAACCAAAACGTTACTTGCCATACATAGCAGTTGTTGACAGGTCTGGCTCAATATTACGCGATCATCAGTTGGTACGTATAAAGCAAACTCTTCTCCACCTATACGTGCAAATAAAATAGTTTGCTCTAATGCCTTGTGGCACTGCAGCACAAAATCAACCAGTACCTGATCACCCACATCATGGCCGTACTCATCATTTATCGCTTTAAAATGATCAATATCTACAATCACAATACTAAATGGTCGGTCTTGATTCTGTTGTACATAGTGATAAAAATATCGGCGGTTATAAGCCTTAGTAAGCACATCGGTTTTAAGCTCTTCCTCTAGCTGTTCACGAGTTTTTGCTAAATCTGACAATACTAAAAACAAACCAAAACCAGTGACCAACATACCAATCGTTCGACTAATATCTTCAATATAAATCCCAACCCAGATAGGTTGGAACACTAGCTCATCAAGAAAGTCAAAAGTCAGCCCAACACTCCACAAAAAAATACCAATACTTAAAAATATATAGCTTCTTTTTGCAACTACCGATGTTTGTACAAAAGCGAACATACATATGAGGATCAGTAAATTAATCGCATCTGTTAATACGCCATTGAGGTAGATATCATTTTCTAATCGATAAAAATGGTAGAGGTATATCACCACAATCATTAGTAATGACATAATAAACACGCTGATAAATAACTGCTTTATAACTAGCGGTACTGAACTTAACTCAGCTTTCACTTTGATTGTTGGGGGTTGTTTACTCATAAGAGATCACGACAACTTACTGCAATTGAACCAACATTAGCAAAGCGTGTTTAAAAGTACATGGCAAAGCGCCTGTGAATTTCAAAAACCAGCATTTTGACTGAAGAACTCAGCCTAAAAACAACCCCTTTTGCTCAGTAAAAAGTTCTACATTTACGCTATTTTCTGATAAATATCGCATTTCTGGCATCATTTTTTTATCATCTATGCGGATTCTGTTTAATACATTTACTAGCATAATGACTAACACACGATTTATTCCTTTTCGAAAACACGACATTATTAATCTTTGCCAAGTCTACTTGGGCGAACGGCAGAAAGCGTCATTTATAGAGTTTTGTGTATTACTACAAAGCGTGACACATTATCAATATCACGAGCTGTTGGAATCATTAAAAGATAATTACGCGCCATTTGACCCAAATAGCGACACCCGCACACTAAAACCGATTACCAACGAGCAACGTGCCTGCTATCAATCTGCGTTTGCAAAAGATTTTGCCACGGTACTCAATGCTGCCAACTTTGAAACCATTACCAATCAAGACTTACAAGACGCGCTTAATGAAGAGTCATTATTTAAAGTACGTTTGGCCGTTGAGTTTGATGATTTTGCTGAAGTGGTATTTTACCGTCGTGGCGAATCGCAAAAAACCGAGACTTTGCGAAGCTTCTGGGGGCTTAAGAAAAAGCAAATTCAGTTTACTAACTACGACCGCGTTGCCGTATTCATCCGCTTTAAAGACGAGCAGTATTTTTTAAAAAAAGGCAAAATGCCGCTAGGCTTTGAGCCAAACTCAACTATCGTCAAACTATTCCAGAATGTACCAAAAGCCGATTTAGAAATGCTGTTTCCCAATAGTGAAGTAAAAATGCGCCCTATAGATAAACTCATTATTGGCTCATCAGCACTAATTGGTGGTGCTGTAGTTTTAGTAACAAAATTAGGCGCCTCAATTCTACTTCTTATTGCTATGATTGCTTTTTGGGGTGGTTGGCGTAGTGAAGAAGTGCACATGAGTCAGCAGCACTTTATAACCTTTGCAATCGGCATGGGAGTGTTTGGCAGCTTTATCTTTAAAGAGTGGAGTAAATTTAAAAACCGTAAAATTCGCTTTATGAAAGCACTGGCCGACAACTTATATTTTAAAAACTTGGATAACAATGCTGGTGTTTTTCATACCCTTGTCGACGCAGCTGAAGAAGAGGATGTTAAAGAAGCTCTGCTTGCCTACACCTTTTTATTAAAAGCCAACACAACAATGAGCGCAGAACAATTAGATAAGAGAATTGAGCAGTGGTTCAACGAACAACACAATTGCCAACTCGATTTCGAAATTGATGATGCCTTAAACAAGCTCGTAAAGCTTGAGCTGGTTAATCAGCAAGATGACGTTTATACAGCAGTTGATTTAGATAAGGCCAAACAGCGCTTAGATACGCGTTGGGATGACTATTTTAAGTTTTCCTAAGCCTTTAAAATCAGCTACTAGCACGCACAAATAGACTTTGCGTTAATTCAACTGGGGTAAATGCAACTTTATCTCAATGTGCTTGCGCACAGAATGCTCTGCTTTTAGGATAAAATTTTACGGCTAAAAAAAGACCATTCCATGCAATTAAAAAAAACAATCCTCATTGGAGCCAGTTTGCTATGCGCAGCAACCACGGCTCAGGTATATGCTAACGACAAGTTTGTCTCAGAAGATATTTTTCAACTTGAATACGCAGGTGACCCACAAATAAGTCCAGACGGTAAAAAAATCGTTTATGTGCGCAGCGGCTACGACATCATGAAAGATGGCAACAAGCGTAGCTTTTGGCTGTACGATATAAAATCAGGCCAACACACACCGCTTTTCTCTGATGAGCATAACTATAGCCAACCTACTTGGTCTCCAGATAGCAAGAAAATTGCTTTTACCAGTAACTCAAGCGGCTCAAATCAACTTCACGTTTATTGGTTAACGCAAGACAAACAAGCATTATTAACGCAACTGCCAAAATCAGTACGTAACTTAACCTGGTCGAATGACTCTGAGCAAATTGCTTTCACTATGAGCATTCCTGAAGGTAAATCTGCGTTCGCTAAATCAGTAAAACTGCCGAAGAAACCAAAAGGTGCCGAGTGGTCAAAACCTGTTAGAGTTTTTGAAAAGGCACGCTATCAAGCTGATGGCGCTGGCTTTTTAGAGCCTTCATATCGTCACGTTTTTGTTATTCCGGTTTCGGGTGGCACACCACGTCAGTTAACATCGGGTGATTATCAGCATTATGGCCCACTAGCATGGGATCCAAGTAACACAAAACTGGCTTTTTCTGCAGATCGCAATGATGAGTGGGAGTACCGCACAACTGAGTCAGACCTTTATGAAATTAATGTAAAATCAGGTGAGCTTACGCAGCTAACTGATTTGCCTGGCCGTGAAACTAAGCCTCGTTACGCTAAAGACGGTGATGAACTTGCCTTTGTTGCCCGTGACAACGCGCCTGTGCCTTATATTAACTCAACACTATCTATGCTCGATTTAGATGATAAATCAATCAAGCATATTACTGAAAAATTAGACCGTTCAGTGGCTGATTATAAGTGGTCAGGCGATGGCGACTTTGTTATTCAGTACGATGATTTTGGTAAGCGTAAGCTCGCTAAAGTAAACAGCCGCGGTAAGGTAACTGATTTAACTGATACCGTGTCGGGCACTTCAATTGGTCGTCCGTATATCAGTGGTAGTTTCAGCATGGCCAATAATGGTGCCATTGCTTACACTACTGGCAGTGAATACCGCCCAGCTGATTTAGGCTACCTTTACAAAGGTAAAAAGAAAACGCTCACTTCATTAAACGAAGATGTGTTAGGTCATAAAAAGCTTGGTAAAGTGCACGAGCTGAATGTTAAATCGCAGTTCGATGGCCAAGCAATTCAAGGTTGGTACATCACACCACCTGATTTTGATGAAAGCAAGCAATATCCATTAATGGTTGAAATTCACGGCGGCCCACACCTGGCCTATGGCCCAAGCTTTACTGCTGAATTACAACGTTATGCCGCTGAAGGTTACGTGGTTGTGTATGTTAATTACCGTGGTTCAACAAGTTACGGTAAAGACTTTGCATTACTGCTAGACGGTAAATACAGCTCTGAAGAGGACTTTGCCGATCATAACTCTGCGGTTGATGCGATGATTGCTAAAGGCTTTATCGACAAAGATAACTTATTTATTGCTGGTGGCTCAGCAGGTGGTATTGCAACGGCTTATGCTGTTGGTTTAACAAACCGCTTCAACGCGGCTGCGATTACCAAACCGGTGATCAACTGGTTAAGTAAAACTCTTTCAGCTGACAGCTACATTGGTCAAATTCGTAACCAGTTCCCTGGCATGCCTTGGGATAATGTTGAGCATTACTGGAAACGTTCGCCGCTTTCATTAGTAGGTAACGTAACCACGCCATCATTGATCATGACAGGTGAAGAAGACCGCCGTACGCCAATTTCAGAATCAGAGCAATTCTACCAAGCACTAAAACTGCAAAAAGTAGATACCGTACTTATTCGTGTACCAGGCTCGCCACATGGTATTGCAGGTCGTCCATCACGCATGATTTCTAAAATTGAATACACGCTTGCGTGGTTCAAACAATATCAGAAGTAATAATTTAAACAGGAGTGAGCTGCTCACTCCTGTTTAAAAATAATGACGACTAAGCGCGAGTTGAGCAGAACCTATCGACTGCGCTTTTTCTCCACAAATACCTAAACTCACTTCACACGAGCGCAACCCACGACTATCTAACTTTGTAAATGCTTCAACAGATAGCTGTTTGAGCAGTTGTAAAGCCTTACTTGGCAGTGGCGAATCAATAATCACCGCTTGCATATCTAACAAACTCAAACTGTTATGCATTGCTAGGCTTATTGCCTTCGCAGCCTGCTCTAGCCAAGGGCTAATAAGCGCTTTATGAGCAATAAATTGACTTTCTGTTAGTTCATAGACCGATATATTTAGCTGTCGTTGATCAAATAACGTCTGTAGCGTCAATAGTGAACACTGACTAAGCAATTGCTCTCTTTTAGTGTTAAGCATCGAACCAATGGCACCAGCATTGCCACTTTTTCCCTCCAGAACTTGGTTATTAATAACCACTGCGCCACCTAAAAAAGCGCCTAGATAAACATACAAAAAATCATTGTAATTTTTGGGGTTGCCAAAACTTAATTCAGCACAGCAAGCCGCATTATTGTCGTTACTAATAAAAGCAGGTAATCCAAACTGGCTTTCTAAATAGGTTTTTAAGTCAAAATTCTGCCATTGCGACAACGAACTTTTGCAGCTCTCCATCGACGCCTGCCATTGCCAAATATCAAACGGCATAGCGACCCCTAAACCACACACACGCGCCCTTAATTCAGGCTCTAGTTGAGTTTTTAATTGTGGGATATGTATTTCTAAAAATGCTTTAAGTTCATCGACAGAGGGCTCTTCCACTTCAACTGATATGCTGGCTCTTTGGTTACTTTGTAGGTCAACTAAAATAAGGTCAAAACGACGTCGACCAATTTTCAAACCAAAACTAAATGCGCCATCTGGGTTGAGTCTAAACGGCACGCTAGGCTGCCCTACTCGTCCCTTTAAAGGTGCTCCTCGCAGTAATAAGTTGTCTTCTTCTAGCTTATTAATATTTACCATCGCAGCTTGAGCAGATAAAGATAGCGCCTTAGCTATTTGCGCTTTAGGCATACTTTCATGCTGCCTAATTAAGCTTAAGATGGCACGTTCGTTACAGCTTCTCACTGTTGGGTTTAGACTGCGATTCATAACATCCTTCATAGTAAAGTCTCATGAGCGGCCTATTAGACCTGTTTGTCATACTATCTGCCACTATAAATAATAAATCAACCTAGTTGATTTATTATTTATAGTCGTGAATACTGTCGCTTACAACAATATGAACACATTAAACTGGTGAGCTATGCAAACACAGTCCGCTATTGTATCGCGCCAAATGCTTTGGCCTTTTATTCTACTTACAATTTGCTTTGCAGCTTGGGGCACTGCAGCCAATATGACAGACCCATTAGTTAAAGTTTTTAGCAAAACATTTTCGATGAGTGCGCTGCAATCTGCCTTAGTGCAATTTAGTTATTATGGCGCTTACTTTTGCTTGGCTTTACCCGCTGCAATGATTAACAGACGGTTTAATTACAAAACTGGGTTGCTAGTTGGTTTAGCCATGGCCGCATGTGGAGCATTACTGTTTTATCCCGCCAGCCAAACCATGCTCTATAGTCACTTTTTATTAGCCTTGTTTATTCTTGCGGGCGGTTTGTCTATTTTAGAAACCTCTGCAAATCCTTATGTTATGCAGCTTGGATGCGAACAAACAGCAACTCGCAGGCTCAACCTAGCCCAAGCCTTCAATCCTGTGGGTACTAATATAGGTGTGTTTTTGGCTGCTACTTTAATCTTGCCAAACTTAAATCAAGCAGATAGTGCTGGCCGCGCCCTAATGAGTGAGGCGCAATTAAAAACAGTTGTGAGTGCTGAACTTAATGCCGTAATGGTGCCGTATGTCGGTATGGCGTGTTGTTTAATCTTGCTGTGGCTATGTATCTTTTGTAGCCGATCGCCTGCAACAGTAGCAAAAGCGGCAACACCAGCTCGAAAGCTTAAAAAAACCTTTCAACATTTGTACCAAAATAAGCATTATCGATTTGGTGTGCTAGCACAGTTTTTTAATGTTGGAGCCCAAACTTGTGTGTGGACTTACACCATCGGCTATACGATGGAAGCTCTTAACACAACTGAAGTTACGGGCGGCCAAGTCTTACAGTATTCTATGTTGGTGTTTTTAGTGTCACGCTTCTTTATGACTTGGCTAATGCGCTTTATAAACGCGGCTAAATTGCTCCGTTTTATGGCCTTAGGTGCAGCCGTACTTTGTTTTGTTGTTGCAACCCAAGTTAATTTAGCTGGTGTGATAGCACTCGTTGCTATTTCAAGTTGTCTCTCTTTGATGTTTCCAACTATTTACGGGACGGCACTTGAGGGTTTAGGCGATGATGCAAAGGTCGGCGCGGCAGGCTTAGTTATGGCGATTTTAGGAGGAGCATTTTTACCCCTGATCCAAGCCGCAACTATCGATGCATTTAACACTGCTGTGTCATTTGTTGTTCCGCTCATTTGCTTTTTGGTTGTAGCTTTATATGGTCACCACAGCAAAGTAGCAGCTCACTTCGTTAAGCAAACTGATATAAAACTCCACGCAGGGCAGTTGCAGGACTAAACGCATCAATGAGATAATGCACCTCGTTTACCTACTTAAGCGAGGTGTATCATCAATTAATGGCACATATTACATTTTTCTTGGTCAAATTTTTGGCCTTTTCTGTTGGCTGTTTTGCCTGCTTTTTGCTTCATGACCAAGCCAATGTTGCCCTTGTTTTATCTGCCGCTGTTACCGGTTTAGTTGGCACATTTATTCCTTTCCCGGCTCGTTTTGGAAATCACCCTTATGCAGCTATTTACGCAGGAAGCTTTGCCGGCATGTGCTCATCAAGTTTAATTGATAGTTACTGGGAACTAAGTTTTATTTCTTTGATCGGTGCCTGTCTTTATATGCTAACTATGAATCTATTTGCAGGTTTTGGTGGTCGCCTTGGTAGTGTTGCCTTTGCCAGTGTTGCTCTGTTTATGATGGCTAAAGGAGTCTTATAGTGGATATATTTATAGCACTAACAGCTTTAGCAGGTGCATTATCTACCTACCTAATAGCACATCATAATCGCTTTGATGCCATTCGAGCATCTGCTGCCTCAAGCATTATTGCTTATGGCATTTTGAGCTTATTACCAGTAAATTTAGCGCTTTACTCTGTGGCATTTTTTGGCGGGACGTTTATTGGTATGAGCGCACCAAAGCGCTTTGGATTCTTCACGTTAACTATTTCTTCTTTACTATTTTCTATCTTATTTGAATACTTAGTCCCTCTATTGGATGGCTATGGTGGTGCACTAGGCTTGAGTGCCTTTTTATCGGTCTGTATTTGCCACATAGGCATTTTAATGGGCGCACCACGCAGTAAGAAAAGCAATTAAATATTCCAGGCCTTTTAAAAGCCTATACCTTTGCATTAAGATTTATTAGTATGTTAATTGTTTATTTATAAATAATGGATATTTATGCCGTTTCGCTCATTACTGATTGCTATCATGCTTCTGTGCATCAGTTGTGCAACTGCTGCGGATAATTTGACCTTTATTGCTGAAGACTTGCCTCCATACCACTTTATTAATCAGCAAGGCGAAGCAGATGGCGCACTTATAGAAGTTATTGAAGCTACTTTAGCGCAGGCAGATCTAGCGGGTGAGTTTAGAATAATGCCTATGGCTCGGGCTTTTCATGAGCTTGAAAACAATCCAAACATACTAATGATCTCGCTTTTAAAAAACCCAGCTCGTGAAGCTAAATTTAAATGGCTGGGGCAAACGTATTTCTCTGATGCTTATTTAGTTGATCTGGCTTCTCAAAGTCAAAACCATGAAGTACAAAGCCTAAAACAAGCTGAGAAATATCGCGTTGCGACTATACGTGGTTATTCCAGCGAACATTATTTAAAGCAAGCAGGATTTAGTGAAGATAAAAACTTAGTGTTAGTAAGTCATTATCATCAGCTGTGGCAGATGCTTGAAAAAGAACGAATCGATTTTGTACTAACCAATACACTCACCCTGCAAAATGAACTTGTTTTATCAAATGTAGAAGCTAAAAAAATTCATAAAAGCCTTCACTTAGATGACTTTCCTTCAGAGCTTTATTTAGCTGCAAACTTGAATTTAAATCCTGACACGGCAATGAGGTTAAGCATTGCACTTTCGACACTTAAAGAAACAGGTCAATACCAAGCCATTTTAGAAAAGTGGCAGCTCCCTCTACCCACAGCCCCTAAATAACGCAAATTTGAAATCATTTTTTAATTCGAGAATAAGCATATCTTCCCGAAAGTTGATTGATTTTGTAGCTAAATTTCAATAACACCAGCTATCTTTCCAAGAATAAATGAAGCTGATGCCGACCAAGGTCGCATATTATTTAATCAAAATCCCCCTTATATTTTTTTATACGTTGTACAAATCTCTCACTAAAAAGTATAGGAGCCTCATTATGGCGGGCGAATATCAACAACAATATCAACAATTTCAGCGCAATCCGGGCCAATTTTGGCTTGAACAAAGTAAACGGGTTCCTTGGTTTAAAGAACCTAGTACACCCTATCAATATGACGATAATGATTTTTATCACTGGTTTGCTGATGGTCAGCTAAACACTAGTTACCTAGCCCTCGACCAACACGTCGAAGCAGGTTTTGCAGATCAAATCGCTCTGATTTACGACTCCCCTGTTACCAATACTAAACAACAATACAGCTATGGCGAGTTACAAACTCAAGTTGCCAAATTTGCGGGACTTATGCAGTCCCTTGGCGTAAGTAAAGGTGACCGTGTCGTTATTTATATGCCAATGATCCCACAAGCCGTTATTGGTATGCTGGCATGTGCGCGTCTTGGTGCCATTCACTCAGTCGTATTTGGTGGTTTTGCACCGCACGAGTTAGCAGTTCGTATTGATGATGCAAAACCTAAACTTGTGCTTACAGCGTCTTGCGGGGTTGAAGTCAACCATGTGATTGAATATAAGCCTTTGCTTGATGAAGCTCTCGAAAACGCCAAGCATGTAGTTGAACACTGTGTTGTATTTCAGCGTGAACAAGCTATTGCCGAGATGCAAGATGGCAGAGACATCGATTGGCAATCAGCCTCAGATGCAGCGAGCGAAGTGGGTGCAGTGCCAGTGGCAGGTGATGATCCGCTTTATATCCTTTATACCTCAGGTACGACAGGAACACCTAAAGGAGTGGTTCGAGAAAATGGGGGTCATGCTGTCGCAATGCATTACAGCATGGAAACTGTGTATGGTATGAAACCCGGCGAAGTATTTTGGGCCGCCTCTGACATCGGTTGGGTCGTTGGTCACTCTTACATTGTTTACGCGCCACTTATTTATCGCTGCACTACAATACTATATGAAGGCAAACCAATTAGAACACCTGATGCAAGTGCCTTTTGGCGAGTGGTTGAAGATTACAAGGTCACCGCATTATTCAGTGCCCCTACTGCGTTTCGCGCAATTAAAAAAGAGGACCCTACAGCCGAGGGCTTCAAACAATACGATACCTCTAGTTTAAAACGCTTATTCCTTGCTGGTGAGCGCTTAGATCCACCAACTTATGAGTGGCTCAAAGACAACACAGGCTTGCCAGTGCTCGACCACTGGTGGCAAACAGAAACAGGTTGGGCTATCGCTTGTAATCCAATTGGTATCGAGCAACTTGCAACTAAACCGGGCAGCTCAACGGTACCGACACCGGGCTTTGATGTACAAATTCTTGATATGAATGGTGAGCAGTGCGCTGCAAACGAAAGTGGTGCTGTGGTCATTAAACTGCCCTTACCACCTGGATGTTTACCAACAATTTGGCAAAACAATGAACGTTTTCAAGCGGGCTATTTAAACGAATATCCAGGTTATTATCTCTCTGGTGACGGTGGCTATATTGATGATGATGGTTATCTGTTTATTATGGGCCGTACAGACGATGTTATTAATGTCGCAGGTCACCGCTTATCAACAGGTGAAATGGAAGAAATTGTGGCTGCTCACCCAGCTGTTGCTGAATGCGCAGTGTTTGGTGTTAACGACGCACTAAAAGGCCAATTACCGATGGCGATGATTGTGCTCAAAGACGACTACCTCGGTGATAGCAAAGAGGTGGAGCAAGAGCTTATCCACACTGTCAGGCATCAAATTGGCGCTATTGCCTGTTTGAAAACAATCGTTCATGTTGAGCGCTTACCAAAAACCCGCTCAGGGAAAATACTCAGAAAGAACTTACGCCAACTGGTCGATGGTGAAGAACTACAAATTCCATCCACCATTGATGACGCGAGTATTTTTGATGAGATCAACCAACAACTTAACAATCGCTGATCAGCTTTTGTAATGTTACCCAAAGGCCTTGTTGTAAGGCCTTTATTCGTTTTGGCCTACGCCTTGCAACTTCACTAGTAAGTTAGCAAACGAAAAGGTAGTTAACATGGCTGTTATCGCAGGTTATATCCAATTCAATGAATTAGGCAAAACAGAATTTCATTATATTAATCAACTATCTGATGCATTTAATCGCTATAAAAAAACAGATGTTAAGCGCTTTGATTGTGAGAATGGAGCTATTTTTCACTATGATTTCGATGCATACCAACAAGCAAGTTGGTTGCAAACTGAGTCGCAAATTGCAACGCTGATTGGCCATCCTTTACTCAGCAGCTCCCGTAGTGATGATTTAAAGGCCATGGCAAATGCAACCTCACTCAACACCTGTTTACAGCAGTGTGAAGGGGTTTTTAGCTTTTGCCAGTTTAATAGCCAATTAGGCTGCTTAGTACTTGCTACTGATCCACTTGGGTTAAAACCATTTTATACCTTAAAAACTGCACATGGCTTACTATTTTCGACCAACTTAGGCTTATTTAAACAGTTGAGTATTGAGCTTGAAAGCGATGCAGAAGCCCTCACTGAGCTTGCTGTGCTTGGCTACCCGCTTCTTGACCACACACCTTATAAAAACATTAAATGCTCATATCCAGGCGAAATATTACGGTTTGATGTCAGCCATGGCGTGGTAAAACAACGTTACTTTGACTGGGTCGCCCTTGCCAAACAAAACCATGAGGTGACAGATGCAATTGATGGAGTCACTCAGGCTTTTCGCAGTGTTGTTACAAAAGCGATGCACACCGATAAAAAAGTGCTGAGCACCCTCTCTGGAGGTCTAGATTCGCGACTAATTAATTGTGAACTGTTACGCCAAGGGGTTGAGCTCAAATCGTTTAATTTTTCAAAGTCAGATAGCCAAGATCTCTATTGCGCAAAACAATATGCTTCGCAAAACGCCCTTAAGCTTGAAGTAGTGCAAGTACGAGATACGCAAAAGCTTTCTGTTGAACAGCGGCTTGGTAAATACTGGCGTAAGGCGCATCACAATGAATATAAAACCGTTACAAGACCACAGATCAGTTGGTCAGGAAATGGCGGCAGTGTTGGCTTAGGTGCCGTATTTTATGGCGACGATATTTATGCAGCAGCAAAAGAAAACAATCTTGATAAACTCATTCAAGCTTATTTAGATCAGCAGTACGCTTATTTGCCAAAGTCAGTAGTTCATAATGCGGCTATGCTGCAACAAAAATTAATAGATAACCTAAAAGTTAGTTTTAAACCCTTGGCTGAATTACCACTCGAAAAAGCATTTCAGCTATTTTTACTTCTCAATGATCAACACCATCATTTGAGCATTCCAAATGAGCAAGTATGCGACTTTAAAATGGAGTTCTTCCATCCATTCTATTCATGGAAAGTACTGCAATATCCTCTAGCTGTCCCTGTTGAATATGTACGTAAACACCGCTTTTATCAGCGCTGGCTGAAAACCAGTTACCCACGAGCCATGCTTGCACCATGGCAAGCATACCCAGGTCATATGCCTTGCCCAATTAAAGTAAACTACCAATCACAATGGCAATTTAACAATAACAACCTGATGCGTTTTGGCGAGCTATTTAAGTTGTGGTACGAGATTATGCGCTTTGACCGCCATCAATTGATCAAACGCAGTCACTTTACTGCGTTATGCTTATTACAATTAGCACACTTAAAAAATGCACAGTCAAATATTCGCATTGCTCAGCGGTTCTGTCAGTGGTAATTAAAAGCGTGTAATGCCCTCAACTGAGGGCATTATTACGAAATACAAAAACTACTTTCTAAAAAAATACATTACAGGCTAGAATCTAGTCAGTTATTAATAATTTAAGCCGAGACTTTAATGAGAAAATGGACACTTCCTCTGCTGTCATTAATCGTATTAGCAGGCTGTACCTCTGTCAGCAAAGATGAATGTTTGCAAGCCAATTGGCAAGGTATAGGTTATAAACATGGTGCTGATGGAACGGAATATCACGATGGGCTAGATGCATTATCGCAATGCGGCGAATATGGCGTTAGTGCTGATATTGCTGAATATAAAGTGGGGTACGATCTGGGTCTGGCTGTATATTGTGAGCCCGAAAATGGTTTTACCCTTGGCATACAAGGGGTCTCTTACAATGGGGTATGTAACAGCACCGCTTTTCGTAAAGCATGGCAAGAAGGAAACGACAGATATCAAGTACAGCAAAGGCTGGCATACATAGATGACCGAATTGACGATATTGACCGGCGCTTAAAAAATATTCGCGCTGAGCTTAATAGCAATCAGCTCGATAATGGCCAACAAAAAGAGTTGTATAGAGAACGAAAAGATTTAGAACATGAACGCAAAGATTTACGCAAAGAGCGCGCATTGTTACCTCTTTTAAATAAACTACCTAGTGTCGAAATATCAACCCAATGGTGAGGCTTTATGTTTAAGCTTCATCTGATACATTTGCTCGTCAGCATTGGCGAGTAACTCTTTCGCGTTTTTACCATTCTCTGGGTAAAGCGCGATTCCAAAACTAGCACTGACAGGCACTTTGGTTGCGTAGCGCTTTGCTACGTCCTCAACCGCTTTTTTGCAACGCTCAGCAATGTCTTGGCAAACCAAATGTTTCGATAAATTCGGCAATAAAATGACAAACTCATCGCCCCCAATGCGGGCTAATATATCCTTATCACGTAGCTGAAGTGAAAGCTGCTCACTGATTTCAAGAAGTAGATTATCGCCCTGCTCGTGACCAAAGGTATCGTTCACCAGTTTAAAGTTATCAAGGTCTACATAAATCAATGAAAACCAATTTTCTTCACTTGTCGCACTAAGAGTAAGTGAATGCAACTGGATATCTAAACCACGACGATTTAAAAGCTTAGTGAGTGGGTCTTGATTAACTAATTGAGCAAGTAGCTGGCGCTTTTCTACAGCTTGCGAAATATCATCAAATGCCCCAATGAAATGACTAATATGGCCATGTTCATCATACAATGCATCGATAGTTAACAGTTCAGGAAATACTTCACCCGTTTTACGCTTGTTCCATACTTCACCTTGCCAGCGGCCACTCTTTAAGAGAACTTCCCACATCTGTACATAGAACTCTTTTGGCTGCTGATTAGCTGAAAATACGGATGGATTTTTTCCGATGACATCCGATTTTTTAAACCCGGTTATCTGCTCGAATGCAGGATTAACATCCACAATTTTAGGCTCTGCCGTTGTAATCAAAATACCGCGACTAGTTGTTGAAAAAACCGCTGTAAGCAGTTGTATTTTCTCGTTCCTTTTTACTTCTTCTGAAACATCTTCGATATAACCATTCCATTCAACGCTTCCATTCACACGGGCTATGGGTGACGATTTTCCTTCAACCCAAATCACACCTTTTTTTGGGTGATTAACTCGGTATATCTCGTGCCAATCACATAATTCTACTCGTGATTTTTCAATGCTTTTAACAACTCGGGCTAAGTCATCAGGGTGAATAATCTGCATAATTAAATCTGCAGATTTTTTTATTTCATAAGCAGTACAGCCATAGATATCAAAGACTTTTGAACTAGCAAAAGGAAAACATGCCTTACCGTTTTTATCGACTACATACTGATAAACAAACCCGGGTAAGTTATCAGTAAATTTTTGCAACTTGGCATGTAAAAAATCAATTTCACGCTCTTTTAACCACTGCTCAGTAATATCGATATGAACACCAAGCATCCACTCTGGATTACCATCTTCATCCCAACTGTGCACCTTTCCTTTATCGAGCACCTTAACCCAATGTCCCTGTTTGTGTTTCATGCGCGCTTCACAGATATAGCGCTCTGACTCCCCTTTGAAGTGAGCATGTAAAAGTTGTTCTGATTTTGGCAAGTCGCCTGGATGAGCATAGCTGAGCCAGGTTTCAATTGAAATTGGCGATAACTCTTTCAGTGTATAGCCGATAATGTTCGCCCATTTATCATTGAAAACAGTTTCGCCTGTTTTTACATTCCAAAGCCAAATTCCCGCATCACTACTGTCGAGAATTAGCTGAGATAGGTCAAAACCAAGCTGCGATTTTATCGCATCATACCCTTCACTAAATACCATAATTAGCCTTGTTAACTAGGCCTTTCAAAATTAAAGCAAGCCTTAATTATTATTCTAGTTAACAAAATAAAAAATACTAAAAATCCGTGAAGAATATTGATCTAACACAGGCTATGAAGATATCGGCCAATCCACCTCATTGACACTATCCACACTGTTTGTAATTGTTTGCTCTCCTTGCCATATATCAATATAACGAGCCAAGGGGTCATATAGCGCTGTTTGCTTATTGATATGAAAATGCCGCCCGCCTCTAGGATCAACACCGACGCCCGCAATATATTGCCAATTCCCCCAGTTCGCAGCCACATCATAATCTATGAGTTGTTGTTCGAAATAGGCCGCGCCATAACGCCAGTCAAGAGCAAACTCATTAACCAAACAGCTTGCCGCAATTTGCCGCGAACGGTTAGAAATATAGCCTGTAGCGTTTAGCTCATGCATTATTGCATTTACCAAAGCAAATGGTGTGCACCCTTGGCACCACGCATTAAAACGGTGACTGTTAAAAGTGGTCAGTGGCGCACTGTGCTTTAGCCCGTTAAAGTGGAAAAGTTTTGCGCCAATTTGCATTGCGTGCCATTTAAAGTATTCGCGCCAAAGCAATTCAAACTTTATCCAATAACTAGATTCATTAGCAACGTTTTGCAATTCATATATTTCAACTTCTCTGTACAGCTGTTTTGCGCTAATTTCACCACCAGCAAGCCATATACTAAATTTAGTACTATTGCTAAAACCGTCTAACTCATTACGTGTTTCTTTATAACTGCTCGGCGCTTTTGACGAAAAGTACTGACGACAATGTTGTTGGGCAGCAATTAAACCACCTTTAAAACTACATGACCTAGTTGGGGCATCATCAACAGTGTTCTCAGGGCATAGTTGTACGGGATGAGGTAAGTAACTTACAGGCTGCAGCGGCGCTGCTATAAATGTTGACTCTGCTTCTACCTTTTTACGAAAGGCTGTAAAGTTTTTAGGTAGGTTATCAAGTTGGAATGGCAAGTCACTTTCTTTAAACAAGGTATCTTGCTGATAGGTTTTCACTGTTACTTGAGGGCATAATGCTTTGATTTTGCCAAGCAGTTTTTGCTCATAAGTACCAACCTGCTCAGTACAAACCAATGCTTCAATTTCATATTTTCGCAAACGCTGAGTTATAACTTGCTCTGGCTCTCCGGTGATCACATGTAGAGTTTGCCCAAGCTTCTCAAGCTCTTTTGCAAATGCAGCTAGACTCCCAAGTAAAAAGTTGTACTTGTGCGTGCCATACGGTTTTGACTGAAAGTTAGTTTGCCTAAACCAGCGTGGTTCAATCACATACACTAAATCTAGCTCGCCGTTAAACTCAGCTAATTCAGATAAAATTTCATTGTCGACCAAACGTAAGTCATTTTGCAGCCAGTATAAAACACGCTTTTTCATTATTTACTCTACTAGAAACTTTAAAAACTCATACGTAAGCCGACAATTTAAAGATTAACTTCGCCATAATGAGTTAGCACACGGCTTATTAATCAACACCTTATAATATTCAATAAAGTTTAAGTTTTAGTTAAGTTTTTCTTAAGTTAGCGATTTTATGCTGAGAACTGTAAAGAATTTAAAAGGTTGATAAAGCAAACAAGCTGCGTCTCCTTCGTATTTAGTAGGCATAATAAAGATGAATAAAATAACACCTGTTTTATTATTAACATGCACTGCTACAGGGACAGTATACGCAAATGAACCTTTAAGCTTAGACGTCGTCTGTGAAGTAAAAAGTAAACCAACTGCTGAGTTAAGCGAAGAAAAAGATATCACTGTTGATAAACTCAACATTGATACACATACGATTTTTGATCCAAATGATCCTGAAACAACCGCTCTACATCGCTTTATAAACTGGCTGCACATAGATACCAAAAACAAAGTTGTCAGTGAGCAAATTACCTTTAAAGAAGGCGATCTAGTCAGTGAGCGTCAACTGCAAGAAGCAGAGCGTATTCTACGCAGCAAAAAGTACTTAAGAGATGCCAAAGTTAGCTATACAAAAGACTGCCTTGAAGATGAACCACGCGTGGTACAAATAGATACGTGGGACACGTGGAGTTTATTACCAACTATTAATTTTGGCCGTAGTAGCGGCAATAACAAATACAGCTTAGGCTTTAAAGAAGAGAACTTTTTGGGGTACGGGATCCGCGCATCATTAAAGTATAAATCAGATCACGAACGCTCAGGCTATCACTCTGTGCTGCAAATGCCTGTTCCTTGGCAGCCTCATGCGACCCTCACTTTACAAGCTGATGACTACGATGACGGGCAAGTCTTTTTAGTGGATTATCATCAGCCTTTTTATCAACGTAGTAGTGACGCACTGATGCGCTACTTTGCCAAGTCACAAAAACAAAAAAGCTATATTTATCAAAATGGACTGACTCGTTCAGAATTTTTCACTGATGAATTAATCGCACAGTTCGCCTATGGTGGAATTTTGTCACAGGACAGAAAGCAAACCTTTCACTGGCTAGCTGGGATTGATTACGAAGATGTTAGTTACCGCCCTTTCGATACAAAACCTTTACCCGCAGGTCTTAGCGATTACAGTATTGCTGCGCCGTGGGTCGGATTACATTGGTTAGAAGACAACTATACTGTTTTACAGGATATTGACCTCATAAACCACAACGAAGACGTTAACCTAGGCTGGGAGCTAAACTCAAAGTTTGCTATAGATACCGTTAATTTGGGGCAAGGATTTTTGTTTGATACTAATCTCACCAAAGCTTGGTTTAACAATAACACTTTGTATCGCTTTGCCACGGGTATCAAGGGCAATGTAGGTACTGAGCTTGATGACCGCTTTGCTATATATTCAAAAGCACAAATGAACTATCGCTGGTCAGATGCATTTGCCTTTTATGCTCATGTAAATGGTCATTGGCAAAACCATGAGTTTGCAGAGAAACCGCTGGCTGTTGGCGGTGAAGAAGGCATGCGAGGCTTTCCAGAAAGTTACCAACATGGTACTTCAAGCTTACAAGCAACTGCTGAGCTAAGAATGTACCCAAACATCAATCTATATCAGTTTGTGGATGTTGGCTTTGTCGGTTTTGTCGATGTAGGGCAAGCATTCGGCAGCACTGAAACGGCGAATATTTCAGATTCAATGCTAACCAGTGCTGGTGTGGGTATTCGTCTATATTCATCGCGTTCAAGTAACGATAACGTTATACATATCGACTTTAGTTCGCCTCTTGGAAGTTATCAAGATGTTGATTCGTGGCAAATAGGAATGTCAGTAGAAACAACCTTTTAAGCATCTTGTTCTTTACTCATGAGTTCCCCCATGCGCTCGATTAGCTCTTGCTCTGTGAGGTCTTCTTTATGCGTTGCAATATTCCAGATATGACCAAATGGATCGGCTAAAGTCCCCAATCTGTCACCATAAAACTGATCATGAACCGGACGTAACTCTTTTGCACCTAACGACAACGCTTTAGCAAAGACAGCATCGACATCCTCAACATAAAGCATCATATTTACAGGGGTGCCACCAAGCTGCTGTGGAGATTTATATTCCATTTCAGGGTAAGCATCAGAAAGCATGATGTAGGAGTCACCTATTATTATCTCGGCATGTGCAACCCCTCCGTCAGGCATAGGCATTTGCATTACTAGCTCAGCAGCAAACGCCTCTTTGTAAAATTCAATAGCTTTAGAAGCGCCTTCAATAATCAAATACGGGGTGACCGCATGAAAACCTTTAGGAATTGCAGAAACAGCCATGTTAAACCTCAATGTTTAATGTTTGAGCTATAAAGGTAGCAGCTGTTCTGCATTTTCACTTTATATATTTACTTAGATAATGGATTTGCAAAATCAGGTCTAGGTAGCTTTTCAAGAATGGCGTATAAATAAATCACGACTAGGCATAACCCTCCCGCAACAAAGAACAAGGTTGGACCACCGTAATAATCTAAAATTAAGCCACCACCAAGCGGTGCAAAAGCAAAACCTAAATCATAAAACGAAGCTGCGCCAAAGTACGCACCACGAAGGTGTGATGGCGCGAGTCTATCAAGGTGAACATTCATAGTCGGAAATAAAATAGTCTCAGCCAAGCTCATGACCACTATCGCACCTATCCATCCCCAGAACAGGTCTATCGGATTGAGTGCCAACCAAAATTGCGACCCCATTAAAAGTACCAAACCGATTTGAATACGCACTGTTAAGTTAAATCGCGCCATCATTCTCAATAGCAAAAATTGACTTGAAATAATCACCATCGCATTGGTAAAAATCAGCGCAGAAATCAATGCAAGTAAATCAGGAGCTTCTGCACGAGTCAGGTATTGTATTAGTGAACTATCCATTTGCGCGTAAATAAACATGCACAAAATATTGGCTAAAATTAAACATTGCAACAGCTTATCAGCAAACAAAATGCGCAATAATTGCTGGCCCTTTATTTCTGGGCTTTTAGTTTCAACCTCGTCGGCTGCGGCGCTATTTTTTGACGCTTTATCACTAACATTGAAACCCCAAACAAGTAGTACTAACAAGATAGCAAATGCGCCTGCGGTAATATAAAAACTTGACTGCTCGCCTGTTAAACCCAGCCATACGCCTGCTAATGGACCAACCGCACAACCCACATTAACGATAAAATACAGCGATTGCATGGCAAGCTCACGAGTTGCTGCATCGTCAATAATATCACCAATTGCAGCGCTGGTTAATGGCCGCCAAAGCGCGGTAGCAATCGAACATAAGGTCATCACAATCACATAGCCTGCCACTGTTTCAACCTCAGCCAACAACGAGAAAGAAATGATATACAACACGCCTGTAATATACATCAGTGTATGACGACCGACTTTATCTGAAAGGCTGCTGCCAATAAAGCTGGTGAACACTGAAATTATGGCAGCACTGGAAAGCACCAAACCGACCTCTGTCGCCGTTAAAGCAAATTTTTCGTACAAGATAACCGCGAGAAATGGCCAAACCATATAATAGCTGCCACGGGTAATAAACGAGCCGAATAAGAAGATCCACATAAGAGAAGGAAACTGCTTAAAGCGCGCTAAAGAGATATCCGAATTCATTGTTTTAATTTTTATATTAATAATTAAAACACTATACAGGAGGTGAACCTGTCATGGATATTTAATCTAAATCTAGTTTGTAACACCGTATTTACTGGCTAAAAACTCAACTTAATCATAAATACTGTAAATTGAAACCGAAACACCTTAATCTAAATAAGAATAGTTATTGATTGTATTTTTAATTTCTGTAGTATACCCGTCGTTCCTTAAAAGGATAACCAACAAAAAGAACTGGAAATCTACAATGAAATCAATAAAACCAAGTTTACTGGCCCTTGCCATAGCAACACATTTTTCAGCCTCAGCTGACGACGCTAAGCCTAAACAAGATATGGAACGCTTAGTTATTACAGCAACTGGCTTTGAGCAAAAAGTTACTGAAGCACCTGCAAGTATTTCAATTATCACTAATGAAGATATTAAGTCTCACGCCTTCACCTCAGTGCTTGATGCAGTGCAGTATTTAGAAGGTATCGACATTGGCACAACCCGTGATAAAACAGGCCAAGGCAGTGTGAGTATGCGTGGTTTAACAGGCGAGTACACCCTGTTACTTATTGATGGTAAACGCCAAAATAATCATGGCGATATTTACCCAAACAATTTTGGAGGCAACGCGTTTAACCACGTACCGCCTGTCGATGCCATTGAGCGTGTCGAAGTTATCCGCGGCCCTGCATCAACCCTTTATGGTGCTGATGCGCTTGGCGGTGTAATTAATATCATCACTAAAAAGCATACTGATAGCTGGAGCGGTGCTGTTTCATTTAGCCGCTCATTACAACAAAACGATGATTTTGGTGATGACATTACCACTGACTTTAGTGTGATGGGGCCGCTGATCAAAGACGTATTAAGCTTAGGCGTACGCGGTAGTGTTTACGAGCAACAGGCATCATCACCGACATTTGAACCAGCTACCGACCCTAATGGCGTTGTTCATGTTCGCTCTTTAGGTTTTGGTAGTGGTGGGCGTACTGTTGATAACACTAATGAGCAGTATGGTATTACCCTAACTTATACCCCGTTTGATTCTCATCATTTACGCTTTGATTATGATAACTCAAGTCAAGTGTACGACAACACACCAAGCTACAACATTGAATCAGGCACCATTACTTACCCACTTGGTACTAAAGATAACATTGAATCTATTTGGCAAGATCGTCGTGGCCAAGTAAACCCGCGCGCAGGCTATGCTGCAGACCAAGAGTTTGATCGTGAATGGTGGTCACTAAGTTACGATGGAGAGCTTAACTGGGCAACGGTGAAGGCCTCTGTTTCATATGTTGATACGCAAAACAATGGCCGTACTTTACCGCTAAGTGTAAGCGAAACGATTAGAGCTGCAAGCTATGTACGATGGTACTGGCGAATACGAGGGAATGGACGAGCAAGCACGTAAAGACTTAGCTGAAGAAACTTTCTTACCACGCCCTACTCGCCCGCTAGAAAGCAGCCAATATACGTATGATTTACGCTTTGATATTCCTATCACTGGCAGCTTTGGTAGCCATAACCTTGCAATTGGTGGCCAGCTTATCGATGGTGAGTTAAAAGACGGTGTATTTGGCCTTGAAAGTGACCAAGCAGGTCAAGTGCAAGAGCAAAACATGTACTCGCTATTTGCCGAAGATAACTGGATGGCAACTGACAACTTTACCTTTACATTAGGCGCTCGTTACGATGACCATGATGTATTTGGCAGCCAAGTATCACCACGCGTTTATGGTGTATACAACATATCAGACACTTGGACGATAAAAGGGGGTGTCAGTACGGGTTATAAAACACCTCAAACAACTGACCTTTACGACGGTATCACCGGATTTGGTGGTCAAGGCACAAGCCCATTTGCGGGTAACCCAGATTTAGAACCTGAAACAAGTGTGAACTCAGAAGTTGCACTTTACTGGACTTCGCTTGATGGTGATCACAACATTAATGTGACTTACTACAACACCAAGTTTGAAGACAAAATTGCCCGCGGCGATACTATTTTAAGCTGTGAGCAAACTAATGATGTGCGCCCATGTGTGAACTTAGGTCAGTACGATCAGCTTGGCTACGATAGCTACAGCCAAAAGATCAATATCGACGAAGTAGACTTGCAAGGTGTTGAAATTGCAGGTCAATACACTATCACTAAAACAGTGTCTGTTAACGGTAACTACACGTGGACTGATAGCGAACAAAAGAGCGGTCCTGAAGAAGGTCAACCATTAACTAACTCAGCTGAGCACATGGCAAACCTTACCCTAAACTGGGAAGCGACTGACTTTATGAACCTATACCTACAAGGTGTATATCGTTCAGACCGTTATCGCGGTTGGGATAACGTGCACGACAAAGCACTGTACTACAAAAACTACAACCTACTTAATTTAGGGGCGCAGTTCTATGTAAATGAGTATGTGCAAATCAATGCCCGTGTGAACAACCTATTAGACGAAGATTTCACCTCTTATAGCACGAGCTATACCGACCTAAATGGCGATGGTGAATATGAGTACCTAACAGGTCGTGGTGTAGTTAGCGAAGTAACATTCACAGACGACTACAACGTTAAAGATAAAGGCCGTAACTTCTGGATTGGCGTTACCGCTTACTTCTAAACTCCCTGAAAATAGGCAGCACGTAGTTAGATGCTGTCTATTTTTCCTACTGTCACTAAACTGCCAACTTCACCTACTATGCTGATGATACCTGCGTAAGCTTATTTGTCAGTTTATGGAACATACCCTTACAGCCAGCGGTATCAGTATTAGTTATCAAGATGAAGGCGATAAAAATGCGCCGGTGATCATCTTAATTATTGGCTTAGGTGCTCAATTTACCGTTTGGCCAGAGTCGCTTTACTTTGGCTTGGTCGAAAAAGGCTTTCGGGTTATTCGTTTTGATAATCGCGATGCAGGGCTATCCACATCGTTAGATGAGTTAGGTAAGCCAAGTCTTGTAAAGCACTGGCTTAGCCGCCGATTACCCATTCGTGCAAAGCTGCCCTATTCGCTCGATGATATGGCTCGCGACGTAAAAGAGTTGATGGATGCTCTTAATATCAAAAAAGCACATTTAGTGGGTGCTTCTATGGGTGGTATGATTGCCCAAATTTTCGCAGCAAAATATAAAAAGCGCGTGCTGAGCTTAACCTCTATTATGTCGAGTAGTTCGCCCTTATCGTTTTCGGGTTCAAACATAAACCTACTAGTAAAGCTCGCAAAAATACGCCCCCGAAGCAGTAATAAGGAAGCCGCGATTGATTACAATGTTAGGCTAAACCAACTCATTGGCAGCCCAGCCTACCCACAAGATGAACACGCTTTATACGCCAACGCCGAGCGTTATATAGCGCGTGCCCACACTAATCAAACGGGTTTTAAACGTCAGCTTGCAGCCATTGCCGCAACACCCTATCGCGAGCAACTTTTAAAGAAGATTAAAGCCCCGACGTTAGTGATCCACGGCAGTGCTGATCCTGTCATGCCATTGTCTGCTGGTATCAACACCGCACTGTTAATAAAGCGCAGCAAATTAAGAGTTGTGCCCGGTATGGGCCATGACTTTCCACCCGCTTTAATGAAAAAAATGACTAAATGGATTGCTAAACACGCACATAAAGTCAGTGCCAATAAAGCCGCTAAAAATAAAGCTCTCAATACTTAAAGTCGCTAATTTTGGCTGTGCTGATGAGCACTTACTCATATAGGGTTTTCTATTATTCATTAATGATAAATTAGAGTCATAAAAAAGCCACTTTGCAGTAGCTTTTCAAAATAGGCTTTAACTAAACACTAAACTGATGCCATGGGCCTGTTATAGCGAGTGTCTTTGAAGGTGAGTAAACATTCACAAACAAAGTGCTACCATCTGGTGAGAAACAGGCACCTGCCAGCTCGGTTTGCGCAACTAAACGGGCAAAATTATAAACTTGGCCTTGCGGTGTAACACCACGAAGATGATTATCAACCACATCAGTATATTGGTCTTCACACACAATTAAATGACCATTAGGTGACACAGTAAGGTTATCGCCAAAGTTGTAGAAGGTTTTGCTGGTACTTTCTACAAACAACGAGATTTTACCTGGTTGCTCTGCTTCTTTTGCCGTGCCTTCAAACTCTGATGGCTGATATTTCATAACCTGACCAAGTTGCTTTTTACCGCCATTGGTACAGCAAAAATAAAGCTCTTTATCACCCCAGTGAATACCTTCACCACGGGCAAATAATGCCGCACCTTGTTTGTAACCGCGTAGGCGTAAGTCATCCTTCGGGCTTTCTGGGTTATCTAGATTGACCCACTCAACCTCTAGTTCTTGATGTAACACCATGGCTTTGTTATTCCAGTTACGGCTATCAAATTGTGGCTTACCTTTCACCATCATAGCCTGTAATTGCCCGCCTTTGTGTAGCTTGCCATATTCATTTGGAATAAATCGATAAAAGACGCTATCACCTTTGTCTTCGGTTAGATAAACAATACCTGTGCGCGGATCAACAGCAGCCGCTTCATGGTTAAATCGACCCATGGCTTTTAATGGCTCAGGTTTGATTAAGCCTTTGCTATTTGCGGGTACTTCAAAAATATAACCATGGTCTTGGTTAAACCCATCAGCTTTAGTATCAGTGGTTTCTTCACAGGTAAGCCACGAACCCCATGGCGTGATACCACCAGAGCAGTTACGAATTGTGCCGACCAATGACAGATATTCTTGCTCTTTTTGATGGGTTTTTAAGTTATAAACTATATGACTTGTACCACCCGGTAACGCCACACCGTCACTGTTGGTATCAAAAGCCAGGGGCGTTTTATGGTTGGCAATACTTGCTTCGGCTTTCGCTAAATCTTTTGGTTTTAACTCATGGTTTCGCACTAATGCGACGCGGTCATTACCAAGTGCTAGGCAGCCCATACCATCAGCTTTATCAGGTACCGTAAATCCATCAGACATTTTCTCACCGAGGCTTGAAACGACTTGATAACTAAAGCCCTCTGGTAAATCGAGCAATTTATCTGGATCAGGAATTAACGGGCCAAAGCCGACAGCCGTTGTTTTTAAATCTCCTAACGACACCTTACCTATGGCACTTTTTGATAATCCTAAAAAGGCTATTGTGCCCGCCCCTACTAAAAACTCTCGACGTGAAACCATGTTAACTCCAAGCTAAAAACCAGCTTTATCATACAAATAAAAAAGGCATTATAAAGCAATGAAACGATAAAAAGTTACATTATCACAATATTCACGAAATTGTCATAAAGCTTCTTATACCTGATAGTACCCCGCAGCATTAAAAACAATTGATCTACGCTTGATATAATTGCGAATAATTTATAATCTCATGATGCTTTTATCATACAAGTAAACCGCTTAAACTAAGACTTAATGTATTTCTAAGAAACAACTATGTTACTAAAATCAAAAACATTTATTGCATTCTCATTGGCGCTTTTAAGCTTTAGCCAACACGCCTTTAGCTTGCAGTTTGGCAGTAAAGTCGACAGTGACAAACTCATTAAAATTTCGACGGTTATGGCCACGCCAGACGATTACCTAGCAAGTCCAATTACTGTAGAAGGGACTATCACAGGGGTTTGCGAAAAACGTGGTTGCTGGATGACGCTTGCATCAGACAAACGCTTTGAAAACTTACGTATCAAAGTTGAAGATGGCGACATGGTATTCCCGATGACGGCTAAAGGTAGTAAAGCTATCGTAACCGGTAAGCTCGATAAAATTCAGCTTAGTCTAGGCCGCACTAAAGCGCTACTTGCTCACAAAGCGCAGCAAGCCGGCGAAAGCTTTAATGCAAATTCAGTGACTGAAGCCATTGCTATTTATCAGCTCGTTCCGAGCGGAGTTGAAATCATTGAGTAACAAATCAAGTATCAACTGGTTTAAGTTAAACAGAAACTTACACCGCGATATTGGTTATTTTTGTGTTGGTTTAGTGATTATCTTTGCGGTTTCTGGCATTGCAGTAAACCACAAAGATGATTGGAACCCAAACTACCAAGTAAGCCACCAGCAAATCAATGTGAGCGATGAAACTTGGCAATTAGATAATGACGAGTTGCTGATTGAACAAATTATTTCCCATGCTGATGTAAGCGAGCCGGTAAAGGCTTCTTATTGGGCGTCGCCGCAAGAATTTAAAGTGTTTTTAAAAAACGGTAACAACCTCAGCCTGAAACTCAATAAAGATATCATAAGCTATGAAGCCATTGAGCCTCGCCATGTGATTCAAGCATTTAACCGCTTACACTTAAACGAGACAAACGCTTCGTGGGTTATTTTTTCTGATATTTTTGCTGGGCTGCTGCTGTTTTTAGCGATCAGCGGCTTGTTTATGATCAAAGGTAAAAATAGCCCATGGGGCAGCCGCTCAGTATTAGTCATCTGCGGTATGCTGCTTCCAGCAGCTTATGTGTTTTTATAACTACAAAAAAGGCACTAGCGCTTGCTAATGCCTTTTTCTCGAACAGCCGAACCTAGAACCTAAATTCAAAGTTTACATTTGCTGCAGTCTCACTTTCACTACGATCAAACCAATTCATCGATTTATAGACCGCCTCACCTGTAATGGCGAACCAATGTGTGAATGCATACTCAAGAGCAATGCTGACACCGGCATTGTGGCCGTCGTAATCAGCGCTAAAATCAAGGCATTGCTCTGGCGTATCACCACATGCTCGAGTTAACATAGCCCCTTCTTCGCTGGCAAGATAATACATCTGCGTATAATCAACATCGATAGAGCCTTTTTGATAAAAGACACTGCCATATAACAAGGCTTTTGAGCTTAAACGGTAACCTGAAATAAGTGCAATATCATAAGTATCGTGCGACAAATCCCAATCATAGGTATCGTCATCGTAATTACCCGCTAATAGTGGACCATACCCCGAATCTTTACTGCGAATATAGCCAAGGCTAACCGCCATAGAGAGGTTTTTCTCGGCGGCAGACTCTAAAGGGCTGCCATAAAACTGATGCTTAATAGCGTATTTTTCATAATCATGATCGCCGCCAATACCTGCACCTAGGCTAAGCTCCGTCGAATAACCTAAGGTCATACTCATCGAAGTAGTTAACGCGGTACTCGTTGATGTGCTCTCACTGGTATCTTTAGCAATAATCTTGCTTGTATCAGTACCAACGGTTGCACGAAAATGAAAGGGGTCACTGTTGATCTCGGGGCTCTCAAAGCGGGCCATCGATACACCTGTTTCGGTTGTAGATTGACAGCCAGCTAATAAACCTAAAGCTATAAACGCCAAAAGAGGCTTTAACGTTTTCACTTAATTTCCTTATATATTATTATTTTAACGCGAAGATTCTAGACTAAGGCCTGGTAGCTCGCAATAAATTAATAACAAAAAAGGTACAAACTCTATATTAAGCGCGTTCATCCTTGGGTGATTCCATCACGACATGAGTTGTAATGGTTCTTACTTGTGGGATAGAGCCAAGTACATCAGCATGAAACGCTTTATAGGACTTAAGATCTGTTGTTTCAATTCTCAGCAAATATTCAAACGAGCCAGTTACATTGTGGCACTCTTTTACTTCATCAATAAACTCAAGAGCTTGTTCGAATGCTCGCTGAGATATTGTTGAGTGTTCATTTAAACCAACCCCAACATAAGCGATAAATCCTAGGCCAACAGCCTGATTATTAATAACCACTCGATACCCCGCAATAACCCCAAGCTTTTCTAATTCTTGCACTCTACGAAGGCATGCTGATGGCGATAAACCCACTTTTTCTGCCAGCTCTGCATTGGCAATTCGGCCATTGCGCTTAAGCTCGCGCAATATTCTATCGTTAATTTTGTCTTTTTTCATTCTTGATTGTGAATTTCAAATATCAATAACAACATTAAGCGCAATAATTGTGCATATTACAACTTATAATTGCATCATAATTTAAATGGAGAAATAGTAATGAGTTTTGAAATTTTAACAGCCTTGGCATTATTTGCGTTGGTGTCATCAATTACCCCAGGACCGAATAACTTAATGTTGATGAGCTCAGGTGCTAACTTTGGCTTTAAAAGAACCATGCCACACTTACTTGGCGTGACGTTTGGCTTTATGTTTATGCTGGTTTTGGTGGGCCTTGGCATCATGCAGCTATTTGATTTGTTTCCACCAAGCTATTTGATATTAAAAGTATTTTGCATTGCTTACTTACTCTATCTGGCGTTTAAAATTGCCACAAGTAATGCACAACAAAAAGCCAGTAGTGAAAGTAAGCCACTTACTTTTATTCAGGCTGCACTATTTCAATGGGTGAACCCAAAAGCGTGGGCAATGGCGTTAAGCGCGGTTAGTTTGTATGCCCCAGACAAAAACCTCACCTCAGTGTTAATAGTAAGCCTTGTATTTGGCTTAATTAACCTGCCATGCGTCAGCTCATGGACTTTACTTGGCGAAAAGCTTCAACATTTGCTTGCCAGCCCAAAGCGCTTGAAAGCATTTAACTACCTAATGGCAATACTATTAATCGCTTCAGTGATGTTTAGTTTGTTTTGATTTGGGCAAGCTTTGCTTGGCTTATTTTTCACATGGCACTTAAAAAATCAACATGGTAATGCTCATCATGTCGTACCCAAGATGGTCTAGTCGAAAACTGGATGTGCTTTTTAAATCATCTGCATACTTGGTTTTATAAAGCCCTGCAGGGTTGGGTCAAAGGTCACCCGCCAAAGATCGTAACCTTTTGCTGTTGCCGATGTATGCAGCTCAACAATATGAGCTGCTAAAGCGGTGTAATCAACCTTAAACTGTTCAAACTGGCCTTGTTCATAAAATTCAATGTCGTAGCCAAAACGATTGAAAACGAGAGTTGGCAAATGAACGGATTGCCCCTTTTCGTTAACAACAGATGTCATAAAATCAATAGACAAACCATTTTGATGGGTCTTGTGCGAGTTAAGTTTACTGCCATTTTCTAAGCCCGTTTCAGCGTATTTGTATCGTTTATCTGAATGGGATTTCTGGAGCGTTTGGTAAGCATCAACAATGATGTTTTTTACCTGCGAATGAACATACGTACGCCCTACCAGCTCAGCCACTTTGCTGTAACTGGTAAAGTTATCGCCATTGCTTGGCAGTTTTACTGCATTACGTACATAGCCATTGGCAGTAACCACATAAACTGTTAGCCATAGCCGACTGAGAGCTAATTAATAAGACTACAACTAAACACGTTAATGCGGCAAAAAATAACGGTCGAAACCAAATTAAAATAAACGCTTAAAGCATACTCTTTAAGGTCGCGTCTTTATCTATGAAATGATGCTTAAGCGCCGCTAAAATATGGATTGAAAGGGCCGCTGATAACAAATAGCCAGATAAAATATGAATTTGCCAGCCAAAATCGCTTAACCAAGCATTAAACGCAACGGCCTGACCCGTTTCATTGTAATTACTAGCAATTAATTGCCACGAAAAAACAGCAATACCAAAACCGCCAAAACCACTATAAAAAGCACCTGACAGTAACATTACAGCTAGCAAGATTAGCAAGCCCCAATGATAAAAATGAAGCCACTTAGTTAAGCTCGTTTGTATGGCAGATTGAAACGGCTGATAGAGCCTATAAACTATCCTTAATAACCAGATGATAGCAATGATCACCGCGATTGATTTATGCCAATGATACAAGCTGTAATCAGTCACCCAGGTCATGTAGTAACCCAACACAAGTACGCTCAGAATTAATATCGCACTTAGCCAGTGCAAAATCTTATGTGTTTTCTGTGTCTTTTTTGTCATGAACTTTATCCTTAAAAACTATATTCATGACTTAATAGTAAAGATTAAGCTTTTGTTTTAAATAAGATTGTGACGAAAGCCATCATTCTGTGACGAATGCACTCGACTCACTTAATACATTTGCTAGAGCAGGCTTAAAAGTTTTGCTAACAGGAATGCAAAACCCTAGTTTCATCTGTAAAGTTGCATTTGCTTTATGAAGATTAAAATCTTCAATGTGGGCTAAGTTTACAAGGTAGCTGCGATGCACTTGCTTGAATTCATAGCAAGGCAAGTGAGCTTGGCTGTTTTTGATGGTATCTCTTTTTAAAAAGCATTCAGATAATGTTTGTATTTCGACATAGTTGCCTGCAGCTTTAATAAATAATATTGATTCTGGAGAAAGTCTCTTAACAACCCCTTTGTGGTTTATTTCAATATACTTAGGTGGACCTTTCTCTGGCTTATCTTGCTTCGCTTGTGGCAAAAACGACATGCTGCATAATCGCCACAACGCCAAAACTAAGCAACACGCTATTAAGTACTTTGGTAAAAGCTGGATAAATGACGCTGCAATTGCATAACCATAAAAAGAGTAATCAATAAAAATACGTAAGATCACCAATGAACAAATAGCAACTGTGCACGCGATAATAAAAACAAATAAGTTATTACGGACTCTGCCTTTTAAATCAACAAAAGCCACCAATGCAATATTTAAAGCACATAAAGCCCCCCACTCTTTGAACCAAAAAACCTGTGAGTCCATAAACTGATATTGGCCTCCTGCAGTTAAATGGCGCCAAAAAAAGCAATATACATTAAATAAAATAAAAAAAGCCCCCCATAAAAAAGCCGCTTTTTGCCAAAGTTTTGTTAATTGCTGCCAGTATTTATAAATAATCATAGCCACTCCATTTGAATCATAAAAGATAGCAAAAATAAGTACTTCCTTATAAAGGCTTTTTAATTATATGTTAAAGCTTGTTAGTTCATACAATAGCTCTCTGGTAAATTCTAGCTAGGCCACTATAATTAGTTCGTGCTTATAATAAAATTGCAATATGTAGTGCTATGTCTTTAAAAGTATTATTAAATTTTAAATTAAACTGGGTGTTTTTGTGCGCCTGTTTTTGGCTTTTTGCTCTGCCAATTCAGGCCAAATATGTGGTGGCTGTTGTGGGTAAAACCAAGAACGATAGCTTTTATCAGCAAGCCTTTAAAGGGTGTGAGCAATTTGCAAAACAACATCTCGATTTTGAATGTATTTACGACGGCCCTAAAGACTTTCAAGATATTCGCACCCAAGTGTTAGTGATCACCGACCTCATTCGTAGAAACAATATTAGTGGTTTATTAATCGCAACCACAGACTCTAATTATCTTGTTGCAAGAGCTCTTAAACAGCTTAAAGATAACAACATTCCTGTAATTACTTTTGACTCTGATCTGCTCGAAGAAGATCAGCAATATCGTTTAGCCTATGTAGGTACTAATAATTTTGATTATGGTGTTGCGTTAGGCAACGAATTAAAAAAATTTACTAACAAAACAACCAACCAAGTGTGTATTCAGTCAGGGCATTCAACGACACCTAATTTAAACAAGCGTATTGAAGGTGTGCGCTATGCATTATCAGGGCAAAAAGATAAACGTTTAAGCGGTGAAAATGGCTGGAGTGAGTTTGATCGATGTCCTTTGTATAGCTTAGGCAAGCGAGAGGTATCCCTCGGCCAGCTCGACAAACTTCTTAACCTCGAAAATCCACCACTATTTTTAGCTGTAGCAGGTTTTGCCCAATTTAACCCTAACTATGCAAACGTAATTGCTAAACATAAACAGCGCATTGCTAATCAAGAGGTAGTGATCGTTTCTGCCGATACAGAGCAAATGCAATTAGACATATTAAAGCAAGGATTATCATCGGCTAACATTGGTCAAAACCCATTTGAAATGGGCCGTCTGTCTGCTGAATTGATGTATCAGTACCTAACTAAAGGTGAGCGACCCGCTAAGTCTCACTATTATTTAGACTTTCACTATTGCCAGCAAAGTAATGCTGGTACTTGCACCGTTAATCACTAAAACTTTGATCTCACTAAAGTGCAATTAACTAGATAAGGACTAGACTTACAACAACTTGATTAATTGAAAGGATTTAGCAATGACACACCTAGTTAGTGATTTGATGACGCCAGACCCGTTTGCTATTAGTGCACAAAATACCCTGCATGACGCTCATAACCTAATGAAAGAGAAGAATGTCCGTCATATCCCAGTGATCAATGAGCACGGTGGTTTAGTTGGCATGTTAACGCAAAAAATCATGATTGCTCAGGTAATGAATATCATGGCTAATTACAGCGCCAGCGCCCTTGAACGAAAAGAAAAACAAACCAAAGTAGTTGATATCATGGCTACCGATTTTACCAGTATCTCGCCAGAGCAACCGTTGCATGACGTCGCTAAGTTCTTTGTCGAAAATCGCCACGGCTGCATGCCTGTAGTTGATAAAGATAACAACTTAGTGGGAATTCTAACCTCATCTGACTTTGTTCGCTTAGCAGCAGCATTACTCTCTTAAGCCGTTAAATTTAAACTTATATCTGCACACTGAATTTTTTACATTCGGTGTGCAGAGTTTTCATACTCCACCTTAGCCATAGCTACTGCAACAAAACACAAAAAAAATCTAACCAAATAAATTCAACAACTTAACCACAAATCTCTTTTAGGCATAACGTTTGCTTCTATCTAACTAAACGTGCTTTTAAAACTAAAAGCGAAAGGAAATTAATAGATAATCTCGGAGGAGTAATGAGTAATTCATCATCAAAAGTCGCAGAATTTACAGCACCGGGTGTTAAAGACCAAGCTGCAGCTGACACAATTGCTATTTTAGACCAGCGTATGGTCGCTTTAATCGATTTACACCTCACTTTAAAACACATTCACTGGAATGTTGTTGGACCTAATTTTATTGGTGTACACGAAATGCTCGACCCGCAAGTAAGCGCAGTCCAAGAGATGACTGATACGATTGCAGAGCGTATTGCAACTATGGGTGGCATACCTGTTGGCACACCACAATCAATTGTAGATCGCCGTACATGGGAAGACTATTCAATTGGTAAAGGTTTAGTGACTGACCATCTATCTTCACTTGATAAAGTGTACAACGGCGTCAATAAAGACCACCGTGCAGCTATCGAAAAGCTTGGTGAGCTAGACCCAGTTTCTGAAGATATGATCACCGGCCAACTGGCCGATTTAGAACAATTCCAATGGTTTGTTCGTGCGCACATTGAATCGTCTACCGGCGAATTGAAAGGCTAAACCCCCTAGGTCTATCCGAAGACCCCTTGCCCAGCATTTGCTGGGCTTTTTTATGTTTTGTTACAACCAACCTTTATGTTTAAAGAACAAGTAAGGTGCAAAGCCAGACAGCAACATAATGCCAATTGCAAACGGGTAACCCCATGCCCATTGCAGTTCTGGCATGCTGTTAAAATTCATCCCATAGATACTGGCGACGACGGTCGGCGGTAGAAACACCACAGAGGCAATTGAGAAGGTTTTGATAATTTGGTTTTGTTCGATGTTTATAAAACCCTGAGTCGAGTCCATTAAAAAGTTCACTTTATCAAACAAGAAGGTACAGTGAGACATAAGGGTATCAATATCGAGCACAATTTCACGCAGTGATTCGCGGTCTTCTGTTGGTGCTCCTAAGTAGCGCAGTAAAAACGAGATATTCCGACGCGTATCCATCAAACATAAACGCACCTTGCCGTTGTTATCTTCAAGACGAGAGATTCGGCTAACGGCTTCTTCTAAATCTGAGTCGTCTTCTTCAAGTACATAAGCACTGAGTTTTTCTAATTGATGGTGCATGTCTTCAAGCATATCTGCGTGGTTTTCGACTTTTTGGTCAAACAAAGTTACTAAAAGTTGCTTGGGATTATCACACGCCACTTGCCCTTTTCGAGCACGAAGTCGTAATAAACGGAAATCGGCTAATTCATCATCACGGATTGTCAGCAAACAGTTGTCTTGTAACAAACAAGCCACTGTCACCGTATTAAAGCGCCCTTCATTTGGTGACATAAAAAGCGCATGCACATGCAAGCCTTCATGGTCGATAAAACACCGGGAAGACGCCTCGATTTCTTCAACATCATCAGCACCGGGTAAGGTAATATTGAGGGTGCCTGCCAGTGCTTGTCGTTCTTCTTCTGTTGGATTTATGGTATCAATCCAGTGGGCATTTTTAATAGAAGTGACAAGAGGCGTATCAGCAGCTGGTTCGGTTTCTGTAATTACATCTTGGTCTATAGAAAAAAATCGTAACATGCGCCCTATCCTGATAAATCAATTTAAAGCAAATACTATAGCTGTTCACGTTAATGAACAATGACAATGCTACTAATTCCCGGGTAAATCAGAAAAATAATTTAAACCTAACATCAATTGCTTATTTCGCTTTTTTGAAACGCACAATAATCATACCTATCAAGATGATACCAAGGCCTATTAAGCAAGGTACAAAAGCGCTTTGCAGGGCAATATCAAAGGCTAAAAAGTCAGGGGAACCCGTTTGCCAAAGCGTCCATTCATAACCAAGTTTTGATGCAATATGTTCACCACCGCTACTAAGTACGATGATTGCATCATTGTTATCGGGATTGATGCGAAGCGTGCTATTTATTGCCGGCTCATTTGCACCATCGTGGCCAAACACAAAATCTCCCGATGCTGTTGGCGCATAAAGCATGGTACCTAGCCCCCAAATTGGTGCGCCTAAGCTAATAGCCAATGGCTCTCGCATGGTGGAGATCATTTGCGGGCTTAACTGCCCTGTTTGAGGTGATGTTAATGCTTGCACTAAAGCGATTAAGTCATGGCTACTTGCAAATAAACCTGTGGCCGCTGCCGATGCGTATTGAAAATGCCCAGCAGCTTGCCCGCTTTTATCATAAGCAGGTGCTATGTTGTCTAACTCAGCGAGTACATCATAACTGGCATCATTCATATTAACTGGCTTAAAGACGTTATCATTCATCCAAGTTGCAAAGCGTTGATTCGTCTTTTCTTCTACCAGTAGCTCTAGCATCAGATAGCCGCCACCAGAGTATTGAAAATCGCCCGGTGGTTTCGTGGCTTTAATTTCTCGCACACCCGTTGATGAAAACGGGTTATCAAGCGACTCAAGTAAACTTGGTACCGTTTCACTTAGAGGAATATCAGCAAACCCCAAACCATCACTAAGCCCAGCAGTATGAGATAACAGATGAGCAAGGCTGACCTTTTGATTATCAAACTCTGAATCAGGTAATTGCCAAGCTGTTAGTTGTTCATGTATTGCTTTAGCTAGGTCAACTTTCTGCTGCTCTGCCAAAATCATCACGCCATAAGCAGTAATAAACTTGCTAAGTGATGCCACAGGGAACAACGTATTTGCGGTTATTTCATCTTTGCTTTTCGAGTAATCTTGAAAAATCACTTCGCCACTTTCAATCAAAACATAAGCTATGTTCGCTTGGTTTTCAGAAATCAACGCCTGGCTGTTGGCAATAAATTGCTCAGTGTTACCAGTCTCAGCAATTGGCTTTAAAAACCAACCACTGACACCACCATACAAACAGGTCGCAGCCCAAGCCGATGAAAAAAATAGCGTTAACAAAATCGTTTTAAACCAGTTCATACCCTACTCCTTGCTGTGCAAACCGAACTAAACTACTTCGATCTGTTCAGGTTTTTTGATAAAGAAAACCATTAAAATTAATAAAGCTGCAGGGAATAAAAATAAATTCAAATAAGCAAAAATCACCGTTAACTGTAGGATACATATTAGTAGCAGTAGAATAGAAAACACCGTAAGTAGTGACGAAATACCATGGCGCTTTGTCAGTAATAAAGCCGCTGTGATTAAACCAACTAACGCATACAAGCCTAAACTCCCAGCCGATACCACCATGGCAATAACCAAAATACTATCAATCACGTCGTTCGATGCTTTATCGCCGACAACAGCAAGGTAAACATCACAAAGAACGGTAGCATGAAAAGCCAATACCAGCACCGCTAATACACATAACAAGATGCGAACGCCTTCTACATCAAACATATCTTTAAGAGCCTTGCGTAAGCTCAAGTACACATATATCTCAAGTGCACCTATGAATACAAAAATAAGGTCTGAAAAGCTTAAACTTTGTAGGTCAAGCTTAAGTGCTTCTCCTAAGCCATCAAGTGTTTCACCAAAAACTGAAATCCAGTACAAGGGAAATATGACAGCAAGTAACCCCGCTGCAATGCCTGGTATTAAATAGTCACGGTTGAACATATGTCCTCCAAAATCCTGTTGCGTTGTTAAGTTATTCGCTATCACGTTCGTACACCAAAATATCGCCCGGTTGGCAATTGAGCTCTTCACAAATAGCCTCTAGCGTACTAAAGCGGATCGCTTTCACTTTTCCGTTTTTAAGTAATGATAAATTGGTCATAGAAATACCTATGCGCTGCGATAGCTCCTTCAGCTGCATTTTGTTCTTTGCCAATTCTATATCTAGGTTGATTCGTATTTTCATAGTCTAAAAAGTACGCAGCTGGTTTATGATTGTCAAACTTTATTTTATGATTATCATAAAATAAAGAATGAAAAACATAATTACCATATGTGGAGTTAAATCTGTTGTTTGAATTTCAGATATAAAAAAAGCCAGTAAATACTGACTCTTATACCGATTCGCTTTGTTTATAATTTAGGCATTAGCCTGAATGGCAGGTATTAATATTGCCGATAGAATACCCAATAAAAATATGCCACCAATGATCAATACGCCCCAAAATGACCATTGTTTTTGAACTCGTTGAAAATGCTCAACACTATCCCAACGTTTATTCTGCCAAGCCATTTCTCGGCCTTTAAAGCCCAAATAAATCGACACAATAAAACCAACATAAGGCACTAAGGCTAATAAACCAATCCATGTGCTGTTGCCAATTGCCCAAATCCAACTTAGCAAAAAAGCGCCCCAACTAAAGCCTTTAATACCCTCGGGTAAATTGTCTACCTTTCCCTGCCCTGAGTTATTTTCAGATACCATTTCAAGACTTGCTTCGGGTGGAGTGTAATTATCTGCCATGAGTTTTTCCTTATTAATAAGCAAACAGAAATCCTAACTTATAGTATTGAGTGTATTTTAAGCAAGCTGAAAGTTAGCACCTAAAACAGATAATTGTTACCTGATGTGTTTTGTAACATTTATCTCGTTTCCTTTTAATTTCAAATCGCCTAATCTGGGCACATATCTGCAAGGAGAGAACAATGAAAGACTTACAAAAGTTAGTGGGTAATTTAAATAAATCAGGTGCGCTGAGTGGTTTTTTAGGGGGTGTTGCTGGCGGCGGGCTAACTAGTTTAATGGGCGGAAAAAGTAAAAAGAACAGTAAAAAAGCCGTTAAATATGGTGCGCTAGCTGCTGTAGGTGGGCTTGCCTGGAAAGCCTATAAACAATATTCAGAACAAAAAGCGGCTCCTGTGCAGCAAACGAGCTCGCGTGGTTTTGATTTTACTCCAGCCACACTGCCTGAGCAGTCATTTAGTGATGCAATCGACGATAATCATTGTGATGGGCAACTATTATTAATGCGCGCTATGATTGCAGCCGCCTATGCTGATTGCCACATTGATGAAACGGAAAGACAAAAAATCTTCACACAAGTTGAGACAATGCAATTGTCTGTGCAAGAAAAGGCCATGCTGTTCGATGAATTGAGAAAACCAATGCAACTATCCGAGTTAGTTGACGCTGTGCCAAACGCACAAATGGGTATTGAAGTATATGCAGCCAGTGCCAGTGCGATTGATTTAAACCAAGCAATTTCTAAACACTACTTAGACACATTGGCAAGCCAGTTATGTATTCCTAGCGAACTGGTGTTAAGTATTCACAGAGAACTTGCCCTATACCAATAAAAATGGGGCATCTTCGCCCCACTTTAACTAGTGCCTCAGTAATGATTAATGCGGCTTTTTAGTGCCATAACGCACCATATCTTTGCCATTTTCATACACATCATTGCTTACGTAACGGCCCAGTAGTAGCTGATGTCTGTCATCAAGTACCGCAATAAATGGGCGACCATCGCTATTATTTGTTGCAAGCGCAACACCAGCTACATTCTCAAGCCCTAAACCGCCATTTTCAACTAGGCGTAAAAATGTTTCTAACTCATCTAATGTTTCAATTACATCGTTATCGTTAATCATCTCAAATACTCAGTGATTGCTAATGGGCGTAGCATAGCAGGATTAAAAAAATGGTGCGAATAACAGCCCATAAAGCAACTTAGACTTGGACTAAAAATTGACACAACGGCATACAATTGAAGATACTTCCACTATCGACAGAGACAGTAAAGTTTAATGAGTAACCATTTAACGCTCGAATTAATGACCCCACAGGGCTATCTTGCCGATAGCATACAAGCTATTTGGTATGCCTCAGCGCACTCTCAAGGTGAACAATGGCTTGCCTGCGACGGTGCAACAGGGCTTGTGTTTCCTGTTACCGGTGAGGTTTTACTGGATGACAAGCCGCTTGCTGCCCCTTATGCAATACAAGAAACATCAACTCAAGCATCCAAAGTCACATTTTCATACGACGCGCAGTTTTGCGGAATTCGCTTTAACCCAACCGTATTGTCTGAACTTAAGCGAAACGCACATCCACTCCTTGCTGAGCAATCGCTGTGTGAAATTGCCGAAGGCCTACAAGATAATGCCAGCTTAGAAGCGTTTGTTGCGTTTATTAGCCGCCACTTTACTGATAATAAAAATATTAACCACAGTAACAGGCACTCAAAACACTTAATCCGCTACCTTATTGAGTTAACGCCACTCGAAACCGCTTATCAACTTGCCCCACTCAGTCAACGCCAGCTCGAAAGGCAAGTAAAGGAGCAATGCGGTGTCACCCCTAAGTATTTTGAGCGTATATACCGGGTAAAGCTTGCTAAACAAGCAATTAAAGTTAACCCTGAAATGAGTTTTGCAGATATTGCATTAGATTGTGGCTTTACCGATCAGCCTCATTTAATCAAAGAATTCAAAGCAATAATGCACATCACGCCAGCAAAATACCGCAAGTTATTAAAAGACTCTCAAACTAAACAAACAAAGCTTATTTTGCGCTAATCATCTTCAAAACGCAGAATATCACCTGGCTGACAACTTAAGTGCTTACAAATTGCATCTAAGGTTGTAAAGCGTACAGCTTTAGCTCGCCCAGCCCTCAGAACTGATAAGTTTTGTGGCGTAATACCTATCGCTTCAGCTAATTCTGCAGACTTCATTTTTCGCTTAGCTAACACAACATCTAAATCAATAATAATCGCCATTAAATCACTAACTCTTGCTCTTCTTGTAGCTGCTGTGCTTGACCCATGATCCAACCAATAACATAAATAATTAAACCCATCACTAAACCTATAATATCAGTATCTTGTATAACCACGACTCTTCCCAAATCAGTATCTGTTGCAAAGTTTAGAAGAGTAATAAGTAGTGGTGGATAGCACACAACTAGCGCAAATTGCGCCAATAATACGCCACCTAACCATTTAAAACATTGAATATTTTCAATAGCGAAGAAAGACCCACGTCGGTAGAGCAAAAATAACCGAATCAAAATTATATTGATAAGAATAAATGGCAGCAATTGCACAAGACCAAGCCATAAAACACTATCAAAATCACTCTCACTCAATGTTTGCGCTATTCCCTGCCAAGATCCGCTGACTTCAAGACCAATCCACATATGCGCACCATTACTTTGAGTAAAGCTTAAAACATCATTGTCACTAAAAAGCACAATAATGCTTGTAACTAACAAACTAAGGAGCGTAAAAACTAGCAAGCTTAGGATCAGCGTACTCATCCAAACAATTTTTTTCATGACGATTTACTCAATGTTATTTGTTTTAAAAGTTGCTCATAATGAGTCGCTAATTGCTTACCTGTTAACGCATCTGAATGATGCTTCCCCTTTGCGATGTAAATCTGCTTTTGCTGAGATTTTGCGTGTTGATATAAAGCTCTCGCTAACTCAGGTGGAGTTTGTGTGTCTTTTTCACCTGTGATTATTAATAGCGGTGCTTGGTAAACTTGTAACGCTTTTAAATTATCGACTTGGTTAATCTCTTCACTAAACTCAAGGCTAACAAACGGTTTAGCAAACCACGGAATTCGTGCTGCTGTCATCTGTTCAACATTTGTCACACTACCTTCGAGTACCAGAGCATCAACATTGCGCTGACTGGCAACATAACCTGCGATCATACTTCCTAAAGAATGGCCATGGATCACAACAGGCAAGTGATTTAAGTCAGCTCTGCCTTTTACATAATCAAACACCTGTAATGCATCAGCTTGTAGATTAGCCACGCTGGGTACTCCTGAACTAAGCCCATAACCACGATGATCCATCATTAAAATATTTACCTGAAAAGGTAAAATTAGCTTGGCAGGTTCTCCACCAGCGACACTAACGCGAAACTGGTTACCACCAAAGTAAATTACAGTGGCGCGAGCATCTGCAACTTTAATAAGGGTACCTTTAAGGCTGATGCCATCATCGGTAGTTAAAGTTACCTTTTGCGTTATGGCAGTACCATCAACACTTTGTATTTCCTGCATTGTTATTTTTTTATCGGGGTATAAAAAATGAGACTCCTCAATTTTAATTGTTGTACAACCAGTTAATAACATCACAATCAGCGAAACCACTGCAATAGAACCAAATTTCATGTTCACGATCCTTCTAGTAAAAAAACACTATGGCACTATCAAAGTTAAAAAACAAACATTAATTACCGAAAAACGATAATTAATTACTCTTTTTCACACATCAAAAGTCTTCCCTTTGAGAAGTGATTTTGATCAAAACCGCTATCTCCATTAATTAATTTTTATTCCAGTTCTGTATTGAGCGATTTTATTTGCGCTGGGCTTTTATCCATAGGATAGTTAACTCAAGCCTACTAAACGTGCTGTAACTAAATAGGATTATCATGAAAAAAGTTTTACTTGCCACCAGCTTAATCGCCTCGTCATTTTCTGCATTTGCAGCCGATTTAACCGTTGAAGAACTGCGTATTGAAAAAGCCAGCAAAGCCATGCCAAAGGTGTTGAATGCTTTTGCTGATGAAGTAAACCAATTTGAAAAACAGTGGCAAGCTACCACAAGTTACCAGCAGGCGAGTGACCTTATCGATGACTACGCCAAGCAATTATGGCGAGATGCGAAAGCCCGCATTATTAAAACTAACAGTTTCGACGACCGCGAACTCTATTGGGCACGTTTACTTTCAAGCAAGATTATTCGCACCAGCAAACCAAAGTTTGCAATGACAGACAGTGAACAAACCGCATTATTAACAAGGCTTGAAAATGGCAGCCGAGGCCGAACAGAGCTTGATTACAGTAAAAAAACCGATAAACGTATTTTGATTACAGGTTTTGATCCTTTCTTATTGGATAAAAATATTAATCAAAGCAACCCGTCAGGTGTCGCAGCCCTGTTACTTGATGGCCAAGTTATAAATTATAAAGGCATAAGCGCTGAGATTAATACAGTGATGGTGCCAGTACGCTATGAAGACTTTGATCAAGGTATCATCGAATCATTATTTGCACCTTATTACGCACTTAATAATGTCGATATGATCGCCACTATCAGTATGGGCAGAGAAGACTTTGATCTTGAACGCTTCCCAGGTAAGCGTCGCAGTGTAACAGCGCCAGATAACGCCAATATAATCTATGGTGGCACGGCCACTGCCCCAAAGGTTTCAAGCCTTAATGACCGCCCACTACCTGGTAACGAATTTGTGTTATTCAGCTTACCAGTTAAGCAAATGCAACAAGCTAAAGGGCCATTCATAATTAACGACAACCACAAAGTCGTTACACTTGAAAAAGCATTTGAGCCAAAATCACTTAAAGAATTAGAAGGTGCGATTGCGGTAAAAGGCGGTGGCGGCGGCTACTTATCCAATGAAATTTCGTACCGTAGTATTCGCCTGCGTGATGAGCTTAATTCAGACATCCCTACAGGGCATATTCACACCCCACGTATTCAACAATTTGAGCCAGAAACAGAAGCTAAAATTGTTAAGCAAATTAAAGCAATGCTTGAGCAAAGCTTAGTTGCAATTTAAAAAAATAAAGCTCAGCTATTAGACTATAGCTGAGCTTTATCACCAGCAACACAGCAATTGCGCCCCTGCTTTTTGGCTTTATATAGCGCATTATCAGCTATTTTAAATAAACTATCTGAATCAAACGCCTCATTAGTGGCTTTACTGGCAATGCCAATCGATAAAGTAACATAGCTTAAGTCTTCGCGACCTTGGTGGGTAATGTGAGCTGATTCAACAGCATTACGCAGGGTTTCTGCCACTTTGAGTGCCTCCTGCTTATCAGTATTACTGAGCACAATTACAAATTCTTCGCCGCCATATCGAGCAACAAAGTGATTGTCTGGGTTGGTATTATCTTTAAGGAGATTGGCAACCTCACATAGCGCTTTGTCACCTTGATCATGCCCATAAAAGTCATTGTAGAGTTTAAAGTGATCGATATCAGCTACGATCAATGAAATAGGCTGTTTAGCTGATACAGCATCACTGGCAAGCTTTGCAAAGTGTTTATCTAGAGCCCTACGATTAGCAAGCTCCGTCATTGAGTCTGTATTACTGATATGGTTTAACTTCTCATGGCGAAGAAATATTTCTTCACGTTGGTTTTCAATCAGAGTAAATAACTCATTCATTCCCCTTCCGAGCTGGTGTAATTCGTTATCACCGTAATACTCGTCTCTAGCACTAAAATCGTTATTGCTTATTGCTGAATTTACTAATGTATAAAGCTTTCTAAGTGGTTTCAAAACCTGTTGATTTATATATAAATAAAACAAAATAAACACTGAGCCAGAAATAAATAACCCAGTGATTAAAGAGCTATCAAACAAACTTCGATCGTAAGTACGCTCACGCGATTTAATAGAAAGTACAAATAACAAGTTACCCTTTTGGTCATTAACTCCTAAGTAAAGACGCCGATTATGTTGGGAAGCACCCATTACGCTACGATTATCACCAAATACTCTGGTTAAATGATCTTTATATTTAAACACTTCGTCCGTGCCATAAAAGCGAATATCATTTGCTAACCCTGGGGTTAAATTTTCTACAAAACCTTCATCAATAAAGCTCCACAGCAGCAAAGTCCCTACAAATTTCCCGAGCCATCAGACTTCGTTACATTGTAAGCAATTGTCAGGACTGGAGATTTGTCTATCGTGATAAATCGGACTTTATGAACTAACGCTGATTGACTATTAGCTATATCATCAGATAAGACTATTAAGTCGTTTTCTTTCAACAAATGAGAGGTTTCTAAGATCTTTGGTGAGTAAGTCAGATAATCATTATTAAAACTGCCACCTCCGATAATATTTGCCTGCGTATCATATAAATACCAACCATTCACGTCTAAACGTTGCAGTGCGTCAGCAATAACATAATCATCATTAAACCACTGGGTATCACGTTCGTACGCTGCCACATACATGGTATCCCAAGCGGAGCTATCAAAAACCATTTTTGACAGCGCATCAATCTCTTGCTGAAGTTGAGACTCCACTCGCTGAATATCAATCCTATCGTTTTGCTTTGTCATCGCTTCAAAGGTTGGCAATATCCATAATTGCCTGATGATTGTTTGCGCAAGCAAAATAGCAATACACGCTGCTGTAAAAGCGAGCAATAAGCGTTTTCTTATCCTCGAGCCAATCACCATAAAATACCAAACCAAACTGCAATCTAAAGACGATAGTATTAAAAAGTATAACCTTGTTTAGTAGGTTTGCTTGCTAGCCTTTAATTAATAATCAAATTAAAAGTTCTAGCCACACAAAAATTGTAAGTAGAGAAATTGTAAAACCCTTGTTTGTATCTAAACTTTTAGTATGACGTTTTATTGAGTTACTTTATGAAAGGTATCGTCTTTACCGAGTTTTTAGAAATGGTTGAAAATGAGTTTTCTTTTGAGGTGGCTGACAAAATCATTGAAGAAAACTCACTTCCTTCAAACGGCGCCTACACCAGCGTTGGAAATTACGACAATAAAGAACTGCTAATGTTGGTCAGCTCATTAAGCAGACATATCAATAAACCTGTTAATGAGCTGGTTCATGCCTACGGTAAGTATTTGTTAAAACGCTTTTTTGTTTTGTTTCCACACTTCTTTAATAATGTCGAAAGCACTTTTGACTTCCTTGATACCATCGACCGGCACGTGCATATTGAGGTTAAAAAGCTCTACCACGATGCTGAGTTACCAAGTTTTGAAACAAAACGAATTAGCAAGAACGAGATGAAAATGTTTTATCGCTCAGGTAACCCATTTGCTTGTTTAGCTGAGGGCTTGATTGAGGGAGCCTGTGAACATTTTAATGAAGTAATTACAGTTAAAAGCGAGATTGACGAAAACTTCCAATCTGCCATTTTTACCCTAACAAAAGAAGCTTAATGTGGATGAAGAACTCTACAAACGAAGAATAGAACGAGAGCGCAAGGCCAGAAAAGAAGCCGAAGCACTTTTAGAACAGAAGTCCTTAGAGTTATATGAAGCAAATATGACGCTAAAACATGCGGCCGAAAATCTAGAAAAAGAAGTCATCACTCGCACCCAAGATTTAAATAAAGCAAAAGAATTAGCCGATGCCGCCAATCAAGCTAAATCGATGTTTTTAGCAAATATGAGTCATGAAATCCGCACACCTATGAATGCAATTTTAGGTATGGCCCACCTAGCTCTCAATAGCGATTTGACTGACAAACAGTATGATTACGTCGAAAAAATCCAGCTTTCAGCTAAATCGTTGCTTGGTGTTATCAATGACATTCTCGACTTTTCTAAAATAGAAGCCAATAAACTCGAACTTGAAAATAGTGATTTTAATCTAAATGACTTCCTCGCAAATCTAGCAAATCTAGTCAGTAGTTTAATTGAGCAAAATAACACTGAAGTAATCTTTGATATTGATGATGGCATTCCTGAGTTTTTAATCGGTGACACTCTTAGGCTCAATCAAGTTTTATTAAATTTACTGAGTAATGCAATTAAGTTTTCAAATCAGAAAAACGTTATGCTTAAAATGGCGATAGAGTCACAAACAAATAAAAGTATTTGTATTAATTTTCAGGTGATTGATCAAGGTATTGGCATGTCTGAGGAGCAAGTAACTAATGTGTTTAAGCCCTTTTCACAAGCCGATGTTTCTACAACACGTAAGTTTGGTGGTACAGGCCTTGGCCTTGTTATTAGCAAAAAGATCCTCGAGCTTATGGGAGGTAACATTGAGGTTAAAAGCCAATTAAACAAAGGCAGTTGCTTTAGTTTTACAGTGTCATTCGCTAAATCATCCAAACAAAGTACTCACGACACAAACGTTTTTAAACAAAAGCAAGCTCTTATTATTGAACAAAGCAACCGCCCTGAAGCAGTTTTACGTAATATGCTCAATACATTAGAAATCAACACCCATACTATTAACTGTAAAGATGAAAGACTGTTAGAAATCAGTATTAGCCATGACTATGACTTTATTTTTTTAGATTGGCATGTTCTAAACTATGAGCAAAATAACATTTTGGAGAACCTCAAACAGCAGCTTTCTATCGACATTACAAAAACCATTATTCTCGCTTCTTATGAAAACCAAGAGGTTAAAGACACCCTTAGTACACTTAATAAAACCGTTGAAGAAATATTATTAAAGCCAATTATTAAAGGAAATCTACTCAAAACGCTTGAGCATGTTATGGGTATCGCCACGAAAAAAGATAACAGTGTAGACAACACATGCTTTAAAAAGTTTGCTGGCTCAAAAATACTGCTTGTTGAAGACAACCCCCTCAACCAACAAGTCGCATTGCAAATACTGCGCTCAAATGGATTTATTGTTGATGTCGCCGAGGATGGCATAGCGGCCATTGAAGCTGTCGAAAAAGACTCTTTCGATTGTATTTTAATGGACTGCCAAATGCCAAAAATGGATGGTTATACCGCTGCTAATAAAATTAAAAAGCAATCAAAGTATGCCCATATTCCTATTATCGCCATGACTGCCAATACTATGGAAGCCGACATAACTAAAGCCAAAGAATCGGGGATGCAAGGTTACATAGCCAAGCCTATAGAAGTACAAAACATGTTTGAAGTAATTGCAGCACATTTAAGCCAAAAACAACCCTAATCAGCGAGCTCTATTAATTTTTGTTCTGCTAACGAGCCGTTTTGCTTACGAAACTCATTGGGGTTTATCCCTACACTGCTTTTAAAAACACGATTAAAAGTAGCAAGCGAAGAAAAACCACTTTCAAGTGCAATACTTAGAATGCTCCAATGACTTGCTTCGTCTTTTAGGAGCAGCATTTGCGCATGCTTTACTCGATACTGATTAATAAATAAATTAAAATTAGTGGCTTTAAAATGATGACGAATAGCGCGGCTAATTTTATACTCAGGTACTGCTAAAGCTTGTGCAAAGTCAGAAATTTTCAAATTAGTTTGCAAATAAACCTGTTGCTTAATAATAAGTGCTTCTATGCCCTTGGTCAGCTCAGGCTCTATTTCTCTATTTTCTGACGGCGCAATTTTTTTAGTAGCTTGAACTGCCCTTTCAGAGTTCACCTCTTCAATTTCAGCAGATTCAGTTACACAAGGATGGGAACGCTTTTGCAAAAACATCACTAACTGCATTGCAAGTACGATTAACAAGGCGGATGAGGTAATTATAAGTGGCTCAAACTGTTGAAATTCGCTTTCACTAAATAAAAACTTAGGCAGTATGCTGGCATTAAATACTGCTAAAAAGTAACAACTAGCAAAAATAGTTGCCTGCCACTTTTGCGTTCGTGTTTTACCTTTATAGCCTCGTAATGCTTCCCAAAAGGACAGCACCAGAATACTCGAAGATAGCAGCACAGTTATTTCACCCATACCTTGCTTTAAACGCCACATGAATTGGCTATCTGGGAAAATCTGCGAATCAACACTTACCAAATAATGCCAAGTTTGATTAAACATAATCAAACCTGCAATAGTGCTGGCTACAGCAATATGCACCATGGAAAAAGGCTTGTGCTCACGAAACAAAGTGCGTGATATAAGCCAAGACATATTACATGTTGCACAAGTAAATAAACCGATTAAATAGCTGTAAACACCAATACTCGGTGCACTGATTTTTTGCACCCCAACCATGCAAAGCGAACCACAAAAGACAGCAAACAGATAATGAATAAGCTGCTTATCTTTTTTCATGCCATTTAGCAACATTAGCCCCATACAAACAAAAACGAGTAAGTAATAAGGGGAAGTATTTTGCATAACTCTGCATACCTTAAATTGGGAGTTTGATGAATAATTTACCAATCAGGTAAGTTTACTTTTTCAAAATCAACATGGCAAAAAGAGTTTGTTAGTGAATGTGTCAAACCCTGCATTGGCGGTCATAAATAAACACAATATTTGATTGATCAAATTCCGAATTTGATAAGAAATATTTCTCTAGCCCTTTATATTTGCGGTATTAGCAAAATGTAATGGAATTGATGATGTTTAACAAAAATAGCAAACTTACACCTTTGAAGGCGCTCAGATACAGTAAAAAGCTTTGGTTTATTTGCTTATTACTGGCACAAATTTGCTTTGTGGGTTATCTCATTCTTGGTTATGGAGTGACAAGTATGACCACAGGTCTATCTGGTTGGAATCGACTTAACAACACCGCTTATGTAGCAAATGATACCACGGGGAATTTGATGTATGCAGTGCATGTATTATTTGCTGTAGTGATGATTCTTGGCGGAAGCTTACAGCTTATTGAAAAATTACGTGCAAAATACAAAACCTTTCATCGATATAATGGCCGTGTATTCGTTGTTTTAGCTTGCTGTATTTCATTTGCCGGCATGTATTTAATGATAGTAAGAGGCACCGTTGGTAACACCTTGATGCATGCGCTGACAATGTTTGGCGGCTTAGTGGTTATCATCTCAAGTCTATTTGCAGTGAAAACTGCGCGGGCTCGTAACTTCAATGCGCATAAAACTTGGGCGATACGTTTATATCTCGCTGCTAATGGTGTGTTGTTTTTTAGATTACTGATATTTGCATGGTTTTTAGTATTTGGCAGCTTAGGGGTCGATAGCAAAACATTCACAGGACCTGCCGTGCTTGCCGTTAGTCTTTGCTCTTACCTGATACCTCTTTTCATAGCCGAGCTTGTCCGCTATGCAGAACAAACTAACCATAAATTTATTACAATCGGAACGGCATGTTTGATGGCGTTTATATCTGTCGTGTTCTTAATCGGTTTATTTGGAGTAACGCTGGCAAACTGGTACCCCGCTATCATTGCTTAACCAAGCTATAAAGCTAAAAAAGCCACCCAAGTAGGTGGCTTTATGAACTGAGTTTACGGCTCTATAAAGTTAATAGAGTTCAAATAACGGGCGACCATTTTCGTCGTACTTCACTTCTAACACACGTGCGTGACGGTTTGGATCATAAAGAGGATCTTTTATAATCTCCTCAAGTGGACGGGTGTCTGTTTTTGGCACCACACTCGGCTCACCCACTGCGTGCTCATAGTCACGAGCATGGTAAATACACAGTGGCGTTTCACCATCTTCAGCAACAGTAAAACAGTTGTGACCCGGACCAAAGATTTTCTTTTCAATATTCGTCTCTAGCACTGGCGTACGTGTTTTAGTCCACGAATTGCGATCAAGTAAATCGCTATTTTCATCTGCTTCCATATAGCCCATGCAGTAGCATGCACCCGTTGCGCTTGCAGAGAAAGCAATGAAGATTTTACCGTTATGTTTTAGAACTGCTGGGCCTTCGTTAACCCAAAAGTCCACGCGCTCCCAATCGTAATCAGGCGTAGTCAGCATAAACTGTGCAGTTTTTAGTTTAATTGGTGATTCCATTTCAGCTAAATAAAGGTTTGATGCAGCAAATTGGCCGCCTGTTTTTTCTGCCCAGCAGAAGTAACGCTTACCGTTATTTTCAAAAATGGTGGCATCTAAAGAAAAGTCAGTGAACGACTTTTCATCACCTTCAGCAGCTTGCATGATGCCAAGTTCAACCCACTCATCATTAAGTGGATCTTGACCTTTACACTCAAGTACATATGGACGTAACGCCCAAATATCATCTTCTTCACTGGCTGCAAAGTAGATATACCACTTGCCATCAAGATAATGAATTTCAGGCGCCCAGATATGACGACTCATTGGTCCGCTGTCGTGTTTAAACCAAATATCAAAGGTTTCAGCATCTTTTAAACCTTCTAATGTCTCAGACTTACGAAGCTCAATACGGTCATAAGTTGGTACAGAACCTGTAAAATAATAAAAACCATCGCTGTGCTTATGCACAAATGGGTCGGCACGCTGCTCTACTAACGGACTGTTTGTTTGTAATGTCATCTTGAAACCTGATCGTTATACTTATAATTTGTATTATTTTATTACTTTTTAGCAAGAACACAAATATAACATTATTTTTAACAGACAGTGAAAAGAAATGTAAGCTGCTCTGTGAGTTTCAATGTACGAGGAATTAAAAAGTATGAACCTAGCGAGTTATCAAACATTTATGGAAAAAGGGGGCTTCCCCCCTTTGTTTGGGATCACTAAAACGAGTCTTTTTTAAAACTCCTCTTAGATTTTTTAGATAAGACGAGATCAACTGCCATTACGTCACCCGATACCTTTTTCACTATTAAAGTGTGTGATCCAGCTGATAAATCATGTTTTTCAAATATAATACTTTGCACTTGACGGAAGTTATTTTCATCAAAAGTTGAAAACTGTCCTTGATATTGACCATCGATGAGAATCTCAACAGTACCTTGATCAGCAGCTTTTGATGTAGCAAATACAATACTTGAACCTTGGAAATCATAACTAAAGTAAGCACCATTAATCATTGTAATGTGCCTATCTTGCATATACTCACCCATATTTGTTTGGCTCGCGCTGATCCAATATCCACTTTCGCTATAACGTATCCTTGGATCATCATCATTTACCAACTCGAGGCTTGAATAGGTGGTGTCACTTGTTGTGCCAAGTGCATTACCAATAGTCTGAATTTGCACCAGACGATCAGCAATCCAGCTGCCATCGGCATTGATAGCCACATCTAACGTTATCAACCCACCTTCATCAACAATTAGCTTTACTCTGTTAGCTATTTCTGTGTTCGAATACTTTAAGCTGCTCTTTACTTGTCCCCATCCCCCTAAAGAGGTATAGGTAAATCCATGCCACTGCACTTTTGAACCTAAAGCTGTTATGACTTTTTTAGAAGAAGGTGCCTTAGGTAACTCGTTAGTTTTACCTGATGTGTATTGGCTGTGTGGTTCTTTGGGTGCAAAGCTATGCTCATCACCAGCATGAAAACTGATCGTCGCATTTGGGTTGCCACTTCGAACAGACTGAGCAAGTTGATCAGCAACGAAATAAGCATTCTTTGCCTCGAGTTTTTGTTTCGATTCATCTGCTTCAAACCAATTATCAAACCACCAGCCAGCGATGTTGGCTCCCCAAGCCTGTGATCTTTCGCTGATAAAACCGGTTATAAACCAATCAGGGTAAGGTGCTTTGGTTTTTGTACCCGTCCACCTATCCCCTAAGTGCGAAGGTATATAAGCAATTAGCTTAATGCCTTTTCGTTTAAGTGCTTTGGCTAAATCCAAAACAAGGTCACGGGTTGGCGTGTAATCAGCCTGATTTGAGTTAACTTGGGTGATACAACCAGGCGCAACTTTTTTGCTTGGGCATGCTGGCGAGTGTAAGTCGTAAATATCACTCGGGGTCGATAAATAACCTCTATTTTGAGTAATCGTAAAAATTACATAGCTATAACCAAGCTTGACTGCTTTATCTGCATAATCGTTGACATCAAAACCATTAACGTAGTGATTCCATTCGTTGTAGTCTGTTATTTTATACCATGCATTATCTAGAGTACCTCCAGCAAGGTAATGATGACTTATCCCCCACTTTGCATCTTTCATCCAGTTAACTTCGCCTGGTAACTGGGATGCACTCGAACTTAAACTGGCAATGACTACTGTAATAACAAATATAACTTTAGAGGAGCGACTTTTCATCACTACTAAACCACATGAAAGCTGACACTTGCACGAGTTTAACCATTTACATTTAATCAACAATAAGCTTGCTCTAGGAAATCGTCATCCAATTCGCTACATCACTCAATAGTAAAAGATTAAGTAGTTGAAAATTAGACATTAAAAAATCTTGTACTATGTGAATTTTCTGACTCGTAGACAAACATTAGATTAGTAAAAATGTTAGCGCTTTAGTTATCAGCTGAACTTCTAAATAATTATGTTGTAGGTGATGAACCTACACTAAAGCCTTCTGAGGAGTCTTTTTTGTAAGGCTAACCTTTCAAAAAAATGCTGTACCAATTTAATTGGTACAGCACCTACAAAATTCAATTAGTTTATAATGTCTAAACTTTAAGTTTACGTCTACACGCAACCATAGCAAGTAACAAAGACATTAAGTAATACATACTACCGCCTGAGTCTGAGCCGGAATCAGAGCTTGACCCAGAATTGTCTGCTTTACCAACAATATCTATAACTACAGTTTTAGTATCTGATGAAGCAAATTTATCTTTTGCTCGATAACTAAAGTTTACTGAGTAAGAAGACTCCCCTGCCGGTTTCGTAGACAAATAATCCAGTATCCTTATCAAAACTAAGCTCACCAGTACTTGGGCTCGTTACTAGTTCAAATTCTAACTTATCACTATCTTCGTCATTGCCAATAAAACGACCATTAACTACCGTTGAATAATAAGTTTCATAACTTAAATTTGTAACCTTTGGTGTTGTATTTGTTAATTCAACAACAACATTGGCAAGCGCAGTCTCTTCAAGTGAATCTTTCGCGGTAAAAGTAATTGAAACAGGCTGTAATGATTCACCACTCGGCGTGTATTTTATTTCACCCGTATTTTGATCAAGTAACTCAATTTGACCATGCTGAGGCTCATTTTTTACAGTAAAAATAAGCGGCTCATCGTCTGCATCTGAAGCAGGCAGATTAAGTATCAAAGGTGTATTCCAGTGCGTTGTAATCGTAGAGTTTTCAACGGCCGGAGCCTGATTAGTTAACGTAGCTTTAAACTTTGCTAGCTCAGAGCGTGAACGGCCTTTTACTGTATAAAACGCTAATTCATCAACACCTACAGTGCCGTTAGGGGTATATGTGAACTGTCCAGTTTGACGATCAATAAATGTTAATTGACCAAGGCTAGGGCTATTTTCAAATACCACAAAATCAATATTACTTAAATTAAGATTAACTTCGACTGGCGCAAGTACATGAGATGTGATCTCGCTATCTTGCGGTTTAGCTAAAGGTTCTGCCGCTTCATTCGAGAATACCTCTATAGACTTCCCTGAAAGCAATGAATAGTCCACACCATTATAAGTTGCACTCACGATAGAACTGCGTTGATTTGCACGCGCTATTTCATAAAGCAGTTCATCATTATTTAAGTCATACTCTCCAAACTTATCTTCACAACTAAATAAAATGAAGCCTGCGCGTGTAGACACTATATTGTTTAATGAATTGTCACATAGTTTCGCAACTTCTGACTTTTCTCCTGATTCTGTCAAAGAGAATAAAAGACCATATTGATCAGCAGCATAGAGTACTTTTTTACCACCGATAACAACCCCCTCTAGCGACTTAAAACTGCCGTTTAAAGAGTAATTAGTTACACTATTATCAGTGTAGTTATATTTAACTAATTGGTTAGCGGTTAAAGCAAATAGTTCTTTATTACTTTCTTGTGTATCTATGCCTGCAACTATGCCAGAAACCCCACTCCAAAAGTCCTGTAAACGAGGTGAACGCTTAATTAGTTCACCGGTTTGTCCGTTAAAAACTCGTATATAAGAGCCTTCACTTCCGGTATGCGATGCGCCATTGCCAACAATTAGCTCTAAGAAACCATCTTGATTGATATCATAGGCTTCAATCGTTGAAATTTGGTCACCACTTTCAAAAGGTACCGTGTACAGTAAGTTTCCATTTTCTGGCGAAAATACTTGTATGTTTCCTGTGTAAGTTTCTGACCCTGCTACGATTAAATAGTTTTTACCATCATTGAATAAATCAGCTGTAACCACATACTGATAATCATTCCAGCCATCTGTTAAATCAACGTTAGTTAGCAATTGCTCATTTGTTTCGATATCGACAATTTGAAGTTTATTTGTGCCATTTTCAGAAAAAATGGCATCAATTCCACCTTTACCGTCAATATCAGCAAGGCCTAATAAAAACTGCGAATAGCTAAAGATCGTTTGCGACCATTGCTTAGACTTGTCTTCAACAGTATAAATATGAAACCCATCACTACCTGAAGACGTATAACCAGCTCCCCACGCAATATCTGTTTTGCCATCTAGGTTAAAATCGTCCACCAAAATACTTGAAACACTGTGTTCAGGGTTATTGATCTGCCAAAACTCCTGACCTGTACTTAAAGACAAAGCATGTATTTGTCCCCATTGACCATCGCCATATACGAGGTCTTGGGCGCCATCATTATTGATATCTGCAACTATAACTCTTGAAATATCTAAATCGCTATTCGCTGTCCACACAATACTGTCTGTATTTGGACTAATTAGTTCAATCGAGTACCAAGCATTTCCATTGATTACTTCATCTAAGCCATCTTGGTTAGTATCAACACTTTGTAAATGGATACCAGTGAGTTGAGTACTCAATGTTTTTATATAATCTATTGTATTTTCAGAGATACGATACAACTTGCCATCTTCAAGCATTAATTCGTGAACATTTTGTTCGGTAAACGAGCCAACAACAAATTTGTTACCGTAATACTCAAGTTGGGAAATAACTGAAAGGTCTGACTGGTCTAGTATTAAAATTTGGCTATTGGCAATAGCAATAAGCTCGTCCTGACCGTCGTTATTAATATCTCTTGCCATAACTGATTGGCTAGAAATTACTTCCTTTGTACTTTCGACTTTCATTGTTAGTAAGTTAATTTTTACTATCTGATTGCTCGTCATAAGTATTAAATAATATGTATCATCGGCAATGCTTTTTACCAATGTACTATCAGTGATGTAATCCTGAGAATCGAAACCTTCAACGACTGAATATTGATTGTCTTTATACTCAATAATATTAAAATCGTTTTGTTGCACCGAAATAATTTGCTTATTGCCATTACCGTACAAGTCAACAGAATAAAGACCATTAAGACCTGTTGAATTACCCAAAGAGTAACGACGATATACAGATGTTAATTCTAGGCTTTCATCGGCAAGAGCATTGGATAAGTTTAGCCTTGAAGCTCTGTCTAAATTTGCATACGAATTGTTTTCATTGCGGCTAGTAAAATAAGTTTTGTCGTAGTTAATCTGTTGCGAACTCAAAAGTGTCGCATCACCAAATTGGTTGTAATGTGTCGTATTTTCTGTGGCTAAAAGTGATTGCGAACAAAGTAGCAATGCAAGGTAAGGTAGCTTGGTCATTTCCCTATCCTAAACAGCTTATAATTTTTATTTTTACTCACAACAAATAATTTATCTTCTTATTGTGAGACGAAGCGGTCAATTTTCCTTTATTAGAGACATTTATTCAAGAGTTAGGTTATGAACTTTCAACCAAACCTATCTCAGTAGAAGCAAACTATTAGTCAATAAGCTTACTAAGTGAAGTCACTGCTTTGCTTGTTTCAGACAATCCCACTTTTGTGGCGCCACCCACAAGCCAAATTTGGCCTTTTAACGTGATGGCCCCTAAGCCATGACGAGGCGTTTGCCATTCGAAAGCTTTGCCCCATTGCTGCTTGGTTAAATCATATTTAAAAACCTCGCGGTCAACCCCTTTGCTATGTTCACCGCCAAACACATAGATAGCATTATCAATAACTGCCGCTGCATGCCCGGCACGCGCTTTGGGTAATGCTGCATGTGCCTGCCAAATGTCTGTATCTGGTAAGTATTCGAGCATTTCTGTGATTGGCTCGCCACCTACTGTCCTGCCACCAAGCACAAACCACCGGCCGTTTACTTGTGCACTTGCCGCACTGTTTCTCGCTGAAGGTAAAGGTGCCGCTTCTGTAAATGTAAAGCTTTTAGGATCAAAGACTAGATGCGCTCTAACATCTAAACTATGCTGCCATTGTCCATTTTTCTCACTGCTTGGGCTGCGGCCGCCGGCTAAATGTACTTTTCCATTTAACACTGCGCCTACGGTTTCACTTAATGCAAAAGGCAAGCTCGCCACTTTTTGCCATGCTTTAGCGCCTTCATCTAGCATTAACACATCACGGCTATTGGTCCATTGGCCTTGCGCATTAACGAAACCTCCGAAGGCAAATAATCTTTTTTCTACTGCAATTAAATAAGTATGATGACGCCCCTCGGGCAAACTGGGAGCGGATTGCCAACTTAAGTATTCTGGTGACCAAAAATGAACTTTTGCAGTCATCTTACCCTTTGATGCTGGCAGTTCAGTAGAGATACCACCTGCAACCCAAACTTGTTGATTCATTACTGTAGGGTAGATTTCTTGTATAGCCTCAGGAAGCTCAGGTGCTGAAACTTCATTTGCCGATAAAGTATAAGGTAAACAAGTAATAAAAAGCGGTAACAACCGTGTGGCTAAGCGCATATAAATCCTTAATAAGCAGTTAATTAGCTAAAGGTTAAGCCAGCCGTACTTATTAGTACACTGCCAAATAGTCTTACTTATTCTGTCATTGTTGTTATCAGGAATTGGCATTGCTTGACTACCAGCAATAGACAAATCTACTAGCTGAGAAAGAGTAGCAGTCCTCGCTCGTATCTATTCAAATACTTCGTTTTACGGGGCAGTTTTAATTGCTTTCTTAAAGCAACCTGGCTGTTTTCATCCTTTTTACATAAATCAATAAGCGCCGGGTGAATATAAGAATTACGTGCTATCGTTGGCGTATTACCCAAATGGCTCGATACCGTTTCTAGCATGTCGCACAAAGGGAGCTTTTTCTTTGCATTATAAAAAGCTTCGAATGCTAAAACACTTGCACGCCAGGTTCTAAAGTGTTTTGCACTAAACTCCTCTCCCATTACATGCTGAATAAATTGATTAACTTCACGTGAAGTTACGGGAATACATTCACCATCCTCTTTGTATTGAAACAGGTTTTGTCCGGGTAAATCTTGCAACTCTTTAATAATGGTGCTCAAAACACGATCTGTAAGGTTAACCTCTCTCACTTTGCCAGATTTAGCTTTATATTCTAAGCGAATATTTTTCCCTGTTATCTTCGCATGGCGGCGACGTAAGGTTGTCGCTCCAAAACTATTATTTTCTTTCGCGTTTCGTTTAGATCCTATCCTCAAAGAGCCTAAATCCATCAATCTAACAACTGCGGCTAATGTCCTTTGATAGTCAAGTGTATTACCTTCTAAATATTCAGCTAACTTTGCTCTAAGTAAAGGTAATTTATTTCCGAAAAGCTCACACACTTCGAACTTTTTTAGTTCCTGCTGCTCTCTAAAATCTGGATGATAAAGGTATTGTTTTCTTCCCTTTGTATCGTAACCAGTTGCTAAGATATGGCCATTTTCCTCAGGACAAAACCAAACATCTTTGTATGCAGGAGGGAATGCTAGTGCATCTAAACGGGCGATTTCACTATTATCATTAATCCGCTTACCTGTAGGGTCGTAGTAAAGCCAACATTTAGAGTGACTTTTTCGAGTAATACCGGGCAAATTATCATCAACATAAATTAATTTCACTGCACCTTCTCACTATATAAATAATCATTACTCAAGGCGAGTAGCCCCCGCCTTGAAAGATGAGTTATCGTTGCCAATAACGAAGTTGTGTTAGTGTCTGAAGAAAGTCACATGCCTTGCACGTTTCTAGGTTAATTATGCCGTCGTCTTGGTTTCCATTTAAGCCAACAGCTTTTAACAACTCCATAGAGCTTTCAGTAAAACCAATAAACTTTTTGTGTGAGTACGCATCTGAAACGAAATCTCTCGCCTCTGGAATTTTAATTAACTCTTTAGCACCTTCCTCTGATGTCAGTAAAACAACTGCATCATACAAAACAGAAGGGCCGCCGTTAATAACTTGCTCAGCTCCAAGATGAACACCAGTAGAACTTTTCGCTCCACCTATCTGGGCTGCAATGATTTCAAAGTTCGCACCTTGCTCGTTTAGTTCACTAACTAATGAATTAAATAGCTGATCGTCAAAGCCATCACTAACGAGAATACCGAGCTTCCTTCCCTCAAAAGTATTTAAAGCACTTTTTTGAATACTCAGTGCATCAGATACAGGTAAATCTTGGCGAGTTTTTAGTGCAGCTTCAGCAGGGTCAGGGATTGTTTGCAAGCCCAAACCAGAGGCCACTAATTTAGCTAACTCGCTATCAATATTTAGTAAATGAGACACCACACGCTCCCTAATAGCTAAATGTTCCACTTTTGAAAGTTCAAAAATCAATGCGTCCTGAATATGTGATTGCTCTATCTTAGTTTGACTTATATAAAACTGCCTAGCTTGGCTGTAATGATCGCTGAAGGTTTCTGATCGATACCTTAGCTTGCTACCTTGCGTTTCTTCATCAGAACTTTTAAAGCCATGAACAGGACATTCTCTTGGATTGTTTTCATCACTTTGCCAAGAGTTTGGCTCATAATTTACTCTTCCTTTGGGGTTATGCATTGCCATGTGACCATCTTGGTGAAAGTGGTGCATTGGGCATTTAGGTGCATTAATAGGGATATGAGTGAAATTTGGCCCTCCCAATCGCTTGGTTTGCGTATCTAAATATGAGAAGTTACGCCCTTGTAATAGTGGATCTGGCGTAAAATCGATTCCGGGAACTATGTTCTGTGTGCAAAAAGCAACTTGTTCTGTTTCTGCAAAAAAATTATCAACCACTCTATCTAAAACCATTCGACCAATGATCTTAACGGGTACTTGTTCTTCAGGGATAAGCTTTGTTGCATCAAATACATCAAACTCAAAGTCATCAGCAAAAGCTTGGTCAAATACCTGTACGCCAAGTTCCCACTCAGGGTAATCGCCATTTTGAATTGATTCCCACATATCGCGACGGTGAAAGTCAGGATCTGCTCCATTAATTTTAACAGCTTCATTCCAAACCACTGATTGCATGCCTGATTTAGGTTTCCAATGGAATTTAACGTACTTTTGCTCACCATTTTTATTGATAAACTTAAATGTGTGAACGCCAAATCCTTCTATAAAGCGTAATGAACGTGGAATAGCTCTATCAGACATTGCCCACATGACCATGTGCATAGATTCAGGCGATAAACTAATAAAGTCCCAAAAATTATCATGAGCCGTTTGCGCTTGCGGAAAACCACGATCAGGCTCAGCTTTAGCGCTATGGATCAAGTCTGGAAATTTCATCGCATCTTGGATAAAAAACACAGGAATGTTATTACCAACTAAATCCCAGCTTCCCTCTTTTGTATAAAATTTAACAGCAAACCCGCGCACATCCCTTGCTAAGTCAGGTGAGCCCTTACTACCAGCGACCGTTGAAAACCGAGTAAATACAGGTGTTTTTTCGCCTTTTCGTTGAAATATATCCGCGCATGTCAGCTCTTCAAGTGTTTCGTAAGTTTCAAAGTAACCGTGTGCCCCATAACCTCTAGCATGCACCACCCTCTCAGGAATACGCTCATGATCGAAATGAAACATTTTTTCACGAAAAATATGGTCCTCCATTAATGTTGGACCACGCTTACCTGCTGACAATGAATTTTGATTATCACTAACAGGACAACCTTGTGCTGTAGTCATTGTTGAATACTGATTATTTGCATGTTGATGTAGCTCACCACCATGCCCCTTTTGACCTGAATATTTAAATGACTCCGGCATAAGTTTCCCTTTATTTTAAACTCGTTAAATTGTTATTACGTAAATTTAGGAAAACTAATAAGCAAGTAAAAAGCCAAAATTAAAACAAACAATATCAACAAGTTAAAACGGAATTAAATAACTTGTAATTAAACTTATTACACAACTTGTGTAATTTTTTCTAGCTAAAACAATCTGAACCACCTATTTTAGGTTTACCCTTCCCCCCATAAAAATCACTCAACATTCGGCATTTATTAACTTCGTCTTCTTTGGCAAGCACACAATAAAAGCTCAGATTTCACTAATAAACAGCAATGCGATTGCGTATTACACTTCACTACCGTGAATCTTTATCTTGCATTAATACATAACAGCTATTCCTAACCGCACCTTTATTGATATATTATAACAAAACATTTAACGATTTTGTTTAATCTAATTAAGGGTCACTACCATGAGCAAACTTCCCGTCACCGTGCTCTCTGGCTTTTTAGGTGCAGGTAAAACCACTGTGCTCAGCCATATTTTGAATAACCGTGAAGAAAAAAAAGTGGCTGTAATCGTCAATGATATGAGCGAAATAAACATCGATGCAGCGACTGTTAAAAACGATGTTTCGCTTAGCCGCGGCGAAGAAAAACTAGTAGAAATGAGCAATGGTTGCATCTGCTGCACACTGCGTGAAGACTTACTCATTGAAGTACGCGCTTTAGCGCAAACAGGCCAATTTGATTATTTGGTTATTGAGTCAACCGGTATTTCAGAACCTCTTCCTGTAGCCGAAACATTTACCTTTGCCGATGAAGATGGCGTATCACTTTCTGATGTTGCTAGGCTTGATACCATGGTCACGGTCGTTGATGCCGTTAACTTTTTAAAAGACTTTAACGAAGCCAAGTTTTTACAAGAAACCAACGAGCACTTAGGCGATGAAGATGAGCGAAGCGTAGCCGACTTACTCATTGATCAAGTTGAATTTGCCGATGTCATTTTAATTAGTAAAACAGACTTAATTAGCACCGATGAACTTGAGAGTTTAAAAGCCATTTTAAGCTCATTAAATACCTCTGCAGAGCTGATTGCCATTGAAAATGGTCAAGTTGATATCAATGCAATTCTCGGCACAGGCCTGTTTAACTTTGAAAAAGCTCAGCAAGCACCTGGCTGGCTAAAAGAGCTGCGCGGCGAGCATACCCCAGAAACCGAAGAATACGGTATTAGCAGCTTTACTTACGAGGCCCGCCGCCCTTTTCACCCTGAGAAGTTTTATAACTTTATTCATAACAATCAACCCGAAGGCAAATTACTTCGCTCCAAAGGCTATTTTTGGTTAGCCTCTCGACCGCAATTTGCCTGCCAATGGAATCAAGCAGGCGGCATTGCTCGCTATGGTTTTGGCGGCATTTTTTGGAAAGCCTTACCGAAAGATCAGTGGCCAACAGATATCGAATACTTAGATTCAATTAACCAAGTATGGCAAGAACCCTTTGGTGATATGCGCCAAGAGCTGGTTTTTATTGGCCAAAACCTTAATCAAGCAGCGATCACACACGCACTCGATAACTGCTTACTCAGCGACGATGAACTATTAGCAGGCAAAGCGCTTTGGCAAACCCTGCCCGACCCATTTCCTGTTTGGGAGGAAGCATAATGACAGCTTACGCATTTGAACATGATACTGATAACTTACCAACAACAGTAGCAACGGCATTAAGCCCTGTGGTGTTTTCGCATATTTATAAACCAGAGCATAACATTGCAATTTGGCAGCGCAGCTTAGCTGAACAGCTGCAAAAAGAGGTAGCTGAGAGTATTGCAGCCAATCCTGATCTCAGTATAAACGCTGTGATCAACGAGGATTCTATTCGAACTGACATTGATAAAGCCCTTGAAAAACTTCCATCAGCGCAGGAGTTAAAAGCTGATTTGGCAAAGTTAGTTGATATGTTTTGTTATTTATTTGAGTTAAAGCGCACCGGATTACGCCTAAGAGTACTTGAACGTGCCATGTGCCCACGTTTTCATGTCGACAGAGTTCCTTGCCGGTTAGTCAGTACATATTGTGGTAGTGGTTCACAATGGTTGCAAAATGCAGGACTTGATCGCACTAAACTTGGCGCTGGCCATAAAGGGTTAAGCGATGAAGAATCAGGATTAATGACAGCAAATACTAAAATTCACTCTCTTAATGAGGGTGATGTAGCCCTATTAAAAGGCGAAACTTGGCAAGATAACGAAGGTAAAGGGCTTGTGCACCGCTCACCTGCACTTGCTGCTGGCGAAAAACGGCTACTTGTAACCCTCGACTTTATTGCTTAATACAAGCGTACCAGCTGCGTCTATTAATTCTAATAGGCGCTATTTCACTCAAGAACACGCTATAACTGCACATGGCTTTAAATTAATGAAAAGCATACTAAGCGCACTTGCAATCGCTGTTAGAGCAAACATCCTTAGTAACAAAATTAAGACATTCCCTGCACCACCAGCAAAAGTGCCTTTAAAGCTTAATGGGTAGCCATGAAAAACCATTAAATATAATACGTTAAAAAGCCCTACCCGCATCCCGTCAATTTCATGGGTATCACCATTTTTTAAGTAAATTTCACACACTTGCAAGGTGGGTAATCTAACTCGTGGTTCGCCAAACTTTCGTTTGCGTTTTAGATCCATTGTATAGTGAAATAACACCTCTGCGATTTCATTTTTAGCAATTGTGATGGGACGATTTTGGTGCTTTTTAAACGTCAACTTATCAACTTTAAGCTCATCCTTGCTTATGCTCATTGCCCATTTAGAACCAAAGCCATACTTCTTGTAAGTCATGACGCGCTTAGTAATAAACACCAATAAAAAGCTTGTAAGGCAAATTAAAAAAGCCAACCATGGTTTAACAACATCTTCTAAATAAAAACTAGATAACGAAATCGCAGATACCATGAGCGCAAAAATCACTTCGCTCCATCCTGATAACGTCGCTAAGCCTGGCAAAGATTCTAGTTCTGTTAATGAATCTTCGGTTAGTGACGATTTTCCTTTAAAGGCTGCATATCGAAACCATTTTTTATCATTTAAATCCAGTTCTAGTGAGTGCTTAGCCATCGAGCCCATAAAAATCCCTTTTGTATTAATGCTTAATAGAAGCAACCTTTTTATTCCTTAAACTTATACATAACCAGAGCTCGCTCGTAAATACTTAAAGAACTAATAAGTTAAGCCCCCTTAGCCAATGAACGTGCTGTATTTAATGAAAAACCAGCTAAGCTTCGTATAACAAAGAAATTTATATATGTGAGCTGATATGGAGCGCCTTTTTCAAAATAGCCGGTTTTTAGTCATCATCGCGATTATCACTACAGCAATTTCGTCATTACTTGTTTATATAACCTGTGTGAACATCGTTTTTAATGTTGTTAAAACGACACTTATATCATTGCCTAACTCTGCTAAGGGAGGGAAAGAGATGATAGTCGAGCTTTTAAAAATTCTCGACTTATTACTTATCGGTATTACTCTTCAAGTTATTACCATCAGCCTGTACCGGCTATTCATTTCGCCTGCAACCACAAAGAGTAGCCAGTTTTTGGCCGCCTTTCATATCGAAGATTTTCATGACTTAAAAATTACCTTAGTACAGGTAACATCTGTCATTTTAGTGATTCTATTTTTAGAGCACGCCGTTGAGTTTGGCGGCACAATAGAAACCCTTTACCTTGGCATTTCTATTGCGATTGTCGTTGCCGCTTCGACCTTTGCATGGCGCTCAATGAAATAGTGAACACTCACCTACGTTAGTTTATTTATCAGGGTAACGTAGCTGATATTGCTCTTTCATCGCGGCATTAAATCGTTCAAGTAAATCGATTTTTTAAGCACTAAAAAAGGCGTAACAAACTATGTTACGCCTTTAAATTTAAGCCCTAAAGTGCAAGCGCTAGTATCTGCTTAACCTTTACTAAGTCAATGTCACCATGTTCACCTAGCGTCGTTATTTCATTCTTTTCTAAGTTTTTAACAACCGCATCGATTGCTTGTTCATCAAGGTCATAGTCAGCAAGGCGTGTTTTCACAGCCATGGCTTCGAAGAAGTCTTGCACTGCTTTAATCGTTTTATCGATTTGTTCGGCTTCATCACTATAATTAAAACCAAATACTCGCTCACCAAGCTGTTGTATTTTAATAGACTTTTGCTCTTTTTGAACATGCATTAGCGCAGGTAAAACAATAGCCAGCGTTTGGGCGTGATCAAGATTGTAAAGTGCTGTTAATTCATGACCAATCATATGCGTAGACCAATCTTGCGGTACACCCTGACCAATCAAACCATTCAGTGCCATTGTAGCCGACCACATAACATTGGCTCTTACATCATAGTTTTGCGGCTCACTCAGAGCTTTAGGCCCTTCGCTAATCAAGGTTTGTAAAATACCTTCTGCAAAGCGGTCTTGTAATGGCGCGTTTACTGGGTAAGTTAAGTACTGCTCAATAACGTGTACAAACGCATCTACAACACCATTGCTTACTTGGCGTTCTGGTAACGAAAAAGTATATTCAGGATCAAGTACTGCAAAAACAGGTTGCACACTCGGTGATGAAAAAGCACGTTTTTGTGACGTCTCTTTTTTAGTAACCACTGAGTTACCGTTACTCTCAGAGCCAGTTGCAGGTAAAGTTAATACCGCACCGATAGGTAACGGGTTACTAAACTCAGCACCTTTAACAAGGATATCCCACGGCTCACCTGCAAAGTTATAAGCTGCTGCAACAAACTTAGCGCCATCAATAACACTGCCACCGCCAACAGCTAGAATAAAGTTAACATTCTGCTCTTTAGCAGTTGCCACAGCTTGCATTAGTGTTTCGTATGTTGGGTTAGGTTCAACACCACCAAACTCTATAACGTCAACATCGGCTAATGCACTCATAGCTTGGTCGTATACGCCATTTTTCTTTATTGAGCCACCACCAAAAAGTAATAGTACTTTAGCGTTTTCTGGTAAACGTGAAGTGATCTCACTCACTTGACCTTTACCAAACAAAATTTCGGTTTGATTTTTATAAATAAAGTTCAACATTTAAATGCCCCTTAAATTAGGTTTAAATTGCTAATTAGTTAATTTACTTAGCTAACATTTCTAAAAGCTTTTCTGCTAATAATTTATCTGAAAACGGGTTTTGCCCCGTAATGAGTTCGCGGTCAACAACCACGTTTGGCTGCCACTCACTAGCGAATGCCATATTTCCACCGGCGTTTTCCATTGCCATAGCGGGATAGAACTTAAGCTTTTTACCTTCTAAACTGCTTTCAAAAACACGCTCTTCTGGGTTTGAAAAAATAGTCATTTTATAACCGTCATAAATCCAGTTATTGGCCGCTGCCTTTTCGCCATCTTTTATCGCTTGATAATAAGAATTTGGCTGAACTTGTGCCGACAACAATGTAATTGGGCCATGGCAAATTGCCGCTGTTGGTTTACCTTGCTTATTAAAGTGACGCAAAATTTCACCCACTTCTGGGTTGTTTGCTAAATCAATTAAAGGTGCATGGCCGCCTGGGATAAACACAGCCTCATATTGGCTTAAGTCACCCGCTAAAATTTCGCTTAAACTCGCGGTGTCGTTGATATCAGGTAAGGATGCTACAAAACGCTGAATGCTCTGCATTTTAGCTTCATCACCATCAAAGTAATCGGTACTCACTGATTTTTTATCTACTTGAGGCGCATTACCTTTGGGTGTTGCAAGTACAAGCTCATAACCCGCATCGACTAATGCTTTCGCAGGCACACCAAACTCATTTAGGTAGTAGCCTGTTTCAATACTCTGGCCGTCAGCTAAATCCATGGTTGTTTCACTTGATAAAATAACCAAAACTTCGCCTTCACCCGCCACTGCAAACATCGACATAGTTGATGCAGCAACAAGCGTTAGTCGCTGTAATATCTTTTTCATAACTCGTCCTCTTAGAAAGTGAAGCCATCATAGTTGGTTTGCGGGGCGAGTAGAATTCGGATAAATTAAGAGGAGCAATCAGAATATTTATGGCTCGTACAGTTACATGTCTTATCTCACGCAATTAAAAACCTTTGTTGAAGTTTATCGTTGTAAAAATATTACGAAGGCAGCGGCTAATTTAGGCTTATCTCAGCCTTCGGTAACCTCACACATTCAAGCAATGGAAGCTGTAGTTGGTAAACCTTTATTTGAGCGCAAAGCCCGCGGTGTTACCCCCACTGCAGCAGCACATGATCTAGCGCTTCAGGTTTCTGGTCATATCGATATATTAGAGCAAAAAATCATGTCGATACGGGCACGTTCTGATGCCGCACATGGCACTATAAATATCGCAGGACCTGCCGAATATATTAGTAGTGTGTCAGGGCCACAAATTGCCAACTTACTGCAATCTGGCAATGTGAACCTTGTTCTGCATATTGGTAATAAGGTGAGTATTTTTGACGCATTACAATCAGGTACTGCAGATATTGCTATTGCCGCATCAGCGCCTGATCCAGCACTATTTGATAGCCTAGTGCTCGACAAAGAAAAGCTAATTTTGGTGATGAACCGTTTACATGGCCGAGAAATCAAAGACAGCACCATTACCGCAGATTTACTCTCTAGCTACAATGTCGTTGCTTATGATGAAGAGCTGCCTTTGATAAGACAATACTTTGAAGCTGTATTCAACGCAAAATGCCACTCAAACGTCATTGCTATTTGCCCAGATATACGTGCTATTAGCAATATTATTCGCTCAGGCATTGGCTATTCTGTATTACCCGATTACCTATGTCGCGATCAGATAAAAGCCGGAGAGCTTGTGCAACTAGGGCCCGAAGGCCCAGAAAACATAATTTACTTAGTTTGGAACAAAGGGGCACTAAAGCACCCCCGTATTGCATTTGCCAAAGATGTTATTTCGGCCTTTGCAAATATTAACTACTTTGCAAACTAAGCAAGGCTTGCTTTGCGTCTAACAGTTTTACTCGTGGGGCAAGCGCATTTAGTGCGATTAAATGTAGCATTTCAGATACTGTGGTGCTCACATCCGTTATAACTGCCAAATCGTACTCTTTAGCTTGCTCTGAGATAGCAGTATGAGTCACACAGTTTTGCGTCATCATGCCTGCGATCAAAAGTTTTTTAATTCCATGTTGCTTTAATACATCTTCTAAATTGGTCTGATGAAAGCTGTCAGCATAGTGTTTTACAACCACAGGGGCTTCTGGTGCTGCTTTTAAAATATCAGGATGAATATCAACACCTTCTGTACCTTCATTAAAAAATGGCGCTAACCCCTGAGAAGGATCAGCAACATGCTGAATATGAATAGGTAAAACTCCGCGTTCTGTTGCTTGTTTGATCACATCTACTAGCTGATCTTTTACTTGTTTAGCCTGCCATAAAGGAAATGCACCATCTTCAAAATAATCATTCTGTAAGTCGATAATTAGTAATGCTGTGTTTGTCATTGTATGAGCCCTTTTTCATTTTATTGAACCCTAGTTTGCTGAATTTTTAACGTATCAAACAGTGACCCAAATACCATTTATCGATAATATTGGGCCAAAGTGTTTAATAAGGCTTTACCATGAATGTTGCAGTATTCGCATTTCCTAATATCAGCCCATTTCATCTTGCAGTACCATGTATGGTGTTTGGTGAGGGCGCTCGCTCGGCAGGTATCAAAGAATTTAATTTAACAGTGTGCAGCGAATGTGAACAGGTAATGCCCTCAAGTGCGGGGTTTGATATTCAAGCGCACCACTCAATAACAAAATTTGATCAGGCAGATATTATAATTATTCCGTCTTGGCCATCCCCTGAAACAGCCCCCTCTAAAGAATTAGCAACCAGTTTGCTAAACGCTCATAGCCGTGGCGCTATTATTGTAGGGCTCTGTTTAGGAGCTTATGCGTTAGCACACATTGGGCTTTTAGATAATATTGAAGCAACCACCCACTGGGCATACAGCGATGACTTTAAAGCTCGCTTTGCAAAAGTGAAACTTAACAATCAAGTACTTTACCTTGAACATGACCAGCTCTATACATCGGCAGGAACAGCAGCAGCTATTGATTGCTGCTTATATTTGGTTCGCAAATTTTTAGGAAGCGAGCAAACTAATGCTATTGCCAGAATGATGGTAACGGCTCCGTATCGCACTGGTGGGCAGACACAATTTATTGCCCTACCCGTCCCCGAAAGTGTTGCTGATGAGCGTTTAGCAAGCTTACTTGAACAGATGCAAGAAAACTTAGCTAGCAACCATACGATTGATACACTCGCAGAGCAAATGCACATGAGCCGACGCACCTTTACCCGCCATTTTCAATCGCTTACAGGGCAGAGCGTTGGGCAATGGCTATTAAATCAACGTTTAAACCACGCACAGCGACTTCTTGAGTCAACTGATTTACCACTAGAACATTTAGCCGAGCAATGCGGCTTTGGTTCATCTGTTACTTTACGCCATCATTTTCGCTCTCAGTTTGGTTTATCACCGCGAGACTGGCGTAATGCATTCCGCCAAACATAAAGCTTAGGTATAATTAGTTTTTCGACTCGATTTTGGTTTTTAAATGAAAAAGCTTTCTAAAGTACAATTAAAACAGCAAGCCCTTGTATTAAATGTTGCCGATACCCTTGAAGAGCAAGGCCGCGCTGAGCTTGAAGGCATGTTGCAATGCTGGTTTGATGTGGAATACCACTTATTCCCTGGTTCATTGCTTTTGTGTTTTCAATTTGAAAACCAGCAATCACTCGATGCAGCGACCCCAGAGCTATTAAAATGGCAAAAACGCCTAAGTGGGGCAATGCTGAAAAAAGGTGTGATTTTAAAAGACATGCGCAGGCATTTAGTATTTACCCTAAAAGGCCCAGACGATTAAATGGGATGAGTTAGCAAGAGTGTAGCCGCGATTTTATATCGCGTAGTTCTCTTAATACTCACAAAGAGGGTTGAGACGCGCGCTTTAGAGGAAAACAGGATTCAACGCGCGCGAAATAAATTTCACGCCTACTGGTGAGCATTTCAGCTCACCAGTAGGGTTTTGAGTCTGATAACTGATAGCTCCAAACGTTGGGTTTCGCTTCGCGCTTCCCAACCTACAAGCTGATGATTCCTTTCCCCTTTACTCTTTACCCTTGTAACTCGCTAACTTATTCCAACACCTGCATACTTAACACCAGATAACAACGCCATATCTTTGTGCCATGTTGCTAGATCATTAGCATTGAACTTAGCTAAAGAGTCATGACCACATGCCCTTGCCATAACCGACATCAACTCAGTTGAAGCTTCAAAAAAGTTCTTCAATTGATTTGCTGACTTTTCAATATTTAAGCGCTGACGTAAATCTTGCTTTTGTGTGGCAATCCCTGCTGGGCAGTTATTGGTATTACACATACGCGCAGCAACACAGCCAATTGCTTGCATTGCACTATTCGAAATCGCCACCCCATCAGCACCAAGGGCAAGCGCCTTTACAAAATCAATCGGCAAGCGTAAGCCGCCTGTTATGATCAAAGTAACATCACTTGCACCTTGTTCATCTAAGTACTTTCTTGCTCTGGCAAGTGCAGGAATAGTTGGTACGCTAATATGATCTCTAAAGATCTCAGGAGCTGCCCCCGTGCCACCACCACGACCATCAAGAATGATGTAATCGGCACTTGCATCGAGTGCAAATTGAATATCTTTCTCAATATGATTAGCACTTAGTTTAAATCCGATTGGAATACCACCCGTTACCTCGCGCACTCTGTCAGCAAACTTTTTGAAATCGGCCGCACTGTGTAAATCTTTAAATGTTGGTGGTGAAATCGCCGAAGTACCCGCTTCAATTCCTCTAACCTCAGAGATTTTGCCAACATTTTTGTTGCCTGGTAAATGACCCCCCGTGCCTGTTTTTGCCCCTTGCCCGCCTTTAAAATGAAAGGCTTGCACGTTTTTTAATTTATCTTCGCTATAACCAAAGCCTGCACTTGCTAACTCATAAAAATAGCGTGAATTGGCTTGCTGCTCTTCAGGAAGCATACCGCCTTCACCTGAGCAAATACCCGTACCAGCAAGTTCAGCTCCTTTCGCTAAGGAAACTTTGGCTTCTTCTGATAAAGCACCAAAACTCATATCAGAAACAAACAGCGGAATAGCCAGTTTTAATGGCTTTTTCGCTCGCGGGCCAACCACAAGCTCAGTATTAACAGCTACATCTTCCATTAAAGGTTGCGTTGCCATTTGTGCGACCATCAACTGTAAGTCATCCCATTTAGGTAATTGATATCGTGGCACCCCCATCGACACCATAGGACCATGATGACCAAGCTTTGATAATCCTTCTCGAGCTAATTGATGAATAAGCTCAACGGTAGGTTCCTCTTTAGTTGCTGTAGCAACTGGCGAATCAGAGGCTTGAATTTGCACGCCCGGCCCTTCTTGACCAACTAGGCTTTGATCAAATTGTTTGTGACTACCATCACAAAATGGCGCATTGGCAGTGTGCTTACATTGGCATAAATAGGCATCGCCCGACTCTTCTGCTGTAAATGCTTTGGGTTTGAAATCGGTTCCGGCATGTGAGCCGTCACAAAATGGCTGGTTTTTAGAACGCCCACAGGCACAAAAGTAATACTCTTGCCCCTGTTCTAAGGTGACTTTTTTCGGCGAAACGGCTGCAATTATAGGTTTGCTCATTATTGTTCCCTCACGGTTGCTACATTACATTGCTATGTTCAAAGTACAGCGATTGAGGTAAGTATTAATTTAAGGCTTACTTGCTTTACAAAGGGTAGTTCAGCTCAGTTAAAAAACGAGCTCGTAAGCGCCTTAGAATTTACTTAGCTATCACTAATCGACTATATAACCACAACAAGCAGCCAAGATATCAGCCATTTCATATTTTAAGGTAAGAGGCAAATCGGTTTATGAACCATTGTGGGAGTAATTATCACAAAGAGGAAAAGAGACGCTAAGCTTAAGAGGTATTATTAACAACAAATTTGATGGTTTTATTGGGTTACTCATTCACTTCTCACTCTCTTTTCTTTGTGCAAAAAATATTGAACCACAGAGTACACCGAGGCGCTTCGCGCTGCACAGAGAAAAACAGGGTTAAAAAATAATATTCACAAAGAGGATAAGGGACGCTGCGCTTAAGAGGAAGAGCGGTAGAAGCTTTTAGGTTGATTCTTTATCTTCTCGTTCACTTCTCTTTATGCTTAAAGATTTGAACCACAGAGTACACCGAGGCGCTTCGCGCTGCACAGAGAAAAACAGTATTCAATACACGCGAAATAAATTTCACGCCTACGGGTGAGCATTTCAGCTCATCTGTTGGGTTTTGAGTCTGAAAGCTAATAGCTTAAAGCTGCTTTTCCACCCCTGCTTGCTTAACATGCTCAATCAGCTCGGGGAAAAACGCTAAAAACACAGCGTCTAACTGTTGATAATGGCGGGCAATATCTTCAGCGGATCCTGCAAAGTTGTTGGTAAAACGAATACGTCTGGCGATGTTATCAAGGGCAAGGCTAACCCCATCGAGCGTTTCATATTCTTTAAACCAATCATTGTTTGTAATACTGGTAACAACTTGCTGCATGCGTGAAGGCATCATGGCTTGGCGCGCATTTAAAAGGCCATAACTGTGCTGTTTGAAATCAGCCAATGGTAGGTTATTAAACCGCTGCCAATGCTGAATAAGAAAGTGATCGAACGCCACATCAATTGCAACACTGGCAAAGCGTTTACGCGCTGGCGAAAAATACTGCTTAGCCTCTTTTACAAGTGGATGTGAGTCGGTAAACCTATCAACCAAATAATGATTTTCAAGGCCATTTTTAACCGCATCGGATAACTGCTCTGAATATCGACGTCCACCAAAATCACCCAGCAGATTACCAAAGTGTGAATCAGCCGTCGGTTGTGCTAAATAAAGGTGAGCCAAGTAGTTCAACGCATTATCTGAATTAAGTCATTTTAGGTATTGTAAAAGAATACTTGTGAAAGGGTCTAGAGATCGAGTTGCAAGTAAACAAATTATAGCCGCAACTTTATCTTGCATAGCAATGGTTTGTAGGTATTTTCTGGCATTGAGCGTTTTAAATAGATCATCGCGCTAAATAAATTTCAGGCCTACAGTAACGTGTTTAACAATAGCGATATGCAGGCACAATCAACTAAAAGCTTAAAGCTCTTTTGTTTTAATCTGAGTTCTTACGACTGATATCTAATATCTCCATTTTTGTTCGGCGTTAAAACGCCTCCTACACCTCGCATCTTGTCCCTCGAAACTCGTATCTTTCCCCTTACAACTCGCTAACTTAAGTACTTTAAGTCTGATAACTTTATAAATAGCTCACCTTTATGACTTTAAATTAAAAGCCAACATTACAAGAGCCGAAATGATCGCAGAAAGAGAAATTAGCCGCATAATCAAAATCACAATATTACCAGCACCACCTGCAGTCGTGCCTTTAAAGAACAGCGGGTATTGATAGAATTTTAAAAGATATAACACATCAAAAAGACCCACTCGCATATTATCTAGTGTAACAACCTTGCCATCTTTTTGATGAATTTCACAAGCGTGTAAATTGGCCGTTTTATCGTCCACAATACGGCCACTTCTGCCATGAAAAGTATAATTAAAAACGATTTCTTTGATATCGTCTTTAGTGATATGCAAAATTTTTGAAGCTTTTCCCTTTACTGCTTGCCTATCTATTTCGAGTGAGTCTTTTGATATGCTCATAACCCACTTACGACCAAAGCCAAACTTGTTATAAATCATGATTCGCTTGGTAAAAAATACACAAAGGTAACAACTCACACTAGTCACAAAAGCGGATATCGGCTGCATCATTTCTTGTAACACTAGGCTCATTACAGCAATAGCGATAGTCATAAAGAAAAACAAAAACTCAGCTCCACCCGACAACACAGCTAAGCCCGGTATCGACATAAGTTTTGTATTAGAATCAGCCTGCAAAACGGGCTTTTTATAGAAAGTTGAAAACCTAAACCAAACTCGGTCGCTCAGGTTTAAATCAAGGGAGTGCTTCGAAAGTCGCTGATTATAATCCATTATTTAAGTTTCCATTTTTAAAACACAATTCTGCCATTACTTTTCCATTAAGCCAACCTATCTACTTGAAGGTACATTTCCTTTACGTTCAAGCACTAAACTAACTGCCCAACAAAGTTCACCATATTGTGCGCTACAATTGGAAAAACAAGACTGCCAGTACGCTCCCTTAACCACAGCAAAATAAATCCATAACTCCCAGTTAATACGATTCTGAATGCAGACAAATGCCACTCACCATCGATATACATAACACCATGAACTAGACCAAATAATAAAACTAAAAGTAAGCCTGCAATGTTTATTTGCGAGCCAAAGAAATTAATTCGCGATGAAACAACAGCCAATGAAAAACAAAATAGTAAAACACCTCTAAACATTGGCTCTTCATCGAGTCCTGGGATAAGAGCTTGATAGAGTAATGTTTCAAAGTCGTAATTTGGTCCATCGCCTAGGCTAAGCGTTACAATAACTTGCAATGCTATAAACAAACTTAAAACAAGCATTGCTGGCTTTATAGAGCCTTCATTCTGACTAAAAGTAAAACCTGCCTCCTTGATTTTAAAGTCACTTTTAAAAGCGGCTAATGAAGCTAAAACTAAGGCCCAAACAGTAATAGCGACTATTTTCCCTGACCAATTCCATTTAAGATCTGAAAAGACTAAATCCAGTGAGATGAGTTCTTTACCTTTGAATAAGGCCAAGAAATAGCAAAATAGAATAAGAAGAGTTCCAAGCAACCAAGTTAGGTTTATTGTAACTTTATTGAGTGTTTTTAAAATTAAAACGAGTAATAGAACAACGCCTAGATTGGCGATCATTCCAAAATACATATCTGGCATAACCATCCTTGGTGAGCTTATTAGCTCAAACTTTATTATTGTTTAATTTCTATAATAAACACAAAAACAACCAACTAAACAGATATTTGTTTGTGTTCAAATTCAAACTGAGCATATTTTTAACTTCCCAAAGCAAATGAACTAAAGAGAAATAGTTTTCACTAAGAGGAAAGAGGCGCTGCGCTTAAGAGGTATTATTAAATACAAATTTGATGGTTTTGTTGGGTTACTCATTCACTTCTCACTTTCTACTCTTTGTGCAAAAAATATTGAACCACAGAGTACACCGAGGCGCTTCGCGCTACATAGAGCAAAGCAGAATTGATTACGCGCGAAATAAATTTCACGCCTACGGGTGAGTATTTCACTTTAACTATATGCAGGCACAATCGGGATCAGAGCTTACAACTTTTTCGCCTTTCCCCTAGCAGCTCGCAAACTTGTTGGGTTTCGCTTCGCTCCACCCAACATACGATAAGAACTCCCTTCTATTCCCCTGCAAACTTTAACATTCGCGTTTGGTCGGTAAGCTCAATATCCACCAGCTCGAACGGGGCTTTGGCTGCTTTAGTGACCGCGAAAGGCATCGTGAAACTGCCATAACTATCAATCTGTTTTGCAACTTCAACCGTTGCTAGTTTAATGCGTTCACCTTTATCACCTTTACCAGTTAAGGTTGCACGAATAGCAAAGCGGCCTGAGTCGGTCACTTGCACTGGCACCTTGGCTTGATATTTATTGTTGCCTAGCGCTGTCACTTTAGCTTTATCCATACTGATGGTTTGCATGCTGTGTACAAATGGCATTTTTATAGATCGTTTAACAGTTTGACCATTCACTTTAGTATTTACACTAGCCTCAAGCTCATAGTAACCATTTACTGCACCTAAGGTTTCAAGTGGGTAATTAAATACGGCTTCACCATTTTCGTAACGCACATCAAGCTTTTCGCCATCTGGACTTGAAAGTGTTAACTGCACATCGCTATCTTTAAAGCGTTTTTTGCCCATACTGAGCTGCATAGCGACACGTTGTTGATGATCTTTTACTCTAAACTGCGATTTAGCATGCAAAGCATTACTCGAGCCCTTTTCAATCACATGCAGCAAGTAGGTGTCGTTGTCGTTAAGTGCTTGGCTTGTTCTTAACATTGCCTTGCCATTGACCTGACCAAGCTTTAACCCAACACTACCATCGTTAAACCCAGCATTTTCCATTTGCTCTTGTGCAACCATTGTTTGCATTGGCATTTGTCTAAAGTTGTCATCACGTACCGACAGCTTATCAAGCTGTAAGCCATGAGGCTTAAATACTTCACCATTATCAAAACGTGCTTTTGGCGCGATACGAATAAAGTTATCAGCTTGGTTTACAAATACTGGCACACCTCGCTTAAGTTCCTTGCCCGAAACCTTCTGCCAATACTCAACGCTGTCTTTTTCAAGTGTTTGCAGCTGAGCGCCTAACGCAGGTTGAACTTGAGGAAACTGATAAACCGTTTGATCATTTGCTTGTGCTGCTGTGCTTACAAGCATGATTGCAGCTGTAAGTGTGGTTAACTTATTAATCATAGCTAGCTCCTAAATTCGATTTTTAAGCATGTTTGGCAAGCCAAAGCAGTTGCGTCGACTTTGCTGATGACTCAAAGGCTCACTGCCTTGGGTCCGTGATTTATCGGTAAACCACACTACCCCAGCTAACGACTGAGAAACTGCAATTTAAAAAGCCATCTGAGCAGCTGTCTAACCAGTTTTGTGTTACTTCAAGACCCACTTGGTTTTGGTAACCACCGCAATAGCTGTCGCTATCCCATACAGCTGATTCAACATCACTGCCCACCACAGTTTCGAATCGAGACGGTAAACTTGGGCGGTTTGGAGTGCCATTCAGCCATTGTGCGTTATACGACGCCATCCAAGATACTTGCTGTTGTTTTACTGCATCGCTGCCGTAGCCCAAAAGCCAACCTAAGCTTTGCTCGAACGAATTACCTGCAATAACCGCATCAGCCAAAGGCGTGCCACCACTTGAAGGTGCCAGTGCAATAGTACGCGTTACTTTGCTAATAATATTTGGATAACGGCTATCCCATGTTGGATTAGATAAAATCCAACGCACCACATTACCGCCATTAGAATGGGTGATCAGGGTTAAATCAGTGATGTTTTTATTATTGATAAATGTAGTGAGCTGCCCAGCTAAACAGCCAGATGCAGCATCTGCCCACATGTACTGATCAAAGTCACAATTAATGACCGTGTAATTACTACTGTTGGGCAAACCTTGGCGAACTGTGTCAACAAAGCTGCCTGTCCAATAGTCATTATACGCATCGCTTTGCTGGCCTGTACCGTGCACAAATGCGACTCCTTGCGCAGCAAAGACATTGTGGCTGATACCCGCTGCCAACATTAAAGCTGGCACTAGTGAGAGTGTTTTTATTTTCATGTGTGTTCCTGTTGATTGTAATCTTATCTATCAGGTTGGAGGAGTGACCTCCGACCAAAAACATAGACCAAACAGGTACGAAAGCAAGAAAATATTTACAATAATTTAACTTTTGGGCGTTTTTTAAGTACAAATTATTAGATTTTAGGAGAAAAAAGTGAGGACAAGACTCGAGTTGCTTTCCTCTCTACTCTCTCTAACTTGCTAACTTTCAATCTGATAGCTGACGGCTGAAAGCTGATAGCTCTTTTGTTCATCGCGCGAAATAAATTTCACGCCTACAGTGCTAGTAAAATATAAACTCATACATTGCACAATGCTAAATAGTGCCGCTGCACGAAAGTACTATATCCTGCCCTGTTTAAACTTCATACATTGTAAATTAAATGTTAAACAGGAGAATACACAATGAGACGCCTATTGACGATGATTACGCTATGCGCAGGTATGAGCACAACGGCTCTTGCAGCATGCAGAGATAATGTTGTACTTGTACATGGAAATACCGCCTCCCCTTCGAGTTGGAGTAACACAATTAATGAATTAAAGCGAAAAGGTTATGCCGACAGTGAAATTTTCACCCCAGATTGGGGATCTAAATCTTGCGCGAGCTGCAACGATCATAATGGCAGTGAAGAAACACCAGTGCGTAACGCCATTCTTACTGCAATCAACCAATCTTGCACAGGTAAGATTGATATTATCGGCCATTCAATGGGTGTAACACTCGCAGCGCAGCAAATTTATAAGTTAGCAATGGCATCAGATGTTGATACCTTTGTAGGTGTTGCAGGTGCCGCACGGGGCCTATTAAGTTGTGGTGTTTACCCATACAACGTGTGGAATAACACTTGTGGCTACTATGGCTTATCGGTTGGTAGCCCGTTATTAAACAGTATTTATGGTGAAGCATTAGGCGACAAAGTGTATTCAATAAAAAGCTACTCTGATCAAATCGTCTGCTCAACTGGCACTTGCTATGTGTACGGCATTCACAGCAGCCGATTATGGAATGAAAATGCCACCTACACCTACGTTCTCGGCCACTTTGGTTTGCAAACTGACACCTACGTTAAACAAGTGAGTTTGATTCAATAGCTGCTAACAGCATATTGTCAGTTCTGGGTTGATAAAGGGGTTAGGTAAAAGAAACACCAAACCCCTTTATGTTTTAATTAAACAAGATGCAAGTAGGTTCAGGAACATTTACTGTACTGTTGGTTCTATACTGAAGTAACCCTGTTGTTTGCTCAATCTTAAATACAGCCACAGTATTAGAATGCTGACCTGCCGCTAATAACCACTTTCCTTCAGGGTCCATATTAATATTACGAGGAAACGCACCACGAACATGTTCTGTTTCAAGTAGTCTTAAAGAGCCAGTTGACTCATCGCTTGCAAATACACTCACAGAATCATGACCGCGATTAGCTGAATACACATATTTACCTGTTGGATGTACCAGAATTTCTGAAGCTGAATTAAAGTCTTCCTGCTCTTTAATTGCTTTGCCTAACGTAGGCACTACAAACTCTCGTTTAGTTTGACCAGTTTGTGCATCATACGTAAAAGTAGAAATGCTTAAATCCAACTCGTTTAATAAATAAATGAACTGACCATTTTTAGAAAAACGCATATGCCTTGGACCGCCTCCTGCTATTGTATCCGCTTGTCCATGCCCGATTAATTCAGCTGCATTGTCTGCTACACGATAGATCATTACAGCATCCAACCCTAAGTCTGGAACAAAGGCAAATTTTGCATCAGGTGAAAAACCAACCCAATGAGGGTGAGGGCTATTTTGGCGATCTTTAACGACTTTTGAGCCACCAGTATGCTCTATTAACTGACTACGTTTGATAACTTTACCGTCAGCAGCAAGTGCAAATACCGCCACAGAGCCCCCGCCATACTGAGCTGTTAATAAAAAACGTCCAGAAGGGTGAACAGCGATGTGTGCCCCACTACCGTCACCAATTTCAACATGATTAAGCAAAGCAAGTTTTCCGTTAGTTAGCTTGCTATATGCAGCTACTACAGGCGTTTTGTCTATTGTCGCTGCTGCATATAATACATTCAGAGTTGGGTGATTGGCTAAGAAGCTCGGCTCTTTGATTTTTGCAACAAGAACTGGCTCAGATAACTTTCCTGTTTTTTTATCTAAAACCGAATGATAAATACCATCACCAGATACTGAGCCTGTACCAAAATAAACATCTTGCTTTGCATAACAAGATGAACCAAAAATAATAGACACGCTCATTAATAATTTGATGAGTGTTTTACAGCAGAACATATTTATTCCCTTTTCATAATTTTTTAAGCAACCAGCAAATATTAACAAACAGATGGGGCCAGGTCTTTCTATTTGACTTTACTCTAACTTCTTCGCGCGAAATAAATTTCACGCCTACATTACGGCATTTCGCTTTAACTATATGCAGCTACAATCTAAGTTAAAACTTATGGCTTAAAGCTTTTTTATTTTGAATCTGATAGCTGTCGGCTGAAAGCTCCTTTCCCCTAGAAACGCACTAACTCATCGTTAGTATCCATCAAACCTCATTCCACAGCCTATGCCTATGCACTCAACACGATTATCGAGTTCAATAAGCTCTAGGTTACCGCTTTTGCTAACATCTACTTTTTGTAGTGGATTATTAAAAAGGCTGATATCAACTAAATTTTCTTGTTCACGTAAATCAATATTTTTTAGTTTGTTATTCGACAAATAGAGCACTTGAAGCATGTTATTTGCAGTTAAGTCGATAGCGCTTAAGTGGTTATTATCGGCGTAAAGTGCAGTTAACTTTTTATTATGGCTTAAGTCTAAAGAGCTAAGTTGGTTGGCATCTAGGTTTAGCTCGCTGAGCATCTTGAACTTGCTTAAATCTAGGTTTTTTAACTGATTATTAGCAAGCTCAAGGTTACGGATACCACTCGGTAAATTCACTTTTTTGAGCTTATTGCCTGACAGGTAAAGTTGATACAGTTCAGGGTTAAAAAGCGTCAATTCGCCAGTCAGCTTATTGTCATTAAGATCAAGCCATGTAAGTTTACTGTTGTTGCTTACATCCACCTTTGAAAGCTTATTACCACTTAGCATTAAAGTCTTTAACTCTTCGTTCTTACTTACATCGATATTCGCAAGGCTGTTTTGGCTTAAATCAACAAAGAAAAGCTGGCTGTTGTGGCTTATGTCGATTTCGGTCAGTTGGTTTGGCATTTTCTTATCGGTAGGTCTGCTTGTAATGCCACCAATTTCACCAACTATGAAGCTATCCCCTTCATTACTGAGGACTAGTTTTATTAAATTACTAAAATGCTCAAGCCCTTTGGCTGAAGTAATACCGCGATCTTTGCAATGTATTTTTGTCACCTCACCCACCGTTTCATAGCCACTTTCTTGTAAACACGCTAAGAAATTAGCATCAGCAACCACACTCTCTATTGGTGTATCGCCATTAGCCGAAGCACCAGCAACCCCAAAATTTAACACAAGCAAACAGGCCAAAGCCATGTTAATGCGCGCAAAGTTCCCTTTTAACATTCTTTCACCTTCAATTTTCAACAACAAAATCAGATGGTTAAGTAAGAGCTCTCACCATCTAAAATCAAAGAATACATAATACAGGTTATTTGACGATTGTACCCGAAAAGGTTACAAAGGTTGATTGCTTATTAAAAAGTAGGGAGCTTAAAAGTTAGTATTCTGATGGAAAGCAAAGCCCACTAATGTGGGCTTGCAAGTTGAACAACTACTTCAGTACATACTCCACTTTGTGAAGCTGGCCAGTAAAAGCAAAAGGAGCTTTATCATAGTAGCTTCGTGAAACAGTGGAACCGAGATCTTTTCCGATATCAAGCGTTTCTGTCGCTGAGTAACGAACAGGTGGTACTTTATCTATCTTACCGGTAGCAATCTTCTTACCGTTAACTAAAAGAGTCGCTTGTCCACCATTCGGAGCTTCACCTTGTTGAATATAATCAAGTGTCAAAGTGACCTCACCCGCAGGTAATGGCTCCTTAGATTTTAAGTAATAGTGATCCTCGTTGAAGAAATTCATTACATAGACAGGTTTATTATCTTCAATGTATAGACTATAACCAGCACTACCACCGCCTACAGCTACTAATACACCCTCTGCACCATCTTTAGGCATATTAAACGTTGCAGTAATTGTGTGAGAGCGACCATATACAGGAGGTGCACTACCCTCTGGCACGCGACTAGTACCTGGTAGATAAGTGAATTTTGATTTCCCTTTGGTCACACTTGGACGTTCAGGGTTCGATGCACGCTCAACAAAACGATCATCAAGTGGATAGACGTTATATTTTTCTGCTTCTTGATCGAAAATAGAGATTAACTTATTAAGTCTATCTGGGTATTTATTCGATAAATCTACCGCCTCAGAAAAGTCTTCTTCAATATTATAAAGCTCCCACTTATCGTTACCAAAGCCAGCTGAGCCACTTAAGTCCCATGGCACACCGTGGAAAGAGGCAGCAACCCAACCATCATGATAAATTGCACGGTGACCACCAGTCTCAAAGTACTGAGTCTTACGCTTACCTTCAGCATTTTTATCATTTAGTGAATACAACATACTTATACCGGCAATTGGAGTCTGCTCTACTCCATTCACTATTTTTGGCTCAGGTATATGTGCTGCATCTAAAATCGTTGGCACGATATCAATTACATGATGAAATTGCGATCGTAAGCCACCATGCTCTTTAATATAGTTAGGCCATGAAATAACAAGCCCATTTCGCGTACCACCGAAGTGTGAAGGTACTCGTTTCATCCATTGGAATGGTGAAGAGCCAGCCCACGCCCAACCAACCGGAAAGTGATTTTCGTGAAGAGGCCCACCGAGTTCATCAATTTTTTCAAGCTGCCCTTCAACAGTGTCAGCAATACCATTCTGAGTCATCATATTGTTAAGCGTACCAGTAGCACTACCTTCAGCACTTGGGCCATTATCACCAGCAATAAATATAATCATGGTATTATCTGCATCGGGTAATTGTGAGATAGCATCAAGCAACCGGCCTACGTGATAATCGGTATGTGCAGCAAAACCCGCAAATACTTCTTGGTGTCGACTGAATAGCTTCTTCTCGTTGGCAGACAGAGAATCCCACGACTTAATTTCTTTAGGTCGTTTTGTCAGCTTGGTATTCTGTGGTACTACACCAAGCGATTTTTGTCGTGCAAGTGTCTCTTCACGGACTTTATCCCAGCCCTGATCAAACTTACCTTTAAATTTATCATTCCACTCCTGCGGCGCATGCAAAGGAGCGTGTGTTGCACCCGTTGCAAAGTACATAAAGAATGGTTTATCACTATCGATAGACTCTTGTTGGCCTATCCATTTTATAGCATCATCAACAAGATCTTCCGTTAAGTGATACCCTTCTTCCGGTTTTTTAGGTGGCTCAACAGGGGTGGTATTTCTAAATAATTGAGGCTCCCATTGACTTGTTTCGCCGCCTTGAAAACCATAAAAATACTCAAACCCAGTCCTGTAGGCCAATGATCAAATGGTCCTATAGGGCTTGTCTCCCAATCAGGAGTATTGTGCCATTTACCCCATGCAGCCGTGTTGTAGCCATTACTTTTTAATATCTCAGCAACGGTCGCTGTTTCATCGGGCCAAACACTGTGGTAACCAGGGTAACCTGTTGAAAGCTCGGTAATCGTGCCTGAAGCAACCTGATGATGGTTTCTACCTGTCAGTAAAGCGGCACGAGTTGGTGAGCAAATCGCGGTAGTGTGAAAACGATTGAACTTTAAACCTTGATTAGCTAATTCATCGATTGAAGGGGTCGGTATTGGCCCCCCAAAGGTGCTGGGGTGGCCGAAGCCAAAGTCGTCAAGTAAAATCACTACGACATTAGGTGCGCCTTTTGGTGCCTGAATTGGCTGCGGATAATCCTGTTTTGAAGTTTCAAATGTTTTGCCTATTTTTCCTTCAAACTTCCCATTACTTATAGGTATCACTGTTCTATCTATTTCGCTAGCATATGCTTGTGGCAGTCCCGAAAGCAGTAATACTGAAATAATAGCTCCCACTCGACTTAAACGATTCATTCCTTTCTCCTTGAAATATCTGAGCTCGATACAGTTTCTAGTATAGATACTTTTTTTCTTTTTTTGCGAGTGTTTTTTAAACAAAGTAAAAAATGCTGTAATTTGTTTTTAAATCGCATTTTTATATAGCTTTATGCATTGAAACCATTAGTTAAAAAAACTGAATAATATCCATGTATCATTTTCAAACCCCAAATATTTTGCCTCTGAATTATTGTTGTTATTGAAGATATTACTGCTAACAAACTATTTCGATATTTAGGATATTAATAAGCTCAGCTGAAGATTTAAAAGCTGGTAGCATATTTACTCAAGGGCCTAACAAAAGAACAGCGTCGAAGTGGCTTGGAGTGTCAAAATAATCATCAAAAAGTCTGAAGTTACGAATATTAAAAGTGAAGTAAGAACGCTATTAATCGTGTATCACGCAAGGTTTCTCTTATCTGTATGGTAGATACTTTCTGCGAAAAGGCGAGCCATCGCTTCGCCATCTATATTTAGTGAATATTTAACCTAAATTGTGTTTGTATGAACTTGATAACAGAAAGATAACATCTCCATATATTCGCCAACAAAAAAGCCGTTGCATTGCAGCAACGGCTTTTTTGTATTTGAATTAAGTTAAAACTAATTTCAGACTTGTCCGTTTTGATTATCGTTTACTCGCTAGACAATACGGCGCTAAGGCAAATGCATACTTTGAAATGGTTAAAATAGTATTAACTTATTTGTCGAATCTATAAGTTAATCCTAAAAAGAAACTACGCCCACTTTTTGTTGTATTGTATGCACGATCATTTGAGTCACTATAGAGCTCTTGCCTTTCATCAGTAAGGTTTAAACCTTCGAAAGTAAAGTCAAGTTGCTCTGAAAGCTTATACCTAGCTGAAAAATCAATATAATTTGTGGAATGATAGCCTGACTCATCTTGGTCTGTATTCCCAGCTTCCAAAGAAAGTATATAGTTACTTCTGTAAGCTGAAGAAATTCTCGCGTCCCAATCATCTGTTTCATAATATAAGGTTAGGTTATAAGTTTGTTTTGATAGGCCTGCAAAAGGTTTTAGCTGATTCTTTCCTGATCCTTGTACATCACGGTAAAGAGTCTCACCGTCTGCCCATGTAAAGTTAGCGTTTATACCAAAATTACTAAATGGTGAAGGTAAGAAATCAAAGTCTTTAATTAACGAAACTTCAAAGCCTTTTATAATAGATGAGTCAGAGTTAACTGGTTTTGAGACAATAAACAAGTCATCAATAGAGTCCCCACTTTGTAATAATGAAGCTGGTAGTCCTAGTTCACTGTATTTAATCAACTCGGCTTGCTCAATAACAAAGTTATTAATATTCTTATAAAACAATGAAAATGAGAAAAGACCTTGGTTTTTAAAATACCATTCGTAGGATGAGTCAATATTCATTGACTCAAATGGTTTTAGTTCAGGGTTTCCAATTGAAACATTCCCTACTTCACCTTCCGCCCTTGATGCTTGAGAAACACTCGCAGAATAAGACAAATCGGATAGCGAAGGCCGTGTAATATTTTTACTTGTTCCAAAGCGAAACAACATATCATCCGCAAAGTCCCAAACTAAGTTAAAGCTAGGTAGCCATTTTGAGTAACTTTTATCGCGTTGAGTCAGGTATCCTTTTGACAACCCGATAGATCTTAAATCTGTTTGAAACCAACGTAGACCTATTTGGTAGTTTATTGGATAAATACAAGTGTCATTTTCAGATTTTAATAGAGCATAAAAAGCATTTGTTTTCTCTTCCAAGTTAAAGTTTGTTGAGGGTATAACAAATTCAGAGCTTAACGTAAGAGACTCTAAGCCATAATAAGATTGAACTTCGCTAATGTCGGCTTCCACCCATTCCGAATCTGGGTGTTGACTAAACAGCTTCGAATTATTATTTGAGATTAATAAACCACCTGCGTTTTCTTTTATTTCAACAGAAGGGTAATAAGAAAAGACGCGATCATGCCCTGAGTTTTTTAAAGTACTGTGGGTTAAGCCTAGCTGCAGTTCAGTTTCTTGACTCAAGTCGTAAATAAGTTCTAATTTAGAATTAAATACATTTGTTTCAACATAGTTTTCTTGGAAATAGAGATCTTTTACTTTAAATTTAGATGGATTAGTTGTATCAAAGTGGGGTGAATAACTATTGCCATAAAAAGCATCTTGCCTAAAGTCAGTAATGATTTTAAGATCATCCGCAATAATATTTACTTTATTTAATTTTGGTTGCTGGTAGTCAGAATCATTTGCACCTATGACAAAATTTAAGCTCAGATCATTCTTTAAAACGTAGTGAGTATCAATAGAAAATTGCTTGAATACTGATTCATTAAAGTCTTTACGGCTTTCTACTCTCCACGATGCATCTGGATATTCAGCATAAATAACTTCATTCGCAGTATTTCTTTCTTCCCAAATTACGTTTAATACCCGTTTATTATTTTTAACCGCTAGGTGATGCTCATCTAAATCGTTTTTAAGCGAGTTATACAGTAGGTTTATTACCGTTTCTAATTTACTATTAGGCTTAAATTGAAGTGCAACATCAACCCCCAACCTTTTTTGATTATTATTCCATAAGGAATATCGATGCCCTCTTGGGTACCATAGCCCTAAGTTATCCAGATGCTCTTGCTGTTGAGCTAACTCACCAACATACTGTTTTTTTTCTTGCCTCCAACGGGTAGTGTTTGTTCCATACTCTGTAGCACTTCGTTCTGAGTAAGTAGTTAAAAGTAGTGCTCCCCAATTACCCCATAATCCTGAATACATCATAGAAACTCGAGGATCTGATTGCTGGTTAATTGAGTTAAAACCGTGTTTATATGAAATAACACTCTCTGATTTTTTAAAATCAAAAGGCAAAGGAGTTTTTAATGCAACATTCCCACCAATTCCCCCCTCAGCCATGGAAGCTTCATAAGATTTTTTTACATCAACTTGGCTAAACAATTCGGCTGAAAACAAGTTAAAGTCAAACGCTCTACTGCGTGATACGGCACCTCTAGCATCCATTGGAGATGAAGTCATTCCTAGAGCCTCAATACCATTTATGGTTACTTTTGTGAAATCAGGACCTAAGCCTCTAAGAGAAATTTGCCTCCCCTCGCCAGCCTCTCGTGTAATAGTAACTCCTGATACTCGTTGTAAAGAATCAGCTAAATTTAAGTCTGGAAAATCGGCAATATCTTCTGCCAATATTGTATCCTGAGTAATCATTGCTAATCTCTTTAACTCGCTAGCCTTTCTAAGAGAATCACGAAAACCCATAACAACGATTTCTTCCGAGACAGGCAAACTTTGAAGTGATAAATTTTTTTTTAACACAGGCCTCGAAGAGGTAAGAGGCTCAACTTGTTTTGGGCAAGTTGACAACACCCAACCCGAATTGATTTCTCGTGCACAAAGTGGTGTTTCTGCAAGCAACTTAGAAATTAACTGTTGAGCAGTAAAAAGCCCCTCAATAGGTGACGATTTATAGTCTTTAATAAGCTTAGGATCATATAAAATTGTCTGTTCAACAGTGCGAGAAAACAAATTTAAAGCTTGCTCTAAAGATTGTTGCTCGAAAATAACGTCAAACTGGATTTGTTGAGCCGCAATTGCTCCGTTCGATAGCAATAACAACCCCAAAATCCTATGTTTTTTTAGCATAATCTCATGGTGTCAAAATTAGGTAATCATTATTTTCAACAATATTTAGCGAGTACATTTGACTCAACATATCTACAACTTGATCTGTATCGTCTAATCTAAAACGGCCCGCAACTTTCTGATCCATAAGCTGCGTAGTTTTTAAAACTATTTTCTTTTTACTATATCTATTTAAGTGCTCTACTAAATACGCTAAATTTTGATCTGAGATCTCAATCCAACCAGAACGCCAATCAACGAAGTTAGTTAAATCCACCTTACTTATCTCACTCGTTATTTCAGCTTTAATACGCACCCTCTCTCCTGTTTTTACTAACGTGTGACGACCAGTTGAATTATTCTTCACTTCAACGATCCCTTCATACACCGTTAATTCAGCAAAGAATTGGTTTGTATCAATATTAAATTGTGTTCCTACTGCTTTTATATCTCCGAAGTCAGTAGACACAATAAACGGACGGCTTTTATCTTTTGCGACAGAAAAATAGGCTTGTCCATCTTTAAGTAAAAGTCCACGCCTTGATGATGAGTAATCGACTTTAATTTCGCTAGATGTTTGAAGCTCTAATTGACTACCATCTGACAATTTATAATTTGCAGATTGGTGTTTAGCAGTTAAAACATAGCTTTCTTCTTGCTGCTCGCTTTGGTAAAAATATAGAGCAAAGGTCATAACTAAAGCACAACAAAATGAAGCAGCCATTACACTAAAATAGAATTTAGGCTTTATACGTTTTGTATTTAACCTCTTAAAAGCATTCTCAATATCAGGATCTTGCCAAGTTGCTAACATAGATTCAAAAGTCTGCCTATTTTGCGGTGAGGTATTAAGCCACTTAATAAAACGACGTTTTTGTAGATCATCAAGTTTTCTATCTGCAAGCACATCAATCCATGAAGCAGCTTCTTGGTACACATGATCATTCATTTTTGGAATATCTTTTATAGGCATTTATTTTGTCTTTTCATCTAGGTAGCGCTGAATATCGGCCATGGCTCTTGATATATGACGAGTCACAGTTTCTGATGATATATTCAGTTGATTCGCGATTGACTCTCTACTTTCTCCGTTTAACCTTCTTAACTCAAAAACACGTCGGCGTTGCTCAGGCATTTTTTCTAACGCTTGATAAATTAACTCTAGCTTTTGTGTTCTTTGTAAATTTAGTTCTGGATTCGTTTGCGTAGTTGAAGCTTCTTCAATTCCTTCTTCATGGTTTAATTTTCGTTGAGTCAAAAGGTTTTTAGCAATACTGATAGCATAAGCTATGGGATTAGAAATAGGGCTTTTCTTCGCTTGCTCTAACACTCTGACAACTGATTCTTGATAAATATCCGCAGCTTCTTCTGAACATTGTGCTCTTCGTGATAAGTACCTTCTTAATTGACTACTTTCTAAAAGACACTGCTGCTCACTCGGCTCTTCAACTTCAGGCATTGTAGTTACACTTTGAGGGTTTGCGCCCGACAATACAACAGTATTATTACAATTGTATTGTCGTTTATAAGTTTCTAATTTCATGAGTTATTTAATGTACACAGGATTACTGTAAAACCATAAATCCCCCCAAGGATTTTCACCTTTTTGGTCTACTTCGGGTTCTAACTCATTAAGAAGATTAGTTCCTCTAACCCTGATATAACCCTTTTTAGTATTCGCAGGTAAAGTAAAAGTCATCACTTTATAGCCTTGCTTATCTTTCCAGTCCTTTGAATAAAAACGTTTCACCACTTTTGTGGTTGGATTAATATTTTGTTCAATAAACTTTTTGTCAATTAATACCTCACCATAAATTAAATCCACTCTTACAACACGAGGTGAGTCACCATTAAAGTTTTTATGTTTTGGTGTTTTAAATGCAATAGTTACAACAAGAGGATCTGAGTTTTTATTTGTTAGCGACTCTCCAATTTGTGCCTTTCGTTCCCCTTGTGAAACAAAGACGAACAAGCTATCAATAAGATCCCCTGTAGTTATAAAAACCTTTCCGGCTCTAAATGCCTCCAGTACGCTTGAGTAATCCTTTTTAGCGTATACATAGGTTTTTGCATACTCGCCTGGCCAAAAATCTGTGCGCCCTTCAGTATAATGTGCATGGCTATCAGAAACGGCTGTGACACTCCACTTGCGACCTTCACCCAAAAAACTGTCCCAAACGCCGCCTACAATCGCAGACATTTGATCCGTTCCACCATGAGTGGGATAGCCATAATACTCTGCACGTTCGGCTGTAGAGTCAATCGAACCATCAGGATTCAAACTTGCTGCTTGATGACCCGGAATAGCAGTCATTCCAGTAATAACATTAGGTGCAGCATCCTGCCATTCACGCATTTTTTTGGGAGTTACTTTAGTAAAAGTATTCAACCGTGGAGCTTGCCGTGCAGGATGATTTACAGCTAGGATAGGTTTAGGTGACATTGCTTGCATATGCTCAAGCGCTTTAATCATAAACGCTTGCGTACCTCTTAAATATTCATTTGGTGATACTTCACGACGATTAAATTTACTTTCTATTTGATATAGTTGCTCAGCCTCTTTATCACTTTTTGGAATAATTAAACTGCCATGGCGAGCAGATGGCATGTCAAACTCCATTCCATAAAACTGTAACACTTGTGGAATAGCTTTTCGTGAATCAAGTAACTCTGGATATGCTTGCTCAAAATTAAGTTTACTGTGTCCAGGGCCACCATGATCTGTCGTCACCATCCAGTCTAAACCATGCATTTTTGCCATTGCTGCATTTAGCGCAGTAAAATAATGTGCATCGCCAAAGAGAATTGGAGTTGGAGGTGTTGTTTCTAAGTTCCATTTTGCACTGTACTTACCGTGAACGTGATGGTCACCTGCTAACCAAGTCCTTTCCCCCTCTGGAATGATAAATTCTTCATCCGAACTTTTAGGAGAGTTAGTTGAACAGCTTGAAATAAAAACCACAAAAAAAATAGTATATTTATTACTCATTACCGAATCCCAGTAAAGCCACAAAGCAACCCCTTTGTGGCTTTCAAATAAAGTTAAAATTCAGCTGTGAAGCCGAGCATATAAGTACGTCCACTTGTAGTCGTGTTATATGCTCTGTCATGTGAGTCGCTATAGAAAACTTCTCGCTCATTTGTCAGGTTAATACCTTCAAAACTTAACTTCACACTATCTGTTAACTGATAAAATGCTGAGAAATCAATATACGTTGTACTGTGGAAACCACTTTCGTCTTGATCGCCACTTGATGACGCTCCTGAAATATAAGGGCTACGATATGCTGCTGACACTCTCGCTCCCCATGAATCAACTTCATAATAAAGAGTAAAGTTATAGCTATTTTTAGATAAGCCAGTGAATGGCTTAGTTTGGTTATTACCCTCAACACCATAAATATCACGATATAAAGCTTCACCATCTGCATACGTGTAGTTTGCAACGACACCCAGATTGCTGAACGGAGCACTTAAAAAATCAAAGTCTCTTGAAAAGGCAAGTTCAGCACCTTTAATTTTTGATGAATCCATATTTTCAGGTCGTTGCAGATAGAAGATACTATCCATTGATTTATCCGCTGGTAGCAACTCTTCAGGTAAACCTAATGATGAATAAACGACCTCAGTTGTAGTGCTTACAATAAAGTTATCAATATCTTTGTAATAAAACGCAGCTGATGCGTACCCAACATCCTCAAAGTACCATTCAAACGAGGTATCAAAACTAATTGACTCAAACGGCTCAAGTTCAGGATTACCCATGTTAACGCTAGTAATCGCTTCACCGGAGGTTTGAGAAACAGTTGCGTTATAACTTAACGCGCCTAACGAAGGACGGGTGATATTTTTGCTAGCAGAAAAACGCCATAAAATATCTTCATCTAACTCATAAACCATGTTCAAGGTAGGTAATACATCAGAGTAATTTCTAGTCGATTCAATATCGATACCATTTGAAACACCCGAGGCTTGAATTTCTGTATCAAAGTAACGTAAACCAGTGCTCACATGTAAAGGCTTACCAGCAAGTGAACTTTCAAATTGATACTCCGCATAAACTGCTTGAGTTGTTTCACTCACTGGAGATTTTTTATTTTCAGTAAGATCTGAAGCGTCAATTTTATAATCAGATAGGTCATAAAAATCGAGTAATGCTTTTAAGTCACCTTGTACCCATTGATGTTCTGGATGCTGAGTGAACACGTTTACAAGACTATCATCTAAAGCAAGGATACCATTGTTCTGACTAGCAATATTTTGCGCATTACTTTGTGTAAGCTGATACGCACTATTTTCAAACTTCTTGTAATTTAACCCAAATTTTAATGTCCCTGAGTCACCCACTAAATAAGTGAAATCAACTTTAGCCGTATCAAAATCGTTCGTTATGTAGTTTTCTTGAAGATAAATGTCCTTTATCTCAAAATGATCTCGACTCGTCGGATCAAAATTCGGCGAGTAACTAAGGCCATAAAATCTGTCTTGGGTAAAATCAGTAATAATGTCAACTTTACGTTTTGCATGAATATTAGACTTTTGAACTCGTGGTTGATTAAAATCGGAAGAACTCGTGCCAACAAGCGCCTTCATGCTCAGCTCATCATTTAATGACCAATCCAGAGTTAGTGTATATTGATCAAATACAGATTCGTTATATCTTGCTGAATTTTCATTACGCCACGTTGCATCCGCATAACTTGCATAGATAACTTCCTTTTGCCCATCATTATCAATCCACTGCAAATCTTTAACTGTTTTATTATCTTTTACTGCGGAGTGATGTTCATTTTGCTCGTTTTCTAATTTTGCATGTAAAACATCGAGAGTTAAACTTAAGTCATCACTTGGTTTAAATTGAAGAGCAGCTGTAACACCCAATCTTTTTTGATTATTGTTCCATAAAGAGTACCTATGGCCTCTTGGGAACCAAAGTTCTCCAGAATCCAATTCAGCTTGAAGTTCAGTATTACTTTCATCTGCCGCTGACTTCCCACCTTCTTTACGCCAACGAGTTGTATTTGTACCGAACTCAGTTGTTGATCGCTCACTGTAAGCTACTGAAGCTAATGCACCGAAATCACCCCAAGTATTTGAAAGTAAACCGGCAAAACGAGGGTCTGTTTCTTCGCTGTTGTCGTTATAACCGCCATTAACTGAAATCGCTCCTTTAGCCCCATCATAATCAAATGGTTTAGCTGAATACAAACCTACAGTACCACCTATACCACCTTCTTCTTGTTCAGCAGAAAATGTTTTATTAACATCGATACGGTTGAACAGTTCTGCTGCGAACACATTAAAATCAAAACCACGCGTTCGGCTTACACCACCTTTTGCATCCATTGGCGATGATGATGTTCCCATAGCCTCCATGCCATTTACTTGTACTCGAGTAAAATCAGGGCCGAGACCACGTAAAGATATCTGCCTCCCCTCACCAGCTTCACGAGTAATAGTTACTCCGGGTACGCGTTGAAGCGCATCTGCTAAGTTCAAATCAGGGAAATCTGCAATATCCTCTGCCAAAATTGAGTCCCTAGCAATAATTGCCTCTCTTTTCATATCTTTTGCTTTGATAAGAGAGCGTCTGAAAGAAGTGACTTGTATCACTTCCATATCAGTTAATTGCTCATTAGCTTGAGCTGCAACTTGTGGAGCAGTGCTTAACGCCGAAAAAATAGCGCTTGAGAGTATACTTTTCTTTAATAGAGTATTCATAAAAGTTCCGTGTTACTAATATAGTTATTAAATGACTGAACACTCTTAAAGAGCTTTTTTTTACAAAAAGCAGACAATTTTTATGATGAACAATTTGTGACAGACAAAGCTACACGCATTGCCATTTTATATTTACTAGGGTTATTTATTATTAAGGCTGGCTTTCGGTTGGGCTCAGCTTAAAAATAATACATGAGCTTAAATTGGCCCCTGATTCGTCATTGGACTTTTTAGCAAGGATGAAAAGGCCAAAAAATAGACAAATCGGAGTTTGTCTATTTTTTATAGGTTTGTCTAAATTTTAGATGTCGCTACATGCTCCGACGGGCAGTACTGGCGGCACAGATTGCATAGTTAATCCTAAAATTCCTATGCGTAGTTGGACCTCATTGCATTATTACTCCATAATACTTTTCAATTCGGTCAAAATTTATCCCCTTCTCATCGTTGAACCAAGGTTCAGAACTGACTATGTCTAATATTACAACCACCGATCTGAGCACAGCCCGAGACATTGATGACATCCCCCGACCTGTGGTTGCTCTGAGCGCTACATCGGTAACAAAGGGCTGGGAACAAGCCCGTCATCAGCATCACAAGGCGCAACTGATTTACTCCGTTCGCGGTATTCTCAACTGCGAAATTGAAGACGGAGTCTGGATTGTGCCACCGCAATGTGCAGTATGGATACCGGGAAACTTGCCCCATTCATCCCGAGGCACGGGTGAAACGGAATGTTATTGCCTGTTCGTCGAGCCTGATGCCACACCGGATCTGCCAAAAACCTGCTGCACGATTGCAGTATCACCGCTGCTACGTGAATTGTTGCTCAAGGTGGCTGGCTTTCCCAAATTGTATGAACTCGGGAGCCGGGAAGAGCGGCTGATCGCTACGTTATTGGATGAGTTGGCGGCAGCTCCGGTAGAAAACCTCCATCTACCTATGCCGCGCGATCCGCGATTACGTCAGCTCGCCGAGATGCTACTGGCCAGCCCTTCAGACAAAACATTGAAGGGGGACTGGGCTACCCGCATCGGTATGAGTGAACGCAATATGAGTCGGTTGCTGCTGAACGAAATCGGCATGAGCTTCGGACGTTGGCGTCGACAACTGCATGTGATCCTTGCACTTCAACGTCTGAGCAAAGGCGAAAGCGTGCAGACAGTTGCGTTGGAGTTGGGTTACGAAAATGCCAGCGGCTTCGTCACCATGTTCCGCAAGGCCGTCGGTAAACCACCTGCTCGATACATCTCAGAACGAATGAGCAACGCGGAAACGACTGCTGTGCCAGGCATTGTGCTTTCTGACATAACCTGATAGGAGTTCCCGCCAGCACCGTTCCCATGCTTTCGTCAATGGTGAATGATGGACAGCCCACTGGCATCGGTGCAATCAGTAACCCCTCACAGAATTAATATCCCCACGGCTACCTTGCTGGAGCTGCTGCGAAGTCTCTATAAGACACTAATGCCTAAAATTCCGCTATCAAAATCAGAGCGAATCCGTGGTTTTGATATCGGTGTCTGGCAGGATAGACCTTTTCTGTATTAATCACGGATTCCATATTTGGCAAACCAAGCACGCTGGGTTGAAGAATAGCAGACCAGAAGAAAGCACAATCGACCTGCACGATGGGGATTCCACATGGCGAAATCAAGTCAATTCATTTTTCAGTAAGGCCAAAAACAGTGAGGCAAATATATTTGGCCGAAATGAATAACAATCAGGCCTAATTACACCATTACACCCAGGCAATTTTATTATTAAATAAAGCCTCTAATTGAAAATGAGTATTATTAAATGAGTTATAGCAAAACTATAAGGAAGCTTCGTGGGGAAATTGAGAAGAGCACACCCAGCACCGTACTTAGCTCTGTTGTTGCGGCGATAGTCCTCATCAGCACTCAGAGCGTATGCGCCAGTGAATCAGGGCAACTACAAAACAAGGATGGGGATAAAACGTCTAAGAAAACGGTAAACATGCCAATTATAACGGTAATAGGTGAAGGTACTAACGCCTACACCATGGGTGAGACTGCAGCGGCGACGGGCCTGCCGCTGTCGCTGCAGGAAACGCCAAATGCAGTAACGGTGATCACGCGCCAGCGCATAGATGATCAACAGTTGAATTCAGTGCAGGATGTGCTGGACAACACCACGGGCATCACGTTGAACCAGTCCGACAGTGAGCGCACGAGTTTCTATTCTCGCGGGTTCTTGATCAACAACGTTCAGTACGACGGTATTCCCATCGCCGTCGGCGATGTCGTCAATGGCAGCGGCATTGGTTCGCTCAATACCGCGTTCTACGAGCGGGTCGAAGTCGTGCGCGGTGGCTCCGGTTTGCTGACGGGCACCGGCAATCCCTCGGCCGCCATCAACCTGGTGCGCAAACGCCCAACCCGTGACTTCTCGGCAGCCGCCTCAATTGGTGCGGGAAGCTGGGACACTTATTGGGGCTTGACCGACCTATCGATGCCGTTGGCCGAAGATGGTCGTATTCGCGCCCGTATCGTGGGAACGTATCAAGACGGACATTCGTATCTCGACGACTACAAGCCGGAGCGGAAAGGGTTCTACGGTATCATCGAGGCGGATCTAACCAAGGACACCACGTTGAGCCTAGGTTATGACTATCAGAGCATCATGCCGAAGGGGGCGACCTGGGGTGGTTTGCCGTTATGGTTTAGCGACGGTACACAGGCGGAGTATTCTCGCGGCAAGAACTATGCGCAAGAGTGGAGCCACTGGGACAACACCCTCAAGACGGCGTTTGCCGAGATAGCGCATGTCTTCGATAATGGCTGGAATATTAAAGCCACCGCTAACCAGTACCGCACAGAATTCGATGCCGAATTGCTTGGTCTGGTCGGCCGCCCCGATCGTGAGACAGGCCTAGGCTTTTTTCCTTACGGGGCCTATCCGGTCGCGCTGGCATCCGGCGGTCGCAGTCGTCAAAATACCTTCGATGTGATGGCAAGCGGCCCCTTCGAATTGCAGGGGCGCAAACACGATTTAGTGGTGGGGGCGACAAGTTCACGCCGCACATCTCGCCAAGCGGATATTTCACCATTCTATGTCAGCACTGCAGCAGTCAATGTCTATGACTTGAGTCCAGCCCATCCCCGACCTGACTTCGAGACCATGGCTTCGGTACCGACCCATACCCGAGTCAAGCAGAGCGGTATTTATAGCGCAGCCCGGTTTTCGCTGGCCGATCCGCTAAAACTCATTATCGGCGGCCGCTTCAGTAACTACGAAATCGACGACGTCAGTGGTACCTCATTGCACTACAAAAAGAGCGGTGAATTCACCCCGTATGCAGGCTTGGTCTACGACATTAACAAAACCTATTCGAGCTACGTCAGCTACACGAGCATATTCAATCCGCAAACCGACTATCGCGACAGCAGCGGCAATGTGCTCACGCCGTCAAAGGGAAAAACCAAGGAAATCGGCCTCAAAGGTGCTTACATGGATGGGCGTCTGAATGCGTCGGTGGCCTTGTTCGACACCAAACTGAACAACGCGGCGCAGGTGGTCGCCGGAAGTTATACCCCTGGCGGTGCCCAAGCTTATAAGGGCGCTGATGGAACGAAATCACGGGGAATCGAGTTGGACTTGCAGGGTGAGCTGGCACTAGGTTGGAACATCTACGCAGGTATCACTCATTTCACAGCGGAAGATGGCGATGGCGTGCGTCTGAATTCAAAACTACCGCGCACTACGGCCCAACTTTTCAATACCTACCAGTTGCCCGGAGACTGGCACTCATTGACGCTCGGTGGCGGGATTAAATGGCAAAGCCGCTTCTACCAAACGCCCAATACCGGGACGAGCACATTGGGTGGGGAACAGGGTTCCTATGCTTTGGTATCACTGATGGGACGTTACGACATCACCCAGAAGTTCGATCTGTCAATCAACCTTAACAATCTTTTCGACAAGAAGTATGCGCTACAGAAGGGAGACTTCGACACCGTAAGCTACGGCGCACCGCGCAACGTTATGTTAACACTGAACTACAAGTTGTGAGTGTGGCCTTTATAGCACATTCGCTCTTGCTAATACCTAACTTAATAAGAGAGAAAACTATGTCATCCCCATCTAATCTATACCAACGCTACCCTACAGCTCCCCAACAACAGAACAGGGTTGCCCTATTTTGGCTGACCACCTGCGTGGGTGCCGTGCTTTTTGTCACCTTCCAGTTGTTCTTTTACGTCAACGGCTTTGTGAGAGCACATGGAGTAACGCCGACGATGACGTTTGAGCCCAACGTACTGTGGGTATTCCCCACATTTTATGGTTGTTGGATCATCACCGTGCTTATTGCGCTGATCGGAACCCGCAAGGCGCTGTGGGTAGCGCTGGTTCTCGGTAGTCTGATGGTTGTCCTAAATACTCTCGGCGGGATCGCCGATGGGGTTCGCGACGGTTGGTACGTTGCTTTCTCCGCCGTTTTTTTCATCACCTTGCCCGGTGTCCTTGCTATTGTGACCACCTGGCGTCAACTCAAAAGCAAAGGAGTACAAAATGTCGATGAATAGCACAAACTTCCCCTTCGTCTGGATGAGCTTTTCGCATGAGCCGGAACATGACCACGAGAAGGACTTTGAAGCATTCGAGGCCAATTTGCAGCGCGGCGAACCCTTCGTGATATTGACCGATACCGCACCTGCTGAAGACCATGCGCACTCACCGGAAGACAAAAGACGCACTGCGTTTTGGTTGAAAGAGCACAAGGCGGAATTACGCGAGCTGGTTCTGGCCATGATTCTGATTGAACCCAGCCAAGCCAAACGTCTTGCCATCAAGGCGTTTGCAATGCTTTTCGCCAAGTTCTGGGGCTACCCGTTAATGCTTGCCTCGTCGCACGAGGACGCGATGGAGATTGCCAAGGGACTGCTTTCTGGGCAATCCACATCATCCCCTGCGTCTTAGCACAAATGGCCTGTTGTTGATATCATCAAGAAGACCGATACCGCCGGAGAGCCCATTCTCCGGCAACCCCTTGGCCGACCATGAAGAGAGGAAATGCCTTTCTTGTAAGTTGTAGTAGCTCATATTTGATCTTACAATTCCGATAAATAGGTTTGAACTTTATCTGGCAGGCAGCTATGAGCCAGAAGCAGATGGCCGGACAAGCTCGTTTTTGGACAGTAGTGAGTTAGAGCTGAAGGACGGCTTTGTGCCATTTGCGGACTGTCGTAACCTTAGACTCTTGTTAGCCATTTACTCTGGTAGTGAAAATGTGAACTCTTGATAGTCGTGTTCTTTAGTCAGTGCTGAGGCTGTATTTTCAAAGTGCTGTAAAAAAAATTCAGACTCTACTGAATCAGGTGTCACATGCTCTTTCACAAATGGGTGCAATGCAATTCCTGCATTCAGAGACAAAGGCACAAAGTTGAAAAATATTTGAGATTTACTGAAACCTAAAGATTTTGCCTCTTCTTCAAATTTATCTGCATTTAAATAGTTACGAATTAGATCTCTAGCATTAGCTCTCAATCTTGATTCATTTCGTGGCAAAGTTAACAAATCGTCTAAATCAGACCAAGATAGAGGTATATCAAAGTACCCTCCACCTTCTTCCTCTTCAGGTACAACAGAATTTACGTATAGATACTTCTTTTTGTTTGTAGGCTTTTCACAAACTTGATTATGGTAGTTCCATAAACTTCTAATTCTGTTTGCTTTGTTATGGTGGCGAGCATTGCGAATTGCCAGAATTATGCAAAGTTCAGGGACTGAATACCAATCTACTGGCTTTCCTAATTCTTGCGCCATCAAATCATATAAATTATGGAATGCATTTAATTTTGCGTTAATTGCAGTTTCCACAGTACCCACGGCTTCTGCTCTATCAATATCAATTAATTGTTTTAATCTTTGATTCGATTCAAGCAGAACTCTAAACGTTTGAGTCAGGTCTTCGAAGGAATGGGTAAGCATATAAACTCCGTACGTATGAATTAATGGCTAACAGCTTATTGAACACCGTTTTGGTGGTTTATAACACACCAAAACGGCGTATATTACATACCCCGATAATTTCACCAATAATTTCCTTTGTAAACAAGTAATTAAAATAGCGAGATATTAAGCATGTTATTTTTCCCCAAAGCGGCGTTTAATAATGTTATCGAACAGAATTAGGCTCTTACTCAAAGAAGTAATAATAAATTTAACTTTTCAGTGTCCGCTCCTCGCTCAAAGCTGCCCTTAGAGCATTTACGTTAACTCGTTTTGGGGCGTGCGACGTGAAGTCGTATGAAGCGCTGTTCACCGCTTAATGAGTGAACCATCTGTATCACCAGATGATCCTAGGAGCCTGAATAAAGTAGCGGCTCTGACAATGTAACGAAGGTTGGTATGCGCCAATCGGGATCTTAATCGTGAGAGGACGATCCTCCTGATAACCACAAATCGGGTGAGTGCTAGGCAGTCAGTATGATGAACATAAGTGAATCCGCGTAAGGTGCGTTATACGATGAAACAGCGGAAGTGGTTAATACGCTGTAGCCAAAAGGCACGAGAGTCGGAAAGAGATTGCCCCATGCTCTTTCGTGATCACTGAACTCTCCGCACTATAGCGGGCATCTAACCTGACATTGCGCAACATACGGAACACGGTAAGCCTGTATCACTCCCTTTGGGAAAGCTTATATAGCCGATAGTGATGCAGGTAGAGGATGTTGGAGAAAGCAAAGGCTGGATTGTAATGATGCAGATACAGACGTCTGTCTGGCACGAAAGTGAGCTGACTTCCGACTGGTCTTCCGTTGCAAGAGAATTTGAAGAACTTTATTCAAGGAGAAACGCAAATGATGATTTCAAAAGAGATTAGTGCCTCCCCTGACAGTGCTCAATGGCAATCCATAAATTGGAAAACTGTTGAGTCGCACGTTTTAAAGCTTCAGATGCGTATTGCAAAAGCAACAAGAGAAGGTAAACACAGCAAAGCGAAAGCGTTGCAGTGGATACTGACTCACTCGCATTCGGCAAAACTTCTTGCTGTTAAGCGAGTATCACAAAACAAAGGCAGTAAAACGCCCGGAATAGACGGCGTCATCTGGAATACGGATACGCGCCGCATGAAAGCAGTCAATCAATTGAGCAGAAAGGCTTATCAAGCCAAACCGCTCAAGCGTATCTACATCCCTAAGAAAAACGGCAAGCTCAGACCTTTGGGTATCCCGTGCATGGTCGATAGAGCGCTACAAGCGCTTCACCTTCTTGCACTAGAGCCTGTGTCAGAAACACTTGCTGACCCAAATAGCTACGGATTTCGGCGCAATAGAAGCACTGCTGATGCTATTGCTCAGTGTTTTCTCTGTTTGAGTAAAAAGCAATCCGCGCAATGGGTTCTTGAGGGAGATATCAAAGCCTGTTTCGACAAGATTGGGCATCAATGGCTTATGAATAATATAGCTGTAGATAAACGAATGTTGGAACAATGGTTAAAGTCTGGTTTTATGGACAAAGGGCTGTTCTATCGCACTGACGAGGGAACACCACAAGGCGGGATCATATCTCCAACCTTGATGCTGATGACTCTTGCAGGTCTTGAGCAACGCATTAAGTCCACCGCACTTAAAAATGGGGCGAGAGCCAACTTTATAGGATACGCCGATGATTTCGTAGTCACATGCACTTCAAAGGACGTGCTGGAGAACGATATCAAACCGTTGATTGCTGACTTCTTAGCACATAGAGGCTTAACGCTCTCCGAAGAGAAAACGCACATTACCCACATTAGCCGTGGTTTTGACTTCCTAGGCTTTAACCATAGGAAGTACAAAGGAAAACTGCTCATTAAACCGAGCAAATCTAACACGTTAATATTTCTGAGTAACTTGCGCGAACTCATTAAAAAGCACGCAACTACCCCCGTTAACGATCTAATCAAGTTGATAAATCCGAAACTCAGGGGTTGGTCGAATTACTATCGCCATTGCGTTGCCAAACAAGTATTCGGATATGTGAGCCACAAACTATTTCTAGCGTTATGGCATTGGGCTAAAAGGCGTCATCCAACAAAATCAAAAACTTGGATCGCCATGAAGTACTTTATCAACCGTCGAGGCCAATGGCAATTTCACGGTTGGCAGAAGAGCATGAACATGAACATGAACATGGATTGTCAGTTTAATCTATTTCAAATAGCTAAGGTGCCAATAGAGAGACATGTGAAAATCAGGAGTGAAGCTACGCCTTTTGATCCTTTATACCAAGAATACTTGGCAAAGAGAAAAGCAAAGAGGCAATGCCGCAACTCTTGGAATGAGCCTAATCTCGCTGCTTTATAAGTTGCTGGGTACCAATTAGGTGCCTTCGTGAAGGCTTGAGCCGTATGCAGTGAAAGTTGCACGTACGGTTCTTAGGAGGGCGACACTTGGTAACAGGTGTCGTCTATCCGACAAAAACGAGTTAACAAAAAGGCGAACCTTTCGGTTCGCCTTTTTAGTGTTCAACTAGCTAGATTGTCACAATCTTAATTATCTGTCACAGACTTCATTAAAACTGTCACAAACTTCATTACCAGTTATCAATCAAACCTTAGTCACGGTATGTCTCAACCGCTGGGCATGAACAAACTAGGTTACGGTCGCCGTATACGTCATCGATACGGGTTACTGTAGGCCAGAATTTGTCTTTTGCTACGCTTGGTACAGGGAATGCTGCGTAGAAACGGTCGTATGCACGGTCCCACTCATTGCCTAGTACGTCTGCTTGTGTGTGCGGTGCAAACACTAGCGGGTTGTTTTCAATTGACCATTCGCCAGATGCGATACGGTCGATCTCTGACTTGATTGACACCATTGCTTCGATGAAACGGTCGATCTCAACCTTAGACTCAGACTCAGTTGGCTCAATCATTAGTGTGCCAGCTACTGGGAATGACATAGTTGGTGAATGGAAACCGTAGTCTTGTAGACGTTTAGCTACGTCCATTTCTGTAACGCCTGTTTGCTCTTTGATTGGGCGTAGGTCAACAATACACTCGTGCGCAACGCGGTTGTTACGGCCACGGTATAAAATTGGGTAGTGCTCGCTTAGCTTCTCAGATAAGTAGTTAGCGTTCACGATAGCCATTTCTGTTGCTTGTTTTAAGCCTTCAGAGCCCATCATAGCAATGTATGCCCACGAGATTGGTAAAATAGCTGCTGAGCCGTAAGGAGCAGCAGAAACCGCACCGTTACCGATGTTTGTGCCAGCAACATTAATTACGCTGTGGTTAGGCATAAATGGCGCTAGGTGAGATTTAACACCGATAGGGCCAACACCTGGACCACCACCACCGTGTGGAATACAGAATGTTTTGTGTAGGTTAAGGTGCGATACGTCAGAACCGATTGAACCTGGGCTTGTAACACCAACTTGCGCGTTCATGTTTGCGCCGTCCATGTACACTTGACCGCCGTGCTGGTGCACGATGTCACAGATTTCACGAATTGTTTCTTCGTAAACACCGTGTGTAGATGGGTAAGTGATCATGATACAAGATAGGTTTTCAGATACCTCTTCGGCTTTCGCTTTAAGGTCTGCCATATCAACGTTACCGTTTTTATCACAGTCAACAACCACGATTTTCATGCTTGCCATTTGTGCAGACGCTGGGTTTGTACCGTGCGCTGAACTTGGGATCAAACATACGTTACGGTGACCTTCACCGCGTGACTCGTGGTATTTACGAATTGCGATTAAGCCTGCATATTCACCTTGTGCACCTGAGTTAGGTTGTAGTGAAACTGCATCGTAACCTGTGATGTTTACTAACCAATCATGTAGCTCAGTCATCATGATTTGGTAACCCGCTGCCTGATCAAGTGGGCAGAATGGGTGTAAGTTTGCAAACTCAGGCCAAGTGATAGGGATCATCTCAGCTGTCGCATTAAGTTTCATGGTACATGAACCTAATGAGATCATTGAGTGGTTAAGCGCTAAATCTTTGTTCTCTAGGCGCTTGATGTAACGCAACATTTCAGTCTCGCTGTGGTACGAGTTGAAGTTAGGGTGCGTTAAAATTTCGTCATCGCGTACTAGGCTTGCAGGAATAGAGTTGCTGCCGTTTACTTCGATTTCGTTCGCCAGTGCGTCAACGCTTAGGCCGTGACCTTCACCTAAGATGATGTCGAATAGCTCAGCTACGTCTGCACGGGTTGTTGTTTCTGATACAGAAATTGAGTATTCACCTGCACGGTTAGACGCAAAGTTAACGCCGTTTGCTACTGCTCGTGCAACGATTTCGTCTTTGTTATCTGCAACAACAGTCAGTGTATCAAACCATGTGTCGTGCTTAAGGTTTACGCCTTTCGCTTTTAAGCCTGCTGCTAAGATGTCTGCAAAACGGTGAATACGCTCAGCAATCGTTTTCAGGCCTTGTGGACCGTGGTAAACCGCGTAGAACGCTGCCATGTTCGCTAGTAATACCTGCGCTGTACAGATGTTCGAGTTGGCTTTTTCACGACGAATGTGCTGTTCACGTGTTTGCATTGCCATACGTAGTGCGTCGTTACCTAAACGGTCTTTAGAAACACCGATAATACGACCTGGTAGTGAACGCTTGTACTTGTCGCGTGTTGCGAAGAATGCAGCGTGTGGACCACCGTAACCCATAGGTACACCAAAACGCTGTGCTGAACCAAGTACTACGTCTGCACCTAGTTTACCTGGTGCTTTAAGCATTAATAAGCTCATGATGTCTGCAGCAACACAGGCAATCGCTTTTTTGTCTTGTACTTGTGCGATTAGGTCAGTTACGTCAGTGATTTCACCGGTTGTTGATGGGTATTGGAATAACGCACCAAAAATCTCATGATTAGCCGCTTCGCTTGCAGGACCAACAACCACTTCAAAACCAAACTGGTCTGCACGTGTAGCAACAACGTCGATAGTTTGTGTGTGAACGTCATCAGCAATGAAGAAGATGTTTGCTTTTTTAGCTTTAGCAACGCGCTTTGCAAGGCCCATTGCTTCTGCAGCAGCCGTTGACTCGTCAAGTAATGACGCGCTTGCTAAATCAAGACCAGTTAGGTCTAGGGTCATAGTCTGGAAGTTTAATAATGATTCTAAACGACCTTGTGCAATCTCTGGTTGGTATGGTGTATACGCAGTGTACCAGCCTGGGTTCTCAAGTACGTTACGTAAAATTACGTGTGGTACGTGAGTTGGGTGGTAGCCTTGACCGATGTATGATTTGAACACTTTATTTTTGCTTGCTACTGATTTTAAGTAGCTTAGTGTTTCAACTTCAGTGCGGCTTTCGCCAATTGATAAACCTTGCTCTAAGCGAATGCTTGCAGGTACCGTTTGACCGATCAGCTCTTCAACACTCGATACTCCAAGAGCGCTCAGCATGTCGCTTACTTGCGCTGGGCTTGGCCCAATGTGACGGCGAATAAAATCTTGCTTTTGCTCTAATTGTTCAAGAGATTTGGCGTTTGACATTTGTCCAGATTCCTATGATCCAAAAAAAAGTGGTTACTGCCAATGGGTAACTGGCAATAACTTAAAAACAGGTTGATTCAGTAACTTACAGCGTATGGAAAAGTAAGCTATAAAATCATAAAAGCCCCAGTGAAACCCAAGCTACGCATTTAATTAGCTGGGGATCTAGACGGGGCTTTTAGTCGGCGTGACTAATTAATTAGTCTTCGTCGATTGTGTTAGCGTAGCCTTCAGCGTCTAACAGGTTATCAAGCTCTGATGTGTCAGATGCTTTGATACGGAATAACCAACCGTCAGTGTACGGGTCGTTATTTACTGTTTCAGGCGAATCTTCAAGCTCTTCGTTGATTGCAACGATTTCACCGCCGATTGGTGCGTAGATGTCTGATGCTGCTTTTACAGACTCAGCTACTGCGCAGTCTTCACCCGCGTCAACTTCATCACCAACTTCTGGTAATTCAACGAATACCATGTCGCCAAGAAGTTCTTGTGCGTGCTCAGTGATACCTACAGTAAACGTACCGTCACCTTCGTCGCGAAACCCACTCGTGTGAAGTAGCATATTTTAATTCGCTTGGGATATTGCTCATCTTTTTGTTCCTTTGGTTTATATTGGGTGATAACACCAAATTTTTTATAGTTTAGATAACTGATTTGCCGTTACGTACAAAGCAAGGTTTAACAACCTTAACGTTAACCAGTTTTTTACGCATCTCTACTTGGGCTGTTTCGCCAGTTGAACGCGGAACGCGTGCTAGCGCAACACTGTGACCAAGGGTTGGTGAGAATGTACCAGAGGTAATCACCCCTTCACCACCTTCAACGATTACTTTTAAACCGCTACGCAATACGCCTTTTTCTTCAAGCACTAAACCAACTAGTTTGTCTGTGCTCTTGTCAGCGCGTTGCTGTTCTAATACTTCACGACCAATAAACTTACGATCTTCTGGCTCCCATGCGATTGTCCACGCCATGTTTGCAGCAAGTGGAGAAACACTTTCGTCCATATCTAGACCGTAAAGGTTCATACCTGCTTCAAGACGTAATGTATCACGAGCACCTAGACCTGCTGGCGCTACGCCTGCGTCTAGAAGTTGTTGCCATAAATCAGCAGCTTGATCGTTAGGTACTACGATTTCATAACCATCTTCGCCAGTATAGCCTGTTGTCGCAATAAATAAATCACCTGCTTGCACACCAAAGAAAGGCTTCATACCTTCAACAGCAGCTTGTTGCTCTGTAGTAAGTACTGTTGCTGTTTTGGCACGTGCATTTGGGCCTTGAACAGCAATCATTGCAAACTCAGGACGCTCAGTTACCGTTACGGCGAAATCAGCTGAAACTTTAGCTAAATGCGCTAAATCTTTTTCACGAGTTGCTGAGTTAACAACTAAACGGTAGTTCGTTTCTGAGAAGAAGTAGATGATAAGGTCGTCGATTACGCCGCCTTCTTCGTTAAGCATACCTGTGTAAAGTGCTTTACCCGGTACTGTTAACTTAGCAACGTCGTTTGCAACTAGCTTACGTAAGAACGCTTGTGCTTGCTCGCCTTGAATATCGACAATTGTCATGTGAGATACGTCAAACATACCTGCATCTGTGCGAACCGCATTATGCTCTTCGATTTGTGAGCCGTAGTTGATTGGCATTTCCCAGCCGTGGAAATCAACCATTTTTGCGCCAGCTTCTAGGTGCTTAGCATGTAAAACTGTTTTAGAAGTCATAATATTCCTTCACTTTTAAATTAACCCACTAGTGTGGGGCGTGGCCTCAATTTAATGAGGGGGAATAACATGGGCGGCGATTATACATTAGTTGCACAGTTGTCACACCCAAATTGCGATTTTGTAACTAAAAAACAGCTAAACACCCAAGTGCGTAGCTGTTTTAAATATTTTATGTTTTAAGCAACGTTGGCTAAGGCTAAATCAAAGCCGAGCTGCTGTAAGTGCGTTTGCCATTTATCAAGCTCTGCTTGGCGCGCCACCAGCTGAAATTGCTGTGTTGCTTGGTTATCTATCGCAGTAATAAATACCTCACCGCTTTGTGCACCATAACAACTGCGCATGTCTGATAAACGCAGCCCCGGTGTTAGCTTAAAGCTGTCTACCAAGGCATCAAACGCCTGCTCACCACTTAGGGTTAGCGCGCTTAAATCGTCACGCATTACATAATCAATGTCGTAACGTAGTTGTTGCTCATTAATAAGCGACTGTAATTGCACGCTAGCATCTTTACCTAGCACAAAACGAAATGCAGTTTCGTTAAAGTAGTACAGGGCATAAGCGTAGCTGCTTGTTAGGTCATCGTCTAATGAACTACGTAAGCCTAAACCGCTAGCAGTTAGCTTATTAATATCAAGACCTAAAATAGCCGTTAAAAATGGGATTGCTTCAGTGCCACTAAAATCCATAATGGCAATATCGCTATTAGCTCGTAGCACATTATCTGCTGGAGTCTCAGCTTGGCTGTGGCGAGCAAACATTATTGGCGTAAAAGTCATATGTGACACCTATCAATCGTTAATGCTTGAAGTATATTGCGCCGTGCTGGCAACAACAAATTGTAATTATTTATCAATTGATAAATAATGCTTATATATATAGCCCTATAAATAGAATTTTTTAATGAAGAACATTTCTACCGATAGCTTACGTACTTTAGTAACCGTTGTTGAAGTTGGCGGGTTTGCCAAAGCAGGTGAATTATTGGGGCTATCGCAACCTGCTGTGAGCTTACAAATTAAGCGCCTAGAAGACATGCTGGGCCATAAGTTATTTAAAAAGCAAGGTCAGCGCCAAGTACTTAATCAATATGGCGAATTGCTTATGCCATTAGCTAAACAAATGCTGCAACAAAACGATGCTATTTTGCAGCAGTTCACCAGCGAAAATGTCACAGGTAAAGTGCGCTTGGGGATCCCAAGTGAATTTGCCGCACGTATTCTACCTTCAATCATTGGTGACTTCGTTGCCCTCTACCCGGATGTATCACTAGAAGTTCGCTCTCGCTTGAGTAAACATTTGTTGTCGGTCTCGCGCCAAGATCAATTCGATTTAGTACTGGCATTAAACGAAGAGCTAGAGTCAGCCAAGTTCCCTATTTTTATGCAAGACCAATTAGTATGGGTAGGCGATTTAAACCTTGCACAAAACGATGTGGTAACGCTAGTCACCGCACCTGAGGGATGTATTTATCGCCGCAGAGCAATAGAAGCACTACAAAGTGCCGGTATTAAATACCGTATTGCCTACAGTAATGCTGACTTAACCGGCCTGACTGCCGCGTTAAAAGAAGGCTTAGGCATTACAGTGCTTGCAAAAAGCACCGTACCTAATGAGCTGAATTACCAATTACAAACCAAAGACCTACCTGAACTTGGGCAAATAGGTATTAGTTTAATTAAACGCACTGAAGACCCAGGAACCGCCGTCGATAAACTTGCTGAGTTCATCGCCCTGCGTTTGACATAGGTGTGAGTTAGCAAGTTAGCAAGTTAGCAAGTTAGCAAGTTAGCAAGCTAGCAAGCTAGCAAGTTAGCAAGTTAGCAAGTTAGCAAAATTGTAGCAGCGATTTCATATCGCATAATAAAATGAATATTCACAAAGAGAAAAAGAGACGCTGCGCTTTAGAGGATAGTAACTAATAATTTTTATAGGGTTACTCATTCACTTCTCATTCTCTTCTCTTTGTGCAAAAAAAAAATTGAACCACAGAGTACACCGAGGCGCTTCGCGCTACATAGAGAAAGTAAAAATCACAAAGAGGACAAGAGACGCTTCGCTTTAGAGGAAAACAAAACTCTCTTTTGGCGTGTCTCATTCTCTTCTCTTTGTGCAAAAAAATATTGAACCACAGAGTACACCGAGGCGCTTCGCGCTACATAGAGAAAGTAAAAATCACAAAGAGGACAAGAGACGCTTCGCTTTAGAGGAAAACAAAACTCTCTTTTGGCGTGTCTCATTCTCTTCTCGTTCTCTTCTCTTTGTGCAAAAAAAATAATGAACCACAGAGTACACCGAGGCGCTTCGCGCTACATAGAGAAAGTAAAAATCACAAAGAAGACAAGAGACGCTGCGCTTTAGAGGATAGTAACTAATAATTTTTATTTGATTACTCATTCACTTCTCATTGTCTTCTCTTTGTGCAAAATAATATTGTAGATCGTCATTTATGGCGACACATAATCACTAACATTGACGGGCTAAAGCCCGACCTACGAATTACCCGTTGTTTAAGAAATATCGCGCGAAATAAATTTCACGCCTACAGGCGAGCATTTCAATTTAACTATGTGCAGGCACAATCTAGCTTAAAGCTTCTTTGCTCTTTCCCCTTTCTAACTCGCTAACTTGTTAAGTTTTACTTAACACATCACCGAACCAGAATGATATTACAATACTACTGTAATTTATTTAAATAAATGAATACAACAACTTACAGATAACAGTACTTTTATTACAAATAGGATTGATTCGCATTATATTACATGTTTTAATTGCGCCCGTTAAAAAAATCTAAATACACAGGACACACAATGACACCTAAGTTTATTGTTTCTACGCTTTCGACTGCGGTCGCTTTATCTTTAAGCGCGAATGCTTTTGCAAAAGATGTAACTAAAGAAGAGAAAAACTTTGAGCAGATCACTGTAATTGGCTCTGCATCTGCAATTAACGATATTCCAGGTTCTGCTACATTCATAGACGAGCAAGAACTAGAAAAGTTTGAATACACTGATATCTCTCGTGTTTTAAGTGCTGTACCTGGTGTATATGTACAAGAAGAAGACGGCTATGGTCTTCGTCCTAATATCGGTATGCGTGGTACAGGCACAGGCCGTAACGACAAAATCTCTGTAATGGAAGATGGTGTACTTGTAGCACCTGCACCTTACTCTGCTCCTTCTGCTTACTACTTCCCTACTATGGGTCGTATGGAGTCTATCGAAGTACTAAAAGGTGCTGCTTCTGTTAAGTATGGTCCGCGTACAACCGGTGGTGTTTTAAACTTAGTTTCGCGTAGCTTACCAACAGAAGGCTCTAAAGGTTTACTTAACGCTGAACTTGGTAGCGATGGTTTCTACAAAGGTCATGCTTACTTCGGTAAAAAGAAAAACAACGCTGCTGGCCTTGTAGAAGTATTTACTTACGGCGCAGATGGCTTTAAAGACTTACCAGTTGGCAGCGACAACACAGGCTTTGAAAAGAACGATTTCTTATTAAAGTTTGGTTTTGACTTTGGTGACAACGAAGCACACAGCCTAGAAATGAAATTAAAGTACTCAGACGAGCGTTCTGACGAAACTTACATGGGTTTAACTGACGCTGATTACCAAGCAACCCCTTATCGTCGTTATGCTGCATCGCAAAACGACGAAATGAACACACAACACAATGCATACCAAATTAACTATGCATACCGTTTTGGTAAAGGTTACGAGCTACTTGCTACAGCTTACTTAAACGACTTCCACCGTAACTGGTATAAAGCAAGTAAAGTAAGCACAAGTTACCTTGAGCAATATAGTGAATTTGAAGCAAACCCAACTAGCGAAGGTATTGAGGGTGTTGGCGTAAAAGCAAATAACCGTGATTACCAAGCAAAAGGCTTACAAACTGAATTCCATATTCCTGCAGGTAACCACTACTTTACTGTTGGAGCACGTTACCATGAAGATGAAATGGATCGTTTCCAGTGGGAAGACAAATACACGCTTAACCAAGACTTATCAATGACGCTAACAGAAAAAGGCGTTCCAGGTTCAAACAGTAACCGTTTAGATAGCGCCGAAGCGACTACCCTTTTCATTCAAGATGAGTGGTCACTTGATGCATTAGTAATTAGCGCTGGTCTTCGCTACGAAGACATCACAATCAAACGTGTTGAATGGGCTAAGTCTGATCCAAACCGTGAAAATGGTTTAACAAAAGACATCAGCAACGACACTGAGATCTTAGTGCCATCTCTAGGTGCAACATACACAGTAAGCGACAACCTAACGCTGCTTGCTGGTATTCAAAAAGGTTACGCACCAGCAGCCCCTGGTAATGCAAACCAAGAAGAAGAAGAGAGTGTCAACATTGAGCTAGGTGGTCGTTACGATTACGCTGGCATTCAAGGTGAAGTAATTTACTTTAACTCTGACTACACAAACATGCACGGTAACTGTACTGCGTCTGTTGGTTGTAGCGATGACAACATTGGCGATCAATACAACTACGGTGAAGTATCGGTGTCTGGTTTTGAGCTAAGCGCAGGTAAAGTGTTTGCTACAAACGCAGCTTCATTCCCAGTTCGCTTAACATACACTTACACTGATTCTGAGTTCGATAATGCATTTGAGTCAGATCTTTGGGGTAGCGTAGAAAAAGGCGATGCAATGCCATACGTACCTGAAAACCAATTAGCGCTTTCTGTAGGTGCTGAGTTCTCAAGCTTTGTATTCGATACACAAATGCGTTACGTGTCTGATGCACACGCAGACTTAACAGACTCAGGTCGCAATGCAATCGACAGCCGCGTTGTGTGGGATTTAGCTGCTAAATACTTAATCGACGACAAACAAAAAGTGTACTTAACAATAGACAACCTGTTTGACAAAACCTACGTTGCAAACCGTGCAAACGGTGGTATTCAACCTGGCAAACCACGTAGCCTACAACTGGGTTACAGCTACTCGTTTTAATAAAACGTTTTAGCGAAATTTAAAAAGCCGTGTGATGAAAATCCCACGGCTTTTTTGTGGGTGAGAGTTAGCAAAATTGTAGCTGCCATTTTATATCGCGTAGGATTGGTGCTAGGTGCTAGGTGCTAGGTGCTAGGTGCTAGGTGCTAGGTGCTAGGTGCTAGGTGCTAGGTGCTAACAGCATAGCGTTGGTTTTAGGTTGGAGTACCTCCCCCTTCAATTATTCAGCGTTATAACGCCTCCTACAACTCGCATCTCGACCCTCGAAACTCGTACCTTTCCCCTTTACTCTTTCTAACTCGCTAACTTTTTCTATCTGATAGCTGACGGCTGAAAGCTGATGGCTTTAGTTTACGATCAAAAAAGCCGCGGTGATGGGCGTACCGCGGCTTTACATAACTTTATAATTAGTTTGCTAATTTACTACCAGCTTCTCACCTTATGGCCTTTTAAGGCATAGAATAAAATGAATACATAACTTGGGATCATGACAATATATGCACCTTGTGCGCCAAGGCCAGCAACATTGCCTAAACCAATTAACAATGGGCCGAGTGCACCACCGGCAATACCCATAATAAGTAAGCCTGATGCAGTGCCTGTTAAGCGACCTAAACCAGCTAAAGCCAGTGGCCAAATAGCAGGCCAAACCATTGCATTAGCAAAGCCTAATAACGCAATGCACAAAAGAGGGTCCGGTAACTCAGGGCCACCAAATGGCACTAATAATAAGTTTGAAATAATGAATGAATCATTGCTGCCAAGTACCACTAGCAACACGGTAATAATACCAGCAATACCCGACATTAATAACGCTGTTTGTTGGCTCATAAAGCGCGGAATAGTCAAAATACCAATTGCGTAACCAATCAACATACACGCCATAGTATAAGAGGTCATGACTGAGTAGTCGGCAACGCCAATCTGTAATGCGTAAGAACCAATTGTGTCTGCCGCAATAACTTCAACAGCAACGTATAGTGCAATACCAACAACACCTAAAACCAAGTGTGGGTGTGCAAGCGTTTCTTTAATTTCACCTTTACCGTTTGATGTTTTGTCTTCATCAAAAACTAAATCAGGTAATGGAGCAAATTTAGCAAATGCGGCAAATAACATGATTAAAGCCGCAATCAATACATAGGGCATGATAAGACTATTAGCCATAATATCTTTTTGTTCTTGCGATAGTTTACCTGCGCCATCTACAACACCGCTTACTACCACTGCAGCAAAAATCACCGGCACGATCACGCCTGCAAATTTGTTTAATAAGCCCATAATACAAACACGCACGGCGGCTGATTTCTCAGAGCCCATTTTAACCACATATGGGTTAACTGCGGTTTGAAGCACGGTTTGCCCAACACCAATCATTAGCTGCGCGAACAAGAAAATCTCGATCATTTGCAGTTTTGCAGCGGGAATATACATCAGCGCCGATAAAGCCATAATCGCACAGCCAATCGCCATGCCATTCTTATAACCAACACGTTTGATCAGCATCGCCGATGGGATGCCGGCAACTGTTACTGCAATATAAAAAGAAGAGATGATAAACGAAGCTTGTAACGGCGAAAGCTCAAGCATTTGCTGCAAAAATGGTGTGATTGCACCATTAAGCCACGTTATACACCCTAAGATAAAAAACATTGAGCCGGCCAATACCATTGGCAGCCAGATGCTTTGTTTTGTGTTGTTGTCACACTCAACCGTTGCTTCCATAATTGTTCTCTTAGTTTAATTATTTTTATTTGGTTGGAATCTAGTATACAACTCGATAAAGCTGTTTAATTTCCATACCAATCACAAAAATTTAATCATACACTAACAAAAATGACAGCGCTATCATTTTGCGTTCATATAAGTGCAAAAAAGCCGCAGCTAATTGCTTAGCTGCGGCTTAAACTAAATAGTAACAACTAGTTAGATGTTATTTACCAATCGCTTCTTTTGCGAACAAATGTTTAATTGGGCCAAGGTTATCAACTAGGCTTAAACCAACACCACGTACGAGTTTTTTCAGTGGATTAGCGCCTGCAAATAGCTCTTTTAAGCCTTGCATCATGGCAATATGTTTTTGTGCATCAAGCTTGCGAGTACGTTCATAATCACGCAGTGTGCGTGCGCTTGCAAACTCACCTTGCTCATTACTTAAAAGCTCAATTAAATAAGCGGCGTCTTTTAGGCCAAGATTCATACCTAAACCAGCTAATGGATGAATGGTATGCGCTGCATCGCCCATTAATACCACTTTGCCAGACACCCACTGCTGGGCGTAACGCATTTTAAGTGGAAATGCCATGCGCTCACTTTGCACTTCACATAAACCACATTGACCATCAAAGGCTGCCATTACTGCTTTATTAAAGTTGCTATCATCAAGCGCTAAGAGTGTCTCGCAGTGCTCTGGACTTGTTGACCATACAATTGAATGCGTGTGTTTGTCTGGTAACGGTAAGAACGCCAGCGGCCCTGTTGGCAAAAATACTTGGCGTGCCGTGTTGTTATGCTCATCAGACGTTTTAACCGTAGCAACAATGGCGTGATGGTCGTAATCTTTAAAAGTAATTGGCATATTGAACTGCTTGCGAATAGCCGAATTAGCACCATCAGCAGCCACTAATAATTTAGCAATCACAGGCTCGCCGCTTTCAAGCGTAATAAATACATCAGATTCAGTTTGATGAATTTGCTGATAACGGGTTTCGAACAATAAAGTGGCATTACTTTGCTTTTCAAGTTCGCTAATTAAAGCGTAGCGAATAATATCATTTTCAACGATATGACCTAGCTGTGGTAAGTCGAGGTCGTTATGATCAAAATGAATTTTACCAAAGCTGTCTTGGTCACGTACATCCATCGACGTATAAGGTGTGGCACGCTGTTTAATGATCTCTTGCCAAGCATTCAAAGACTCAAATAAGCCCTGACTGGCAAGACTCAATGCGCTTACTCGAAGTGCATAATCATCACCCGGTAAGGTTTGATTTTTACTTGCATCAACAACTACAACACTGATATCTGCTTTTGCTAAACCAAGTGCTAGCGTAAGACCAACACAACCACCACCGACAATACAAACTTGTGCTTGTTTCATATCCGTTTACCTTGCTTAACCTGACCCATAAGCTGTTTTGCCAGCGGGGTTTTTAACGAGGAGAATAAATCCATTGAGAAAAGGCCAATGCTGCGACCAAGTGCGAGCAATCGTGATGAGTTTGAGAACAAACGCACTAGGCTGTCTGTGAGTGTCATCACAGTAGTAATGTCCTTGCTACGCGTTTGACTGTAATAACGGGTAAAAGCGTAATCACCAAGGTCGCTTCTATTAGCCATATCACACAATAGTTGTACATCTCGCAGGCCTAAGTTAAAGCCCTGCCCTGCAATTGGGTGAATAGCGTGGCCTGCATTCCCTATTAATACCGTGCGATGGCTGCTAAGTGACTCTGCTTTACCGTAAACCAGAGGGTAGCTTGCACGCATGCCTACTTTGCTAAATGAACCGCCGCAGTAACCAAATGCTTTTTGTAAAGCAGCTAAAAAAGCATCGTCTTCAAGTGTCATATAGTGCTCAACTTGCTCAGGCTCCATGCACCATACTAGTGAGTATCTGTTATTACTCATTGGCAACAGTGCCATTGGGCCGTATTCCGTAAAGCGCTCAAAAGCATGATGATGATGACCACCAGCCACTTCGATGTTGGCAATAATTGCCGCTTGCTGATAAGCGCGGGTATTAAACTCAATATTGGCCAACTTACGGCTTTGTGAATGAGCACCATCAGCAACCACCACAAGCTTTGCACTTAACTGCTCACCTGAGCTCAGCGTGATGTTGGCACAGTTGCTCAGGTATTCAAGTTTGGCGACTGTATCAGGGCAAAATAAACGGACATCAGTTCGCATGAGTTGCTGATGAAGACTACGCCCAAATGGATTCACTTCGACCACATAGCCAAGGGCATCATGGCCGTATTCTTGGCAATCAATATGTGTTTTACCAAAATGACCACGATCAGATACGGTTACTTTTTCAATCGCTGCCGCAAATGGCGCTTGGCAATCAAAGGCATTAATTGATTTTAAGTACTGCACCGACTGCTGAGCCAGCGCAATGCTTCTATCATCAAAGCTTGGGTGATAGTCTGCGCTTACTTCATTTGCCTCAATTACAGCGATTGATAACTGCTTATTGCTCTGTTTTAGGCCCAGTGCACAACTTGCACCCGCCATTCCACCGCCGATAATGACAACATCAAACTGCTTTGCCACGCTTGCTCCTAGCCTTTGTTTGCTTGCATCACTGCTTCAATGTCACTAATGGTTTTTGGAACCGAAATGGTCAGGTTTTCATGGCCATCTTGAGTGACAAGTAAGTTATCTTCAATACGAATACCGATGCCTTTATATTGCTCTGGTGCTTTTGCATCTTCGCTAATATATAAACCCGGCTCGATAGTTAGCACCATGCCCGGCTCAAATACACGCTCTTTTTCATCAAGCTTATATTCGCCAACATCGTGAACGTCTAACCCTAACCAGTGGCCAAGTCCATGCATGTAAAAGGCTTTGCACGCTTGGTTAGCCATTAGTTCATCAAGCTCGCCCGTTAGAATGCCTAAATCAATGAGCCCTTGCGTAAGTACCGTCGAGGCCAATTCATTGGCTTTAGACAAACTACCACCCGGTTTTACTTGGCTAAATGCCGCTTCTTGGGCTGCTAATACAATATTGTAAAGCGCTGCTTGAGGTTCGCTAAATTTGCCATTGATTGGGAAAGTCCGTGTAATATCTGCCGCATAACCTTCAAGTTCACAGCCAGAATCAATTAACACTAAATCACCATCTTTTAGTTCAGCGTCATTTTGTGTGTAGTGCAAAATATTGGCGTTGTCACCACTGCCCACAATCGTGCCATAAGCAGGATGACGAGCACCATTCATTGCATAATGATGATGCAGTTCAGCTTCTAATTGGTATTCAGTTGCGCCTGGTTTGGCAAACTGCATAGCGCGAATATGACCTTGCGCACTAATTTCGCAGGCTTTGCGCATAATGTTTAATTCTGCGTCAGATTTAAATAAACGCATTTCGTGCACTAAACCACGAATATCTTTAATGGTGTGCGGGGCTTTGTAGCCTTTTTTAGGTGCGCCGCGAAGTGTGCTTAATAAATCCCAGATCTTTGCATCGAAGTTTGGGTAAGTGCCTTGTGCATAAAATAAAATCTGCTGGCCGTTCACCAAATCTAATAATTGTTCATCTAGTTCAGTAAGTGGGCTAGTTGCGTCGAGTAAGTACTCAGATTTAGCCTTTTCGAAGCCTATTCTGCGACCATGCCAAATTTCAGCAAGTTTGTCTTTGTTACGGCAAATAAGAGTACTTGGCGTATCGCTCGACGGACACAATACTAAAACTGCATCCGGTTCGTTAAACCCTGTTAGGTAGAAGAAATCACTGTCTTGGCGAAATGCATACTCAGTATCACGACTACGTGTTACTTCTCCTGCAGCAGGAATAATAGCCACACTGTTTTTATCCATCATCGCAAGCAGACGCTCACGACGGGCTTTAAATTCAGCTTTATCGATTACAATAGACGACATGCTAAACCTCTGTAATTTGATTAGTGAAGGGTCTTCTTAGGATTTTTGTCTGTAGGCTCTTTACCTAGCTCAGCAAAACATAACAACGCAGAAACACGCACATATTCAATCACCTCGTGCAGTGCTTGGCTATCTTCTTCGGTCTCTTCAAACATGGTGTCTAAGCGGGTAATTTCACTAAAATCGCTAATTACTTCTTTCACATCAGCTGATAACTTGCCGTAATCTTTTTGTTTTAACCCAAAACCAAGCATAAAACCCGATACCCAAGATACTAATCCATTAGCTAAATCGATCAGTGTTTCATCATCGCTTGGTAAGAATAGATCAAACTGAAATTCTTCATCACTAAAGCTGGCCACAACCTGAGAATAAACGTCAGCAAAAAATGCTTTTAAATCTTTATTGAAGGCTAAGCCATCGTTGAATACATCACTTAGTAAACCTAAGTATTCTTCGGCTTCAATATTGATGCCACAGGCTAATAAACCACTGATCACACCATGGGCTTCGGCTGGTGCGACGAAAATTTCATTTTTTTCTAATAACAATTGGGCTTGTTGGTAATCAGGTAACGTGCTCATAACTTTTTCTTTGTTCGGCTAAGTAACGCCATGCTACCACTCGATAAATCGCAACTCCAATTAATTGTATGATTGAGGTCAAAAAGCAATCTGAAAAGTAAATAAGCAGTTAAAGGTGGGGAAAAACTACGCGAACGATCCGCTTTTTTTACTTCTATGGTTTAAGGATTGAAACTTGTCTTATATACTGAAGGTGTTCCCTAGGGTGTAGGAGCTTGGTTAAGTCCCTGAGCCGATAAATTTTATGTTAGGGTTTCTGTTCGTTTACTATTGTGCAAGCTCGGCATGTACCGAGAAGCCTACGGTAGACCGCAGATCCCCGCCCTGAAACCTCAAGGTTTCAGGACTGACACCGGGCACCGCATACTTGGGGAACACCATCAAGCTATCAGCTATCAGCTATCAGCTATCAGCTATCAGCTATCAGCTATCAGCTATCAGCTATCAGCTATCAGCTATCAGCTATCAGCTATCAGCTATCGAAAATCTTCCATGTAGTTTTTCTTTTATACAAGAACTTATTACTCTTATTCGCGCGAAATAAATTTCACGCCTACGGTATCGGGTTTAGCCATAGCAATGTGCGGGCACAATCTAACTTTACTCTTTCCCCTCGCTAACTTTATTCTTTTAAAACAAAAAACGCAGGATAAATCCGCCGCCACTCGTTACCTGTAGCAGCGGGTTTACCCCCGCGTCCTAGAACCTAGCTCCTAGCGCCTAATATCAACCAAGCGCTAACTGTTAACTTCGAGCTCTACTTAAACCACCCTTGAAAGCGCTCCATCAATAGATAATTAACCGGCACTAATAGCAAGGTGATAAGCGTTGCAAAGATAATCCCAAAACCAAGACTTACCGCCATTGGTATAAGAAATTGTGCTTGCGTAGCTTTTTCAAATAACAGCGGCATTAAACCAATAAAAGTGGTTAGACTGGTTAGCATAACTGGGCGAAAACGAGCTGCACCGGCAAGCTTAACGGTTTCAAGTAAATCACCGCCTTCTTCACGTTTCTTATTGATAAAATCAACCAGTACCAGTGAGTCATTCACAACCACGCCTATCAAGGCCAACATGCCAAGTAAACTCATAATGGTCAGATCCATTCCCATTATCCAGTGACCCATTACGGCACCTATCATGCCAAACGGTATAACGCTCATTACAATCAATGGCTGCATATATGATTTAAACGGAATCGCTAATAACGCATAAATAATAAAAAATACAAACACTAGGCCCCAAGCCAGTGAACCAAATGATTCACGCTGTTCTTTGGCTTCACCTTCTAGTGAATAATCAACTCCAGGATATTGCTGCATTAGCTCGTCTAAGTAAGTATTTAGATCTGCTTGCAGCACCGTCATATTGGTATTTGATTTTTCGACATCCGCAGTCACATTCAGTGTGCGATAGCGGTCAATACGATAAATAGATGATGGGCTTTGGCCCGGTACTAGAGTTGCCACATGCGAGAGCGGCACAGTCCCACCAGCAGGAGTTTTAATTAGAATGTCTTTCAAATCAGCAACAGAACGACGCTCTTCAATAGGTAAACGCACCATAACCCGCACATCATCGCGCCCACGTTGTATGCGCTGAACTTGCGCACCGAAGAACGAATTACGTACTTGCTGCGATACATCAACACGGTTTAAACCTAATGCTAAACCTTGCTCTGTCAGCTCTATTTGCAACTCCTCTTTACCGTCTGACATGCTATCAGCAATTTCGAAGACGGTTGGATAAGTCGATAATCGTTCTTTCACTCTTTCGGCTACTGCTTCAAGCATTTCAATTGAGCTACCATTTAGCTGTACATCAATTGGGCTCGATGTTCTGCCAAACTCAGCACGGAACGTTACACTTTCTGCACCCGGTATAATGCCAATTAAGTCTCGCCATTCACTAGCAAGTTCACGAGAGCCAATATCTGATTCTCGTTTTTCAGCTGGCATAATCTCAAATCTGACACTGCCCGTATTTGACGAGCCACCACGCCCCCCCGTAGTTGCCAAAATATTTAAAATTACACTTTGACCGTCTTCATCACGATATTTATCTTGTAACTCTTTTGCCTTGTCTGACATTTTGATTACATATTTATTCGTTACTTCAAACGGTGTACCTGCAGGAAAAGTAACAGATGCACGCACGGTTTCACTTGGAATTCGAGGGAAAAAAGTAAACTTAGTCCAACCACTTGTTATTAAAGTCATAATAATTATAAAAATACCGACAAATAAGCTCACAGTGGCTACTTTATTCTTTAAGGCTAAATTCAATAATGGTTGGTAATATTTCATTATTGCGTGTTCAAAACCGTCGGCAAAGCGCTGCTGAAGGCGTTCAAGTTTGGTCGGTTCACCCTTCTCGTGGCGCAGCTTTAAATACTTTAAGTGTGCAGGTAAAACAAACTTTGACTCGATTAATGAGAATAGTAAAACCGGAATAACCACGACAGGGATTTGTGCAAAGATAGCGCCACGCGCACCTTCAATAAAAGCTAAAGGTAAAAAGGCTGCAACGGTTGTCAACACACCAAAGGTCACAGGAGTTGCTACTTCCTGAGTACCACGAATAGCCGCTTGTTCACCACTTTCTGCCGTTTTTAAGTGGGTATAAACGTTTTCACCTGTAACAATGGCATCATCTACAACAATACCTAACACTAAAATAAAACCAAATAAGCTGATTACATTGAGTGTTATACCAAAGATAGGCATTATCAAAAATGCGCCCATAAACGATACAGGTATGCCAATAAATACCCAAAAAGCAATAGCTGGACGTAGGAATAGAGTTAATAGCGCTAGCACTAAAATTCCGCCCTGAATTGCGTTACTTGTGAGAGTTGCTATGCGGCTTTTTACAACTTCGGAGTCATCGTCCCAATAACTTAACTCAAACCCTTCTGGAAGTTGACTTTGATGTTCTGTGATAAAGTTTTTTACAGCATCAGCTACTTCAATCGCACTTTGTGGGCCAATACGGTATACATCAATAAAAGCTGCCTGTTTACCATTAAAACGAGTACGAACGGGTGTTTCTTCAAAATCATCACTAATACGGGCAATATCACCTAAACGGATAATAGTGCCATCGGCTTGGTTCTTAACCACTATATTAGCAAATTCATCTTTACGGTATGCTTGCCCTTTAGAGCGAATAAGTACATCACCGCCCTCTGTTTTTAAATTACCAGCAGAAACGTCTGTGCTTGAGTTCTTAATAGCTGAAGAAATATCCGCTAAACTCAAATCATATTGCCGCAAAGTATCTTGACTCACCTCTATGGCTATTTCGTAATTACGAACTCCACTTAACTCAACTTGAGTTACACTTGGCAAACGCAAAAGCTCATCACGTACAGTTTCAGCGTATTCAAGTGTTTCTTTTTCACCATAAATACTTGAAACAGATACTGCGATAACTTCGCGCTTCCATTCGGCAAGCGAAACTATCGGCTTTTCCGCATCAACCGGAAAGGTGTTAATCGCATCTACTCGACTTTTAATATCAGCCAATAGCTCCCTTGGGTCATAACCTGTCTCGACCTCTATACTTACTGATGAAGAGCCTTCTGATGAACGACTCGTGATCCGCTTTACCCCTTCAAGATCTTGAACAGCTTCCTCAATGCGAATAGAGACCCCTTTTTCTACATCCTCAGGCGTCGAGCCACGAAGTGATACACTGACACTAATGCGATCTGACTCAAACGATGGAAATACCTCAAGCGGGATTTGTGTCGAAACGCTAAATAAACCTGCTAATAAAATGCTGATCAGCAATAAGTTTGCTGCAACATGATTCTTTGTAAACCAAGCAATCATTATTGCGCTCCTTGCTCTTTAGGTTGCTCTTGATTATTAAGACGCTTAGCTTTCCCCCTCGTAGCTTGATACTCTTCGCTTCCCATCACAGTCACTTGCGTACCTGAGCTAACTTGTCCAAGCGGTGTAATAACTAAATTATCACCTGCAGACAGGCCATCAGCTACAACAGCTTGATTAGCATTTTGCCAAGCAAGTGAAATATTTTTACGACGTAAAACACCTTGCTCTTCAACATAAACATAAGTGCCTTGGTAAATCGCACTATTTGGGATCACAATGGCATTATCAATCGTCTTACCGGTGATCTGCGCTTTGATATATTGACCAATTTTGATTGGATATTGATTTATAGATGTTGCTTTATAAGGGTCATTAATTTGTGCAACCACATAAAGCTGCTGAGCGTTTTCGTCAATGGCACCTTCGGTGCGGACAACTTGACCTTGCCAATGCTGTTTACCAACAAGGTCTGAGCTGAATTTAACTAATGAACCCGCACTATTTTTAGCGCCGTCACGAAACTGCTCAGGTAAGTTAATAAACGGCAAGTCTTTATTTTTGATTGGTAAGCGGATCTCAACACGGTCAATCGCATAAATGCTCGCTAGTTCCATGTTGTTACTCACAACTTGGCCTAAGTCTACACTGCGACTTAAAACACGACCTGCGTAAGGTGCTGTAATTTTTGTACGCTCTAAGTCGAGTTTAGCTTTCTCAAGGGTGGCTTGAGCCGATAATACACTCGCTTCAGCTGCAGCTAATTGTGGTTTACGCAGCACTAAGCTACTAGCTTCTTCGCCCTTACCTAAGCGCTGCCAGTCAGTTTCAGCTTGGCGACCGCGAGCTTGTTCTTCAAGTAAGCCTTGCTCTGCGGTTAATAAAGCAGCTTGGGCTGATTTCACTTCGGCGCGGTGATCTCTATCGTCTAGCTGCAACAACACATCGCCTTTTTCAAAAAAACCACCTTCACGAAATTGTTCACTAATTTCTATAATTTGTCCTGAGGCCTGAGCAACTAACAAACTTTGCGTACGCGGCTTAACCGTTCCAAAACTATCTATCATCACTTGATAGGATTCTGGCGTCAGCGTTTTAACAGCAACATTTACTTTCGCTTTCGGTGGTGAAGAAAAGCGGTTTGCTTGTGGTGGGTTGCCTTTAATAAACATGACGAGCAGTACCGTCACAGCTATAACTACAAGTGGGATTAATATTTTACGTGTCTTACTATTCATGATTATTGCTCTTCTACTTCGCTGTTTGCTGCACTAAAGTCACCACCAAGGGCAATGTGTAAGTTAATTCGATTTTTAATAAGCTGATTTTTAAGCTCGATGACCGAACTCTGCGCGTTGAAAGAACGATCTTGCGCATCTAGAACGGTGGTATATGTTACTAAGCCACTTTGATATTGCTCAAAGGATAAGCGCTCAGCGGCAACCGCATTTTCTTGGGCTTCTAAGGTTTTTTCATAACGAACTTTTAAAGCTTGTTCTTGGCTAATTGCAGTTTCAACATCATTAAATGCATCATAGAGTGTGGCAAGGTAAGCTTGCTCTTGACGTTTAACGGTAAGCCTTGCTTGTTCTTCATTAGCTTGTAAACGCCCCCCTTCAAAGAGCGGCATTGAAATGCTACCAATCAGCGACCAAGCTAAGCTAGAAGGCGAAAATAAATCACTTACTCTATTGGTGCTGTCACTGATTGATGCTGAAAGATTTAAACTCGGAAAACGCTGTTTATGCGCATAAGCAAGCCCTGCGTCTGTGCTTAAAAGCTGATACCAGCTCGCCATTAGCGCTGGTTTGCGGGTGATGAGCTCTGAAGGCAACCCCAACGGAATAGTGTTCTCAAGTAATGGCAAATCTGCACTGACAGTTAATGCGCCTGCAGGATATTGACCTGTTAAACGCTCTAAATCACGAATCGATTGAGTTAGCTTGGCTTGCTGCGCGGCAATATTCGAGCGCTCAGTATTTAACTCATTACGCGCAAGATATACATCAAGCGCTTCATTTAAACCTTGGCGGTATCCTGATTCAATAATATCTAAATTTTTCTCGGCGTTTTGTTCTCGTTGCTTAAACAACTCAAGCAATTTGTGATTAGTAATAACATCAAACCAACCAGCTACTACATCAGCCACTAATTGTTGTTTGCTTTGCGCAAATATGGCTTTTTCTGCTAGATACTCAAGGTTTGCCTGTCTTTCTGAGGCCGATAATTTTCCCCATAAATCAACTTCGTAGCTTAATTCTAGCGATGCTGAGCTGGCATTACTGTAACTGACAGGGCGATTATCTTTACTGCGGCTAGCACGTGTTGATAAATCTAGGCTTGGCCATAAATCAGCCCCTGCAGCAATAAGCTGCTGCTCTTTAATTGCCACATCAAAACCAGCTTGTAAAATTGCTTGGTTATGCGCCAATGCTTGCTCAACTAAATTAAAAACTTGAGGATCGTGTAATTGCTGCAACCAGTTATCTTGAACTGCAAGCACCTTGTCGTCTGCGGGAAGCTGCTGCCATGCACTCGGTACCGACTCAAGTTCAGCAACTCGTTCATTGTGAGCCGGCTGGCTTGCACATGCACTTAGCAAAATTACACTTAAAGCCAAAAAACTCGGCTTATATTGCCAATTCATTCTAAAAACCTGAAAACATCTATTTATGAGTGTAATTCAAGCACCACGTTAAGTTTTGCTCAACTCACTTTACATAACATTACACTGCCTGGCATGTGGCTACGATGAACGGTAGGAAAATGGAGGTAAGTTGCAAACTATCAGCTATCAGCTATCAGCTATCAGCTATCAGCTATCAGCTATCAGCTATCAGCTATCAGCTATCAGCTATCAGCTATCAGCTATCAGCTATCAGAACTTTGATCTAGCTTCTCTCTTTTACAAGAGTTTATTAGCGTGTAATAAATTTACATATACGGGTGAGCATTTATCTGAAACTGAGTGTAGGCACTTTTCAATCTGACTTCTAACGACTGATATCTAATAACTCTTTTTTCGGCGTTAAAACGCCTCCTTCAACTCGTATCTCGGGCCTCGAAACTCGTACCTTTACTCTTTCTAACTCGCTAACTTTTTCATCTGATAGCTGACGGCTGAAAGCTGATAGCTCTAAATTTCACGCCTACGGGATGTAAAATCGTGATTTGGAGGAGCCAAAAACAAAAAAACCTCGCAATTGCGAGGCTTTGAATCAATGGTGCCCAGAGGCGGAATCGAACCACCGACACGAGGATTTTCAATCCTCTGCTCTACCGACTGAGCTATCTGGGCAAAACAATTAGCTAAATGCTAACTATTAAAATAAATGGTGCCGACTATCCGAGTTGAACGGATGACCTACTGATTACAAGTCAGTTGCTCTACCAACTGAGCTAAGTCGGCACACTAAACCTGTGTGCGTTGTGCACTTAATCACATTGTGATTATAAATAATGGTGCCCAGAGGCGGAATCGAACCACCGACACGAGGATTTTCAATCCTCTGCTCTACCGACTGAGCTATCTGGGCAAAACAATTAGCTAAATGCTAACTATTAAAATAAATGGTGCCGACTATCCGAGTTGAACGGATGACCTACTGATTACAAGTCAGTTGCTCTACCAACTGAGCTAAGTCGGCACACTAAAATCGTGTGCGTTGTGCACTATAATCACTTTAAAAGAGATTATCAAATAATGGTGCCCAGAGGCGGAATCGAACCACCGACACGAGGATTTTCAATCCTCTGCTCTACCGACTGAGCTATCTGGGCAAAACAATTAGCTAAATGCTAACTATTAAAATAAATGGTGCCGACTATCCGAGTTGAACGGATGACCTACTGATTACAAGTCAGTTGCTCTACCAACTGAGCTAAGTCGGCACACTAAATTTGCGTGCTATGCACTATACTGATGTTTTAATCAAAAATTAAACACCAATATATTTAATAATGGTGCCCAGAGGCGGAATCGAACCACCGACACGAGGATTTTCAATCCTCTGCTCTACCGACTGAGCTATCTGGGCAATATTTAGTTTTATGCAGAATATCCACAAGGATTTTCAATGCAATTCCAAAGGGCTCTAATACCGAGCTATTTTGGCACTAAATTTTAAACGCACTTTTAAGCAACAAAACTGGTTGTCGCTGTCTGGGCGTGCGGCGTATTAAACGGGTTTTGCCCTCTCAAGTCAACTTTTTTTTGAGGATTCTAACTGTTTGCACAGTTTTCAATCAAGATTGCTGTTTTTAATAGCTTTTAGCTTATTTAATCTACAAACTTAGCGCTTTTGAGTTGACCCTCATCATAAAAGGGTTACCTATGTTAAAAACGTGGTGAATTTTTCTTCGTAGATGATAGGATTATCTAATAATCAAGAATATGCTCAATGTTGCTGTTTAATTGTTGGACTAATGCCATGCCAAGTAAATCGAATTCACCTGTTAAAGGCCTCTTACCGCTTTTTATAATCACGAACCTTGTCATCGCCTTGCTAGCGGTTGTTGCTTATTCCTTTTATCCAACTAGTAATAAACCACAAAAGATAGATAAACCTCAATTAACAGCTCAGCAACTATCAGCTCAACTCACTTCTCCACTTGTCAGCGCATTAACTATGCCAGGTCAAGACAAAGTAAAAGAAGTTTTAGACTTAGCACATCTCCTTCAGGCTAACTTTGATTATTACTTGTATAGATACGAATTCAATGGTGACGTTTCACTGGTTTACGCTAATAACAAAAAGCTCATAACGCCAAGTAAAGTAAACCAACAACTAGAACAAAACTCACTCATTCACACTGTACTTGAACTTAATGACCAACCTGTCGGTGAACTTATAGTAAAACAACATCCATCTGAGCAGCCTGTTACACAATCAAAAGGGGTTTCACTCGCCCTTGCAGCCATGACTCTTCTTGCATTAATTATTTTATCCTTCGCACTGAGCATTTTTATCAATAAACGTTTTAGTAAAAGCAGTAGCGCTTTGAGTCAAGAGTTAAAAGCAATTACCGAAAATGCAGATTATCAGACCCACGTAACTGAAGAATTGGATTTTGGATTAAACTCTGTAGCTAGACACATCAACTTGCTTCTAAATAAAGTTCAGTCAGCTATAACGGAAAACAAAGCTTCTCAGGCTGATTTACAAAAACTACAAAGCAGCCTTGAAAATGAAGTACACAAGCGAACCCTTGCTCTTGAGCAAGCAACCCTAAAAGCCGAGCAGGCAAACGAAACTAAAACTACTTTCTTGGCGACCATGAGCCATGAGATTCGCACCCCTATGAACGGGGTTATCGGAACTATTGATTTACTGCGCCAAACAGAGCTAGATGGTGCACAGCACAGACTAAGCACAATTATTCGTGATTCTGCATTTTCATTATTAGGAATATTAGATGACATTCTCGATTTCTCGAAAATTGAAGCGGGTAAATTAAACATCGATAACATTCCTTTTTCTGTGTCAGACACCATTGAAGAAGTCGCTCGTGTTTTATCATCGGTTGCTAAAAAGCGTGATCTTGAATTAGAACTTGCTATTGCCCCTGATATTCCTACGAACTTGATTGGTGATACAGTGCGAGTTCGCCAAGTTCTTTATAACTTATGTAGTAATGCGATTAAGTTCACCTCAACAGACGACAAACGTAAAGGACACGTCAAGATTTCGGTAGAGGTGGCACAAAACACCACTGACCACTACACCCTGCGTTTTAGTGTATTAGACAACGGTAAGGGTATGACGCAAGCACAGCTTCGCGAGATCTTTAACCCATTCATTCAAGCTGAAGGCTCAATCACCCGTGAATACGGTGGTACGGGCTTAGGTTTATCTATTTGCAAAAGCTTAACTGAGCTAATGCTAGGAACTATTTCTGTATCTAGTGACCTAGGAATAGGCAGTGAGTTTGTTGTCGAATTACCTTTTAGTACACAAGGTAAAGTTGAATATGCTCATAAGCAGGTAATGAAAAACCAACGCGTAGTGGTTGTAACTAACCATGATGGTCGTAAAAAGATACTTACTCGTTATCTATCATTTATGGGAGCAACTCCTGTTATCGCTGACAACAGCGATATAATCGAAGTAGAACAGGATAAAAAAGATATTATTTGGATCCTCGATGGTATCGAGAGCATGGAAGATATTAACTATATCTTGCGCCGCTTACTCTACACCCTAGAAGATAATAAACAACAAGTTATAGTTCTAAGTAAACTGGACGAAGCCGCCGTAAATCATAAAAATATTTTCTACCTAAACGCAGCACCGCTATGCAAGTCCAACTTTATGATGTCGCTACTTGTGGCAGCTGGTTTACATAAACCAAAACAAATAACTTCAAAAAAATCACTTAACGACTACTTAAGTGTTGATAAAGCCCGCGAAGAAAATAAGCTAGTATTACTTGTTGAAGATAACGTGCTAAATCAACAAGTGTTAACCGATCAACTACACCTGCTAGGCTATGGTGTTGAGCTGGCTGAAAATGGTGAAAAAGGCCTTGAAGCATGGCGTGAAGGAAAACACTCAATTATTCTGACCGACTTACATATGCCAAAAATGTCTGGTTACGATATGGTTGAAATAATTCGTAATGAAGCGTCACAGCTTGAAGATATCAATGCACAACCTTACGTGATTGCCATCACAGCTAATGCTCTTAAAGGTGAAAAAGAGCGCTGTTTGAGTATAGGTATGAACGATTACATCACTAAGCCAGTTGAATTAAATGTACTAGAAGCCACATTACACAAATGCGCTTACAAAACGAACCCTGAGGCTACTAAGCTCGAAGTGAAAAGACCGGCAGCACCAATCGATATGAATGTATTGGCTGATTATGTTGGTACTGACGAGAACAAAAAACTACGCTTCTTTAAAATGTACTTAGAGCAAAGCTACCAGCTAAGTAAGGAAGTCAACAGTGGTGTCATTGAGCAGGATCTAGAGGCCATTATATCAGCCTGTCATCAGCTCAAGTCTATTTCAAAAACGATTGGCGCAATGAAAGTTGCAGAACTAGCTGCTGTATTTGAACAACGCTGTAAAGATGATGAACTTTCTAGTGATGACTTAATTGAACTGCGTGACAGCTATGAAATTGAATATTCCAAAGTAGCGCAGTATTTAAAAGAACAAATAAAAAAAGCAGAGCAAGATACTGAATAACACCTATCAAAAAAGGGCCACAACGGCCCTTTTTGCTTTTAGATCATAGGCTTATTTTTCTGGTGGACGGTAGCCTTCTATTTCTACGTCTTTACCTTCAAATAAGAAACCTACCATTTGCTCTTCTAAAAAAGCACGGTGCTCTGGGTCCATCATGTTCAGATGCTTTTCGTTGATCAGCATTGTTTGCTTGTGTTGCCATTGGCCCCAAGCTTCTTTACTGATGTTGTTGAAAATCTTTTCACCAAGCTCACCTGGGTATAGTTGGAAGCCTAAGCCTTCAGCTTCTTTTTGTAACTTTTGACAAAATACTGTACGTGCCATAATTGCTCTCTACTCTTATTGCGTGATGCTATTGTAATCTATTGCGCTTAATTGTTTAACCAGCTTTTTCGTAGGCGCTGCAAGACCAACTTCAACTGACTCATCAAGCGGATACCAAACCAATTGACGCTCATTGATAAGATCAGGAATGTTCGGCAGTGTTAAAACATGCGGATTAATAGTCAGCTCAAAATGCGAAAATATATGGGTAAATGCTTCAAGTGCCTGCGTATCGTTAGATAAACCATGCTGGGCTAAAAATGTTTCCAGCTCAGTTAACTCGCTAAACTCAAAAAAGCCAAACAAACCACCCCATATCCCTGAACTTGGGCGTTTTTCCATGAGTACTTTATTATCACAGGCTAGAATAAGCTGATGACATGACTTTTTAGGCACTGCTTTTTTAGGCTTTGAATGTGGAAACTCTTTAACTTTACCTTCATTAAAAGCAAGGCATTTACTATTTAAAGGGCAAGGCTCACAGTCGAATTTACTCCGCGAACAAAGGCTTGCTCCTAAATCCATCATTGCCTGATTAAACTCAGTGACCGACTCTTTAGGCGTTAATTGCGATGATAATGACCAAAGTTGATTTTCGACCTTTTTCACTCCATACCAGCCTTCAACCATAAAAAAGCGTGCTAGTACTCGTTTAACATTGCCGTCGAGAATTGGATGATGTTGGCCAAGCGATAAAGACAAGATAGCCCCAGCAGTTGAACGTCCAATACCCGGCAAGTCCATCACCTCTTCAAGAGTTGTTGGAAATTTACCTTGGTATTTATCGCGGACTATTTTTGCCGTTTTATGCAAGTTGCGCGCACGGGCGTAATAGCCAAGCCCTGTCCAGTGGTGTAGCACCTGATCTTCATCCGCATTTGCAAGCGCAATGATGTCAGGAAAGCTTTGCATAAACTTTTCAAAGTAAGGAATAACAGTAACGACCTGAGTCTGCTGTAGCATAACCTCAGAAATCCATACTTTATAAGGGGTTTTATTTAACTGCCATGGCAGCGTTTTACGGCCGTGAAGGTGATACCAGTCAACCACTTGGTTTGCAAACCAAGTTGACTCCTTATTGCTTAAATTCAAAATAACGTCTTTACCTGCTGAAGCTCATTGCGGCCAAGTCTATTGCAGTTAGTTAGGCCAAGCAAGTCGAACAGCAGCAGCTTTACCTCAATGTCAAAATTAATCTCGCAAGATAAACAGGCCCTGACTATTGTACTCAAGGCGCTGGTCAGGGATAATACGCAACCTTTTTCTATAGTCAGTGTTTTTATCAGGCCAAATTTATGAATGATTCAAGCAACCCAAACCTCGAGCAAGCAAAGCAAGAGGGTAAATATATCCGCACGATTCGTAGTTTCGTTAAGCGCGAAGGTCGCCTAACAAAAGGCCAAGCCGCCGCCATCGAAAAGTGTTGGCCAACGATGGGCCTTGAGCACAAAAATGGCATGCTAAACCTAGCTGAAGTGTTTGGTAACGATAACGATGTCGTACTAGAAATCGGCTTTGGCATGGGCAAATCGCTAGTTGAAATGGCTAAAAACGCACCTGAGCTTAACTTCATTGGTATTGAAGTTCACCGCCCGGGTGTGGGTGCCTGTTTAATGGATGCGGACGAAGCTGGTATAACAAACTTACGTGTATTCGAACACGATGCGGTTGAAGTGCTTGCTGATTGTATTGCTGATGAAAGCTTATCTAAGCTGCAATTATTCTTCCCTGATCCATGGCATAAAAAACGTCACCATAAGCGTCGTATTGTACAACCTGAGTTTGCGCAAAAATTACGTAGCAAGTTAAAAATTGGTGGTGTTTTCCATATGGCGACTGACTGGGAAAACTATGCTGAACATATGCTTGAAGTAATGCAAGTTGCTGAAGGTTACAAAAACCAGTCAGAAACTAACGATTATGTTCCTCGCCCAGACTCACGCCCACTGACAAAGTTTGAACAACGTGGTCACCGCTTAGGTCACGGCGTATGGGATCTAATGTTTGAGCGTACTAAGTAATAGAAGGTAAAAGCAACATGAGTAAGTTAACCAATCCAAGTTTATTATTGCTTCGAAATGAAGACGAACTTATTGGAAAATCGATTTTAGTGGTTAACTTTGAGCAAGATGGCTTTTTACACGAACTTAAAACACTCAATCCTGACTCAGTAATTACCGCGTTCAGCTATAACCACGCAAATTTCATGTATGCCAGCAAAATTGCCGGCGTACATGCTGTGGTTGATCACACTATTCCACATGGTAACTACGATTTAGTTATCTACTATTACCCTAAAGCTAAGCCAGAAGCACAAATGTGCCTTGATAACATCCGTGCTGTTTGTCATCAAGATGTACAACTTTTTGTGGTAGGTGAAAATAAAAGCGGTGTTAAATCAGCAGAGAAACAGCTAAAAGACCACTGTAATTTTAGTAACAAAATCGATAGTGCTAAGCACTGTATTTTGTATTTATTCTCTGAGCTTACGCTAAACGATAGCTTTAATATCAGCCGTTACCATAAGCAATTTCAGGTAAAAGCGGGCGAAGTCGAATTTACTGCGATCAGTGTGCCAGGGGTATTTAACCATGGTGCTCTTGATGTTGGTACTGCGGTACTTTTAAATAATGCGCCAAGTATTAGCAAGGGCAAAGTACTCGACTTTGCTTGCGGCGCCGGCATTATTGCGACTTACTTAGGTTTAAAGCAGCCTGAGCTTGAATTTGTTTGTAGCGATGTAAGTGCATTAGCAACTTATGCCACTGAGCAAACACTGGCGTTAAATCACCTTAAAGGCCAAACGGTATTGAGTGATGGCTTGGCAAATATTAATGGTAAGTTTGACTTAATCATCAGTAACCCGCCTTTCCATACCGGTATTGCTACAGACTACACCATTGCCGAAGCATTTCTTAGCTCAGCTAAGCAGCACTTAAGTAAACAAGGTCAGTTGACCATAGTTGCAAACAGCTTCTTAAAATACCCACCTATTTTAGAAGCGCAATTTGGCCAATACAGTACCGATTTCAAGAATACTAAATTTGCAGTTTACTCAGCTAAATAAAAGTTGAGTAAATAGCTTATTCGTAGTAAAAATATTTTTTAAAATATTTAGTTACTTTCAATTGTCTTTGCTAGACTAAACTCTTACTAATAACAAAAATTCTGGCCTTCAAAAGCGCATGCCGACATTTTCGACACAAACAAGTATTCGTAAAGCGTTGACCAATGCGGTAATGCTAGTTACTGCGTTATGTTTGTCTTTGTCTATTTCTATTTCGACTTACTTAGATGTCAAAGAACAAAAAGCACTGATTGTCGATAAAATCTCTATTCTATCGAAAATAATCGCCTACAATGCACAAATCACCGTATTGTTTGATGATAACGAAACAGAATCTGAGCGCTTAAAATCATTTGAGTCTGTGCCGCTCATTAAAAACATCCACATCTACTCAATCGATGAATTATCAAACGAACCAGTGTTTTTTAGTAGTTTTAATGCCAACCGAACACCACCTGTACCCATTAAAGTCGGTAGCATCGATAATTTATTAGAACCGCGTTTTAAAGATGAAGATATAGAGCTAATAACACCTATCGTATACGAAGGCGACACCATTGGTTACGTGTACGTTCGCGGCGGCTTAGATAGGCTAAACCAGTACATTAATCGTAAGATTATCATCGATATTTTGCTCACCTTATTTGTTCTAGTTCTGGTGTACTTTGTTGCTCGACGTATTCAAAAACGCATTGCAAACCCTATTGATGAGCTGAGTAACCTGCTGCAAGATGTATCGAAAAATCATAACTATGAAACTCGTGCCAAAAAAACCAATATTGATGAAATAAATCAACTTGCTGGCAGCTTAAACATCATGCTCGCGCGCACTAAAAAGCAAATTGAGCGCCACGAAAAAGACAAACAAGAGATTAAACAACTAAACCAAAGCCTTGAAGAAAAAGTAAACCAGCGCACAATCGCATTACGTGAGGCTAACCAAGAGCTACTCAACACCCTTGAGCGAATGCATCAATACCAAAACCAAATCGTCGAAAACGAAAAAATGGCGTCACTAGGCCAAATGGTTGCTGGCGTTGCCCATGAGGTAAATACACCTATTGGCTTGGGCATTACAGGCTCTACTCTACTCCGTGATAAACTCGCTGAAATTAATGCCCTATTTGAACAAAAAACTCTAACTTCAGCACACTTAAAACGCTTTATTAATGACGGCATTGAAAACTTAGACCTCATCTATCGCAACCTAAATCGCGCTGCTGAACTAGTTTCTAGCTTTAAGAAAGTTGCCGTTAATCAAGATGTCGAAGTCACCACCAAAATAAACTTAAATAATTTATTGAGCGATGTAGTGATGTCGATGCGCTCTGAAATTCAATACCGTAATCCAAAAATCACGATTAACTGCAACAATGATGTTAGTATTGAAACCAAATCTGGACCGTTACAACAAGTGCTACAACAGCTGTTAAGTAACTCGGTGATACATGCATTTAGTGACGATCAAAATAACGAAATCACCTTTAACGTTGAGCGCAACGAAAGTAGCTTGAGCATTCATTACTTTGATAATGGCCATGGTGTAGAAAAATCGATTCGAAAACGTATTTTTGACCCATTTGTGACGACTAAACGTGGTGAAGGTGGTAGTGGTTTAGGCATGCACTTGGTGTATAACCTAGTGACTCAAGCACTCGGTGGTAGCATCGTATACGATGAACTAGTCCAAGAAGGTACACACTTTATAATTACCCTGCCGTTGCAAGAAGGTGCAGCGTAATGAGATTAGTGAGTTGTATCTTATTAACTTTGCTTGTTGTGTGCCCGGTATCTGCAAAATCACCTGACCAGGTAAAATCGGCATTTTTGTATCAAATTGCCAAGTTCACTAAGTTTAATGAGCAAATGGATCCTCCACCTATTTCATTCTGTTTTTATGACTTAGATAAAGGCCCTGGTGCGTTTCTTAAAGATAGAAATGAACTGCAAATTAACAAAAAGCCAATCAAAGTTATATTAGTGAAAAAAACCCAGCAAATTTCTGAACTTTCTCAAGTTTGTGATATCACATACATTGATGAAACATTAGAAAATGATATACTTCCACTTTGGACCGATACAATTTCATTGGATACTTTAACGATAGGTGAAAGTATCAGCTTTTTAGAAAATGGCGGTATAGCCTCTCTGGTTCAAGAAGGAAATAAAATCCGACTGTATATCAATAAGCAGCACGTATTGCAGCATAACTTTAAAGTGCAATCTCGATTGTTAGCTATGGCTAAGTTTTATCCAAATTGATTTTACTTGTTAACAATTGGATCTAATCCTATAATCTCTAGTATTCGGTTTTGCTTGATAATACCGAATTTTTGTAAATAAAATTTCCGAAAAGGTTAATATACAATGCAAACGCCAGTCATTCTGATCGTAGAGGATGAAGACGTAACTCGACTAAACCTCGTTAGTTTATTTGAAGCTGAAGGTTACAAAGTTATTGAAGCCATTGATGGCGATGATATGCATGACAAGCTTACAAATAATGATGATGTGAACCTTGTAGTTATGGACATCAACCTACCAGGTAAAAACGGGCTAATCTTAGCGCGTGAATTACGTCAAAAACGTAACGTTGGTTTAATTTTCTTAACAGGTCGTGACAACGACGTTGATCGCATTTTAGGTCTTGAAATTGGTGCTGATGATTACATCACTAAACCTTTCAACCCTCGCGAATTAACTATTCGTGCTCGTAACCTTATTTCACGCACAGCCCTTGGTGGCGAAGAAGCGAATATCGAAACAAATGGTGTTATCACATTTAACGGTTGGGAACTTGATGAAAACAGCCGTTGTTTAACATCACCAAGTGGCGATGCGAAGCGTTTACCTAAAGGTGAATACCGCGCGCTACGCTTAATGCTTGACTCACCGGGCCGTATTTTCAGCCGTGAGCAATTAATCAAGCACATGACTGGTCGTGAGCTTCGCGCTAATGACCGTACTGTAGACGTAACGATTCGTCGTATCAGAAAACACTTTGAAAGCGATAACAGCACTTCTGAGCTAATCAGCACCATCCATGGTGAAGGCTACCGCTTCATTGGTAAAATCGACAGCTAATTAGAATTAATCTTCTAACTGTTGCAAGAATAATTGGAGGGCTTCACGCCCTTCATTTATTTTAACTGCTAGTTCATCAAGCCACAGTTGTAACTCTTCACTACTTTCATCAAGCGCGCCGTGTTCCATCTTCTTAGCGTGTAACTGCACATCATTTAAGCCTACAGAACCAGCCGCACCTTTTAATTTGTGTGCCACCGATTTGTACTCTTCTCTATCATCTGCCGCTAAGGCATCTGCCAGCTCAGTTTGGTACTGAGGGTTTAACTTATTAAATAACTCACAGCTACGATTAAATATAACCAGCCCCATAGAGCCTACAAAGTCTTCGATGGTTTCTATGTCGAGTAACTCAATGCGAATACCTGATAAATCTTTTTCAGTCACGGCTTTGATTGGCTCAGGCTGACAGTTTTTTTGCTGTTTGATATCAAATAGCTCGCCGAGCATTTTATCAAGTTTAGTGGTGTTGATAGGCTTGGCAAGTGCTCCTTGAATATTGATGCCAGCAAGCTCTTCTTCGGCGCTACGTACGTTGGCAGTCAAGGCGACGATTGGCAGCTTATCAAAGTGTTCATCGTCACGAATTTGACGAGCTACTTCATCACCATTGATATCAGGTAATTGCATATCAAGCAGAACTAGATCTAAGTCATCTTCTGTATAGACAAACGACAGCGCATCTTCACCAGTTTCAGCCCAAATAACTTCGTGCCCTCGCTGCTCAAGTAAGTTAGTAGCTATTTCAGCATTTAACGGCACATCTTCCACTAAAAGAATGTTTAAGCTACGAACTGCATAACTTTGCTCTGTAGGCGCAATACATAACTGAAGCGGTATTTCGACTACAAAAACACTGCCCTCACCTTCTGTACTGCTGACATTAATTTCACCTTTCATCGCGCTAACGAGTGCTTTCGTTACCGCAAGGCCGATACCAGAGCCGATGGCATTAGTACCATTGATATCAGGTGCTTTATAGTACATGTCAAAAATACGGTGTAGTTGCTCTTGCGGAATACCCTGCCCTGTATCACTGACTCGCATAACTAACCACGGACCATCGGCACGATTCTCACGACGACATTCAAGTTCAACATGGCCTTGTTGAGTAAACTTAACCGCATTGTTGATAAGGTTCCAAACAACTTGGCGTAAACGAGTTGGGTCGAGCGATGCGTAAACATCCAGCGTACCTTTGCGCTTAATATTGAACTCTAGCCCTTTTTGTTCAGCAATCAGACCGGCAAAGTTCACTACATCATTAATAAAGTCGGCCACGTTGACTGAGTCGGCAACAATATCGAGCTGCTCACGGTCAATTTTATCTAAATCAATAATATCGTTAAAAATATTGCCAAGGGTTTCGGCACTCGAAAATACCGTGTTACACCAGCTACGTTGCTGTTTATCTAGTTCAGTATCAAGTAGCATGCGGGTTAAACCCACAATACCGTTAAGCGGCGTTCTTAACTCATGACTTAAAGTCGCAATGAACTTACCTTTATCTTTATAGGCTGCTTCAAGTGCTTGTGCTGCTTCTTTACGACTGGTGATATCACGTCCAAAAGCAAGTAAACCAATGTACTCACCTTTTTCATTAATAAAGGGTAACTTACGCATTTCAAACCAACGCTTTTCACCCCCTACTGGATATTCAACATCAAGAGTAAGAGCTTGGTGAGTTTGTGATACCTTTTTGTCGGTGCGCAGTACCTCAGGTAAATAATCACTTGGGTAGATTTCTTCAACACTTTTACCTATTAACTCATCGCTGCTTTTCCCTATCACTTGTTCGAACATTTTATTACAGCCAGCAAATACGCCGTTGTTGTCACGGTAATAAAACAAATCGGGAGACGAGTCGACAATAGAGCGCAATAACATACCTTGTTGCGCAAGCTCTTGTTGGGTTTTCTTACGCTCGGCAATCTCACGCCTGAGTTCTTCGATTGCTCTGTGTTTGGCATGAAACGCCATTTTACGCTCATCAATCTCTTCATTTAAGCGACTGATATTGTCTTTTAACGTTTGGTTGAGTAGTTTTTCTTGTTTGGTTGCGCTATCTAGATAGCTGTAAGAGGCTTCTAACTGACGAATTGAGTTAAGCAACACAGTAATTAAAATCGGCGATACCACCGCAGTGAAGAACATCACCGCCAAAACATCAACTAAAGTCACCGTACCGACTGCTACATAATAAAACATGCACGATAAGATCAGTGACATGACCAATAATAAGGCATAACAGGCGGCGGCAGTTTTAAACTCACCGTATTTAGAAATAAAGCTTGAGAGTGTGCGAGCCCACGGACTCAAAGAAGAATCAATCATATATTAAAGCTTAGGCACATAATCGAAAAAAAACAGCATAGCTGATTTTATCACTATTCCTTTAGAAATATTCATATTGTGCGATAAACATAGAATTTTTTCATCAACGCCGCTTTTTTATATTTTTTCATGTAAAATACCGCGCTTTAATAATTGCAAAGAATGAGTATTACCATGCAAACCACGATGCCAGATATTGCTGATACGGCTCCCGCCCTACAAACAGGTAAATTAGACTGGGTTGGCATGGGCGAAATTGAACTTCCTTTCATTTTTGAAACTCGCAATATTGCCCCTGTAAATGTAATTGCCAAGGCACGAGCTTTTGTAAACTTGCATAAAGAAGACGCGAAAGGCATTCACATGTCGCGTTTATTTTTAGCGTTAGACACTTTATCAACCGAGCAGCAAGTTAATCCACAAACACTTGCCCAAGCACTTGATGCCTTTATTAGTAGTCATGATGATTTAAGTGACCAAGCACAAATCGAATTTAAATTTGAGCTGCCTTTACGTCGTAGATCTTTATTAAGTGGCAAAGTGGGTTGGAAAAACTACCCTATTCACCTGATCGCGAAGATCAACCAAGGTGTTTTAAGCTTTGAGTTAATGGTTGATGTAACTTACTCGTCAACATGCCCATGTTCAGCAGCCCTTGCTCGTCAATTAATTCAAAATGCGTTTAGCGAAAAGTTTGCAGAGCAAAATGTTGATAAGCAAACTGTTTTAGAATGGCTAGGCACAACTGACGGAATTGTTGCTACACCACACTCACAGCGTTCAATTGCAAACGTGAAAGTAAAACTCGATAGTAACGTTGACAGTTTTGATGTGGTTGGCTTAATTGATGCGTTAGAAGCTGAGCTAAAAACACCTGTGCAAGCGGCAGTTAAACGTGAAGATGAGCAAGAATTTGCCCGCTTAAATGGTCAAAACTTAATGTTCTGCGAAGATGCTGCACGTAAAATTAAAGGCTTACTTGAACAGCATAACTACGCAGATTATTGGTTGCAAATCAATCACTACGAATCACTTCATGCCCATGACGCAGTAGCAATCGCAGTTAAAGGGATTGCAGGCGGATACACAGCTTAAAAATTTCGAGTACCTCCACACACTTAGGCACGCTAATTGCTTTTAATTTTCAGTGTCAATTTGTTGTTGTGGAGTTACCGTATGGAATTCGCTTTATTATCAATTTTAGTTTTAGTCGTAGTAGCCTCTGTTGTTGCGTCGAAGTTTACCGATGAAGGCGGAAACCCCTATCCTTTCACTCGTAAGCAAACTGTTTTTACGCAAGTTGAGAGTGCTTTTTTACATCTTCTTGAACGTGCTGTAGGCGATCAGTATAAAATCGTAAGCCGCGTTAAACTGATTGATTTAATCGACTGTAAACAAGGTTTATCGGTAAAAGCTAAACGCGCAGCGATGGCTAAAGCCAAAAACAAACAGTTAGATTATGTACTTATCGACAAAGATAAACTAACTATTGTTGCCGCTGTTGATTTGGTAAATAACACCAACCGCGACGGCCACAAAGCTCAACGTGATTGGTTTGTTAGCGGCGCATTAGAAGCTGCAGGCATTCCACATATTCGTATGAAGGTAAAATCAGGTTATCAACCAAGAGAAGTACGTGATGCAATCATGTTTAAGCTTGGTAAACCTGCAGCAGCACCAGTTAGGCCCGCACGCAACCGCGTAACTAAACCAGCCGTGTTGTCACCATCACAAGCAAAAGCACACTCAACGGCGCTCGCTGAAATCTAGCCTGTCATAATATTGGCAAAAGCAGACTTTAAAGTCTGCTTTTTTGTTTGTTTTAGCTGTTTTTAGGTATAATCATTCTATTCAATCTAAGGAATCAAATATTATGCACGTTGGTATTATTGGCGCGATGGAGCCAGAAGTAAAAATCTTACGCGAAGCGATGGCAAACCCAAGTATCATGACTAAAGCTGGTTTTACATTTTACACCGGTGAATTAGCGGGTAACACTGTTACTTTAGTTCAATCTGGCATTGGTAAAGTAGCTTCTGCAGTAGCAACAACACTACTAATCGATAACTTCAGCCCAGATTGTGTGATCAACACAGGTTCTGCAGGTGGTTTTGAACCGTCACTAAATGTAGGCGATGTGGTTATCTCTTCAGAAGTGCGCCATCACGATGTAGACGTTACTGCATTTGGTTACGAAATTGGCCAAGTACCACAAATGCCAGCAGGCTTTGCTGCTCACCCTAAACTGATTGAAGCGGCAGAGCAAAGCGTAAACCAAATCAGCGATGTTAAAACCATGATTGGCCTAATTTGTACCGGTGATTCATTTATGTGTGACCCAGTACGAATTGAAAAAACACGCGCTGAATTCCCAACGATGCTTGCTGTAGAAATGGAAGGTGCGGCAATTGCTCAAGCTTGCCACGTATTAGAAACACCATTTGTTGTGATTCGTTCAATGTCTGACATTGCTGGTAAAGAATCGCCGCAATCATTTGAAGAGTATATCGAAACTGCATCTATCAACTCTTCTAAAATGGTGGTTGCTCTACTTGAAAAACTGACGTCGGTGAGTTTATAAGGTGATTACAAATATTGTTCAAAACCATTTGGACATTATTGTATTTTTTGTAGCGCTCTTAGCTGAGCGCTTCTTTCCTTTGGTTAGTTGGTATCATCCAAACACCTTTTTAACCGTTATTTTCTCTGCACTCGGCGAGCGTTTATACAACCCAACGAACCCCAAAAGCTATCAGTATTTAGCCTCAACTTTGGCTTTTACACTCACTATTTTAGTGATAGTGACATTGATCGTGCTGTTTTTAGAGTTTGCTTTTTACCCTGAGTTATTAAATGGCTTAATTTTATATTTGTTACTCAGTAGCCGCGCTCAAGAGAAGAAATCTTTACGTATTGCCAGATTACTCAAGCTCAATCAAAAAGCGACAGCTAGAGAGCTACTAGCTAGCCTCGTTGCCCGTGATGTATCACGTTTATCAGATCCTGGAATTTGCAAAGCAACGATGGAGTCACTGGTGCTACAAAGTGCACGGCATTATTTTGCCGTTATTTTCTTTTATATACTTGGCGGCGCTATCCTTGCTTTGGTTTATCGCTTACTCACATTAATTCATCAAGCATGGCGAAAAAACCGCAAACCCGACAACCCGTTTTTGGCTCCCATTGCTAAGCTCCTGTTTGTATTGGAGTGGCTACCCACTCGATTAGTCGCATTAACGATTGCAGCAACCAATGCCAGCAAGCAATGTATTCATTATATAAAACACTATGGCAGACACTTTTATCAAACCAATACAGGGTGGCTGTTGAGTGTTACATCGGCTGCTTTGCAAGTGCAGTTAGGTGGCCCTGCCCTATACCAAGGTGAGCGCTTTAATAAAATGCGTGTTGGTACCGATCGCCTACCAAATGCTGATGATATTCCCGCATTAGTCAATCGTTTAAATCAAGCGAAAGCATTTTGGTTACTGCTTATAGTCGGGATTGAAGTAATTAGCCTATTCACAAACTAATCAAAATATAAGCACAAAAAACCAGCCGCAGCTGGTTTTTTTATACCTATTAGCTTTATTAAGCTAAGGTGATTTTAGCAAACTTACGCTTACCTACTTGGTAAATCTGTGTTGTACCTTTAGCAACTTCAAGCTTAGTATCCGTTACTTTTTCTTCACCATTAATCTTTACAGCGCCCTGCTTAATCATACGCATTGCTTCTGATGTACTTGCTACAAGGTTAGCTTCTTTTAATAAATTAGTGATGAACACAGTGTCTTCAGCAATCGTTACTGTTACTTCAGGGATCTCATCTGGTAATGCATTCTTTTGGAAACGCTTGATAAAATCTTGATGAGCGCCTTCAGCTGCTTCTTCACTGTGGAAGCGAGCAATCATTTCTTTCGCTAGCTCAATCTTGATGTCGCGTGGGTTCGCACCATCAGCAACACGCTGTTTAAGTGCAGCAATTTCTTCGATTGATAAGGCACTTAATAAGTCATAGTAACGCCACATTAGCTCATCGCTAATAGACATGACTTTACCAAACATATCGTTAGGCTCATCAGTAATACCAATATAGTTACCTAATGACTTAGACATTTTTTGAACGCCATCAGTACCTTCAAGCAGTGGCATCATTAATACTGTTTGTGGCTTCTGACCTTCATCTTTTTGTAATTCACGACCCATTAATAGGTTAAAACGTTGGTCTGTACCGCCAAGCTCTACATCAGCTTCTAATGCAACAGAATCCCAACCTTGTACCAGTGGATATAAAAATTCGTGGATAGCAATTGATTGACCGCCGGCATAACGCTTTTTAAAGTCATCACGTTCTAGCATACGTGCTACTGTTTGACGCGCAGCCAATTTAATCATACCTGCAGCACCGAGGTTCTCCATCCAAGTAGAGTTGAACGCAACAGTAGTTTTAGCAGGGTCAAGTATCTTAAATACTTGCTCTTTATATGTTTCAGCGTTAGCTAGAACATCTTCACGAGTTAACGGTTTACGTGTTACGTTTTTACCCGTTGGATCGCCAATCATACCGGTGAAATCACCGATTAAGAAAATTACTTCATGACCTAGATCTTGGAAGGTTTTCATTTTGTTGATAAGAACTGTATGACCTAAATGCAGATCAGGCGCAGTTGGATCGAAACCCGCTTTGATCTTAAGTTTCTTACCAGACTTTAGCTTTTCAACTAATTCGTCTTCAATTAATATCTCTTCTGCACCGCGTTTTATCTCAGCTAGAGCGGTTTGTAAATCCACTGTGTATTACTCCAAAAATTCAGCTACCGGGGCGTGGTGGCCTGTCAGGGTTATAAATATAGAGCTAAAAACTTTAAAGTTTAGCTAGTTAGCACCAAAAAGCGACACTAGAAAAAAGCCTAACTTAAATAGTTTAAGAAACAGCCCTGAAGGCAGCGCGCATGATTGTTCTTTATACCGCGTTATTGCAATTTTATGAAGGTACTTTAGTTAACTAATCTAGATTTAGTTTAACCATAGGCATCTGCTGCAATTTCAACCAAAAAAGTTTAACGCGCAGGCCAATTCTAGCGTAAAATAGCGCCAGTTTAAATCTACAAAACACTGGTATTTGCTCTATTTTAGGTATATCCTGCGATATTAGTATTTAAATTTCTTGACAGCAGAAAAGGCACGATATGGTTCACGTAGTGCACAAACTTCCCAAAAAACACAAACTGCTTATTCTCGGTTTGGTTTCTGCTATTGTCGGCTTGGCATTATTGCCTTCTGAAAAAGCCACCGCATCAAAGGACAACAGTGCGAACGCACTTGAAATTGGCAAACGCTACGAATTACAAGTTAAAGTTGATGATAACGAAAAACTAACTGAGCTAAATTCGGAGCAAGCAGCAGCAAAACTTCCAGAATACGAGCTTATCGACCATGAAGTACGTAATGGCGATAATTTAGCACTTATATTCAAACGTGCGGGTTTCTCAGCGCAAACATTACACAAACTAGTTAATACCAACGCTGAAACTCGTAAGTTAACAAAAATTCACCCAGGCGAAATCTTAAGCTTTGCAACGGCCGAAGATGGCTCTCTAGCGCAGCTTCGTTATGTGATTTCAAAAACAGATACCTTATACGTTACATTAAATGACGAAGGTAACTACGACACCGCTATTGATAGCAAAGAAATCGAAACGCTAAGTAAATCAGCTGGCGGTGAGATCTCTAATAGTTTTTGGACGTCTGGTATTGCCGCTGGTTTAAGCGAGCGTCAAATTATGAATTTTGCTGACATCTTCGGTTGGGATGTCGACTTCGCTAATGACATTCGTAAAGGTGACCAATTTGGTCTTATTTACGAAGCTCACTATGTTGATGGTGAGTACATTGGTGATGGTAAAATTATTGCCGCAGAATTTATTAATCAAGGCGAGCGTTATACCGCTATTCGCCATACAGATGGTAACTTCTACACACCTGAAGGCCGTAGCATGAAAAAAGCCTTCTTACGTGCGCCAGTTAACTTTAAGTATATTAGCTCGAGCTTTAATCCTCGCCGCTTACACCCTGTGACTAAGACGGTAAAACCACATAATGGTATTGATTACGCTGCACGTACAGGTACGCCAGTGGTTTCATCGGGTAATGGTAAAGTAATTAAAGCTGGTTATAGTAAGTACAATGGTAACTACGTATTTATTAGCCATGGCACACAGTATGTGACTAAATACTTACACTTAAACAAGAAAATGGTTAGAACAGGCCAAAAAGTGAAGCAAGGCCAAAAAATTGGTACCGTTGGTGCGACAGGCCGCGTAACAGGCCCACACTTACACTATGAATTCTTAGTAAACGGTGTGCACCGTAATCCGAAAACAGTCAAACTACCTAAATCAGAGCCTTTACCGCGCGATGAGCTAGCTAAGTTTAAACCAATTGCTGATAACTTCTTAGCGCAATTACAGCGTAACAGAGAGTTACAACTAGCGTTAAATAAGTAGCTAAGTAAACATAATAAAGCCGCTTCAATTGAAGCGGCTTTTTCGTTTCTGAGACAATTCAAGCTAAAACGGTTATGGCGTTATCAAACTAAACTTATTGCCGACTCTATTCATACCTTAAATTAAACACGCTCATTACCGATACAATTATTATCTTAATAATACATAGATAAGCTGAATAATTAGCGAAATCATCACTAGTGGCCAAATATACTTTGCATATTTAGTTGCGCCATCAAGCCCCATTTTAGACTGATACTTTTCAAGTAGCGGTATTAGAATAACCAAGGCAACAAAAAGGCAGAGTAAGATAATAAAAATATTCATGATGGCTTCCTTACACAAGAATCATTTAACTACCTAGTCTATAGACAAAAAAAAGCGCAGTAAAATTACTGCGCCAGTCGGTTGGAAGTAAATCGACTTAGCCAACAATAGCTAAAAGAATACCTGCTGCAACGGCACTTCCTAATACCCCTGCTACGTTTGGCCCCATGGCATGCATTAACAAGAAGTTATGCGGGTTGCTCTCAAGACCAACCTTATTAACCACACGTGCTGCCATTGGTACCGCTGATACACCTGCTGCGCCCACTAATGGGTTGATTGGCGATTTAGAGATCTTATTAAGCCCTTTTGCCATAAACACACCTGAAGCTGTACCTATCGCAAAGGCCAAAGCACCTAACACCAAAATACCTATTGTTTCTACGGTTAAGAACTTATCTGCCGCAAGCTTTGAGCCCACCGCTAAGCCTAAGAAAATGGTGGTAATGTTGATGATTTCGTTTTGTGCACTATTACTTAAACGATCAACCACGCCCGATTCACGCATCAAGTTACCCAAGCAGAACATACCTACCAGAGGTGTTGCAGCTGGTAAAAACAAGATGGTTAAACTCAACACCATTAACGGGAAAACAATTTTCTCTTTCTTCGATACAGTACGAAGTTGCGGCATTTGAATTTCACGCTCTTCTTGTGTAGTTAGTGCACGCATAATTGGCGGCTGAATAATTGGCACCAATGCCATGTATGAATAAGCCGCAACTGCGATTGCACCAAGTAAATCAGGCGCTAACTTAGATGCTAAGAAAATAGCTGTTGGACCATCTGCACCACCAATTATGGCAATCGCAGATGCATCTTGTAGTGTAAATTCAAAGCCAGGAATAAAGTTAAGTAGTATTGCACCAAATAGAGTAGCAAAAATACCAAACTGTGCAGCCGCACCTAACAACAACATACGAGGGTTTGCTATCAAGGCACTAAAGTCTGTAAGCGCACCAACCCCCATGAAGATCAAAAGTGGGAACACCCCAGAATCAATCCCGATGTGGTACACATAATAAAGTAACCCACCCGGCTCAGATAACCCGGCCACAGGGATATTCGTTAAAATAGCCCCAAAGCCAATAGGTAATAACAACAGTGGCTCAAAGTTACGTGCAATTGCTAAATAAAGTAACAAGCAACCAACCGCAATCATGATCAATGCCGCAAAGGTAAAATTAGCAATACCCGTGGCATGCCAGAGGTTTAAAACACCATCCATCCTCTGCCTCTCCTATGCTAGCGCGATTAGCGCATCGCCAGTGGCAACAGAGTCACCCTCAGCTACTAATACTTCTGCAATTGTACCTGAGTGTACGGCGCGAACTTCTGTTTCCATTTTCATCGCTTCCATGATAATAACCACATCACCTTCATTTACTGTTTGGCCTGGTTTCACTTTCACTTTAAAAATATTACCAGCCAACGGCGCATTGAGTGTTTCGCCTGCTGACGCTGAAGCAGACTGAGGAATTAATTCACTGTCTTTTAAAGTTACTTCTTTAAGCTCACCACCTTGTGCTACGACGACATCGTAAACTTTACCATCAACTTTAACGCTGTATTGCTCCGCTTTTACAGGGCTTGAAGAAGCAGGTTTGCTTTCAGACTTGGCAACTTCACCTGTTGGAATTGCTTCAAACGCATCTGGGTTGTTGCGGTTTTTAATAAATTTAAGGCCTATTTGTGGGAATAATGCATAAGTAAGTACATCATCAATCACGTCATCAGCAAGTTCTAAACCTTGCTCTTTGGCTTCACTTAATAACTCAGCTTCAAGTTTCTCAAGCTCAGGCTCTAATTTATCTGCAGGACGACAAGTAATTGCCTCTGCGCCTTCTAGCACTCGTTCTTGCAGCTCTTTATTCATAGGTGCAGGAGTGGCACCATATTCACCTTTGAGCACGCCCGCAGTTTCTTTAGTAATGGTTTTGTAACGCTCGCCAGTTAATACGTTAAGTACCGCTTGGGTACCTACAATTTGCGAGGTTGGCGTAACCAAAGGAATAAAACCTAAGTCTTCACGAACACGTGGGATCTCAAGTAATACTTGATCAAGCTTATCAGCCGCGCCTTGTTCTTTAAGCTGGTTTTCCATGTTAGTTAACATGCCGCCAGGTACCTGTGCTAATAAGATGCGACCATCAACGCCTTTTAAGCTACCTTCAAAAGCAGCATATTTCTTACGTACATCACGGAAGTAAGCTGCAATTTCTTCTAATTGGTTTAAATCAAGGCCAGTATCTCGCTCTGTGCCTTCGACAATTGAAACTATTGTCTCCGTTGCGCTATGACCATAAGTCATACTCATTGACGAAATCGCCGTATCAAGCATATCAATACCTGCATCGATTGCTTTTTGATAAGTTGCAGTGCTTAAGCCAGTAGTAGCATGGCATTGCATCGCAATAGGAATAGACACGGTTTCTTTTAGGCCTTTGATCAACTGCTCACAATCATATGGCTTTAATAAACCTGCCATATCTTTAATACAAATCGAATGACAGCCAAGCTCTTCAAGCTGTTTTGCAAGTTTCAGCCACATATCAAGTGTATGTACAGGACTTACTGTGTATGAAATTGTACCTTGAGCGTGAGCTCCCACTTTAACAGCTGCTTTAATAGCAGTTTCAAGGTTTCGTACATCGTTCATCGCATCGAAAATACGAAATACATCAACACCATTTTTGTGTGCTCGCTCGACAAACTTTTCGACCACATCATCAGCATAATGACGGTAGCCTAAAAGGTTTTGTCCACGAAGTAACATTTGCTGCTTAGTGTTTGGCATTGCAGCCTTTAGTTCGCGAATACGTTGCCAAGGATCTTCACCTAAATAACGGATACACGAGTCAAACGTTGCCCCCCCCCATGATTCAATTGACCAATAACCCGCATTGTCGAGTTTTTCGGCTATGGGTAGCATGTCGTCTAAGCGCATACGCGTTGCCAAAAGAGACTGGTGTGCGTCACGCAATACTAATTCGGTTAATTTTAATTTAGCCATGTTCGAGCTGCCCCGTTATTTTTGTTTATTTCGAAATTGAGCGATTGCAGCGCTTATTGCTGCAATATGTGCCTGAGGCACACCCTGTTGAGGTTGAATTTTTGCTGTTCGCGTAGGTTCTGCACTTGCTGGATCATCAAATCGACCCACTAGTTTTGACATTAAAGTGACTGCTGTAATCAGAATAGTCAGAAAAACAAACACGCCTACCATGCCTGTTACCATCAAACTGGCCGCAGTGGTGAGTAATCCACCTATATCCATACGACTCCCCTTGCTTACTTAAAATAAAAAGTTATTTTTGTTAAATAATTATGCACCAATAATAACAAACCAAAATCATTTGTATAGCACCATTGTAAATTGGTAAAACCAATTAATTTTAAAATAACATGCCGCACATATAATTAACACCCTACATTTCCATCATTCAAAGCCTCGATATAGATGATATAAATAGTCGATATAGCCATAAGTTATATGTTCAGCTATTAACTAAAAACCAGCAAGCGTCTAAAAACCACACACAACAAGGTGTTAGACTTTACCAACCAATAAAAAGTTAAATTGGTCTTACCAATACTGTGGCAATCTGATGTTTTCCTCATGCAACTCAATATGAAAAAATATCACTATGAATAACTTACATGCTTACTCGTAAATGTTACCAAGTGATGAACATCTACCAGCATCACAAATAAAGGTAAACCATTGAAATAAAACAAGTAAAACATCTGGCACAGAACTCGCTTCAGTTACATCGAACTTTAGAAAATTTAAATAGCCAAGGAGACCATTATGTTACGCTGGACCATTACTTTTTTAGTTATCGCGTTAATCGCAGCAGTGTTAGGTTTTGGTGGTATCGCAGGAGCCGCTGCAGGCATCGCTAAAATTATCTTTTTTATATTTTTAGTACTACTAGTTATTTCACTGGTATCTGGAGCTCTTAGAGGTAACGCCCCTAAGTAGTTATAAGCAAATAACCACTTAATTTATTTTATTTACAAGGAATTTCGTTATGAAAAATTCAACTTTGAAAGCCGCTACTATCGCTCTATTTTCAGGTCTATTCATCATGGGTTGTGAAGATAACTCGGCAGAAGATGCAGGTGAGCGTATTGATGAAGCAATTACTGATACACAAAATGCTGTTGAAGACGCATGTGAAGAAGTAAAAGAAGGTGTTAACGCAGAAGAAACTAACTGCTAATCACAACACTTTATGAAGAAAGCGGCCAAGTGTCGCTTTTTTTGTGTATGCAAGTTAGCAAGTTAGCAAGTTAGCAAGTTAGCAAGTTAGCAAGTTAGCAAGTTAGCAAGTTAGCAAGTTAGCAACTCTAGGCTGCCTGCTGCTTGTGTCAAGGAGCTTGCTAACTTTACTCTTTCCCCCAGAAACACGCTAATTTGTTAGGTTTCGCTCCGTTTTGCCCTACGTCATATAGGTCGTCATTTATGGCGACACGTGTTTTATCACACATACGTGACGGGCTAAAGCCCGACTTACAGCCGCATAAATTGAGAGAATCGCGCGAAATAAATTTCACGCCTACGCGGGGTAAACCCGCAGCTACCTTAAGCTCGTAACTTTACTCTTTCCCCTAGAAACTCGCTAACTTGTTGGGTTTCGCTCCGCTCTACCCAACCTACAGGCTCTTTTGTTTTAATCTGATAGCTGACGGCTGAAAGCTGATAGCTCCTTTCTCTAGAAGCTCGCAACTTTACTCTTTCACCTAGAAACTCGCTAACTTGTTGGGTTTCACTTACAACCCGTTGTGAGGGGCTCGTTTGTCGTTACACTCGCTATATGCCACTTCCCATCAACAAAGCTCACTTTTGCTACATCACTCACAGCAAAATCACCAGGTACATTCAAGCGTGTTAAGTTACTTGCTAACTGTTGTTTACAGTATGGACCTGTATCACCATGCATCACTAACACAGGCTTATTGGTGTGCTTTGCGAAGTCACTAATGGCATCACGGTATACTTTAAAAGCATCACAGTTTGAGCGCTGTGATTCACTACAAACTGGTTTACTGGTCGGGTGGTAAATATCAGCCTGAAAGCCAAACACATACGCCTTAGCATCTTGTTGAACGAGTGCTTGTTTTAACCAAATTAAATTGTACTTATCACGTTTGTCGGCTGCATCAAGTGCTGCGCTTTTGTCACTTTTTAAAATTTGCGAGCGACCATTAAAAGTACCTGGTATATGTAAGGTGCGAAACTCAATGCCATCGAATTGCCAACGAGCATTCTCTAGCATTTCAGCTTGTGTTACATAACCCTGTAACTGTTTTGCTTTTTGTCTATAAGCATCGTCGAACATTAAGCCTTTAACAAAACTTAGCCGTTCGAGCTCATCGAATTGAGGAGTTAATGTGACGCGGTCGCAATCTGTCCACTCATTATCACCTGGGGTGTAAATAAAAGGCTGCGTAGTCAGCGATGTTAATAACGCCTTATTAGTTTGCAAAAGCTTATTCGTGCAAGCAAGCGCTCCTGATTTCATATCGCCAAGGTGCATTAAAAAGCCATGGGGTGTTGCAGCGATTGCCTTAGTAATTTTTCCGTCATTTGCGAGATTAATTTCATCAATCGGGGTGTATGGCATATCGCCCATAACTAAAAAAGTATTTGAAGTCATTGCAAGCGCTAATGACATTGAACTAACAAACATACAACTTACCCCTAAAAATACAGATACCTTAAGCTCTCATAATGACAACTAAATGAAAACCAACTGCGGCAGTTTTTTTCTATCAATGTTAAACTGCTGCCAGTCGAATAAGTGAGTCTGAGAATGACATTAAGTACAAATTACACACTAGATAAACCGTATTATTACGAATGCTTTGATGAGTCTTTACCTTATTCATCACAAGCCAAGCCTAAATACCCGCTGTTGGCATTGTTAATAACCTTAGGCTTATTAGCTTTTTATCAATTAGAGAACCATTATCTGGGCAGCTTTATGATTATGCTTGCTGTCGTTGAGTGTTTATCGTTTTATTACAAGCGCCCATGGTGGGTCGCAAGACAAATGATGAGCCGAGCATCAGGTAGCGAAGTGATCATCATCTTTGATGATGAAGGAGTGAAGGCCGAAAACCCACATAAAAGCTACCAATTAAGCTGGCAACAAATTAGTGAGATTATTGAAACTGAGCGAGGTTATATTTTAAAGGCGCAGCGCGGTATGCAATATATTTCTAAACAAGCGCTAAATGATGAAATAACAGCTGAACTAAATAAAAGAGCCACTCAATGAGTGGCTCTTAAAAATATCTATCGCTGATTAAACATTGCCCGGATTTGGGTTAGATTTCTCTGCTTGGATTCGCATGTAGATTTCTTCACGATGTACTGATACATCTTTAGGTGCATTTACACCAATGCGAACTTGATTTCCTTTAACACCAAGAACAGTAACTGTTACTTCGTCACCGATCATAAGGGTTTCACCTACTCTACGAGTTAGTATTAGCATTCTCTTGCTCCCATGTTCCAAAAAATTAAAAGATTCCGCGTCAAAAACATTCTAATGAAATCTAGACTTAAAAGTAAGTAAAAACTCTAGATCTTATTCATTTTCAGTTAAAAAAACTTTGTGTAGTGCACGTACAGCCAGTTCTAAATATTTTTCATCAATTAAAACTGATATCTTTATTTCTGATGTCGATACAAGCATCACTTTGATGTTTTCTTCGCCAAGCGCATTAAAAAATAAGCTTGCCACACCAGAGTGAGATTTCATCCCTACACCTACAGCAGACACCTTGGCAACATTGCTGACCCCTTTAATAGATTCTGCGCTGATACCACCTTGGTTTTTGGTCAGAATTTCGAGCGCTTGCTCAAAATCATTCGTGTGCACAGTAAAAGCATAGTCTATTTTTTCAAAGTTATGATTAACTTGATTAATCATATCTATTTCGATGCCGAATTCTGCGAAAAGTTTCAATATTTTTGCAAGGTTTTCCGTCCCTTGGTGCACGCCATTGACGTAAATCAAACTTTCGTCACGATTAAAGGCGATACCCGACACAATGTTTGCTTGCACATCCGGTTCCTCAAAACTGATCAAGGTTCCTTGATCCGGGTTAAAACTCGATAACACTCTGAGCGGTATATTGTATTTTCCTGCGGCTTCGACACTGCGAATATGCAGAACCTTAGCCCCAAGACTGGCCATTTCAAGCATCTCTTCGAAGGTAACATGGCTCATACGTCGCGCATTTGGTTCAATACGCGGATCAGTGGTGTATACCCCATCAACATCGGTGTAAATTTGACATTCATCCGCATTGACAGCACCTGCAATCTCAACCGCAGAAGTATCTGTACCACCGCGACCGAGCGTGGTGATATTACCTTCAATATCGCGCCCCTGAAAGCCTGCAATTATGGCAATACGGTTATGCTCAAGCTCATGCTTTAGACGAGTCGCAGCAACCTCTTCAATACGCGCTTTACCAAACATATTGTCGGTGCGAATATTAACCTGATCGGCAAGTAAGCTTACCGCTGAATGACCACGTTTAATGATAGCCATTGCCAATAAAGAGACTGAGACTTGCTCACCTGTGGTCAGCAATACATCAAGCTCACGAGCGCTAGGTCGAGAATCGATTTGTTTAGCGAGTTCAATAAGACGGTTAGTTTCTCCCGACATAGCCGAAAGCACTACCACAACTTGGTGGCCTTGTTGCTTAGTTTTTACAACAAGGTCGGCGACGGCCTCAATTCGCTCTATTGAGCCAACTGAGGTGCCACCGAATTTTTGGACGATAAGTGCCACTAGTGATTAAGAACGCTCAGTTAACCAGCCAGTTACACTTTCTAAGGCTGCAGTAAGGTTCTCTGGCTGAGTACCACCTGCTTGTGCCATATCAGGACGACCACCGCCCTTACCGCCTACTTGTGCAGCCATGTGATTTACAAGCTCACCAGCTTTCACTTTACCTGTTAGGTCTTTAGTTACACCCGCGATCAGGCTTACTTTATCGCCATTGGCTACACCAAGAGCAATTACACCTGAACCAATCTTAGTTTTCAGGTCATCAACCATGCCACGTAGTGCTTTAGATTCAGTACCAGCAACATCAGCGACCAGAAGTTTGATACCATTCACTTCAACTACAGAGTCAAGTAACGATGCCCCTGCCGCACTTGCTAGCTTGTCGTTAAGCTGGGCAATTTGCTTCTCAAGACCTTTTGACTTCTCAAGTAATGCTGTCACTTTTTCAAGTACACTGCTGCTATCACCTTTTACTAGCGCTGCAACATCATTTAGCTGTTGCTCTTGCTCACTAACATAGGCAACAGCTTCTGCACCTGTTACTGCTTCGATACGGCGAATACCTGCCGCGATACCACTTTCTGACACAATTTTGAATAAGCCGATATCACCAGCACGCTTAACGTGAGTACCACCACATAGTTCAATTGAGTAATCACCAATGGTTACTACGCGAACTTCGTCGTCGTATTTTTCACCGAATAATGCCATTGCACCTTTTGCTTTGGCATCTTCAATAGCCATTAGCTCAGTTTCAAGAGCAAAGTTACGACGGATCTCATCATTCACTGCGCGCTCGATTTGACGTAATTCGTCTTTTGTTACCGCTTCAAAGTGAGAGAAGTCAAAACGTAAACGCTCAGGGTCAACAAGTGAACCTTTTTGATTTACGTGCTCACCTAAAATTTGACGTAACGTCTCGTGCAATATGTGTGTTGCAGTGTGGTTTTTCTTGATGCTATCGCGACGTGCTGCATCAATTGTTGCCTCTGCTTTATCATTTGTACCAATGCGTCCTTGAACACGACCGTGGTGCGCAAATGCGTTACCAAGCTTAGTAGTGTTAGTGACTACGAACTCACCACCAGCGACTTTTAACACACCCGTGTCACCAACCTGGCCACCAGATTCAGCATAAAAAGGTGTACGGTCTAAGATTGCGATACCTTCTTGACCATCTTCAAGTACAGAAACTGATTGACCTTCAGAGAAAAGCTCAACCACAGTGCCAGTGTAATGCTCTGCATCGTAACCTTTAAAGTCAGTGTGTTTTTCTGACTTAAGTTGTTGGTTGTAATCAGCACCAAACTTACCAGCTTGCTGTGCTTGCTTACGCTGTACAGCCATACATTCTTGGAAGCCGTGTTCATCAATCGTCATGAAACGCTCACGCGCCACATCTGCTGTTAAGTCAGCAGGGAAACCGTAAGTGTCATAAAGCTTGAACACTAAGTCGCCAGGGATCACATCACCTTTGATGTCAGTTAGGCTTTCTTCTAAAATAGCCAGACCACGCTCAAGTGTTTTACCAAACTGCTCTTCTTCGATACGCAGTACTTTTTCAATAATTTCTTGTTGCTTAGCAAGCTCTGGGTACGCTTGACCCATTTGCTCAATTAGCGCAGCAACTAGCTTGTAGAAGAATGCACCTTTCGCGCCTAGCTTGTTACCGTGACGAACTGCACGACGAATAATACGACGTAACACATAGCCACGGCCTTCGTTTGATGGCATAACGCCATCAGATACTAAGAACGCACATGAACGAATGTGGTCAGCAACAACGCGTAGTGATTTATCATCTAAGTCTTGCGCGTTTGTTACTTTAGCCGCAGCGGCAATAAGTGCTTGGAATAAATCGATTTCGTAGTTTGAGTGAACGCCTTGTAAAATTGCAGAGATACGCTCAAGACCCATACCTGTATCAACAGACTGCTTAGGAAGAGGTTCCATTGTGCCGTCGGCATGGCGGTTATACTGCATAAATACTAGGTTCCAGATCTCGATGAAACGGTCACCGTCTTCTTCTGGAGAGCCAGGAGGACCACCCCAAATTTCTTCACCGTGATCGTAAAAGATTTCAGAACATGGACCACAAGGACCCGTATCACCCATTGACCAGAAGTTATCGCTAGTTGCAATGCGAATAATGCGATCTTCACTTAGACCCACTTCTTTATGCCAAATGTTGAAGGCTTCTTCATCATCGTGATAAATGGTTACTAGTAGCTTTTCTTGCGGTAGTTTTACAACATCAGTTAAAAACTCCCACGCAAACTTGATTGCGTCTTGCTTGAAGTAATCACCAAAGCTGAAGTTACCTAACATTTCAAAGAATGTATGGTGACGTGCAGTGTAACCTACGTTTTCTAGGTCGTTATGTTTACCACCTGCACGCACACAACGTTGTGAGCTGGTCGCACGTGAGTAAGGGCGGCTTTCGGCACCTAAAAATACATCTTTAAATTGCACCATACCGGCGTTATTAAATAATAACGTGGCATCGTTACCCGGGATCAGCGAGCTTGAAGGAACAATTTGGTGTTGTTTAGAGGCAAAAAAGTCTAAGAACTGTTGCCTGATCTGTGCGGTAGTCATATGCTGCATGTGAAAATCTCACCCGTTTATTGCTGTGCTTGCATTGCAAAATCAATTTGTTCGTAATTAAAGCCTCGATACATCAAGTAGCGTACACGTTTCGCTCTTTCTTTATGGTCGAGTTCTTTACCTGAATTTGAAAACTTCTTTAAATATGCGTCCTGCGCGAGTTCGAACCAATCGACTTCGAACTCCTCGAGCGTCTTATCTAATAATGCTCGGTCTATCCCTTTTGCCATTGCTTCGCTCTGAATGCGTTTTGCACCATGATACTTAGCTAAATGGCGGCGTACAAACCCTTCACAGTAGCGCTGTTCGTTGATAAAGTTGTGTGACTCACACCAGTCTAACAAGCGTTCTGTGAACTCCGGCGACGCCTCTTTTTGCAGTAACTTTCGTGTTAAATCTCGACGCGAATAATCTTGTCGAGACAGTAACCAAAGTACATAATTCTTTAACTTTTGTTCTTTATCATCCATTACGCGTCAAAGCGTCCTGATTGTGACTGTGCTTCAGGTGCTTTTGTTTGGTCATCACCTTTTGGCACAACCGGCATAAAAATAGCCTGAAAAGACACAAAGAAACTAATGTAACAAATTGGCATTAAAACCAATAGAGGAATAAATGATAAAGGAATACAGATTACCATTAAAACGGCGCAAATTAGACCATAAACACTCAGTGGTGCCATATTATGGTAAAACACCATGAATGAGGTTTTTAAAACCTGAAACATATTGCTTTGTTTTTGAAAGTAAACCAATGGCACTGCATAAGCAAAAGCTGTTAGATACACACAGATAGCCAATAGAAATACCGCAACTTGCCCCATTGAAATGGTTGCCAATAAATCTGTAATGTGTGTTTGGTTCTGCGGATCAAAAGTCTGGCTCGAAATAACTGCGTAGGCATCAGCAAAAATGAAATTAGAAAGTAAGGCTAATAAAATACCTGCCGCCATCTGATACACTGCAACGCGCACTAAACCTATACGGTTTCCTTTATTACTAAACGGCTTAAAGATATCAGCTTGGCTGATAGTCCCGCCTTGTTGTTTTGTTAATACAGCTTGATAAAAACCAGCCATCAAAAACGGGGTTACAAATGCACCAACAACTTGCAGTAAAGGTAGCAGCAATGCCAAAAAGCTAATTATCACGATTAGCAGGTGCATTAAAATAAAGGTAAACGGTTGCAGCTTAAAGATTTCCCATCCAGCTTTAAACCATTTAACGCCTGCACCTGCTTTAAAAATACGTACTTCGATCGACATAGTTTCTCATTCAATAACAACAAAACGCACCGAGTATAACTGGGTGCGCTACTTGTTTATAGTCACCTATAGTGAAAATTACTCAGGCTTTTTAATTTTTTTAATATCAAGCATGTGCGAGCCATGTTTGATTTTCGTTTCGAGGTAAGCTCGGTTACCTACCACACCCGCTTTGATGTGTGCATGAGTGCCAACCACCGACTCAACCTCAATGCCTGCATCACGCAGTGCTTTAAGCTTATTTGGGTTGTTTGTCATTAACTTAACGTGATTTAAGTTAAGCGCTTCTAACATTAACACTGCGTCTGAAAAGTCACGCAAATCGTCAGCAAAACCCAAGTGGTTATTCGCTTCGTAAGTATTCATGCCTTGTGACTGCAATACATACGCATCAATTTTATTGTATAAACCAATGCCACGGCCTTCTTGGCGTAAATATAATAAAATGCCACCTTGCTGGTGCATCATTTCGATACACTCATTTAATTGCTCACCACAATCACAACGAGACGAGTGAAATACATCTCCCGTTAAACATTCTGAATGCATACGAATTAATGGTACGTCTTGCTTTGTGTCGGCTTGATTAAAAACTAAAGCAACATGCTCTTGGCCATCTTTTAAGCCACTGAAAGATACGATTTCTGCAGGGATATCACTGTTTTTGCCAACATTCAGCTGGACTCTTGCTCTTACTTGCGCCACGACAAATCCAAATTAAAAAATAAATGCGATACTGCAAATGTGATTACAACAGCTTGAAGGTTGTAAGGATGCAACATACGACGAGTGATAACTAATATTGAGGCAGTTACCAGCAATTCAAGTATTATACACTCAAACCACCCCAAGATACGAGCTTTGCGCCTCGCTTTAGTGGCGCTAATAAAGTACCTTAAAAGCTCTACCCTCTACAGCTAGGCTATTGAATTAAAAAAATTACTTAATAAACCTTTGCAGATATTCGAAAAAATAGATTAGTTTAATCTCAATAAACCGCTAAGCCTTTTTTCAAACCATTAATAAAAACAACAATAATAGGGAATATTATGAAAAAAGCCTTCGTGCTAATTTGTAGCGCCCTGCGACTAAGCCTGCCAATCATCAGTTCAACGAATCATACTTCGTACCTTAAACCTTAACAGTGACACATCGAGTGTAATTTGCTACCTTGCACCTAATGATGATAATAATTATCATCAACAAGTATTAATCCCCCCCTTCTCTGGGCAAAATAATAAGGACTATTATGAAAAAAAGCTCACTTGCCTTATGCATTACACTACTGTTTAGCCAGCAAGGCATTGCCAATGAAACGACCACCCAAGAATTTAACGAGACCTACCGCGCTTATGTCGCCGCTGTAGAAAATAAGCAAGACAGTAGTGAGCTTGCCAAAAAAGCGTTTGAGCTTGGTAAAGAAATTTATGGAGAAAGCGCCGACAACACCGCTAATCTTGCTATTAACTATGCAAACAGCCTTGCTGAATACAAACAAGAACAACGCTTTGAGTTATATCGTACAGCCTACGAAATACTAGAACAAAACCATGGCAAGCTAAGTGTACAAGTGTATGACTCATTAATCGGCATGGCAGAATCAACTCCCTCAGCAAAGCGTGCTGATACATATCTTGATGATGTCATTGCTATTGCTGAAAAACAAAACTCAGCCAAGCTTGTTGCAGATGCAAAAATGACCGCCGCTCGTATCCTCGCTTACAAAGGTAGTGGCGAGCGCTATTACACAGCAAAGGAATATCTTGAAGAAGCCGATAAGTACTACCAAGAAAACTTACCAAATAACGCAGTTGATCGGATCAGTGCAGACTTTTTAGTTGCCGCATTTGCAGAAAATCAACGTAAATACAGCACCGCCATTGAACGTTTAAATCACGTAGTTAGTGTATTTGATCAAGAGTTAGACTTTGATCATCAAACCGAATTAAACGCCCATTCAAAGCTAGTTCACTTATACGAAAAAACAGGTAAAAGCGACGAAGCAACTAAACATTGCTTAGCGATAGCGAAAATGGTGCCATGGAAAGAGAGCCAAGAACAAGAACCATTATACCGCGTGCATCCTAAATATCCAAAATCAAAAGTTCAACGTATGGAAGATGGCAGTGTCGTAATGGAGTTTGAAGTAACCCCGTCTGGCTTTGTAGACAACATAACTGTGGTAGGTTCTGAGGGTGGCTCTGCATTTGAAAGAGAAGCGATTAAAGCAGTAAAACAATGGCGTTATGCCCCTAAGTTTGAAAACGGTCAAGCGATTGCTGCGACTTCTCGGGTGCAATTAGACTTTAAAATCAACAACTAAATAACAGGGTCGCAGTGCGACCCTTTTTTATACCAATTCGCTTTATTAAGTGATCTATTTTGAGGCAAGAAAACCTCGTTGATAGCAAGGCAAAAATTTCGTTATTTAGTTGTTCTAAATCAGAAATTTTTAACGTAGATAGCGACAGGTTTAATCCCTCAAAATGATTAAGTATTATTGCGGATTGGTATCATAGCTTTTTAAGCAGGTTATCGGCTGCGTCCTCAATTAAATCGAGTACTTTTTCAAAGCCTTGATCGCCACCATAATAGGGATCGGGGATTTCGCTCTCTCCTGCATCACCATGACTTAAAAACAGCGACAACTTATATTCTAAGTGCTCTGGGCACATGGCATGTAAATCAGCAAGATTTTGCTTGTCGGCTGCGAGAATTAAGTCAAACTCATGAAAATCAGCTTGAGCCACTGGTCGCGAATAAATCCCTTTAAAACTATAACCGCGCTTTTCAGCTGCTGCTTTTGAGCGTGAATCTGGAGGATTACCTTGGTGGTAACCAGTGGTGCCAGCAGAATCAACTTTGACATTGACACCCAGCGCCTTAGCACGACTTCTAAGTACCGCTTCAGCAGTAGGTGAACGGCAAATGTTGCCTAAGCAAACAATCAAAATCTTTTTCATTATTCGTCCTTAAAATTGCTTTAAGATTGACTCATCATAACGTTCTGCATCAAGAGTAAGATTGTATTTATCTGCAACATTATCAAGCTCTGCCTGCTTAATTGCCAGCTCATCCATGGTAATGGTGTTGTCATCGAGCTGCCATAACAAACGCGAACCAGCATAGCTGTATTGAATTGCTAATAAAGCATCTGCATTGCCTTCACGCCCTGCTGCTTTTAACTTAGGCATTTTACGGGTGATTTTATTAAGGGCTTTTTTAAGCTCCCACACATACACTATTTCAGTCATGTAATCATGATTGCGGTATTTATTAAGCACAAAGCCCACCAGCAAACTACACACAACAACACCTAATAGGTTCCAATGAAAATGACTACCGCTTGAGTCAGGGAATAACGCAATTAGCGTTTGTGAAATAGCTAAACTGCCAATGGCTAAAGCAATTACACAGGCAATAATCACTTGGTTTAAATGTTTACGGTAACGTGCTTTGTCTATTTGAATAAGTTTCATAACAACCTAAAAAGTCACACTAAAATTAGTGAAGAAATAAAAAGTGAAAAAATTTCACCCCTTTTTTATTTGCCAGCCGTTTTAGCTATGAAAGCAATTATCCAAAGAGGAACGGCTATGCATACTTTACCACTAAACTCAGCAAGCTTGAATAACAGCAAGGCGGCTTTAAAGACAACCGCAGCAATTATTGGCGGCGGTGTCATGACCTTTGCAGCATTTGCATTTATGCAGTACTTAATTTCTGCTGAGCAAAGAGCCGATGTAAAAACAGGCCCAGATATCACGGTTGAAATTTATGAAGTACCCAAAGACTCAAAAGTACAAGTAAAGCAAACACTGCCGCCACCACCAACTGCAAAAATGCCACCAAAAACGCCACCACGCCCAGCGATTGATAACCCTGATACAGTTGTGGTAGCAGATTTAACACCAACGATGACATTCGATAACATTGGCGACACGCTAAGCAAAAGCATTAATCAACCAACGGGAGATGCAACGCCAATTGTGCGCATAAACCCTAAGTACCCACCAGTAGCAGCTCGTGATGGCATTGAAGGCTGGGTGCAAATTAGCTTTAGCATTTCACCGACTGGTGAAGTGATTGACCCTGTTATTATTGATGCTGAGCCTAAGCGAGTATTTGACCGTGAAGCAATTCGCGCTATTAAACGTTGGAAATATCGCCCTAAAGTTGTTGAAGGTGTGGCACAATTACAAGCAAACCAAAGTGTTCAACTTGATTTTAAAATAGATGGATAACTGCCTATGCTAATGAGCATCAAGACATGGTTATTTGACAAGCCAAACACAGATTGTTTGGCGCAGTATGCCAAAACGGGCGACAACCGTTACCTTAACCAACTCGTTGCTCAATACGGGAACGATCTTTATCACTACCTAGTCACTCAGAGTGATAAAGATCTGGCCCTTGATATATGCCAGCAAACCTGGTTAAAAGTCATTGATAAACGCGACTTTTACAATGATCAGAACAACCCAAAAGCGTGGCTTTTCCGGTTAGCACGTAATTTATTAATTGATGAATTTCGTAAGCAACAAAAGTTCGTTGAGTTAGAAGACAACCAACTCTTTACTGAATCTCAGGATACAAGTTATCACTACGACTACGAAGCCTTTGATAAAGCACTTATGGGGCTTAGCTTTGTACAACGTGAAGCGCTGACCTTACAACAAGAAGGCTTTAGCCTCGAAGATATTGTTGCTATCACACAAAGTAACCCAGAGACCATTAAAACTCGGCTGCGATATGCCCGTCAAAACCTGAAACAACAACTAGGAGGCCATCATGAAGCGTAACGACGAGCAATTCGATGCTGATTTAAAAGCACATTTTCAAAAGCGTAAAGCACAGCACAGCTTAAGCAGCGACGAGCTTTCAAAAATGTCAAAGCCACAGTCAGCCACACCAACACCACAGCGCTTTTTAGGCCTACAAATGACCGGAGTTTTTGCTGCTTTAGCCATTCTTGGTTTTGTCATGCTGCAATACAACAACCGTGAGTTAACCGATGTTTATGCGGTAGATTTATCAGATTATCAATGGCTTGAGGTACACGAACTCGACGCCAAAGGCAGCTATGTGAGCAACCTTAAACAACAAAAACAAAACCTAGATACTAACTACCAACAAGCACTTGCAAATCACCAAGCCCGCACCAGCTTCACAGGGCGTTTAGTAAGCTTTGATAACGACTGGTATATCGCCGACTGCGAGCAAAATGTCCTTGTACAAATAAAACAATCACTCCTTAAAGAGCTACAAAAACACGGCACCCTCGATACCCACATTCACCAAGGTGATCTACTGGCTCTAGACCAAAACAAACAAGGCCAAATCATCGCACTCAAACAGTTAACCCATGAGGCGGAAAAGTGTAAAGCTTAAAAGCAGCGGTCAGCTCTCAGCCGTCAGCTATCAGATTTAAAACAAGTTAGCGAGTTACAAGGGAAAGAGTAAAGGAGTACCGTAGGCGTGAAATTTATTTCGCGCGATGGTTCAACGAGCCATCAGCTTTCAGCCGTCAGCTCTCAGATTTAAAACAAGTTAGCGGGCTACAAGAGTAAAGTCGCAAGTTTTTAAGTAGCAGCGGGTTTACCCCGCGTAGCGATGGTTCAACGAGCCATCAGCTTTCAGACTGACGGCTAAACCTCCGCTCTTTACCTCGCTTTTCCTACCAATAATCGCACATTGCTCTAATGTTAATAACACTTTAATGCTGAACCAGCTAGGCTAGTAACATCGTGTTTAAATATTATGGAGTTACCATGAAAAGGTCTTTGTTTAACAGTTTAATCATCGCCTCAATTAGCTTGTCGAGTTTGCAAGCCTGTGCCCAGCCGGAGCAAAAAATTCCTCTGGATGCTAGCGCTAATAACTACAAACTAGAATTAGTAAGCGAAGGAATTCAAATACCTTGGGGTATGGCTTGGCTTAACGAGCGCGACTTACTCGTTACCGACAGACGTGGTGAGCTTAGGTTAATTCGTGATGGCAAACTCGTTGAGCAAACAGTTAAAGGAACACCTAAAGTACATGATGAAGGTCAAGGGGGCTTATTAGACATAGAGCTTGATCCGAACTTTACCGAAAATGGCTGGATTTACTTTTCGTACTCGGGCTATGAAGGCGATGGTAAGGGTTACAATACCTCGATTATGCGCGCCCGCTTTAAAGATATGACGCTCGTCGATCAGCAATTATTGTTTGATGGCGAGCCAAATATTAAAACAACAAAACACTATGGTTCGCGTATTGAGTTCGACAAAGAAGGTTACTTGTACTTCTCTATTGGCGACCGTGGCAAAAGAGACGTTCACCCACAAAGCCTTGACTATGATGCAGGCAAAATTCACCGTATCAATAGCGATGGTTCTATCCCTAAATCAAACCCGTTTTATAACCATAAAACAACTCACAAAAGCATTTATTCATATGGACACCGTAACCCTCAAGGTATGGCAATGCACCCTGAAACGGGGGTTATATGGAGTCATGAACATGGCCCTCGTGGCGGCGATGAAATCAATATAGTTAAAGCAGGTGCAAACTATGGTTGGCCTGAGATCACTTATGGGATCAACTACGTTGGTACAAAAATTACCGACGAAACCAGTCGCGATGGAATGGAACAACCTGATTGGTATTGGGTGCCTTCAATTGCCCCATCAGGCATGGAGTTTATCACCAGTGATAAATACCCACAGTGGCAAGGTCAAATTGCCGTAGGCTCGATGAAGTTTGGTCATCTTGTTTTGGTGAAACTTGATGGTGACAAAGTAATAGGCCACAGCAAGGTATTTGAAGGTGTAGGTCGTGTGCGCAGCCTTGCCACCCATCCTAATGGTGATTTATATCTTGGTGTTGATGGTGTGGGTGTTTATAAGGTTGTACCGAAAATATAGCTTTCAGTTTTCAGCCGTCAGCTATCAGATTTAATACAAGGTAGCGAGTTACAAGAGTAAAGTCGCAAGCTTTTAGGTAACAGCGGGTTTACCCCTCGTAGGCGTGAAATTTATTTCGCACGATGGTTCAACGAGCCATCAGCTTTCAAACTGACGGCTGACGGCTGACGGCTGACGGCTGACGGCTATCAGACTTGAATATGCGAGCTATCGAAATTCAAGCAATAAAAAACCACAGACTCCCTCTGTGGTTTTTTACTTATAACTTAAGACTTACAGCTTAAAGCTATTACTTATAAAACAATAATACTTGTCACTAGGTAAGCGATGAAGGTTAACGCGCCGCCGAATAAGGCGTATGGCATTTGGGTTTTAACGTGAGTTAATAGATCACACCCAGATGCAATGGCCGACACCGCGCTGGTATCTGAGATTGGCGAGCAGTGATCGCCAAACACACCACCACCTAAAATAGCCGCAATGACCAATGAAGGTGGTAATCCTAAAGCTTGAATGAGCGGTACACCAATCGGAATAAGAATTGCGAAAGTGCCCCACGAGGTACCTGTGGTAAATGAAATCACCGCACCGGTTAAAAACAGTACTGGCACAACCAAGTATATCGGTAAGAAATCACCCACAAGGCCTGCTACAAACACACCTGTACCTAAATCTTTTAAGCTGGCGCCTAAGGTCAGCGATAACAATACAATAGCAACCAGTGGTAACAGCTCTCCCATACCTTTAAAGCCGATATCCACCAGCTTATGGTGAGTAAAGTCACGAGAGCTGATCATTAAGAAGTAAGCTACAACACACGCTAAAATAGTTGCATACAGCACTGATTTAGAACCACTGCCACTGGCAATATCACCATCGCCAGTCCAGAACATAAAGCCAACCATACTACCAATTAAAGTAATAAGCGGAACAAGCATATAACGCGCTTTTGAGCCTTTAACTTCTTCAGTCAGTTCGGTTTCTTGTTGTTCAATATTTTCTTCAGCTTGCTTTAATGGGCCATGTACCTTGTCAAAAGTAATAGTGTAAAACACGATGAGCAAAGTAATAATGGCGTAAAAGTTATAGCCAATACTGCCCCACAATACCGATACCGCCGACTCTTCCATTTCGTAATTGCCAAGTAGGCCCAGCACGTAAGCGCCCCAGCCATTTAGCAAGATTAAGATACACACAGGAGCGCTGGTACTGTCGATAATATAAGCAAGGCGTGCTCGGCTCATTTTGAATTTATCGAATAAACCACGCGATAAAATCCCCGAGGTTAATACACTTAAGTTCGATTCAATGAATACCGCAATACCTGAGAACATGGTTAAGTAACCCACTTGGCGCTTACTTTTGGCAACCCCTTTGTTCATCAGTAAATTAACTGTAGCAGCCACACCGCCAGATTCACGAATGTAAGCAAGTAAAGCACCAATTAGAATACTAAAGATAAGGATACGGCTATTACCAGGGGAGCTGGCAACTTCAATAACTCGCTCAATGGTATTGATAAAGGTGAAAAACAAGGTATTACCTTCACCATTCAGAGCAAGTAAAAACTCAGACGACGCAACCGCGACCAATAACGCCATGATCACTTCTTTGCGCCAAAACACAATTAAGATAGCAATCAAGGGTGGTAAAATTGAATACCAAGACATAAAAACCCTTTTAAATTAAGAACAACATTTTATTTTTATTATGCGAAAACTCGCTAAGCTTAATGGCTTTGCCACTAAACTCAACTTAATTCGACTAGTGATTTAATATACTCTCATAAATCAGTGAGATAATAGAGCCATACTTACCCGTTTCGAAACGTTTGCCAATAAACTCGTAATTTTCTTGCGAACCTTCAATAGGTGTATGACGAGCATTAGTTAGTAGTACGATGGCAAGGTCATACTCGGGATCTATTACGGTTACAGTGCCAGTCCAGCCTGTATGACCAAAAGCTCGCGGGCTGGCATAAGGGCCAAAATGCCATTTACGCGCTTGATGCCCCGCTCGTCGCCACCCTAAGCCATAGGTCTCATCACTCGCCTCTGGCTTTGTAAATTGTTCGAGTACTTGCGGTGTAAAAATCTGCTTGTTATCGTAGCCGCCACCATTAAGTAGTACTTGCATTAACACTGACAAGTCACTGGCGGTACTAAAAAGCCCTGCATGTCCTGCTACGCCACCCAAGGCATAAAACGCTTTTTCGTCATGTACTTCACCTTGTAGTACATCGGTACGAATATTTTCAAACTCGATGCGTCCACCTCGGGTGTTACCATTAATCTCAGTGGCGGCAATTTGTGAGGCTAGAAAACCTTTTTGCAGCGGGTTATAAACTGTATGCGTTAAACCAAGCGGCTGATAAATTTGGCTTTCAACATAAGTATCGAGCGCCATACCACTAATGCGTTCAACCAGTACACCTAGCAACATATAATCGATATCAGAATATAAGTGTTTTACGTTACGGCCAGCGACGAAAGGGACGCCAGTTAATAGCAGGTTTTTAGTACGCAGGCTGTTTTGCGAAAAAAAGCGCTCACCAAATTTATTATCTTTGCGATGAAAATCAACCACTGCAGGGTAACCCGCACTGTGTGTGAGTAAATCTTTTACTAAGCGCTGCTCACGCCCGCTGCCTCTAAATTCTGGCAGGTAATAAAATAAAGGTTTCTCTACGTCTAGTTTACCTTCGCTGGCAAGCTTCATGAGTGCAAAGTTAGTGGCAAACATTTTTGAGTTTGAAGCTATATCAAACAAGGTATCGTTTTGCATGGCTTGTGGGCTGTTAAGCTCACTGCCATCAGCATGATACTTCTTAGCCGCACCATAATGGCTTAATTTAATCAGTTTGCCATCTTTAACAACGGCAAGTACAGCGCCCGGAAAGCCCTCTTGAATCTCTTGATTTATTAATTCATCAACGGCAGTAAAGCGTTTTTGTGAGCTGCTTTTGTCCAGCTTTGGATAGGGAAAACGTAAGGTTAAGCTTGCCCCCTCAGGCAATACATTCTCTACTTTATAAGTGTTAATGCCATTATGGGTACGCTTAGCTAAACTGTATTGATATATTTTTTCAGCTGTTAATGGCGATGCTATATTAATTTTTTCGCCATTTATAAAAATGTCAGCACTGGTTGCATCCTGATTTTCAATGATGATCTCCCCGCGACCTTTATAAGCTGTAAATGTACCTCTGTCGTTAACAAGCGCGCGACTACTCGGATCAAGTGCTGGAATACGCACTACAACTTGTGCATTAGCCAGTGTTTTTGGCTCTGGCTCAACCGCTTGCTGTTGCTGCTGATATTCTTGAAATAACCGCTCACTCTTTTTAGGAAAGTATTTATCTAATAACGCAAAAAGCACAGCGGCACTTCTTGCATCATTATTACCGCTTACATGCCAAGGCAAAAAGTGCATTTGAAAAGCACTTAAGGCATCGAGCGTTTGCGAGTCAAGCTGACCCGTTGCAATCACCTCATAGCCGTAACTGCGCAATGCTTTTTGCATTAATTCAACAGAAGGCTTTGATGCACTAAATAGCTGCCAATATTTATCAACAGTGTCGCTTTCATACCACGCACCGATACCAGCTTTATACAGTTGATACCAAGGAAAACGCGGACCAGGGTCGTTCTTACGGCTTGGGGCAATATCAGAATGGCCAATCACTTGAGTTGGGCCAATATCAGGGTTACGAGCAAGAATATCTTTGCTTAGCTTTATTAGTAGTTCTATTTGCTTGGCGTCATAGTCTGGAAAAATACATAACTTGCTAGCGTCGTTTTCCATCGCAAGCTTAGTTTGCTCAGGAATATGACAGGTTGGTACATTCACTATTTCAATACCAATTGAATGGTCATTTAAATCTTCTCGGCCTTGCCAAAAACTGCGTCCGGCGTGCCATGCTCTGTCTTTTTCATCAACGAGCTGAATAATTTCTAAATCGTCTTTTGGATAACTTGGATCGCCTGACTCAGGTAATAAATAATGAGAGCTCAAGCCCCCTTCATCGACTAAAGCGTGCATTGATTTTTCGTAATCAATGGCGGTGTAATGCATTACTAAAAACTTAACACGGTGGCTATAATTAGCTGACTGTGTGTAGGTATATGGATTACTGGCACAGCTTACTAATAATGCCGCACTACTGAGATAACACAGCTGTTTAAGAAATGTTTTCAAAGGGGTAAAACTCATAACAGATTCATACCTGATGATTTAAGCGTTGACGATTCTCAGCAATACAGTAGCAACACCTACTTAACATGTAAAATATTTTATTTCACAAACAAAGAATAAAAAGCATATATTATCGATAAGCTACTAAAAATAGAGCTATCTCAATAATTAGTGTTGTATCTATTATGGAATAAAACTATATTATTCCATCTAAATTAAGAAAAATATTCCAAACTTAGGTTAGCTAAAACAAAAATAAGTCGTCATGTTAAGCAAACAATGCGCCCAAGCCCTGTGTTTATAATTGAACCATTGCTTTGCGTTTTGACTAAGTTAAGCAAACAAAGTGAGCCCTATGTCTACTTTTGTAAAAATAAAAGCCTTACGTCAATCTCTATCGAGCAGCGAAGCCAAGCTTGCTGACTTTACGTTAAATTCAGCGAATGCTATTCGTAATTTATCATCGGTTGAACTAGCAAAAGTGGTTGGTGTAAGCCAATCAAGTGTGGTGAAGTTTTCACAAAAATTAGGTTATAAAGGCTTTCCTGCTTTTAAGCTTGCGGTAATTGATGCCCTTAATGATGAAAGCAGCGAACCTAAGCTACATGGTAAAATCACCCTTAATGACTCGCTAGAGCAAATCGCCGAAAAGCTATTAAGCAGTAAACTGGCGGTATTAACCGAAACCAAGAACCTAAACGAAGCGCCGGCAGTTGAAAAAGCAGTAGAGCTATTAAAATCTGCAAAACGCATTCTAATTTGTGGTTTAGGTGGCTCGGCTCTGGTTGCAAAAGATTTTTCTTATAAATTACAAAAACTCGGTATGCCAGCAATTGCGGAGCCGGATGGGCACGCACAACTTGCGTATGTGGCGACGTTTTCAAAAGGTGATTTGGTCATTGCGATAAGTGAATCAGGTATGACTCGCGAAATTGCCGAAGTTGTAAAGCAAGCCAAGAAAAATTCAAGCTCGGTGATCTCAGTCACAAAATTTGGTAGTAGCCTTGTAGCCGACTCAGCAGATGTAAAGCTTTATTCGGTTGCTGAAGGCGAATCTGTGCGTTTATCATCAATTTTAGCGCGTACGGCACAAGATTTTGTAATCGACATTTTGTTTATCGCCCTAACGCAATCGAGCCGCCAAGGTCGCAAGTTACTAGAACATTCTAATGAAGTTGTTGGGGAATTTAAGAATAACTAATTTCTTATTTTCTACGATAAGAACACTAATAAGCAGCTCTGGCTGCTTTTTTAGTGCCTGAATTTTACCTTAAATTAACGACTCAACACTGCCTTCACCCCATATAATGCTTCTGTTAAGCCACTGACTAAGAAGTCATAATTTCTTACAAAATTGTACTAAGAATAAATTAGCACCCTGCTAAAGCAAGTCATTACTGAGCTTTACCTAAAATCGGTTATATATTTTATTCCTAAAAACCAACCTTTAAATGAAAAAATATTCTTGACCAACTTAGATAACACCTGTTTAATATGTGGGCAACATAATTTTAAAGTTCATAAGTCTCAATTGGGTAAGTAGTCCAGCAAAGCATATAAATATAAGGACGGGAAACAATGAAACAACATGCATCCACACTCGCAATGAGCTATATAGCAAAAGCGACAAGCAATGCACTTCGCGCAAAGAAAACAGCCTTCACCGGTGTTGTTATGGCCGCAGCTCTAGCCAGCGCGCCAGCCTTTGCAAATCTAACCGGCGGGATCAAAGGTAAAGTATCATCACCTAAAGCGCAGCAGTCACTGGCGGGGATCACAGTTACAGCAAAAAGTAATGTGATGCCAAAACCACGTACAGTCGTTACGCGAGAAGATGGCAGCTACGACTTACCGCAATTAAAACCAGGTACTTATGAACTGACTTTCACTGATAAAAACGGTGTAACTCAAACCATGACTGTCGACGTTTTACTTGAGCAAACATCAAGCTTAAATGTCACTATGGGCGGTGCTAACGAAAACGTTGAAGTCATTACAGTTACTGGCAGTAAATTATTCCGCCAAGGTAAGTCTGCACTGACTAACTCATTAGGCGAAGAAGCAATCAACAGCGTGCCAGTTGGTCAAGATTACCGTGACCTACTAAAACTTGTTCCGGGTGTTGAGCTATCAGAAAATGCAACGCTTGGTCCATCAGCAGGTGGTTCGGGTGTTGATAACTCTTACGGCTTTGACGGCGTAGATGTTTCACTCCCAATGTTTGGTAACTTAGCATCTGAGCCATCAACCCATGACGTTGCTTACGTTACTATGGACCGCGGTGGTGCAAAAGCCGTTGGCTTTAACCGCTCAGGTGGTTTCTCAATTAACACCGTATCAAAATCAGGTACTGACGAATTCCACGGCAATGTTGAATACAAAGTTCAACCTAAGAGTTTAGTGGCAACACCAACAGGCCAAGAAAGCTATGAGCTTGATAAAAGCTGGTTAACAGCAAGTTTAGGCGGCCCACTCATTGAAGATACGTTGTATTTTTATACTTCTTATTACCGCCCAGAAGAAAAGCGTACCAATAAAGATACTGCCTATGGTGCTGTAAAAGACTTTAAAAGTGTTCGTGATGAGTATTTTGGTAAATTAACTTGGGCACCTACTGACGATATTTTACTTAATATTTCACAGCGTACCTCAGAAAAAACCATTGAAGGCCGTTCAATTGGCGCTTACGAAACTGACAGTGTATCTGCTGGTGATGAAGCCAACCAAGATATCTTTACTTTAGATGGTTCGTGGATTTTAGGCGATGCAACAACTCTTTCATTCCAATACAGTAAATTAGAGATAGAAACAGCAGGTAAGCCAGATACTGAATTATCAGTAGTACCTTCATTAACGAGCCAGCTTGACTTAAATAATCTAACTGAAATGGGTTACTTCAGTGTCCCTAGCTTATTAGATGCTGATGATAACTACACTGCGGAACAAATTGCTGCATATAATGCAGGCGCAGCACCACTAATTGCACAATACGGTTATACCGAAGATGGTCAAATGCGAGGCGGCGGCGGTGTTGGTGCGTATTACCGATACGATAATATCGACTTCTACCGTGATAGCTTTGAGTTAAATCTAGAACATGAATTTACTTGGGGCGATAGCTACCATACATTACATTTAGGTGGCGAGTGGAAAGAAGGTAAAGAAGTACTGTCTCGTCTTTCAAATGGTTGGGGTAGCATCTCTTATGTTGGCGGCCTAGATGAAAGCTTAGAAGAAGGCAGCTCTGCGCCGGTTATTTACCGTGCTCGCGTGCAACAAATGAGCTTAGTAGCAGGTGGTGATGCCGTTTCTGCTATTAACTCAGAAATGGAAACCCTTAACTTCGAAATCAACGACACCATTGAAGTAGGTGATTGGACTTACAATGTGGGTGTGTTAGTGAGCCGCGATACTTGGTATGGCCAAGGCCTTAAATCGGCATCTGGCACGATCTCAGGTTATGAGTTAGCCCCAGGCGAAAAATACAAAATGTACCAAACAGATTGGTCAGATATGATCCAACCGCGTTTAGGTGTGAATTGGAACTATGCAGATCAAGACGCTATATTTGCTAACTTCTCAATGTATAACCCAGAAGCAAGCTCACTTGCACGTGCCGCCTCTTGGGACCGTAATACCCGTGCCGAAATCGAAGTTGAATTTGATGCAGACGGCAACGTAATTTATGCAGAGCCGCGTCAAGGTTCATCTGGTAAAGTATTTGCTGATAACTTAAAACCTCGTCAAATCAAAGAGTTTACGCTTGGTACTACTAAATATGTGGGCTCTGATTTAGTATTACGTGCTCATGTTCGTCACCGTAAGGCATCGCATTTCTGGGAAGATATGCCAAACAATGCCCGCTTAACTGACTACTCTGGCGTTGATGCTGATGGCGTACCACAACATATTGCAGACAAAGGCCTTTATGTCGATAACCTCGCTGAAATCCGCGATGAAATTGGTGGTTCATCTTATGTTATTGCCGAAGTAGATGGTGGCGAGACTAAATATTGGGAAGCAAGCATCGAAGCTGAATACCTAGGTGAAAACAGCTATATCAATGCTTCTTATGTTTGGAGTCATTACTACGGTAACTTCGACCAAGATAACACCACAGCAACAACAGATGCGAATACCTTCATTGGTTCATCAAACTATGGTGATGGCCGTGGTCGTTACCCTTGGGATTACAAATACGGCACATTATCAGGTGATAAACCGCATAAAGTAAAAGTCTATGGTTACTATACAGTGCCATGGGATGCAAACATTGGTGCATACTTTGTATTCCAGTCGGGTAAACCTTGGGAAGCATGGGATGGTTCAATCTACGGTTACTCAAGTGGCACAACGCGTTACAGCGAGCCTGCAGGCAGTCGTCGTAGTCCAAGCCATTGGCAACTTGACTTAAACTACACCCAAGACTTTAAGTTCTCAGGTGACATGGAACTACAATTCCGTGCTGATATTTTCAATGTATTTGACCGTCAAACAGGTTACAACAATAACCCATATGTCTCGTCAGAAAACTTTGGTGAATATCGTAACTACTACAGCCCACGTCGCGTGCAGCTGTCGTTTAACTTCAAGTTCTAAGTTAATTTATCCTGTTGGGGCCGCTATTGCGGCCCTTTTTTATGCCTGAAAAAAGTAAAAGCCAAAAGCTTAAATTGTACAAAATGCTTTTGCCGCAGCTAAATTAGTCGCTTCTTTCATAAAGTAGTCGAGCTGCACAGTTCGAATAATCGCTCGCGACTCGTTGTTACTTGTACTTGCCTGCCATTGCCAATTTTTAAGCGACTCTCGTGACACATCTACAAACAGCCCTTCTGGGAAGCTCTCCAAAAAACGAATATCGGTGGTATTACCCTGATTATCAATGGTAATTACAAAGCGCGCACAGCCCGTCTGCTTAGATATTAAAGCTGCTTTTGGGTAGTTTTAGGCTTTGTTGCATTTTTAAGTGTCCACAACTGCTCTGCTGCATTTTTATCATCACGAAGGTCGAGTACATCGGTTGAGTTACTTTTTGAAGTGTTAGGGAGTTGTGAGCAGCCAGCTAGTAAAGCAAGTACGGCAATGCTTAAATAAGCTTTCATGGTATATCCTTAATGATACCAACTCGTAATAATACATAATTGAATTAAGCAAACTGGTATGAAAACAAGTTCCTGAATATACCACAATTAATTTTTAGAGATATTAAAAAACGAGGCAAGCGCCTCGTTCTTTTTTATCTAGTTATCTAGCTATTATTGATACAGCAAATATGGGGCTCGCTTGCGTTTAAAAGCACTTAAATCGGCTTGCCAGCTTTGCTTTATTTGCTGCTCAGTTTGGCCTGCTTCAATGGCTAAACGCAATTTATCAGTGCCTGCAAGTTTGTCCATAAAGACAGCGCGTTCAAAAAATTCTTGATCATTCGCGCTCAGCTGTTGGTATGCCGAAATAAACACACTTAAATCTAAGCCATGAATATCAGCATCTCGTAAGTCTTGACCAAATACTTCAACGCCTTTGAATTTAGGGTTCATTGAAGCGCCTTTAATCGCCCTTGGCGTGAAACTAAATTCACCCAATTTTACTGGTGAATAGCCCACCACTTGGAACGGAAAGTCAGTGCCACGACCAATAGTCACGGGTGTTGCTTCAAAGAAACATAGTGATGGATAAAGCGCAATTGACTGTGCATTCGGTAAGTTAGGGCTAGGCTTTATTGGTAACTCATAAGCCATAGTACGGTCATAATTCGCAACGGGCACAACGCTTAGTTCAAGCTTATTAGCATCATTTATCCAGCCTTCACCTTTGATCATTTGAGCAAGTTCCGCCACTGTCATACCGTGCAAAACAGGAATTTCGTGCATGCCAACAAACGAACGAAATTGTGGGTCAAGGATAGGTCCATCAACATAGGCAATATTCGGGTTTGGTCTGTCTAGAACCACAACCTCTTTACTATTTTCAGCAGCGGCTTCCATCACGTAGTGCATTGAGCTGATGTAAGTGTAAAAACGCACACCGACATCTTGAATATCAAAAATAATGACATCTAAATCTGCAAGCATCTCAGGGCTTGGTTTTTTGTTACTGCCATAAATCGACACAACATCGATGCCAGTTTTAGCATCTACTGTGCTTTTAACATGAGCTCCAGCGTCATGATCGCCGCGAAAGCCATGCTCAGGGGCAAATATTTTGCTAACGACAACGCCTTTATCTAGTAATGCATCAACCAAATGTTGACCATTAACTACTGATGTTTGATTAACCACTAACCCGACACGTTTACCTTTTAGTGCTGGAACGTAGGCTTGAAAATTAGCAGCCCCTACTTGCAAAGGCTGGGTTTTCTCAGGTGCTTGTACAGGCGTTTCTTGGCAACCTAAAAGCGCGAAACAACTAACGAGTAAAACAGCTAAAAAACGCATTATTCTTCAACCGCCTTACGTAAAAAGCCGCCGGCTTTTGAAAGTAACTGTTTTGCTTCAGGCGCAGGTTTTCCTGTTAGCACAATTAAAATAGCAAGTTTAGCACTTTGATCTGCTTGCTTTAATGCATCAACAGCTTGCTGCTGAGTACAGTCTGTTGCTTGCATAACAATACGAATAGCACGAGCATATAGTTTTTCATTACTAGCATTCACATCAACCATCAGGTTTTTATACACCTTGCCAGTGCGGATCATGCTAGCTGTACTTAGCATATTAAGTACGAGTTTCTGCGCAGTGCCCGATTTCATTCGTGTTGAGCCAGTTACGGCTTCAGCTCCAACAACAGGACAAATGCCGATTTGAGGTAAAAGCATCACCGCTGAATTTGGATTACATGTGACACCCACAGTCACACAACCGAGTGATTTAGCGTATTCAATTGCCGAGCAAACATAAGGAGTACGGCCACTGGCAGCAATGCCAACCACCACGTCTTTACTGTTTAAATTAACATTTTTTAAGTCTTCAACGGCAAGTGTCGTACTATCTTCAGCACCTTCAACAGCCTTCTTAACAGCAGTGTCACCACCGGCAATAATACCCAACACTTGCTGATCGCTCACGCTATAGGTAGGAGCACATTCAACCGCATCCAAAATCCCTAAACGACCACTAGTGCCTGCCCCAATGTAAATCAACCTACCGCCATTTTGAAAGGCTTCGACTACGTGGTCTACCGCTTCACTAATTTGCGGGATAACTAATTTAACCGCCTCAGCCACTTTGTGATCTTCATTATTGATTTTAGTGAGGATCTCAGTGGAGCTGAGCAGATCGATATCCAAAGTGTCTGGGTTTTGTCCTTCGGAGACAATGCCGTTTAACTCTTCGAGTAACTCACGCTGTTGCTTAAATACGTGCTCAGGGCTCATTGGGTTGTCCTTTTTCAATAATGTCATGGTAATGCTCTGCTGCTAAAATCGCAGCACCAGTTAATGAATCTCCCTTGCAAGGAGATAATTCGTTTTGTAAAGCAAGTGGCAATAATGGTTGGCTAACTTTCGCCAAACCACCAATTAAAATCACTGGTAATAGTGAGTTTCCTCGGCTTTTATTAATTAACTGAACTACCGATTGAGTGTGCTCTGTTAATACACTATTTGCCGCTTTACAGTCATTTTTCAAGCTAAACACTAAAGGACTAAATGCTGCATAGTCCGCAGGTTTTGCTTGCTTAAGCCAACTACTAATTGCTTGTCGAGTGCATCCTAGCTGCTCACTCAAACGAATCGTTAATCGGCTTTTTGGTAAATCATAAATATCTATATCGTTTAATAATTGCTGCACAGCCATAAGACCTATACGGGCACCACCGCCAAAATCATCAACAGTAAAGCCCCAGCCACTAACCAACTTTGTTTGCTTTTGAGCATTTAATCTTGCTCCGACAGCACCTGTGCCAAGTGCAATAACTACACATGGCTCGCCAAGGTTTGCACCATATAATGAAGTAATTGCATCACTGGTGATTTGCAAACTGGCAAATTCAATTTCGTACACCAGTTTAAGCATCACTTTTAATTGCTCAGCAAGGCTTACCGATGAGCCACCAGCCACCCCCATAACGGTGACGATTTCACTTGGCTCTGCGCCACTTTGCTGGCATACATCGCGGGTCACTTTAACAATATTTTCTAACGCTAAATCAAGATCATTCGAAATTGACGCCGAACCGGCCTGAGCATGAAAAACAGCATCACTTGCCAGCTCCTTAAGCTCAGCTAACACTTTAGTGCCGCCACCATCAATGGCTAGAATATAGCGAACTGCCATTTATGCACTCTTCTCGTTCGATGATTTACCAAAGCAACACACAAGTGTCGCAAGCAAAGTGCCTATACACAGTTGCCAAGTAAATCCTAGGTAAAAACGCATTGTCTCAGGTAGTAACCAGTCAATCATGTATGGCTGCATTAATAAGGTCACCATAAAACCTGCTATCAGCGCAGCTAGCACTGAGCCTTCACTGCCACGTTTGGTGAACAACGTCGTAAAGTACACACCTAACAAGCCACTGTAAGAGAACACCATCACACTTAAAGCAAATTTTAATAATGGCATATCACTGTATTGCTGCCAGAAATAACAAAGAATAGCCATTAGCGCTAAGGCAAGGCTCACCACTGCCATACCGACACGACCTGCTTTGACAAAGTGATGATCACTAACTTGTTTATTATGTTTTTCTAAATACGGACGATAGATATCTTGTACGATGACTGAAGACATCGAACTAAGCCCTGAGTTCAACGTAGAAATAGCGGCAGCAATAATACCAACGCTCACCAAACCTTTAACTCCTGCTGGTACTTCGTTCAATACGTAGTACATAAAGATTGTGATTTTTTCGCCATTAAACTCTTGTACAACGGCTTGGCCTGCCTCGCTGTTCATCAATGCAGGTTGCTGATAAACAATATAAAGCAGAAAACCTATAAAGATAAAAATAGCCATAACGGGAATCACCATCACTACAGATAGTAATAACGCCTTACTGCCTTCTTTAGGGCTTTTACAGGTTAATAAACGCTGCGTCATATCTTGGTCTAATCCAAATGCAGCGATGTTTAAAAGTACAAAACCTGTTAAAACAGAGGCCATGTTAAACACCCCAGACGGGCCAAAATCTAAATCAAATTTAAACAGTGCTAGTTTAGAATCTGCACCTGGGCTTGGCTCATTGAGTGTTGCGATAATAGTCGAAAAATCAGCAGGAATAACGGCAAGTAAGCTCCATATGACCGCTATAGCAGCACTCACGTAAACAATACTTTGCAACACGTCTGAGTAAATAACACTGCGAATCCCCCCCAAAAAGGTATAAAGCAAGCCAGCAAGTGCTAACACCAGAGTAGCTATAACCACACTGTCTGCATCTATATTTCCGTATAAAATCATCGCCACGGCAATGGCCGCCATGTACAAACGCGCACCACTGGCAAACACACGGCCAAATAAATACATCAAGCCACTGCGACGCTTTGCCTTTGGACCGATGCGTTTTTCTAGTAGCTCATAAACCGTAAATACTTTTTGCTGATAGAACTTTGGAATTAAAAATGCCGATACGACAAAGGCGGCAATAAACGCACCGATATTAGTGGCTATGTAGGAAAAGTCACCTTGATAGCCTTGATCTGGCCCACCGATAAAGGTTGCTGCAGATTGTGAGGTAGCTAAAACAGAAATAGCCACCATCCAAGTTGGCATACTATTTCCGCCTAGAAAAAAATCTTGGCTTGAGTTAGCGCGTTTGCGATTAAACCACCAGCCACTTAGCAATAAAATTGCACCGTAACTTGCGAATACTAGCCAATCAAGTAAAGCGTAATTTGCACTCATTTATTATCCTAACCCAAACCTCAATGGAATATATTATTCCATCATTATGACAGAATTAAAATACTTTTATTTTATTATTTTTATTCAGCTAAGTTAGGTAATTGCCACTGACTTTGCTTTTGTTGATATTGCGCCTTGGTCAAGCTGACTAATAAAGGCTTTTTACGTTCATCTAACCAAGCAAGCAAAGCGTCCATATTGCGTTCTGTCATTGCTGTACAACCAGCTGTAGGCTTGCTAGGCGCACGCCATAAATGCATAAAGATACAACTACCCGCGCCATTGATATTGCTTGGATTATGCTTAACAACAATGCCTTTTTTATACAAATTATCTTGGCTGTATATATCACGGCGCATCCATTCTGAAGAGTCTTTTACTGCGTCTTCGCCTACTTGTGCTTTGTCGACCAGTTGATTGTAAAAAGGCGAGCCTTTCACATCAATGCAGTAATCGTTTGCAGTCATTGCTTGATAACTTAGGTTCGTTTGTAATGAATCTAAATACCCAAATGCAGTACCTAGCTCAAAAATACCAGCAGGCGCTTTACCATCCCCTTCTTGTTTTTGCTGACCTGGTTGTGCAGGGTGCAGCCCCACTCCCCAAGCAAGACCGGTACGACCAAGTACTACCGCATGTTGTTCGCCTTGTTGTTGCCATTTACCGGCGTCTTTTTCAAAGCGATACAGCGTGGCATCAATAGCATCACTGTCATTAGCGACCACCACCACGAGTTGCTGATGACTGTTATCAATAACAGGTTTAGGTGACTCTTTGCTTGCACAAGCCGTTAAACTCACAGCTGCAATAAGACTAACTAGTTTTTTCATGCTGGCCATACTCCGTTTGTTATTAGTTCAAGCCCTTTTATTGATTCAATACCAAGACCTGGTTTATCCGATAAGCTTATTTGAGGGCCGATAAACTCAACCCCACCTTGTACAGGGTCATACTGACCAAGAGCTGGGCCATCTAGGTCAATTTTACTGATTTGTTGTGCTTTGGCAGAAGCTAAATGTGCAGCCCCTGCGACAGCAATACTGCCCTCTAGCATACAACCAATCATACATTCAGCTTGATATTGGGCTGTGATGTTAGCAATCTCAATTGCCCGGCTTAAACCGCCCGTTTTCATTAACTTGATGTTGATAATATCAACCGCTCCCAACTCTAAAAGCTGGATTACTTGCTTAGGTGAAAAGGCGCTTTCATCAGCCATAATCGGTGTATTCACCCGCTCAGTAATATATTTGAGGCCTTGAAAGTCACTGCTTTTTACTGGTTGCTCAACTAACTCTAACACCACGCCAGCTTGCTCAAGTTGTTGTAATGCAAACACAGTTTGTTTGGCATTCCAACCTTGGTTTACATCTAAACGTAATTGCGCCTTAGCAGCAAAGCCCGCGTGGATTGCTTTGACACGTTCAATATCTTGATTAAGGTTATTGCCAATTTTTATTTTTAATACGTCAAAGCCTTGCTCAACGGCTAGCTGACAGTCACTGAGCATTTTATCAATGTTATCGACGCTAATAGTAATATCCGTTTTAAGTTCTGACTTACCGCCGCCAAGTAACTTATATAAAGGTGCTTGATAGAGCTTACCCCACAAGTCGTACACAGCCAGTTCTAGGGCGGCTTTTGCGCTACTGTTGCCAACCACGGTTGATTGAATAATTTGAGTGAGCTGGTTGATGTTTTCAATTTCTTGCCCCACCAACTTAGGCGCAATAAACTGCTTAATGACCGCTATCATCCCTTGATGGGTATCACCAGTGATAACCGGTGTTGAGGCCGCTGAGCCATAGCCAATTTGACCACATTCGGTGTCGATTAAAACCACTAAGTCTTCGATAAAACTCACTTCTCTCAGTGCTGTTTTAAATGGGGTAACTAACGGCACTTTGAGCTTTGCAAAGCGAACAGCTTTAATTTTCATATCGGCCTCTAGCGAATACGCTTAATGTTATAAACACGGTCTAAATAACTGGTTTCTTGAGATAATCTTAATGGCAACAAAGGTGTCACAGACACCCCATTCAAGGCACTACTATAAAAGCTGCCATCGCCTTTGTTGTAACCTAATCCTTTGACATCATGAATAACATACGGCTCGCCGTGATGCTCCCCTAAGTACATCATCACGTGACCAGGAATATAGATCAGATCGCCAATCGCCATATTTTTAACCGTTGGTATCTTGGCATCCGCAGCGGTATTCTTATCAAAACGATTATTTTGCCCGTATTCACTACTGCCTTGCTGCCCTGAATTACGCGGCATTAATAGGCCAAAGCTTTTATAAATTTCACCAACAAACCCGGTGCAGTCGCGGCCATTGTAATCATGCCCCCAACCATAACGCTCACCTAAAAACTTAAAGCCTTGTTTAATTAGATTTTGCTCGTTGTAGTCTAAGTAACCTAAATTTACATCGGCAGTTTTGCTGATCATCGCTGGTTTAATTACAAGTTGACCTTGCTCATCACGAGTAGGTAACTGTACAACATGGCTGGCATAGCTATTTTGGCCGTTTAGCAAATAAGGTACTTTCTCACTATCAACTAAGGGTAAGCGTACCCCCATATCTAGTTGCACTTCTGAGCGGCTTTCATCGTTTGGCACATAAGCAGTATTTACTTTTGCACCTGTCACAACCAAGAAGTTATCTTGTTCACGATAAGCTTTTATTTTATCCGCATCAGCAAAGGCAAGATCTTCGGCAGGTGCCCATGCTAAGTAGTTGTAAGCACGTACTAACAACCACTTTTTATCTGCGCTTTGATGTAATACAGCCACAGCCTCACCCGGGAACATGCCACTTTCTTGGAAGCGATCTAAGTCTTGATCAAGGCCACTATTTAAAACCCGATCCCAAGTTGGAAATGTACGTAATGCAGTACGTTTAACTACCACTGCAAAACGCACCTTATTAGTATCTGCGACTTTGTTAAGATTTAAGTTAGCCTGATATTTAGCAAAATCTTTCGCAGTGAGTTGTCGGCCGTCGGTAAAAAAACGCGGGCTTTTTGGAATTGCACTTGCCGAGTGAATGGCACTTGTTAGCTCGTCTTTACTAAGCGATTTTTGGAAAGACAGTGGATCAACAATGTATTTATTATCTTTAATAAGTTTTTCGTTGAAGGCAGCAATTTGAGCCTCCGTCATAATCATTTTTGCCGATGCCCCTTGCGCTAACCAGTAGCTAGGAGAAAGCTGTGACTGCGTGACCCCGATAACATCTGATTGCCAACCTTCGGCATGCATGGGTGCACTAAAGGCAACACCTAAAGTAATTGATAAAGCGATAATTGAACGACGCATAGCTGTACCTTAATTCTTATTGAAAGCGTGAATCTAATAATTTTGTAAAAGCATGCTGCAATTTTTGCTGCATTTGCTTACCGACTGTCGGCAAATTGGCTTCGTCAGCCCCCTGAGTTGACTGCTGTACACTAAATGTAAACTCACGCCCACCTTGATAATTTCCTAGACACACATGTGCCAGCATCACGGCTTCTGTGGTGGAGCGCGTTTCACTTGGTCCCCAACCAATTTTTTGCCATACACGCCACTGCCCATTGGTTGTGCTATCGAGCACCTCTTTTGCAGAGCGACTATCATTTGGCGCAATAACATCTGCCAACGCATTTGTAACAATTTGACTGATACCTACCATCATGCCGCCTACTTGAGCCTGTTCGTAGGTATGACCTGTGCCGTTAAGTAGCACATCAACATCACTTGCTTGTAAATAAGGCATTTGTGTACTTGGCTCACGCTGGTGACTAACCAAGCGCTTTAACCATTCAGCTTGAGCAAGTGTAGTCATTGCTTTGTTGCCCGTTAAGCCACAACTGTCGCAACGATATCCTAAATAGCCGGGATCATCACTGCTTGTTATATAATGAACGACTTTTGCATCAAGCTCATTATTTGCAGGGTTATGCCAATACTCGTCTGATGGCATAAACTGCTCTGAGCCATATGCGCCGTTAAATAACAAACGCTCATCCTGTAGTTTGAGCCAGCCATCATTAAAAAGTCCACGTAAGTACTCTCGCCCTGCCACATTCACAAAATAACTGGCAATAGCATTTGAGTTGCCATCGGCTTTACCAAATGCTTCATAGCTATTAATACTGCTGATCAAATCTGCCAGCGCTGTATCACCTGCATAGAGCGTTGCACCAAGCTCTGGGTGGGTTTGTCTTACTTTAGATAGCGCACCGCTAAATGCTTGAATTTTTGATGAGCTCCAAGGCTCATACAATTCATTATGGCTGCCATCACTTAAATAGCGATAGGCTAGCTGCCCAGCCTGTACTTGATAATCTATTAATAGAAATTTACCTGGCTGCTCAGAGGCTAAGAAATACTGCCAATCGGCCGCCACTCTGTTTTGCCAACCTGCCTGTTGATAATTAACCTCAGTTGCTGATTTATAGCCTGGCTGCTGACTTTCACCTTCCAGTGATAAGCAACCAGTATTTTTTAAATCTTTTGGCAAAATAGCGGGAGCTAACATTACCTGCTCAAAGTATTGTTGGTCTGTTAATGGGGTTTTTTCTGTGTTCGCTTCACAACCAGTCAAAAGCATCAAGCCGCAACTTATAGCCAGCCGTTTTTGATATGCACCTTTCGCATACATAAAATAAAATTCCCACTTGTTATTTTTTTTGGAATATTTTATTAAATCTAACACAATTTCTTCATGAAGCAAATTAACTCGGTTTTATTGCCTATAAGACGCTGGCTTAAAAAATAATTTAACGATTAAAGTCTATCGTCTCGAAGGGGTATTGTTCATCGTCTGGAGCGACATTATCTTAATGCGCGATGCGCGCGAAACAAGTTTCACGCCTACTGGGTGTATTTTTTGTATTTTGAGTTGGGGTTTAATTTGTGGAGTGGAAGCGTGATGTTCACGACTGAAGTCGCTGCTACGAATATTACGATAATAAACGCGATATAAATTCGCTGCTACAGGTTTATATCGAGCTTTCAAGCTCCTACGCGAATTTCAGGCACAAAAAAACCGACTTTCGTCGGTTTATGTCACTTTCCAGAAGAAAGTGGCGGACGCGGGAGGATTCGAACCTCCGACCGCCTGGTTCGTAGCCAGGTACTCTATCCAGCTGAGCTACGCGTCCGCAATGGTTCTGCTTATTTACGTCTTGCAATGACGGTGTTATTAAAACACAAAAAAACCGACATTTAGTCGGTTTGCACTTTCGAACATTGCAGTATGAATGTATAGAAAGTGGTGGGCGCAGGAGGATTCGAACCTCCGACCGCCTGGTTCGTAGCCAGGTACTCTATCCAGCTGAGCTATGCGCCCACATTCTATTTTAGTTAGTTTAAGTCTCACTAAGACTTTTCAAAAGTGGTGGGCGCAGGAGGATTCGAACCTCCGACCGCCTGGTTCGTAGCCAGGTACTCTATCCAGCTGAGCTATGCGCCCACATTTTGATTTTAGTAAAGGATGGTGGGCGCAGGAGGATTCGAACCTCCGACCGCCTGGTTCGTAGCCAGGTACTCTATCCAGCTGAGCTATGCGCCCATTCTTTACTTTACAAGAAAACCATTTAAAAAATGGTGGAGAAGGAGGGATTCGAACCCTCGATAGAGCTACAAACCCTATACTCCCTTAGCAGGGGAGCGCCTTCGGCCACTCGGCCACCTCTCCGTCTTGTGGGGCGTATAATAAAGATTTCAGGAAATATGTCAAACACTTTTCAAGGAAAATCGTATAGATGGTTATAGATTGTCCATAACGAGCTAAAACAACTTATTTTTGTTTATCCTTTCGCCACTTTTTCTTTATCACTCAACGGCTCAAGACCCGTCAATGGGATCAGCTCATCGGTTAATTCAGCGAGGTATTGATCTTGGTAACCTAATTGTTGAAATTCAGCTATACAAGCACGATAAAAATCTTCACGTTGATGCTCGTTTTTATTTGTATCTGTTGGCAACTGCGAAGGCTTTTTTGTCATTAGAATTAAGTCCATTTATGCGTTGAACGAATATGGCGCAATGATGTCATATCTTGGCTAAAAAAAACACTATCCAACTTTAGGTTTGTATAAAAAATTTACAATCTAGTAACTTTATTTGAAGGCTAATTCGGTATTTCTTTTTAGATCAGCTAATTACAATTTAGTAGTAAATTTGTGAGTAATAAAAATCAGAAATTTCTGATAAAAAAACGCCGCTAAAAAGCGGCGTTTTTAAAGACTTTTAGCTGATTAGTCAGCTTGAGGACGCATGTGTGGGAATAGGATCACGTCTTTAATCGTTGGTGAGTCTGTAAATAACATCACCAGACGGTCGATACCAATACCCTCACCCGCTGTTGGAGGTAAACCATACTCTAATGCGCGGATGTAGTCTTCATCGAAGTGCATTGCTTCATCATCACCCGCATCTTTCTCTTCAACTTGACGCGTAAAGCGCTCAGCTTGGTCTTGTGCATCATTAAGCTCAGAGAAACCATTCGCTAACTCGCGGCCACCAACGAAGAATTCGAAACGGTCAGTCACAAATGGGTTTTCATCGTTACGACGTGCAAGTGGTGACACTTCCCACGGGTAAGCGGTAATGAAAGTAGGTTGAATTAACTTATGCTCAGCAGTCTCTTCGAAGATTTCACATAAGAACTTACCAGGGCCCCATACACAGTTTTCAGGGATCTTAACGTGTACTTGCTTCGCATATGCTTTAAGTTCTTCAAAATGATTTTCTGGGTCATTAAATACCGCTGCATCGAAGTCAGGGTTGTACTTAAGAATAGCTTCGCTCATAGTTAGACGAGCAAAAGGCTGACCAAAATCGTACTCTACCGAATCAACCACTTCACCGTTTTCATCTTTAGTTGTGTTTACAACAATTGGTGAACCAAGTACGTCTGTAGCAACAGTACGTAACATGTCTTCAGTAATGTTCATCAGGTCAATGTAATCAGCGTAAGCCTGGTAGAATTCGATCATCGTGAATTCTGGGTTATGACGTGTAGATAAACCTTCGTTACGGAAGTTACGGTTGATTTCGAATACACGCTCAAAACCACCAACGACTAAACGTTTTAGGTAAAGCTCAGGTGCGATTCGTAAATACATATCGATATCAAGTGCATTATGGTGTGTTACGAATGGACGTGCAGACGCACCACCTGGGATAACTTGTAGCATCGGCGTTTCAACTTCCATGAAATCACGCTCAGCTAAGAAACGACGAATACCTTCAACAACTTTTGAACGAATACGGAACGTTTCACGTGTCGCATCATTAGTAATTAAATCAACATAACGTTGACGGTACTTTGTTTCTTGGTCAGATAAACCGTGGAACTTTTCAGGTAACGGACGTAATGACTTAGTCAGTAACTCGTACTCAGTCATTTCTACGTATAGGTCACCTTTACCAGACTTATTTAGTGCGCCTTTAACACCGATGATGTCACCAATATCTAGTTGACCGTATTTAGCTTTTAATTCTTTTTGTACATCTTTTGACGCATACGCTTGAATTTGGCCTTTCATATCTTGTAATGCTAGGAAAGGACCACGTTTAGCAAGGATACGACCAGCAACTGATACAACGTGTTGTTCAGCAACTAATTCTTCTTTCGATTTATCACCAAACTCAGCTTGCAAATCAGCCGTGTAATGTTCACGACGGAATTGGTTTGGATGACCGTTGGCTGGGCAATTTTCGCGGATTGCGTCTAATTTGCCACGACGCTCAGCGATTAACTTATTTTCGTCTTGGATTTGATCAGTCATTTTTTAGCTCTTTTTTAGCTTGGTGGTTATAGGCCAGATTTAAGGCTGGCTTCAATAAATTTATCTAAGTCGCCGTCAAGAACCGCTTGTGTATTACGGTTTTCAACGCCTGTACGTAAGTCTTTAATGCGAGAGTCATCAAGTACGTATGAACGAATTTGACTACCCCAGCCAATATCAGATTTAGCATCTTCTTGACTTTGCTTCTCTGCATTCTGCTTTTGAATTTCAAGTTCAAACAACTTCGCTTTTAGCTGTTTCATTGCTTGGTCTTTATTCTTATGCTGTGAACGCTCATTTTGGCACTGTACAACAGTATTGGTTGGTATGTGAGTAATACGAACCGCAGATTCTGTCGTATTTACGTGCTGACCACCGGCACCTGATGCGCGGTAAACGTCAATACGTAAGTCAGCCGGATTAATATCAATTTCGATATTATCGTCGATTTCTGGATATACGAATGCTGATGCAAACGAAGTATGGCGACGACCACTCGAGTCAAATGGGCTCTTACGTACTAGACGGTGAACACCTGTTTCTGTTCGCAGCCAACCGTATGCATATTCGCCAACAAAGCGCACTGTTGCACCCTTAATACCAGCCACATCACCATCAGTTGCTTCAACTAGCTCAACTTTAAAGCCTTTTGCTTCACCCCAGCGTAAGTACATACGCAACAGCATGTTACACCAGTCTTGAGCTTCAGTACCGCCAGAACCTGATTGCAAATCAAGGTAAGCATCGTTTTGGTCATGATCGCCTGAGAACATTCGACGGAACTCTAGCTTTTCAAGTTGTGCGTTTAAATCGCCCAATTCAGCTTCTGCTTCAGCAAAGGTTTCTTCATCTTCAGCTTCAACTGCAAGCTCTACTAAACCTTCAACATCTTCGGTACCTGCCACTAGATTATCAATGGTCTCTACGATAGCTTCGAGTGCCGACTTTTCACGGCCAAGGGCTTGAGCTCGTTCTGGCTCATTCCACACGGCTGAATCTTCAAGTTCTGCGTTAACTTCTTCTAACCGCTCTTTCTTAAGAGGGTAGTCAAAGGTACCCCCGAAGCAGTTCAGTACGTTCGCGAATTTCCTTGATTTGATTAATCACAGGATTCACTTCAAACATGTACATTACTCCAAAATGGCTGATTTACCGTGCACCGATATCGACGATAATTACGGTAAATTATCTACAAATATTAAAAACGCCCGATTTTAACAAAAAACCGAGCGTTTTATTAGCCTTTTATGTCGATTATAACGATATTTTTATGTCGCTTTTTGTAGCTCTCGAATAATCAACTGTAAGGTAAATTTACCACGGAATTCATTTATATCGAGTTGGTAAGCTGCTTTTACATAACGCACTTCGGTATCTGGCCATGCACGCACATCCACGCCAAATGCAATCCCATCAACTAACCGCCCAGACTGATGTTTTAAAACTAGTTTTAGGTGTTTTTCGCCAACAATTCGCTGCTGTATTACTTCGAATACATGTTCGAACACTGGCTCAGGAAATTGCTGCCCCCAAGGACCTGCATTTTTTAGTTGATTGGCAAACTCCATCGAAAAGCAATCATTTGGCAGCTCACCATCGGTAAGTAAGATGCTTTGCTTATGCTCTTCAGTAAGAGTATCTGCCACCATTTGCTCAAACACGGTTTTAAACTCATTAAAACAGTGTTCATTGATACTCAGCCCCGCCGCCATAGCATGACCACCAAATTTACTGATCAAATGCGGATAGAGAGTATTTACTCGCTCTAGCAAATCACGCATATGCAGCCCTTCAATAGAACGACAAGAACCTTTTATTTCGCCGTTATCGCCAGCTGCAAAAATAATCGTAGGACGGTGATACTTTTCTTTTAAACGACCAGCCAAAATACCAATCACACCTTGATGCCAATCAGCTTGGTATAGACAAATGGCATCAGGCACGGACTCGGTTTTGAATGCTAAACGGTCAAGCACGGCTTGTGCTTCAGTTTGCATGCCCTGCTCTATTTCACGGCGCTCGTGATTAAGGCTGTCGAGCTCACTGGCAATACGGCGTGCTTGATTTATATCGCTAGATAACAAACAGGCTATACCTAAACTCATATCATCTAAACGCCCTGCTGCATTTAAGCGTGGCGCTAATGAAAAACCAAAGTCACTGGCACTTAAACGCCCTGCATTGCGATTTGCCACTTCAATAAGTGCACTAATTCCGGGCCGTGTTTTACCACTGCGAATGCGTGCTAAACCTTGATGAACTAAGGTACGGTTATTGGCATCAAGAGCGACCACATCGGCAACGGTACCAAGGGCTACAATATCAAGTAACTCAGCCAAATTTGGCATTGGCTGATGCTGAAAATACCCTTGCTCACGTAAGTGGCTTCGTAAAGCAATAAGCAAATAAAAAGCAACCCCAACGCCTGCTATCGACTTCGATGGAAACTGACAGTCATGACGATTCGGATTCACAATGGCATCAGCATCTGGCAGGGATTCACCTTGCAAGTGATGATCAGTCACCAGCACTTTAATACCAGCTTTCTTTACTATAGCAATACCATCAATACATGAAATACCGTTATCAACGGTGATCACAAGCTCAGGCTGCATGGAAACGATTTGCTCTGCAAGTGCAGGGCTTAGGCCATAACCAAGGCTGAATCTGTCTGGTACTAAATAATCAAGATTCTTTAAGCCAAACATAGCAAGACCTTGCATCAAAGTTGCAGTGCTGGTTGCACCGTCAGCATCAAAGTCTCCTACAATTAAAACGCGGCTTTGTGCGGCAATTGCTTCTTGCAATAACGCAACAGCTTTGTCGATGTCTTTAAACAGCTTAAAGTCATGTAATGTCGCAGCGCTATTATCGAGTTCAGTAGCATTTTGCACCTGTCTAGTCGCGTAAATCTGCTTGATAACAGGGTGTAAATGGTGCGGTAAGTGTGAATCATCAACACGTGGACGAGCTTGAATTATTTTTTCCATGTCGGAAACGGTACTTCTTAAGAAAGGCAAGTAAAAAGGCCTACAACAAATAGGCCTTTTCGTTTAAAAAACAGTTATGAAGATGTTTTTGGTAAAGCATCAAGTGCTTGGCTGATTTGCACAGCTGATTGATAACCTGGGATCATCGTGCCATCTTCTAAAATAATTGCTGGTGTCCCCGACATACCAAAACTTTGACCAAGTTGGTAATGCTCTGCAATTGGTGCGTTACAACCAGGCACCGCTGCTACTTCTGCACCCGCTTTTGCTTCTGTTAACGCTTCAGCTGGATCTTTAGCACACCATACATTCATTAAATCTTGATACCCTTTACCACGTAAACCACCACGTGGGAAAGCAAGGTATTTAACTGTGATACCCGCTTCTAAGAAATCATCAAGTTCACGGTGTAACTTACGGCAATAACCACAGCTAATGTCAGTAAACACCGTGATTGAATGCTTTTCGTTTTTCGCTTTGTAAACGATCATCGAATCTTCGTATTCAGCTATACCTTCTTTACGTACATCGCTCAGTGCATGCTCTGTTAGGTTAACTCGGTTATTAAGGTCAATCAGTGTTCCTTGCATAAGAAATTGACCGTCAGGGCTTGCATACAGCACGCCTTTGTCAGTAATTAGTTCTTTAAGGCCTGCCACTGGGCTTGGATTGATTTGCTTAACGGTTACGCCTAATTCGGCAAACTTAGCAATAATTGGGGCATCAGCAGCGTCTGTTGTTGATACGCCATTGGCAAACACATTTAAGCTTGTGCCTAGTAGTGCTGTGGCTAAAACTAACTTTTTCATAAATATCCTATATCCTGATCATTTTTTATATAGACCGGTACATCTTTAAAAATCTTGCACTAAGCTCGTGGATGATGTTGCTCGTGTACCGACTTCAATCTTTCATTCGCTACATGGGTATAAATTTGTGTTGTTGATAAGTCACTGTGACCTAACATCATTTGCACGACTCTAAGGTCCGCCCCATGATTAAGCAAATGCGTTGCAAACGCGTGTCTGAGCGTATGCGGTGATAACGGCGATTCAACTGATGCCAAAATAGCATAGTGTTTGATGCGATGCCAAAAAGTTTGTCGCGTCATACCAATCCCACGCTTAGATGGGAACACAAAGTCAGTGGCATGCTTTATCATTTGCGAACGGCCCACTTTTAAGAATTGCTCAAGCCAATACATTGCTTCTTCACCCAAGGGAACTAAGCGCTCCTTATTACCCTTACCTTTTACAAAAACCACAGCTTGGCGCAAATTAATTTGCTCCATTCTGAGCCCCACCAGCTCAGTAACACGAAGCCCTGTAGCATATAAAAGCTCAAGCATGGCTTTATCGCGAAGTCCCATAGGGTCTTCTATGTCTGGGGCTGCAAGCAATGCTTCTACTTCGGCTTCGGATAGGGTTTTCGGTAATGATTGCCCAGCTTTTGGTTGAGCAATGTTTACCATGGGTGAATCTGCAATCACTTTTTCGCGCACAAAATACTGATAGAAACGTTTCAGTGCACTAATGCTACGTGCGGTGCTGCGCGACTTCAGTCCTAGATCGACGCGGTAAGCTAAATACGCTTCGATATCATCTGAGCTAACGGCAAGAAGGTCTTTATCTTTTATAAATTGGCAAAACTTTTCAAGGTCACTGCGATAGGCCGCCAATGTATTTTCGCTGACGCCTTGCTCAAGATACAGAGTATCTAAAAATAACTCTAAATGTTCGGCGTTATTTGCTGTCATTACACCTTTTTGTGCTTGTGAATTATTATCAGCCACGCGTACTCTCATCCTTATCAAGGTATCAATTGATTATACCTTACGGTAAACTTAGGCCTATCATATCAGGCAAATACACAGTGATAAATACGATGCAGATTGGTTTATTTTATGGTTCTACAACCTGCTACACAGAAATAGCGGCAGAGAAAATTCGCGATATTATTGGCCACGACATAGTGAGCCTTCACAATATCAAAGATGAGCCATTAAAAAATGCAGAGCAATTTGATTTCGTTATCTTCGGCATCTCAACTTGGGACTTTGGTGAGCTGCAAGAAGATTGGGAATCAATCTGGGACGACATTAAAGATGTTAACTTAAACGGCAAAACCGTGGCTCTGTTTGGAATGGGTGATCAACAAGGTTATGGTCAATGGTTCCAAGATGCACTTGGCATGTTACACGATGAGATTTGTGATCAGAGTATTACCTTGCTCGGTAAATGGCCTAACGATACAAGTTATGAATTCGAAGCCTCAAAAGCGCTCACAGAAGATGGTAAACAGTTTGTAGGCTTAGCCCTTGATGAAGACAGCCAATACGAGCTGAGCGATGACCGCATTGCAACCTGGGTTGAGCAAGTAATGACTGAATACAGCGAAAGCTTGTAACATCCTGTTATTTATAAAAAGCCAAGCATTGCTTGGCTTTTTAATTTTTATTCAACACGTTGCCAATATTGATTACGGTAGAAAAAAGCAATATAGCCGCGCACTTCAAGTACCTTACCCTGTTCTTTTGGAGTCAATTTTAGGGTATAAGTTTTACCATTGTTTGGGTCCAGAATTTCACCATCTTGCCAGCTACCATCCCCAGCATCTTTAGCACCTTCAATAATTTGTAACCCAAGAATAGGCTGATTTTTCTTATCACCTTTACACTTTTCGCATATTGCATCTTGCTTGGCTGGGTTAAGTATTTTTTCTACACTGCCAATCAGCACGCCATCTTGCTCACTAATACGCACTAAAGATTTCGCTTCATTGGTTTCTTCGTCAATGGTTTTCCAAAGACCCACGGGTGTCAAAGCAGCAAAGCACAGCTTAGAAAATAATAAGGCAAATAAAACAATTGATAAACGGATCATAAAAAACTCGTATAAAACTTAAGACTTTGGCACTATATCAGGACTTAGTAAAACACACCATTTTGCTATTTTCAGAAATAGACAACACATTGCGAGGGAACACAATGAGTCAATTTACATTACTTACCGGTGATATTGTCAGTTATGACAGTAATCAGGTTACCAAAATTAACGCAGCAGGAGATATAATAATAAATCGCTTTGCTGAGCCATTGTTTATCCCTGAAAGCGCTAAAGCCGCTCTTGAACTGGGTCGGCTTGACGATAACTTATTCAATTTAAATAAGTTAATGCGCTCAGGCTATGCCGATCCCTGCCCAACTACCCGCGTTCTTATCGAAACCACAAAACCTTTACCTGAAATTAAAGGCCTGTTGATCAAACGCCGCTTTAATATTATTGATTTTTGCAGCGCTGAAATAGAAAAATCACACAGTAAGTCGGTGTTAGATGCCTTATTAAAGCTTGAGTATGTTCAGCAAATTCAACTTGATGAGGTTATGCAATTACAGCCACCTTCCATGCAAAAACCACAGGTATAATTACATTTTTAGGTAATAAGCTTTACATAGCTCTTTGTAATCTTGGCTGTAGCTACCATCAGCTGCGTGTATCGTTAACGACGTTGTTTCACATTCACACTTGCTTTGGCTGAATAACAAAAGGCTACGACTTGGTTGCTTTTCCTCGGTAGTGCGTACCAAGCAATGACGTGTTAAGTACCAGTCTGCTTGCTCTGCCACAGCAATAAATTGTTGCGCTTCGACGCAAGGCAAAATTACATTCAATACAGTTTTGCCGTGGCTAAGCCGAGTACAAGCCGCAATTAAATCACTAAAGCTAAGACCATCTGTGTGGCGAGCAGTATTGCGAGCATCGTTATCACCTTTTAAGCTCGCATTAAAATACGGCGGGTTGCTAATGATTGCATCAAAAGGCTTTACTGCACTGAACGACTGCACCGCACCTTGAAAAAGACTAATATCAGGCCAAGGGCTATTGGCGAAATTTTCTCGAGCATCACTGCAAGCACCAGAATCAATTTCGATGGCACTGATATTTGCTTCAGGTGATCTTTGCTTTGCCATCAAAGCCAGTAGTCCTGTGCCAGTGCCTATATCTAAGATGCGTTCAGCCCTTTTCAGATTAGCCCACGCACCTAATAAAATACCGTCGGTTGAGACTTTCATCGCAGTGCGTGTTTGCGTTACTGTAAATTGTTTAAACACAAAGCCTGACATTTTTTCACCTTTTCATTCACCACAGCCGCGTTAACGCGTATAATTAGGCTTAATTGTCCTCTATTTATGTCACTCTATGCAATTTTCTGAATTTGATATTGATAACAAGCTGTTAAATGCCATTAATAAAATGGGTTTTGATACGCCAACCAGTATTCAACAACAAGCGATCCCTGAAGCACTTCAAGGTCGTGATATTTTGGCATCTGCCCCTACTGGTACGGGTAAAACAGCCGCGTTTTTGATCCCTGCAATTCAATACTTGCTCGATTTCCCGCGTCGTGAACCTGGTTTTGCACGTGTCTTGATCATGACACCAACCCGTGAGCTTGCGTATCAAATTCATGAGCAATGTGAATTACTTGCAGCACAAACTCATCTTAAAATTGGCGTTGTGACTGGAGGTATAAACTACGGGACCCACAAAGAAATTTTCGAAAGCAATAACGACATTCTAATTGCGACGCCGGGACGCTTAATGGAGTATCTCGAGACAGAGAACTTTCATGCCGAAAACGTTGAAGTGCTGATCCTTGATGAAGCAGACCGCATGTTAGACATGGGCTTTCGTAAAGAAATGCTTCGCATTTGTGATGAGGCGCGAAACCGCCGCCAATGTTTCTTATTTTCAGCTACCCTTGAAGGTGACAGCGTTGAGTTATTTGCAGAGCGTATCTTAAATGATCCTGCACTACTTGAAGCTGAATCATCACGAAAAGAGAAAGGCAAAATTCACCAGTGGGTTCACCTTGCAGATGACTACAACCACAAGCTGAAAATGCTAGTTGAAACGTTAAATGGTGATGACATTCAGAAAGCTATTGTGTTTGTTAAAACTCGTGAGCGCCTAGAAACACTGATTGGTGAATTAAACAACGAAGGCATTCGTGTTGCTTGGTTACGCGGTGAAATGCCGCAAGACAAACGAATGAAGACAATGGAGAACTTCCACTCTGGGCGAAATAATATATTAGTTGCAACGGATGTTGCCGCACGTGGTATTGATGTTGCTGATATCAGTCACGTTATCAACTTTGATATGCCACGCACCGCAGATGTATATGTTCACCGTATTGGTCGTACCGCTCGCGCTGGCAAAAAAGGCATCGCGATTTCATTTGTTGAAGCCCATGACGTAGCAATTGTTGGTAAAGTTGAACGTTATATCGAACAAAAACTCAAACGCCGAGTTATCAAAGGGCTCGAGCCACAGCATAAAGAAGCTAAGCTCCCATCCAAAAAGAAGAAAGATCCAGAAAAAATGAAGGCAAAGAAAAAAGCCAAGTCTAAAACTAAGAAGAAAAAATAGTTTTACTGACACTGTTATAAAAATGCCGAGTTTGTCTCGGCATTTTTATGCCCTACCTTTTTTACTTATTAAGTGTGTAATTAGTTCACACTTTCTTACCCTCACATACTCAACACAAAAATAAAAGCATAAAAATCAATTAGTTAAATTTTGGAATAATAATTGTAACAGGTTCAGCAATAGTTCACAGCAGACTAGATTAACGAGGGAATTGTATGAGCCGCTTCAAATTAACCATAGCACTTACTTTATTAAGTTGTTTGTTTTTACTTGCTTGCGCAACTACTGTAAGCGCCAATACCAGCGTACTAACAACCAGCACATCGGCACAACCACGTCTACAGCAAATGGCATTGCAAAAATTAACGAGCAATCCAAATTTTCAAATTGAAAACCTACAAGTAATTGTTGATGGTGATACTGTTGAACTAAAAGGCATTACAGAAACAGGGTTTCAGCGAGCTTTGGCACAAAAGTTTTTAGAGCACAGCCAAGGTGTGATGCAGATAAAAAACAACCTTAAAGTGAGCAAGCTTAATCACTCATCACTTTAAGGCTAAGTTTACAAGTGGTGTGAGATTATTCGCCGCTTGCTTGTAAGTTAATAAATTTAGCAAGCTCTTCTGGTTGACCCATCAGCATTTGAATTTGCTGATTAATCTCCATCATGGTTTTACCTTCAGGTAATTTAGCAGACACAGAAAAAGACGATAAACCACTCACAAAATTGCTAATCGCTGTTGCAAGTTCTTCACTCACAGGCACTTGTTGTAACTGCATGGTAACGACTTGCTTAAATTGCTCATGAGTCATTCCTTGTGCAGTTAAAAAGCTTTCAAATACTGCTTTAAGCTCACCTTCGTCAGCAATCGACATATTTATGCTACGCGGTTCTAACTGAGTTAATGCTGCCATCATTTTCGATTGCTGTTGTAACTGCTGCTCTAATGTTAATTGACCGTCAGCTGCTTCATTTTGCATCTGGCTAACAGCCAAAGATGCTTCCATCAGTGCTGTGGTTTTAGCCAAGCCTAGATTAAAATTAACATCAGCCACCTCATTCGCAGTGACTTTAAGTGCAAAATCACTATCGCCTGAATCTTTATTGTAATCAAGAGATGAGTCAACGTTATAACTTGTTGATGCTAGCTTGTTATTTGAATTTTCAGGAAGCTGTGCCAAAAACTCATCGCTAAAACGAAAGTTTTTCATCACAAAACCTGTGTGCGGCGGTACAGCATCAACTTCGTAACCCGACACATCAATACTATCAATTGTCGCAACTTGCTCATTACTCAGGCTGTTCGAAACAGTGATTTCTGTTAACTGCATACTACTATCAAAAATACTGGCTGAGATATCGCTGTATTTAATATCTACACCGCTTTGTGTTGATAATGCACTGATTTGCTTATCAACCACCTTTTTCACTTCCTGTGTAGCTGCGTAATTTGCGTAAGCTACGCCACCGACAGCCGCAGCAACAACCGCTGCAATAATTAACTTCTTCATTATATTTCCTTTAATTGGTGTAAATTTTTTATCAGTGTATCAAATTGTATTTAGTTTATTAACGACAGTAATTCATGCACTGTTTTCACTGGCGTGATCTTAGCTCCAAGTCCTTCCATTGATTTATGGTAATTGCGATGCGGAATAAAAATTTCAGTAAAGCCGTGTTGGGCAGCTTCTTTAACTCTGGGTACTCCGCTGTCTATTGGTCTAACATCGCCATTAAGACTTAGCTCGCCCATAATACAAGTTGTGCGAGGCACAACAAACTCGTTCAAACTGCTTAATAACGCTGTTACTAATGCTAAATCGATACAGGTTTCTGATTCATCGATTTTTAAACCACCAACAATGTTAAAAAAGGTGTCATGAAAGATTTTTGTTTTTGTATGTTTGCGTAAAATTCCCGTAAGCATCTTGATACGGTTCATGTTTAAACCAACACACACCCGCTGCGGAAACTCAGCTTCTGTTTCTGTAGTTAAGCACTGGATTTCGAGAAGTAAATTACGGTTACCTTTACGAATACAAGTAATAGCAGATCCCGGAGACTCGGTACTAGAACCAGATAAAAAGATTTCACTCGGGTTATCAACACTCAGCATTCCGCGCTCACACATTCTGAAAATACCCACAGTGTCGATATCACCAAAACGGTTTTTATTAGCTCGTAGCGTTCTGATTTGCCCATCGTTAGTATCGATATGTAATAAAGCATCGACGATATGTACTAACGTTTGCGGCCCGGCAATTTCATTATTTTTGTTTACATGGGCAATGATGAACATAGTTACATCATTTTGCTTACAGTATTGCGTTAATGCTTGGGCTGCACTTTTTACCTGTGAAGGTGAACCTGGACTACCATTTGCCGTTTCTGTTACTACAGCCTGAATTGAGTCTATCACCGCAAACTTAATTTTATTTTTATCAAGCTCTTCAATAATAGCTTCAACGCTGGTTTCAGAAAGCAAATACAACTCTTCTTCGTTGTAATCTAAACGTAGGCGATTCACACGGTTTTTAAACTGCGATAAAGACTCTTCGGCTGTACAGTACAAAGACGGCATGAGCTTTGACATACGTGCAACCAAGTCTGACAACAAGGTGGTTTTACCTGCACCTGGGTCACCAGAAATAATATTGACTGAACCTGTGGTTACGCCACCACTTAATACTCTATCTAGCTCACCAATTTCAGTGAGACGTTTTTCAGCCTCAGCTGTGGCTACTTCATTTATTTTCTTTGAACCACCGCTTACGACACCGGCATAACCTGCCACAGCGGCGCGGCTTGCTGCTTGTTTTGATTGCCCTGCTGAGGGTTTAAACTCTGCGAGCGTATTCCACGCTCCACACTTACACTGTCCTTGCCAGCGTTGATAGTTCATGCCGCACTCAGTGCAGACAAATTCGATTTTTGCTGATTTTGCCATTCGGCCTTACCTATTTTGGTAGCTGATTTGTGACTATTTCTGTATTTTCAAGCATATAATAGCTAAAGTAAAACATACGACTCAGGCGATTTAATTAGAGCCAATTTATAGTCACAAATGATAACATGCTGTAACCTGCCCCTAAAAAGTACTTAATTTAGCTAAGCACTTAATTAAGAAATAGTTAAGGGCACAGTTTTTGCTTACAAATAAAACTTTACAGTGCTTGCCATTTAATTGGCGAATACATATAACAATAACTAATAAAATAAAGAAGTAGTCACACTGTTTTGGCTTTAAATAGCCCGCTAGTATACCTACTTTTTTAGATAGACGGTGATGGTTTTATAAATGGCTGAAGACATTCTGCTTAAATATGAAAGCCTAGTTGATGAACTAAAGGCACATTTAGGCACTCCCCAGTTCGATAAACTGTTTAAATCAAAGACAGCTAGCTTAACAAAGCCAGAGCAGTTTCTGATCAAAATGGAAATGTCGCGCTTATCTCAGCCTGTAGCTCGCTTTATTGATTTACGTGGTCAAGTAACCGGCCAAGTGAAACCTTACGAATATGACGGCAAGCAACACTTTATGGACGATACCGCCATTGAAGTGTTTGAAGATGCCATAAAACGCCACGGTGGTTACACGCTTGCCGTTTACGAAGCGGTGATGAACACTGAAAATAATCACCGAGTAATGCAAAAAAAGGCTGCAGAACAAGCTTTAACCGACGATAGTACAGCTGCAGAGCAGCCAGCCAAGGTCATTAAATTTGCATCTTACGAGAGTCGCCGCGAAGAGCGGATGAACTATTCAATTAAAATCACCGTTGAGCTTGATAAAGACCGCAAAGTTGCTGCATCAACCTCAGATATTTCTTTAAGCGGTGCCAAAATTAAGCTGGGGCCTCGTTACTCAGTTAAAAAAGGTCAATTAATTGGTTTACGTCTGGTTGGCCTAGAGCAAGACTTCGAACTGGGCCTAAAAAACGGTATTCAATACGAAGTGGTTGCGGTAGAAAAGGTCTCTCGTGAATACAATCATGTACGCTTAAAACGCACCTTTATTGAGAATAATGAAAAATTTGATGAGTTTTTAGAAAGCTTTATCCACGGCAACAAACGCCGCTATAAAGTTAATTTAGACAATACGCTAGATGCTGTTGTCTCTAAAGGCTACGAGCAATACTATATTCCACGCGTTACCTCGTTTTATGCTTTTTTAAGCTTACAAGGCGACAAACTTTACCCTAGCCTTGCATTAACCACTGAGAATAATATTTTTATTCAGCGCTATTTTTGTGATGAACGTAAGTTGTCATGTTTATACAGTATTATTAATCAGCAGCGTTTGGGTCACTTACTTAGCTCACCTGATGCAGTAAAAGAAGAATACCTTTATACTTTCACGCATACGGCTGCGGGCAAAATTTATTATTATTCCGCTACAAAAACTGAGCTTGAAAGCCAACCACACCTAAGAGATTTATTCCTCGGGTTTGGCAGCCAAAAAGACAGCTGGCAGTGCTTTAAGCTACAGTTGATGCCAAGCCATCCGGAAGACTCTTACATTCCATTGTCACTGCCAAGCAGTGCTGGCAAAAATATCGAAAAACTAAATAAACCACCTACACCACGAGTGCAGGGGTTGATCAAAGATGTTAAATATCTACTAATTTTAACTTCGGTTGGTACAAAGTTTGAACAACGAACATATCAACAACTTGATTACAGTAAAGATGCAGTAAACCAGCTCAAGCTTTTCGGTCACAGTAAGCACAAAACGCCCCCTCATTTAGAGCCTGTGGCGCTCGAATATGTAAACCTTAGAGCTCATAAACGCTACTTATACAAAACAGCTGTCAGCATTGAACACCATGAGCAAACTATTACAGGGCATACCCGAGACTTATCAGTGATGGGATTGCAAATTGAATGCGACCAACCAGTTGAGTTCAAAAAAGGCGATATCATTAAGTTAAACTTGCCTGATTTGCAAAAAATTACCAAAAAGCATGATTTGACGAATCTTGCCTATGAAGTGATGGCTGTGAGTAAATCACTGACAACAGTAAACTTAAAAGTCCATCGGATTGGTGACCTACCACATATGGCAATTAAGTTTTTCACTGTTTTAATCGATAACAACAAAGACAAATTACGTGTCTGCGAAGAAACGCCTAAGATTCCGGGGTTATCGACCGCACTCAGAAACATGGTGACCAAAAGTGTATGCCAATTTCCGTTTTATTTACATAAAGAAGCAGCTCACTTTAAAGCTGGCGCAATTGGTCAAGGTTTATATCCAAGCCCACTACATGTGTTACTGCAAAACTTTGCGTTATTAAATGAGACGACCAGCATCGATGGTTTCTTATCGACGGATCAAATTACAGAGGTGATCACCCCGTTAATAAAAGATCGTAGTCGCCAAGATCCGCCATTACCATTTACTTTATTTTTACGCTTTGATCCGCGCCAAGCCGAAATTAGCGATGCAATTACTAGTCGCTGTATCAGTGAAGATGACTACAAACCACAAACATTATTTGTGAAAAAAGCGCTGAAAAACGATTTAGTATTTGTGTTTCGTTTATATGTTTCACGTACTGGTCGACCTGATATTGATTACTTAGCGAATGAGCTTAAATATATTAGTCAGTACGCATTGCACAAAGCAAAAGATTTAGAAGAAGCGCTGTGGGCAGTAGCCGGTGTAGGTGATTTAATTGATATAACCGAAGAAGCGCTTACCCATTTTGATATTGACCAAAAGCTGATCACGGAAATGAGTAAACGCAAAGCGACTTGGTTAAAGCGAGTAATCTAACGGTAGAGAGAGTAAGTAAGCAACTTGCAGTAATGAACCTTCATTAATTGCAGTTTGTGCTTGCTCAACTACTTTAGGTTTACCATGCACAGCAACGCCAAGCCCTGCCGCAGCCATCATTTTCAAATCGTTAGCACCATCACCCATGGCAACTGTTTGACGATTATTTAAAGTCAGCTTTTGTTCGATTCGTTTAAGTACACGAGCCTTTTCTTCAGCATCAACAATAGTGCCAATGACTTTACCCGTTAAGCGATTATCTTTGAATTCAAGAGTATTGGCATGCACCTCATCTAAACCAAGCAGTGACTGCACTTGCTCTGCAAAAGGCACAAAGCCACCCGATGCGATTGCTAAATGCCAGTTATGCCCTTTTAGGTATTGGCATAATTCACTCACGCCCGGCATAAGCGGTAAACGCGCTTTTAGGCCCTCAATTAAGTCTACATCAATACCTTCCAGTTTAGCTACGCGCTGTTTTAAACTTTGCGTAAAGTCTAATTGACCGGCCATTGCTTGCGCGGTGACAGCGGCAACTTCGTCATACACATCAGCAAGACGCGCGATTTCGTCGATACACTCAATAGTAATAGCTGTTGAGTCCATATCCATCAACAATAAGCCTGGTTCATTCACCGTGGGTGGATTCGTTAATTGCACCAGTTGAATACCTAACTGTTTGGCAAACTCAACTAATACGAGTGGGCTCAGTAAAATTGTAGCATCGCTATGAAAGCTCCATGCCACAGGTATATCTGTAATTGGTTGATAACAACAAAGCGATAAATTACTTAACCCATGTGACGCTAAAAAATCACTAATAGTAAGCAGTTTCTCTGCATTAAGCTCATTACCAAAGGCAACACTAAACACACCTTGGTTTGCTTTTGGCGTAAAGTCTGTTGTAATAAGGTGTTTGTTTTCAATTTTATACCAACAATTTAGACTGATTTGTTCTGCTAAATTTGCTGAAGGTGTAGCAGCTAAGCTAAGCTGTGACATAGTGGCTCCACATTAGACTTATGTCTGTCCTTGGTCGTGCATTTGGTACTCGCACTCAAGGGGCTGTTAAAGTTATCATGTTGTACCATCAAAATTAAAAGCTGTCAGTAACGTATACGGTGACTATGAAAAATAACCAACTTAAAATTCCCTTTTCAGCCACTTATCGCCAGCGCTTTGTGCGCTTGAGTTTGGCTACAGCCTGCTTTGTGCTGTTAAGTTGGGTTGCCATGAATAGTAGCTTCCAAAGTCACCAATTACTTTACGATAGTGCTGATAGCACAGCAATAAGCTTAACCAAGTTTATGGCATTAAATGCAAAGACCCCACTGCAAGAGAAAAACAAACCAGAGTTAAATGAACTATGTAATCATATTGCTGAAGATGAGTATGTGTTAGCGGCAACGATTTACGATCAGCAGGGTATTCAAATTGCGGCCAGCGATAATTGGCAAAGCCACCACACTTTTGGTTTATTACCCGATTCAACGCCGGGTATCAGCAAGCTTAAAACCCCATTTGTTGAGCCGGTGATAAGTGATGATGAAAGACCTATTGGTTTTGTATCAATTACCTATTTAACACAGGCTTCCATTGCGACCAGCCACAGTAGTTTTCATGATTTAGGTCGCCAAGTGTTATTAATGTTAGTGATCACCTGTATTTTTACTTGGCAGCTAGGTCGCGGGTTAAAACTCTGGCAAATCAACCGTTACATCAAAAAAAGCGCAGAGCAAGAATCGTAAAGTTCAGCAGCGAGTTGCTGCTGTGCATCACCTGTCACACCTTTGAGCTCACATAAATGAGCGAATACGTTGCGCACTTTAAGTGGCGTATTAACCTGCCCTTGAAAGCCTGCCAGCGGCATTGACGGCGAGTCGGTTTCTAACACTAAATGTTGTGGTTCAATTGCGCTTATAACTTTACGAGTTTTAGCAGCACGCGGATAACTGATAACGCCCCCCACTCCGAGCTTAAAATTTTGTTTTATATAACTTTGAGCTTGTTGTTCAGAGCCTGAGAAAGCATGGATAACACCACCAAACTTTGGCTTGCAGCGCTTAAATGAGCGAGCAATTAAATCATGGCTTTGTCTGTGATGCACAATCAGTGGTAGAGCGAGTTGATTGGCAAGCTCTATTTGCCCTTCAAAAAGCCATGTTTGTTTATCGAGGTTGTCGATACTGCGATCAAGTCCGCACTCGCCGATGGCAATAAACTGCCCTGAATGGGTTTTCGCTAATTGCTCCAGTTCAGCGAGATGATGAGTTTGGTGATCAGATAAAAAATAAGGATGTAAGCCTAAAGCAATTGAGATACTAGGCTCTGATTTAGCAAAAGAGAATAGTTTTGTAGATTGTACCAAGCTCACACCCGGCACAATAAAATGTTCGATCCCTACTTGCTTGCACTCTTTGATGAGCTCTGAACGAGTCTCATCAAACTCACTAAAATCAAGATGGCAGTGAGAATCGATGAAGTGCATTTACGGATTTAAACGACCAAACAGCCAACTGCCATCGGCATGGCGTTGATACATAAACCGGTCATGTAAGCGGTGTGCACCACCTTGCCAAAACTCAATTTTAGTAGGCTCAACGCAATAGCCCCCCCAAAAATCAGGCAATGGAATTTCACCATCAGAAAACTTTTGCTTCATTTTCGCAAATGTTTCCATTAATACCTTACGTGATGACACTGGACGGCTTTGCTGAGATGCCCAAGCTGCTAATTGGCTTTCTTTTGGACGCGATAAAAAGTACTTAGCCACAGCGGTTGTTGGTAATGGTTTTGCCTCACCATACACAATGACTTGTCGCTCCATATGATGCCAAGGAAAGTGCAAGGAAATTTTGTTATTACCTTTAAGTTCTTGCGCCTTGCGCGAGCCAGTATTAGTAAAAAACACAAAGCCATTTTCATCAAGATGCTTTAACAGCACGATACGCTGTGAAGGTTGGCCATGTTCATCAACCGTAGCAACCACCATCGCCGTAGGATCAGGTAAGTTAGTTGCAACAGCTTGTTCTAGCCATTTTTCAAACTGCTTAATTGGAGACGCATCAAGCATGTCTTCAGATAAACCATCCTGTAAATATTCACGGCGAATATCTTCAAGTTTCATAAAATTCCCTCTACGCTATCGGCTAAAGATTAATCAAGGTTATTGAGCTATCAATTTTGTTGGGTTTCGCTACGCTCTACCCAACCTACGAAGCTAGGTTCTAGGTTCTAGGTTCTAGGTTCTAGGTTCTACAAGCTACTCCCCTAGCGCCTAGAGTCTAGGGCCTGCTATTTATGTTGGGTTTCGCTGCGCTCTACCCAACCTACAAAGCTATGAGTTCTTAAACGTTCTGCAAGTGTAGGAGTGCTTTCAAAGCGAACTACACCAAGCAGAGTTCACCTAAGTAGTTTAGCCTAAGACAAGGCGGAAAACCGACTTATCCCTATGAGTTCTTAAACTTTCTGCAAGTGAAGGAGTGCTAGCAAGGCAATGAGTTTATTTATGCCAAGGAGCATACGTGTTTTGTATGTGACTTAGGCTAAATAAACTCATTAACGCAGCTAAAGCGAACTACACGAAGCAGATTACATTTGCTCCATGACTTCGATACCTAAAAGATCCAATCCTGATTTCAGGGTCTTCGCAACCAAATTACATAACACTAAACGGCTGTCACGTACATTTGGCTCTACGCCTTCTTTTAGGACTGGGCACGCCTCATAGAACGTCATGTATAGGCTTGCTAGTTCATATAGGTATCCACATAATACGTGCGGTGTTGCTTCGCTGATCATTAGATCAAGTACTTCTTCTAATTGTAGAAGTTTAAGAGCGAGTGCTTTTTCTTGTGGCTCGTTGATTGCAACGTCTGCTGTTAATGACGCAGCATCAATACCTGATTTACGGAAGATACTGCGAACGCGGGTGTATGCGTATTGAAGATAAGGCGCTGTAGCACCTTCAAAGCTCAGCATACTATCCCAGTTGAAGATATAGTCGCTAGTGCGGTGTTTAGAAAGATCCGCATATTTCACTGCGCCAATACCGACTTTACGGGCTATTTCGCTACGCTCTTCGTCGCTTAAGTCTGACTCACGCTCAGCAAGTTTAGCTGCAGCACGAGTGATTGACTCTTCTAGCAAGTCTGCAAGTTTAACTGTACCGCCAGTACGAGTTTTGAATGGCTTACCGTCGGCCCCCATCATGGTACCAAATGGGCAGAATTCATAACTTGTTTCATCACGTAATAAACCAGCTTTACGTGCTGTTAGCTCAACTTGATTGAAGTGCAAGCTTTGACGCGCATCAACGAAGATTAGGATACGATCCGCACCCAGTTTGTTTGAACGGTAATCACAGGCTGCTAGGTCAGTTGTGGCATATAAGAAACCACCACCTGATTTCTGTACGATAAATACTGAAGGCTCACCGTCTTTATTAGCAAGCTCATCTAAGAACACCACTTGTGCACCATTAGATTCAACCGCAATTTCTTTGCCTTTTAATAGCGCAATAATGTTTGCAAGTTCACTGTTATAAGCACTTTCAGCCATGATGTCATCGGATGTAAGCGTTACGTTTAGACGCTTATAAACTTCTTCAGAATGCTTCACAGAAGTCGCAATGAATAGCTTCCATAGTTTTTCACAGTGTGCGTCGCCACCTTGTAATTTAACAACGTAATCACGCGCTTTATCAGCAAAACCTTCTTCATCATCAAAGCGTTTTTTCGCATCACGATAGAAGGTCTCTAAATCAGCTAGTGCAACTTTGTCTAGATCAACACCTTGGTTGATTTGATCTTCTAAGTGCGCGATTAGCATACCAAACTGAGTACCCCAGTCACCCATGTGGTTTTGACGGATAACTTCATCGCCACGGAACTCAAGGGCACGAACAACCGCATCACCAATGATAGTCGAACGTAAATGACCTACATGCATTTCTTTAGCAAGGTTAGGTGATGAGTAATCAACAACCACTTTTTGCGCCGTTGCATGCGGTGCAACAGCCAGCTTTTCATCTTCATTTGCCGCTTTTAAGCTAGCTGATAAAAACGCAGGCTTTAAGTGAATATTGATAAAACCAGGGCCTGCAATTTCAGTTTTTTCTGCGATATCAGCAAGATCTAGGTTATCGATAATTTTTTGTGCTAGCTCACGCGGGTTCGATTTTAGTTTTTTTGCAGCCCCCATCGCGCCATTGATTTGGTAATCACCAAATTGCGGGCGTGTGCTTTGCGTTACCGCTGGGTTTGTGTCTTCTGGTAACCCTGCTGCAACCATCGCAGCAATTGCTTTTTCGATTAAAAGAGTACGAATATTCATTGTAATTTTTACCTTTATGGCCCGTAGTACGGGCCCTTAAATTTGAAGCAGTCTTAGCGTATTAGTTTTCGCGCGTGTGGTTAAACTTGATATCTGGATAGCGTTCCATCGACAAGTTTAGGTTTACACGGCTTGGCGCGATATAAGTAAGGTTATCGCCACCATCAAGCGCTAAGTTGCTTTCGCACTTACGCTTAAACTCTTCAAGCTTTTTGTTATCGTCTGAGCTTACCCAACGTGCAGTATTAACACTGACACCTTCGTAAATCGCATCAACGTTGTATTCAGCTTTTAAGCGAGCAACAACCACATCAAACTGTAGTACACCTACCGCACCAACGATAAGGTCGTTATTTATAAGCGGTCTAAATACTTGCACAGCACCTTCTTCAGATAACTGAACTAAGCCTTTTAGCAATTGCTTTTGTTTTAATGGATCTTTTAAGCGAATACGGCGGAATAATTCTGGTGCGAAGTTAGGAATACCACCAAACTTCATTTTTTCACCTTGCGTAAAAGTATCACCTATTTGAATTGTACCGTGGTTGTGTAAACCAATGATGTCACCCGCATAAGCATCTTGCGCTCGCTCACGGTCACCTGCCATGAAGGTTACCGCATCAGAAATACTCACTTGCTTACCAATACGCACATGGTTCATCTTCATACCTTGGCTGTATTTGCCCGATACAATTCGCATAAAGGCAATACGGTCACGGTGTTTAGGGTCCATGTTTGCTTGAATTTTAAATACGAAGCCAGAGAAGTTATCTTCAGTTGCAGCTACTTGGCGGTCTTCTGTTTCACGAGGTAGTGGCGCCGGAGCCCATTCAGTTAAGCCATCAAGAACATGGTCAACACCAAAGTTACCAAGTGCCGTACCAAAATACACAGGCGATAGCTCACCCGCTAAGAACAGATCTAAATCAAATTCGTGTGATGCACCAATCACAAGCTCTAGCTCTTCACGAAGCTGCTCTGCAAGTTCGCTACCAATTGCATCATCAAGTTCTGGGTTATCTAAACCTTTAATAACACGTACTTCTTGAATCGTGTGACCTTGGCCTGTGCTATACAAAATCGTTTCTTCACGGTGAATGTGATACACACCTTTGAATTCTTTACCACACCCAATCGGCCAAGTAACAGGCGCACAGGCGATGTTAAGCTCAGTCTCAACTTCGTCTAATAACTCCATTGGGTCACGAATATCACGGTCACACTTATTCATGAAAGTTACGATAGGTGTAGTACGTAAGCGTGTTACTTCCATTAATTTACGAGTACGATCCTCAACACCTTTCGCCGCGTCGATTACCATTAGACACGAGTCAACCGCAGTCAATGTACGATAGGTATCTTCAGAGAAGTCTTCGTGTCCTGGAGTATCAAGTAAGTTAACTAGACGCTCATTGTAAGGAAATTGCATAACAGACGTGGTTACCGAGATACCACGTTCTTTTTCCATTTCCATCCAGTCTGATTTTGCGTGCTGGTTTGAGCCACGACCCTTTACGGTACCCGCTTTTTGAATAGCTTGTCCGAATAACAGAACTTTTTCTGTAATGGTGGTTTTACCCGCATCCGGGTGCGAGATGATCGCAAAGGTGCGTCGTTTATTAATTTCGGTAGTTAAATTAGACATGTAAGCTGCTTTTAGTCATAACAAAGCGCACTTGGCTGCCCTATAAATTATAAAGCTCGGTGCGCACTGTAAAAATAAAATAGAATTGCCGACTATTATACCTTGTTTGTCTTAGCCAAAAAAGCAACGATTGTAAGTAATTATTCACCATAGGCTGGGTATATGGGTTGTTCACTTTTTTGCTAAGCTTGTGTAATCAAGTTGTAACGCATACTATTGATAAATTGCACGGAGGGATATCAATTTAGGTCATGAAAACCAGTAAGCTCAGTATTCGATTATTATGGTATATCACACCTTTAGTGATCTTACCTTTGTTGTTTTTAGGTGGCTTTACGTTAACCAATGTGACCAATTCAACAAAAAAACAAGCAGAGCTTATTGTCAGTCGCTTTGTTGAGCAACAGCAACAAAAAATCTTCAATTACATTGACTCATTTCATTCGATTACCCGGTTACTTTCGACTTCTCCAGTATTGGCGGACTTTTTAGCCCGTGAACCCGAATCAAAAAACCAATACATTGAACGCCTTGGCGAGTTAATGAATGTATTTGCAAGTTATTCAGAAGCTTACCCTGATATAGTCAGCATTAACTATGTTGCCCCAGACGGCAAAAGTGATGCATTTTATTCAAGCCAATTAACCCCTGCGCCTAAAAGCTACCCGTTTTTTGATCAAGTACTGCAATCAAATTTGCGCCAGCAGCAATTTATGATCCCCAAAGAAGATGGCTCCACCAGTTTGTACTTTGTGCACCCTATTTACAATATCGATTACTACTTAAAACAGCCGCAACAGTTAGGATTTATTGTTGTACATGTAGAACCATCGATATTAAATGCCAGCATTTTAGAAGCGCCTTTTAATAACACCCTAAATTTGTTTTTGACAACTAAAGGACAAATTTTATTTAGCTCAGACTATGACTTACGGGGCAGCTACTTAAGTGAATACGAGCTTGAACAAATTAAGCATTTGGCCGATTACGGAAAACTAGCCAGCATTGAGCTTTCGAGTATCGATAAAGAAGAGCGTATCATCTATGCGGTGCAAATGACCGACGGCGATTACTTCATCTCGACCACCCCCAAAGATTTACTGTATCAGTCAGGTAAAGCCATCAGTTTAATTACTGCGTTAATTGTAATTATCTCTGTGATTTCACTACCTATTCTTATTTACATTGTGGTGCGTAATTTACTACTCACCCCAGTCGAGTTATTAGGCGCTGCAAGCCATCGCGTTGGTGATGGTGATTTATCTGTGTATTTGCCCGCCCATACAAACGATGAAGTAGGCGTACTTTTTAACGACTTTAACCACATGGTGAACCAAATTCGTCATTACCAAGACGAACTCGAAGAATATAAGCATCACCTAGAAGAAAAGGTTGAAAGCCGTACTAAAGCGCTCGAAGCAATGAATAGCAAGCTAGAAGTGGCAATCGCGCAAGCCGAACAAGCCAACCAACTAAAAAGCCGCTTTTTAGCAAATATGAGTCATGAAATTCGCACCCCACTTACCGCAATTATGGGTTTTACAGAGCAACTTCTGCACAACAAAGATGCGGTGAATGATGAACAACATTTAAGCACCATTTTACGTAACTCTAAGCACTTGCTTGAGCTCATCAATAACATTCTTGATTTATCAAAAATTGAAGCTGAAAAACTCGCTGTTGAGCGTGGGCCATGTAATGTAGTGCAGCTTATTCATGATATTGATTCGATTATTCGCCCACTGGCTAATGAGAAGCAACTGGCGTTTAATATCAACTACAAGCTACCAATCCCCAAAACCATTAATAGCGATACCACACGTTTAAAACAAATCTTGATCAATATTGCCAGTAATGCGGTTAAATTCACTGAGAAAGGCAGTATCTCGATTGATATTAGCTACAACAGCGAAAAACAAAATTTACAATTTGCGATTCAAGACACAGGTATTGGTATGTCAGAGCGCGAAGTTGAACGGGTATTTAAACCGTTTGAACAAGCTGATGCGACGACAACTCGCCGCTTTGGTGGTACAGGTCTTGGCTTGTGTATTTCGAAGAACTTAGCCCAGTTATTGGGTGGTGATGTGCAACTTATCAGTGAACCTGGAAACGGCAGTTGTTTTACCGTGCAAGTTGCAGCTCACTTAAATGCCGAGCAGCTTAAGTATGAGGCCTTTATTCATAACTATGAGCAGCTCTCGCCGAGTAAAGACGTACAGCTTTCATTCGCTGCTAATAGCTTTGATGCCAATATACTGGTGGCCGAAGATAACCCAGATAACCAGTTGCTGATCAAACTACTGTTACAAACTTGGGGACTTGAGCCTGACATCGCAAAAAATGGTGCTGAAGCGGTAGAAATGGCATTGGTTAATGATTATCAGTTGATCATCATGGATATGCAGATGCCTGTAATGGGTGGCTTAGAAGCGACGCAAATGTTACGTCATGCAGCCTACGATGGACCTATTATCGCGCTTACAGCCAATGTGATGAAAACCGATGTCGATACTTACATAGAAGCGGGCTGTGATGAAGCCCTTGCAAAACCAATCGATAAAGACGCATTAGAGCAAGTTCTCGTAAGCTACTTACACATTGAAAAAGATAGCCAAAACAAATGGGAAAATTTACTGAAAAGTGAAAAATTCCAACAAATTAACGACAACTATCGTTCAAAGCTGCCTGATTACTTAAGCCAGGTCGTGCAGTTGTATCGCACTAAAGAGTGGGAAGCGCTGCGCTCAGTAGCGCATAGCCTAAAAGGCAGTGCTGGGTGTTTTAGTTTTGAAGCAATTCATAAGACCGCTGGACAACTTGAAAATGCCTTACGTAGTAATCAAACTGAACAAATCGAGCAATGCTACAACGCGCTTATAAGCGCCCTTGAAGAGGCATCTTAAAGGCTAAAGCTCATGCCCATTAAAATAGCGTCTTCATTCCCTGTTGCGGTTGGGTAGTAGTTCTTGCGCACTGACATATGTGAAAAGCCAGCACTTTCGTACAAGCCAATAGCAGGTGCATTAGACTCACGCACTTCTAAGAAGAGGTTTTCAGCTTGGTGCTGTTCACCATGCTCAATAAAAGCATTTAACAACTGCTTAGCAATGCCCTGCCCTTGGTGCTTTGGCGCAACACAAATATCCATCAGGGTGTAATCTGGGCCCGCTTGCTCACCGATATAAAAACCTAGCATATCATCGCCATGAAAAGCAGCCAGGTTAAAGTAACGGCCCGCTAAACACGAAAGCATGGTTTTCTCTGTCCACGGGTGACTATGGCAGGCATTTTCAATAGCCATTAACTGGCTGATATAAGTTGCATCTACAGATTTAAAGCTTATCAAGTTGTTCACCGATTAAAGACCAAAGTTGTTTTTTCTGTTTACTATTAAGCTTATCGCTCGGTAAACCCAAGCACCCCTCTTGCCAGCTAATACTTGTTGTTTTAACGATTTCAGTAATAACTAACGGCGCAAATGCTTTTTCGAGGTCTTGGTGAAACTGTAACGGTAGCGTAAGTGTTTCTTGTTGAGTATTTGACATCTCTTCGCTAGAAACGTCAGGCACAGTTCGATAGTGTTGATTCAACTCTAAAGATTGTACAGAGAATATCGCAGCGTAACTTGGATTCATAACGACTCAATCATGATTAAGAGCAAGTAATATAGGGAGATTTGCGATTAAAGTAAAGAATGAAGAAATGGCAGGGGCGGAGAGATTCGAACTCCCAACCGTCGGTTTTGGAGACCGCTGTTCTACCAATTGGAACTACGCCCCTGCAATGACGACGAATTATATAGAGCTTTTTTCAAAGGTAAAGTAAAAAAACATAGTTTTTAGTTTAACTGCTTTTTAAATAAACAAAACGGCGAATTAGCAAGCTAATTCGCCGTTTTTGAACCAATTCAGGTCAGAATAATAAAATTATTCCCACTCGATTGTTGCCGGTGGCTTACCTGAAATATCGTAAACAACACGTGAGATACCATCGATTTCGTTGATGATACGGTTTGAAACCACACCTAAGAATTCATAAGGTAAGTGTGACCAACGTGCCGTCATAAAGTCGATTGTCTCTACACAACGTAGTGATACAACCCAGTCGTATTTACGTGCATCACCCATTACACCTACCGATTTAACTGGTAAGAATACAGTGAATGCTTGGCTTACTTTATGGTATAGCTCAGCTTTGTGTAGCTCTTCGATGAAGATAGCATCTGCGCGACGTAGTAAATCACAGTACTCTTTCTTGATTTCACCAAGTACACGAACACCTAAACCAGGACCCGGGAATGGGTGACGGTAAAGCATGTCGTAAGGCAGACCAAGCTCAAGACCAATTTTACGTACTTCATCTTTAAATAGCTCACGTAATGGCTCAACAAGACCCATTTTCATGTCGTCAGGTAAACCACCTACGTTGTGGTGAGACTTGATTACATGTGCTTTACCTGTTGCTGATGCAGCAGATTCGATTACGTCTGGGTAGATAGTACCTTGACCTAACCATTTAGCGTTTTTCAGCTTTTTAGCTTGCTCGTCGAATACTTTAATGAAGGTATGACCAATCGCTTTACGCTTATCTTCAGGGTCAGACTTACCTGCTAAGTCTGCTAAGAATTGATCTTCAGCATCCACTTTAACAATGTTTAGGCCAAACTTGTTGCCAAACATGTCCATAACTTGCTGACCTTCGTTTAAACGAAGAAGACCGTTATCAACGAATACACATGTTAGCTTGTCGCCAATTGCACGGTGAATAAGCATAGCTACAACAGATGAATCAACACCACCTGATAAACCTAAGATAACTTCGTCATCACCTACCGTTTCTTTAATACGCTCAATAGCATCGTCGATGATTTTAGCGGGTGTCCATAGCTTTTCACAGCCACAGATATCAATCGCGAAGCGCTCAAGTAAGCGTAAACCTTGGTGAGTATGAGTTACTTCTGGGTGGAACTGTACGCCGTAAAAACGTTTTTCTTCCCAAGACATTGCAGCATGCGGACACGTTGATGTTTTAGCAGTTGTTTTGAAAGTCTCTGGTACTTCCATCACTTTATCGCCGTGGCTCATCCAAACGTCTAGTACGCCTGCACCGCCGTCAGTAATGTGGTCTTCGATAGCATCGAATAACGCACAGTTACCTACTTTTTCAACTTGCGCATAACCAAACTCTTTCTTATCAGAGCTGTGTACGCTACCACCTAGTTGCGTTGCCATTGTTTGCATGCCGTAACAGATACCAAGTACTGGAACGCCTGCGTTAAATACATACTCAGGAGCACGTGGGCTGTTCTCAAGTGTTGTAGACTCAGGGCCACCCGACAAAATAATACCTTGTGGATTAAATTCGCGGATTTGCTCTTCAGTTACATCCCATGCCCATAGCTCACAGTAAACACCAATCTCACGTATACGACGTGCGATTAACTGTGTGTATTGCGAACCAAAATCTAAAATGAGAATTCGTGAATCGTGAATGTCTTTGCTCATGGAGTATCTCGTTAGTCAGGAACTGCTCTCCCAAAGGGAGATGATCAATAAATTAGGGCTAGCAAATGCTAGCCCATGTAATTTCAATACCTTAAGGTAATTAACCTAAGCGGTAGTTTGGCGCTTCTTTGGTGATTTGCACGTCGTGAACGTGTGACTCACCCATACCAGCTGAAGTAACGCGAACAAATTGAGGTTTAGTGTTTAACTCTTCAATTGTTGCACAGCCTGTTAAGCCCATTGCACTGCGAAGACCACCCACTTGTTGGTGAATGATTGTCGCGATAGGACCTTTATAAGCAACACGGCCTTCGATACCTTCAGGAACAAGCTTGTCTGCTTCGTTCGATTTTTGGAAGTAACGGTCTGATGAACCTTCTTTTTGGTCCATAGCACCAAGGCTACCCATACCACGGTATGATTTGTAGTAACGGCCTTGATATAGCTCGACTTCACCCGGTGCTTCTTCAGTACCCGCTAACATTGAACCAACCATTACACATGATGCGCCCGCAACAAGTGCTTTTACGATGTCACCAGAGAAACGAATACCACCGTCAGCAATAACAGGAATATCACGGCCTTTTAAGCCTTCAACTGCGTCAGAAATAGCAGTAATTTGTGGAACACCACAACCTGTTACGATACGAGTAGTACAAATAGAACCAGGACCGATACCTACTTTAACAGCATCAACACCTGCATCAGCAAGGGCAATCGCGCCTTCAGCTGTTGCAACGTTACCCGCTACGATTTGTAAATCAGGGTATGCTTGACGTGTTTGTGCAACACGGTCGATAACACCTTGAGAGTGACCATGTGATGTATCGATAAGTAGTACATCAACACCTGCTTCAACAAGCGCTGCGATACGCTCATCGGTACCCGCGCCAACACCAACAGCTGCACCTACACGTAGACGACCTTGCTCGTCTTTACATGCATGCGGCTTGTCTTGTGCTTTTTGATAATCTTTTACAGTGATCATGCCTTTAAGTTTAAATGCATCATCAACTACGAGAATTTTTTCGATACGGTGCTCGTGCATTAGACCTAAGATTTCATCACGGTCTGCACCCTCTTTAACAGTCACTAACGATTCTTTTTTCGTCATTACTGTAGAAACAGGTTGCTCAAGCTTAGTTTCAAAACGCATATCACGGCTTGTAACAATACCAACAAGGTTATTGTCAGCGTCAGTTACAGGGAAACCTGAAAAACCTTTGTCTTCTGAAAGCGCGATAGCATCAGCAATTGTAAGATCCGCAGTCACAGTAACAGGGAAAGAAACAATGCCCGCTTCGTAAGTTTTTACTTTACGAACGTTTTTAGCTTGCTCTTCGATTGTCATGTTCTTGTGGATGAAACCTAAACCGCCCTCTTGCGCTAAAGCAATCGCTAAGCGTGCTTCTGTTACAGTATCCATAGATGCTGAAACTAACGGCAAGTTAAGATTGATACCACGCGTTAAGCGAGTTGAAATATTTGCCGTGTGTGGCAAAACAGTAGAATGACCTGGTACTAAAAGTACGTCGTCAAAGGTAAGAGCTTCTTTAGCGATTCTTAGCATAGTGCAACTTCTCACATGTGGATCTGAGTATAAGGAATTGCGGCCAAATTTTATCAGCGTTGTGAGCACGAGTAAATAAAATTATTCATTTATTTGTGTTAAAGTACACACAGAATTTTTTACTGGGGTTATTAATGGCTTTTACGCACTCAACACAGCCTGTTTACACGGTCTCGCGCCTAAATAAGGAAATTCGCCATGTTTTAGAACAAGGCTTCTCATCGCTTATCTTAAATGGTGAAATTTCTAACTTTATAGCCCCTGCATCTGGACACTGGTACTTCACTCTAAAAGACGACCGAGCACAGGTAAAAGCGGCGATGTGGCGCGGCAATAATCGCGGCCAAACTTTTCGCCCAAGCAATGGTGCACAAGTAACTGTGCGCGCCCGCGTATCCTTGTATGAACCCCGTGGTGATTATCAGCTGATTGTTGAGCACATGGCCCCTGCTGGTGAAGGTTTATTAAAACAAGAGTTTGATGCGCTTAAAATGCGCTTAGCTGCCGAAGGCCTATTTAGCTCAGCTCACAAAAAACCATTACCAACCAATATCAATCGTATTGGGGTGATTACCTCAGCCACTGGGGCAGCTATTCGCGATATTCTTACCGTACTAAAACGCCGTGCTCCGCAGCTTGAAGTCGTGATTTATCCAGCGATGGTACAAGGCGCAGATGCCCACAGCCAATTAATAGAAAAAATAAGCATCGCCAATCAGCGTAATGAAGTGGATGTACTTATATTAGGTCGCGGTGGTGGTTCACTCGAAGATTTGTGGTGCTTTAACCATGAGCAATTGGCTCGCGCCATTTTCGCAAGTCACTTACCAATCGTTAGTGCCGTTGGTCACGAAGTCGATACCACAATAAGTGACTATGTAGCCGATATTCGTGCCGCAACCCCTTCGGCTGCAGCTGAGCTAGTTAGCCCAAACACGGAAGAGCTACATAATAAAGTTACGCAGTTAGTTAGGCACTTAAATCATGCTTTTAAACATTCCTTGGCAGTAAAGCGCAGTACTGCAACACAATTTGAGCATCGCTTACAACTTTGCCATCCACGTAATCAACTCAATCAGCAAGCGCAAAAATTAGATGAGCTTAGTTTAGCCTTGCATGGTGCAATGAATAACAAAATTCAGCGATATGAGCGAGTACTTGCTAACTTAACACCACGCTTGATGCAACGTTCACCTGAAAATCAGCTCGCAAAAAGCGAGCATCAGCTCGCGCAACTACACGCCCGACTGAGACAAACGATGCAACAGCAACTTTCAAGTTCACGCAATCAGCTTTCTTTGCAAGCGAGCCGCTTAGATTCTGTAAGCCCACTCAGTGTATTAGCTCGTGGTTATAGCATTACCAAGAACCAGCAAGGCAAAGTGGTGAAATCAGTTAACGATGTAAGTTCAGGAGAGTTTATAACCACCGAACTTACCGATGGTCAGTTGCACTCGAAGGTCGTTTAACTTTACTCGGTACTAGCGATAACGGTTAGACTGCCATCACTCGAAGTGCTGGAAGTAAACTTAAACTGCTTCCACCAGCTTTGTTCCATCATTTTATCGCCTAAATCACGCCAATAACGGCTTGGTAAGTCATCTACACCCTCTGGTTGCAGTAGCTTAAACTGACAAACGGAGCTTTTGCACGTTGCGATTTTTAGCTCTGGTTGTACAGGTAAATCTGCCATGATTAAAAAATCGCTCATCGCAGTTTCAACTTGGTAAGCCCACGCTTCATCACGAGATTGCTCTTCTAACAAGGTATAAAGTTCTTCAAGATGTGAATCAATTTGCTGCGGGGGAATTGCACTTGAACGGTAGTTAGCAATCACAGCTTGTTGGCTTTCAACTTGTAGCTTTAGCTCAGCAATTTGTTGTTCAAGCTCACTTTCACTCAGATTTTCTGGTACGTCAGCTTTAGGTGCAGCGATTTTTTTAGCATTCACAGGGACTACCGACTTGGTTTGCTGTGGCGCCTCAACAGTTTGCGCTTCAATAAATTCTTGCTGGTGAGTTTGAGTCTGTTCTAGTGGATTAGACTGAAAGAGTGACATAGCAAGAGCGCCACAAAAAAATGACGCTATAACAGCTAATCCGAAGGATAATTTAGACAATTCCATTGCTCTTTATTGATGTAAAACTACAACATAGCACTGGTGTGTGAGGCATTACTAGCGGTAGTTGTGCCATCATCTAAAAAGTTTTGGTTCATGCTTTCGGCTGGACAGGGACAGCTCGGTTTGCCGACCACTTTAGCAGGTACCCCAACCACAGTTGTGTGTGCAGGAACCGGACTTAACACCACTGAATTAGCACCAATACGCGCCCCCTCACCGACTTCGATGTTACCTAGTACTTTAGCACCTGCGCCAATCAATACACCGGCACGTATTTTAGGGTGGCGATCACCTTGTTCATTACCTGTACCACCTAAGGTTACAGATTGTAGAATCGAAACGTTATCTTCGATAACTGCAGTTTCACCAATTACAATCCCAGTTGCATGGTCAAACATAATACCATGACCAACTTTACAAGCAGGATGGATGTCAACGCCAAATACTTCTGAGGTTCTGCTCTGAATGAAACGAGCAAGCTCTTTTCGGTTTTGTTGCCATAAGCAATTTGCGAGTCGGTGTGCTTGTATTGCATGGAAGCCTTTAAGGTTCAAAATAACAGTTAAGTAACTATCGGCCGCAGGGTCGCGATCTTTAACTGCTTTTATGTCATGAGCCACATGTGTCAGCATGAGGTCACATTTAACAAAGGCTTGATCGAATAATTCACGGATAGTAAATGCTGATACCACCGCATCTGCGAGTTTATTCGCGACAATAAAGCTAAGCGCCGAACCTAAGCATTCATGATTTAACACACACGAATAAACGTGACTTGCTAAAAGCGGTTCACGGGAAACGACTTCGTTTGCTTCATCTCGAAGCTTTTGCCAAATTTCATGACGCATAATATTGCCTTTCTGGTTGTACCTAACTGCTAAGCCTTTAGTTTAACGGATTTGTAGCAAGATGTACTAACCCGTTATTTATTTGTTCTGGTTATATGTAATAACCAGAGTATCAAACCTTATTTTTGATCATTTGCAGGTGTTTTTAAATCAATCTCATATGACAGCTGCAAACTCTAATGACAGGCGCGCGGTTTAATTAAAGTACTTATTTTTCAACAACAAAACAGATATGACATCTTGTCTGTCATATGCCAAAATAGGAACTGGCGTATTACTGACGGCGTAAAAAACAAAAATAATCATTAAATTTACATCATCAACTTAACAAGGAAACGATGATGAAAAACGACGTACTAAACTCACACAAATTAGGTTATAAGTTCTACTTTCAAGATGGTGATAATCAAATCGCATGCTTTGGTCACATCATGAGCGGTAAAGAAAAAATATATGTAAACGATGAATTGGTTAGTGAAAAGCGCAGCTTCGGTTTTAAAAGTCACCACGACTTTAATTACCAAGAGAATGCTTATGCAGTCGAATTTGAGATGCAAAATATACTAACAGGTAAGCTTGAATGTTCGTTTTACAAAGCAGGTAAATTAGTTCAACAGAGCACACAGACTTCACTTACAGATAACCCAAAGCAAGTGGCTATGGTTACCTTAGGGTGTTTTATTGGTGGAGCAATTTTTGGTTTTGCCCTAATCACGTTAATTGAACCGTTCATTGGGAAGTAAGTAATGCAACTGAACCCTAATACAATTAAAGCACTGAGGCTTAAATTCGAGTGGACGCAGCAACAACTGGCCGATGCCTGTGATGTAAGCCTACGAACCATTCAACGAGTTGAAAAAGAAGGCGCTGCGTCAAAAGAAACTACCATGAGCTTATGCGCAGTGTTTGAAGTACGCCAAGGTGAGCTCATCAAGCTCGATGACGAATCAACTAATGACAGCAAAGCACACGCAGTGAGTAAGCAAAACCTAGCTGTAATCGTAGCGACTTCTTCGTTTATTAGTTTCGCCCTTGGTATGGCAACAGTATTTGTTATTTTTTAGGAGTGAAATATGACCAAAGAACAACGCGGCTATGCCACACTTATCGGCTTTGTAATAGTAACCATGCTATTTGCGCTAGGTGTTAAAATTGGTTCTATACTTTAGCATTTCCTGATGCTTTACTTAGAGACTTAGGCCAACTGTCAGAACTGAACTTAAAATGCAGTACTGACAGCTGTTAACTACATGAGCTAAATAGGAGCTTTACACTCCCCCTTCAGGACTCTAGCAAAACACTTTTATGAAAGCTTTAAGCGTAGCTTAGAGGAAAATTCTCCATTTATTGCTAACCTTAAATAACTAAGCACTGGCTAGGTTATAAAGTGGTTGAATCAAAAGAGTTTCTAAAGTTAATACTCGATACTATCTCTGAGCATATTGTGGTGATTAATGACTCGGGGGATATCACATTTGTAAATCGCAGCTGGCTATCATTCGGCGATGAGAATGGATGCGAGTGTAACACTCAGTGGGAAAGTCAAAACTATCTAGCTATTTGTAGATCAGCTGCGGCCCATGGCGATGAGTTTGGTGAAAAGGCCTACACCGGAATAAACCAAGTTATCAATCAACAGCTCGCAGAGTTTTACTTGGAATATCCTTGTCATAGTGATACTGAAAGCCGCTGGTTTATGATGCGCGCAGTACCTTTAAAACTTGGCAAAACAGATTATGTTGTGATCAGCCACTTAAATATTACTGAACGTAAACTTGCCGAGCAGCAAGTTCGAGAGCTTGCTCGTATCGATGGTCTAACGCAAGTTGCTAACCGACGTCATTTTGATGATTTTTATTCGCAAGAATGGAGTCGCTGTGCACGCTTAAAACATCCCTTATCCATAGCGATGGTCGATCTTGATAACTTTAAGTCTCTTAACGATAACCTTGGTCATCTAGTTGGTGATAATTGCTTAAAAGAAGTGGCAAAACTATTGTCTGAATTTACTCGCAGGCCCAGTGACTTGTGCGCAAGATACGGCGGTGAAGAATTTGTTCTAGTACTTGGTAATACGCAAAGCCATAATGCTCAATTACTCGTAACACGTTTTATGACAAAACTTGCTACGCTAAAGTTGGCTGAACTGGCTGGCTACCCATTAACAGTAAGTGTCGGGTTAGCCACGCTATATCCTAGTAGTTGTGATGATGCCATGTTACTCATTGAAATGGCTGATAGCGCGCTTTATCAAGCAAAAGAAGCTGGCCGAAATCAACTTGTAGTTGCTGATAACATCGAGCCATTAAGCATAGAAAAATGCCCCTAAATAGGGGCATTGATTAGTTAATTAGTAATTATTGAAATACTTTTTCGACATCAAGTACTTTAATATTTTTCGCTGGTATTGCAAGTTTATAATCTGCAATCACTTTATCTTCAGCAACAAGTTCTGCCGGTTTTTCAGCGTTATACACCATAGGTGATGTTTGCTCTGATGCTAAACGTTTTTGCATATCTTTGCCGTCACCGGTAATAAATACATAGTGAATATTCTCGGTTTGCAGGTTATCGCGAATAACGCGGTTAACATCATCAAGGGTTAGCTTTTCAAGCTTGCCGCGCACATAGTCTACAAAGCTCTCTGTGTTATAGAACTCACTATCAAGTGCATAGCCTAATTGACGATCTTGGCTTGCAACCATTTGCGGCACAAAGTTAATTAAGAAATTACGAGTCGCTTCAAAATCTTCCTTACTAATGCCATTTTTAATTAGCTTATCAAGCTCAAATAATGCCGTACGTGTTGCAAAGTGAGCATCGTTATTAGAACGCAGCGGGCGTAACCATACTTGGAAAATTTGCTCTGAACGACCTAAGTTAGCATCTGGTTTTGTTTGGAACATACCACGTGGGAAGTATTCGATGTATGCATAGTCGCCGTAGTTCATACCACGGGTTTGACGAATGCGTTGATATAAGAAGCTGTTTGAACTGCGGTGTTCACCAAAATAAGAGCGAACTAACCAAAGGGCTGTCCAATCATCGCTGCTACGAATTGTATCAATTGGGAAACCAAAGGACACTGCGGTAGATTGCGCTGATTTCTCAACAATAGTCGCATGATGACCTTTAAGTACTGGCGCATCAGGGATCATTAAACGGCTTTCTTTACCTTGTGGAAGTTGGGTTAAATCTTTCATCATTGTCGATTTAACATCACTTGGGATAGCACCAATTAGACCCACTGTTAGTTTAGATTGTGTAAACTGGCTATTATAAAACGCTTTGACGTCATCAAGTGTCAATGCTTCAAGATCTGATATGTCACCGTAGTTATAACTTTCGTAAGGATGACCTTTATAAAGCTGATGATAAAGCACTTCTTTACCTAGTTCCTCATCATTTGACGCTTTAAGGCCCGCTTTAATGCTATCTATAAGCTCTTTTTTCAGACGCTTGAAATCATCTTCTCTAAAGCCAGGGTTTAACAATTGATCGCTAACAAGCGCATACCATTTCGCAGCATTATCTTTGTGTACTCGACCACGAAGTGAAATCATCTCTTTATCAAGTTGATAACCAAAGCTTCCCGCCAAAGGATATAAGGCTTTCTTAATATCTTTATAGCTCATTGATTCTGAACCACCTTGCGCTAGCATCGCGGCTGTTAGCGCCGCTAAACCTTTTTTGCCTTGTGGATCAGCTGCCGCACCGGTATTGAATAACCAGTTTACATCAACCAGTGGTGAACTATTTGTTTTATCAAGTACTTTAAAATGACGTTCTGTTGGTGCTTGCTCGATACTTGCCACCGCTGCATTTAAATCAACTTCCTGCTCAAAACCAGTTACTTTATCAAGCGCCGACATTGTCACAGTGGTACGGCTTGAATCAACAAAATACTTGTTTGCTACTGCTTTGATATCTTCTGGAGTGATGCTATCAGCAGTGGCGTAAAGTTGGTTAATAACTTCAGGGTCGCGCTCAAAGTGCATGTAGCTTGCAAGCGTTGAGGCTATTGATTGCGATGAATCAAGACCATTGATAAAGCTGTATTTTAAGTTAGATTTTAAATCAGCTAACTTTTGCGCATCAACTAACTCAGTACGTGCTTGTGCATAAGTACGGTTAATCGCATCACGGGCTTTAGCAAGATCTGCTTCGTTTTCGACTTTTACAAAAACATGTAATAAACCGGGGTCTTTAGTATCTGGGTTATAGGTAAACATTTGACTGGCAATTTGTTTATCAACAACAAGTTCTTGATAAAGTGCCGAGTTATTTGAGAAATAAAGCTGCGAAATCAAATCAAGCGCAGCACGGTCTTTTTGAGTTGGATCCCATGCTGTGCCTTTGTAAGACACTAGTAACCAATGACCCGGTAAACCATCATATTTTTCATGAACGTACTTAGGTGCTTGTTGTTTCGGTTCAGTTGGAATGTCGGCTTGGTAATCACCTTTTTTCCAGTTACCCCAATGCTTTTTCACCATTGCCATAGTTTCTTGTGGATCAACATCACCAACAATGACTAAAGAGACGTACTCAGGCTTATAAAACTTAGCGAAAAACTCTTTACCATATGCCATTTGATCAGGCATGGCTTCGATGTCTTCAAAAAAGCCCATCGTGGTGTGTTTATATGTGTGCTTCTCGAATGCTTCGTTACGAACGGCAGAAAGTAACTTACGAATTGGGCTAGCATTATTCTTTAAATATTCACCTTTTACAGTCAGTGCTTCAGTACGGAACTGCTCTTCGCTGTAAGTCAGGTTTTGGAAAATATCAGCTTCGATTTCGAGTACTTTATCTAAGTGCTCTTTTGAGAAATTTAAGTGATAGTTAGTGTAATCGTTGGTCGTATACGCGCGATTATCAACACCTGAGTTCTTTAAAATATCTGAATAGACATCTTGCGGGAATTTTTCAGAGCCTTTAAACATCATATGCTCAAAGAAGTGTGCAAAACCAGTTTTACCTGCTTCAACTTCATTACGTGAACCAACCGATACCGGAATTTGCAGTGATACGACGTCTGGGTAGTCGGTTTTCACTACCATTACGCGAAGGCCGTTCTCAAGCTCTTCTAATAGGTAATCTTGGCTAAATACACGGTTATCATCTTGGCTTACTTGCTGCTCAATTTCGACTTCTTTAACTATATTTGACTGTGAGTTACTTGCGCAGCCACTCAGCGCAAGTGTTACAGCAAAACTGGTTGCTAATAATCTAAATTTCATAATGTTCCCTTGTTAGTTATTTTTCTCATAATGATTGCAGCTTGATTATGCATCAAAGCGCCAGAAAATATGAGGGTCAGGGCAATAATTTATGTAAACAGGTGTGTCAATTTCGTAGAACACCTCACATTCAACTTGAGTAAAATTCATAGTCATTGAAAAACTTTCATCAGAAAAATCTATCTAGACGTCTAAATGGCTGCTATATTGTTTACATAGACATTAGCACAAGCTGGAATGAGGATTATGGCTTTATCATTACAAGAGAAAATTGAAGACACCAATCAAGGCGTCTACCTTATCGGTACCACACCACCAAAATCAGGTACTGATAAAGCCATGCTTGAAACTATTGCCCAAAAGCTACTAGGTCGCTTGCACGAAATTGAATACGATGGTGTGATCATTTACGACATTCAAGATGAAAGCAGCCGAATTGCTAAACCGCGCCCTTTTCCGTTTAAAGAAACGGTTGATCCACGTGAATATAGTCAACTACTTCGCAGCCTCTCACAACTGGATGTAATCACTTATAAAAGTGTTGCCCAACGTGGTGAAGCTGAGTTTACCGAGTGGTTAAATGAAACTCGAAATGATTTTGAATTAAAGAACTTAGTGCTAGTAGGTAGTCCATCATCTCATGGTGACATCAAATTAAGCCTTTCTGATGCTTATAAAACGCTAGTAAAACAGAATAGCGATGTATTTTTAGGTGGCGTTACTATTGCAGAGCGTCACGCTAGCAAACGTAATGAACATGAACGTTTAGTCGAAAAAACAGCGCAAGGCTGTAAGTTTTTCATCTCACAAGCCGTTTACAATGCCCAAGCGACTATTGATTTGATCACCAGCTATGCCCGCAGCTGTAAAGCACAAGGCACAACCCCAAAGCGTATTATTCTAACGTTTACTCCATGTGGCGGTGAAAAAACCTTAGAATTTATGGAGTGGTTAGGAATTTCGGTACCAGAGGCGACTAAGTACCGTATGTTAGATTCGGCAAATACATTGAGTGAATCGGTGCGTATTTGCCGTGAGAATCTTGACTTAATTTTACAAAGCTGTGCGCATTTAGATGTACCGCTCGGTTTAAATATCGAAAGCTTAACTAATCGTAAAGAAGAAATTGATGCGTCAATTAACCTTTATCGTTTACTTAAAGCGACCATGGAGCTGAACCTAGCTGAGAAACAAATAGCTTAACGTGCTGCCTTCGAGGCTTGCTTTTTCTCATACATATCTTCATCTGCTCGTTTTAATAGCTCAGCAAAGTTTTCTTTTGGCTGAGCTATCACCCCAGAACCAATACTTAAACTCGTAACTGGAATGCCCCGCTTTGCTAAATTAGATTGATAGGTGGTGTTGAGCTTATCGGCTATGCTTTCTATGCAATCACCTGGCTGAACTTGCAATAAAGCAATAAACTCATCGCCCCCTAAGCGGCCAATAATATCGGTTTCACGAAGACACTCTTTCATAGTGTCAGCTAAACAAATAAGCGCGAGATCGCCAACTTCATGGCCGTAAGTATCGTTGAGCGGTTTAAAACTGTTTATATCAATAAACAAACAGCTAATGTCAAAGCCAAGACGTTTCGATATATTCAGTTTATGTTGGCAAAGTAGGTCTATTGCGCGGCGATTATAAATATTGGTAAGTGAATCGAGCATGGCAATTTCACGCATCTGCGTAAAATTATCTAACAACGCAAGGTCGTCCTCAACCATATCGCGAAGTTGCTCTATTAATTCTAAAAAGCTCTGTTGATAGTGAGTCTGCTTAAAATCCATTACACAAAATGTGCCAAACGGTTCACCATTAGGCCAACTAATAGGTACGCCAAGGTAAGATTCAAAACCATCTTTCACTAGTGGGCTATCATCCCACTGAGAGTCTTTACTTGCATGATCAACATAAAGTGGTGCCATATCTCGCACAACTTTTTTACAGAAGATATTATCGTCAGCATTTAATTCAGCCCCTGCTTCATAGGGGTTTTCTTGTTGCTCACTGGATACAATAATACGATAAACATTGTCAGTTTTATGGACGATAAAACCCGCAGGAGCAGAAAACAACTCAGTCATGAGATTAATTGTTTTCTGCCACTTTTCTAAGGAAAATTGTTTATCAGCGCGGCGAAAAACCCACTTATTTTCTTCTAACATACTAAACTCTCAACTTTAGCCTGAGGATAGTATAAATATATGCCAAATTTAGGAACGTCTCCTACTTTTTTGCCCTAAGATACGTTTTTTATCACGCGAGCGCCGTGCTTTATTTGTATTTTTACGAACCTGTTTTGGCTCTTTGGTTAAATCAGGCTCATATCCTGGTAACCACTGTGGAGTAAGTCTCGTGTCGAGTAAGATATCTATTTCATCCAGTAACCATTGCTCATCAATACTAACCAGCGACATCGCCATCCCTTTCTCGCCAGCACGACCTGTACGACCAATACGGTGTACATAATCTTCGGCCACATAAGGCAGTTCGTAATTGATTACATACTTTAACGAAGCAATATCAAGGCCACGAGCAGCAACATCTGTCGCAACCAGTACTCTTGTCGCACCGGATTTAAAGTTATGTAGCGCTTTATCTCGTGCTCCTTGGCTTTTATCGCCATGAATAGATTCAGTTTTTAAACCGTCTTTACACATTTCTTTTGCAAGCACATCAGCGGTTTGTTTAGTACGAGTGAATATTAGTACTTGCTGCCAATTCTTCATACCAATCATATGTGATACCAGTTCACGCTTACGATCTTCATCAACCGCATAAACTAGCTGCTCAACTTCAACCGCTGCTGAGTTGCGTTTATTTACTTCAACTAATTTAGGATCATTCAATAACTGCTTACTTAGCTTAAAGATGCTGTCGTCAAATGTTGCTGAAAACAATAAGGTTTGACGATCTTTTGGCACGTGACGCAAGATACGATTGATCTCGTCAATAAAGCCCATATCAAGCATGCGATCAGCTTCATCGAATACCAAAGCATTAATACTAGAGAGCTTAATACTGCCCTTGATCACATGATCAAGTAAGCGCCCAGGTGTTGCGATGACAACTTGTGCAGCTTTTATGGCTTTAATTTGTGGGCCAATACTGGCGCCGCCATAAGCAAGCGCCGCTTTTATATCTGTGTGCGCAGCATAGCGCTCTACACTTGCAAATACTTGCTGAGCGAGCTCTCGGGTGGGCGTTAAAATAAGTACCTTAACAGCATCAGGGAGTACTTCAGCAGACATCAAGTTGTGCAGTAGTGGTAAAACAAAGGCGGCTGTTTTGCCCGTTCCGGTTTGTGCACTGCCCATTACATCAGCTCCCGCTAAAATGAGTGGGATGGTTTGCGCTTGAATTGCTGTGGGGGTGTGATAATTCTCTTCTTGCAAAGCACTTAGCAATGCAGGTGCAAGATTTAACTCTGAAAAGGTCGCTACTGACATATTCTGAAGTACATTTGGCTATAAAAGCGCTATTGTACGCTGAACATCAGCAACAAAAAAGGCGCAATGAGCGCCCTTTATAGCAAATGTAGAGATTACTCTGGTTTAAGTGATTCTTTACGGTGATTATAAAAACTAATTAAGTCATCAACCGTTGCTTGGCAATAATCACGAATACCAGATACAAGCATGTGCTTTTCACCTGAGCCTACTTTCTTGCCGTTTTCTAAAAGGTTAAAGCGAAGCGTAATTTTTCCGCGCTTGCCAGTAAATTCAAAATCAGGTTCCGCAAATTGTAATTCAGGTGCGCTAATATCAAGGCGATCTAGGTTAATCAGCATTGACTCGTAAATCACCATAGGGCGCGCAGGGTTGATCATCACGTCTTGCTTACCCATTAATGGGATAATGACATGCGGAAACGTAGTGCCAGAAAACTCAACATAATTTTTAATTAAGCTATTCGTTAATTCTGGACACTGGCTAACAGCACCTTCTCGTTTAACTTTTAGCATTACTTTTTCGCCATCGGTAATCGCAAACTCATCAGCACCCTCAGGGAAAGTTAGCTTTGAATTTTCATCAACCATACCAGCGAAAGTAAACTCCATTTTTTCACTTATGCCGTAACGGTTTAAAACCAGCGAAAAAAGTAAATCGCCCGGTACACAAAACTTTTTAGCGTCTTTATCGTGTAACGGATTGAAATCATCAGCCACTAATTTGGCGAAACGACAGCCTTGCTCACGTGAGATAGAAACGTAATCAGCATGCTGCTGATAATAAGGACTTAACATAATTGTTCACTGCTTAAACTACTTATAACCTGACTATACTACCAGAAAAATAGAAAATAGAGGTCGAATCTGTTAATTATAAATCACGAACTTAGGAGATGTTTAATGACATTAGCTAAAATATTGGTTTCGATAGGCTAAATCTAAATTGTATCAATTTGTACGAAAGGATTAACAAATAAAGCAGATTAGTAAACACTTAGACTCAGCTAAACATAATGAAAAACTATTAGCTAAAACTAAATATAAATTCAGTTTTCTTTTTAAAACAACAAACTAACTTTTTAAACATTAAGAAATATGCCAACAAGCTGAAAATACAGGCTTTGCATAGCACCTATTTGTAGCTACAACGATAAGTAAGGTATGATAGAACCGCTTTTTTATCGTGTAATCGCCGCTCATAGGCTGCATAAATAACAATTATAATAAGCGGCAAAAAAATGAGTACTCAAAGTGAGTTGAGCAGGTTACATCAATTTTCGATGGTTATTGTTACTTTGAAGAAAAGACTATTAAAAAACAGAGACTTGGTTAGATGATATACCGATTAAGTTGGCTATTGCTGTTTTTTTGTCTTTGTTTTTCGTCGCTTTGCTTAAGTGATGACAATCCTGAGCAACCTTTTTTTAAAGTCTCTCCCACCGTGTGTGTGACAGATACGAAACAAAAGGTCTGTGAATTTAATATACAAATTCATTTTCGAATTGCTCCCTTTAAAGAGCTTTGTTTAGAAATAACTCAGCGTCCACAGTATACGCAGTGTTATAAACAAGGAGGTTTAATTAGCGAAAAGTTTAAGATTAAAACTGAGCACCCACTTACTGTGAAATTAATAAATCCATTGAGTAATCAGGTTGTTAAACAACAACTACTCTCAATAGCAAGCTATGAAGCTAAAGATTACCGAATAAAGCGGCGCTTTGGCTGGAGTTTATAATGCAGCATATTTTTATAATTGAAGATGATGTGAAATTAGCAAGCTTAATTCAAACATTTTTGTTAAAGCATGGCTATACAATTGATGTGTTTAATACTACAGAGGCTTACCTTAGCAGTGAAATCACCTTCATGCCTTCACTGATTATTTGTGATGTTATGCTACCGGATGGCAATGGCTTTGAGTTAATTTCCCAGTTGAAAGAAAAATACAGTTGCCCTGTCATTTTTTTAACAGCGCTGGACTCAGTACAATCACAAATTAAAGGTTTGAACTTAGGCGCCTATGACTACCTTGTAAAACCCATTAAGCCTGAACTGTTATTAGCTAAGGTTAAAACAATTATCGCCCATACTGTTGGCCAAGATAACTTTTCACATCAAAGTGATATTTTGCGTATCGACACTAAAAAACGTGATATCTACTTTCATAATACCGCATTGAACCTCAATGAAAGTGAGTTTGAGATCATTGCCTATCTAGCTAAAAGCACACCCCAACCGGTTTCTCGAGAAGTATTATTTAAGCATGTTATTGGTCGTGAGTATGATGGACTTGACCGAGCTATTGATTTAAAAATTAGCCGTTTACGTAAAAAGCTTAAAGAAACCATTAGCAAACATAAGGAGTCGTTGGATATTAAGTCTGTTCGGGGTAAAGGATACAGCCTGGATATTTCAAAAATATGAAACAGCAATTTTTTAAGCTGTATTTAATTATCACTGTCAGCTTAATTGCCTTAGTTTTGGCTTTTGGTCAGCTTTATAATCAATTTTTCTCTGAGCAGATACCGAGTGTGCAAATCAGCGTCGCAGAACTTGCGCAAATCGCAGAGCAAAAAGCATCTAGGATCAGTACCTTTAACCAAAACGAACTTGTGTTACCCGATTCATTGCAAGCTAGTTTCAATAAAGATGGCATTATCAGCGTCACCGAGAATAATCAGCAGTATATATACCTGAAAGGAAGTTTCGGCAGCATTCAAAAAATAGGCCCTATTTCCTTGATTTCACAAGCAAAGACTGACTGGTTTGCATTTTTTGCCTTTTACTTTTTACTTGGTGCCATGATCTTGTTGTTCATTCGCCCTGTATTTCGTGATTTGAGTTTATTACAACGCGCAGCCTACCACTTTAGCAAAAAGCCACAGCGGATAGAGCTAGATATAAAACCTAATTCATCTATCGCGCCATTGGCTAGCACGTTTACCCATATGTCTGAGCGCATTAATAAATTTGTGCAATTACATAACGATTTATCACGCATTATTTCTCATGAAATTCGTACGCCTCTTACCCGTATGCGATTTGCTTTATCGATTGCTGAGCTAGAATCACAAGAAAGTAGGCAAATAGAACGCGATATCGATGAAATTGAATTACGTTTAGAGCAATACTTATCGTTTGCTCGCTTAGAGCACCAGCAAAGCGTGTTTAATCAGGAGAAAGTTAACTTAACTAAACTTATCAATACGGAAGTAGCTAAATTCGATTTATACAGAGAACTCGAATTCATTTCAGCGCTTGAAGTAGATACTGCCTATTGTGAAGCAAGCTTTATGGCTATTGCAGTGCAAAATTTACTGATCAATGCCACTAAATACGCAAAAAACACTATCCATATAAGCAGTAAAGAACAAGCGGGCTATTACCTTATAAGTATTGCAGATGATGGACCTGGCTTACCAATTAATGCAGATGCGCTGATTGAGCCTTTTAAACAAGGTGAAGGAGATAAGTTGGCTAGTGGTTATGGATTAGGGCTTTATATAGTTCATCGTATTGCCAGTTGGCATGGCGGTAAAATAAGCTTAGCCAATTGCCCACAAACGGGCGGTGCACAAATCACAATACACTGGCCTAAAAGTGGTAGGTAATACCTGTAAAGCCTGAGAAGTATCCGTTTTTATTGATCATGTTTGAATTGGCTAAGTTGCTGTCTAGCCATGTATGTTTGAGTTTGAAATCAAGACTGAAACTATCGCTGATCGGATATTCATAGCTCACTTTCAAATAGTAGTTGGTGGCACTTTCTAAATTGTAGCTTAGTAAGCGGGTTTTACTTTCAGTTGGGTAAACTGTGTAATAATAGTCAATCAACTCTTCATTTTTGTAATTAATGCCCGCCTCAATACCAGCAGTACCAGAAAACAGCTCAAATATTTGGTAGCCGTTAAACAAGATTTCATAACCATTATGAACATTGGTCACATCGTTCACATAAGCTGCACTTAACCAGATGTCATCATAAACGTTTACAGCAGACGATAGCCCAGCCATATAAGAAAGGTCACGCTCTATGGGCGTTAGCTCAATGGGTGAAGCTGTTGGTAAAGTTGGTCTTCCTGAACTCGATCTTACAACATCTACCGCATAAAGTTTATCTACTCCATCAAGCTCAAAGAAAAAGCCATCGTCATTAAAGCGACCAAGTAAATCGACATAAAACTTTTCTGTTTCATATAAACTGTAGCCAACAGAAAAGTCATCGAAATACCAATTATCACTGTAATAAGCAAAGCTTGGCAGAATTGGCGAAGTGACGTCATCAGCATCAAGTACTGGGTTTTCAATACCCCCATAGCCAACTGTGATGCTGGCATGTATTGTCGACTTTTTAATTAATTGCGGCTGTATACCTTCAACCTGCGCAAATGCAGTTGATGCAGATAAACAACACACTAAGCCAAACAATTTCTTCATTAACCCAATTCACCTTTATGTCATAACAAATAATTATTATGACAACTTAATACTACTAAAAACTTTTTAGTCTTTACCCAATCGGGAAAGATCATATCGTTTGCACGCATCTTTGTATAATTTTTTTACCATACAAAGTGCACAAGGCATCCCTTTTATACCTTATCTTTAAATTAACACACTGAAAAAAATATAAAACTGCCTGTACATTTTGCTACATAGGTTTTCAATTTTAGATATTCTTTTTGGTTATTAATAAATGCCCATTAGGTTTTACTAGACGCAAAAAAGGGCCCTAGGGCCCTTTGTCACATAACATACTTAGGGATTTATTAGTTTCGTTTTACACGGCGACGAACACCTGCAAAACCTGCTAATAACATAGTTAACCAAGCAAGTGAGCCACTTGATGATTTCGCTTTTTCTTCAGGAACCACAGTTGTTTCTTGTGCGGTTACCGTCACAGTTACACCAAGCTCCATCGCTTCAATACCATCACTTACCGTTACAGTAAACTGATGCTCACCAGCCGTTAAACCTGATACTTCAGTGATTGCTGATGCTGGGCTTGCTATTGCACCTGGGCCTACCCATGAGAAAGTTAACTCATCGTTGTCTAAATCATGTGATGCAGATGCATCTAAAGTAATAACGCTGCCCTCAGTAACTTGCTGAGCACTTGCTTCAACAACTACAACTGGTGCGTCATTAACAGCTTCAACCGTTAACATGAAGGTTGTACTTGCAGCATCTGATGGATATTCGATATCAGACACCATTACAGTTACTTCTGTTTCACCAGAGAAGTTCTCGTTTGGTGTAATCGTTACTGTATCGCCATCAACTTCATAGGTAACATCATCAGAAATTACTGAGATTTCATTCTTCGAGTTCTTCTCATCAATGTGATGAACTTCAAAGCTAATTGGTGTTTCCTCAGTAGTTACCATGTCATCAAGTGCAACAACAGTGATATTACCCGGAATTGCCAGTGTCGCTGTTGAAATCATGTCATTAAGACCTGAGATAGCAGCTTTCGCACCAACTTCAAGTGTTTGACCTGCTGCCGAAGGCATAACTTCAGCCCATGCAGTCACTTCAAACTGTGATGATTCTGGACCTATGTAATCCATACAAACAACATAATCATCGCTAATTACTTCATCTAGGTTGTTATAAGCAATTTGGATACCACGGTAATTTTCAAGTGGACCATACTCATACTGCGCACCACGGAAACCTTGTAAGCCGATACTACCTGCAGGACGAGTGCTGCCAAAATCTAAATTATCGTATGCGTAGTAAATTTCATGTTCACCTTTACCAAAACGAGTATTAGCATTGAATAACACTTGGAAGTCAAATGAGTTATCACGTTTTGTATAAGTGTATTTACCCGTAGAGCGATCATAAACAGGGTTGTCGTAGTCTGATGCGTTATCCCACTCAACGATACCCCAACCTGTTGTTGTGCTTGCAAGTGAAATACCTTCGTCAGACGATAAGCCAACCGACATTACAGAGCGTAATAAACCGTGGTCACTAAATTCCCAACCACGCCATAATGGACCCATGTTCTCATATGGGAATGAGTTATAAGGGAACGGATTATGCACAGGGTAGAAGTAACGGCTGCCATTGGTGTTTACTGTACCCATACCACGAATTTGAATTATCGAGTTTTGGATATTAGTATTTTCAGCATTATTATAAAGGCTGAATGTGTCGTATGCGCCATTATAAAAACTAGCAATTGGGAGTGAATAACCCATGCGAGAGTTGTACAGGTTATCCTCATCAAAACCAGATAGCATAGGCATAATACCGAACTCTGCCAAGTCAACATAGCCACCTGGGTTTGAGTTACCAAAATCAGGCGTACGGCACATTTCATCAGTGATGTTATCGGTTACGATATAGTCAGGCTCAAAATCGCGAGTATCCGCTTGTGTGCCAGTTACAATTACTTTGCCGTCAGCAATTTCAACATTGATTTCAGATGCTGTTGAAACCATTACGTTTTCTGCTTTGATATCAAGACCTGCAGGGATATCAAGTTCCAATGAGAACTCACGGTCTACACCTGAGTTATTCGCTAACACTTCAAACGTGTAAGGTACCATATCGCCTACTTTTGCACCTGTATATGGCGCATCAAGATGAGCAACGTCATTACCACGATTAAGTTTAAATGGAATAGAACCTAGGTTGCCATGGTTTACTGCCGACGTGCCTACATCAAGAAGTGAGTAGTACACACTGTCAGCATCAAGGTCCATATCCCAGTCAACAGTCATTTCAACAGTATTTTGGCCATCACTTCCTGGAAGGCTGGCAGTCATACCTGAAGCAACTTGGTCTGAGACAACCGCTGTTGCAAGTTCAAAGGTTTCTTCAACTGCACCCACTGACGCTTTATTCGGACTATAAGCAACAACCCAATACTCGCCTTCTTCTGGGTTATTAATATTACAGAAGTTTTTATAAATCTTGTGGTTAGATGCACACAAAATTTCATCTTGTGGCTGAACAATCCCATCACCATTGTAGTCTTTACCTACATAAATAATAGGGTTTAATACATTCAAGGTGCCTTCTAGTTCAGATTCAACAGCAACAGTTTCTGCAATAAAACGTTTTGAGTTAGCTGGTACTGTCACAAACTTAGTAAATGTTGCTTCATCTAAAATATCAGCTGTATCCACATCACCTGTGCGGTTCATCGTCCAAGGGAAGGTACGTTCATCATCTTTTGGTAAAGTCACCGTTGTGATATCTGCTTTTACTGGCTGATATGCACGTGCTACTGGCGCTTCTACATTTGGCAATACAATGCCCTTAGCAACATATGTTCCCTCATTAGAGTGAGCTGTCGTCTCTAATGATGATGGTAAGATACCACGGTCATATTTGAACGCCACAGGCCAATGCGCATCTGGGATATCCGCTTCTTCGGCTTGGAAAACAAGGTTTGTATGAAGCTCAACTTCAGAGTTACTGAACCAATCTTGGGTATCCATGATTGATGCTTTAACAATGATTGTTTGTGTTTCACCTTTTTTCAGCGTGAAGGTTTTCGGGAAGATATCAATGTTCACACCGTTTTGAGCTGATTGTGAATTAACATCAAACGCCCAGTTTTCAACATCTTCATGACTTACAGTCCACGTGCCATCTTCAGTTGCCTTAATGGTACGAACCCACTGACACTCTGGCGCACATGAGAAGTTAACAAGGTTTGGTAAGTTTAATTTATGCGGCGTACCACCATTGTATGGATCTGCTGCTAAAAAGTTATCAGCAGTTTCATCCATAACAAAGCCAGCCTTTGCTGCTAATGCTACATTAATTCGACCAGCACCAGAGCGATAAGTTTTCGCATCTGCAACCACATCATTTTGGTCGTTTAAACGGTGATATTTAACAACATTCTCAGCTGTCATTGATAATGCTGATTGTACTTCAGCAGCAGTCCAATCAGGGTGAACCTGACGAAGTAATGCCATTGAACCGGCAACATGTGGTGATGCCATCGACGTGCCGCTGATTGCCGCATAATCTTGACCATGCGGCGTCACGAACGGATGCTCATCAGAGTAAGCTGCGTAAATATCTACACCTGGTGCAGCTAGAGTCGGCGCTAAAACTTCAACGTTTGAGTATGACGGACCACGTGATGAGAAAGTAGCTAGCCAATCCGCATCTTCAGCATCAACACGACGCTCAATTACGGTTGGTTTAATAGTAACCATGTGGCCTTTCTCTGAATTACTATCTACCCAGTCTTCTAAACCATCTTCTGGGTATACTCCATTCCATTGCTCATATGTAAAGTGAACACCTGGTAATGAATAGCTTTGAGGAACAGTACCTTGATCACGGTCACGGTTAAACAGGATGAAACCATCTGCACCGCCTGCTTTAACATGATCTACTTTTGCGGTTCGCGCGTTAGCTTCTGGGTCATTGGCATCATGGCGCTGACAGATAACAATAACATTCGTGCTACCATCGGCCGCACCTGCGATTTCAGTACCATCTTTGTAGAAGTTAAAAGTATTTTCTGGGTAATCTGCAGTACAGTAACCGTTGTAATCTTTATAGCCATTTACGTCTTCGTAATCTTTAGCCCAAACAACCACACCAGTAATTTCTTCACTGTTGATTGACCCCCCAACAAGCCCCATTTCTGACCAGCTTGGTACTTCTGAACCCAAAGTTTCGTCCGCAAAGCCTGCAAACTCTACCGCAGTTTCAACAGCGACAGTACGACCATGAGTTGTTGCAGCAACTTGTGCAAGCCAAGGTGATGAGTTATCAAGGTAACCAAAACATTCTGATGAACCGCAAGCTTGACCACTGTTACCAGCCGCAGCTGCAACGTTGATACCCGCTTCTCGTGCTGCTAAGAATGCTAGTTGCACTGGATCTGCCCAAACATTTGAGTCAGCACCGCCGATTGAGAAGTTGATTACATCAACACCATCCGATATTGCATCTTCAATACCTGCAACAAGTGCTTCGCCGGGACAGCCAACGTATTCATCACTTGATGGGTAACATACTTGATAAGCAATAATATTTGCGTGCGGTGCCACACCTGAGATTTCAGGGAAAAGGTCTTCTTTTAAAATATTACCATCGGTATTTTCACCGTAGCTTGGAAGCATAAATGGTACATTCTTAACCACGTTACCAGCAGCAGTTGATGCAACATGCGAACCGTGACCTTGATAATCTTCACCAATTGCCGGCCAACCAGGGATCATGGCATCAAACGAATCAGTGATCACATCATAAGAACGCACACCGATTAATTTATTATTACATTGAATTTCTTCAGGTTCTTCAACACAGTCACCTACATAAACGCCCGCACCAAACGGGTTTTCATGTTCGTAACCATCACCGCCAACGGCCGCAAATGATGGGTGATCTGAGTTAATACCGGTATCGATGATACCAACGATTTGACCTTTACCTTTGCCCTTGATGCCACTTGGAACGCTTGAACCATTCCAAACTTGATCTGCACCAATGTGCTTAAGACCTTCATCTGAAAGCAAGTCATAGTTCTTAGATCGCATCACAGAAACAACCGCACCAAGTTTGGAAACGCGCATTGCTTCTTGCTCTGTCATTTTTACAGAGAAACCATTTAATGCTTTAGTGAATTGACGACGCATCTCTGTACGACCAGTCACAGCTGTGACGCTTTGCATTACAGTGCGTTGTTTTGAAAGCAATTTATTTTGATAATCAGTTACGGCAGAGACTGCCGCTTGACCTTTTTCGAATACTTTTGAAACGCCTTGTGCTTGAAGTGATTGTGATAATGGCGAGGTTAAATCGCGTGCTTCTAGGGCAACAGCATTATCACGTAAACGAATGATGTAAATATGTTCGCCATCAATGCCTTCTTCTTTAAATTTATTAGCTTTGCTGTTTAGCTGAACATTAAGACCATCATTTTGCAACATGCTTGAAGAGTTACCTTGACTAAGCTCTTTGCTAAACGCTTTTACTTCTTCAAATGTAATGTTAGGTGCTTTTAATTGGTGTTTGACTAGATTGTTATCAACACCTACTGCGTGAGCAGCGCTAGCACTATAGAGAGCTGCGGCAACAGCAATCGAGAGTGTTTTCACTTGCATAAAGTATCCCCTGGATAGTTAATTTGAATAATTATTGAAGCACCATGAATATCCATCTCCGGCTTACAATTACAATATAACCACAGGGTGTTTTAAAACTGTTGCAAATTCGTGTAGCGCTTTGTACGCATTGTTAACATGGAAATTACTTTGAAAAGGGCAAATCTTTTTAAAATCCCCATTCCTATTGAATGTTATAGGAAAGCTGCACGCGAATAGTTTTATAAAAAACGAAGGAGGGTTGAGTAACCAACAACTACTTCCTTGTTACTGACAAGGGGTTCTTGCATTAAAATAGACCTCTTAATTAAGCATGTTGTTAAAAGTGTGAATTAGCTTAATTTCTAAAACAAAAAACCGAGCATAAGCTCGGTTTTTGCAACTAATATCACAATTAAGCTTGTGGATAATCGCGATATGCACGCTCAATTTTTTTCGCCTGCTTTTTAGACACACCAAGGTGTGCTAATGCAACACGTAAACGAGCACGCGAAAGATCTGAGCCTAAAATTTCCATTGCATCAAGTACTGATGTTGATGAAGTCTTACCTGTGATAGCCACAAAGATTGGCTCAAGAAAGTCTTTGATCTTCAATTCATGGAAAGTCGCCACTTCTTTTGCGATAGCAAAAATCGCTGGTTTTTCCCAACTGCGTAAACCTTCTAATTGCCAGATGAAGAACTGCAATGCTTGACGGATTACATCTTCATCGGCTTTACCTGCCGTTAATAGCGCAGGATCATAGCTTGGAATCCCCCCCACAAAGTGACCGGCAAGATCAACCATGTCAGAAAGCGTATTAATACGCGTTTTTGCTTCTGGCAATACTTTCGCGAATAGCTCTGAATTAAATTTCCAATCAACAAAACGTTGCATTAATTCTGCATCAGATAAGTTTTCACGGATCCACATACCGTTTAACCAGCTTAACTTATCAATATCAAAGATAGGACCACCAAGCGACACTCGTTTCATATCAAAGTGTTCAATCATCTCTGCTAACGTGAACTTTTCACGCTCGTCTGGCATTGACCAACCCATACGGCCTAAATAGTTTAATAGTGCCTCTGGTAGGTAACCCATTTCTTTGTAGTAATTGATTGAAGTTGGGTTTTTACGCTTAGATAACTTTGATTTATCTGGGTTACGAAGTAACGGTAAGTGACCTAATACAGGCGCTTCCCAACCAAAATCTTCATATAATTTTAATAGCTTAGGCGCTGAGTTGATCCATTCTTCACCACGGAAAATATGGCTAATTTGCATGTGGTGATCATCAACAACGTTTGCAAGGAAGTAAGTTGGGAAACCATCAGCTTTAAGTAGCACTTGCATGTCTACATTTTCCCATGGGATCTCAATCTCGCCACGCAGATAATCGTTAAACTTAAACGTACCCTCACTTGGGATCTTCATACGTATTACGTAAGGTTTACCAGCTTCAAGATTCGCTTTAATTTCATCTTCAGAAAGATTTAAACCACGACCGTCGTATTTTGGGCGTAGGCCTTCTGCCATTTGCTCTTCACGCATTTGGTCAAGTTCTTCGCTCGTTGCAAAACAGTAAAATGCTTTACCTTGCTCAACTAGCTGATGCGCAAATTTCTTATATAAATCGCTACGCTCAGATTGACGGTATGGACCAAACTCACCGCCTACATCTGGACCGTGATCCCAGTTCAAGCCTAACCATTTTAAGCTATCCATAATAGCTTGCTCTGATTCTGGTGTACTACGAACTTGGTCTGTATCTTCAATACGTAGCACAAACTCACCGCCTTGCTGCTTAGCAAAACAGTAATTAAATAATGCGATGTATGCAGTACCTAGGTGCGGGTCGCCAGTTGGTGACGGAGCAACACGGGTGCGAATTGTCATGGTAATATCTCTCAAAAGACAATTAAAAATTTGCCCAAATGCTAGCACAGCACGGACTATAATCGAAGTGAAAAGCCGCCTTATGCAGCGACTTTATCTAAATAAGCAATGATATCGTTTGATTCATACAACCAAGTTACTTGGCCGTTTTCTTCAATACGTAAACATGGTACTTTAACTTTTCCGCCCTGCTCTAAAAGCTCTTGGCGAAACTGCTCGTTACCTTTTGCATCACGGGTTTCAACTGATAGACCTTGGCGTTTAATAGCACGACGTACTTTCACGCAAAATGGGCAGGCCTTAAATTGATATAGCTTAAATTGTGATGTTACTGAATCAAGCGCCGCTTGCTCAGCTGCCGGACGCTTTTTACTACGTGGTGTGAATACAAAATCAAAAAACAAAATGATGCGGCCTAATAACCAACGAACGAACTTCATCTCACCTTCTCATAGGGTTCTAAAAATAGTGGGCAATTTTAACACAGCAAGGCGCGCTGCAACACCTTAAAACAACTCTATTGAATCATCATCTAGAGGTTGGCTTTGTTGGATATCTAATTCGGAATAAGCAGTAACGCAATTTCGTCCACTATTTTTAGAATGGTATAGGGCTTGATCGGCTTTTTGTACAAGGCTTGCAACCATTTCAAACTCGTAAACCGGCATAAAACCACTACTCACAGTTAAATTACCAACCTGAGGAAATGGGTATTCTGCAACACAACCTCGAAAACGGTTAAGAGCATTTCGTGCATCTAACTCGTCACTTGCTTGAAATAACACGGCAAATTCTTCACCGCCATAACGAAAAACGTAATCTTCAATGCGAAAGTTATTTTTTAATAGTTGTGCCACTAACAAGATAACTTCATCACCAATAACGTGGCCATAATTATCATTCACACGTTTAAAGTGATCAATATCGACTATAGCCAGATACCAATGACGATACTTAGAGTCAAGCTCCTTGGTATGCAATGAGGCTTCTGAAGCTATTTCAATTACTTTTTTATCAAAGGTCTGTCTGTTAAGCAGTTCAGTTAAAGGATCTAATTGAGATTTATAAAGCAAAGATACCTGATTGGCATATATATTAAGCATGTAAATAGCTAACATACTTACACGCTCTGAAAGCTCTTTCTCTGACTCAATTACTAACACACCAATAACGTTACCCATGAAATAAATAGGCACATAGGTAGAAACATACCCATAGTTACGGCTAATACGAATTTTATTACGGCTGACTTTTTCGATGAGCTCATTGACTTCATGTTCGCTGAGCTCTTCGATAACAGAATCTCTATTTAAAAGTCGTGCTGGAAGGCCTGGTTTAAAGAACTTATTAATATAGATAGCAAAGCGAGAGAATCCTTCTAACTCAGTCACGGCATTAATTAGTGCCCGATCCAACCCTAATTCATCTTCTTGCTGCGTAATATCTACAACCCAGTCATGTCCGCAAGGGTTAGCTGCCATCTATTAAAGCCTCAAAAGCTGTTTCTCACTTTAGTTTAGTTAACTTTATCAGATTTACTAAAAAACTATAACAAAATCATATCATCTCGGTGAATTACTTCACTGCTTGATGCAAATGTAAGCAGCTCAGTAATTTGCGATGAATGACAACCTTTAATTTGATCAATTTCTTGATGGTCAAAGTTTACAAGTCCTTTAGCAATGTATTGCCCCTGACTCGACACGACGTCAATAAAATCACCGCGCTCAAAACAGCCACGTACAGTTTTGACTCCTTTCGCTAACAAACTTGCGCCACGCTCTTTAAGCGCAACGATCGCTCCATCGTCTATTACCAACTGGCCCGTACTTTTTGGCCCTGCAAGTAGCCATTTTTTACGGCCATCTTTTGGTGCCTTTAGTTTTAAAAAGCGTGTGCCTGGGAGCTCATCGGCCATGCAATTTAGAATCACATTTTTACCCGCGCCTTTGGCGATAATTACTTCTACACCAGCGCGACGTGCAATATCGGCAGCTTGAAGTTTAGTTGCCATACCGCCCGTCCCCAAAGCTGTACCACTGCCACCAGCAAGCTCTCTTAACTCATCGTTAATGTGCTCTACTTCATTAATGAGCGTTGCATTGGCATCAGAGCGAGGATCGCCTGTAAATAAGCCTTCTTGGTCAGTTAACAGTAACAGCTTTTCTGCATTCGCTAATATCGCGACTAAAGCAGATAAGTTATCGTTATCGCCCACTTTAATCTCGGCGGTTGCCACGGCGTCGTTCTCGTTAATAATTGGCACCACATTATGTGCAAGTAGCGCATTTAAGGTATCGCGGGCATTTAAGTAACGTTCACGGTCTTCTACATCTGCACGTGTAAGTAACATTTGCCCAACATTCACCCCATACAAAGCGAACAGACTTTGCCATATATGAATAAGCTGGCCTTGGCCGATAGCAGCAAGCATTTGTTTTTCAATCAAAGAACGACCACAGGGGGTAATTAGTTGCTCACGACCTGCAGCAACCGCGCCGCTTGATACTAAAACAACCTGATAACCCTGTTTTTTTAATTCGCAACATTGGCGAACAAGTTCAACCATGTGCGCTTTATCTAATTTGTCGGTACCGCCTGTCAGCACACTTGTGCCCAGCTTTACAACAACGACGTGTGGTCTTTGCATTTGATTCTTATATTCTGCATATTGAGGTAGTTTGGGTATATATATACCAGCTAACAGTTTTTGAACAAGTTAAATAAATTCATGCTAGGATCGCGTTCTCGTTTTTTTACTCAATAGCGACACCTATGCCAGCCAGTTTATGCTTAATTATCGCGACCTTTTTATGGGGCAGCTCCTACATTGCTTTAAAGCACGCAATCAATATTTATGATCCTGTGTTAGTCATTTTTTTAAGAATGCTAACCACGTTATTGATTAGCTTATGTTTATGGCGCTACATAATCCGTTTTGAGTTTAAAAAAGGTGACTGGAAGTACTTAATTGGTATGTCACTAGCTGAGCCTTGCTTTTATTATTTATTTGAGGGCCATGCACTAGAATACACTTCTGCATCGCAAGCAGGGGTAATTGTCTCTTGCTTGCCAATTATTGTCGCTATTTTGGCGTTCTTAATATTAAAAGAGTACATCAGTAAAGCCATCGTCGTTGGTTTTACCTTGTGTATTGGTGGCAGTATTTTATTAACGCTATTATCACCAAGTACTGAACAAGCCCCTAATCCACTGCTTGGTAACTTTTTAGAGCTGATGGCGATGGTATGCGCCGCATTTTATACCGTGAGTGTAAAACACTTAGTAGCGCGTTACTCACCGCTGACCTTAATAGCAATTCAAGGGTTTAGTGGTAGCTTGTTCTTTGCGCCTTTTTTATTTTTTATCGAATTACCAAGCGAAAATCAGCACGATTTAAGTGCCCTACTGAGCATTTTATATTTAGGTTCTTGTGTCACTTTAGGTGGCTATGGCATGTACAATTACGCCATCAGTAAGGTGTCGGTGTTAACCGCTGCCGCTTACTCAAACCTGATTCCAATTTTTGCGTTAATTTTGTCAGCCATTCTACTAGGCGAAGTACTAACCGTATGGCAATGGGTGAGTATTGCGGTAGTATTCGCCGGTGTTATTGTTAGTCAGCGCCATCAAGAACTCAAAGTTGACGTAGACGATAATTTATCAGCCGACACCAGTAGCCTAAACTCAGTTCCAGAAGCTAACGAGTCAAAAGGGTAACAGGTTAATAAATAAAGGCCTGATTGAGCTAAAAAGTCCTGTTCGCTTTGATGAATAATATCTATGCTGCGAACTTGATAGTGTTCAATCTGGCCATTTTGCAATTGCACACTGAACTGCTCACCCACTATAACATTTTTTAAAAATGCAAAGTGGGTGTCGTTATGGCCAGCTATTAACACCCCTTTTGAGCTGCCAAGTTCACCGCTTGGCAAAAAGTGCCCGGGGGCAAACGCGAGGTTTCGCCCCGATGCACCAGCAAGTACTGTCAATTCTTGCTGCTGACTTGGCCAATTTATGTGTGCGGTGACATAACCATCGGCGTAAAACCATGGCCTTACTTGCTCATAAGGACTCAGCAAAGCTTGCTGCCAAGCCGACTCAATTAACACCTGAGCAAGCCAAGCCTTCGCCTGCATATATCCCCCATTAGCAAACAATGCGATACCTAGTAATGCGCAGCAAACTGGCAGCGCTTTTTTTAGCGTCGCCATTGCCATAACCACGAGGATGCAATCAACATCAACCCCAGTAGCATAAACACCCGGCTTTGTCCGTCGGTTTGCGGAAGTGTCATGCCGTTCGGTAGTTTGTTTCGTACTTGCATTGAACGCTCTGCAATCTCATTACCCGCATAGTTATCAACCGCAATAAAAGCTGTAAAAGGGCTGAGTAAATGATGCTGAAGTGCCAATGTTTCGACTTCTGCGCGTACCGCCTGTTTTTCGTTATATAGCAGCAGAGACTTAATTTTTTGTCTTGCCCAAAGCCTTGCTATACCTTCACCGCTTGCGGCATTATTCGTTGCTAAATTAATAGTCATTGGCCCTGAATTTGTTTGCCCCTTTAACGTTAAGTGCTGACTGCCATCAAGCTTTACTGCAACCAAAACAGGCTCAGAAAAATACAGGTCCGGTAACGGCGACGGCCAATATTCAAGTGCACCTTTATCGCCTTCAAGAGCAAGCTTTGTAACAGCGGGGTGTGCCAGCTTATTAAAAAGCAGTTGCATTTTTGGCTGTACTTGACTGGTACTACTAATAAAAGTGAAAGTACCACGGCCAATATCGGCAGCCCTAGTCATAAAAAAGCTATTAGGTGCGCTGCCGATACCGACAGTAAATAGCCTACTGTCACCTAAACCCGTTTGAATTTGCTTAAATAGCTGCGTTTCATTACCAACACTGCCATCTGTTAAAAACACCACTTGGCGTACAAAACCATCATGCTGTTTACCATCAAGTACCTGAGTCAGTGCTTTTGCTATTTCGGTGCCACCATCTGCTTGTAAACCATAAATAAAGCGCTCTGCGCGGCGGATGTTAAAATCATTGGCAATCATAGGTGTATCACTTAATACCGACACTTCGTCATCAAAACCTATAATGTTAAAACTGTCATTTTCATCTAATAACGATAAGGCATAGAACAGGGCTTGTTTGGCCTGTTCCATAGATTGACCATGCATTGAGCCAGAGGTATCAATAACAAACACCATTTCACGCGAAAGGCGTGCCTGCGAGGTAAAGTGATCGCTTGGCGGCACTAACATCAGTAAGCCATATTCTTGCCCTGCTACTGTTTCGGTAAAAAATGCAGCTTGTGAATGGGCTTTATCAAGGGGTTTAAATTCGAGCTCAAAGTCTCTATCCATTGGAACATCACGATTAAGTGATAATTGGTACTGACCAAAGCTTGGATTATCGATTTGCATGCCCGCTAAATTAGCGCTGATATCACTCAGTTCAAGGCCAATATCCATCGAGATAACAAGGTTTAAGCTCGCATCAGACTCTTGGCTTTTCGCACGGTAAAAAACAGGTTTTAACCAAGCTGATGCCACTTGCTCTGTGTCAGTTGTTGGCTCAAACTTTTTCTCTGTATTAACTGTTTGCTGAAGCTCTGCCGTCAAAGGTTCGTAACGCGGTGTAATCGTTGTAGGAAAACGCAATGAAAATACACCATCACGAAAACCGATGATCTCCTGATATTGCAAGGTGATTTCAATTTCTTCACCAGCTCCAAGGTTTGCCACATCGGTAGAGAAAATATTAGCACGTTGCTGACGCACTAAAGCGGCACGTTTACCCTGCTTTTGAGCTTGCTCAAATTGCTGTTCAGCCTGCTGCTTAAGGGCAATATTGCCTGTGATAATACGCTCACCAATTTGCATTTGCATGGCATGAACAGCACTTTCATCAGGCAACGGAAACACATACCGGGCATTTACCGAAAATGGGTGCGGGTTTTGATAACGCTGTTTAACAACAACATGATTAATAAGCCCGGTGAGCGTCATAGTGACATCGTTTTTCACTAATAAACCCGACGACACTTGGCTATTTGAGTCATCATAAAAACGCAGTTCGGCACTGGCATTTTCAGCAAATGCTGGATTAACGGCATAGCCTAATAAGAGGATAAAAAGGCTCCCAAAAAGAAGCCTTTTGGTACGGTTACTCAACATATTATGTCACTCCATCGACAGATGAATTAGTGGTTACTTTGCGCTGTGCGTAAACGACTTTGTGCCACAGGGCGTGTCGTTAAGGTTACGCGGCGATCAAACACGTTGTCTTCGTAGTTATTTGAATCAGCGACACTTTGCTGCTCACCAAAGGCGGTTGCGGTTAAACGGGTATGAGGCACGCCTTGCTTAATCAAATAACTTTGCACTGCATTTACACGCTGTTTCGAGAGCATTAAATTAGCTAGCTCATCACCGCGCTGATCAGCAAAACCACTTAAATCGATAGCAAGATTTGGCTGGGCTATGAGTAACTGCGCGACTTTGTCGAGTTGATTAGCAAAGTGCGGAGCTATTTCGCTAGAGCCGGTTTTAAACTGTACCGTCATAGCCAGTAAGGTGTTTAATTGGGCTTGTAGTAACTGCTCTTTTTCATCAGCTAATAATTCAAGTTGCTCACTAAGGGCTTCATTATCAGCAATCACTTGTTGGTAATCTGCGGTTTGCTCTTTCATTAAAACTAATGCGTGGGCTTGCTCATCAATGGTGTTTTCTGCCGCTTCTTTTTCGCCAATTAAGCCACCAGCAAACGCGCCAATAAATGCGCCAACTGGGCCTCCTACTATGCCACCTACAACTGCACCAGCACCTAGGCCAATGGCCGTTTCTTTCGGTGTCTCTTGTTTTGTTTTACTCGCAGCTTCTGCAAAAGGGGTTGCAGTTAGAGCTGATGTGATGACAGCGGCAATAATTAATTTTTTCATGGTTTAATCCTTTTTCTACTTAATTGCTTGGCAACATTGGTTGGTGTTGCGAACTTGGTATGGAGCTATTGAAACAAGTCGAAATGGCAATAAAAGGGATCAAAAAAGGCAAACTGCTGAGCAATTGTGGCAGAAAAATGGCAATCGCGTTTTTGCCAGTACGCAAGGCAAAAAATTAGGTATAGTTCGCTATAGAAAGAATTTAAGTAAGTATTAACAATGAAGAAAATAGCAATCGTTGAAGATGAAACAGCAATCCGCGAAAACTACACAGAAATGCTCAGTGCTCAGGGCTATCAAGTTGTAGGCTTTGCTGACAGAGCCAGTGCTGAACTGGCATTTAGTCAATCTTTACCAGATTTAGCCATTGTTGATATTGGCCTTGGCCATGAAGTGGATGGTGGTTTTTTACTTTGCCAAACATTACGCAGTCTATCTAAAACCTTACCGATTATATTTTTAACCGCCCGTGATAGCGAAATTGATACCGTATGCGGCCTGCGTATGGGAGCTGACGATTACTTAACCAAAGACATCAGTATGGCACATCTTGCTGCTCGCATTGGCGCATTGTTTAGGCGCCTTGATGCCTTCGACCAACCAGCTGATCAAACCGCTCTTTTGCATCGCGGTCCATTAAAGTTAGATACCCAGCGCATGCAGGTTTTTTGGCAAGAGCAACTGGTTGATTTAACTGTGACAGAATTTTGGATGGTGCATTCACTTGCACAGCGCCCAGGCCATGTAAAAAGCCGTAACGAATTAATGAGTGATGCGAAAATTTATGTTGATGACAGCACCATTACTTCGCACGTAAAACGCATTCGTAAAAAGTTTATTGCCTTAGATGATGCGTTTGACTGCATTGATACAGTGTACGGTATGGGTTACCGCTGGGAGCAAGCTTAATGCTGCGTTTTGGGCTTAGAACAAAGTTTATTTTCTTATCCTGCTTTTTGTTTTTATTGCCTTGGCTTGGCTATGAATATGTTTGGGAAATGGAAAAGTTCTTAAGACAAGGCCAAGAAAAAACCTTAGTTGGTACAACCCGCGCGCTAGCAACGGCATTACATGAGCGGCCCGCTTTATTTGACTCGCAAACCAATTTTTTAGATCAAGTTGTAAAAGGTCGAGATTTATATGCCTATAACCTAAATAACCCGATTCAACTTGATGGTAAATTGTCGGAGTGGCAACCTTATCAAAGTTTATTTTGGCATTATGACAAGCGCTACTTACAGGGGTTAAGTAACGATCATCAAGATAGTGATCTAAGTTTTGATCACATGGTAGGCAAATACGAAAACTTCCTTTATGCGGCTTTTAAAGTCACAGATAGTTCACTGGTGTATCGTGCTAAAAATGTGCTTAGTTTTACCCGTAATGATCACTTACAGATCATGTTAAAAACACCTGAAGGTAAATTTAATAGTTATGTGGTGGCCGCCCGCCAAGATGGTTGGGTTAATGCCTTTGATGCTACAACACAAGAGCCTGTCACGAAAATTCAAGGCTATTTCAAAAGCACCGACACGGGTTACAATATAGAGCTGCGTTTTCCGCTTGCGATGCTAGGTAATAAGCTTGGTTTTGCGATTGAAGATTGGGATGAAGACAAGGTTGAGCCTCAGCTTATGTCGACCTCAAACCTACAAAACCCCAATGATATCGGCTCTGTTTTAGTGCCTTCGCCAGAAATTAACCGTATTTTGAAAGGCATGGGCCACAGTGGCAGTCGAATTTGGGTGGTCGATAACCATCATCGTGTACTTGCACAATCAGGCTCAATTCACCATGCCGATGGTGTTTGGGCAGACGGCCTAAAAGAGGAGCCCGCAACAACCTGGTGGCAACGTTTTGAGCAAGATTACTTACACCCTCTGTACTATAAGATTCTGACGCGCCCAGAGAATGAATTCATTGATACCTTACATGACGTAGCAGCGATGCAAGGCACACATATTGCGAGTGCCTTAAAAGGAAAACCCGCATCATCATGGCGCTTAACCCCAGATAACAAAGCCGTTATTTTATCGGCGGCCTACCCTATTTGGATCCAAGATAAAGTAATTGGTGCAGTAATCGCAGAAGAAACTACCAACGGCGTGCGTACATTACGTAACAAGTCACTAGAAAAGCTATTTAATGTCATTTTAGCGGTGATGCTTGTTGGCACTGTGACCCTGTTCTTTTTTGCTTCAAGAATTTCCAGCCGTATCCGCCGCTTACGTGATAATGCTGAACAAGCCATTGATGCCCAAGGGCGGATCACTGGCAACATAACCTATGCCGACTCTAATGATGAAATTGGCGACCTTTCTCGCAGCTTTGCCAATATTGTTAGTCGCTTAAGTGGTTATACTGATTATTTAGAAAATATGTCATCACGGCTATCCCATGAGCTGCGTACACCTGTGGCTGTTGTTCGTTCATCACTTGAAAATTTACAAATGCAGCCACAATCTGAGCTCAGCCAAAAATACTTAGACCGTGCCAGTGAAGGGGTTGAGCGATTAGGTAAAATTATTACCACCATGAGTGAAGCGACGCGTCTAGAACAAAGCATTCAAAACGCCGAAACAGAAGAGTTTGATCTCACCAAGGTGATCACTGGATGTATGCAAGGCTATCAAATAACCTATGGTGAAAGCCTATTTACTCTGTCGCTTGATAAAGAACCATTAAATGTCAGTGGCGCACCAGAGTTTATTGCCCAATTACTCGATAAACTTATCAACAATGCACTTGAATTTAAAACCCCACAAAGCACAATTTCAGTTAGCTTAACCAAGCAAGATCAACATGCGCTATTAACGATTAGCAACCAAGGGCCTTTGTTACCCGATGGTTTAGTTGAACACATTTTTGACTCAATGGTATCTGTGAGGAGCCAACAACATCAGCAGCAGCCCCACTTGGGTTTAGGTCTATATATTGTAAGGCTTATTTGCGATTACCATCACGGTAAGGTATTGGCAGAAAATTTAGATGATGGCACAGGTGTTGTGTTTACTGTGAAGCTGCCTATTAAATAAGCACATTTGCGTTACATATGATTACAGTTTAGAGACGTTATATTCACCAATAATTCAGATTACAGAACGTAATATTTGTATTACAAAAGGCAAATATTTTTGGAGAGCATCATGCGATCTGGATTACAACGTGAAGAGATTGAATTCATTATGGGGCTATTTAACCATAATGAAGTAACAGATAAACAAGCGGCTCCAAAAAAGCAGCCAGTAAAAACTGACACAAAAAAAGTTGATACAGCGCAATATAAAGCGAACTACAAAGCAACTTATTTGACCTGAGTAAGCCGAGATCATTACAATGGCGCACTTTCTAAAGATGGCATTCTGTAATGAAAAAACACTCACCTAAAAAAGAACTGATTTTACTGCCTGTTTTATTCGTGGCTATTCTGCTTTGTGTTGCAGGGCACTTCCTACTTCAGCCTAACTATCAAGACAGTCATACCGTTGAGTATTTACTTGCTGCACTGCCATTTGCCTTGTTTGGATTAGTAATTATCGCCTTTAAAGTTGCCAGCAAAAACGATAACCAAGAATAGTTAATACCAACTCGCTTAATTAAGTATTATTGAGCATAGATATCACAATACATGATAACCAAACCAGTCGGGCTTCATGGCTTGTGCCTGCCCACTTGGCGTTAATTTGATTGATAAGTTGCTATCAAGCAAATCAATCGCAAAACAATCGTCCACATCGTGTAAATCATCTTTATGAAGATGAGTCATTCCAGCCAATAAAGACTCTTTAGCGCGTTGCTTTGCTTCTTCACTGCTACGCGCAACGTACAAGGCAAAATCATGTTGCTCAGCAAGGCTATCTGCTCGATAGGCACCTAAATTCACAAAATACAGTTTTTCAGCTTGGCTATGTTGAGTATCAACTACTTCAACCTGATAGCCATCGATATGCTGAATTTGCATGTAGCTATCCATATGTACTTTGCTTTTATCACCCACCCACTGTGCTTTAAGCTTTGAATAGGTTTGTTCAATGTTATCGCCTACGACAAATCTAACATCGTGCATTTCAATGTGGCATCCTTGAATACGACCGCCCAAATAGACTAAAAAAAGTGCCATGTTTTTCCTTATATTAAGCTTTCAACATTAATATTGTGCTTTTTAATTAATTTATAAAAATCTGAGCGATTACGTTTCGCAAGCTTAGCGGCTTCGGCAACATTACCCGCTGACATTTTCAGCGTATTAATTAAATAATCTCGCTCAAATTCTTTTTTTGCATCATTTAAAGAAAGCGGCTCAGCAATACTAGCATTGCTGTTTAATGCACTTTCTACGAGCTGAGCTGCAATCACTTTACCGGGTGTTAGGGCTACTACCTGCTCTATCACATTCTGTAATTGACGAATATTACCCGGCCAGTCATAGCGAACCAAGGCATGCATCGCATCATTAGCAAATTGCTTTTGCTCTTGTCCCATACGGTTAGCAATTAAACCTGCAAAATGCTGTGCTAGCAAACTAATATCTTCTCTGCGCTCACAAAGCGGGGGGAGTTTTAAGTTCACCACATTTAATCGGTAATATAAATCTTCACGGAATTGCTGGTTGCTGATTGCCTCAGGGAGGTTCTTGTGAGTCGCTGACACCACCCTCACATCAATTGGGATTTCTTCTTGAAAGCCCACAGGGCGAATGGTTTTCTCTTGTAAAACCCTTAGCAGCTTTACTTGTAAATTTAGCGGCATATCACCTATTTCGTCTAGAAAAAGGGTACCACCTTGGGCTTGTTGAAACAAACCTTGGTGGTCTTTTACCGCGCCTGTAAACGCGCCTTTTTTATGACCAAACAATTCAGATTCTAAAAGCTCCCCCGGCACAGCGCCGCAGTTAATAGCAACAAATGGCCCTTCACTAACATGGCTATGTTGATGTATCGCTTGTGCTAGCAGCTCTTTACCTGTTCCGCTGGCACCGGAAATCAACACATTCACTTGCGTTGGGCCAAGCAATTTAACTTGCTCAAGTAAATGCAACATCGCGCCGCTGCGGGTGACAATATTTGTTTGTGTCGGTGTTTCATCACCATGTACACCATGGATCTCGATAGCTTTAGCAAGGCTGTCGAACAGCTCATCTTTATCAACCGGCTTGGTAATAAACGCAAATATACCTTGTTTAGTTGCTTCAACTGCATCAGGAATCGAACCATGCGCTGTCATCATAATCACCGGCATCGAAGGATAACGACTTTGCAGCTGGCGATGCAGGGCCATGCCGTCCATTTCATCCATTCTTAAGTCAGTGATCACCGCATCATAGGTTTGGCTTTTTAGCGCTTGTAATGCCTCAATGCCACTTTCAACAGTACTTACCAAGTAGCCTTTAGACTCAATTCTAATCGCCAATAACTTTAATAAACTAGCATCGTCATCAACTAATAAAACTCGTGGTTTTGTTACTTCATTCATGGTTACTGCTCCTTGGTTTCTTCACGTAGCAGAAGTTGTTGTTCGATAGTCGCAAGCGACGATAAGGTTTTTTCCATTTCATCACTCAGCGCTTGCTTTGCTTGTTTTGCCGCTAAACTTTGCTGTAAATATTGCTTTTGTAGCCAAAGATACTGCTTAATATCATCTGGCCAATAATAAGCACGGTCGCTTTTATCAAGCAGGTTAAGGGCCTTTTCAGGTTCTGAAGCAGCGAATAAACATATCGACTCAAAAAGACGTTTTAGTTCATTCTCACCAACATAATTTACTTTGTCAGATTTTGCTTTAAAGCCACCACACTTGGCAGCATGCCATGCAATAACGGTACTTGCGGACGGATACAAAGGCTCACTTTTTGGTCGAGGTTTAGGGTTAGGTTGCCCATCAGGTTTAACCTCTGCTTTCGGCTCTACTTGTTCTGGCTCAACATTCTTTTGCGTGAGCGTGCACCCAGTTATAAAAAACGTGCCTATAACAAGCATAAAACTGGCTTTATTAGCTAAGCCCATATCAGTTAACTCCTTGGGTTAATTGAATTGGTAAGATGGCTGTAAATACACACCCTTGAGGGTCATTATCAGTAATAGAGAGCTTACCGTTTAATTGCTCAACGGTTTCTTTGACTATGGTTAAACCCAGTCCGCTGCTCATTTCAGTATGTTGTTTTGCATTCTTGCCTTGGTAAAAAGCCCCGAACACAGCGGCTTTTTCAGTATCATCAATGCCTTCGCCTAAGTCGCTTACATTCAAAATTAATTGCCCCTGCTTTAAGCTTGCCTTGATTATCACTGACTCATGTTCTGGCGAAAACTTTAACGCATTTGAGGTCAGCTGAATAAGCACCATTTCAAGTAGTTCTATTGATATAAACAAGGCTTTATTTGGTAACTCGTTAACCCAAACAATGGATAAGTCACGCGCAGATAATCGGTGCTCAAAATGACGCTCAATTTTATTCATCATCACGTTAAAATTAAGCTCGCTCAGGCTTTGCTTACTAGTGCGGATAGCGTTGTAACTCAATAAGCTTTCAATCATGACTCTAAGTCGCACCATACTTTGTGTTATTAGCTCAAGGACTGCTTGTTGCTCGCTATTGATTGGGCCAACAATTTCATCTGCAAGTAAATCTGTGCCTTCAACCATAGAAGCTAGGGGGGTTTTCAACTCATGTGTCACATGACGCAAAAAAGTATCTTTTTGCTGCTCAAGCATATGTAACTGTGCTTGTACCCATTCAAGTTTATTGCCTAATTCAACTAATTCTGAAGAACCACGAACATGAATTTTTTGCTGCCAGTGCCCTTGCCCTAATTTATCAATAACATTGGTAAGCTCTCGTAGGCGTCCGCTTATCCGCCATAGAAATCCACCACCTACCAATAGCGTGAGTGGAATTAATGCTATTAACCAATTAATAAATGAAGCTTGTAATGCTTTTAATTGCTGTTGGTTTTTTGTGATCCGTAATTCATTTTGCTCTTTAAGCCAGTTTGTTTGTTCACTGATAAGCTTGCTAGCAGGAGCAAACAGCTCACCATCTTGCTTTTGTTCAACTAGCAAATGCTGCTCTGCAAATTGTAATACCTCAGCAAGCTGACGCCACTGCGACACATAATCAGCTGTAGGGCTCAAAAAAATAAGCTCATCAACACTTTGCAAAGAAGATTGCCACTTGTTAGCAATCAGGCTATCGAGAGATTCACTCTTAAGCACCCAATTTTGTCGAGTCGCCCTTTCTAAACTATTTAAGTCTTGTTTAAGGTTATTGAATGCTTTGGTAAGTTCGTAATTGTCACCGACGATTTCTTGGGTCAGCGCAAGCTGCTTATTAAGGGCATTTAAAAACAAAATCACCACTAAAGATAACGGCAGTAAAGACAGCAAAATACTACAAACGAACTGACTAATGAGACTAGGCCGCCAGTTGACTAACTGTTTCATTTTTATCGCTACTTTATTTTGCATATTCACTCTCAACATAATTGCTGATGCTGATTATTAGTGAATAAACTTAGACACTCGCTGAATCCGACCTTAAAAAGTACTGACTTTTACCCAAAAACTGATACATAGTTGCTATTTAGCAACACGCTAACTCATTGAAACAAGGTGAATAAAGCTTAGTCGCCTAAAAAGCGTTGCAAAAAAGACACAATACTCTGTAACTATTTCGCATTAAAAACCACACAAAAGGCATAACCCACTGATAATTAACACATTTAAAAACTGGCACCAATTTTGATAACTACAAAGTAAATTAGTCATTTAGGACACAAAATGAAGATTACGGCCATTTCAGCCGCAGTGTTGATAAACCTAGTTACGGTAGACTGTTATGCATTCGATCTGCAAACGACTTTTAACGAGCTAGATAAAGACAGTAACGGCTTTTTGAGTGAAGCAGAGGCATCTGAAGATGCATTATTACATAGCAACTTTACTCAAATAGATAGTAACCAAGATGGTCAAATTTCATTTTCTGAGTTTCAGTCGTTTATTCAATAGGAGATTGTAATGAAACAACTTTTAGCAGCATTTTCACTCATGTTTTTGGTTATCAGCGCTACCGTTTTAGCATCACAAATGGATGTTCGATTTGCTAAATTTGATACAAACGCCGACGGTGAGATTTCTTTAGCTGAAGCGACTAAGCACGATAACTTACTTAAGCAATTTGCCGACCTAGATGAAAACGGCGATCAAGTTTTGTCTGAACAAGAGTTTGAAAAATTCAAACCTTAACGGCTTAAAGTGCTTGCCATAATCCCAGAGGGAATGTGTAAACGGATTTAAATTATGGGAGTTAAATTATGGCAAGCACTTTTATTTATAAAGGAGTGTAATTATGAGAATTTTCTGGCTTGCTTCATGTACCTTAATTACAATAAGCTTCAATAGCTTAGCATTGGATGTAAAACAAAGATTTGATCACCTAGATAAAGACAAAAATGGCTTTTTGTCTTTGCAAGAACTGTCATCCCAACCACACTTGCAAAAACGCATGGCAGAGTGGGATACAGATAAAGATCAACAAATTTCGCTCCTAGAATTTAAACACTATTTAACAAACAAGAGTTAAAGTAATGTCAAAATTAACCTTTGCCAGCCTAATTTTATGTTGTGGATTTAGCACATTGGGTTTTGCTGCAGATAGTATTGGTGAAAAATTTAAACAACTTGACCGTAATGACGATGGCTACCTTACTCGCTCAGAGTCTGCAAGAGATCCTGCTCTATGGTCACGTTTTAAAAATTACGACAGCGATAAAGATAATAAATTATCGCTGAGTGAATTTAAGGTCTACGCAAGTAAATAAAAATGTCTATTTGATTATTTAATTGCTGCTGAGTTGCAGTTTACTGCAACTCTGATAATGTTTTCATAATTCAATAAAAACTATTAGAAGATTATGAAACTCATCATCAGCTTACTGGCAACAGCTTCGATAAGTTGTTTTGCCAATACCACAGTAATTTACAATGTAAATGGTTACACACCAACCTACAAAGGTGAAACTCAACACTTTTCAACACTGGTTTTTAAAGACGGTAAAGTTGTAAAAACCGGTAATGATTCAATCAAAAAAAGCTTTCCTGATGCCACCACGATTGATGGCCAACAAGCCACGTTATTGCCTGGTTTGATTGATGCCCATGGCCATGTGATTGGTTTAGGTAATAACCTTTCACAACTTGATGTTAGAAGTACTCGCTCGGCAGATGAAGTTGGCAAAATGCTAGCTGAGTTTGCTAAAGATAAACAAGGCTGGATCATTGGTCGAGGTTGGAACCAAGAGCAGTGGCCTGGTGGACAGTTCCCAAATGCTGCTGATTTAGACAAGTATTTAAAAGATAAACCCGTAGTGCTTTCTCGAGTTGATGGCCATGCTGTGTGGGTAAATTCAAAAGCAATGGAGCTTGCAGGTATCACCAAAGAAACTCGCTCTCCTGCCGGTGGTGAAATTATAAAACTGGATTCTGGTTTACCTTCAGGGGTATTCATTGATAAAGCCGAAACGCTTATTACTCAGCATGTACCAAAAGCAAGCCATGCCAGCATTAATACTGCATTAGATAATGCAGGTAAACATCTACTTAGTTTAGGGATTACATCAACCCATGATGCCGGTATCGATTATGATACCTGGCAAGTGTATAAGCAGCGCTCTGAACAAAGCACCCTTCCCGTTAGAATAGTAGCCATGCTAAGTGCTGCTGATCCTCAGCTAGAAACAATGCTTAAAGCGGGCCGATATAAAGATATGAATGACATGCTGTCGATTCGTAGTGTCAAAGTGTATGCTGATGGTGCGCTAGGAAGTCGTGGTGCAGCCCTAATCGAGGAATACGCAGATCGAAAAAATCACCATGGCTTAATGCTTGAAACCCAAGAAAAGCTTGAGCAACTATTCAACTTAAGCTTTACCCATGGCTTTAGTGCTAACACTCATGCAATTGGTGATAAAGCCAATCACGTAGTGCTAGATGCCTATGAAAATGTGTTTAAAAAAACCGGTGGAATTTTACTTCGTAACCGAATTGAACATGCACAAATTGTTACTCCTGAAGACATTCCTCGTTTTAAAACGTTAAAAATCATTCCATCAATGCAGCCTGTTCATGCAACATCTGATATGCATATGGCAGAGCAACGTCTAACTGAAAAACAACTTGAAGGGGCTTACGCTTGGAAAACCTTTTTAGCGCAAGGCTCAGTGATTGCGGCGGGTTCTGATTTTCCAGTAGAGCTTGCTGATCCGTTTGACGGCTTATATTCAGCCATTACTCGCATGGATCATAATCAGCTGCCAGAAGGCGGCTGGCGACCACAAGAGCTACTATCGCGTGATGAAGCTTTACGTGCTTTTACTTTAGGTGGTGCATATGCTGCACATCAAGAGTTTAAACTTGGCAGTTTAGAGCAAGGAAAGTGGGCTGACTTTATCTTGATTGATAAAGACTATTACAAAGCGCCAGTCTCAGAGATCCACGATATAAACGTGACACAAACTTGGATTGCGGGCCAGCTTAAGTATAAAAAAGAAGATTAGTATTACTGAGTGTTACTTAGCGTCAGCTTTTTGCTGACGCTTTAATTTTATGATGTGGTAAATATTCACAAATGCTAGTAAACCATTGGTAAAGGCCACAGGAACAGCACCAATTGCCAGCCCGTAGAAGGTAAATGCAATACATCCTGCTAGGTTAAGCCAACGTAGCTTAACAACATCGCTCATTGTCAAAGAAGCAACCAAAAGTGCTGACGCTAAATAGCCTAAATATTCCCAACTCAATTGTTCTCTCCTAGGCTTTAGGTTAGCATTGGAGCTTGTCATTTTTTTTGACGCACTCAGTGCTACTTTGACAATAAAATAAAAAAGCTAACTTACTAAAAACCTTGTAAAGCTGCAGAAAAATCTTGGCTTTAAAATCATTACACGGGAAATGAAGGTATCAGTAACGTGAAACACCTTACTAGCAAGTTAGCGTAAATTCTTAGAATCTTAATGCTAACGTCATTAAGATGTAATAAATAGGACAATTGTCCGAAGAGCGGCGTTAATGTTTCAATATCATTTTTCAAGCTATCTTGTTGACCAATTACTGACATTTGCTGGCAGCAGTTTTCAACAAGCTAAAAAAGAAGTGCTGATCCATCAGGATCAACCTTTATCAAAACTCGTATTAGTTAGAAGCGGCACGGTGTCATTCAGCTATGACGTGGGTAACGGCCGACGCCTTCTTTTAGGTCAACTTGACTGTAATAACACCCTGATTGGTGAGATTGAAGCACTGAATAATTATCCCTGTATTTACACAGTAACGTGCTTTAGTGATGTAAGTTATAACCTAATTGAGCTTAAACATTGGCGTGCACTACTATTAGAAAAACCAGAGCTAAGCTTATACACAGCGCAAACAATCGCTGCTAAATTCCAAGAAAACCAAAAAATAAATTTAGATAAGCTGCTATTACCACTTAGCTACAACATAGCTAAAGATTGCTTATTAAGAGCTGAGAATAATAACCCAACATTACTGCGTGCCTACCCTACCGTAAATGCAGAAGCTGAGCGCTTTGCCACCACCGAAAGAGCTTATAGACGCGTTGTAACAGAATTAGTTGAAAAAGGCTTAGTAAAGAGAAGTACTCAAGGCTTACAAGTGGTAGATATCGACAAGCTTAGTGACTACGTCGAAAGTTTTGCGCAGTTATGAGTGTAAGAACACTCATAACTTTGTAAAAATGATGCTTATTTTTCTAAAAGTATGTCGTGAATATTAGCTAAATCAGACTTTCCTTCGATGATTTCGTCTGGCGTTAAGCCTGAAAGCTCATGAGGGAATACTAACCACTCTTCAGACTCATGAATATAATAATCTGGCACCATGTCTACTTTTGAGTTCTTTGGCTTGTAGTATGGACATGCAACACGAATATCACGTGGTAAGTTCAAACGCATTAATTCAGAAAGCTTTTCTTTCAATGCAAAAATACTACGGCCAGAATCGAACACGTCATCAACGATTAATAATGAGTTATCTGCATTCGCATTTTCAATGATGTAATGCAAACCGTGAACTTTGATCTCTTTTGACTGCTGGTTAATACCGTAATACGATGAAGTACGCACTGCAATATGGTCAGTTTCGATACCTTTATAATCGTAATATTCTTGAACTGCGATACCAATTGGAGCACCACCACGCCAAATACCAATGATGAAATCAGGACGGAAACCATCTTCATAAACTTGTGCCGCAACACGAAATGAATCTTCAAGAAGCTGCTGCGCAGTGATATAGCACTTATCTGACATAAATAGAGACCCCAGTGTGAATGATCATTCAAGTGTAGCTAATTTAATAATAACTAACCACAGGATGAGAAAATGTGGGGCGGGATTTTATACTAATTTACTCAAAAAAGCTTGTATCAGTTTGTGAATTTACAAAAAAAGCGCCTTAACTTCATCTAAGTTAGGCGCTTTTTATTAATCACAGAAAAGTAAATTACTTATGCTTTTTCTAGTAAGGTTCTTGCAACTGTACGCATACCTTGTGTTGTCGCACCAGCAGCCCACTCACTTGTACTACCCATATTAAATGCTGCTGCCAGGTCAATGTGTACCCAGCCTTTGCCTTCATTTGGCACAAAGCGAGATAAGAAACCAGCCGCATTAGATGCACCACCATAGCCACCGCCCTTTTGAGGACGGCTATTTGCGGTATCTGCATATGGTGATGGACAGTTTTGTTGATGCCATTTTTCAAGTGGTAATGGCCAAGCAGCTTCCATTTCCTGCTCTGCAAAGTCTTGTACGTCACGTACAAGCTCTTTATCAAGACCAAATAATGCGTTGTACTCTTGACCAACAGCTACCAGTGCAGCGCCTGTTAGTGTTGCCGCATCAATAATTAATGGCGCACCCGACTCACCTGCAGCCATTAAACCATCAGCAAGTACTAAACGGCCTTCAGCATCAGTATTAACGATTTCAACCGTTGTACCATTCTTATAGGTTAGGATATCGCCAAGTTTATATGCATGGCCTGAAATAAGGTTTTCTGCACAACATAAGAATAATTTAATGCGTTTGTTGATACCACGGTTAATAGCAAGTGCTAGGCCTGCAGTTACTGTAGCAGCACCACCCATATCGCACTTCATGCCTAGCATGCCTTCACTTGCTTTGATTGAGTAACCACCTGAATCAAAGGTAATGCCTTTACCAACCAAAGCGGCAGCAACAGGGGCATTTTCGTCACCAGTTGGGTTGTAATCTAATGCTAATAATACCGGTGGGCGTTCACTACCACGACCTACCGCGTGGATACCAATCCATTGTTGTTCTAATAAAGCATCGCCTTTAATGATTTGGTAACTTACATGCTCAGGCGCTAATGACTGAATGAATTCTGCCGCTTTACCAGCTAGGCTCTCAGGGAAAATATCATCAGCTGTGCCATTGATCATTTGACGAGCCCAAGTCGCAGCTTGCTTTAAAGAAGCCAGTTCTTTGCCGTCTGTTTTTGCATTTTCAACAAACTCAATTGCATCTAAATTTTTTGGTGAAACAAAGCCTTGATAAAAAGCCCATTGTGTTTCTGTACACCAAACATCGCCCACTAAAGCAATATTTTTTAAGCCTTGATTAGCTAACGTACGTGCTGCTTTTTGTACGTTTTTAAGTGTATCTTGCTCAGTTAAATGAACAGTTGCGCCTTGTTCAGTAAAAGAAAGAGCGGCTTTTTCGCCCCAGTGTGCGGCAGCGCCCTGCTCGCTAAGTTGAACTAAAAATTTTTCTGACATGTTAGAATACTCTTTGCGCTAAAAATGTTGCCTGAGTTTACTACAGCCAACGTAAGTTCCCAACAGCTTGCGATAAATAGCATTATGTTGAGTGGTTCAATCCTCGTAATGAATGACATACAATAAAGAAAAACGAAATTATTAGAGCCATGAAGTTCACTCCCGCATTACAATCAGCCACCTTAATAAAACGCTACAAACGCTTTTTAGCCGACTTAAAAACGGCTGAAGGCGAGCAGTTTACAGCGCATTGCGCCAATACAGGAAAGATGACGGGCTGTGCTGAGCCAGGGTTTAACGCTTTTTATTCAACCAGTGATAACACCAAACGCAAATACCCCCATTCACTACAACTAACAGAGAATCAATTTAATCATTTAATTTGTGTCAATACCGCTATTGCAAACAGAATTGTGCAAGAGGCTCTCAATGCTGGGACTATTGCTGAACTAGCTGATTACCAAACAATTACAGCAGAAGTAAAATACGGCCAAGAAAATAGCCGTATCGATTTTTTATTAACAGATGAAAACAAGCCCCATTGTTATATTGAAGTAAAATCAGTGACTTTACTCTCGCAATTAGAGCCGCAGTCTGGGCAAGGTTATTTTCCAGATGCAAAAACTGAACGAGGTCAAAAGCACCTAAGGGAACTAGTAGAAATGGTGCAACAAGGGCATCGTGCAGTCTTACTGTTTGCAGTTTTACATGAAGGTATTAATCAAGTAAGTGCTGCAGCTCATATCGATCCCAAATATGCGCAACTTTTAGCTCATGCAATAGAGCAAGGAGTTGAAGTGATTGCTTATAAAGCAAAAATTTCAGCCAACGAGATTCAATTGCAGGAAAAGTGTAGTTTTCAGCCTTAAACAACTCTTTTCTTAAAACAGCAGTAAATAACACGATTTAAGTTGTATTATTTTTTTTTGCCCATATAACTATGCAAATTTTAAAAATTAACGGATAGTTAAGGGCTTACAAAACCGCCCATAATTATTTGAGCAATCATCAGCTCGAGGCCTATAGGATTAATTAAAAATAAATTTGCCTCAACCTAATGATTCTGCTATTTATAGCCGCCGGCTAATGCTGGGCAAAATATTAAGGATTTAGGAGAAAGTTATGCCAGACCAAAAAAGACTAGGGTTATTGGCTCAAGCCGGGTTGGATCCATATCAAGAAAAACCAGGTGAAGAGTATATGAATGAAGCACAACGTGCTCATTTCAAAACAATTTTAGAAGCTTGGCGTAACGATTTACGTAACGAAGTAGACCGTACTAAATCGCATATGCAAGACGAAGCAGCTAACTTTCCAGATCCAGTAGACCGTGCAGCACAAGAAGAAGAATTCTCATTAGAACTTCGTACTCGTGACCGCGAGCGTAAACTGATCAAGAAAATAGAAAAAACGATTCAATTAATCAAAGAAGACGATTTTGGTTTCTGTGAATCATGTGGTATTGAAATTGGTATCCGCCGTTTAGAAGCGCGTCCTACAGCTGATTTATGTGTAGACTGCAAAACGCTTGCGGAAATTAAAGAAAAGCAATCTGGACGCGGTTAATATCCTTTAATTAGCCCATGTCTACCACAGCCGTTAACACGCCAATGCGTGAATATCGTGGCCGCTTTGCGCCATCCCCTTCAGGGCCATTACATTTTGGCTCACTTATAGCGGCTGTGGGTAGCTTCCTTGATGCAAAAGCCAATCAAGGAAAATGGTTAGTACGCATTGAAGATATCGACACAACGCGTGTTGTAAGCGGTGCTAGCGACGATATATTACATACCCTAGAGGCTTACGGCCTATACTGGGACGAGCCCGTCATTTACCAAACCCAGCGTCATGAGCAATACCAAGCAATTGTTGATGAGCTAATTTCACAAAATCTTGTTTATGCATGTCATTGCACCCGTAAAGAAATTAAAGCTATCGGGGGAATTTACCAAGGCCATTGCCGAGATAAAAACCACTCTTTAGCTGATTCAGCACTGCGTTTAACCCAGCAATATGCAACAAGTCACTATCATGATTTAATTCAAGGTGAAGTTAGTGTAAATAGCCAACTTGCCAAAGAAGACTACTTAATAAAGCGAAGTGATGGTTTATTTGCTTACCAACTGGTCGTGGTCGTTGATGATATTGCACAAGATATAACACGAGTAGTTCGCGGCGCTGATTTAATTGAGCCAACTGCACGACAACTCAGTTTGTTTAAGCAACTCAATAAACCTGCTCCACAATATGCACACCTACCGTTAGCGGTTGCTAAACCTGGTTTTAAGTTATCGAAACAGAATTACGCGCCAGCAATAGCGAAATCAGATCCAAAACCGGCCTTGTTCGATGCCTTTCGCTTTTTAGGTTTAAAGCCAGAAGTCTCTCTACTGTCATTAGATATAGAACACATGCTAGCATGGGCAATCGAAACTTACCGTCTTGAATTCATTCCAAAGGTACAAGAAATACAAGTTAACGAGGATTCGAACTCTACTTTTTGTGACTTTGTTACTATTGAAAAATAAATTGCCAATTTTAAAGGCCGAGTAACTTAATTTTTCAGCCCTGCTGGTATATGATAGCGACCCAAAGTGTGCGAATCATCAACACCTTAATTTAGCGTCATTTAAAACACATTGATTACACGTCAATCTCACATCGGCGAAGTAACAAACAAACGCTATACTTGATGAGTCGCAAAGTCCGCGTCGTAGGAGACAGATTATTATTTCCAAGCTTTTTCAATTTTGTCGGCAAATTATTGGCCCAAATGCCACGACATCAAGTGATGCTTTATCAACGAGCGAATTACCTTTGGTGATCGAGCGCAGTGAACATGGTATTTCACGCAAACAATTTAGCCCAAATGCAATCAAAGTATTATACCGCCTTAAAGAAGGTGGTTTTGATGCCTACCTTGTTGGTGGTTGTATTCGAGATATATTGTTAGGTCAACAACCTAAAGACTTCGATGTTGTAACAAACGCAACGCCTGAACAGATCAAAAAGCTATTTCGCAACTGTCGCCTAATCGGTCGTCGTTTTCGTTTAGCCCATATTGTATTTGGCCGAGAAGTGATTGAAGTGGCGACCATGCGAGGTCATCACGAAGCTGACGAAAGTAAAAATCAAATTAGCCAATCAAGCGAACACGGACAACTACTTCGCGATAATGTCTATGGCAGCATCGAAGAAGATGCCGAGCGACGCGATTTTTCTATTAATGCACTTTATTACTCAATTAACGATTTTTGTATCTATGACTATGCCAACGGTATTAGTGCTATAAAAGCAAAACAAATTGAGCTTATTGGCGACCCTGAAACACGCTACAGGGAAGACCCTGTGCGCATGCTGCGTGCTGTTCGTTTTGCAACAAAACTGGGCATGAGCATTGCACCAGGCACCGAAAAGCCAATTAAAGGCCTTGCTAATTTACTTGACCATATTCCGCCTGCTCGTTTATTTGAAGAATCACTTAAGTTGTTCTTAAACGGCAAAGCTGAAGAAAACTACTTAATGCTGCGCCAGTATGGGTTATTCAAAGCATTATTCCCAGCGCTTGATAAAATCTTAGATGCAAACCCTGATGGCCTAGAACATGCGTTTATCCTACAAATGTTTAAAAACACCGATAAACGTATTAACGCAGATAAAAAAGTCACCCCAGCATTTATTTTTGCAGCCTTGTTGTGGTTCCCATTACTGAGTATTGCTAAGAAGTTACAACTACGTGATCAACTTTCAGAGTACGATGCATTTGCACAAGCGATGAATAAAGTACTGAGTGAAAACGCACAACATGTCGCAGTACCCAAACGCTTCACACTTGGTGCACGCGATATTTGGCATATTCAACAACGCCTTGATAAACGAGGTGGTCAGCGCGCTTACAGGCTCACTCAACAGCCTCGCTTCAAAGCCGCCTATGACTTCTTACTACTTCGTGTGCAGGCAGGTGAAGAACAGCTGAAAGAGCTAGCAGATTGGTGGACAGCCTACCTAAGCCAAGACATCAATGGCCAAAAAGAGATGGTTAAAAATTTAGGGCACCAAGGCGGTCCTAAACGCCGCCGTCGTCCGCGCAAGAAAAAAGTAGACTAAGCATGCATACCGTTTATTTAGGTTTAGGCGCTAATTTAAACGCGCCACGTAAACAAATTCATGCTGCTGTCGCTGCCCTAAAAGCATTAAAAGATGTTGAGTTTGTTTGTGTATCGCATGACTACGCAAGCAAACCTATGGGGCCTCAAGATCAACCCGATTATGTAAATGCGGTCGCTTGTGTTAAAACTGCACTTGAGCCAGAACAATTGCTTGATTTAACTCAAGCTATCGAACTTGAACATGGCCGTGTTAGAAAAGAAGAACGCTGGGGTCCTCGCACCCTTGATATAGATATTCTATTGTTTGGTAATGACGTGATAGACACCCCTCGCTTGACCGTGCCTCATTATGGCCTAACACAGCGAGAATTTGTTGTTTATCCATTGTTGGAAATTGCGCCAACGCTTGTACTACCGAGTAATCAATCACTTGCTGATATAACAAAAACGTTACCTTTAAACGGTTTACAACAACTCCCTCAGCAGTAATCAACCAAGGCTAAGCCTTAGAGGAAATTATGTCTAAAATCACCGTTTCAACACTTAATAAAATGAAACATGAACAACAAAAAATCACCGCATTAACGGCCTACGATGCCAGTTTTGCTAAATTGTTTCATGATAATGGCGTCGAAGTGATTTTAGTGGGTGACTCGTTAGGTATGGTTTTGCAAGGTGCTGATGATACATTAGCGGTAACCAACACAGATATTGCTTATCATACGCGATGCGTACGAGCAGGTAGCCGTGAGTTATTTGTTATTGCAGACTTACCATTTATGACTTATGCCAACCCAACTGATGCTTGTAAAAATGCTGCTGAGCTTATGCGTGCAGGGGCAAACATGGTCAAGCTTGAAGGTGGTGAATGGCTTCACGACAGCATCCGTGCGATGACCCAGCAAGGTATTCCTGTTTGTGGTCACTTAGGCCTAACACCACAATCAGTACACGTATTTGGCGGTTTTAAAATTCAAGGCCGAGAGCAATCTCAAGCAGACAAAATGGTTAGCGATGCTAAAGCACTTGAGGCTGCTGGTGCACAATTACTTGTTTTAGAGTGTATTCCTAGTGAGCTTGCTAAGCGTATTACAGATGAGCTGAGCATTCCTACGATCGGTATTGGGGCAGGTAATCAGACCGATGGTCAAATCTTAGTAATGCACGACCTAGTAGGTATTTCTGCAGGCTATATTCCAAAGTTTTCAAAGAACTTTTTGTTAGAAACCGGCAATATGCCAGCTGCAGTGCAAAAGTATTGTGAAGATGTAAAAAGTGGTGCTTTCCCAAGTGCCGAACACGAGTTTAAATAAATGCAATCAATCACTGAAATAAAATCCTTACGCAGTCAAATCAAGGCTTGGCGTCAAGCAGGCTTAAGCATTGCGCTAGTGCCTACTATGGGCAATTTACATCAAGGCCACTTTTCACTTGTTGAAAAAGCCAAGACACTCGCTGATAAAGTAGTCGTGAGTATATTTGTTAACCCGATGCAGTTTGGGAAAAATGAAGATCTTGATAGCTATCCGCGTACATTAAACGAAGATAAACAAGGTTTAGCTGATCTTGGTACTGATATTGTATTTACACCATCCGTTGAGACCATTTATCCAAATGGTTTAGGCGAGCAAAGTTTTGTCGATGTACCAGGTGTCTCTATGGGTTACTGTGGTGGCTCACGTCCTGGTCACTTCAAAGGTGTCGCAACGGTTGTCACTAAGTTATTCAACCTAGTTCAACCTGATTTTGCCTGTTTTGGTGAAAAAGATTTTCAGCAGCTGCAAGTCATTAAAACCATGACGCGCGACTTATCTATCCCTGTTGAAATTGTTGGCGTTCCAACTTGCCGTGAAATATCAGGCCTAGCGATGAGCTCTCGTAATGGTTACTTATCTGACGAGCAAAAAGACACAGCAAAAGTTCTGTTTGCCACTCTAAACAATACTGCAGCGGCACTTAAAAAAGGTAACGATGACATTGCTGCACTCGAAGCTGCTGCAAAAGCACAGCTTGAAGCTGCAGGGCTAAAGCCTGACTACTACGCTATAGCAGATCGTTCAACACTAAAAGCTGCCACTGCGGCTGACAAACAACTTGTTATTTTAGCTGCCGCCTATTTAGGCTCAGTGCGTTTAATTGACAATTTACAAGTTGAGCTGGATTAAATAGCTGTAATCTGGGTAAGATGGATTGCAAAGAAAAGACATAAACTAGGGATAAGCATGAAAAAACTACCAGCAATTGCAGCTACATTGTTTGCAATGACATTACTGTCTGCCTGCTCAAACAAAATTGACAATCCAGAAATGCAGCAGTGTGCTCAACAAAACTATCAATGTGAAGCAAGTTGTGAACAACAAAGTACCGCTGATGGCTTAGTTCATAAAGTCTGTAGCAATAAGTGCATTGAAGCTTACAATCAATGTAAAGCAAATGCAGAAAAATTAGGCGAAGTTAAATAATACCATTGATTCGTTTAGATTAATTTTGAGGCACTGAAAGCCTGTTCAGTGCCTATACTCCCCCCTTCCTCGATTACAATTTCGCTTTCATAATTAAGCCTCTGGTAATTTTGTTCATATTTTTATTTACCCATTAAGCTATTCATATTAGGGCAAGCTTTCGTTCATTAAACTTCTCCATATTGGTGACGAATAAACAACTGCAACCATGTAATTGTTTCTCACTAATTTCAAAATTTTACTCTTCGCATTTAGCTGTACCAACTCAAAGTCATTGAGAATATTATTTTTTATTTGGGTTCAGGAATTGCTAAGGGGTATGAATGAATTAACGTGATTTACGGCTAAAGGAAAATTGAATGAGACCAGAAACCCGAACTAAGCTCTTCAGCGCTGTCAAAAAGAAGACCTTCTTGGGCGTATTATTAGCCATGAGTGCAGGTCATAGTTACGCTGTTGAAGAACCAGACCAGCCAAAAGCGACTAAAACAGAACAAACAGCCGCAGAGGTTCAAGCTACCGAAAATGAAAAACAGCAAGTAAAGGATAATGCTGCTGTTGAGCTTAAGCCTGCAATGATCACTATACCTCAAGAAAAGTTATTTGAAGTTATCACCGCGCGTGCGAAAAAATTAGCATCTGAGCCGTATGTTGCGCCTAAAGAATTAGAACTTGAAGCATTAACTAGCATTGGTTATCAGGACTATCGTGCAATCCGTTTTCGTACTGAGCAAGCAATTTGGAAAGATCAAAGCCTTTATGAAGTGCAGTTATTCCACCCAGGTTTTTTATATCGCTCACCAGTTGCAATAAATACCCTTGAGCAAAATGCTGAAGTAAAAAGTTTACCGTTTAAAACCGATTACTATCGTTACGATGCAACCGCAGCCCCGTTAGAGCAAGAGATCAATACTGCCATTGCTAATACGCAACTGGGCCACGCGGGTTTTCGTTTGCATTTTCCACTGAATAACAACGAATATAAAGATGAAGTAGCTGTATTCCAAGGTGCTTCGTATTTTCGCTTAGTTGGCCCGCATCAAGTATATGGTCTGTCAGCTCGTGGTCTTGCAGTTGATACAGCACTCAGCTCAGGTGAAGAGTTTCCCGTTTTCAAAGAGTTCTGGTTAGTAAAACCGGCACCAGAAGACACAACTATCGTGCTCTATGCACTACTCGATAGCCCATCAGTTTCAGGCGCATATCGTTTTGAGTTAACACCTTCAACGAATACTGAAGTGAAAACACAGCTGCAAATTTTTGCACGCAAAGACATCAAAAAGCTCGGTATTGCCCCGTTAACAAGCATGTTCTATCACGGCGAAAACAGTACCAAGTTCTTTGATGATTACCGTCCTGAAGTACATGACTCTGATGGCCTTTTAATGCAATCAGAACAAGGCCAATGGGTTTGGCGTGCATTGAATAATCCGAAGAAATTGAGCGTGACTTCGTTTAGCTACGACAACCCGAAAGGGTTTGGTCTAGCACAGCGAGATCGTGACTTTAATAACTACCTTGATACCGAAGCGCATTATCACAACCGTCCAAGCATGTGGATTGAGCCAGTGGGTAATTGGGGTAAAGGTCGTGTTGAGCTAGTAGAAATCCCTACAGATACAGAAACCAACGACAATATTGTTAGCTACTGGGTGCCAGATCAGCCAATGAAAGCTGGTGACAGCTTAAGTTTTAGTTACAAGCTTTCGACTTTCAATGCCACGCTTGCAGCTCAAGATAAAGCGAGTGTTTTAAGAACCCGAATTGGCAGTGCAGCACTTCCGGGTGAGAAGAACCCACCACCTAAAAGCCATCGCCAATTTACCGTCGACTTTAGTGGGGAAACTATTAACAAATTATCTGCTAATTTCGCCATGCAAGCGGATCTTACACTCTCTGTAGGGCAAATAAGTGATAAAACGGTACAACAGTTACCAAACAATCAAGGATGGCGCGTAGCCTTTAAAGTGGCGCCAGAGGGAGATAAGCCTGTTGATATGCGCTTATCGTTAAAACTACGTGATAAAGAAATCAGCGAGGTATGGAGCTATGTCTGGTATCCAAACGACGTCCAATAGTAAAGAATTAAAGGCAACAGCAATGCCATTTAAGAAAACCCGCGCTTGGCTTTTTTCGAGCCTAGCGCTCACCATTACCGCTTACGGCGTGTGGATCATGTTCGATATTTTAAATTCTAACGGCATGACACCGCTTGAGTACGCTTTACTAGCATTATTTACAGTTACCTTCGCGTGGATCGTTACAGCTTTTTGTAGTGGCTGCATGGGCTTCATCCTGCAATTATTTCGTATTGACCCTTTAACCTTAAAACGTCAAAAGCCAATCGAAATTAATCAGCATGCCTTGAGCCAAACTAAAACAGCCATTGTTATGCCTATCTACAACGAGGATACAGAGCGTGTAATCGCAGGTTTTGAGGTAAGTTTACGCTCGCTGGCTAAAACAGGGCAAATGCCACATTATGATTTTTACTTGCTCAGTGACACCCAAAACCCTGAAATTGCACGTAATGAACTTAAAGCGTGGAATGCACTTACTGAGCGCTTAGGTGATTTAGCTAAGCACACTTTTTATCGTCGCCGTGAAGACAATAAACACCGTAAAGTAGGTAATTTAACTGACTTTTGCGAACGTTGGGGCAGCCAATACGATCACATGGTTGTACTTGATGCCGATAGCATTATGACGGGTCAATGTATGCTTGAGCTGACTTCTAGCATGATCAGTAATCCAAAATCAGGTTTGATCCAAACTATTCCCATCCCAGTTCGCCAAGACACTTTTTTTGGTCGCTTTTTACAGTTTGCATCCATTTTATATAGCCCAATGTTGGCAACAGGGTCTGCTTTTTGGCAAACAAACCAAGCAAATTACTGGGGTCACAATGCGATTATTCGCGTTGAAGCATTCACTAAATGCTGCGGTTTGCCTGTTCTAAAAGGCAATGCCCCATTTGGTGGTGAAATCTTAAGCCATGACTTCGTAGAAGCTTCACTTCTACATCGTAGTGGTTGGGATGTGTTACTGCTTAGTGATATTGAAGGTAGCTACGAAGAAGTACCAAGTAACATTCTCGATTACGCAATCCGTGATAGACGTTGGGTGCAAGGTAATATCCAGCATTTAGGTTTATTGCCTAAATCGGGTCTTAAGCTAATGAGTAAAATGCATTTTTTATTTGGTGCCACAGCATATATCTCATCGTTAATTTGGTTATCTATGCTGGCATTAAGCACATTAGATGCGGTGACTCGTGCACTTAATAGCGACGTGTACTTTAACCATGCTTATCAGCTTTTCCCAACTTGGCAAATTGCCAAAACTGACTTAATTGATTCGTTGTTATTTATTACTGCAGTGCTGTTATTACTACCTAAATTAATGGGTGTTATTGTGACTTTAGTTCACCGTAATAAGGCCTTTGGTGGCACTATGAAGCTAATTGCAGGTTCACTAATCGAAACGATTTTTGCGATAGTGATTGCACCGCTAATGATGGTATTTCATAGCTATTTTGTAGTGTGCGTATTTTTAGGTAAAAAAGTAAGTTGGGATGCACAGCCTCGGGAAGGCAGAATGGTGCCGTGGAAAGAAGCGATTGGTTATACATTATTTTCGACTATTACGGCGATTATTTGGGGCTCGGTTGCTTACTATTACACACCGACTTTCTTTTGGTGGTTATCACCGATTTTAGTGGGCCTTATTTTGGCAGCACCAATTGTGCGCTACTCAAGCAGCATCGGCTTAGGTGTTAAAATGCGTAAAATGGGTTTATTTTTATGCCCAAGCGAAGTTGAAAACGATGATACCTTAGCGGCACTTCGTGTACACCAACAAGAAATTGCTTTGCCTAAAGATGAACACGCTAACTTTAGTGTGCCTACATTACCCAATGAATACCCAACGGTAATGCCAATTCAAAGCTTTAAGGCACCATCAGGTAAAAAGCGTAAACAAGTACGCCTCGCTCAAAAGCGAATAAAAGCCAAGCTATTTGCCAAAAGCTAAACAAAAAAAAACCGCTCAATGAGCGGTTTTTTCATCTATGTCTGTATGGTTGTTACAGAAGGCCTAGCTTTTTAAGTTCAGCCATTGCCATTTTGCCTGAAAGTGGCACATAACCATCTTTCTCAACAATTTTTTGACCGTCTACAGAAAGAACCATTTTTAAGAACTCTGCATCGATTGGTGAAAGCGGTTTGTTAGGGTGCTTGTTCACATAAACGTATAAGAAACGAGATAGTGGGTATTTACCTTTTGCAACGTTTTCTAATGTTGCATCAACAAAGTTATCGCCTTTCTTAGAAAGTGGAACTGTACGTACACCTGACGTTTTATAACCGATACCTGAGTAACCAATCGCATTCACAGAAGAAGAGATTGACTGTACTACAGATGCAGAACCTGGTTGTTCGTTTACGTTGTTACGGAAGTCACCTTTACACAGTGCTTTCTTCTTGAAGTAACCGTAAGTACCCGATACTGAGTTACGACCGTAAAGCTGGATATCTTTTGCAGCCCAATCACCCTCAAGACCTACTTCGCTCCAACGATTAACTTGTGCATCAGCACCACATTTACGTGTAGAAGAGAAAATCGCATCAACTTGGTCAATACGTAAACCTTTGATTGGGTTATCTTTGTGTACGAATACAGCTAGAGCATCGATTGCAACGCGTACTTCAGTTGGCTTGTAGCCGTAACGCTTTTCGAATGCTTCGATTTCTTTTGACTTCATACGACGGCTCATTGGGCCGAAGTTTGCTGTACCTTCAGTTAATGCTGGAGGAGCAGTTGAAGAACCCGCTGCTTGGATTTGAATGTTTACGTTTGGATAGAAGCGCTTGTACTCTTCTGCCCAGAACGTCATCATGTTAGCAAGAGTGTCAGAACCTACAGATGAGAAGTTACCAGAGATACCACTTGTTTTAGTGTACTCAGGCATATCTTTATCAACTGCAGCTGCTTGTGCTGATACAAATGTTGTTACAGCCACACCCATTGCGGCAACGAGATTTTTGAATTTCATAGGGGTTACTCCGATTTGTTCGTCCCATTTCCTAACTGCGGTCTACTCTAATGACACTAGATGACAGTTAGATTACCCTTAAATGACATTTTTATGACTTTGCTGTTTTTTCGGTTTTTTCCGTTTTATTTGCAATACGCACGATTTTATCGCTACCGAATGCGAACGCAAAGGTCGAGCCTTGTCCCAACTTACTGCTGATATCTAAGCGACTGTCATGCCTTGTAAGTACATGTTTTGTAATAGCTAAACCTAAACCAGAACCACCTGTAGTGCGGCTACGAGCCTTATCAACACGATAAAAGCGCTCGGTTAAACGATTAATATGTTCAGCGGCAATACCATCACCATTATCGGTCACACTAAACGCGGCTTGGTTATTTTTTAACTGCCAATCAACCACAATCTTGCCACCTGGCTTTGTGTAATGAATGGCATTAAATACTAAGTTAGAAAAGGCACTCCTTAATTCGTCTTCGGCCCCTTTAATATCTAAACTTGCATCAACATTAAAAATAAGCTCATGGCCTTTCTCTTGGTTTAATGACTTTGCTTCGGTTTGAATATAAGTAAGTAGCTGAGGCACATTTACTGGCTTGTCGTTATCTTGCCGACGCGCTCCTTCAATTCGCGATAACGACAGTAATTGATTAACCAAGCTATCCATACGCTGACATTGCTCAAGCATGGTTGTTTGTGCTTTTTGCCACATAGCAGGGGGAGGTAAGCTGTCAGAATCAAGCATTTCTAAGTAGCCTGTCACCACAGTAAGCGGTGTTCTCAGCTCATGAGAAACATTGGCCACAAAGTCTTTTCGCATCTGCTCAAGTTGCTTTAAACGTGTAACATCACGTACCACCATCATCAATTGTGAACTTGCATAGGGCATAACACGAAACTCTAACGTTTGATCGTAGCTATGGCCGCCATCAAGCTCAAGTGGTTCGTCAAAACATGCTTTATGCATATACTTTGCAAATTTAGGATCGCGAATGAGATTATCTAAGCGTTGTCCATGATCAGTTGGCCACTGTAAACCTAAAACTTTTAAAGCCAGTTGGTTACACCAAATGATGCTTAGATCTTTTTGTAGTACTACAACCGCATCAGGTACGGCTTCTGCACCATCTCGAAAGCGGCGAATTAAATCTGCCAGCTCATTGCGCTTTTTACGGTTACGATGTTGTAAATGATAAATTCCTTCAAAGACCTGCTCCCAAGCCCCCTCCCCTTCAGGTGGGTTAAAGCTACGTTGATTTAGAAGCCAATCACTAAGGCGATATAATTGATGATAATGCCAAATTAAAAGTGCAAAAGAGCCTAAAAATAAAAGCAAAAAAGGCGCACCTACAAGTACGCCAACTAATAACAAAGGTAAGAAATACATAAACAGACGTTTTGCTAACGCCTGTTTATTCACTACTCGATACATACACTCACTTTACCTTAAGTATGTAAATTAGCTTGTTAAGGTCATTCCTATGACACTTATAATTTACTTGAAAAACGATAGCCTGCACCGCGAACGGTTTGCACTAAACGGTCATGCCCCAATGGTGCAATAGCTTTACGTAGACGACGAATATGCACATCAACAGTACGGTCTTCTACGTATACATTTGTACCCCATACATGATCAAGTAATTGTTCACGGCTGTAAACACGTTCAGGATGAGTCATGAAAAAATGCAGTAGTCTAAATTCAGTAGGCCCCATATCTAATTCACTACCTTCTGATGTTACACGGTGTGAAATAGGGTCAAGACGTAAACCATGTACTTCAATGGCTTCTTCTAATGAGGTTGGTGAAACGCGTCGAATAACCGCTTTAATACGCGCCATTAATTCTTTTGGCGAAAATGGTTTTGTTACGTAGTCATCAGCGCCAACTTCAAGACCGCGTACTTTGTCTTCTTCTTCGCCGCGTGCTGTCAGCATAATGATAGGAATTTGACGAGTATATTCGCTTTGCTTAAATTTTTTCGCAATTTGAATACCGCTACCACCTGGTAACATCCAATCTAATAAAACCATATCTGGGTATGGCTCTACCATTGCTTCAATTGCAGAGTCATAATCTTCTGCTTCAATTGCTTGAAAACCATTTTGCTCTAAAACAAAAACCAGCATCTCTCTGATAGGTGCTTCGTCATCGACGACTAGTACTTTACGTGACATTCCAATTTATCTCTTTCGTTAGCGAACTGGTTTCATTATTATGACTAAGTATGACATTTTTATGAAAGTCTAACGAGTAATTGAAAAAGCGCAAAAGAATCAATGCAAAAATAGCCATTTTTTACGCTTAAAAGATGAATTCGAGATTAAAAGTCATACCTTAAAGTGACCGCCACATGATCTTCATCAGCATTATTATCTAGTGAGAATTGCGTATACCACATATACATACGTGCTTGTTTTGACAGGCTTCGTTCAACACCAACAGAGGTACCGCTACCCGAGTCTTTCAACTTTCCAAAGCTGCCATCAGTATCTTGATACTGCGCTAGTAACTTATATTTATCGATTTTGTAAGATGCGCTCACTAAAAAACCATCTTCTTTGTTAGAACCTGTTACTTTTTCACTTTGTTGATACATACCGCCTAAGGTTAAATCACCTAATTTACCTTGCGCCGTAAACCGTGTTGTATCGTAGCCGGCTACTTTACTATCGTGGGCAACACTTACGAAGTAAGGCGCTTTTTTAAATTTACTATCGCCATACATAAATGCCGCAGAAACGCCGGTTTCTTCATCTTGTTTGGAATTATCTTCAGCAATATAAGTGACCACAAATTGCATATTGCCGACAACGGGCGAACTATAATGAACCACGTCGCCAAGACGATTTTCACCATTAAACAAGGCTTTAACATCTCCATTAAAGTCGTTCATTAAATCAATTTTACCCTGCGATACCTTTAACGCGGTATCGTGACGACCAAGCACTACCTGCCCATAACTGCCTTGAAGGCCAACATATTGATTACGAGCGGTAATATTCTCTTCAGTTTTACCATCACTATCTTGATCAGCCGCATTTACTGCAAATTCAAACTTATATACAGCTTTTAAACCATCACTTATTTCACCGCTACCCTTGATCCCCATACGTGAGTTATAGCTCTCAATGGAAGTTTCACTGCCATCGCCAGTATCGCTATTAGCAACCCCTAAATGGGCCCGACCATACACATCTACGGCTTCAGCAGCACTATGAAATGAAATAAAGCACATTGCAAAGCTCGACAACATCATGGCAGGTTTATTCATGGTAGCGATCCTTAATTTAAGCAGTAACTTAAAAATCGAACATAAAGGGCTTTTGGTCAAGGCAAGGGGGAAATATTTCGCCTAAAAATTACGGATCACTGATCTACTAACTTAACCAGATCAGGATCAGGTTTTTACTAAGTCGATCAATCTCAGATCAGTTTTTTACTTAGAGAATAAGATAACTTGTTGATTTAATGTTAAGGTGATCTGTAATTCGTTTAAAAGGTGAGCAATAAAAAGTCAGTGATCAGTATCCAACTAGTAAAATAATGATCTGTGAAAGCCAAGGTTAGTAAAACATTGATCCTGGAATGTTCGAGTAAGTATATCGTTGATCCGGCTTGAGCAAGGCATAAAAAAACCGGCATCTGAAGCCGGTTTTTTCAATTTACTATCAATTATTTGATTTGTGGATCAAGTTCACCCGATAAGTATTTAAGGTGCATATCATCTAAAGAGATAGGCTTGATCTTAGCTGCTTGACCAGCAGTACCAAAGGCTTCGTAACGAGCAACACAGATCTCTGTCATTGCTTTCGTTGCTTCAGCTAGGTATTTACGTGGATCGAAATTAGCTGGATTTAAAGCCAAGTGACGACGAATAGCACCTGTTGACGCTAAACGAAGATCAGTATCGATATTTACTTTACGAACACCGTATTTAATACCTTCAATGATCTGCTCTACTGGCACACCATAGGTCTCAGGGATTTCACCACCGTATTGGTTGATCACTTCTAACCACTCTTGTGGTACTGAAGACGACCCATGCATTACTAGGTGAGTGTTAGGGATACGTGCGTGGATCTCTTTGATGCGATCAATTGCTAAGATATCGTCTGTTGGTGGACGAGTGAATTTATACGCACCATGTGAAGTACCACAAGCGATAGCAAGTGCATCAACTTTAGTTTTACGAACAAAATCAGCTGCTTCTTCAGGATCTGTTAGCATTTGATCAGTGGAAAGTTTACCTTCTGCACCAACACCGTCTTCTTCACCTGCTTCTCCTGTTTCAAGTGAACCTAGAACACCTAGCTCGCCTTCAACAGATACACCACACGCATGGGCCATTTCAACGGTTTGACGAGTCACATCAACATTGTATTCGTAGCTTGAAGGGGTTTTACCATCAGACATTAATGAGCCATCCATCATAACTGATGAAAAGCCTAACTGGATTGAGCGCTGACATACACCTGGTGAAGTACCGTGGTCTTGGTGCATTACAACTGGAATATGAGGCCATTCTTCAACGGCTGCTAAAATCATATGACGAATAAAAGGGGCACCAGCATAGGCACGTGCGCCTGCTGAGCCTTGTACAATTACAGGGCTGTTTGTTTTATCAGCCGCTTCCATAATTGCACGCATTTGCTCTTGGTTATTAACGTTAAAAGCAGGTACGCCGTAACCATTTTCAGCTGCATGATCAAGAAGTTGTCGCATACTGATTAAAGCCATTTGGTATTCTCCAAATTGTATCGACAGTAGTTCCCTACTATCTAGTTTGAACGGATAAGTTATTTTTTGATGCATCACTGCATCACGAAAAGCTTGCGCTAACCGTAACAGCTGTAAATAAAACGAGGGTGAGAGGTATTTTATAAACAGCTAAACCAGCGTAATTACTTAATAATTACGCTGGTATACGCACTAATTACTTAGCGCGTTCTTCAAGCATAGCAACTGCTGGTAATTTTTTCCCTTCTAAAAATTCAAGGAAAGCACCACCACCGGTTGAAATGTAAGAAACTTTATCGGCAATGCCGTATTTATCAATCGCTGCAAGCGTATCACCGCCACCAGCAATCGAGAATGCATTTGAGTTAGCAATGGCATCAGCAATAGCACGAGTGCCGTTACCAAATTGATCAAATTCAAATACACCTACTGGACCATTCCATACAACTGTACCTGCATTAGCAATGATTTTTGCTAATTGGTTTGCTGTATCTGGACCAATATCGAAGATCATATCTTCGTCTGTTACTTCATTCACATCTTTTAATGTTGCCACTGCAGATTCAGAGAACTCATTACCTACAACAACATCAGTTGGTACCGGGATTTCACCGTTATTGGCTTTTGCCGCCGCACTTAATTTGTTTGCTTCATCAATTAAATCAGCTTCAAATAAAGACTTACCTACCGGGTGACCTGCCGCTGCAATGAAGGTATTAGCAATACCACCACCGGTTACAAGTTGATCAACCACTTTAGAAAGTGAATCAAGTACAGTTAACTTAGTCGATACTTTAGAGCCACCAACGATAGCTACTAAAGGACGAGCTGGTTTATCAAGTGCTTTACCTAGTGCGTCTAACTCTGCTGCAAGTAGTGGTCCTGCACATGCAACGTCAGCAAATAAACCCACACCGTGAGTAGATGCTTGTGCACGGTGAGCCGTACCAAATGCGTCCATTACGTAAACATCACATAATGCAGCTAGTTTTTTAGACAGAGCTTCGTCGTTTTTCTTTTCGCCAGCGTTAAAACGGACGTTTTCGAAAACAACTACTTCGTTATCAGCAACGTCTACGCCCTCTAGGTAGTCTTTTTCAAGACGAACAGTTTGCTCAAGTGCGTCATTTAAATAATTAACTACAGGGGCAAGTGAAAAGGCTTCATCATATTCCCCTTCCGTAGGGCGGCCAAGGTGTGACATTACCATTACTTTAGCGCCTTTTTCTAACGCTAATTTGATTGTAGGTAATGCTGCACGAATACGTGCGTCAGAGGTCACTTTACCTTCTTTTACAGGCACATTTAAATCTTCACGAATTAACACGCGTTTGCCGTTTAAATCTAAATCTGCCATTTTAATGACCGACATGGACTTCTCCTTTGTTAACGATACTAATATTATATTTATAAATTATTGACTTACAGCCATCATCGCACGCGCGGTATCGAGCATACGATTCGCAAAGCCCCACTCATTATCACACCATACTAACAACTTTATCAGTCGTTTATGACTAACACGTGTCTGAGTGCCATCTATGATACAAGAATGTGGGTCATGATTAAAATCTACTGATACCAATGGCTCTTCTGTGTAGCTTAATATACCCTCAAGACGATCTTTGGCTGCTAACTTAAGTGCTTGATTGACAGTCGCTAAATTGACATCTGTATTCACTGTTACACTTAAATCCATCGCCGTAACATTGATAGTTGGTACACGAACAGCGATAGCTTCAAAGCGGCTATGAAACTTAGGTAAAATACGCTCAATACCTCGAGCAAGCTTAGTATCTACCGGAATGATAGACTGGCTTGCAGCACGAGTACGACGTAAATCATGATGATAGGCATCAATCACTTGCTGATCATGCATCGAGGCATGAATCGTCGTAATTGCTCCAGATTCAATCGAAAATGCGTCATCTAACACTTTAATCACTGGCACAATACAATTCGTGGTGCATGAGCCATTAGAAACAATGGTATGTTCTGCTTTTAATTCATCATCGTTAATACCATACACAATCGTGGCATCAACATCAGCATCTGCAGGCTGTGAAAACAATACTTTTTTTGCACCAGCAGTTATGTGTAGCTCTGCATGTTCACGAGAGTGATACACCCCAGTGCATTCAAGAACCACGTCAACATCAAGTGTTTTCCAAGGCAGTTCTACAGGGTTTTCTTCTGCAAACAAAGCAATAGAATCATTAGCAACCGTTAAAGTATCTTCACCAAGATTAACAGGGAAAGAAAAGCGGCCGTGAGATGTATCGTATTTAAGGAGATGGGCAATGCCCTTAGGGTCGGCTAATTCGTTAATAGCGACAATTTTGATTTGATCTTCAAGCCCAGATTCATACAGAGCACGGACGATATTACGCCCGATTCGACCAAAACCATTAATTGCAAGTTTGATTGCCATGAAGAAGAAAATCCACTCTATTTGCTTGCAGATAAAGGCAGCTGCCTTTTAGATGGCGGTATTGTAATCGACCTTTGAAGTTTTTATAAGTGGTCAGGTGAAATAAAAGTTGCTTAGCATGTTTTAGATGGCGCAGTTTTGGTAATCGACCTTTGAAGTTTTTATAAGAGGTCAAGATAAGTCAAACTGCTTCAGCGACCTCATTCTCTTACTTTTTTCCTTTATAGCCAACGACGAACAGATTTTATGTATTGCTGATAAGCTAATCCAAACTTCTCTGCCATAAACGTTTCTTCTGGCATAATTTGAAATCGATTCATATAGAGAATAAATACCGGCAGCATTAAAAAACTCGCAATATTGCCAAGATAAATACCCCAACCAACTAGCATTAATAACATACCAACATACATTGGGTTACGGCTAAACTGATAAACACCACTTGTAACAAGACTCGCTGACTGTTCTGGAATTCGAGGATCAACGGTCGTGCCTTGCATGCGAAATTGATAAACACCTAATAAAGCAAACACCACACCTAAAAATGCAATGAGTAGTGCTACAAAAGATGATGCGAAAAACGAGAAGCTAAAACTTATAACCAAGTCTGCTATGCCCCACATCATCAACGCAATGATCAGCAGCAGCGCGACAGGAGGAATTTTTAATTCTAACTGATTCACACTAGCTCCCCTACTTTCAATGCCTTACCACGACTAATTTGATGACACTGGGCTAAGAACAACTCGGCCGTTGCCATGGCATCAGTGAGGGCGTGGTGCGAACTATAATGCGGTAAGCTGTATCGCTTGCGGCATTCACTAAGAGTTAAATCATCGTGGCCTATTTCGTGCCCTTGCTGGTGCAGACGTTTTTTTTCTATAACAAAGGTATCAAGAATTAAACGCGCTTTAGCATCTAAGCCAAGCGTTCTGCATGCCTGTTTTAAAAATCCCCAGTCTAGCGCCGCGTTATGAAACACTAAAATACACTCATCAAAATGCTCATGCAGCTTGCCAAGGATCATTGCTAAGCTTTCGCCTGTATCTATGTCTTGTTTTGCAATACCGTGATAAATCGGGCTTTGCTCTAAACTTTGCACATCTTTATTTATTAAATGCTTTGCGCCGCTGAGCTTAATGCACTGATCTTCTATCATCACCCACGCCACCGAGACAATTTCGTGCTGGCGAGGGTCAAGGCCTGTTAATTCCATGTCTATCACTACATAGCGCTCTTTATAAGCATCGGCTGCCAAAAGTTGCTTGCGCGCTAAATACCGACTTAACCAGCGTTTAACCATAACGCCTCCTATAAACTACCGCGAGCAAACTTAAATGCGGCGGCTTGCTGCGCCTGTTTAACCAAATAAAATGCTTCTTTTAATTGATGTCGTTCCAATGAATTCAAAGCATTTGGGTTAATGCAGTTGCTAGGCAACCCCTCTTCGTTAATTTGTGTACCTAAACGCAACTGAGTTAAAAAGCGCCAACAATCTTTTAAGTTATAAAGGTCATCTTTATTAAGTAGTGAAAACTTCATTAATGCATCAATACGCTCTTGGGTATTAGCGCGCTGAATACCTGCTTTGAGAGAATATAAACGTACTATGTCGTTGATTATCACCACACCGCGTTTTTTTAAGTCGAGATACTTATGCTGCTTTTCGTCTTTCTCTAATTTAAATTGATTAAACAAACCAATAGGCACAGGGGTATTTTTAATGTCGCTCGCCATGGCTGCATAGAATAAGTCATTTTTAGAAATGCGCTTTAACTGCTCACAAAAGCGCTCATACAAAGTAGTTGAGCCTTCAATAAAACGTAAGTCAAAAAATATCTTACAATTAAGCATCGCCTCTGGAGTCGGTGAGGTGATCCACTTATAAAATTTATTGCTCCACGCGCTTATTCCCATTCGACACTCAGAGTTGCTCGCCATAATATTGCCAGGACAACGCTTTATACCGCATTCGATTAAATGCTCACAAACATATTCGCCCATGCGTTTAAAGTACGCTTGTTGCTCTTCAGTTAAATCATCTGGTAGCAACAGACCATTATCTTGGTCTGAATGGAGTGTCTGCTCTTCTCGTGCTTGAGAGCCAAAACAGATAAAGCTAAAGCTGGTTGGTGCAGCACCATTACCTTCTTGAAACAAACGAATCAAGCGCGAAGTCAGCGCATCGGTTAAGCCACTTAATAACTTACCAATTAAGGAGATGTCATCAATATTGTTCGAAAAGCCTTTTAATAAACCGGGTATCTCTTGCGAATAACGTTTTAAATCAACCACACTATGTGCTTTATAAATTCGCCCAATCAATTGCACTGGGTCGCTTTTTTGCTGCCGCAGCAAATCGGTACTGGTGAGCATACCAAGTGGTTTGTGATATTCATCAAGCACTGGTAGATGGTGAATATTGTGTTTAAGCATTAAGTGTAAAGCAGAAAACACGCGATTATTTTCAAAAATAAACTTGGGCTTACAAGTCATGATACTGCTAACAGGCTCTTGTGGGTCAACCTCATCTGCCAATACGCGGTTACGTAAGTCTCTGTCGGTGACAACCCCAACGAGGCGATCATGTTCAGTTAACATAATCGACGAAACCCCCTGTTGTTTCATTTTTTTAGCAGTTTGACGAATACTTGCATCTGGCGCCAAGGTAACGGCCTTACGATTCATCAATTCGCAGATTTTTTTCTCGGACCAACTTTCGTTTTGACTCTTATAATGGGACGACAATAAACGGTTTTTATGGGCGCGAACAAAGTACTGCTCAAATACCTTGTACTCACGGCGTAAATAATCAAATGCCGCTTGGTTTAACATGTAAACAATGCCTTCCTTTTGCACTGAAATGCTATTTTGAATCGCTTCGCCAGTTAACAGTGAAGGAAAACCAAAGTAATCGCCACTCGATAACTTAGTGATCACATCTCCTTTTGGGTCAACTAAATCGTAATCGCCAGAACGAATTAAAAATAATCTTAAGTTATCTGAACTTAACCACTGGTTTTGATTTTCTCGGGTCAGATAAATAATATCGAGATGGTTAACAAAGTACTCGCATGCAGCGCTATCAAGCTGATTAAATGGCGTTTGTTGCATCACAAATTGGGCGACTTCCTGTTGCTCGGTATTCATGGTCATTCTCGCTATAGAATAGAGACAATATCTACACTACCCCTGTTTGAAATAAATAAAAAGCCCGACTTAAGTCGGGCTTTTGAACTTCAAGAGTGTGTTCTCATAAAATGGTTTTATTAGTGCGCGTGTGCTGCGCTCGAACCTTTAGGGTTACGGATACCTTCGACCATTTCTTGGATTTCAACCGGTGTTTCAGCTGTTAGTTTAAGTACGATACCTGCAACTACAAAGTTAACAATCATACCAACTAGACCGATACCCTCAGGTGAGATACCAAATAACCAGTGTGCCGGTGCATTCAATTCAGGGCTTACGAACTTGAAGTAGATAATATAAGCCGCTGTGAATGTAATACCTGTCACCATACCCGCAATCGCACCTTCTTTATTCATCTTCTTAGAGAAGATACCCATAATGATTGCAGGGAAGAAGCTCGCCGCTGCTAAGCCGAAGGCAAAGGCAACAACCGAGGCCACGAACCCTGGCGGGTTAATACCAAAGTAAGCTGAAATAACAATCGCTATCATCGCTGCTAAGCGCGCAGCAAGTAGCTCTTGTTTGTCGCTAATATCTGGTTTTAAGGTACGTTTTAATAAATCGTGTGATACCGAGGTCGAGATTACCAATAGTAAGCCTGCGGTTGTTGATAGCGCTGCTGCGATACCGCCTGCTGCTACTAATGCAATCACCCATGCTGGTAAGTCTGCAATCTCAGGGTTTGCAAGTACCATGATGTCGCGGTCAACTTTAACTTCGTTTGCGCTGTTTGGATCCTCAATCTTACCTGCTGAGTAGAACATTTTGCCGTCACCATTTTTATCGTTAAAGGTGATTAAGCCTGTTCTTTCCCAATTTTTAACCCATGCTGGTGCTTCTGCGTACTCTGTACCGCTACCGTCTTTACCGTTAATTGTATCAATCATGTTTACACGAGCGAATGACGCTACAGCAGGTGCTGTTGTATAAACGATTGCAATGAAAACAAGTGTCCATGCAGCTGAGATACGCGTGTCTTTAACACGAGGAACAGTGAAGAAACGAACGATTACGTGCGGTAAACCTGCAGTACCCACCATTAGCGCGCCTGTGATTGCGAATACATCAATCATGCTCTTCGAGCCTTCAGTGTATTGCGCAAAGCCAAGCTCGGTACTGAGTCCATCTAGTTTATCGAGTACAAACTGTCCTGAGCCATCGCTAAGCGTTGCACCAAAACCTGTTTGTGGGAAGAAGTGACCTGTCATCATCATTGAAATGAAGATTGCTGGAACAAGGTAAGCAAATACTAATACACAGTACTGAGCTACTTGCGTGTAAGTAATCCCCTTCATACCGCCTAATACAGCGTAGAAGAATACAATCACCATACCAATGTAAACACCGGTCTCAATATCTACTTCTAAGAAGCGAGAGAAAACCACACCTACACCACGCATTTGACCTGCGATGTATGTGAAACAAATAAAGATGGCACATAAAATTGCAACAACACGTGCAGCTTGTGAGTAGTAACGGTCACCAATGAAATCTGGTACCGTGAACTTACCAAACTTACGTAGGTAAGGAGCTAAACAAAGTGCAAGTAGTACATAACCACCTGTCCAACCCATTAGATATACACCACCGTCATAACCCGCAAACGAGATAATACCCGCCATTGAGATAAACGATGCCGCACTCATCCAGTCAGCAGCGGTTGCCATACCATTTGCCAGCGGCGGTACACCACCCCCTGCAACATAGAATTCATTTGTTGACCCAGCACGAGCCCAGATTGCGATGCCGATATAAAGCGCGAAGCTTAAACCGACGATAATAAACGTGAGTGTTTGAACATCCATTGCTTAGCTCCTATTCGTCTACGCCGTATTTTTTATCTAACGTATTCATTTTGAAAACGTAAACAAAAATCAAAGCAACAAAGGTGTAAATAGCGCCTTGCTGGGAGAACCAGAAGCCGAGTTTAAACCCAAAAAAACGTACCTCGTTAAGTACGTCTACCAGTAAAATGCCGAAGCCAAATGACACGACAAACCAAATTGCTAATAATTTAAATAGCAGTGCGAGGTTTTCCGCCCAATAAGCTTTTGCTTGTTCTTCATCTTTAAAAGCCATTTTTTATCCCCTTATGCATTACAAAAAAGTAATGAGTGGTATTAGTTGTCATTAACTAAGTTAGCAAGGGTTCTGATTTATGGAATTGAGACCATAGTCGTAACAGCTAGTTTACGTTTACGTAAACTGCAGAACACCATTTGTTAACAAACAGTAAAAAACAATATTTAACAACGACTTAACCTACAAAGATAAATTTACGAAATAGCGAAAATAGTAAAAACGAATGATCTGCGACATTAGTCTAATAACAACACAAAAAACAACACTATTCATTAAATATCAATAACTTGTATTTTATTAATAATTATTGCAAAAAATCTTGCCATCGAAATCGCTCATAATTCTGGTAAGGTAGTGTTATTACAATAATTACTGAATTTAAACATGACAGCTGCGCTTTTATTTGTTGCACTCGCCTATATTGGCGTGTTGTTTTGGTTGGCAAATTGGGGAGACAAAACCACTCCTCTTGCAAAAAGAATTAGTCACCACCCATTTGTTTATTCTTTTTCATTAGGAATTTACTGTACATCTTGGACTTATTACGGTTCGGTCGGAACAGCAGCCACCAGCAGTTGGAATTACTTACCTATATTAATTGGCCCTGCGCTGTTATTTTTCTTCGGCCAAGGATTTTTACGCAAATTAGTATTAGTAAGTAAAAAGCAAAATATCACCACCATCGCCGACTTTATTTCAGCTCGCTATGGTAAGCGGCAAACCACCGCCATTATGGTGACGATTATCGCTTTATTAGCGACGATTCCGTATATCGCACTACAATTAAAAGCACTTAGCAGCAGCTTCTTGCTGTTGCAAAACGACAATCGTATCTCTGGCTCTATGCTGGCACTTTCAGCAACACTCATCATGGCAATGTTTGCGATATTCTTTGGTACTCGTAAGGTGGATGTAACCGAATATCGCTCAGGGCTGATGCTTGCTGTTGCCTTTGAATCTATGATTAAACTACTGGCTTTAGTGGCCGTTGCTGGGCTTGCTTTATACACATTATTTAATTTAAGTACGGTGCAAACCGAGCAGCTAACGGGCTCTATTTGGCAGCACTGGCAGAACTTCGACTTTTTTAGTTTTAACTTTATTGGCCAATCACTAATGGCGGCAGCAGCGATTATCTGTTTACCAAGACAATTCCACGTTACGGTGGTCGATAACCAAGATAAACGTCACCTTTATACTGCCCGCTGGGCATTCCCACTTTATTTGTTGCTTACAGCAGCAATGATTTTTCCTATTGCCACTGCAGCTATACACCCAGGCATTGGCAGTGGTTTTTCACCTGATAGCTTTGTGTTAGCACTGCCGCTAATGCACGAGAACGCTTTTTTAACGACCTTTGTATTTATTGGTGGTCTATCAGCGGCGACGGCGATGATTGTAGTAGCCACACTCACACTCAGCACCATGATCTCAAATGATGTGGTGTTGCCGTTAATGCTGCGTCGTAAGTTTAAACGTAACCTCATCACCAGCAGCTATAAGTCACAAATTCTCTTAGTAAGACGCTTCACAATTGCTGGTATTTTAATTTTGTCGTATTTCTACCAGCAATGGTTTGGCCATGGTAAAGCACTCGCTAGTATGGGTTTAGTCGCCTTTTCTTTGGTATCACAATTACTCCCAGCCATTGTTGGTGGCTTATATTGGCGAAAAGGTCATGCTTATGGAGTTTATGCCGGATTATTAGCAGGCTTCATTTGTTGGGTCTTGTTCTTAATGCTGCCTATTTTAGATGCGGGTAATAGCCTAAACGCAGAGCTGCAACAAACACTTATTACTCGTGGCACCCTAATCGCTTTATTTGCAAATATAGGTTGTTACATTAGTTTTTCGCTCGGAGCGGATGAACGTTTAATTGATAAAATTCAAGCAGCTGCTTTTGTTAATCCTAAAGAGCAAGCAGTATTCGCAAGACGCTTAAATAAAAACGTTAAAGCCACTGTTTATGACTTTAAAGTGCTGCTACAAACCTTCTTAGGTGTGCAGCGCTCACAACAAGTATTGGCTCACTTTGCGTTATCCCATAACTTAGATGATAACAACGCACACCCAGAGCCTGAGTTTATCGCTTATTGTGAACGTGCCTTAACCGGTGTGCTTGGTGCATCTTCAGCACAAGCGCTGATCCACACGGTTGCTTCTGGTAAACGCATGGCCTTTGAAGAAGTCGTTAACTTTTTTGATGAAACCACGCAAGCTCTGCAATTTAACCAAAACTTACTATTTACCTCTCTTGAAAACCTCAGTCATGGTATTTCGGTTGTTGATAAAGAACTGAATTTGGTGGCATGGAATAAACGCTACGCAGAGATGTTTGCCTACCCAGATGACTTTCTCGAAGTCGGCCAACCTATTGAAGACGTGCTCAGATACAATGCCGAGCGCGGCGAATGTGGCCCAGGTGAAGTTGAGCGTCATGTAGAAAAACGTGTACAGCACCTTAAAAATGGCACGCCCCATCACTTTATTCGCCATCGCCGCAATGGCCAAGTGTTCGAAATGATAGGTAACCCACTGCCAGATGGCGGCTTTGTAACAAGTTTCTCTGATATCACCACGCATATCGAAACACAAAATGCACTTGAAGAAGTAAACATGGATCTTGAAAACCGCATTGAAGCGCGTACTCAAGAAATTCGTACTATCAATAAAGATTTACAAGCACAAATCGATAGCCGGGTACAAACTGAGCAAGCACTTACTTTAGCTAAAAAAGAGGCAGAGCAAGCCAATGATAGTAAAACGCGCTTTCTGGCCTTAGCTAGCCACGATATTTTACAACCGCTGAATGCGGCGCGCCTATACCTTGCAGCTATAGATGATAAAACCCTTTCGAGTAACAACCTAAACAACTTTGAAAAGCTTGGTGCTAGTTTAGATTCGACGGTGCATTTAATGTCGGCACTTTTAGAAATCGCTAAGCTAGAGCAAGGTGCAATGACCCCTACCCCGCGTCACTTTAGTATTGATGACATACTTGCCCCGCTGAAAAATGAATACGCTATTATGTCGAGCGAAAAAGGTTTAAAACTGACAATACGTTCACAGGGGATTATCGTTCACAGTGATATCACTTACCTACGCCGAATTATTCAAAACTTGGTTTCAAATGCAGTTAAATACACCGAGAGTGGTCGAGTTTTAATTGCTTGTCGCAAACGTAAACATCATTTACGCATTGAAGTATGGGATACAGGTCCTGGTATTAGTGAGGTAGAGCAAGCAAAAATCTTCAATGACTTTTATCGTATTGAAGCCGGTGATAACAAAGGAGTTGGTCTTGGCTTAGGGGTAGTAAAACGAATGGCTGACTTACTCTCTTTACGTTTAGATGTAAGCTCAACACCAGGAAAAGGTAGCCGCTTTAGTATTGAAGTGCCTTATGGTGAAAGCCAATTTATCCAACAAAAAGATACTCCTAAGAAAGGTGTTGAGAATCGCAGCGCAATGAACATTATTGCGGTTGATGATGACCCGGAAAACCTTAATGCCATGGCAAGCCTATTACAAAAATGGCAGGCAAATTATCAACTATTTGATCAAGTTGAGACCGTGATGGCCTATGCCAAAGAGCACCGTGCGCCAGATGTGATTTTAATGGATTATCAGCTTGGCCATGATTGCGATGGTATTACGCTTATTAAAACTCTAAGAGAAATCTGGCAAAGCCCAGTACCCGCAATTTTAATCACAGCAGTACGTGATGAAGCGCTAAAGCAGCAAACCAAAAAAGAGCAAATTCATTACCTTAGTAAACCTGTTAAGCCCGCAAAACTCAAAGCACTGCTTAACCACAGCGCTTAACCATAGTTTTTAACAACATCGATTTAAGGCAAAGCTGAGGGCTTTGCCTTAAATTTTTGGAACAACCAACTAAGTGCAACTAGCGATAAGCCTAAACCGATAAACGAAATAGCACGCAGTAACCCGGTTAAGTTTGCCATATCAACCAAGAACACTTTTAATACCACCAGCGCCAATATCCCTAGACCGAACTTTTGTAATACCGTAATGGTTTTTAACTGCCCTACCACGACTACCAAAGCACCGATGATAAGCCAAGCTAAAGAATAACTGTAAAGCTCTGCATCTGAGGTCGGCAAAGCAAGATTTATAAATTCTCCTTGCCAGTTGTGGCGAATTTCCGCATTGATGTATAACACAATCAACACACCTGAAAATACTGTAAACAGCTTATGCAAATAGCGCTGAGATTTTGTCAGTTGGCTTGCCCAAATTGCAATATTAGCAGGGACTAACCAGAATAAGAGTAACCAGTTAACAATCGGCCAACTACCTATATTTATCGGCTCAAAAAACGGATTTACAGCGGTAAAGCTTTTCAGCACTAACAAGCCACTCAATGTTAACAACGCAAAACCTGCAACTTCATAAAGTTTACCTAATTGCTCAGTAAATCGTGAACGCATTAGGTAGACACATCCCAATATTCCCCAGTTACAAGTCAGCAAAATATATTCATACACAGACAAATCCGCAAAGTCAGGATAGTGCCCTACCAACTGATAGCTCGTCTCTGTGGTAATAAATAAAGCGATACAATGAAGCATGGCACCTTCTAGCCAAACGCGAACAGTTTGCTGCTGCCAGTGCCTTGCTGCCATGTAAAATAAGCCTGCACATACAGGGTACACAACTAAACTCCAATGCATCCCGAGCAACAGCGCATCACTGTAGTCAGCTGACCAAGGAGCAAAGCTTAACCTAACAAGTAAAGCGCCAACTAAGCCTTTAAGGGGCCAAGTAGGAATACTGAGTTTATGTTTATTGACATAAAAACTGACTAACAACACTTGCGCAGCAAGCGCTAAGGTTAAGCTGCTACCCTCTAATAGCATGGTTAACGCTAAACTAATGTTGGCATTACCACCAAGCCAGTAACTAAATACCTGCATTGGATTTGTACTATTGATTGATAACTTAAATAGCCAAGCAGATAGTGCCAATAATACAAAGCACCAAACCGGATACGCCGTCATCAAGGCATGATCGGGAGTAATGACATATAAGCAACTAATAATCACAAAGCCTGAAAGTGAAGCGAGTAAAGCAAAACCTAAGCGTTTAGGGTATTTTCGACCAAACAAAAACCCATAACCAGCAAACAAAGCAATAAAAAACAGCCCTGCTCCATAATTTTGTCTAAAAACAAAAAGCTGCTCAGAATAATCTACTGCATTGTATTGCCCTGTAAGCAAGCACACCACACTCACTACAGCTATTATCAGCCAGTGATCCCATACACTGTTTTTTAATACCAAAAACAACAGTAAAGCCACTAACGACAACATACTAAGCTGCCAGGTTAGTAGCTGGTTACTGCTTATGAGTAAAAGATAAAGTGGCATGACAACAGCTAATAACAGAAGGTTATCGGGCAGTTGTTTCAGTAGCGTTTTAAAGCGGTGTGGGCGGTATTCAACTTGTTTAATAGTCAGCCCTAAGCGTGGAATCGCAATTAACAATACAATGCTAAACAGCGCATAAAGATTAATAAACCAGTGCAGGTTTTTCGCTGCACTCATTGCAACCAAGCAATACCAGCCTAAATGCCCCGCCCATAACAGATACCACAACCAATGCCGTTTTACGTAATGTGCGACTAGCGAAGCTGATACACTGACAAAAGCAACATAAGTAAGGAGTGCAACAAAGTCACTACTCCCAGTATCTACCCATACAGGCACACTGTAAGCGCCAATAATACCAATTACAGCCAGCACGGGGCCAAAACGTAATGCCATCCAGCTTGCAGCCAAAGAGACCAAGGTTAAAATGCTAAATGCTGGTAAGGCTTGTAGTAAGCCATAATGGCTGTAGGCTAGTAAGGTCAATGCAAAACAACTAATAAAGCCGCCACTTGCCAGCGCCGCGGGAATATAGTTGCTAAACCCATCAAAGATAATACCTTTACGATGTAAAACCTCAGCCGCGACAATTAAGCTCAAACCAAAAATAGCGCCAAGTATGAGTCGCATGGTTTCGGATAATAAACCGGCTTCAAGTGAATAGCGGGCCAAAAAGATACCACCAAAGGCAAGAGCAACCGCTCCTACCCAAGTTAGCCAATTGGCTTTAATTTGTGTAACGAGTTGGCTAACTAGCGGATTAAAAGTTGCAGGCTTGGGTTTCGTTTGCTGTGGCTTTTTAGCCATTGCCTCACTTGGCTTATTAATGGCTTCAGGCTTTGGTTCTAGTTTTGAAGTGTCGGTCAGATCTTCGTTTAAATTATCAAACGAATTTACAGTATTTGCTTGTGAATTATGAATATATGGCGCGTTAAGTTTTATTCGAAGAGCAGCCAATTCTCGCTTCAAACTAGACAGTTGAAAAAAGGCAATAATGCCAGCAATTGAGCCACCTACAACAACTAGTACTAGTAATATTAGTAACGCAATACCGTCGTCCATACTCACTCCATGTGTACGCTTTAAACAAAAAAGCAAAAACCTTAATTGTTTATATAATAAACACTTAGCAAGAGTAAAGAAACAACGATATTGCGTTCAAGCCGGTTAAGACTGTTCAGTCACCGTACGCTCTAAGGTCATTTTATAACCTGAATAAGTAGTTTCATCGTGTTCAATCACCAAGATATAGTTACCTTCTTCAGTAAAATCCATATCGCTCTGTTGTAATAGCACAATCTGTTGGCCGTTATCTTCAAACACCACATAGGTTGTATAAACTTCGTTATCAACCACCTGCTCTTTTTGGTCGTACTGATCTAAACCTTCAACGACATTACTAGTATCATCAACGGTTTCACCATTGAGAGTGAAATACACATCGACTTCATCAATCTCTTGCCCTACATAGTTATCAATTAAATTAACCACAGTAACTGTGTGGCTATAGCTGCTAGGTGTTAGGTTTTCTTCAATGGTCATCATACGAGGGCCGTAGTCTTTATCATTGTAAAATAGACCAACCGCACTTTGCTCACGCTCTAATGTCATTAAGAAGTTATCAACAATCTTGTCGCCAGCCTCATCTAACATGGCTACGCTATAACTATTTGGTGACATACTCATGTATTCAGAGTAATTATCGTTGCTTACAACTTCGGTATTGGTAGACGTTGTTCCTCTGGTTACTTTAAATTGGGTTTGTGTGTAATCATCAATAGTATTAATAAATCGCAACTGGCCTTGTGCGTCTTGGTGGTTTAGTTGAGTCACCGAGCTACTTGCCGTCACTACATCAAGGGTAATGCCGTCTTCTTCTGTTGCATAACTTGGGCGGATCATCGCCATGTAAGTTGCTTCATCATTAAAGTACAATTTTGGTGATTCAAAAATCACATCAGTGCTACCACTGGCAGTGACATAAATAGTGTAATAACCTTCCTCAAGCGTAGATAGTTCTGGCTCTACCAGGTACTGCGAAGTCATCAGTAACTCTGCGGTATCAAATAAACCGTCATCAGTGGCAATGTAAACATCGTAAATCTTGTCTTCGCCGACGATATTAAAAAAGCCAACATTAAACTCATCCTCTTCGCTTGAAGATGGCACACTGAGCTCAGTAAACGTTGGCTCAGCAAAATCACCATTCATTACTAGCAACTGGGTTTGATCGTCTTTAATTTTAATGGCTTCTTCATCAATAGTGATATAGCTATCGTTGACATCAACATACTTAAAACTTAGCTCATACTCACCCGAGCTGTAATTATGGCGGGTTGATACATCACCAAAATCTGCGCCCGAACGTTCAGTGTCATCAACAAATAAACGTGTATAGGGGCTATTATAAGAGCCATTGTACAGTTGCACATAGCCGCTGTTGCTATTGCTGCTGTCGTCACTAGAACAGGCAGCCAGCACCGAAAGCAAACTTGTGGCAACAATTGTTTTAAGCAGAGTACTTTTCATGGAGTTTATTCCTTATTGTTTGTAATAATCTACTTTGACTCAACTAAAGCAATAAAATTCTATATTTTACAAACGATTACCTTCACTTACAGTTACTTACGTTAAGGTTAAAAAGTGTAGAAAATGATGTAGAAAAGCACTTAATTAATCATAATTATGGACAGAAAATCACATTTATAATGAAAGAAGCCTACTTTTACACAAAAAGTAAATAATGGTTACATTTTAGGCGCCTAAGCAATCAAATAAGATAAATTATTAGATAGTTCAATTTGCGCTATGCAGCGCTAAAAAATTAGCAAATAATGAGGCTCACACAAACGGGATTAGAATGAGGACTATGAACACGATTTTAACCACACAATGCGATGATGATGTTGGTCTAATTGCCAAGATCACCGGTCTTTGTCATCAGCATAATTTAAACATTACACGTAATAACGAATTTGTAGATAAAGACGCTAAACGCTTTTTTATGCGTACAGAGTTAAGCGGCGTTATTTCAGATGATTTTTTACCAAGCCTTGCTGAGCTACTGCCTGATGGCGCAGAGCTTGCCCTGCATAGCAACGAAAAAACCAAAGTAGTATTGCTTGCCACCAAAGAAGCCCATTGTTTAGGCGGTGTATTACTTAAGCAATTCGAAAAAGCATTAAATATCGAAGTACTGGCTGTGATTGCCAACTATGCAGATTTAGCTCCGCTAGCTGCAGGCTTTGGCGTACCATTTCATGTGGTGTCGCACGAAGGTTTAAGCCGTGCAGAGCATGATCAACAAGTAGGTGATTTAATTGCCAGCTATCAGCCAGATATTATTGGCCTAGCTAAATATATGCGTATTTTAAGCCCCGAATTTGTGGCGCGCTTTGAAGGTAAAATTATTAATATCCACCATTCATTTTTACCCGCCTTTATTGGTGCAAAGCCTTACCATCAAGCATTTGAACGCGGCGTGAAAATTATCGGTGCGACCGCTCACTTTGTTAATAATGAGCTTGATGAAGGGCCTATTATTTTACAGGATGTGACGCATGTCAGTCATGCTGATACCGCAGAGATGATGGCAAAAATGGGTAAAGATGTAGAGAAAACGGTGTTCTGTAAAGCACTGCAACTAGCATCTGAGCATAAACTGTTTATTAATGGTAATCGAACAGTGGTGTTCGCTTAAGCTATAAAATGAAGAGGCTGTATGGCCTCTTTATTATTTTTGTTATCAGTAGTTTTTATGCCGACTCAATAGGCTCTAATTGTAATTTAGAAGCAATTAATACCGCTTGAGTACGATTATACACACCTAGCTTTCTAAAAATTGCTGTAATGTGTGCTTTAACTGTTGCTTCAGAAATATGTAATTCGTAAGCAATTTGTTTGTTTAACAAGCCTTCATGTAAGTATTGTAAAACCTTATATTGTTGTGGCGTAAGTGAGGCCACTTGCGCTGCAATTTCTTTGTCTTCGCCATCAACAGCAGCCACTTTGTCTTTAAGTTCAAGTGGAAGCCAAACATCGCCTTCAAGAATGTGGTTGATTGCCAATGCAATATCATCTGATGAAGATGACTTAGGAATAAATCCCATCGCACCATACCCCATTACTTTAGAAACTACATTGATGTCTTCGCTGCCAGAAACAACAGCTATTGGTAAGCTTGGATAGTCTTCGCGAATGCGAATAAGGCCGTATAAATCGCCATTGCCTGGCATGTGAAGGTCTAGTAGTAAGATATCAAGATCTTCTTGTTCGCTTAGCACCTGCAAAGTGGTCTCAAAGTTTTCCGATTCAAACACTTCTAAATCAGCGAACTTAGCACTCAATGCCCCTTTCAGCGCTTCACGAAATAACGGATGATCGTCCGCTATTAAAAACTGACTCATGGTTCACTCCTAATAAATTCGGCTGACACCTATTTCTAAGTGACAGCCGATATACTACGTTTAGAATCAACTTCTAATCAAGTTTTTAACGCGATTTTAACGATTTAATCGGTTTTCGATTAGCTCATCAACAACACTTGGATCGGCTAGTGTAGACGTATCACCAAGCTGTTGGTGCTCGTTTGCCGCAATTTTACGTAAAATTCGACGCATGATCTTACCAGAACGTGTTTTTGGTAGACCCGGAGACCATTGGATCATATCTGGTGAAGCGATTGGGCTTAATTCTTTACGAACCCAGTTACGTACCTCTTTCGTTAGTTCATCGCTCACTACAACACCTTCATTTGGTGTGATGTAAACATAGATGCCCTGACCTTTAATATCATGCGGGTAACCGACTACAGCAGCTTCTGCCACCGCTTCGTGAGCTACAAGTGCACTTTCGATTTCTGCAGTACCTAGGCGGTGACCTGATACGTTAAGCACGTCATCTACACGGCCAGTGATCCAGTAGTAGCCATCTTCATCACGACGACAACCGTCACCTGTGAAGTACACACCTGGGTATGCTGAGAAATAGGTTTGTTCAAAGCGTTCATGGTCGCCATAAACTGTACGTGCTTGTGATGGCCAGCTGTCTAAAATAACAAGATTGCCATCAACCGCGCCTTCTAGTGTATTCCCTTCAGCATCAAATAGTGCAGGGGCAATACCAAAGAACGGACGTGTTGCGGAGCCTGGTTTCATATCTGTCGCACCTGGTAATGGTGTGATCATGATGCCACCAGTCTCTGTTTGCCACCAAGTATCTACGATTGGGCAATTTTCGTTACCAATATGCTCGTAATACCACGCCCAAGCTTCTGGGTTAATTGGCTCACCCACTGACCCCATTACGCGCAAGCTTTTGCGTGTTGAGGTAGCTGTTGGTTCATCACCTTTTGCCATTAGAGCACGAATAGCCGTTGGTGCTGTATATAGGATAGTCACGTTGTGCTTATCAATCACTTCACCCATACGGCCCGCTGTTGGGTAGGTTGGTACACCTTCAAATACCACTTGCGTGCAGCCATTCACTAATGGGCCATAAGCAATGTAGCTGTGACCTGTGATCCAGCCCACATCAGCACTACACCAGAAAATATCATCTTCTTTTAGATCAAACACGTATTCATGTGTCATCGATGCATAAACGAGATAACCCCCGGTTGTATGAACTACACCTTTTGGTTGACCCGTTGAGCCTGAGGTATAAAGAATGAAAAGCGGATCTTCTGCATTCATTGGCTCTGGTTCACACTTAGCAGGTAAGTCAGCGACAAGTTCATGCCACCAAATATCATGGCTATTCCACTCAACTTCACCACCAGTTAACTGATGCACAATAACGTGCTCAACCGTGGTAACTGAATCTTGTGATACCGCTTCATCAACATTTGCCTTAAGTGGTACGCAATTGCCAGCACGACGACCTTCGTCTGAAGTAATTACCACTTTAGCGCCTGAATCATTAATTCGGTCAGCAATCGCTGATGGAGAGAAACCACCAAATACCACAGAGTGAATCGCACCAATACGTGCACAAGCTTGCATAGCGTAAATAGCCTGTGGTGTCATTGGCATGTAAATAGCGACACGGTCACCTTTTGATACGCCTAATTTTTTAAGGCCATTGGCTAGTTTAGCTACTTCGTCATGAAGCTGTTGGTAGCTAATATTTTCCTTGTGTTCAGGGTTGTCGCCTTCCCAAATGAGGGCTGTTTTATCGGCTTTAGTGGCAAGGTGGCGGTCAATACAGTTATAAGATGCGTTAAGTTGGCCGTCTTCATACCAGCGAATGCTGATGTGGCCTTTGTCGAATGAGGTGTTCTTTACTTTATTATAAGGAGTTGACCAATCAAGACGTTTACCGTGCTCTCGCCAAAATCCTTCAGGGTCATCAATAGATTGCTTGTACAGTGTATTATATTTATCGTTATCAACTAGTGCTGCATTCTTGATATGCGCTGGTACTGGATAGATACTTTCTGACATTGTTGTCGTCTCCATTTTAATTACTTGCCTACGGCCTGCTTCAAGGATCACTCAGCAAAGCCCCTGAAAGTATTAGACCTTAGTTGTATATCTTGCCATTTAACAAAAAACTTCGAAATTGCCTTCTATAATCTAGTCCAATGTTAGGTTGGATGCGATTTAACGACCCATTCCACCTTAGTCTAATAGACCAATAGATAATTGAGAGAAGTCATTTCTTAAACAACAGTGATACAACAACATTAATGCAATCAACAAGTAGCTTCGACAGGAATACACATTATGACAACAACAAAAGTAACCGCATTAAAAACACTCACAGCTTCAGCTGTTTTATGTGCACTTGCAGGTACCGCTAACGCCGCAACCATTGGCAACACTGACGTTTCTTATGGTGGCTATGTAAAACTTGATGCCATGTGGAGTGATTACTCTGCAGGCGTACCAGCTGGCGGCAGTATTGGCCGTGACTTTTACGTACCGGGTACAACACCGGTAGGCGCAGACAGCGACAGCGATGCTGTGTTTGACATGCATGCACGCCAATCTCGCTTTAACCTAGGCACAGCAACAAAGTTAGACGATGGTAAAACCATTAAAACTAAAATTGAAATCGACTTTATTGCTTCAGCGCCAGGCGGTAATGAACGTGTTAGTAACTCTTACGCGCCTCGTATTCGTCAAGCATTTGTGACTTATGATGGTTGGTTATTTGGTCAAGCTTGGTCAAACTTCCAAAACGTAGGCGCATTACCTGAAACGCTCGACTTCGTTGGTCCTGCTGAAGGTACTGTGTTCGTCCGTCAAGCACAGGCACGCTACACCACAGGTAATTGGTCATTCTCTATCGAAAACCCAGAGAGTACAGTCACTGTTGGCGGAGCACGCGTAGCTACCGATGATGCATCAATGCCAGACTTTACAGCACGTTACGCACATAAAGCTGATTGGGGTGAATTAGTATTTACCGGTCTTGCTCGCCAGTTAACTTATAAACAAAATGGTATTGATGCTGATACATCATCGTTTGGTATCAGTGCCTCAGGTAAAGTTAATTTTGGCCAAAATAACCTTAAATTTATGCTTACTCAGGGTTCAGGTTTAGGCCGCTACATTGGTCTAAATGTAGCTAATGGTGCTGTTCTTGACGGTGATGATCTAGATGCAATTGATTCAACATCAGGCTTTATTGCCTACCAACAACACTGGAACAGCCAATGGCGCTCAACTTTCCTTTACTCATTCTTCTCAGCAGATAACAACACAGATTTACTTGCTGTGACTGGCGATCCTACAGAAATGAGCCAAAGCTATAGTGCCAACCTTTTATATTCGCCTGTTAAAAAGCTTACATTTGGTGTTGAATTTAAACATGCTGAGCGTGAGTTAGAAAGCGGTGCAGACGGCGATATGGATCGTCTGCAATTCTCTGCAAAATATGTGTTTTAAGATTTAAACTCGTTTTACTTCCTGAAGCGGCTTCGGCCGCTTTTTTTATATCTCCTTTTTATATTTCTATGCCCTTTAAACTTTTTTACAAACAATTATTCACTAAAACAAAAACCCTAATTGCAAATTATTTTCATTTAGATTAAATTACGCATTAATTTCACTATTCATTGAACTAATTGGAACTTTGCATGTCATCAACAAAATTTTTGCGCTTATCTCAATTAAGCCTTGTGACCTCAGCACTTTTAAGTGGCCACGCTTTTGCAGAACAACAAAAAGAAGAACAAGCAATTGAAAAAATTGCCGTTTATGGCCAGCATCATAAAAACTACATCACTGAAGAAGCACAGTCGGCAACCAAATTAGGGCTAACAATTAAAGAAACACCGCAGTCAATCTCTGTTGTTTCACGTGCTTTAATGGATGACTTCTCACTTGATAACATCAATGCAGTGTTAGAAAGTACGCCAGGTGTGACTGTTGAGCAAATCGAAACTGACCGTACTTATTTTAAAGCCCGCGGTTTTGAGATCACCAACTTCCAAGTTAATGGCATGGGTATGCCACAAGACAACGGTTCAATCCAAGGTACTCTTGATACTTCTATTTTCGATAGTGTTGAAATTGTCCGTGGTGCCAATGGTTTAATGACAGGTGCTGGTAACCCATCGGCAACTGTGAACATGGTTCTAAAGCGCCCTACTTACCAAACACAAGTCAATGCGTCTGTATCCTATGGCTCTTGGGACAACAAGCGTTTAGAGCTTGACGCTTCAACTGCTATTAACGAAAACCATGCTGTACGCGCTGTATTCACTAAGCACAAAACTGAGTCATACCTTGACCGCTACGAGCAAGATAAAACAATTTATTACCTAGCCTACGAAGGTCAGCTAACTGATAGTACAGTAGTAACTGCAAACTACGTAAATCAAAAGAAAGATGCTGACAGCCCACTTTGGGGTGCCTTACCGCTTTATTACAGCGATGGTTCAGCAACAAACTTTGATGCTTCAACCAGCACAGCATCTGACTGGTCATACTGGAATAACACGACAGAGCAGCTGTTCTTATCAATTGAGCAAGCAATCACCAATACTTGGTTCTTAAAAGCAAGCTACGCGCACTTAGAAAATGAGCAAGACTCGGAGCTTTTCTATGTTTATGGCACACCAGATAGAGAAACTGGCCTTGGCTTAACGGGTTATGCGAGTGAATATGACCACAAAGATAAGCACGACATTTTAGATATCTACGCAACAGGTAAATTTAATTTATTTGGTATGGAGCATGACCTGTCATTTGGTGTAAACCAAGCAGATATGGATTACAAAGATAAATCATTGTATGACTACACTACCGGTAATGGTTTCCCAGCAATGCCTGAACTAGGTGGCTGGGATGGTGTTGCGCCAGTTCCAACACTTACTGATGGTTTAACAGGTGCTGATATCACTAGCCGTCAACGCTCTGCATATATTTCAACGCGCATCCGTGCCACTGACGCATTTAGTGTTTTAGCTGGCGTGAGCCAGGTAAACTGGGAAACTGAGGGCGAATCGTACGGCGTCGCAAAAGATAAAGACAGTGACCAAACAGTGCCTTACTTCGGTGCTGTTTATGATATCAACGAGCGCTTTTCAACTTACGCAAGCTACACAGAAACATTTGTGCCGCAAACAGAACGTGACATTAATGGCGATTACTTAGACCCTATCACAGGAAAAAGCAGCGAAATTGGTGTAAAAGCACAGCTACTTGATGACGACTTGTTTGTAACAGTTGCTTACTTTGATGCTAAACAAGTTGGCCTTGCTGTAGCTATCCCTGATTCATTACCTGATGACACGCGCTACTATGGCGCAGATGGCATTAACAGCGATGGCATTGAAGTAGAACTTAGTGGTCAAATCAACGAAACACTAAGTGCAAGCTTCAGCTACAGCAATCTAAACATTGATGGTGATGAGTTAGTAAAAGACTACACACCTGAAAACCAGTTCAAACTTGCTGTAACTCATAAAGTGCCTGAGATTGATGGTTTAACCTTTGGCTTAAACTATCGTTGGCAAGACGATACAAAACGCGTACAAGTTCGTGATGCGGCAACAAATGCTGCACTTATCACTACTACGCAAGATGCGTATGGTCTTTTAAACCTAATGGCAACGTACGATATTAATGACAATATGAGCGTTAACTTGAACATTAATAACGTGACCAACGAAAAGTACATCCACAGTCTTTTCTGGGCGCAAGGCTATTACGGTGCACCGCGTAACTACTCAGTGTCTTTCAACTGGCAGCTTTAAGTTTTAAGTTTTAAGCTGTAAGTGCATGAAAAGCCGCATTATATGCGGCTTTTCATGAAAGAGTTACAAGAGTAAAGTTAGAAAGGAGAAAGTGATTGAACGCGATATAAAATCGCTGCTACAAGCACCCATAAAAAAACCGCTAACAATGTAGCGGTCTTTTTGTGTTAAGTGCGGGTCAAATCACGCTTAACTGTACTTTTTTAGCGGTACTTATAGCTCGTCTTCAGCTATTAGGCCTGCATCTTCACCATCTTCAGGTTGCACAGTTGCTTGAAGTAATAGCATCTCACGTAACTTACCTTCGATCTCATCTGCGATCTCAGGGTTGTCTTTTAAGAACTTAATTGAGTTTGCTTTACCTTGACCAACTTTGTTGCCATTGTAGCTATACCAAGCACCTGATTTTTCAACAATCTTATGCTTAACACCTAGGTCTATTAACTCGCCTTGTTTAGAAATACCTTCACCATACATAATGATGAACTCAGCTTGTTTAAACGGCGGAGCAACCTTATTCTTAACTACTTTAACGCGGGTTTCATTACCTACAACCTCATCGCCTTCTTTCACTGAACCAATACGACGAATATCGATACGTACTGAAGCGTAGAACTTAAGTGCGTTACCACCCGTTGTTGTTTCAGGGTTACCAAACATAACACCAATTTTCATACGGATTTGGTTGATGAAAATACATAGCGTGTTTGAACGCTTGATGTTACCTGTAAGCTTACGTAATGCTTGTGACATTAAGCGAGCTTGAAGACCCATGTGTGAGTCACCCATGTCGCCTTCGATTTCAGCTTTAGGTGTTAAAGCTGCTACCGAGTCAACAATCACAACATCAACAGCACTTGAACGAACTAACATGTCACAGATTTCTAATGCTTGCTCACCAGTATCTGGCTGAGAAACAAGTAAGTCATCGATGTTTACACCCAATTTTTGTGCGTATACAGGATCTAGAGCGTGCTCAGCATCTACGAATGCACAGGTTTTACCTTGCTTTTGAGCTTCAGCGATAACTTGTAAAGTAAGCGTTGTTTTACCTGATGATTCAGGACCATACACTTCAACAATACGACCCGTAGGTAAACCACCAATACCTAATGCGATATCGATACCCAGTGAACCTGTTGAGATTGCTTCAATATCTAGGGCTTTGTTGTCGCCCAGTTTCATAATTGAGCCTTTACCAAATTGACGCTCAATTTGTGATAAAGCAGCGTCTAAGGCTTTTTGTTTGTTATCGTTCATTCTGTTCTCCAAATCCGGCTAATGCAGACAGTATACTGTATGAAATCACAGTATCAAGCTAATTTTCAGATTTTATCAGTTCAATTATACTTTTTAATGAATAAACAATAGCTTGCAGCCTAACTTCAGCTCTATCGCCAGAGAAAACCTGCTGGCTTGGGTAGTTTTTACCTGAAAAATGAATACAAAACCATACTAAGCCCACAGGCTTATCCAGTGTTCCACCACCGGGGCCTGCAATACCAGAAATAGCTATTGCGATATCTGCGTTTGCAGCTTTAGCAGCACCCGATGCCATTTCAACAACTGTTTGTTCACTAACCGCACCGAAACTGTTTAAAGTTTGCTCATTTACGCCAATTAGCTCTTGTTTTGCTTGATTACTATAAGTGACAAACGCTCGATCAATATAGTTAGAACTACCAGGGGTATCAGTTAAGGCATAACTAACGCCACCACCGGTGCATGATTCTGCGGTAGTGATCCATAAGCGTTTATCCGTTAAAATAGATCCTAATTTCGCAGCAAGTGTTTTAATCTCTTGATGTAATTTCATATTCAGCCTTTGGGTAAATACATGTCGTTTGATCTTTATGCACCGCACACTATAAAACAACAAACCCCTATGATGCAGCAGTATCTAAAAATAAAAGCCGAGCATCGGGACATTTTATTGTTTTATCGTATGGGCGACTTTTACGAACTTTTCTTTGATGATGCCAAGCGTGCAGCACAACTTCTTGATATTTCTCAAACACATCGTGGTAAAGCCGGTGGTGATCCAATACCAATGGCAGGCGTACCCTATCACGCAGTCGAAAACTACTTAGCTCGCCTTGTACAAATGGGTGAATCAGTGGCTATTTGTGAACAAGTTGGTGATCCTGCTACCAGCAAAGGCCCAGTTGAACGTAAAGTAGTACGTATTGTTACGCCGGGCACGATTTCTGACGAAGCGCTGTTACAAGAACGCCAAGACAACCTGCTAACCAGTGTTTGGCAAAATAAACAAGGCGCTTATGGTATTGCTTATTTAGATATTAACTCTGGCCGATTCAATGTATTAGAAGTTAATACGGATGAAGCGTTTAGTTCAACATTACAGCGTTTAGCCCCTGCTGAACTGCTTTATAGTGAAACATTCGCAAATGTTCACCTAATTGAGCATATCAAAGGGGCGCGTCGCCGCCCAGAATGGGAGTTTGATTTAGATACTGCTCAGCATTTACTATGCGACCAATTTGGCACCAAAGATTTAGTAGGTTTTGGTGTAGAAAAAGCACACGCGGCTTTAGTTGCTGCAGGCTGCTTAATGCAATACGTAAAAGATACTCAGCGCATTGCCTTACCGCATATTCGTGCTATTACCCTTGAGCAAAATGAACACGCGGTGATCTTAGATGCAGCGACCCGTAAAAACCTTGAACTAACAGTTAATTTATCGGGTGGTTACGAGAATACACTTGCACAAGTACTTGATAAAACAGCGACTGCAATGGGTTCTCGCTTATTAAAACGCCGTATTCATACCCCTGTGCGCAGCAAAACAGAGCTCAATTCGCGACTAAACGCTATCAGCGCAATTATCGATGCTCAATTATGTGGTGAGCTACAAGAATCGTTAAAGCAAATTGGCGATATTGAACGTGTTATTGCACGTTTAGCGCTTTGTACAGCAAGGCCGCGTGATTTAACGCGCCTTCGAAGTGCATTGCAGGCTCTAGCGCCACTACACGAATTACTTATGGATGCTAACGATCCGCGTATTAGCCAAATTATTGCAAAGTCGCAACAGTTACCTGAACTACAAGATTTACTAGAACGTGCTGTAATCGAAACCCCACCGGTGCTTATCCGTGATGGCGGTGTAATTGCACCAGGTTATAACAGCGAACTTGATGAGTGGCGTGCGCTAAGCCAAGGTGCAACCGATATTCTTGAAAAGCTTGAAGAACGTGAGCGTGAGCGTACAGGCATTAGCACCTTAAAAATTGGCTATAACAAGGTCCACGGCTTTTTTATTGAAGTAAGCCGCGCTAATTCACATTTAGTTCCTGCGGATTATATTCGCCGCCAAACGCTAAAAAATAATGAGCGCTATATCATCCCTGAGCTTAAAGAGCACGAAGATAAAGTACTTGGTAGCCAATCAAAAGCCCTAGCGCTTGAAAAACAGCTATATGAGCAATTATTTGAGTTTATCGCTCCGCACATTGAGCAGCTACAAACAATGGCAGCCGTACTGGCAGACTTAGATGTACTGAACAATTTAGCAGAACGAGCGCAGGCGCTTAATTATGCTAAGCCAATACTGTGCGATAACGATAACATCAGTATTAAACAAGGTCGCCACCCGGTGGTAGAGCAGGTTATGAAAGACCCGTTTATTGCCAATCCAGTAGAGCTTAATAACGACCGTAAAATGTTGATTATCACAGGTCCAAATATGGGTGGTAAATCAACCTACATGCGTCAAACTGCGCTTATTGTTCTGATGGCCCACATTGGCTGTTACGTTCCTGCTGATAGTGCAGAAATCGGTAATATTGACCGTATCTTTACGCGTATTGGCGCAAGTGATGACTTAGCATCAGGGCGCTCAACCTTCATGGTTGAAATGACAGAAACTGCAACGATTTTAAATAATGCTACAGCACAATCACTGGTGCTGATGGATGAAATTGGTCGCGGCACCTCAACCTATGATGGTTTATCGCTTGCCTATGCAACAGCTGACTATTTAGCATCAAAAATTGCCGCCAAAACCTTATTTGCGACCCACTATTTTGAGTTGACAGAACTCGCCGAGCAAAAAACAGGACTGGTGAATGTGCACCTAGATGCCATTGAGCATAACGACACAATTGCCTTTATGCATACCGTTCTTGAAGGCGCTGCAAGCAAGAGCTTTGGCTTACAAGTTGCAGCCCTAGCAGGTGTGCCAAAGGCGGTAATCCAACAAGCTAAACAGAAACTTAAAATGCTCGAAAATCACCAACCTGTTACAGCCCCAATTGAGCAGCAACAACAAACATTAAGTTTTGATGATGAACCTTCCGAGCTTGAATTAACCTTAGAACAGCTTGACCCAGATAGCTTAACGCCAAGGCAAGCTCACCAACTACTGTATCAATTAAAAGATTTACTGTAGGTATAAAGTTGATATAAAAAAAGCTGACATTACGTCAGCTTTTTTGTGTGTTCTAGACCCAAAGGCCTAATACCCTTGATCAGGTATACATTGTTGTCAAATTAGGTGAATTGATCGAATAGGCTGTCTGTGCTTAAGCCTTCGTGTTGCAAAATATCTTTTAAGCGACGTAATGCTTCCACTTGAATTTGTCTAACTCGTTCACGTGTTAAACCAATTTCACGACCAACATCTTCAAGTGTTGATGGCTCGTAGCCTAGCAAACCAAAACGACGAGCAAGTACTTCACGTTGTTTTGGATTTAATTCCCCAAGCCAATCAACAATGTGTTTATTAATGTCGTTGTTTTGTACTTCGCCCTCAGGACCATAGTCTTTTTCATCGGCGATTATATCTAATAGCGCTTTGTCATTTTCACCACCAATAGGTGTGTCTACAGAGGTGATTTTTTCATTTAAACGCAGCATCTTAGTAACATCTTCAACCGGCTTATCTAAGCACTCTGCAATTTCTTCTGCGGTTGGTTCATGATCAAGTTTTTGCGTCAATTCACGGGCAGTTCTTAAATAAACATTAAGCTCTTTTACCACATGAATAGGTAATCGGATCGTACGTGTTTGGTTCATGATGGCACGTTCAATGGTTTGACGTATCCACCAAGTAGCGTAAGTTGAAAAACGGAATCCTCGTTCAGGGTCAAATTTCTCAACGGCTCTGATAAGGCCTAAATTACCTTCTTCGATAAGGTCAAGTAGCGCAAGGCCACGGTTGTTGTAGCGGCGGGCAATTTTTACCACTAAACGTAAATTACTTTCGATCATTCGCTTGCGAGAGGCTTCGCAGCCTTTCAGTGCTTTTCGAGCAAAATAGACTTCTTCTTCTGCACTTAGCAGCGGAGAAAAACCAATCTCACCTAGATACAGTTGTGTAGCATCTAGATTTTTGGCAACTTCTTCTTTTGCAAAAATTTCATCTTCGTTGTCGACTTCTTCTAATAATTCAGAAGATTCTTCTTCGACTACCGTGTCTTCAAATTTATCGTCAATCGTGTCAGTTTTTTTCTCAAGTTTTGCTGTGTGACCCATAAGCGTCCTCCCGAGCAAATATGTGATTGAGCTAAATCACTTTATCAATACCCTAAATGGCTAAGGTAGATACTTAGCAGGATTGACTGCTTGACCCCGATAACGAATTTCAAATCTCAAAGCCGTAACCGAAGAGTCTGAACTGCCCATTTCTGCTATTTTCTGCCCCGCCTTTACTTCCTGTTTTTCCTTTACAAGCAACTTTGAATTGTGCGCATAAGCACTTAGGTAATCATCATTATGTTTCAGAATAATTAAATTACCATACCCCCTCAATGCGTTGCCCGCGTATACCACAGTTTCCATGTGCAGCAGCTAAAACAGAAGCCCCTTGTTTATTAGTAATTTGTAATCCTTTAAAGCCATTCTCTTTATTAGAGAATCGTTGTGTTACTTTACCTTTTGCAGGCCAGCTCCATACAACTTTTGCATTAGAATTACTGTTTTTATCACTAATTATTTTGTTGGCTTGTTTCTGAACATACTCTCGTTGTTTTGGCTGATCAAGCTCTTTCTTTAATTTTTTGTTATTTTTTTGTGTATAAACAGTAGACTTTTTACTCGAATTCGTATATTTTTTCGTCTTTTTTGGTTTTTGTGCCGATTTTTTAAGCAGCACTCTCTGCCCCGGGAAGATAGTATAAGGTGCTGGAATATCGTTTATTTTTGCAAGAGTGCGAAAATCTTGCTGAGCGCTGAAGGCAATTGAGTACAAAGTATCTCCCTTTTTGACTACATATTTTGAGCCAGAGATATTTACTTTGCGAGTGGCTGGTTTAACTTTATTATCTAAACTACTGACAGGCGCCGGTGCTTCGCGAGAAGTACAACCAAAGAGCAAAATACTAAGAAACAAAGTAACATAGACTGTTAACTGCCTGCTCATCGTAAAATGCTCCTTATCGTACTAATTTAATGGTTTTGCGGGTTATCGCAGTAAAAAGTACGCAACCACGACTAAAACAACTAATCCCCAGCCAAGCGCTTCAACATATTGACGTAATTTTTGTTCCATTTTAACACCGCCCCACTTCATTAAAGCCGACACTAAGAAGAAGCGTGCACCACGGCCTATTGTCGAGGCAATTAAAAACGGCAAGAATGCCATTTGCATCAAGCCTGCACCTATGGTGAAAACCTTATAAGGTATAGGTGAAAAGCCCGCTAAGAAAACAACCCATACACCATAGTTTTCGAACCAGCTTAATGCAGTATCAAATTTAGCTTGCCAACCCATTTGTGTGATGAGTGGTTCAACCACAGGTTCAAATAACCAAAAACCAAGTAAGTAACCTAAAATACCACCGATTACAGAAGCTATGGTGGTAAAGCTGGCAAAGCGCCACGCTTTATCTGGTTGGGCTAGCGACATAGGCGCTAGCATGACATCCGGCGGCACCGGGAAAAAAACGGATTCAGCAAAGCTCATCCCTGCTAAATAGCGCTCTGCATGGCGGTGTTTAGCCCATATAAGCGCCATATCATATAACTTAGTAAACAACTTCAAAGTTTAACGTCCTATTCAATATCACCAGGTACCAAAGGTACAAATCGTACTGGTGCAACTTTATGTTCTGTAAATGTGTCGCCATTTCTAACGACCATCATTAATTGCTGATCTTGCTCACCAATAGGTGCAATCATAACGCCCCCATCAGCAAGTTGTGCAAGTAGCCCTTGCGGCATAGTGGCAGCTGCAGCTGTAACAATAATTCCTTCAAAAGGTGCTTGTGACTGCCAGCCCTGCCAACCGTCTCCGTGTTTCATGGTGACATTGTATAAATCGAGCTTGTGTAAACGGCGCTTTGCTTGCCATTGCAGTGCTTTGATACGCTCCACCGAGCACACTTTAGTAAAGGTTTTTGCCAATATTGCGGTTTGATAGCCGGACCCAGTACCAATTTCAAGCACTTTGTCACGTACCCCAGCTAAGCGAAGTAATTCTGTCATGCGCGCCACAATATAGGGCTGCGAAATCGTTTGTCCTTGACCAATTGGCAATGCGGTATTCTGATAAGCTTTGTGCTGTAAAACATCATCGATGAAAATATGTCTGGGTGTCGAGGCAATCGCTTCAAGCACAGTGCTATCTTCTACACCCTCGCGTTTTAATAATTCAGCTAATGCGAGTGCGCTGCGATTATAATTAGTCAGCACTATTAATCTCCATATTTGCTAACCAGCTATCAACGGCTTGTAAGCTTTCTTTCGCCGTCATATCAACACTGAGAGGTGTGACTGATGCGAAACCATTATTAATGGCGTAAAAATCAGTACCTTCACCAGCATCACTTTCAGCACCTAAAGTCCCATACCAATAAATATCACGACCCCATGGATCTTGTTGTTTAGTCATGGTTTCAGCTTTATGGCGCGAACCTAAACGGGTTACCTTTACGCCTTTTAGCTCAGTTAGCGGAATATCTGGCACGTTTAAGTTGATGATTTGATCTTTCGGTAATGGGTGCGAGGCCAACTCTTTAATAATGCTTACAGCAACGGCCGCAGCAGTCTCAAAATGATTTCCTTCTTTAGAGCATAACGAAACAGCAATAGCAGGTAGTCCTAGATGGCGTCCTTCGGTAGCAGCTGCAACAGTACCTGAATACAAAGTATCATCACCTAAATTTGCACCGTGGTTTATACCGGCTACAACTAGATCTGGCTGCTGTTCAACTAATTCATTAACCCCTAAATGCACACAGTCAGTCGGCGTGCCATTAATCGAAATAAAGCCATTATCAAGCGTGGTTGCACGCAATGGATTCATTAGCGTTAATGAATTACTTGCGCCACTACAATTGCGATCTGGAGCCACTAAGGTCACATCAGCAATTTGCGTTAACGCATGATACAAAACCGCAATCCCTTTAGCATGCACGCCATCATCATTGCTTAGTAAGATTTTCATTTACGCATCCTTTTGTTTTTGTTCTTTAGGGCTAGCGTCTTGATACTCCACCAGCTCTCTTAACAAGGCTGTAGCAAAACAACCTTTTGGCAAACCAAAACTTAACTTTAAAGTGCTTTCGTCAATGGTTTCAACTGCCAATGAGTCTGGAATAAGACGTAACATTCTACGTTCGTTCTTAAGGCCTAACTCGCTTAGCCCATCTATCCAAGATTGATAAGGTTCGAGCCACATTTTTTCGGTCTTGGTCAAACCCTTTTCGCCTTTACCAACCATAGGGGCCGACATCATAATATCGCCAGACGCTAAACGCGCTATATTGTCATCACTTATATTGTCTTCAAAAAACGCATTACTTCCGCTAAGCATAAACACTTCGCGGTGCATTGTTTTAGCAAGGCCATGCTCGGCAACACGCTTGCTTACTATTTCATTAAAGACATAAGAGCGTGCGGCTGAAATAACTAAACCACGCAATTTTTTATCACGGATACGCTCTCCAGCAAACATTCGCTTTGCCATTTCAAGGTTGTGGCCACCATGACCAAAGCGCTGCTCACCAAAGTAATTAGGCACCCCTGCGCGAACCGCATTAATACGACACAAAATATCCAGTGGCTCAGTCACATTTCGTAAAGTAATGCTAAAGCGATTGCCTTTATGGCAGCCGGTTCGAAGCTTGCGATTATGACGCTGTTGCGATACAACAAAAAACTGCTCGTTATTTAACTCACTAAATTCAATGTGCTTTTTAATCGGTACTGGCACACTAAACCATTGTGTACACACACCATGGCGGTCTTTTAAACCCGCATAACTTACATCACGTGGGGATACGCCAGCTTTTTCGGCAATGCGTTTAGCAACAAACTGAGTATTTTCGCCTTTTTTTACAACCTGTAAGCAAACATGCTCACCAGAGCCTGTAAACTCAATACCTAAATCTTCATCAACCATGAAGTCTTCGGCGTGGGTTTTAAAATCAGCCTTAGAAAGGGGTTTACCGTATAAGTAGTTTAACTCACTCATGCGTTTTGTTTGCTCATAATCACTACAGCGTGGCTAGAGATACCTTCTTTACGGCCTTCAAACCCTAACTTTTCTGTGGTTGTTGCCTTCACATTTACTTGAGAAATATCAGCTTCAAGGTCTTGGCATAAGTTTTCACGCATAGCTTGAATATGCGGCAACATTTTTGGCGCTTGAGCAACAATCGTGACATCGGCATTGCCAAGTACGTAACCTTGCTCTTTAGCAAGACCAACCACGTGGCGTAGCAAAATTCGGCTATCAATATTTTCGTATTCGCTGGCGGTATCAGGGAAATGTTTGCCAATATCACCCATTGCTAATGCACCTAAAATGGCATCACATAATGCGTGGATTGCTACATCACCGTCTGAATGAGCTAAGAAACCTTGCGGATAATCTATTTTTTCACCACAAATTACCAGCGGTCCTTCGCCGCCAAATTTGTGTACATCAAAGCCATGGCCAATTCGAATCATGAGGTACTCTCGTTTTGTTGTTTTTGCAGTAAAAATGTTGCTAAATCTAAATCTTCTGGGGTGGTGATTTTAATATTATCACTACGACCAACAACCAGCTTAACAGGCTGCTTAGCCCATTCAATTGCCGATGCCTCATCGGTGATAGTCACACCACTTTTAAGAGCTTGTGATAGCGCATCTGTCAGCGCCTGATAAGGGAAAAATTGAGGGGTTAAAGCCAGCCATAAATCATCACGTGGCACCGTTTGCTCACTGTGCGTATGGCCGCGCTTGATGGTGTCTTTTACTTTTGACGCTAAAATACCGCCTTCATTATCTTTTATACATTCAGTTATTAAACGCTGAATATCAGCCAAACACACTAATGGTCTTGCTGCATCGTGAACAAGCACCCAATCTGGCGGATTGTCGGCAAGTGATACCAAGGCATTTAGCACAGAATCAGCGCGCTCTTTGCCACCTGAAACGCGTTCAATACGCTTATCAATATGAGGTAAATCAGCAAAATAACCATCATCATCGCTGATTGCTACTTTAATAGTATGTAAATCGTTCAGTTCGGCAAGCTTACTCAGGGTATGTTCTAAAATAGTCTTACCCGCAAGTTCAATATACTGTTTTGGCGCCGAATGCTGCATTCGACTCCCTACTCCCGCAGCGGGAACAATGGCGGTTATAATTTGCTTAGTGTTCATTTTGCTGTTGACCTGGTAATACACGAATAAAGGTTTCGCCAGGTTTGATCATTCCTAATTCATTGCGCGCTCGCTCTTCGATTCCCTCTTGACCGAGTTTTAAATCTTGAATATCGGCTTTGAGGACCTTGTTGCGCTTTAATAATTTTGCATTAGTGTCTTGATGAGAGGTAACCGCCTGTTTTAAACGAGTGTAATCTTGCACTCCATTATGGCCAAACCATAAGCGATACTGAATAAATAAAGCCAAACATAACAAGGCGAATTGAAAAACCCGCATTGAACACTCCTTCGCGGTTAAATTAAGTCAAAGGGCGTTTTAAATTACGCCAATTTATATTGCTTGCAAGTAGCATTTCTCTTAATGACAAACGCTTAGGTGTAGTGCGTTTATTAAATTGCCATTGATGGCCACAGCACGCAGCTGCCATCACCGCTTTTGCGGGCTTTAACAAGTGTACATGTGTGTGCTCTAACGATTCACCTGATTTATCAAACCAACCAAGCTCGTTGCAATGTACCTTATTGTCGCTTACTTGATCTAAGCTGTCTATGCGCACCGTAGTACATTGTTCGTCATTAATTAGCACGGGAACAATTAACCCGCGCTTAGCATGGTGACTATAAAACTCTTCTGAGTCTTTTTTATTATAAACTGGCGGCGTTGTTTTTTGTTTTTCAAGCCAACTACCGTTTTGTGAATCTAGCTGCAATGGCGCATCACCACTCACAATACGCATAGCCAAACGCTCTATGTAGTAGGGCAAGCTTGCTAATAAGCGTTTTAGCCTTGCAGCATCTGGTTCATCAACCAAACGTGGGATCTCACGAGCATAAAATGCGTTGCATAACTGCGCATACAAAGCACGATCGGCATCAGTCTGCCAAATTTCGGCTTGTTGCGAGTGTTCGCTCTGTGAAGTTGGTTTAGACAATGCGCGCTCTTATAAAACAAATGCTTGACTGTTTTATAGCATAGAGCGTTTATTGAGCGCTACTTTACTGCGCCTTTTTTACCCAATTTTGCGTTGCCAGTTTCTAAAAACTGCACCACTGCATCACGCTTTTTACCTAATAACAAACTACCATCAGCTAAAAACATAAAGTTTTGCCAACAACGTTTAAAAACCGCAAAGCTGGTTTCAATAATATTGTCGCGAGCCATACAAAAATACACAGTGGTGTTTGCTTCCCACGCTAAGTGGTTAAGGATCTCTTCTGGTAACTCCTCATCACCAGCTTCCCACGCATTTTCCCAGTTAATGGTTTCTGAAAAGCTGTCTTCTTTGCCACACCAATCTGTTTTATCAAAAAAGTCCGGGTGGTCATGCTCACGGCTTACCATAGTGGTCCATAAAACCGCAGCGCGTTCAGCACTCATAGGTTTAATTTGCGCTGCGTCTTCGTTGCTTATAGGCATATCTTTATGACGGAAAACCCAGGCTTTTTTGTATTCATCTAACGAAATATAATTCATAGTTTAGGCAGTTTGTTTCAGCGTATAATGTGCAAACTGCAATTATACCCAAATGACTCCAAGATGCGAGATAAACACATGACAATCAAACCTGGTATTTACCAACATTACAAAGGCCCAAAATATAAAGTTGAATATGTTGCTACTCATAGCGAAAGCAATGAGCCACTGGTAATTTACCAAGCGCTATACGGAGAATTTGGTATGTGGGCACGCCCGCTCAGTATGTTTACAGAAACAGTCATTGTAGAGGGGAAAACTGTACCGCGTTTTGCATACCTTTCAGACGTCGTCTAACTGTGGCATCATGACGTTATTAATCACTGCTCAGACCAGATAAGGTGACATCGTGCTTTTTAATTCAACCGATAACTACATTGCCAGTAACTCATTAAAACAAGCGGTTAACGCAGCAATCTTGCTCGAAAAACCCCTGCTTATAAAAGGTGAGCCAGGCACAGGCAAGACCATGCTGGCGGAAGAGCTTGCGAAAAGCTTAGACACCACGCTGATTCAATGGCACATCAAATCAACCACTAAAGCGCAGCAAGGCCTTTATGAATATGATGCGGTATCACGCCTGCGCGACAGTCAGTTAGGTGATGAGCGTGTGCACGATATCAGCAACTACATTGTAAAAGGCAAATTATGGCAAGCCTTTACCTATGGAGAGCAACATAATAAACGCCCAGTGCTATTGATTGATGAAATCGACAAAGCCGATATCGAATTTCCAAACGACTTGCTATTAGAACTCGATAAAATGGAGTTTCATGTTTATGAAACCGGCGAGCGAGTGATTGCTAAGCAACGTCCGATTGTGATCATTACCTCGAATAACGAAAAAGAGCTGCCAGATGCCTTTTTACGTCGTTGTTTTTTCCATTACATTGATTTTCCAAGTAGCGAAGAAATGGCACAGATTATCGATGTACACCACCCTCACGTTAAACAAGATTTAGTTCGCCAAGCACTTGAGGTGTTCTTTAATCTACGTGAAGTAAACGGCATTAAGAAAAAGCCATCAACCAGCGAATTGCTTGATTGGTTAAAGCTACTGATGGCTGAAGATATAGACGCTAAAACACTGCATGATAAAAGCCAAAAAGGTGGCTTAATGCCGATGTTTGGGGCGTTATTAAAGAACGAGCAAGACATTAGCTTAATCGAAAAACTTGCTTTTATGAGCCGCCGTTAAGATGTTAATTGCGTTTTTCTTTAAGCTTCGCGAATACCGCTTACCAGTTAGTTTGCGAGAGCTACTTGATTTGATCAATGCGCTCAAGCAAGGGGTTATTTTTGCAGACGTTGACGCGTTTTATTACTTAGCGCGTACCATCATGGTTAAAGATGAAACCCATTTTGACCGTTTTGATAAAGCCTTTGCTGATTACTTTAGTGGAGTCGCTGACCTTGATCTTCTCGAAAGCTTAAAACAACAACATGCCTTGCCTGATGATTGGCTGCGTAAAGAGTTTGAAAAGCATTTAAGCGAAGAAGAAAAAGCGCAATTACAAGCCATGGGCGGCCTTGATAAACTCATGGAAACCCTCAAGCAACGCCTTGAAGAGCAACAAAAGCGCCATGCTGGGGGTAATAAGTGGGTGGGTACTGGTGGCACTTCGCCATTTGGCGCCTATGGTTATAACCCAGAAGGTGTGCGAATAGGTCAAGACGGTAATCGACATCGCCGTGCAGTGAAAGTATGGGATAAACGCAGCTACCGAAACCTTGATAGCGACCGTGAAATAGGTTCTCGCACCATTAAACTTGCTCTTAAAAAACTGCGTAAATTTGCCCGCACTGGTGCCAGCGATACACTCGATCTAACCGAAACTATCCGCGCAACGGCAAAGCAAGGCGGTATGCTAGATGTAAAAATGGCTCCAGAGCGCCACAATGCAGTAAAAGTATTGATGCTGTTTGATATCGGCGGTTCAATGGATGATTACATTCATACCTGTGAAGAGTTATTTAGCGCTGCACACAGCGAGTTTAAACACCTTGAGTTTTACTATTTTCACAACTGTTTATATGAACATGTTTGGCAAGACAACGAACGTCGCCACTCAAATGTGATTGATACCATGACCTTGATTAACAAGTTCACCAGCGACTACAAGGTGATCTTTGTTGGCGATGCCACTATGGGGCCCTACGAAATAGCCTACCCCGGTGGCAGCGTAGAACATTGGAATGAAGAGCCTGGCAGTGCCTGGCTAAATCGCATAACTAATCACTTTGATAAAGTCGCTTGGCTCAACCCACAACCTGTTGAACACTGGCGCTATTATCAATCGATTGATTTTATAAAGCAGCTAATGGACAACCGCATGTACCCACTCACGCTAGACGGGATTAGTAATGCCATTAGGGAGTTGAGTTAGAGCCGTCAGCTGACGGCTGAAAGCTGATAGCTCCCTTTACATTACCTTCCAAACCAAAAACACCAGTGCAAAGCCAACTAAATAAAGCAAACCCAGCCAGCTTAGGGTACGTAATAAGGGTGAGTGATGAATGCTAGGTTTCTGAGCGCACTAAACTAAAGTTCAGCCATGCAAATACGGGAGTCGTTACAAAAGCGAGGGTCATTGCAAAAGTAAGCATTGGCCCAAGGGCTGATTTAAAAAATAAAATCACTGCCATGCCAGCAAATGCTTGCAGTAATAACCACATATTTAAACTATGTTTAGATTGTTTAATCGATAGCAGTTTATGCGACTCATTTAATGTTCTGGCGTAGCCGTCAAGCACTGTTAGCGTAGTACCAAACATACATAAAAAAGCGATACCCGAAACCAGCGGCCTTGCCCACTCGCCCATAGTGAGGGCATACATATCAATTAGCTGCTTAGCAAAGGCCACGCCACCTAATTGCACAGCTTGTGCTTGGCCATATTGCACTAATACACCTAGTGAGAAAAACACGAGCGCCAGTGCTGCGGTAAGCCAGTAACCCAAATTAAAATCAAACAAGCCTTGTTGTTTTGTCACCGCTTGTTGCTGCTGCTTTTCTTTTAGCCACAGTGAGCTAATTGCTGATATTTCGATAGGTGCAGGCATCCAGCCCATCAAAGCAACCATAAAGCCAAGCATGGCAAGTTCATAAGGCGACGGGCCCACATAGTCAACAGACGCCGCTGTTCCATTATTCATAACGCCATTATTAATCGCTACTATCAACGCAGCTACTGTTGTAACCGTTAGCAGCCCCATAATTAGCTTAGAAACATTATCGAGCGCTTTAAAGTGCCCCAATAACAAAATAAGCAAACATACAGCCAAAATCAGCCAGCATAATAAGGTTACAGAAATAGTAATAGGTAATGCGTAGTGCAGCAGGCTAGCCGTTAATAATAAAACCCCTGCAGTGTTCACCACAGCGGCAACAATATTAAGCGCAATAAAACTATAGAAATACCCAGGCCCTTTTTGCTTATAGCCCTCAACTAAACTTTGCTTAGTCGCGAGTGTGTACTCCATGCCAAATCGAAAGAATGGGTACTTCAATACGTTTACTACAATGATTAGCCAAAATAGCTGCCAGCCGAATAACGACCCTGCTTGTGTTGATGCTACTAGATGTGAGCCACCAATGGCGGCTGTAGCCATTAAAATACCCGGCCCTAGAGCATTTAATTTAGATTGCCAATTTGATACTGCTGATTGCATACGCTTTGTGTGTTTTATTCTTAGTTACAAGCAACTTACAGCGTTTTAGGTGAGATTGGAAGCAGAGCAAGTTAGCAAGTTAGCAAGTTAGCAAGTTAGCAAGTTAGCAAGTTAGCAAGTTAGCAAGTTAGCAAGTTAGCAAGTTAGCAAGTTAGCAAGTTAGCAAGTTAGCAACACTAGACTACCTACCACTTGTGTCAAGTAACTCGCTACTCGTTGGTTTTTTTAATCTGACTTCTAACGACTGATATCTAATATCTCCATTTTTGTTCGGCGTTAAAACGCCTCCTACGTCTCGTATCTCGCAAACTTTACTCTTTCCCCTAGTAACTCGCTAACTTTTTGAATTTCAACCTGAGTGACGGCTGAAGGCTGAATAATAAAACTAAAAAAGCCAAGCGTTTCGCAACGGTTGGCTTTTTTAGGTTAAGTTTTAAGGCTAGTCACTTGGACTGGCGAATTATAATTAGCTCAGATTCATTTCCTGAATGATTTCGTGGGCAATTTCCGGTGTAGTACTGACCGGCTTTTCGTGTAGTTTGGCTTTCATTTGCCCTTTACGATGCTTAAGTGATGCATCTAGTTTTTTTGCGGCACTTGCAATTGCTGGGTACATCACATCATCCTCAGCTTTTACTGATAAACTTGCGCCTTCATAGGTTGTGCTGATCTCAGCTTGATGTTTGTGATGTTCTTTTGAAAGAATAATATCAAGAGATATTAGTGATGGAAAATGGCTTGCAATTTTCGAGAACTTCTCGTTGATGTGCTCTCTTACAGAGTCAGTAACGTCAACATGATGACCAGAAATATTAATCTTCATAGGGTATCCTTTTTTATTGTTACCTCACAGTTAGTATTGGGGGCGAATTGAATTAACACAAGCGAAAATTGCAGATAATTAGTAATTGATTGTAACCACTGATGATTTAGATCATGCGTTGCGGATAAAGTATGCAAAAGCCCGCACCACACGGGCTGTTCAGAGAGGTTAACATCTGCTCATTAAGTGTACGAGCAACAATAATCTGCGAAATCAGTTACCTTGACGCGGAAGGTAACGTTCGCGTCTACATTAAATGAATCTCCCGCCTTCATGGTTTGCCACTGTGTTTCGCCAGGCAGTAATACTTGCCACTCTCCCGCTAGCAGCTCCATGTGCTCTTTTTGATTTGTGCCGAACTCAAATTCTCCTGGCTGCATAAAGCCCAATGTTTTAGTGCTACCATCGGCAAATAGCACAACACGGCTCGAAACTTTTCCATCAAAATAGACATTCGCTTTTTTTACAACACTTACACTGTCAAACTGAGTCATACTTACTCCTGAGATGTTTTGTTATTAACGTATAGACATTGCCAGTTGTCGGTTTAGTATTCAAGTAGGGCTGGGTGAGAAATAATCAAGCCGGATTAGCTGTAAGATCGTACAATTGTTGTAGGACAGGCTTTAGCGCGAGTATCTGAATGGATCGTTTTAATGGAACCTCAAAGAATATGGCTTTAACGCTTTGTAACGCGCCTTGCATCCAAGCTCAAACCGATACCATATTTAGGTATCTATTGGTATTAAGGGCTATATCATGGCTAAAAACACTAGCATTACTTTGGGTGACCATTTTGACAGTTTTATTGCTAATCAACTCCAAAGCGGTCGCTATGGCTCAGCAAGTGAAGTCATACGCGCCGCTTTACGTTTACTTGAAAGCCAAAAAACGAAAATGAACACTTTACGCCAATTACTTATTGAAGGTGAAAATAGTGGAGTTGCGGATTATGACCTTGATTCGTTTATCAATGAATTAGATAAAAATGAAATAAAATGAGGCCATTTTAGTTAACTAACAAGGCAAAATCTGATTTAAAAGATGCAGCCTTGTTTACATCTCGACGCAGGGGTCGTAAACAGCGAAATATTTATCTAAAACAGTTTGATGACATATTCTGGCTATTAGCCGAAAACCCTGAAATTGATAAAGACTGTGACGAAATTCGCGATAGCTACAGAAAATTTCCACAAGGAAGCCACGTAATCTTTTATCGTCAAATCGGCAGTCAAAATATTGAGATTATCCGTATTCTCCACAAAAGTATGGATGTGAATCCAATTTTTGGCGCATAGCCTTCATTTAAAAGGCGAAAGTAGCAAACTCAAATCTGACTTCTGGTATTTAACTTAGAAACATGACTTTTCCCGCCAAATAAATTTCACGCCTACGGTGAGGAATTTTTAAAGCTGACGGCTGAAAGCTGAGAGCTAAAACCGTTAGGTTTCACTCTGCTCTTTAAATCGCCATAAAAAAGCCCGCGCTGTGGTTATACAGGGCGGGCTTTTAAATTTTAGCGGCTAAAGCTTAGAACAAAGCGTTTGCTTTGTTTACGATGTTTTCAACAGTGAAACCAAAGTGCTTGAATAGTTCGCCTGCCGGTGCTGACTCACCGAATGTTGTCATACCTACTACTGCGCCATTTAGGCCTACGTATTTGTACCAGTAGTCTGCGATGCCCGCTTCGATTGCTACGCGGCGTGTTACGCTTGCTGGTAGTACGCTTTCTTTATATGCAGCGTCTTGCTCATCAAATAGATCAGTTGAAGGCATAGATACCACGCGTACTTTTTTACCTTGTGAACGAAGTTCTGCAGCGGCATCTTGTGCAAGCTGTACTTCAGAGCCCGTTGCGATAAGGATAAGTTCTGGCTCACCGTCACAGCTAAGTACGTAACCACCTTTTTTCACATCAGCTAACTGCTGTGCAGTTCGCGTTTGTTGCTCAAGGCCTTGGCGAGTGAAAATCAGTGACGTTGGGCCATCTTTACGTTCAATAGCTTGTTGCCACGCAATTGCAGACTCAACTTGGTCACATGGGCGCCAGTTCACTAAGTTTGGCGTTAAACGCATGCTAGCAATTTGCTCTACTGGTTGGTGCGTTGGACCATCTTCACCTAAACCAATTGAATCATGCGTGTATACGAAGATGCTCGGCTGCTTCATTAATGCCGCCATACGTACTGCGTTACGAGCGTATTCCATGAACATTAAGAAAGTAGCGCCGTAAGGGATAAAGCCTTTGTGCAGTGCAATACCATTCATAATCGCTGACATACCAAATTCACGTACACCGTAGAAAATATAGTTACCGCTTGCATCGTTTGCTTCTAAGCCTTTTGAACCATCCCAAAGTGTTAAGTTTGAACCAGCAAGGTCAGCAGAGCCACCCATGAATTCTGGTAATAATGGACCAAACGCGTTTAATGCATTTTGTGATGCTTTACGAGTTGCTGGGTTTGCTGGGTTTGCTTGTAACTCTTCGATGTAAGCTTGTGACTTTTCAGCCCAATCAGCTGGTAACTCACCATTTGTACGGCGTTTAAACTCAGCAGCAAGTTCAGGGTATGCGCTTGCGTAAGCGGCAAATTTTTCGTCCCAGCTTGCTTCTAGTTGCTTACCTTTTTCTTTGCCATCCCACTCGCTGTAGATATCAGCAGGGATCTCAAATGCATCGCCAGTCCAACCTAGGAACTCACGAGATGCTTTAATTTCGTCTTCGCCTAGAGGTGCACCGTGACAGTCATGGCTACCTGATTTGTTAGGTGAACCGTAACCAATCACTGTTTTACAACAAATGAGTGATGGCTTATCAGTAATGCTGCGAGCTTCTTCGATTGCGGCGCGAATTGCATCTGGGTTATGCCCATCTACATCGCTTACTACGTGCCAGCCGTATGCTTTGAAGCGTGCTGGTGTGTCATCGCTGAACCAACCTTCTACTTCACCATCAATTGAGATGCCATTGTCATCCCAAAACGCAACTAGTTTACCTAGGCCTAATGTACCCGCCAATGAACAGGCTTCGTGAGAAATACCTTCCATTAAGCAGCCATCGCCCATGAATGCGTACGTGAAGTGATCAACAATATCGTGGCCTTCACGGTTAAACTGTGCAGCTAGCGCTTTTTCGGCGATTGCCATGCCCACTGCATTTGTGATCCCTTGACCTAATGGGCCCGTAGTAGTCTCAATACCAGGAGCGTAACCATACTCTGGGTGACCTGGTGTTTTTGAGTGCATTTGACGGAAGTTTTTAATTTCTTCTAGTGGTAAGTCATAGCCACTTAAGTGCAGTAGAGAATAGATCAGCATTGAACCGTGACCATTTGAAAGAATAAATCGATCGCGGTCTGCCCACTCTGGATTCGTAGGGTTGTGCTTTAGATAATCGCGCCATAGTACTTCCGCGATATCTGCCATGCCCATAGGGGCGCCAGGGTGGCCAGATTTGGCCTGTTGTACTGCGTCCATTGATAAGACGCGAATAGCATTTGCAAGTTCTTTGCGTGATGGCATGAATTCTCCTACCTTTATGTATTTGCGCTGGTTGTTTATGAAGCCCCATTCTTACTTATTGTAAGGGTACAGTGCAATTAAAAATCCGCATTAAATGCACCAATTATGGGCGTTTATTAAGAACAATACGTTATTAGTAATTTTAAATGGACGTCTAGGCGTAAAATTACTATGCAAACATATTTGTTTTAGATAAAATACGCCCCTTAATTTTTTAGCGCTATTACCGACGTTTGTGAAGCGCAATATTTGTGAGCAGAAATACAATGGCAAAACATTTATTTACTTCTGAATCTGTTTCTGAAGGTCATCCGGATAAAATCGCGGACCAAATCTCTGACGCGGTTCTAGATGCTATCTTAGAGCAAGATTCTCATGCCCGTGTTGCATGTGAGACTTACGTTAAAACTGGTATGGTGATGGTTGGTGGTGAAATCACAACTAGCGCTTGGGTTGATATCGAAGAAATCACACGTAAAACAGTACGTGAAATCGGTTACACGCACTCTGACATGGGTTTCGATGCTGACTCTTGTGCAATCCTAAACACTATCGGTAAGCAATCTCCAGACATCAACCAAGGTGTTGACCGTGCTCGTCCTGAAGAGCAAGGTGCTGGTGACCAAGGTCTAATGTTCGGTTATGCATGTAACGAAACTGACGTTTTAATGCCTGCACCAATCACTTATTCACACCGTCTAGTTCAGCGTCAAGCTGAAGTTCGTAAAAGCGGTGAGCTTAACTGGTTACGCCCAGATGCAAAATCTCAAGTAACGTTTGCATACGAAAATGGCAAGCCTGTTGGCATTGATGCAGTTGTTCTTTCAACTCAACACTGTGATTCAATCTCACAAAACGACTTAGTTGAAGCGGTAATGGAAACTATCATTAAACCGGTTCTTCCTGCTGAGCTTATCTCAAGCGCAACTAAGTTCTTCATCAACCCAACTGGCCGTTTCGTAATCGGTGGCCCAATGGGTGACTGTGGTCTTACAGGTCGTAAAATCATCGTTGATACATACGGTGGTATGGCTCGTCACGGTGGTGGTGCATTCTCTGGTAAAGATCCATCAAAAGTTGACCGCAGCGCTGCATACGCTGCACGTTACGTTGCTAAAAACGTGGTTGCTGCTGGCCTTGCTGATAAATGTGAGCTACAAGTTTCTTACGCTATCGGTGTTGCAGAGCCAACATCAATCAGTATCGAGACATTTGGTACAGGTAAATTAGAAGAAGCGCGTCTAATCGAATTAGTACGTGAGCACTTCGATCTTCGCCCTTACGGCTTAATCCATATGCTTGATCTTGAGCGTCCTATCTATCAACCGACTGCGGCTTACGGTCACTTCGGTCGTGAAGAGTTCCCTTGGGAGCGCACAGACAAAGCAGACGCACTTCGCGCAGCAGCTGGTCTGTAATAGGTTAGATAAAATAAAAAAGCGCTTCGGCGCTTTTTTTTATTTCTGGCTTATCTGATTTAAAGATAACTTATAATTTTTTCGTAAACTGCCACACCCCAGACTAAGGCTAGAATTAGCAACGCCAATGTCACTGCCGCTGAAGCCATATCTTTAGCACGCCCTGATAATACATGATACTCAATCCCTACTCGGTCAGTCAGTGCTTCTATTGACGAGTTAAGTAACTCGACGATTAATAGTAATAAGTAAGGAATAAACAGCACTAACCAATGATTCAACGACTGTGCAAGCACGACTGATAAAGGTAATAAACACACCCCTAGGTAGATTTCAGAGCGAAATGCGGACTCTTCTTTAAATGCCGCTTTAAATCCTTTAACTGAACATTTAGTTGCTTTAAAAATGCGTCCAATACCAATACCATTTGGCTTATTAACCAAGGGAATTTTTGGTTCTTTCATGCTTTTCCTACTGCTCGCCTTTTAGCAACAAGTGCCACGCTATGCCCATATATTGGTTATATGCGTTGAATGTTGCGTTATCTATTTTTGCAAAAGGTGTGCTTTGTTTGTTGTAACGCACATCATATCGCTGCTTTTCGTTGATCAAATGATATTCATAAATCCCCGAAAAGTCACCTCGCCATAATTGTTGTCCTTTGCGAGCTGTCTGAAAGCCAAAAATTGTCCGGTCTGTTGTTGGTGATAATAGTGATTTACCAACGCTATAGAATGCACTATTTGGCTTTGCCACCAAATTCAAAATAGTAGGAGCAATATCCATATGGCTGGCCAGCTGCGGTTCTGCCTTTAGTTGCTGTATAGCTTGACCATAAAAAACAATGGGTACATGAGTGAGTTCATATAAATTAGGCTGGTCATGAATGTAACGACGGCTGTAATGATCGCCAGTAATAACAAAAAGTGCATCAGGGTATTGCGACTCCATCTTATCAACAAACTCTCCAAGCATATGGTCCGCATACCAAAGGTGGCCAAGTGTATAGGGCGACAAAAGTTCTGAGTTTAACCATCGTAATGCTGAAGGGTAATCATCAATAGACTCCAAGGGGTAGCCATACTGTTTTAAATTTAAATTAAAAGGCCCGTGATAACTGGTTGTCATTACAACATTAAAGGTATTTTCTTTCGCTTTATTAGCAACCAGTTCGAATAGTTGTTGATCATCTATACCCCACACACCTGCTGAACCTTTACCTCCCATGTCTGCTGCTGAATATAATCTATCAACACCTTGTGATTTTGCGTATGTCCCAATATTCTGCCAAGACAATAACCCCCCATAAAAAAACTGGCTGCGATAGCCTTGCTGTTCCAATTGCTCGAATAACGACATTGGACTAGCTGGTTTTTGTGGGCCAATCTTGCTCATATTAACGCCTGCATAAGGAATGCCGGATAAGATGCTTGAAAGCGAGTTCATTGTGCTACTCGCTGCAGGCAATGCATCTGGGAAATACAAACCTTTTTCAGCCAGTTTTTGTAACTGTGTTGTAAGACCTAGCCCAAAATACTTTTCTTGCAATGGCCACGAATCATAACTTTCCATTATGATAAGAAATATTCTCGATGGCTGCGTAGTAAGTACGCCAGTTGTAGTATGCTTTAAATTAATTAGCGGTTCGCTAATAGATTGATCATTAGCTAAATAAGGATTCTTGGAGTTAGCGCCATGACTCTGAAGTTCATTATAATCTCTGATTGCGTATATAAAGCTTCTCAACGGATTTATGACTAAGTTATTGGCGAAAGGATCTGGTGTCACTGCAGACCATTTGCGCATTGCAGGGCGAGATTCAAAAGACCCTCTTACAGCACAAATTGTTAAAACAACCATGATTATAACAAGCACTGTGCGCTTGACTTTACAATCCGTAAACAAATTACTCAGCACATGAAGCTGATGCCGATTAATCCAATTGCAAATGTTAAATGAAAAATACAATAAAACACATAATGTAATGACACTACCCCATGGTTTATATTGCATAGCGACTGTCTTGAGAATTGCGGCCTGATCGTCATGCAGCCCTTCAAACATGAAGTAATTAAACTGACTACCATACTCAGCTATGTAGGTCACACTAACAACACATAGTAACACGCTTAAACTAAGATATATCTGAGCACTGTAATGACGAACACTAGCAACCCAATGCGATTTTCGAATTGGTTGTAAGAAACAGTTAAAAATAAATGGAATTGCTAAGCAAACACCAGCAGCAGCAGAATCAAAGGCAAAGCCTGCTTTTAATGTCGTTGCAAATGTATCGAGTGTTAAAGGACTACTAAGATGGTCATAAAAATAGAATAAGAAAAACACTCTAAATGCCATAAATAAAGTGACACCAGCTAGCCATAACATTGCCAACCGAGTATTTTCCTCAACAAAGGCATACCACCGACTTGTAGCAAACGGCTTAAGTTCCATAAATACAATATCCCTGTAATAAAAACGAAACAGAGTGTACTTAAAAAAGGAACGAATTCAATCAATCTATTGTAATTATATGTAATATTTTTGTATTACTACTCAAAATGAGGGCATGAACCGATACGGCTGGGTGATTTGATACGAGAAAATTGATTATTAGCTAATTGTTCTCGGAGTGCTTCTAGAGTTTTATAGACGCTTTTTAACGACACTTTATTACTTAACCAGCGGGGAATTGAGCCACTTGGATCTGCATAGGCTTGATGGCGTACCAACAAATTGCTTTGTTGCTCTTCTAAACGCCAATAAGCGGTAAGGTCTTTAATACGCACAATGCCTGCAACTTCGGCTTTTGCATACGGTTGGCTTTTGATTTGTAACTCTGTTTTGTGTTCATCCAAAGCATGATAACAAGAGTAACTCACTAAATCTCGGTCTGACACCGGCCAAGGCGAATTAAAATGGGTGTAAACAAGCGTTTCCGAGGGGCTTAAGCGCTCCATTAAAGTCACGCTTTTTACATTTTCAAGCCAATTTGGTGCATTGTCGGTATCACTTAACAACGCCATAAAGTCACTTGCTTTGGCATTTTTAACCAGCACAGAGGCATTAATTTCTACAATGCCAGAGTCGTGTTTTTTATAGCTAACTTTAATATCGTCTTGCTGTTTGTAAGTTTTCCATTCGATAGGATTAGCAAATGCCGATAAACTCAACCATGCTAACCCAATCCATAGGCCAAAGCGCATTGATTTACAGCCAGTAAGGGTCTGTATTAAATGAAGCGTGGCGACTTTGCTCCATTGCACTCACTAAAAATTCAGACTTTTGATCAAGCCATGATTGAATTTTTGTCAGCTCTAAGTCGTCTTGTCCTGCACATAATTGCTTTAAGTACTCAAGGGTACTTAATTCATAAATACCATGCGAGATATCGACCCACGGCATACGAAACTCATTTCGATCCTCTCTATCGAACAAAGCCCCTAAGCAGTTGCCGCTAAGTAATGAGTTTTCAAGACGCGTGCGCAGTGCCAAATAATCTTTATCTGTAAACACTTGCTGATCAGGAATGAGCTCGTGCATGTCGTGCCAATCTTTAGCAAATAAACGCTTAGCAATATCGGCAACCGGTTTTTCCGCAGCCTGAAACTCAGCTTGCCCCCATGATTTGCGCCATTGCTTTTCAATTAACCACGTCGTTAGCTGTAATAGCAAGCGGTTGTACCGGGTGCTATGGAATAGTGTTTCAATATCGTCAATGCTTGGCTGTAGTTCTTTTAAGTCATTAATAACCTGTGTGAGCTCTGGCGCACTGTTGATTTTTTTGTAGTATGCATGGCGCTTTGAGGTGTACGTTTTTAGCTGAATTGCATTTTCAACCCAAGCTAATTCACTTAATAACCACTTTAACTCAGTGCGCAATGATTCAGTGTCGTCTTTGCTAACAATGTCGTCAAAAAGCCAAAATGTATGACGAATTAAACGAATACCGTCGGTCACACGCTTAAGCGTTTTTAAACTCGGTTTAATGAAGTAACACGCTTCATGTTTTTGTACAAAACGAATCGCGTAGTTGATACTTTCGATTAATGCTTGCTCTTGCGTAGCATCACGTTTTAACGGCACAAAGCCGATTGATTTACTTGCTTTTAATGGCTTGTCATCGGCAAGCCCATAACCACGTGCAGCTTTAGAATAAAGACCTAAGCGAACATGACTCTCACTAACTAATTTATCCGCTAATGCAAACAGTTCATTGCGGCTACCTTCGATAAGTTCGATTTCAAGTTCAGAAATTGGCTCAACCTGACCCGATGCAGCAACTTCACCTTTATCTAACACCACTTCAATTTTTGCACCATTTTCGGTTTCGAGTAACCATGTACGGCGAATGAAATTTGTACTAAAAATTGGGTATAGATTCTCAGCAATGGCAGACACTTGCATTCCATGCGGCCAAATAGCGGCATCAAAAGCAAGTAAATCAGGGCGATTACCTGTGAGTGGCAAGTTGTATTCAGGGCGCTGATGAAGACCACCAACCACTTCGCCGGCAAGTTTGATGGTTTGCTCACAATCACTATCGCAACAACGAGTACGTAGGCCAATATCTAAAGCACGTAATTCTCGGCTTGGCGTATCGTAATAAGCATTTTGTAAGCTTCGCGACGGTTTATTAGTAACGGTTTTTGCAAATTGGGTAATTAATGCGGGGATCAGTGGAACAACGGCATCTGACACCAAAAACTTCAGTTCTATCTCAGTATCCATTCGTTTTGCGGAGTACATTTAAAATAAATAAGTGCTCAAAATAAACAAAGCAGCTACTTAATGCAAATTTTTTCCTGATTTTTGCGACCAAGTCTAATCACGGATTACAATATCAGCCTTGCTATTGATAGTTGAAATCCCTACTATCTCTATACTTAAAGAAATTATAAATTTAGCCACTTCTAGGCAAGATCACATTAACAAGGTAGATTGATGTTAAAACAGTGTATTTTTGGGTTGCTCCTTGCGGCCACCTCTTTTATTAGTTACGCAGAAGAAGCGCCAAGCAGCGACAGCCAAAACACCGCCTATATAGTCGATAACCTGTACACCTTTATGCACTCTGGTCCAAGCAAAAACTACCGTATACTGGGCTCAGTCGATGCAGGTACACAAGTTATGTTGTTATCGGATGAAGATAATGGTTACTTTAAAATTCGTGATGATAAAGATCGTGAAGGCTGGGTAGAAGCAAAATTCGTAACCGAAAATGCAGGTATCCAACAACAATTTCAAGCCCTAAATAATGATATGACGTTAATGCAAGAGCAACTTCGTCAAGCAGAGATTGAGCTGCCGCAATTACAAGAACAAAATAGAGCACTGACAGATCAAAACCTAGCACTTAGCAAGCAAATCGAAACCCTTAAGAACACCATCGAGTCTGAGCGTAATGCAAAACAAACCGCAAGTGCTAAAGAGAAACGCCAGCTATTAACTTATGGCGGTGCCATTGCATTTATTGGTTTACTGTTAGGCATTATCCTAACTGTAGTGTTATCTCGCCGTAAACGCTATGACGGCTGGGCATAACCGGTAAAACTGCAAAAAAGCACCTATTGGTGCTTTTTTTGTATCTATATATCGAATCTAAGTCCGGTATCTTGTTTAATTTTTTCGATAACCATATAAGTATGATGTGTACCAACCCCCGGAATATCAACTAAATCTCCAAGCACTTGGCGGTATTCATCCATATCTGAGACTCGCACTTTTAATAAATAGTCATAGCCACCAGCAACCATGTCACATTCAACGACTTGAGGAATATTTAAAATATACTCGCGAAACACTTTAAAAACAGATGTATTAGATGTCACCAAGGATACTTGCACGTGCGCTAACAAGCTCTGGTTAAGTTTACCTTCGCTAAGCTTTGCGTAGTAGCCTTCGATGTAGCCTTCTTGCTCTAAACGTTTTACACGGTCTAGACACGGGCTTGGGCTCAGGTTTACCTGTTTTGCGAGGTTTACGTTCGATATTCTGCCATTTTTTTGCAGAGCGTCTAAAATTGCTAAATCGATGCGATCTAACATGCGTAATCTATTCGGACTGGTCATAACAGAATTTTATGCGGCTAAGTTAACGGTATGCCCTGTAAATTATCGTAAATCGAAAAATTTAACCAGCATATTCTGCTGGATTTTAATTAGAATGCACGAATTATATCAATGGTAAGAAATGCAATTAGTTCATTTTTTAGACTCCACACACCAGAGGGTTACATATGCTATTTAATGGCGATTTGACAACTGAATGTCCAATTAGACAAAAGATCCGTGATTTCTACCGTATTGACGAAAATGCGGTTATTGATCACATTTTGCCTTTGGCTGAAGTAGGCGTGAAAGCGCGTAGCCGAGCGTGGGAACGTGCTCGTCAAATGGTTTTAAATATCCGTCGCGATCAGGATGGTCAAAGCGGTGTAGATGCACTATTAAATGAGTTTTCACTTTCAAGTGAAGAAGGCGTTGTTTTAATGTGTCTTGCAGAAGCACTATTACGCGTTCCAGATAAAGCGACGCAAGAGTCACTAATTCGTGACAAACTTGCTAAAGGTGACTGGAGCTCTCATTTAGGTAGCAGCGATTCTTTATTTGTAAACGCCTCATCTTGGGGTCTGTTAGTAACCGGTAAAATGGTTAATTACAGCGACAAATCGAAAGAGCAACAGTTCGGTGTGCTTAAGAAAACAATAGGTCGTCTAGGTGAGCCTGTTATTCGTAAATCTGTGAACTTCGCGATGAAGATCATGGGTAAGCAATTCGTTATGGGTCGTACTATTGACGAAGCAATTGAACGTGCAGCGGATAAAGAGCAAAAAGGCTACGTATATTCATACGATATGCTAGGTGAAGGCGCGCGCACCATGAAAGATGCTGAGCGTTACTTCCAAAGCTATATGACTGCTATCCACGCAATTGGTAAAGCGGCAAATGGCCGTGGTCCAATCAAAAGCCCGGGTATCTCAGTTAAGATATCTGCAATTCACCCGCGCTATGAATTCACTCATCGCGAGCGTGTTATCGCTGAAATCGTACCTAAATTAAAAGAGCTTGCGCTTGCAGCGAAAAGCTACGATATCGGCTTTACTGTTGATGCTGAAGAAGCTGACCGTTTAGATATCTCACTAGATGTGATTGAAGCAGTATTTAGCGATGACGATTTAGGTAACTGGAACGGCTTTGGTTTAGCAGTTCAAGCATATCAAAAACGCGCTATTTTTGTGGTTGAGTGGGTTGCAGAACTTGCTCGTCGCGTTGGTCGTAAATTAATGGTTCGCCTTGTAAAAGGCGCATACTGGGATACCGAAATCAAAACGACTCAGCAAGATGGTTTAGATCACTACCCTGTATTCACACGTAAAGCGACCACTGACGTTTCTTACAAAGCGTGTGCTATCAAACTACTTGAAGCTCGTGATGTTCTGTATCCGCAATTTGCTACTCACAACGCATATACTGCAGCAACAATTTTAGAAGTCGCGAAAGGCGACAACGAAGGTTTTGAGTTCCAACGCTTGCACGGTATGGGCGAGTCATTATTTGATCAAATCGTTGAGAAAGAAAAAATTCAATGTCGTGTTTACGCACCAGTTGGTCAGCACGAAGACTTACTTGCGTACTTAGTACGTCGTTTATTAGAAAACGGTGCTAATTCATCATTCGTAAATGCGATAGTTGATACCACAAAGCCTGTTGAATCACTATTACCTGATCCTGTCGAAACGCTGCAAGGTTTACGTAATAAATACAATACGCAAATTAAAATGCCAATTGATTTATATGGTGAAGAACGTGCTAACTCAAAAGGCATGGACTTGACTGACATCAATGTAATCACACCATTTAAAGAAAACCTTGATACGTGGTTTGAAGAGCATCGTATTGAATTAAGCGATGTGCCTGAAGGTTCTATCCCTGTGAAGAACCCTGCAAACCATAAAGAAATCATTGGTCATGTGAAATTACAATCATCAGAAGAGATGACTGCACTTTTAGAAAATGCAGAGAAAGCATTTGAATCATGGTCACAGACACCTGTTAAAGAGCGCGCAAACTTACTACGCCGCGTTGCTGATATCCTAGAGCGTCACCACGATGAACTTGTCGCTATTTGTATTAAAGAAGCAGGTAAAATTACCCAAGATGGTATCGATGAAGTTCGTGAAGCAGTGGATTTCTGCCGCTACTACGCAGCACGCGCTGAGGAACTATCAGAAGATGAACGCTTTGAAGCGCGTGGTGTGATCTTATGTATCAGCCCATGGAACTTCCCGCTTGCAATCTTCTTAGGTCAAGTTGCCGCAGCAATCGTAACTGGTAACACAGTTATTGCTAAACCTGCTGAGCAAACCAGCCTAATTGCTCTTCGTACCATTGAACTTATGCTATCTGTAGGTTTACCAGAGCATGTTGTACAACCTGTTATTGCTCGTGGTAGCGAAGTAGGTAAAACTATCGTTCCTGATGAGCGAATTCAAGCTGTTATGTTCACAGGTTCTACAGAAACAGGGACTCTCATTTCGCAAACACTTGCTGCGCGTAACGATATTCAAGTACCGCTTATCGCTGAAACCGGTGGTCAAAACTGTATGATCGTTGACTCAACAGCTCTACCAGAACAAGTTGTTGATGATGTGATCAGTTCAGGTTTCCAAAGTGCTGGTCAACGCTGTTCTGCACTACGTGTATTATTCTTACAAGAAGATGTTGCTGATGGCATCATTGAGATGCTTAAAGGCGCTTTAAAAGAGCTTCACGTTGGCGACCCTTCATTACTTTCAACGGATATCGGTCCTGTTATCGACGAAAAAGCACTTAAAAACTTAACTGACCACGTTGAGTACTTAAAAGGTAATGCAACACTTCACTATGAATGTGCAATTCCTGATAACAGCGAAAACGGTGCTTATTTCTTTGCACCTCGTTTATACGAGATCAAAGATTTATCGGTGCTTAAACGCGAAGTTTTTGGCCCGTGTGTACATATCATCCGCTTCAAAGGCACAGAGCTTGATAATGTGATAGATCAAATCAATGGCACTGGCTTTGGCTTAACCATGGGTGTGCACTCACGTATCGAAGAGCGCTGCGAGTACTTAGCGAAAATGTCACGTGCAGGTAACGTTTACATCAACCGTAATATGATCGGTGCGATTGTTGGCGTACAACCTTTCGGTGGCCGTGGTTTATCTGGTACAGGCCCTAAAGCCGGTGGCCCTAACTACTTACAACGTCTTGTGAAAGAAAAAGCATCACCAGATAACGTACAAATGACAAATCTAACACCTGATGAGTTAGATACTCACCACTACTCAGGTGCTGCTGAGCAAGTTGCTAAGCTGATGGATAACTCATTACGTGATGAAAAAATCTGGCGTGCAACACCACTTAACGACCGAGTTTCTGCTGTTCGTCAATTACTTGCAAAAGTAGCGACTGTTGAAATCATTGATGAACTTGCTGATGACTTAGCGTTAACCTTAGCTGATGCACGTGCACAGCTTAACCGTCTTGAAAAACACATGCGTAAACACACTGTGTTGCCTGGGCCAACGGGTGAGTCTAATACGCTGCACTTAGAGCCTCGTGGTTGTGTAGTTTGTTATGCCGACAAGAGCACATCGTTTAACTTCTGGGCAATTTCAATTATCACAGCATTAGCTGCTGGTAACACAGTAATCACGGTTGCTTCTGAGTTATTCTTTGATGAAGCAGTTGCATTTAGAGATAAGTTTATTTCAACAGGTATTGCTGAGGGTGTATTCCAAGTTGCTAAACCTAATCAGTTACAAGCAATTTTAGCACATCCTCACCTTGCTGGTGCTGTTGTAGCTGCACGCTCATCACGTTTAGGCTACTTCAGCCAGCAGCTAGCACAGCGTAAAGGTGCGATTCTGCCAGTGATCAGCTCAGAGTACTACGACACGCTAATCAAGCGTTTATTAACTGAGAAAACAATTAGTGTTGATACAACCGCATCTGGTGGTAACACATCACTAATGACATTGGTTGAAGACGACGAGTAATCGTATTGATTAAAGGAAATTAACCCCTCCTGAGCTAAATAAAAGCCCTCGCAATTGCGAGGGCTTTTTGATTTTTAAAGATACCTTTTCATTATTCTTGTTTACCGAGATACAGATTTTCTGCTAGTTTTATAGTATTGAACTCGATTAGAAGTAAAGGCCTTGAAAACACTCCCTATCAATCAACTTAAGCCGGGCATGTTTGTCCAAAGTGTAACGAAACAGACTGGCAAGATCCGTATTAAAAACCAAGGTTGGGTAAAAACACAGGGAAGCATAGACAAGCTGATCAAGGCTGGCATATTAGAAATAGCTATCGACCCAAACAAAACACTGACTTTAGACAGTGAGAATAAAGTGGTTGAGCAGCAAAATAATCCACAACCTGCTGACGACACCACTGCTTTTGATCCCTGGCACACCACTCATAGTGTGTCGGCAGAAATGAGTAAGGCAAATAGCTTATATAACGAAGCAAAGTCATTACAAAACAAAGCCTTTGACGATATACGTGATGGTAATAAAATTGATATAGCTCCTTTTAAAGACCTAGCAAACGGTTTTATTGATTCGGTTTTTCGTAATCAAGACGCCCTCGCCTGTATCACTCGTATGCGTGAGAAAGATGCTTATCTACTTGAGCATTCAATCAACGTAACAATTTTAATGAGTATTTTTGCCAAACATTTAGGGATAGAAAGATCGATAATCCAAGAAATTGCCACAGGTGCATTACTGCACGACATCGGCAAAATTAATATTCCGGATGAAATTCTCAATAAGCCAGGCAAGTTAACAGATGACGAATATAAAACCATTCAAGATCATGCTCGCTTTAGTAAAGAGATTTTAGAGCAAGCAGGCTTGAGCGGGATTGCTGTTGATATAGCTGGCTTCCACCATGAGCGCCTAGATGGCAGTGGCTACCCATTTGGTAAAAGCGCTGATGAGATAAGCTTGTATGTGCGAATGGCATCGATTGTTGATGTCTATGATGCATTAACCGCTGAGCGGGTCTATAAAGCTGGTATGGAGCCAATAAAGGCGTTTAAGATACTTAAAGATGGCTGCCCAGATAGCTTTGATGGAGACCTAGTAACCAAATTTATACAGTGTATCGGTATTCACCCTGTTGGCACCTTGGTAAAACTTGAAAGCCAAAAATTAGGAGTGGTAACACGTAGTAACCCTACCAGCCCATTAAAGCCCTCTGTAAAGGTTTTTTATAATGCCAAACATGCACACTATACCGAAGTACAAGATATCGATTTAGCAAACAGCCGCTGTCACGATAGCTTAGAAGCAGCTGTCAGACCGACTGACTTTAATATCGATCTGATCCGCTTCTTTAAGAACTCTATTTTACCTTAGCCCTTAGTAAGACTGGCTACTCAGGCCAGTCTTGTAATGCTTTTAATGTAAACTCATAACCATCGTAGCTTAATAAAGTTTGCTCTGGGGTGATTTCCACCACAGATAAAACGCCGATGTTATCTCCTTCATATAACTCTCGGCCATTAAGCTTTATCCAACGCTTAGACGTTTCTGAAGCATAGATGTGTGCTTGGTATTTAATTGTTGGAATAAGGCTTTGTAATGCATCTGGCAAGAGTTCAATAGGCTCTGCATAGGACGTGTTTTTAGTACTTCGAGTAATATCGACACTACGTTTGCTGTCAACATCTTCAACAGCCTTAGCAAAAGCGTCTTTCAATGTATCTGGCACATCTCTTAACTCATCATTGGCTGATGATGTAGAAACAGGTTGAACTGGCTGACTACCGAGTGGTTTACCAAGCACCTTATATTTACTTAAATCGACACCGTTACTACTCATTTGTTGAGGATTAATTTGCTGCATTGGTTGCGAGAACTGTGGCTGTGATTGATACGCAGGCTGATTTTGGTATACCGGTTGCTGGTACTGAGGTTGTACTTGATAGCCTTGATTGGCGTACACAGGAGCTGAATTAACTGGCACTTGCACCCATTGATATTGCTGACCTTGCACCGGAACTTGCTGCATCATTTGTTGCTGTACCGCTGCTTGTTGCATTACTTGACCTTGCTGAATCGCAGCTGCTTGTCCTGCATTATTTGTAGCTTGCTGAGGTTGAATTTGTGCTACTTGCTCTTGTTTAGCAGGCTGTTCGTTTTCAGGGCTTGTCTTAATCTCAGTCGAGGTGCTTTCGGTCACTTCATTGTTGTTATTAACGACCTTTGGCTGCTCGGCAAATGGTTTAGTTTTCTGTAACCATTTACCAATCGAAAATCCAGCCATAAGCGTTAATATTGCCGCTAGTAATAGGCCAAATAAAAAAGCTAATCGACGATAACGTTTAAGTTCTTGCTGTTGTTTGAGCGCTAGTGCAGCTTGATCGTGATCAACCGCGGTTTGTTCGTGCTGACCAGACTGTTTAATTGCATCTAATAATAATGACATAAATGTAAACTCGTTATATTAGGTAGGATAAACCAATACCCATCCCTAATACGGCTAAAAATGAAACTGGATAAAGCCAAACATAACTCGGCTCTTTATTTTCTACTGCAGCAACAGGAGTGCTGGTTGGCGGTAGTGCTTCGGCGGCAGAGCGCATCACAAGCTCACTGTCAATACTCAGTTTTTGTTGAGAAAACGCGCCGACTAGGCAACGCTCACACAGTAAATTGATTAACCTTGGAACGCCTTGAGTAACTTGATAAATCGCTTTTAATGCATCACCCGAGAATAAAGCTTGTTCTGTCCCCGCTTTAAACAAACGATGCTTAACATAGGCAAACACTTGCCCTTCAGTTAGTGGCAATAAGTGATAACGCGCAGTGATTCGCTGAGCAAGTTGTCTTAATTCAGTGCGTTTTAGTAGCTCTTGAAGCTCCGGTTGCCCTACTAACACAATTTGCAGCAGCTTCTTATGATCTGTTTCGATATTGGTTAACAGCCGCAACTGTTCTAACACATCTGGCGCGAGTAGTTGTGCTTCATCAATAATTAAGATGGTATGGCCGCCTGCTTGATTATTTGCCTCAAGGTGTTTTTTGATTACATCAGTGAGAGTCTTTAAGGTCGCATTAGTGCTGTCATAGTCGATATTCAATTCATCACAAATACTGGCAAGCAGTTCAAGCTGTGACAAAGCAGGGTTATGAATTTGTGCTACTTGAGTATTTTCAGGTAGCTGCTCTTGCAGGCTTCTCGTTAGTGTTGTTTTACCTGTACCGACTTCACCTGTTAATAAAACGAAGCCACCCGCTTCACCTAATCCGTAGGTAAGGTGTGCTAATGCCTCTTTATGACGCTCACTAATAAATAAATACTCAGGATTTGGGGCAATTGAAAAGGGTTTTTCTGACAAGCCAAAATAGCTTAAATACACCGTGTTATTCCTTGCGTTTAAAATCACGGTCTATAATGGCAAAAAACCTCGCTACTTAAAACCTTGTTTACATTTTATTGGTTAAATAACGTAAAATAGCCAAAAGGCAAAATTAGAGGTGTTTTATGCAGGTTTATTTAGTCGGTGGCGCAGTCAGAGATGCCCTACTTGGTCGTGACATTAAAGAGCGTGACTATGTGGTGGTTGGCGCAACGCCTGAGCAACTTATTAGTCAAGGCTATCAACAAGTTGGTAAAGACTTCCCGGTATTTTTACATCCTCAAAGTAAAGAAGAATACGCGCTAGCTCGCACCGAGCGAAAACAAGGCCAAGGCTATAACGGCTTTATTTGTGATTTCGCGCCGGATGTGACACTAGAGCAAGACTTAATTCGCCGAGATCTCACTGTAAATGCCATTGCACAAGCTGAAGATGGCAGCTTAATTGACCCTTTTTCTGGCCAACAAGACTTAGAAAATCGCTTACTTCGTCATGTTTCTGATGCCTTTAGTGAAGATCCATTGAGAATATTACGGGTAGCCCGTTTTGCCGCTCGTTATCATTACCTAGGTTTCACTATTGCTCCAGAAACCAAAGCTCTTTTAATTGATATGGTGAAGGCGGGTGAACTTAACACTCTCACCGCTGAACGAGTGTGGTTAGAGTGCGAAAAGTCTCTCAGTGACGGTGCATTTAGCGAGTTTCTAAATGTGCTTGCTAGTATTGGCGGTCTGCATGTCGTAAGCGCGGAGCTTGAAGAAAAGTGGTGCGATGAGCTTTACAACACGCTACAAGCACGCTTTGCCTATGCTAATAAACTGCAAATTAATGACATTGCAGTGTTATTCAGTCAAGTCACCTTATCGCTTTCAAGTGACGAGATAAAGACCATTGCAACTAGCATACGCTTACCTAATGAAGTACGTGATTTAGCGCTATTTAGTCAAATACATCAAACAACGTTAAGCGCAGAAAAACCGACTAGCGAGGCTATTTTTAGCAGCTTTAATCAACTTGATTTATGGCGTCGCCCAGAACGCTTTGAACAGGTATTAAAGGTTTTAGAGGTTAGTCATCAACAGTCAGTTGCCTGCTATGAGTCAATAATAAAAGCAGCAGCGCAAGCGCGTGCAGTTAATCCGCAGCAGTTTATTGCGCAAGGTATTAAAGGGGCAGAAATAAAAACCGCGCTTGAGCAAGCGCGGTTAGAGGTTATTAAAAATTACTTTTCGTAGCGCACCAAACGCAAATAAACATCAGATGTTTTTGCATGAAGGCTATTTATGCCTTTATCAAATTGATACACCCAAGCAAGATCAGTGCGACTGATCCCTGAAGTGCTACTCCAATAGTTTTGCAGCTTAGTTGATAAAAACGCCGTTTCGTTAATACTAGGCTGCACACAACTGTGCTCTAAAATGCTTGCTAACTCCTTAACATTTGGCACATGCCAATCGCTGTAATCAGCAAAGGTTGCATTTTCAGCCCCGCGCAGTGCCTCACCCCAGGTAAGTTGCTGGCTGGTCCCTTCACAGGTATCCGTTTCACTATTATAGCTTTGACCAAATGTACAACGTTGCCACATAAGGCCCGTTGCGCTGTCGCTGACTGTACCATCTTCGTTAATCACAAAACGGCTATCAGGGGTGGTCTCTGTGACGGCGTTATAACATACTTGCGCTGCGACATAACCCGATTGCAAAGCAATAACGGTAAGTGCGGTAATTAAAGGTAACTTTCGCATATTACTCTCCCGGCGTTCTGACTAAGCGCACAAAGGCGGTGTTATTTTTGGGGTACGCTAAATCATTAGCACTACTCATATCAATAATATAGGCCTGCGATAGACTTGTACCATCTGCCGCTGTTTGTGAGGTCCAATATGGCATAAACGAACTGCTACTAGTACTTAGCTGAGTATCACTAGGCTGATTAGGGAAAAAGTCTGTATTAAGTAACGTAGACTCACCTTGTTTGGCATAATCTAATAGCCCTAATAATTCAGTGTAAGTGGGCACACGCCAGTTTGTACCACCGCAAAAGTCGCGGCTATTTACATCATCAATATAAGTTTGCAAGCCACAGTTACTAGTACTTGGGCATGAAGAGCCCGCAGCCCCTTGCACACTGCCAGTTTGCACTCCAGTTGAACCATTTAGATACCAAGTATAATGATTTGATCCAGCACGCTCGGTGGTTGACGGTGGCAATGTTGAACTTGCTTCTTTCACTTCCCATATTAGCCCTGTCACGTTATCGCGTACGCAGCTAAAGCGAGTAGCATCATCAGGTAGTTCATCGGCAAATTCATTCATTTTCGTAAAATCAAACGCCAAGTCACCCTGACCAACTTTATCGAGTTGATTTGCGACGCTGTCACGACCTATATCAGCATCTTGGCTTGGAAAGTCTTCGCTGTCACAATTAATTTTTTGTGAGTTGTTGTAGCAATCACTCATGCCGGTATCATTAATTAAACCCAGAGGTTTTGGACTTATATCTATAATCACAATATCCGTGTCGCTACGTGATTTACTATCTGTCACGGTAACTTCAAAGCTCAGCTCTGAATCGGTATCAACATCAGGAGCGACGAAAGTTGTGATACATTGGTTCTGGTTTGCCAAAGTCACTGTTTCGCCTGTTAATTGCTGCCAAAAACATGATTTTGTTGCCGTCACGATTTCACTATTGCTAGCATCAAGCGTCACGGTATCAAACTCAATAACTTGTTGATCAACGCCCGCATCAGCAATAATTACTTCAACCGTTTTATTTAATGTAAACGACGCTTCAGTACTTGCTGAACCACCTTCATCGTCAGTTACAGTCAAGCGCCAAGTCATCGCTGTATTTGATTCAAGTAGTGGGTGAGTGAAACTAATGGTTTGCTTGTCGTAACTATCAGCCGTTAATTCAGGACCATCAAGTTGAGTCCATAAGTAGCTATCAACCGAACCATTTTCATCGATATCAGCAGACTCTTCGCCACTTAATGTAATCACATCATTGTATTGTGATGGTAACTCTTCTGGCGCGGTTTGAGTAATCACTGCAACAGGCAGTTGATTATTAGAGGTAATAAAAATACTAACTTGATCGGAAACAAGTTGCCCATCAGTTTGATAATTTACTTTTAAAACAAGTTCAGAGTCGAGTTTAATATCAGGAGCGGTAATGGTTTGTTCTGCGCCTTCAGCTGGAAAACCTTCTACTGCTGGGCCACTGACTCGCTCCCAGGTAAAAGTGCCATCTGCTGGAGAGCCTTTGGCAGAGACAGTAAATTCACTTTTTTCAATAATTTGCTGATCTGAGCCTGCATTAACTGTTGCTGCGACTGGATTCGAATCACTCGAACCACCACCGCCGCCACAGGCTGTTAATGTCGTTAATGCAACTAGGGTAAGAGGCACTAATCTCATGTTTACCACCTTAAAATGCAAAGTCGGTCATGGCCGACTGCCAAATAAGCTAATAACAAGCAATTAAAGTGCCAGACTCGGGTTTATAAATAACTTTCTTGATGGATACGAACGAAAAGCTTTGTACCTACTTTACTGTAATCGACTTTGTATTCTCTGCCATCGAGGGCTTGGATAAACAACAAACGTTTTTCTTCTGCAAATACATCAGGGCTTGCTACATACACCATCTCTAAGTAGCGCTCTTTGGCTTCACGACGGTTTTTTGGCAGGTCGTCTTTAAACGGCTCTAAACCATTTTGAGTAACTTTAATGCGTGGGTGATTCTCACCATTCACAACCACTAAGTCGAGTTTTTTATCTTTGTGTATTATTGTGTTTCGACCGCTTTTAATAAAAGAACGTTCTTGACTCATAGTCTTATCCTGCTACTTACTGCACCTAACTGCTTACTTTTTCTGTAAACGCGCCTCAATAAACTCATTAGGATTCAGTTTCCAACGATTTAAATCAGCACTAAATTGCCAAATATCAACATCAAGAACATTGGCTGGCAACAATAAATCGTATCCTGTTAATTGCCTTAAATGCTGCGTACGATTAGCAAACATGGCAATCAATCCTTTGTAAAGCTGACCACTAGGGGCAGTGTAGTCCGTCTCTTCTATTAACCATTCTGATGGGCAATCACCATTTTTGCAATATTTTTGAATGACTTGCATAAATAAATGACGTTGCTCTATCAGTAATCGTCCAGCAATTCTCGGGGAAATCTGAGTTAAAAATTCATCTATGTTATTGAGTTTAATACCAACTGCGTTTAACTCAAGGTATTCTAAGCCTTGTTCCACTTTTGGTATACCACTATGATGAAAATTAGCACGATTTAGCTGCCAATTCCCAATTTTGTGATGATAAATAAGTAAATTCTGAGTAAATGTTAGGCTAAAGTATGGTTCTTGAGTTTTTAAAAAGCCAATAAAAATTGCGGCAATACAGGTTGTTGCTAAAAAAATCTCAACAATGCTAATTTCACCAGGCCTCAATAAGTTAACCAACATAATAATGATTAACCCAATACCGCCAACAATTAAAAACTCGCTGCCATGGCGAGATGCTTGAGCACGCACTTTGAGTGCAGGAAGTTTCTTATCCATATACTGAAAAGTAAAAAATAAACATCACAATTGTGACCAAAACTATCTTTCTAAGCGTTAAACAATAATTACACTTTGGTTCTTTACCCATACTAAAACCTCTCTTTTAGTCACAATAAAGGAACAAATTAGCCGAACTTTTAACTTTTACGCCAAATGCACAAATTTATGAGATACCTGACATACGGGGCACGTACTAATTTTGTACACTACACTCAACTAATTTTCTGGTAACACGATGATGTATTCTACACAATCTGGTAAAGCACTTTTTCCTTTTATTATTACCCTTTTACTTGGGTTATGTATTTATTTGTATTTACCTTCAAGCCAAGGGGAGCAAAGCAACTTTGGCAACCGTGCAACACAAGTAACAGCGCACACTGTTACAGCCGAGGAAAATGCAGTACTCATTGAAGCAATTGGTAGCGCTCGTGCTAACCAAGCGATTTATATTCGCAGCGCGCAAAACGATTATGTTACCGATATCTTTTTCAATGATGGCGACTTAGTGAGTAAAGGTCAAAAACTAGTTCAATTGCAATCTCAAGAAGAAGAATTAGCAGTAAAAGAGCTAAGTATTAATTTACGCGAAGAACGCCGCCAACTTGAGCGCCTCACTGAGTTATCTCGCTCACAAGCGACTGCTAAATCATTACTTGAAGAGCAATTATCGCGGGTTGACGCAACCGAAGCACAACTTGAAAGTGCTAAAACAAAGCTGGCAGAAATGACCATCAAAGCGCCATTTTCTGGCTTGCTAGGCAAGCGCGAAATTTCAATTGGTACTTATGTTAGCAATACAACAAACATTACCACACTTGATGATATCAGCATTATTAAGGTCGACTTTAAGGTGCCAGAAAAATACCTAGCTCAGTTGCAGCTTGGTATGAAAGTGATGACGCAAAATGATGCCTACCCAGAAAAAACCTTTAACGGTAAAGTGACCCACATTAGTTCTCGTATTGATTCTATAACACGTAGCGTTGAAGTAACTGCAAGCTTTATTAATAAAAGTGGTTTATTGCGACCAGGCATGTTGCTGAACACGGCGTTAGAGTTAAGTTCAAACCAAGCGCTAATGGTGCCAGAGAAAGCCGTAATCCCTCAGCAAGACAAACACTATGTGTTCCAAATTGAAGATGGCGTTGCTAACAAAGTAGAAGTACATGTGGCAGGTCGTCACAATGGCTGGGTAGCCATTGATAAAGGCCTTGAAAGTGGTCAGCAAGTTGTGACTGAAGGCATTATTAAGATCCGTACTGGCAGCAAAGTAAGTATCAAGGGCTAAACCATGAAAATTACTGATACTAGCGTTAAACGCCCGGTCTTTGCGATCGTAATCAACCTGTTATTACTTACCTTTGGTTTGGTGGCATTTTCTATGCTCCCACTGCGAGAATACCCGGATATTGAAACACCGATTGTCAGCGTTAGCACTGATTACACTGGTGCCAGCGCAGAGATTATTGAAACCAAAATCACCCAAGTACTCGAAAACCGCATTTCGGGTATCGAAGGCATCAAAAGTATTAATTCATCGAGCCGTAATGGTCGCTCAAATATCACCATTGAGTTTAATATCAGCCGTGATATCGATGCTGCATCAAACGATGTACGCGAACGTGTAGCCCGTGCCCTAGATAGCTTACCTGAGCAAGTTCGCCCGCCAGAGGTATCTAAATCAAACAGCGATGAAAGCCCAATTGCATGGTTCGTACTAAACAGTACTACCATGGATTCATTACAGTTATCTGATTATGCACAACGCTTTATTGTTGACCGATTAGCCGTTGTTGACGGTGTCTCAAACGTGCGTGTTGGTGGTGAACGTAAATACGCAATGAAAATCTGGTTAAACCGTAAAGCGATGGCTGCACGCGGTATAACCAGTAGCGATATCGAAAACACGTTACGAACTGAAAACGTTGAATTACCCGCTGGAGAAATCGAGTCTATCGACCGTGATTTTACAGTACGTACCGCCCGTAGTTATAAAGATCAGCGAGACTTTAGAAACTTGGTTATTAAACGTGGTGAAGATGGCTATTTAGTACGTTTAGGTGAAGTGGCTGATGTTCACTTAGAAGCCGCTGACGACGAAAGTCTGTTTCGCGGTAATGGCAGAAATATGATTGGCTTAGGCATTGTAAAGCAGGCCAAAGCCAATACTCTTACCGTCGTTGATAATGCCCGCGCAGAACTTGAAAAAATCAAGCGTAACCTGCCAGAAGGCACAACCATTCAAGACAGCTATGACTCATCAATTTTTATCAAAGAATCAATTGATGAAGTATATAGAACGCTTGGGATTTCAATGGCACTGGTTGTATTGGTTATCTACCTATTCTTAGGTAATATTCGTGCAACACTGGTACCTGCAGTCACGGTACCAGTAGCGCTAGTTGGTAGCTTTATGTTCTTGCTTGCTATGGGTTACTCAATCAACTTACTGACTCTATTAGCTCTCGTTCTTGCGATAGGTTTAGTCGTAGATGACGCAATTGTAATGCTTGAAAATATTCACCGCCGAATAGAGTTAGGTGAACCGCCTCTTCTTGCTGCGTTTCGTGGTGCCCGTGAAGTTGGCTTTGCGATTATCGCCACTACGCTCGTACTAATTGCAGTCTTCGTACCGCTGGTGTTTATGGATGGCCGTATCGGCGCACTATTCACCGAATTTGCTATGGCAGTAAGCGCCGCAGTGTTCTTCTCTAGTATTACAGCCTTAACCCTTTCTCCGGCACTTTGCTCAAAAGTACTGAAGCCATCAGAAAAAGAAAGTAAGTTTAGCCAGTGGATGGATAGAACATTTAACAAAATTGAAAACGCCTATCGTAATTCACTTACTTCAAATATGAGTCGTAAGTGGAGCTTACTACTAATGATGATTTTGGCTGGTGTTGCCAGCTTTATGCTATTTCAAAAAGTGCCATCAGAGCTGACGCCAAAAGAAGACCGTGGAACATTCTTTATCATGATGAGCGGCCCAGAAGGCGCTAGTTATGAGAATAATGCGGCTAACATGGCAAAAATTGAAGAGCGTTTGATGCCTTACTCTGAATCTGGTGAATTAAGTCGCGTGCTTATTCGAGTCCCGGGTTGGGGTGGTCAAGGTGGCGTGGCTATCTTAGGAATGGCTGATTGGGATAAACGCAAGCGCTCAACTTGGGAAGTAATGGATGAAATTAGCGGTAAGATGACGGAAGTGACCGACGTACGGGCTTTTGCGATTATGCGCCGTGGTATCGGTGGCGGTGGTTCATCACGCCCAATTGAGTTTGTATTGCAAGGTAACGATTACGATCAACTAGCTGATTGGCGAGACCGTATTATCCAGCGTGCAGAGAAAAACCCTGGTTTGGTGAGAATCGACCATGATTACAAAGAAACCTTCCCGCAGTTTTTAATCAACATTGATAAAAACAAAGCTGCAGATTTAGGTGTTTCTGTATCTGATGTAGGTCGCACGCTAGAAACCATGTTAGGCCAACGTCGCGTAACGACCTTTATCGACCGCGGTGAAGAATACGATGTAATTTTAAAAGGGACCAAAGAAGATTTTGCTAACCCGACTGATATTTCAAATATCTACTTAAAATCACGCAGTGGCGAATTGGTTCCGCTAGATAGCTTAATTAGTTTAAAAGAAGAAGCCACAGCGTCTCGTTTGAACCGCTATAACCGTATGCGCGCAATTACGTTAAGTGCGAATTTAGCAGATGGCTATACCTTAGAAGAAGCGCTGAACTTCTTAAATCAAGTTGCGGCTGAAGAAAATGACATAGACGGTGCAATTGACTACAAAGGTGAATCGCAACTATTCTATGAAGGTGCATCAGCAATGACCTATGTGTTCATTCTTGCACTAACTGTAACTTTCTTAGTACTTGCAGCCCAGTTTGAAAGCTTCATTCACCCGTTTGTGATCATGCTTACCGTTCCGCTTGGTTTAGTCGGCGCATTATTTGGCTTATGGTACACAGATCTCACTCTGAATATTTACAGCCAAATTGGTATCGTAATGCTAATTGGTTTGAGTGCGAAAAATGGTATTTTGATTGTTGAGTTTGCTAACCAACTACGCGATAAAGGCGTTGAATTTGACGAAGCGATTACTCAAGCAGCTACGCAGCGTTTACGCCCCATTATCATGACCTCACTGACCACTGTAATGAGCTCGGTACCGCTAGTACTTGCAAGTGGCCCAGGTGCAGAAAGCCGTATGGTAATTGGTGTGGTGGTATTTACTGGTGTTATTGTTGCAACCTTACTTACCTTATTCGTAGTACCTGCAGCATACAGTGCGCTAGCCAGAAATACCCAGTCGCCTGAGTACTTACAAAGCAAGTTAGAACAACAGGCAAAAGATAAGCCGTTAGAAGAAATTTAAACGAGTTTAAGATGTTACAAAACGCCGTCTTTACGGCGTTTTGTTTTTTCAGCTATAGTCAGCAAAAAGGTAAGGAAGTTAAATATGGATAACAACATACAAATAGCTACTTTTGGCGGCGGCTGCTTTTGGTGTATTGATGCAGCATTTAGACGTGTGAAAGGAGTACTTAATGTCAGCTCTGGCTATGCTGGCGGCGAGATTGAAAACCCAAGTTATCAGCAAATTTGTACTGGCTTAACAGGTCATGCCGAGGTTGTTCAGCTTGATTTCGACAGCAGTGTTGTGAGCTATAACACCCTACTTGAAATGTTCTTCACTTTACATGATGCCACACAGTTAAACCGTCAAGGTAATGATGTCGGCACGCAGTATCGCAGTGTGATTTATTATCATGATGAACAACAAAAAACTGAGTCACAAGCCATGATTGATGCTTTACAAAAGCAAATTCGTGAACCCATTGTGACTGAACTCAGCCCTCTATCAAACTTTTATCCTGCAGAGCAGTACCACCAAGACTATTACAATGAAAACCCGAATCAAGGTTATTGCAGCATACTTATTGCCCCAAAGCTTGCTAAGTTCGAGCAATATTTCGCTGATAAACTAAAATGAAAAAAGCCCGCTAAGTAGGTAGCGAGCTTTTAGACGCAGAACTAATAATGAAGCTGAGCTTGTTTTTTACTTATACAAATGACATGAATGGGCAAATTAATGTCAATTACTCGCTTTAAGCAAACAGCTCAGCTGGCCTTAATAACTATTAGAACTGATAACGGGCACCTACAAACAAGCGGCGCTCAGCCGTGTTGTAGTAGTAATATTCATCGTTGATGAAGTCACCATCTAAGTCAGTGCCATAAGCATCAACGGCGTTGTAATCTTTATCGAATAGGTTTTCTATTCGTAGTGACACAGTTAAGTTGTCAGTCGCTTGGTAGTGACCTACTAAATTCCATAATGTATATGAAGGTAAGTGCGTTAACTTACCATCACGATCACCACGGTATTGCATATCGATACCGGCATCAAAATCACCCCATGCTTTGTGCAATGACCAATTCACACTGTGATTTGACACATAGGTGAGTGACTGACCTGTTTGTGTATCTTCCGCTGAAAGGTAGGTAAAGTTAAAGCTATGATCAAAGCCAAATACTTGGTTTTTAAAACTAAACTCAACACCTTCGTGGCGAGCTTCGTTTATATTGGTTGGGAGCCATTGCCCTAATGCATTTGGTGCCCAAGCGATTTTATTGTCGATTTCGCTGCGGAAAATCGCAATATCAAGACTAATATCATTCACATTGAGTGATAAACCAAGCTCTTGGTTATCTGATGTTTCAGGGTTTAACTCTGGATTACCTGAGCCTGGGTAATATAGATCATTAAATGTTGGAGATTTAAAACCAGTACTTTGACTAACACGGAATGTGGCGATGTCATTTAAGTGATAGCCTACAGCTGCAGTGTATGTTGTTTCATCACCAAACTGCTGATCATCATCTTGGCGAACTGTCAGGTTAGCGAGTACTTGTTCGTCATCATAATATGCGCCAACAAACACAGCGAATACTTCACGGCTGTCTTTTAAGTATGTACCTGAGTTAGTGTTCACTTCATCTTTATACCAATTCAAACCGCCACTAAGAGTCAGTGCTTGATTGAAAAAGTATTGGCCATTGTAATCGATTTGCTCACGCTCAGTTTCAAACTTATCAACCACCGTTGCACCAGTGTAATCAATACGTGAGTCATCTGAACTATCACTTGATATGGCAATATCGATGGCATGGCTGTGTTTTTCGAAGGCTTTTTTCCAACCGAATGAAGCTTGGTAATTTTCGAACTCGCCTTTTTCTACGGTACTGTTTGCTGGGCTATAAGCACTGTCGTATTTGGCTTCGCCTTCTGAGTACTGTGCTTGAGCTAAAAATTCACCTAATTGCTCATTTTGATAACCTAGATTAAAGCCAAGGTTTTTGTTTTCGTAGCCGTCTTCATCTGGCGCTAGACCTTGAAGAACATCAAAACCATCTGTTTTTTCATAACCAGCATTAACAGCAACATCAACACCCGCAAACTGACCACCCGTCGCTACTTGGTACGCTTGATAAGAGTCTGAGCCAAAAGTCACGTCTAAGGTCGTGTTTTGTGCTTTACGCGTAATGATATTAATCACACCTGCTAGCGCATCAGAGCCATATACAGCAGCACGTGAGCCTTTAATTACTTCAACACGCTCAATACTGTTTAAAGGAATATTGCTAATACTTTTATAACCAAGTGTTGCAGAGCCTGTACGTACACCATCAATTAAAATAAGCGTATGACGAGAGCTTGCACCACGTAAAGAAACACCTGAGCTTTGCCCAAAACCACCATTAGCATTAATTTGAAAGCCTGCTTGAGTCGCCAGTAAGCTTGGTAAGTCACGCACATAGCTTGCTTCAATATCAGCACGGTCAATAACAGTGACACTGGCTAATACATCATTAATTGATTGTTCGAATTTATTGGCAGTAACTGTGATGTGCTCTATTGATTGCTCGTCAGCAGATACAGAAAAAGATAACGCAGCAGCAACCGCTACGCATAACGCAGATTTATTTAGCATGATATCCCCTAGCCTGTGCCCACCGCACACGCGAATAGTAAGTTAATTCAAGGCCGGTCTCCGGACTCTGTACATGCATGGCATATACATTACCGTTGCGGGGGCAGTGTTGGCATTGTTTTCTCCCTGAAAACGCACCGACTTCCCGATTATCTTGCGACTATTTCACCCTTTGAAATATAACGTATCTGAAGATACAGCAAGCACCTCGAAAATAGGCCGTTATTGTGATGATTTTGGGGAAGAAAGTCAATGGACGGCTATACTTCTAAAGCAAAGCTTTAAGCCTAAAGCTTCAAACTGTAAGTGGAGTCAGATCAAAAAAGCCAATCAGCATGGTGATTGGCTTTTATAAAACAATGATTACCAGAAGTACTCGTGAGGTTTTGAATTTCCTAACGGAAAAACAATTCCTTCTGGGTCAGCACCATTCAGCACAAGCTTGCAAAGAGCTTTATTTAAGCGTCTTCTTGGCTTGGTCATCGTCATTTTCACCCACCAACTTGGTGTTTGTTGGTAAAAATAAGTACTGTGTGGGCCTGTGTATTTTCTGTTTATTTTACCGTGTTTATTACGGTCAATTGTTTTGTTCTTTACTGACATAAATATCCTCTAGCTGAAAATAGCTAGAAGATATCTTTTTCTCTGTAACCTAATATTCGTCTCAAAATACGCTCCTTGTAAAGTTCAGAAACTTGCAGGTTTATAGCTTAAAACCTACAGCTCAAAGCTATAAACACAGAGTATTAATCGCGGAAGTTTTTGAACTGGAATGGTTGACCTAAATCAGCAGTACGAACAACTTGCATTGCTTCTTGTAAATCATCACGTTTTTTACCTGTTACACGTAATTCTTCACCTTGAATAGCGGCTTGTACTTTGATTTTTGAGTCCTTGATTAATTTAACGATTTTCTTCGCTACGTCTTTTTCAATACCTTGCTTAAGCGCAACGTCACGCATTACGTATTTACCACTACGCGACTCATCTCTTAATTCTAAGCTAGATACATCTAAGCCACGCTTTGAAATTTTCGCAGCAAGAATGTCAAAAAGTTGCATAACTTGTTGTGGTGCTTCTGCTTTTAACTTGATTACTTTATCACTTAGTTCGATTGATGCATCAACACCACGAAAATCAAAACGCGTCTCTAGTTCACGCTTTGCATTATCTACTGCATTCTGCGCTTCGTTCATTTCTACTTCAGAAACAATATCAAATGAAGGCATGGGGTTCTCCTAACATAGTCTTTTTTAAATTCATTTATGGTTGGCAATTATAACGCTTATTTGTCGATTCTTTCTATTTTTATCCGATTTGTTCAGGTGCGATGCAAAAATTGTTTGATATACTGACCATTCAATTTCGGCATTTTTAGGGTTTATTGTGACAAGGCGTGTTTACCAAGTTATCTTTTTAGCCAGCATTATTGGCTTTACAATTTTATTTGCCAAAGAAATTAAAGGGGTGAGCAACCTCTTTCCACACGTAGATAAAGTGGCGCATTTTGGTATTTTCTTTGTACTGGCTATGGTGATGGACAAAGCCTTTAAATTGCCTCTTTTGGTGCAAATTTTACTATTAGCCGGATATGGTGCGGCCATAGAGTTTATGCAAGATATGCTGCCTTACCGTCAAGCTTCGGTTGGGGACTTTGTCGCTGATTTTATCGGTGCTGTAAGCTATTTTATTATAAAACTTGGTTTTCATGTAGGTAGTAAGCAACGTAATGGCTAACATATTAATTGTTGGCGACGGTGCGATTGGCTTGTTGTTTAGCCATTTTTTATCTGCACAACATGACATTACATTACTGACCCGTAAGCCAACCCTGACCACGCGCTTTTATCAAGCCAGTAATGGTAAATCACATCCAATTAAAGCTCGCCTTATTCACCACAAAGAGCTTAGTCAATCCGCCCCCTTTGACTTAGTATTAATCACAGTTAAAGCATTTCAGGTGCAAGCTGCCTTTGGACAAGTAAAACCTTACCTTAGTAAAACATGCCAAATCGTTATTTCTCATAATGGTATGGGTAATGTTGATGAAGTTAATGCCCAGTTGTTAGACTCTCAAGGGTTAGCGTTTTTAACAACGCGTTTAGCTGGCTTTAAAACAACGCCTTATAGTGTGAGCCATACTGGTAATGGCGAAAGCGTGCTGGGTGCTTGCAATAACGCTGCTAGTGGAAAGCTCAATGAGCTAAAGCTGCAGTTTAGCTACTTACCACACTTTTCTGTTAGTGATGATATCCACTCATTGCGTTGGCAAAAGCTGTTAGTGAATATTGCCATAAACCCGTTAACAGCGATTCATAACATTAAAAATGGCCAATTACGTGCACCGCAATTTAGTACTCGTATCATTAACTTGCTCAATGAAGCATGCCTTGTTGCCAATAAACAAGGTGTTGACGTAAAGCTTAGCGAGGCACTGGACCAAGCCTATTCAGTGATGACAGCAACCGCTGAAAACTTTTCTTCTATGCAGCAAGACATCAGCCATAATCGAGAGTCTGAAATTGATGCAATTTGTGGTTATGTGTGTGAACAAGGCGCTAAATTAGGCGTAAAAACACCTTATAATCAAGCAATGCTTAGCATGATAAAAATAAAAAGTTAGCGAGGGGAAAGAGTAAAGTTACTAGCTTTCGTTTCTCGCAGTTATTTTCGGCATTAAAAAAGCGCGAACATGTCGCGCTTTTATCACTATCCCTTACGGGCGATACACTTTTACGTTGCTGTAGCCTTCTTCGTGAAGGATCAGCGCTTGTAGCTGGCTCATCACACCTTTAGCACAATATAAGTAATATTCTTTATCTTTTGGTAAGTCACCAAATTTAGTCGCTAAGCGGAAGAAAGGTAAATGAACAACTTCAATACCTTCAAGCTCTAATGGGTTTGCATCTTCTTCTTCAGGTGAGCGAATATCAACAACAACTGCCCCCTCTGGTAAGTCAGATACAGACTCAGCTTCTTTCACTTCTTCTTTTGCTTCGGTGTCGATATCGCGAATATCCATCACACGGGCATTCTCAACAACCGTATTTAGCACGTCGAAGTCAAACTTAGCTTCTTCAGCAAGAATCGTTTTGATTTTTGCTTTAACTGTTGGCTTCTTAGAAATAACACCACAGTACTCAGGCATGCTTTCTGCCATTTCAGCCGTACCAATTTGACGTGCAATATTAATAATATCTTGTTTATCGTGTTGGATTAACGGACGAATAATTAAGGTTTCAGTTACACGGTCAATAACACTTAAATTAGCAAGCGTTTGGCTCGATACCTGACCAATGCTTTCACCAGTTACCAGTGCTTGTACACCTAGCTTTTCTGCAACTTGGCTACCTGCACGCATCATCATACGTTTAAGAACAACACCCATTTGGCTGTTTTCAACGTTTTCTAAAATTTCAGCGACTACAGGTTCAAAATCAACCGTAACGAACTTCACTTTATGAGTAGAGCTAAACTGCTTCCAGATGTAGTAACTCGCTTGCTTAACACCGATTTCGTGAGCCGCACCACCTAGGTTAAAGAACAAGAAGTGAGTACGTGCACCTTTACGGATCATTTGATAGCTTGCAACACCTGAGTCAAAGCCACCCGACATTAGCGATAGTACATCTTCTTGTGTTGGTAGCGGGAAGCCTGCCATACCGTAGTGAGTTTGAGTAACGATATAAGCTTTATCATCACGCACTTCTAAACGAACTGTCACCTCTGGGTGAGATAATTTAACGCGTGCACCTTCAACATGCTGGTTTAAGCCACCACCTACGTAGCGCTCTACATCGCTTGAGGTGAAATCATGCTTACCTGAACGTTTACAACGCACACAGAATGTTTTGCCTGCAATGGTATGACCGATTAGTTCAAGTGCTTTTTGGTAAATATCGTCGATTGAGTCGAAGTCTGTTTCTGTTACTTCAATAAACTGTACGATACCTGGAATGCGTTTTAAGCCATCGATAATATCTAAGCGAACTTGCTCAGAGTCTAGCAAACTGACAACAGAGATATTATCCCAGTTGTTTCTTACCTGAACTTTTTCGTCAACGCGACGCAAAACGATCTTAATATTATTTTCTAATAACTTGGTAAAACGTTTACGAACAGATTTACTCTTGATCGCGATTTCAGGGTGTAGTTTGACGATAAATTTAAGCATAGTTCACTCTTAGACTGTGGATTTCACACGCCCCAAGGTTAAGCAACCTCAAGGGCGCGCGATTATAACAAAAATTATAGCGTCTAGGAAATAAACTGCTTTGCGGGATTATTGTTCGCTTTGCTCTGTTTCAGCAAGGGCTAAATACTTAGCTCTTAATTGGTTAACTTGCTCTAGATGTTGCTCTGTGCAATGAGCTTTTAATAGCAGTAATACTTTTAAAATACCGTTATAAATATCAGCTCTGGCAAGTTCACCACTTAAGCGGCGAGCTTTGATGTAAGGCGTCCAAAAGCTCACAGTCATTTTAAGCATATGCGCAAGCTCTGTAACATCTTCGTCTGCAATGCAAATAACACCGCCTTCACGTAATGCAAAAAGTACATCTTTAACTTGCTCTAAAAGCTCAGTTTGAAACGCAATGTAGCCTTTTTTCAGCTCTTCATCACGAGATAAAATATCGCCTAAGTTGTCGTAGAAAAACTGAAAGCGCCACATTTGTTCAAACAACGAATCAAGATAACCCGCTAGGTTTTCAAGCGCATCGTCATCAGGAGTCAGTGGCTTGAAATGAGTGTGTAGATGGTCGCTGTACAAAGCAAATATGTGACGAATAATATCTTCTTTATTTTTAAAGTGATAATACAAGTTTCCTGGGCTTATCCCCATATGCGAGGCGATATGGTTGGTTGTTATGGCACGCTCACCGTGGCGATTAAATAACTCAATGCTGGTGTGTATGATTTTGTCCTTTGTGCTCATAGCCTATTTACTCTGTTTTTTATGATTATTACGTTCCCCAGCCAAGCAGTATAAACAAATGCGTGGCAATTAAATACTACCTTGAAAAATAATAACCTCAATCGGTTTACTACCTTATATAGGTGAAGGTTCCTAATCCGATACGCGTATTTTCTAAGCTGCATAGTCGAGAAAACACTGTTAATATAGCAGGCAAATTTATAAATCGCTGATAGTTATGAACGTTACTGCAATCTATCCGGGTACCTTCGACCCCCTTACAAATGGCCATACCGACTTAATTCATCGAGCTGCAAAAATGTTCGAAAAAGTTATTGTTGCTATTGCACATAACCCTAGTAAGCAGCCGTGCTTTACACTCGATGAGCGTGTTGAGCTTGCCAATAAAATCTTAGCGCACCTTGATAATGTAAGTGTGATTGGCTTTTCTGGCTTATTAGCTGATTTAGCTCGCGAGCATAAAGCCGAAGTACTTATTCGAGGCATTCGTGCAGTGTCTGACTTTGATTATGAATTTCAGTTAGCAAATATGAATCGTCGACTAAATCCAGATCTAGAAAGTGTATTTTTGACACCTGCAGAAAAAAATTCATTTATTTCATCTACTCTAGTCAAAGAAGTAGCACGCCACAATGGTGATGTAAGCGAGTTTGTTGACCCTATCGTAGCCAAAGCACTACAGGAAAAAATTCACGGATGAAATTAAAAAAGTTCATTAGCTTAACTGCATTACTAATGTGCTCTGCGCCAAGTCTTGCAGAACCATGGATAGAAAGCGACGACCCTTTACTTCGTGCTTCAATCGAAATGCTATTTAACCAAGGTGTCATAAAACAACCTATTAATAGTTACCCCTTAATGTGGCAAGGTATTGCACGTGATCTAAACATTGCAGATACCAGTCAACTTGATGAGCAGAGCTTATTTGCTTATCAGCATGTTAAGCATGCCCTTGATAATGCAAAACAAAAGTCGAGCTCAGGCATTCGCCTGAATTACAACAGCGAACCACTAAGCCAGCAAGGGTTTGGTAAACGCCACCAGCAAGAAAGTGGCATAAATAGCTATGGTTCTATCACAGGGAAGCGCGTAAGTGCTAAGGTCAGTGTTAATTACGCCGATGATGCACTTGATAAACAACATGTGACCTATCAAGATAGCTATTTAGCAGTTTTACTAGGTAATTGGTCAATCAGTGCTGAACAAGTAAGTCATTGGTGGGGACCAAGTAACGATAACGCCCTACTGCTATCAAATAATGCCGCGCCAATGAAAGGCCTGCGCTTTACGAGAGCGAATACGCAATATGTAGGCCCAAGTTGGTTATCGTTTGTAGGTAACTGGCAATTAACGGGAATTTACGCCAAACAAAAGCCATTTCTTAATAATTCCGAAGACGGTGACTTTTGGGCGTTAAGGTTTGCAAGTACACCATTAACAGGGCTTGAAGTTGCTATTAATAGTGCAGGCTCTGACTATTTAACTAACCTAAAAATTGACCCTGTTACCCTTGAGAGCATCGAATCAAAACACCGATTAACCAGTTTAGATGTAAAGTATTCTACAACTCTAATGACGCAGCCTGTTGCCTTTTATGCTGAAGTTATGGGTCGAAATAAAAGCGGTTTAGCACCGAGCGAGCCATTCTATACGCTGGGTGTTGAAAGCTACTTTGGTTCAACAGAGGATTTACTAAAGAGTTATTTTGAATACTCAAATACAGAGCAAACTTGTGAGCAAATTAGCGATTGCGTATATGGCTCTGGCAGCTATACACAACGCTCACGTTTACTTGGCAGCTCAACACCACTGCAAAGTAAATCTGCTATCCTTGGTGCCTATTACCACACTTTAAATGGCTATGGTGGCCATGCAAAGTTACGTTGGATTGAAAGCGAAACCACACACGCTGAGGTCGCATCTGAGATGAGTCAGTTGCAGTTAGAGCTCGGTTATCAACAATCTGTATTTGATGGCCTTTGGCAGGTAACTGGCATTATCTCTAAAGATGAAGTGGGTGATAAGTCAGAAACTAACACAGCTCTTAGAACCAGCTGGGAATACCGTTTCTAACGAATTGAGGTCAAGATGCTTCAGCTTGGCCTCGAACTTTCCGATAAAGCTTCACAAAACCCAGAAAATCTTTATTACTGAAAAGTGCAATGAGCATCATAATATCCATCAGGTTCACTGTGATACTATAGACATTCCAAAACCACCAGCTTCCTGTATAGGCATAGTTAATATCAAAATACATGCCTAAAAACAGTGATGAGTTAACTAAAAGCCCAATGTATACATAAAGCTTTGCTGGAGCCTGAGCAAGATTTCGCTCACGAGCAATTATCCACACAACTAATAGTATTGTTAAATCAGATAGCGCCCAAATCACATAGGCAAAACTTGAATCTAAAATATTATAGCCAAGCGCTATATTGAGTAATGGGTCGCTCATCATGTAAGAAATAAACAGTGCAAGTGAGATCCACATCACTGTTTTATCACCATTTGGCGCAGATGATTTCTTTACCATGTTATAAAGAAAGGACATCAAGAAACCCCACATGATAAATGCTGCGAGGTACACTCCAAAATTGTCTTGGATTAGTTTAAGCATTTAACTCTCGCTGAGTGGTACATTTAATCCCAAAAAATTTTAACAATGCTACTAATTTAAAAAAGTCTTTATTAGTTAACAAGGCAGCCAGCATTGTTAAATCCATCACATTTACTGTGACCGTATATACATCCCACAACCACCACCTTTCTTCATTTCCGTAGACACTAACATCTAGGTATAAGCAAAAAAACAAGCAGCTATTCGTAAGCAAACCAATAATCACATACAACTTGGCTGGAAACTTTTCTATTGAACTGTTTCTAGTTATAAGAAGAATGATACCCAAGCATGCCAAATCTAGAAGGCACCAAATAATAAAAATAGAAGCATATCTCAACGACTCTATCTCAAAAGCCATAGATACTAGTGGGTCTGTTAGTAAGTAAGAAAGAAATATCGCTAACGAGATCCACATCAACGTCTTATCTTTACTAACAATTGAGGAGCGACTGACCATATTAAATAAAAAAGTCATCAAAAAGCCCCACATAATTAATGTGGCTAGATATGTGCCTAATGTTTGCTGAATAGTTATTATTAAATTACTAATATTCATAGATAGAAACTTTTGGATGATGGTTTATGAAAGAATTAACGTCAAAAATGACTCTCTATAAGAGTGGGGGATTAAAACAGTTATACCGTGATTTTTGTTACTTTTAGTATTAGTGTCAAATACAATACCTACATGCACACTTAGATCAGTTAGTGAAAACAGCTAGTCTTGATAAAGTGATTTGTAAATTAGAGTATACTTATGGAAATTTAGTGCCATAAATAAGTTGTTATAAGAACGAGAACGCTAGTTTTTTAGTAGATGGATGCTCAGTAACTAACATTCTTTTGCCTTGTTTTTGGTTGGAATAACTTAGATAAACCTAACCAATCTTTTCCAAATACCAACGTAACAACCATGAAAAAGTCAACCGTGTTAACACCTATAGAAAAAAAGCTCCAATACCACCAATACTCTTGCCTACCAAAAACAACAATATCTAAATGCAGTAGTAGGTATAAAAGAGTATTTATAGAGAGCCCAAAGACTATGTAATAAAAAGTTGAAGTGAGTCTTAGTTTGAAGAGTTTGTGTGCCAGAAAAATTATGGCTATTGTTACAAGGTCATATGTGGCCCAAATTGAATAAATTGATGTGCCTGCATTCAGATCAACTATTTCATAACTAAGCCCATACGAGAGGAACATAATAATAGATACAACGAGTGGAGAGTCGCTTCTTTCATCAACGGCAAATTTCAGAAATATATTATAAAGAGAAGCCATTAGAAGACCCCAAATTATAATTGTATCAAAATGAATACCTAATGACGTCAAATCAAAGTACATACACCCGCTCGTTGTTGAATCTTCATCGCCTATTAAGATGGACGACGATCTGGATCAGTAGTGATACCACCACCGCCACGTTGAATCTCTGCACCGCCTGATAAAGCCAGCGCTTCACTTGATAAAGTTACTGTATCAGATTGCAGGGTTTTATTACTAGTAGTTTGTTCCAAAGCAGGCTTTGTTTGTTGCATTTGGCTGTATGCTTGCATTTGCAATTGGCTATTATTTGAAATTTGCATGAGTTAATTCCTTTAAGTTAATTGTTTTTTCAGTACAGCTTACAATAGCTTGCAAGCTGAGTTAAGCGTTCTCATTTTTTTGACGCTTTTTTATACTTTAACGCGACATTGTCGCCGCGTCGATAATAAAAGCAATTAACGATCCAACTTTTCTAAAAGTGATCTTTTTTGATCATAAAAGTTAACAAACCAAAATTTCAGGCATAAAAAAACGCACAGGGGTAACCGTGCGTTTTTCTTATCCAGGGAAATTAAGCCACGTGTTTACACGGGATCACCGCGCTATTACTTGGCTTTAAAATATATTCCATCGCTACTTCATCGCAATTATCTTTGCGAAGACAAAGCTCGCAATCTTTGATCACTTTTTCTGGCAAACTATCTTTACTACAAAAGATAAAGCCTTGGCTTGCAAAGAACTCTGGCACCCGCGTCAGAACAATTACGCGACTAAGCGCCAAGCTTTTAGCTTTTTTAAGCAAATGTTCAACAAGTCGACGCCCCTGCCCAGCAATACGTGATTCAGGGCTCACACCAAGCGAACGAATTTCAGCAAGACCTGTATCGTAAATATATAGCGAGGCACAGCCAGCCACTTGGTTTTCAACTTCAGTGACAGCAAACTCATTAATTGAGTGAATCATATCGCTCTTAGCCCGTGGTAGATTTTCACCTACCGTTGCCCAATGCTGAATTAGCTTAGCAATAGACTCAACATCATTTAAGGTTGCGTCACGTACCGCTATTTGCTGTTTTTTTTTGCGTATTTAATGGCACTCGTTACTTGCTCGATAGAGGTGCCACCCTGTGCTTGTCTTGCTTTAATGCAAGCGTCTATTTCTAATACAGCATATACATCTGACTCGAAAATGCTATGCACAGACTTAAATTGCTCTAAACTTAAATCTTCTAAGTTATTCCCTTGTGCAATAGCCATTTGCACGAGCGTACCAACAATATGATGACCTTCTCTAAATGGAATACCTTTAGCCACTAAATAGTCAGCAAGTTCAGTCGCATTTGAGTGACCACCTTTTGCTGCCGCTAATGTTTTATCAGCATTAACTTTGATGCCTTTGATACACGCCTGTGCCATATGAATACATGCCAACCAGGTCGGCATTGCATCAAATAAGCCTTCTTTGTCCTCTTGCATATCTTTGTTATAAGCAAGTGGTAGCGCTTTAAGTGTCATCATCATGGCACTGAATGCACCAAAAACACGGCCTGTTTTACCACGGATTAACTCAAGAGCATCTGGGTTTTTCTTCTGCGGCATAAGTGAAGAGCCTGATGTTACCCCATCAGAAAGCTCAATAAAGCCTGCTTCACCAGAGTTATAGAAAATTAAGTCTTCTGCCATACGCGATAAGTGAATCATTGAAATTGATGCGCAGCTTAGTAGCTCAACCACAAAGTCACGATCAGATACTGCATCAAGGCTATTACGTGTTGCACCGGTAAAACCTAACCCTTCAGCAAGAATTTGCCTATCAATTGGGTACGCCGTTCCAGCTAAAGCACCACTACCAAGAGGGCAATAATTCATACGATTTTTAGCATCGGTTAAACGGCTTTCATCACGTTCAAGCATTTCAACATAGGCCATGCACCAGTGGCTAAATAATACAGGTTGTGCACGCTGTAGGTGTGTGTAACCTGGTAAGATAGTGCCTAGTTCACGCTCAGCCAAGGCAATAAACTCACCTTTAAGCTCTGCGATTGCTTCAAGAATATGCTCAGCTGTATCACGACACCATAAGCGGAAATCGGTCGCGACTTGGTCATTACGACTACGACCTGTATGTAACTTTTTAGCTAGGTCGCCCACTTTATCAATTAGCGCTGACTCAACATAAGAATGAATGTCTTCATGCCCTGCGACAGCTACTGCTTGTGGATTTGCTTTAACCTCATCTAGCAGCTTATTAAGTGCTGCAACTAGGTCATCGTATTCTTGCTGATTAAGTACGTTAACTTGTTTTAACGCTCCCGCCCAAGCAACTGAACCAATAATGTCTTGCTCTGCAAGTTGATAATCAAAAGGAAGTGAATCGTTGAATTGTTTAAACGCTTCATCTGGACCCGTAGAAAAACGTCCGCCCCATAGTGCCATTGAACTGTCTCCAAATTCGGCTATTGCCCTGCCGTGCAGGGCAATAATTAAATTACTTTTTCGTTAGTGCTGAGATTCTGCTTGATAGCGAGAATAAACGAATGAAGCCTTCTGCATGTGATTGATCATATACATCATCTTCACCGAAGGTTGCGAAATCTTCACTGTATAAGCTATTCGGTGATTTTTTCTGTACCGCAGTTACTTGGCCTTTATAAAGCTTAAGCACCACTTCACCGGTTGCTAACTTAGACAGTGATTCAGCACCAGCTAGAATCGAGTCTTTTAATGGTGTAAACCAACGACCGTCGTAGACTAAGTGAGAGAAACTCACCACCAAGTACTTCTTTCCACTTACGGCTTGATTTGTCTAATACTAGCTCGTCAATCGCTTGAAGAGCAGCCATGATCACTGTGCCCCCTGGTGTTTCATAACAGCCACGAGACTTCATACCGACTAAACGGTTTTCTACAATATCAACACGACCTACACCATGTGGCGCAGCAATGTCGTTTAATTTAACTAAGCAGTCATATGGTTTAAGTGACTCGCCATTTACAGCAACCACTTCACCTTCAACAACATTTAATGTCACATATTCTGCTTCATTAGGCGCTTGCTCAGGTGAGTTTGTCCAAGTCCATACTTGCTCACTTGGTTGACACCATGGATCTTCAAGCTCTCCACCTTCGTGAGAAATGTGCCATGCGTTAGCATCACGACTATAGATTTTTGTCGCAGATGCAGAGCACGGAATATTACGCTCTGCTAAGTAATCAAGTAATGATTCACGACTTGATAAGTCCCACTCACGCCATGGTGCAATCACTTTTAGATCTGGTGCAAGGGCTGCGAAACATGATTCAAAACGTACCTGATCATTACCTTTACCTGTACAACCATGCGAAAGCGCATCAGCACCTACTTTACGGGCAATTTCAACCTGTGCTTTAGCAATAATCGGACGTGCCATAGACGTACCTAGTAAATAAGTGCCTTCGTAAATAGAACCCGTTTTTAATGTTGGGTAAATATAGTCACTTACCATTTCGTCTTTTAAGTCAACGATGTGGCACTCTGAGGCACCCGAAGCAATTGCTTTTTCTTCAACGCCTTCAAGCTCTTCAGCACCTTGGCCTACATCAGCAACAAACGCGATTACTTCACAGCCGTAGTTTTCTTTTAACCATGGCACAATTGCCGATGTATCAAGACCACCAGAATAGGCTAATACGACTTTTTTAATTGAACTCATTGGTGTTCCTTAAACAAAATTTGGATTTAATAATGTGACAAGTAGAGCATTTTGCGCGTGCATACGATTCTCTGCTTGTTGAATAATTTTTGATGCTGGGCCATCCATTACCTCAGAGGTAATTTCAAACTCACGATGCGCTGGCTGACAATGCAGTACAGTTTGCGCACCCGTTTTCTCTAATAGGGCTTGATTGAGCTGATAAGGCATATATTTAGCTTTCACCTGCTCAAGCGGTGTTTTATCACCCATTGAAACCCAGGTATCAGCATAGACTGCATTTGCTCCGACTGCCGCCTCAATTCTGTCACTGACCATTACCGAAGCACCATTCATCGCTGCAATTTGCTCTGCTTGCTTAAGAATTTGTGAATCCGGTGAGCTACCTTTAGGACAAACAGCTACAAAATCAGTGCCTAACGTGGCAGCTAATAACATGAGAGAGTGTGTTACGTTGTTACCTTCACCTAAGTAAGCAAGCTTAAGCTTACTTACGTCGCCATGTACTTCTTGTAGCGTCAAAAAGTCTGCAAGTGCTTGGCATGGGTGATATAAATCACATAAGCTATTCACTACAGGCACAGATGAATACTCAGCAAGCGTAGTCAATGTTTTGTGTGCATACACGCGAGCAACAATGCCATCAGCCCAAGCTGACATATTGAGAGCAAAGTCTTTAACCGATTCACGACCACCCATAGCACCGTTTTGTGAATCTAGATAAACCGCGTGACCACCCAGTTTATTAATACCTATATCAAATGATAAACGTGTACGTAAACTTGGTTTTTCAAAAAGTGTAACGACAGATTTGCCTGCTAATGCTTGGCTAAAGTCTGCTGGATTTGCTTTAATTTTTTGCGCTAGATTAAGTAATTTAAGAGCGCCCTTTTGGTCTAATTCAAGACCGTTTAAGAAATTTTTTAACATGAAATACCTATGGTGTAATTTTTGTTCCTACATGCTCGCCTTTTAATAAGGCGACTAAATTTTCTGGCTTTAGCCAGCTGGAGATATACACACCACGTCGTAAATGTTGGGCAGCAAGAAGGCTGGTCTTTACTTTGACCTCCATCCCGCCCTGAATAACTCCTTCAAGGATTAGTGTTTCGATTTGCTGCGTATTAAGGTGATGTAGTGGCTGCTTATTTGCATCAAGCACAGCTTCTACGTCAGTCATAAAAATAAGTTCTGCATCGAGTTCTTTAGCAATAGCCGCCGCGGCTTCATCCGCATTGACGTTGTACCATTGACCATCTTCGCCAAAGCCAATAGAGCTCACCAGTGGTAAACGACCTTGCCCAAGTAAGCTTGGCAATACGCTGTCACAACTACCTGAACACTGGCCAACTTGCGCCAATACTTTAAGTTTTTCAGATACCAGTACACCCGCTTCATAAAGGCTTAAACCCACAGGTTTGTGGCCAGCGCTGATTGCTTGACTCATCAATTGTTTATTGGCACAACCTGCCAGGGCGCCAACAATATAAGGCATTTGCTCATTTGGGCTAATACGTAAGCCTTGATGTTTTGCTGTTACAAAGCCTGCGTCTTTAAGCCAAGCATCAACCAAGGCTCCACCACCATGCACAATGACAAAGTTATCTTGTTGCTCAGTGGCTAAAACATCAAAAAGAGCTTTTGCAGCATCAGCGCTATTTAGCACAGCACCACCGACTTTAATGATCCAAGTTTTCATTACAGCGCTCCTACTAAACCAGTGTGGTGAGGTTCACCCATAGCTAAATTAATACACTGTAATGCTTGCCCAGCCGCGCCTTTTAATAGGTTATCAATTGCTGACATAACAATGAGTTGTTCACCTTTTTGTTGCCATGCAATATCAACAAATGGTTGTTTAGCCACGCCTTTAATACTCGGAACTTTATTTCCAAGTAAACGGATTAAAGGCTCATTAGCTAACACTTGATATGCTGCATCCACTTGCTCTGCTGTCACACCTGGCTTTAATTGCACATAAATAGTTTCTAAAATTCCACGGGGGAAATTACCTAAATGAGGGGTGAATAACACAGGGTGACCAAGGTGCTGCTCAATCTCAGGTGTGTGTCTGTGATTAAATAAACCATAAGGGGCAAGTGATACTTCACAAAAATGCGTATTAACACTGGCTTTTCTACCTGCGCCAGTAACTCCAGACACCGCATTAACAATAATGGCTTGCTCAGCTAATAAACCAGCTTCTTTAAGTGGTTTTAAAGAATTGAGTGCTGCTGTTGGGTAACAACCTGCTACAGCAACAAGCTTTGCTTTACTTATAGCATCGCTATTCCATTCAGCTAAGCCATAAGCCGCTTGCTCTAAAAGCTCAGGGTGTTCATGTGCGAAACCGTAATAAGTTAGGTAATCCTCATTCCCAGCTAAACGGAAACCACCAGACAGGTCGAATACTTTTTTACCCATGGCTAAAAATTGTGGTGCAAGGTCAACGCTTACCTTGTGATCTGTACATAGACATACATAGTCCGCATTACTTTCGATATCCTTATACGCTTGGGCAGTCAGAGGCTGTAGTGGATACTCTAACAATCCAAGGTGCTCTGGATATAAATCGCTTAATAATTTGCCTTTATCTAAGCTTCCTTCAGATACATAACATGCTTTCAGGGTCAGTTTTGGGTGCTTAGCAACTAAACTTGCTAGCTCTGCGCCGCTATAACCACTTGCGCCAATAATCACTACATTCATTGCTTACTTTTACCTATTCAATCTATTTATCGATACGCCTAAAAATACTCGCTCAAATGCGAATAAAAACACTGTCTAAAGTAATGAAATCAGGTTATCGTCGTTTCGTGTTCATCGTAAAGCTTTACTAATATTTATGCTTAAAAAGTGAATTGATATTCATCATAAATACTTTTATATTGTTATGCAATTAGATTGAATAATTATTTTTGGATTTTTTTATGTCGCTACCCTCTTTTTTATCTATGTATCAGCAGCTAATTGCTGCTCCTTCAATTAGCGCGATTGAAGATTCTTTGTGCATGAGCAATAAAGGGGTTATTACCTTGCTCGCACAGTGGTGCGAAAGCCTTGGGTTTACATGTGAAATCACAGAGCTTGAAAACGGTAAAGGGCGTTACAACTTATTAGCTAGACGTGGTGAAGGAGACGGCGGTTTAATGCTTGCCGGCCATACTGACACTGTACCATTTGATGATAGTCGTTGGAATTATGATCCGTTCAAACTCAGCGAAGATAACAATAAACTTTATGGTTTAGGTAGTATTGATATGAAAGGCTTTTTTGCTTTCGTACTGCAAGCTATTAGCGAACTTGATGCAAGCAAGCAAACTGAGCCACTATTAATTCTAGCCACAGCCGATGAAGAAACTACAATGGCGGGTGCACAGCAAATCTGCCGTCACCCGAACTTAAAACCTGCACGCTGTATTATTGGTGAGCCAACAGATATGACTCCGGTATTTACACATAAAGGTCATATGAGTACAGCTATTCGCGTAATTGGTCGCTCGGGCCATAGCTCAGATCCTGAACGAGGTTTGAACGCCATCGAAGTCATGCATAAAATGATTACAAAATTGTTAATCATAAAAGAAGAATTAAAGAATAAATATTCAGTAGAACACTTTGAAATTCCGTACCCTACTTTGAACCTTGGCCATATTCATGGCGGTGATAATGCCAACCGCATTTGCGGCTGCTGTGAAATGCATATTGATATGCGACCGTTACCCGGTTTAAGTGTACAAGAACTACAAGCGATTTTGCTTAGTGCCGCAGAGGAAATTAATACTCAATACCCCAACGCAGTGAGTGTTATCGATATGCATGAACCAATCCCTGCGTTTAGCGGAAGTACAGATACTGCACTTGTGAAACTGGCCGAAAAAGTCTCCGGTCAGCCAGCTGTCGCTGTAAACTATTGTACAGAAGCCCCTTTTATTCAACAACTTGGCTGCGAAACAATTGTCATGGGGCCAGGCTCAATTAACCAAGCTCACCAACCCGATGAGTTTTTAGCGATGGAAAAAATCAAACCTTCGCAAGCGATTATCAGTAACATGATCAAAGCTAGCTGCTTTAACGACTAATTAAAAAAGGAGCATCATGCTCCTTTTTTATCACTAACTCATATATTTACTTAAGTACTTTTTAAATACTGGGTCAGTTTTCGCTAGCTCTTTTTGCTCCGCTAAAATATCTTTTAGAATAGCTTTTGAGGTTAATGGATTGGCTAATACGACACGAAAAACCACGGTGGGTTGATGGTCATATTTTGCTGGTGTTAAACGAGTACGAGATACAAAAGAGCGTCCAGCTTCACGCTGGCGCTTTTGCATACTTGCAGTGAAGCGATTCAACGAAGCGTAAATATCTAATTTAGTTTCTTCGTTAGCACCTTTGAGCTTAGCTTGAATTTCTTTTGGAACGTAACGATATGTTAATAGGCACAGCTCAGGTTCAGAGATTAACTCAAAATCTTCATCTTGTTTGATCATTTCGGCAAAAGTGCGCGCTTTAACAATACTACGGTCAATCAACATCTCGTAGCCTTTACGGCCAATAACACGTAAGCAAGCATGCACTAACATTGCCATACCTGGGCGGCTTCCCTCTAATGTATGACTACCTAAATCTTTAGAGCCTTTACGAAGAATATATTCAGCATGATGCTCAATAGCATCTGTCGCAGCGGGGTCTTTAAATAACACAAGACCCGCGCCCATTGGCACATACATTTGTTTATGCGCATCAATAGTAATTGAGTCAGCACGTTCAATACCGCTTAAAAGATGGCGATAGTTTGAAGAAAGTAAGGTTGACCCACCCCATGCGGCGTCCACATGAAAATGACAGCCAAGCTCTTCGCTTAAATCAGCCATTTCATTTAGCGGGTCTATGCTGCCAGTTTCTGTCGTCCCAGCAACACCAACGAGTGCCATTACCTTTATACCAGACGCTTCCAGTTCATGGGCTTTTTTGCGCATAGCATCGACATCAACTTTATTATTTTCGCCTGTCGCAATTGCGACAATGTTATCGCGACCAATACCTAGCAAATCAACAGTCTTGCCTAATGAATAGTGACCTCGCTCAGAAACCAGTACCGCTAAGCCTTTGTAACCATAGTGCAGCATCCCAGCGATTAATCCCTGTGCTGCAATACCTTTATAATCGCCATCGGCTTTCAATAAGCGGTTGCGAGCAATCCATAACGCAGTAATGTTAGCTACGGTTCCGCCTGAGCAAAATGCGCCTAAAGAGGTTTTTGCACTGTGCATCCACTTGCTATAAAAACTCTCAGCTTCGCCATAAGCAAGGTGATGCATCATCCCTAAGACTTGTCTTTCAAGTGGTGTGAATGCCTTTGAAGTTTCAATTTTTACTAAATTTTGGTTAAGACCTACCATTAACTTAGAAAGCGGTAATACAAAATGCGGTAACGCAGAGGTCATATGACCAATGAAGCTTGGTGCAGCCGTATGAACAGAATGAGCAACTAACTGCTCCATAATGTCTTGAGCATAATCAGAAACAAAAGTTGGCTCTTCTGGAATAGTGGCCGTTTGAAAGTCTTTTTCAATTTCGTGCAAAGGCTTTTCAATTGCAGCTATGTTCTCATTCAAGAACCCAGCTAAATTACTAGAAATTTCAGATTCGATTTTACTTAATGTCGAGTCTGGTGCTTCTGGCACCGTAAAAATACGAATCAAGCTTTCTTTAGAGGCGACGGCACAACGCTTTTGATCCATCCTAATACCCATAATTAGCAGCTAAAAATGCACCCGATGATGGAACACCTAAGAGAGCACTTTTGCGGCACTGTTTCTACGAAATTGGCTAACTTTACTGGAATATCACGAAAATGTCTCGTATAAAGCAAAAAAGCCCTAATTTCGATGACAAAAAAGTGAACCGTTAATGAAATTTACGGTTATTTTCTACTATCAGACAAATGTTTTTTTAGTATAATCAAGTGATAACTGCTAAGGGAACGTCTATGCCCAAAGGATTGCAAAAAACCAGTTGGCTACTATATGGCTTCGCCGCATTTTTTATTAGCTTATTTGGCTATATCTATTACACCTATGAAACTTCGCGTAGCGAGATCATGGCGAATATCGATAGTAAATTGTTCAATGCCGCGGTCAGTGTCAGACATATCCTCGGTGATGACTACCACAATATAGTCAATGCAGGTTTACCTATCTCCGCATCAATGTATAAAGAAAAAAGTCGTGCCCTTTCTGAATATGCAAAACAAATGCAACTTGCCTATGTTTACGCCATGGTACTTCGTGATGACAAAGTGTACTTTAGTGCATCTAGTTACACACAAAAAGATCAAAATAATGGTCGTGTTACACAATTTTTAGATGCCTATCCTGAAGCGACTGAACTTAACAAAGAAGCCTTTTTTTCGACAGAGCCAGTTTTTGAGGTATCAAAAGATCAATGGGGCTATTTTAAAAGCATCTTTGTGACTTTTGTCGATGATAATGGTCACACTTACATCACTGGTGCCGACATAACCATTAGTGACTTAAATCAGCAACTGCAACACAGTGTTTCACGAGCGATGATTACCGGCTGCTTTTTTTTCTTTATTGCAGCACTAATTGCAGGGCTCTATTTTTTACAGTTAAAACGCTCGCTCTCAACTGATGCGCGTACAGGTTTTGCAAATCATGTAGCACTTGAATACTACATAAAAAGAACCACCAAGCATCGCATGGAGCTGGCAGTAATTGTTATTAACGAACTAGAAGATATTAGCAGCTTTTATGGCAGTGAAGTTAGCGACAAAGTGATGGCTAACTTGCTTGGCTATTTTCAATTAAGGATACCTAGCGAAGGAGTTGTCTATCGTTTAGCAACCAATAAAATTGCGTTATTGCAAACTCATAGTGATGAACGCAATATAGATGATGTAATTAATGCCTTTAACTATGCTATTCCAGCGTTAAAAGAGCCTTATATCTACGTGAGCTTGTATGCGGGAATTGCCACAGGTAATAAATCAATGCTTATAGAGAACGCCCACGTTGCATTACAGCAAGCAAAACTAAATAATCAACGTATTGTGCGTTATGAAAATATCTTTAAACAAGTTGAAGAGCAATTTAGAAATAACGTTACGCTTGCCAAAGAAGTGAAAGAAGCCTTCGATAACAATCGAATCGTGCCTTATTTTCAAGCAGTCTATGACAGCCAAAGGAAACATATTAATCATTACCAGTGCCTAGCCAGAATGGCCAGTGCTACAGGTCGTATCCATACACCTGATTACTTTATGATGGTGCTGAAACGCTCACGTATGGATGGTCTTTTAAGGCGTACTATGTTTACCCGATGCATTGAGCAGTTTAGAAAAACCAATGTGTGCTGGAGTATCAATATTACCGCACAAGATATTCTTGATCCAAGTTTGAGCGAGTTTTTAGAACTTCAGCTAAGGCGCTACCCGCAGCCCCACAATATTATTTTTCAGTTTTATGAGCGTGATGCCATTGCTTACTTTAGTGAAGTAAAAACCTTTATTAATATTCTAAAAAATAAAGGGGCTCAGGTTATTATCAATGAATTCGGCACGGGCTTTTCAAGCTTGCCACACATCAGAAAGCTCGAAATTGATGGTTTAAAACTTGATAAAGGGTTAGTGAGCCAAATTCATACTAATACAGATAACTATCTGTTTATTGAGAACTTGGTAAAATATGCTCAGCAACTAAAGTTAGATGTGATTGCTGAGCAAGTTGATAACGAGCAAATAGCACAGGCACTTGCTCGAGCAGGTGTTACTTTAATGCAAGGGAGCCACTTTGCACCGCCGACTCCTTACATTCATTAAAGATTAATCACTAAACGATGACTTTGTTGACCACTAGCCCAATATTTACGTTCAAACGGAGTAATTGCAGTATCGCTTTCATACTGCTGGACATCGCACTTATGCCCTGCAAGTTCAAGTGAGCGAGCAAACTCCTTTACGTAAATATCCCAGTTACTCCTAAGCTCTAAACGACCACCTAGTTTAATGATAAACGGGAAGATAGCAGCGCCGTGCCATCTTCTTTGCAAGTGTTTTGCTTTCGGCCATGGATTTGGATACAGCAGGTAATGATGGCTTGGTTGCCAGTTTGCAGCGACCGCTAAACGCCAAAAGTCGTTTAAGTCAGCTTGCACTAAAATATACTGCCCTGCATCAGTTTGCTTATATTCGATATCATGTTTATCTAAACGATGTGATGATTTATCAATTCCAATCACTAACGCATCAGGGTGATGTTTTGCTAAGTTAGCGGTACTTTCACCAACACCACAACACGAGTCAAGAATGATAGGTCCGCTAAACGCTTGCACCTTTTCATTGACCTGATCAAAAGCCGCTTGCGTATGCCCTGCAATCGGCTTTTTAAATTCAGCACTTAAGTGCTTTAAAACTATTTCGTCTAGCTTTTCATGTAAGCCAGGTTGATTCGATACAATACTTCTCGAATTTGCATCCGTCATTAGTGTCTAAGCCCCACACCACGTTTAATAAGGGTTAATGCTAAAGTAAATAAACCCACAATAAATAAAGCAAGTACACCAAATGCTACCGATAAGTCGACATCCGACACACCTAAGAAGCCATATCTAAATGCATTTACCATGTAAATAATTGGGTTTACTTGCGATACACCTTGCCAAAATTCTGGCAACAGGCTGATAGAGTAAAACACACCACCTAGATAGGTCAGCGGCGTTAAAATGAAGGTCGGGATAATACTAATATCATCGAAGCTATTAGCATAAATTGCGTTAATAAGTCCGCCTAACGCAAACACAGCCGACGTTAAAATAACCGTAGCCATAATCACAAAAATATTATGAATTTGAATATCAACAAATAGCAAAGAGACACAGCTAACAATTAAACCAACCAGCATGCCACGCGTCATACCACCACCCATGTAGCCTAGTACGATAATGTAATTCGGCACTGGCGCAACTAAGAGCTCTTCAATGCTTTTTTGGAATTTAGTAGAATAAAAACTCGAGGCAACATTTGAGTACGAATTGGTGATCACCGACATCATTATCAGACCCGGTACAATAAACTCCATATAAGTAAAGCCACCCATATCACCAATACGAGAACCGATCAGATTACCAAAAATCACAAAATACAGGCTCATCGTGATTGCAGGCGGAACTAAGGTTTGCACCCAAATACGTAAAAAGCGAATACACTCTTTGATCCAAATACTTTTTAGCGCTACTCCATATTTAAACATTATTCGCCTCGCCCTTGTTCTAATAGTCCTACAAACAACTCTTCTAAACGGTTTGCTTTATTTCGCATACTAAGCACTGTATTACCTTGCTCACTCAGTGCACTAAATACATGGTTTAAGCCCTGAGACTTCGCCACTTCAACTTCTAAAGTGTGGTCATCAGTCAGTGTATATTTGTAACCTGCAATGCTAATTGGCTGCACAGGCTGCTTTAAGTCAAGTACAAAGGTTTCTTTGTCAAGCTTGGCAAGTAAGGCTTTAATGGTGGTGTTTTCAACAATCACGCCGCTGTCGATAATCGCGATGTTTCTACATAACAGCTCAGCTTCTTCTAGATAGTGGGTAGTCAAGATGATGGTGACACCTTGCTTATTAATCTCGCGAAGAAAATCCCACATAGAGCGGCGTAGCTCAATATCAACACCTGCTGTTGGTTCATCTAAAATAAGTAATTTAGGTTCATGCATCAGTGCACGAGCAATCATTAAACGGCGTTTCATACCACCTGAAAGGGTGCGCGCTTGCTTATCTTTTTTCTCAAATAAACCTAGCTGCTTTAAGTACTTTTCAGCTCGCTCATGGGCCAGCTTTCTTGGTACACCGTAATAACCTGCTTGGTTAACCAAAATTTGGTTAAGTGTTTCAAATTGACTAAAGTTAAACTCTTGCGGCACTAAGCCAAGTTCAGACTTAGCGGCTTCCAAATCTGTATCAATGTCGTGACCAAACACCTGTACACGACCGGCACTTTTGTTCACTAAAGATGAGATAACACCAATGGTGGTTGATTTACCGGCACCGTTTGGGCCAAGTAAGGCAAAGAAATCACCTTGCTGAACTTGTAAATCAATACCTTTTACAGCTTCAACACCATTTTTATAAACCTTTTTTAGGCCTTCAATATTTAATGCGATCGTTTTTTCGCTCACTGTTTGCCCTCTCCATAACCCCAACGCTTCGTCAAAGTATGTTTAATGTTTAAATGATCTAAAATTCGCGCCACCATAAAATCGACCAAATCTGAAACCTGCTCAGGTTGGTGATAAAAACCAGGTGCCGCCGGCATAATCGTTACGCCTAGTCGCGCTAGCTTCAACATATTTTCAAGATGAATTTCGCTAAATGGTGTTTCGCGCGGGACTAAAATTAGCTGACCACGCTCTTTAATAACTACATCTGCCGCACGTTCAAGTAAGTTATCTGATGCTCCCACTGCAATTGCAGAGACAGACCCTGCGCTACAAGGGCAAACCACCATTTTTTTCGGCGCTGCTGAGCCAGACGCAACAGGACTAAACCAATTATCTTTGCCAAATACTTTAAGTTGCTCAGGGGCTGCATTAAAAAGCGTGCTGAGTTGTTCTGTCGCTTTCTCTTCGTTACCCGAAAGTTTGATATTTGACTCTGTATCAAGCACTACTCGTGCTGCACTTGAGATCAGTACATATACCTGAAACTGCTGTTCAAGTAATACTTCTAACAACCTTAAGCCATAGGGAGCACCTGAAGCACCACTAAAAGCTAATGTTATTTTATCTTTAAATTGCATACAGTTAAGCTCCTGATACTGATTAGTTTTGTTCAAGTGCTGTGATTAAACGCTGATGAATACCTTCAAAACCACCATTACTCATAATTAACACATGTTGTGAAGGCGCGATACTAGCGATGACTTGAGCAATTATATCCTCAGTGCTTGAGCTACAATGCATCCCAGCTTTATCTGCGTATTCTTTTAGCGACCAGCTTAAATTTTCTGGCTCAAATAAATACACTTCATCGGCCGCTTTCAGTGAATCAATCAAGGTTTGTTGATGCACGCCCATTTTCATGGTGTTTGAGCGAGGCTCTAAAATAGCAATGATCTTCTCTGTGCCCACTTTTGCACGAAGCCCTGCTAAGGTTGTTTCAATTGCCGTTGGGTGATGGGCAAAATCGTCGTACACTTTAATCGAGTTGATGTCAGCTTTGAGCTCCATGCGGCGCTTAGGAGAAATGAACTCAGCTAGGCCTGCAATGCTGACAGATATGGCAATGCCTACATGCCTTGCAGCCGCTATCGCCATAATGGCATTTTTCACATTGTGCTCACCCATGGCTTGCCAGCTGACAACGCCTTGAACTTGTGAATTTAATAACACTTCAAATTCACTACCATCTGCTTTAAGTAAACGGTAATCCCAATCGCCAAAGAGTGTTTCACTCTCGCTCCAAAGGCCTCGTTCAATCACATCTTGTAGAGCTTCGTCTTGGCTAGGCCAAATAACTTTGCCACTACTAGGTAGTGTACGCATCAAGTGGTGAAATTGTTTTTTAATCGCGTTTAAATCTTCAAAAATATCAGCATGATCAAATTCGAGATTATTTAGAATTAATGTGCGCGGTAAGTAGTGCACAAACTTACTACGTTTATCGAAAAAAGCAGTGTCGTATTCGTCGGCTTCAATAACAAAAAATGGTGTTTCGCCAATACGAGCAGACACACCAAAGTTTTGAACGATACCACCAATCAAAAATCCCGGCTTCATTCCCGCATATTCTAATAACCATGCCAGCATACTGGCTGTGGTTGTTTTGCCATGGGTACCCGCTACGGCTAAGACCCAGGAGTTTTGCAATAAATTATGTTTTAACCATTCAGGGCCTGACGTGTAAGGCAAGCCTTTATCAAGCACGTATTCAACACAAGGGTTGCCACGGCTCATAGCATTACCAATTACTACCATATCGGGCGCGGGATCTAGTTGGCTAATGTCATAACCTTGGGTTAGGGTGATACCTAGCTCTTCTAATTGTGTACTCATCGGCGGGTACACATTTTGATCAGAGCCTGTCACGGTATGACCTAACGATTTAGCGATTGCGGCAATACCACCCATAAAGGTGCCACAAATTCCAAGAATATGAATATGCATCTACTGTCCTGAGCAAAATGAATGAGAGTTAAAATAAAGCGTTATAATGCCAAATATAAGCTTTACTTACCATTACTACACGGCAATAGACTTTTGCCAAATAGCCAACATAAAAAACACCTCAATTTGAGGTGTTTTTTAATTGAAGTGAGCGCCTATTTTACAGCATTAAGAATGCAAACAAACCAACGCCTAATAGTAAGCGGTAGATAACAAATGGCATCATGCCCATGCGCTCAATTACTTTTAAGAAAAAGAAAATACATGCATACGCTGATACAAATGATAATGCAGCGCCTAATAAAATAGCATGCCAATCAATCGCTTCACCCGCTGTTGCCAATTGATACACATAATATGAACCTGCAGCTGCAATAACCGGAATCGACATTAAAAACGAGAAACGCGCAGCACTTTGCTTGTTAAGACCCAGCATTAAACCCACTGTAATGGTAATACCAGAACGCGATGTCCCCGGAAATACCATCGCTAGCACTTGCGAAAAACCCAGTAATAACGCACTAAAAAAGTTTACTTGGTAAATATTCTTAACTTGTTTTGCTTTAGCATCGGCATACCAAAGCAGTAAACCAAATACGATAGTCGAGGTTGCAATAACCCAGGCATTACGTGAGTAGCTTTCTACAAAGTCTTTAAATAGGTAACCGATTAATAATGCAGGAATAGTCGCAACAATAATCCACCAACCTAAACGGCTGTCATCAGTCGCGCCTTGTGATCCAAACGATTTAAACCAAGCGCCAAGAATATCCACTACTTCTTTACGAAAATACAGTACCACGGCACCTAAAGTACCAACGTGAACCGCCACATCAAATGCTAAGCCTTGGTCGTGCCAGCCTAAAACTTGTGAGGGTAAAATTAAATGTGCTGAGCTCGAAATAGGTAAAAACTCAGTCAATCCTTGAATTAAGGCTAGAACAATTATCTCAATAATACTCATGGGTTAGAAAACTCCACCTTCCATAGTTTTTGTTGCGGATTGTTATAATTTTTCCATAGTTCAGCTAAAGTTAGCTTAGCTACGGGATGAAAAAAGTTAGGGGCTACTTCAGCTAATGGCTGTAGTACAAACGCATTTTTGGTAATTTCGTCACGAGGTAACTGCGCAGGCGAGTCGCAGATAATGTCATCATAAAACAATAAATCTAGATCTAAAGTGCGCGGGCTAAATTTTTTATCCTCGCGGGTGCGACCGTTATCAAGTTCAATCTTCTTCAGAAGTTTACACAGTTCGGTTAATGGCATATCTGTTTGAGCAGCAATCACAGAGTTATAAAAATTGTTCCCTGCAAAGCCAACTGCCTCACTCTCATAAACTGACGAGTGTTTATAGTCAGGAAAGTAAGCCTTTAGGGCAATAAGCGCCTGTCTCAGGTAGTGCTCTTTATTAACATTAGAGCCAAGACTTATAAAAATTTGCGCCATAATCAGTTAGCCTTACGACGGGTGATTTCGACTCCCACCGTTTTAGCTTGTGGTACCGCAGCCGGCTTACTCACACGAATAGTCACTTGACTGGTCGCAAACTCACTAAGGATCAATGCAGCCAATTGCTCAACTAAGGTCTCAAGTAACTCAACAGGCTTTGCCGTAGTATGCTCAATAACTCGCTCGCTCACTTTGGCATAATCAAGTGCTAAATTTATATCATCCGTCGCCGCAGCGGCTGAAATATCACATAACATTTCGATATCAAAATACAGGCTTTGTTTACTTTCTTTTTCAAAATCATACACGCCAATGATGGTGTCTACATGTAGTTGTGATATATATACCTTGTCCATTGATACTCCAAGTGACATAAATATTTTAAAACAATACTCATCCTAAACGCTTATTGATTTCAATAATGCGCTATATAAGCTGTCATACTGTTTTAATATATAAAAATTACCCCTACAATAACGGATAGATGCATTGCAATATGGTGCGTACATTCTACTCGATGAGAGCGGCAGATGGTTTTGCCGCCAATGATAGCCCAAAAGTGCAGATTAAAAAATAAGGAAGCGCGTGTTAGAAGTTTTAATGTTAGTTTTAGCTTACATACTGGGATCGGTCTCTTCCGCTATCCTAGTATCACGGCTGTTTAAACTACCAGACCCACGCAGTCATGGATCGAATAACCCTGGTGCAACAAATGTTTATCGCCTAGGCGGAAAAGTCCCCGCTGTTTTAGTTCTTGTCTTTGATATTTTAAAAGGGACGATCCCAGTTTGGGGTGCCTACTTTTTAAAAATAGATCCTCTAATGTTAGGTCTAATTGGTGTAGCAGCCTGTCTAGGGCATATGTACCCACTGTTTTTTAGTTTTAAAGGCGGTAAAGCGGTTGCAACTGCCTTTGGTACTTTATTACCTATTGGTTTATCGCTAGGTGGGATGTTAATTGCAACCTGGATCTTAATTGTTGCTATCACGCGTTATTCATCACTTGCGGCACTGGTAACAGTTTCATTAGCGCCTCTTTATACCTGGTGGATAAAGCCCTTGTATACTTTGCCTGTTACCTTTCTAACCGTACTGATAATTTTCCGCCACAGAGCAAATATTACTCGCTTGATGGCTGGGGAAGAACCTAAAATAGGGGCTAAGAAAAAAGCCCCTGAACAAGAGTAGTGCTATAAATTAAAGCGCTTCGAGTGAATCAATAGGCCAGCGTGGCTTAGTTTTCATATCGAGGCTCGCGAATTGACCTGCTTTCAAACGCTGCATACCTGCATAAGCAATCATTGCACCGTTATCTGTACAAAACTCTGTGCGCGGGTAATACACTCGCCCTTTCATACCTTGCATAACTCGCTCTAGTTGAGCACGTAATTGCACGTTAGCACTCACGCCACCAGCAATAACTAAACGTTTGATACCTGTTTGTTTTAAAGCTCGTTTACATTTAATAATTAGGGTATCAATAACAGCTGTTTGAAATGCATGGGCAATATCTGCTTTAGTTTGCTCATCGTCATCGCTATCACGAATAGCGAGCGACGCTGCTGTTTTTAAACCACTAAAACTAAAATCTAAGCCAGGTTTATCGGTCATCGGACGCGGGAACACAAAACGCTCTGGTGTGCCTTGCTCAGCAAGCTTTGCTAAACGTGGACCACCTGGATAATCAAGGCCTAACAACTTCGCTGTTTTATCGAATGCTTCACCTGCAGCGTCATCAACTGACTCACCTAATACTTCATACTCACCAATACCAGATACTTTAACCATCATGGTATGACCACCAGACACTAAGAGCGCGATAAACGGAAACTCTGGTTTGTCTTCTTCTAGCATTGGCGCAAGTAGGTGGCCTTCCATATGATGCACAGCGACTGCTGGAATATTCCAGCCATAGGCCAGTGAGCGACCAATTGAGGTTCCCACCAAGAGTGCACCAACAAGTCCGGGCCCTGCGGTGTAAGCAATACCATCTAAGTCTTCAGGACCACAGTCAGCTTGCGCAAATGCCGCATCAATTAAAGGTAAGGTTTTACGTACGTGATCGCGTGAAGCTAGTTCAGGGACCACGCCGCCGTAATCAGCATGTACTTTTACTTGGCTATACAGTTGATGTGCTAATAAGCCTTGTTCATCATCATAAATGGCAATACCCGTTTCATCACATGATGATTCAATACCTAAAATTCGCATCAATTACTCCGCCAAGAAAAAACAAATGCGCATTTTACAGTGAAAATACGCATTACTGAATATTAAATTGCAATACCAATGTTGGTTTGGCCATCAGAAACCGCTAGTTGTTTAAGCTCTTTTACGTTCTCTGAAGTAATTCGGCCCATTTGCTCTACAAAATCAATAAGCTCTGCAAGCACATCAATTTCATATTGCATTAAAGGGTGTTCACGGACAGCTTTGTTGTCTGCCACTTCACCATCTACTGTTAGTTGGTACTCAATAAAGCGAGCCACTGAAGCCTGTGAAATTTTACTAATATTCAAAAACTCTTGTTCATCTTTAGCTATTAAACCGTGCAGCATACCAAGCAGAGCTGTAGCAGTATCAATTGCCGGATAAGCCCCAAACATATCAAAGTCAGTGAGCTCTGGCACATTCGGTTCTATTTTTTCAATTTGCTTTTCAAGGCTGATTTTACTTTTTGGCAGTAATATTTTTTCCCAGCAGACACTAAGTGCGCTTCGAAAAACCGCTGCATCACCAAACCCTGTTGCTTCACTAAATAAGCTGTAATTAGGCAGCATACGCTCAAGTAAAGCTCCACCTAACACTGCTTTTTGCAAATAGTTTAATTCTCTAATACGTTGAAAATTATTCGCTTTCGTCATTCTTTACAGTCCCACAAGACCAACATATTTCAAATGTTGCTCCGTTAAGCTCAAGACACTTAGGGCATACCCAGTCAGGAGCCGATTGTTTTAATTGTCGGTAGTTTAGCAATATTTCTTGCGCCTGGCGCTCTTTTAATGCGTAAACAAGTATATCAACCCCCGTTTGTTCAAATGGGATCTCCCCAAGCGCTCCTTGTAAAAGCTCACCTTGTAATTGAGATTCTATCCCCTTACTTTGTAAAAGCCCTTTAATAATATTTGCTTCTAAGCCATTTTCAGCTTGAAATACTTTCACCCAAGAAAATGGGTCCGGCTTGTTTGGTTGATTTAAATTCTTGTTTTGCAAATCACTTCTCTTTTACTTTTTTATCTTTAAATCCTAAACTACGCTAGCAATTGACTTCGCTGCAACGCTTATTTCAAGGTAACCATATGACTTTAACAACACCGGGATTGTTATTCCCTGCAATTTCTTTACTGTTACTTGCTTATACCAACCGCTTTTTGGTGCTTGCTCAGCTTATTCGAGAACTCAATGCACGTGAAGGGGAAAGTATCCGCCCACTGGTTGTTGCACAAATTACCAACTTAAGAAAACGTATCAAACTCATTCGGGTGATGCAGGTCTATGGCGTTGCCTCTTTTCTCATGTGTACTTTATCGATGTTTGCATTATTTATAGAGTTTAATACCACTGGAATCATTTTATTTGGGAGCAGCCTCGCTTGCTTAGCCTTGTCTCTTCTAACCTCTTTGTATGAGATCCACATCTCCTGCCATGCAATCGAAATCGAATTGAAGAATATCGAAAAAAAACCAGTTTCAGATAAGGCAGAGTAAATTTCTGCCTCTATACTTATTGTATGAGATACAACAATAAGTGGTGTTTTTGTGGATGATTTCTTATTTTCTGAAGAACAGTTAGAAGAAAATAATATAGAAACTGAAGAACCTGAATACTGGCATATTCTTGTTGTTGATGATGAAGAAGATATTCACCAAGTTACGAAACTAGTATTAGCTGGGTTCAGTTTTGAAAATAAAGGTCTGCGCTTTTATGACGCCTATTCTGCGGCCGAAGCAAAAGAGTTTTTAAATAAAGATATTCCCTTTTCTGTTGCCCTAGTTGATGTGGTAATGGAAACCAACCATGCTGGTCTTGAGCTTATTCAATTCATTCGCGATGAAATAGAAAACCACGATATTCGTTTAATACTGCGCACAGGCCAGCCCGGTGAAGCCCCTGAAGAAGCCATTATCCGCGATTACGACATCAACGATTACAAAAATAAAACAGAGCTCACCGCGATTAAAATTAAAACCCTGCTCTACTCAGCCTTAAGGGCACATCGTGATATTCAAATTATTGACCGCCATAAGCATGGTCTTGAACAAATAATTAATGCTTCAGCAAATTTTTTAAAATGTGACAGTGTTCATGAGTTCGCCTCAACAATTTTAAGCCATGTCACTAACGTGATGGGAATTAATGATGCGCAAATCTATTGTGCTGCGGCTGTTAACTTACAATCGTCTCCAGCAAAAGATTTCCAGCTTCTTGCTGCCTCAGGCGTAGGTCCTACACCACAGCAAAATACCATTCCAGATGAGGTAAAAAACTTATTTATAGATGCACATGAGCGTAAGTCATCACTAAAAACAAGCAATGATTACATTGGTTACTTTCCTACCAAAGCTGGCCTAGAAACCATGCTTTATGTACATAAAGGTAGTAAGTTGCAAGCAACAGAGCATCAACTGTTAGAGTTTTATGCCAATAATATCGCGCTTGCTTACGATAATTTAAAACTCAGAGAAATGGTAAAAGAATCACAAAAAGAATTGTCGTACATTCTCGGTGAGGCTGTAGAAAAACGCTCTAAAGAAACTGGTTCCCACGTTAAACGTGTTGCTTTATATAGTGAACTGCTTGCTCAGCTTTCAGAACTAAACCCATTTCAATGCGAAATCATTAAACTTGCCTCACCTTTACATGACATAGGTAAGATCAGCATTCCCGATAACATTTTAAACAAGCCTGGTAAACTCACTGATGATGAGTGGGAAGTAATGAAAACCCATGCAGAAATCGGCTACGAAATATTAAAAAATTCAAGTAACGAGATATTGACATGTGGTGCTTTAATTTCCTACCAGCATCATGAAAAGTGGGATGGTTCAGGATATCCGCAAGGTTTAATAGCAGACGATATCAATATAGTTGGCCGTATCACCGCCCTAGCAGATGTATTTGACGCGCTTTGCAGCGACCGTTGTTATAAGAAAGCATGGCCACTGGATGAGGCTTTAACGCTTATAAAAGATCAACGCGGGAAACATTTTGATCCAATTCTTGTCGACTTATTACTTGAAAATTTACCACTTTTCTTAGAGATTAAAGATCGTTACCCTGATTAGATGTAACTTTTCTGTAAAACACTTCCCAAAAAAGGTACAATAATTTACTATGCCTTCCGTGAAGTATAATAATACCGCCTATATGTAAAAAGGCTTACTTATAACAAGGGACTATTAAAGTGAGATTTGAACAACTTGAACAATTTGTGGCACTAGGCGTGCTGAGGCATTTTCGCCAAGCTGCAGAAAAAACCCAAATCAGCACTTCAGCGTTAACTCGCAGTATTCAGACGCTTGAAGATGAAATTGGCTATGAGCTAGTTACCCGCTCTACACGCTCAGTTAAACTAACCAAAGAAGGTGAACTTTTCCTTGAGTACGCAAAACAAACCCTCGACAACCTTGAAGAGACCAAAAAACGTTTATTCGAATCTTTAAACGGTTGCACTAACGAAAAATTAGTTATCGGTTATACCAATAAAGCTAGCACGGTTGTTCCTGTTTCTTGCGGCCAATTTTTAGCGCAGTATCCACATGTAAAAATCGAGATGCAGTTACAAGAACAAAGCGAGCTTGTACGTAAACTGCAGTTAGGTGAAATTGATATCAGCGTATGCTCGCAAGCAATGAACAGCATTGGCAGCGATATTCATTTACCCGATCAACTCATTATTTTTGTGGCTAAGAACCACCCACTTGCCAATAAAAGCGATATCAGTAAACGCGACTTTGCTGACTACCCAATGTACAGCTGCTTTTCTCAATCAAAACAGGTTCAATCTATGCTGAATGATGCAATTGAATCTTTTGATAAAACATCAAGTATAAAAGTAGGTAGCATTGAGCAAGTAATGGATGGTCTTAAAAAGTCAAACCACATCGCAATAGCCAGTATTGAACACACAAGTATTGTCTCTTCAGACCCAGATTTACTGTTATTGAAAACCAATAAAGGTATCGCACACGAGCAGCTTGTGATCCAAACTAACCAACAAATCAATGAAAATTCTCATGTTAGTCATTTACTTGACCTCATTGAAAAAACGGCGTTAGCAAGCCAAAGCTAAAAGCTATTTTATATGCTGTTAGCCTGTAATGAATCAGGCTAGCCCCCCCCCTTTTTTTTATTGCATAAAAAGCGTGCATCGCACATTTTTTCATATACACTTACTCACCTTTTTTTGATTGTGCATATGAATGACCGCACCACTAATTTCCGACTCTTATTTAGATGCCATCGAACAGGCTGGCTATGCTGTTGTTGAAAACGCCATTGATGAAAACCTAATCGCTGATTTAATTGCTGATTGCTATCGAATTAACCCACATTTTCATACTGCTGGTATTGGCCGTTTAACCGACCAACAAATAGATAAAACCGTGCGAAAAGATAAAACTTTTTGGTTCGATAGTTCAAGCCAAGCACAAATTACCTATCTGGCGACCATGGAAGCGATAAAAACACAGTTAAACCGTAGCTTTTATTTAGGGTTATTCGACTATGAATGCCATTATGCAAAGTATCAGCAAGGTGACTTTTATAAAAAGCATTTTGATGCCTTCAAAGGCCGTTCGAATCGAATTTTCACAACGGTTTGTTACTTGAACACGCCAGAATCAGGTGGTGAATTGGTAATTTACAAGCCAAAAAGTAAAGACATTGAAATTGTCATAAAGCCTCAAGCTGGTTTGCTGGTTATGTTTGAAAGTGAGCGCTTTATGCATGAAGTATTACCGGCACACGATGTTCGCTATTCCATTGCTGGTTGGTTCAGGAAAAATGCCTCAATCAGCGGTATTATCGACCCACCAAGGTAATTAAAATGGCAGTGGCAAGGATGCTGCTAAACCAATAAAAACCACCAACCCCACATAGTGGTTATTCAAAAATGCTTTAAAGCAAGGGTCTCTCTCTCGATTATGAATAAGCGTTTGTTGATAGAGTAAAAAACCAATCGCTGCAATTAACCCTAGCCAATAAGGCAAAGCAAGGTTGTTACTCTTACCAATGTAAGCAAGAATCATAATAAACAAAACATTGAGTAAAAAGATGATATGTCTGTCATAGCTGGCAAACAATATTGCCGTTGATTTAACACCAATTTTTAAATCATCATCTCTATCAACCATGGCATACATGGTGTCATAAGCCACAGTCCATACAAGATTAGCTGTAAATAATAACCAAGCTTCTAATGGTACAGAGCCAATTGATGCCATATAGGCCATTGGAATAGCCCAGCTGAATGCAGCACCAAGCACAACTTGCGGTAATTGGGTGTAACGCTTCATAAATGGATAACAAAACGCCAGAGCTAAAGCACCAAACGACAGTAAAATGGTTGGCAATCCGAGTGTTAACACTAAACCAAACGCTACCACGATAAGCAATACAAACAAACTCAAAGCTTCACCACTTGATACCAAACCTGCTGCCAGCGGTCGCTGGGCTGTGCGCTTAACTGAGCCATCTATTTTACGATCGGCAAAGTCATTAATTACACAGCCGGCACTGCGCATCACAAAGACACCCAAACTAAATACCACAAAATTTAATAAGCTCGGCGTGCCAAGCTCAGCAAGCCACAGCGCCCAATAAGTTGGCCACAACAATAGTAAAGTGCCAATTGGCTTATCGGTACGCATTAACTGTTTATAGTAAGGTATATGTGCGACCTTAAGTGCAGCTAGCTTCATAGGTAAATATACGCTCCAGGTAAGAATACTTCAGCCACGAGAAAATGAGCATTAGATAAGCTAAATACACTGCGTCTTCCCCACAATGGTTGTGAAGAGTAGCCGATTTCAGCTGTTAAAGCTTGAATAGCGTGCTGCTGTGAAAACTCAGCAACTTCGATTTCAGTTCGCGATAAGCTTGGGTCTTGAAAAATAACATCGCCAAGCGGTCTTGTTCCCATACTTAGCAACTGTTGCTTTTTTAATGTATCATCCGCTGGCAACCAGCTTTGAGCATAAACCATTGGTTTACCATCACACAGAAGTAAAACTTCACGGTTTAATGCCTGACTTAAAGAAGTATTTAATAACGCTTGTTGCTCGCAGGTTAAGTCAAAAGGTGCTTCGTTTAAAACTTCAACTGAAAAAGCCTGACAATGACTTTTAAGCTTAGCCGTTAATGACCCAGCTTCAAGCAGCCAACCTTGCTGTTGTTGCGTCAAATCTGGAAATGCTGAAGCAGGCTGCCAATTTGCAGCTAGTGAAACTGGGAATGTGATCACAACGACTCATTATTTAAAAAAAACATGCAAATGATATCATCGCTGCACGTTTCGAAAAAGTCATGATTTAATCTCAAGCAAGGTTAAAAAACACAGAACAGCCTGTATCTTAGGTGAATTTGGGTATAGACTAAAAGTCATTGAAAGGGTGGAATATTCTTAACTATGAAAAAGTCATTGTTATCAATTTACTTGATAAGCATGCTGCTTGTTAGTGCAATAACAAGTTGCTCTGTGCGGGCTGAATCAAATGTTGGCTACTTTGGTTTTGAGCCTGACATCATCACCAACTACATAGGCCAAGGTAATAAAAAGCTTGGATATGTACGTATTACGGTGGATCTGATGCTTAATGATATGTCAGATATTGCTGTGGTAGAACACCACACTCCGCTATTGCGTGATGCGATTGTTGAAATACTCTCTAAAGAGCCAGAAGAAAATATTAAATCGCTTACCGGCCGCGAAGAAATCAGAAAGCGCTGTACCGAGAAGCTAAAATCACTACTAAAACAAGAAACAGGACAAGAGATTGTCCGAGAAGTGTTATTTACTAAGTATTTATATCATTAATTGTAAAATGGCGGCATTAGCCGCCATTTTTATACCAATCCGCTTAATTAAGTAGTCTATTTTGAGGCAATAAAACTTCGTTGATAACAAGGCTAAAATTTCGTTATTTAGTTGTTCTAAATGAGAAATTTTTAACGCAGTTAGCGACAGGTTTAATCCCTCAAAATGATTAAGTATTATTGCGGGTTGGTATTATTTACGCGATAGCAGCTTGTCAGACACAGCGTAAGCCATTCCAGCTAATAACCCCGCCAAATGTGCCCAATTAGCCATACTCACGGGCAACAATTCAACAAAGCCTAAAATAAGCCAAACCAGCATAAAACCGACGATGCTATTACTTACTAATGACGGCTCTGATGGCCTCATTACGCTGTAAATCCAACAAAAACCCAGTAAACCATAAACAACGCCACTTAAACCACCAAAGTTCGGCCCTACAACTAAAAACTGTGCCCAGTTACTAATGAATGCAGTAACTAAAAATAAACCAACTAAAGTTAACTTACCGCTACGTTTTTCTATATCGTTACCCAGTGTCATCCACCAGATCAAATTAAAAATAAGATGGATAGCGCTAAAATGCACAATGGCAGGTGTAAACCAAGTTAGAGGCTGTGCAGGATTAAACTGCAACATACTATAAATAGTTTCAAAACCACCTAATAAGAAGGCTACAAATATAACAATCGACACTAATGTAACAGTACGATTTAGCCAACTTAATGCTTTAAAGCGAGCTTTTAAGTTAAGTGACTGACCTTGATATAATAGTGGCGATTGAGTGCTTCCTACCTGCCATGAAGCTTGCTGGTATTTTTCGTCATGTGGATTAGCAGCAAACTCCTGCCAAAGTGGTTGAGCTTGATGAAAGTGCTCTGGGGCAACACAAATAATCACGGTTTGACCATCTTGTGAGCGCAACTCGCCATGTAACCCCTTACTTTTGATGTAATCTATAAAGCCTTGTGCGGCGCGAGGATTATTTATGCTGCCCAACTCAATCATCGTTCAATATGCTCCGGAAGTTGTGTCTGCCAAGCAGTAAAACCACCATCCATACTGTACACGTCTTCAAACCCCTGCTCTACTAAGTAGCTCGCAGCACCTTGAGAGCTCACACCATGATAACAAACGATGATAATTGGCTGATCAAACTCTTTATGCATCATAAAATCACTGATGTTGGCATTTGATAAATGCTCAGCGCCTGGAATATGCCCAGTTTGAAATGAGTTAGGATCGCGAATATCAGCAATCACAACATCTTCTTTATCTAACAGGGCAAAAGTTTCGCTCACTGAAATATGTTTATACGACATAGTACTCTCTAAACTAAAAAGGCGGCCAAAGCCGCCTTATCAAACAACTTGGTATTAATCCCAGTTAAGGATCACTTTACCTGATTGGCCTGAAATCATTGTATCAAAGCCAGCTTGGAAGTCATCCACAGAGAACTGGTGAGTGATAATTGGCTTCAGATCAAGACCTGATTGGATTAAGCTCGCCATCTTGTACCAAGTTTCAAACATTTCACGGCCGTAAATACCTTTAATGATTAGACCTTTGAAAATAACTTGGTTCCAATCAACCGCCATATCTGAAGGTGGAATACCTAGCATGGCGATTTTACCACCGTGATTCATGTTGTTTAACATGCTGTTAAATGCAACTGGCACACCCGACATTTCAAGGCCAATATCAAAACCTTCTGTCATTCCTAGCTCTTTCATAACATCTTCAAGGTCATCAGTAGCCACGTTTACAGCACGGGTAGCACCCATTTTACGCGCTAAATCTAGGCGGTATTCATTTACATCAGTGATAACCACATGACGCGCACCAACATGTTTAGCAACAGCTGCAGCCATGATGCCAATTGGGCCTGCACCTGTGATTAATACGTCTTCCCCCACTAAATCAAACGACAGCGCAGTGTGTACAGCATTACCGAATGGGTCAAAGATAGATGCTAACTCATCAGAAATGTTATCTGGAATTTTAAATGCGTTGAAAGCTGGGATAACAAGGTATTCAGCAAATGCGCCTTCGCGGTTAACACCCACACCAGTTGTGTTACGACATAAATGTACGCGTCCGGCACGACAGTTACGACAGTGACCACATGTGATATGTCCTTCACCAGAAACACGGTCACCTACTTGGAAACCACGTACCTCCTGGCCCATATCAACCACTTCACCTACATATTCGTGGCCAACAACCATTGGCGTAGGAATTGTATTTTGTGCCCACTCATCCCATTTATAAATATGGACATCAGTTCCACAAATTGCTGTTTTGCGGATTTTAATAAGCAGATCGTTATGGCCAACTTCAGGCTTTGGCGCATCAGTCATCCAGATCCCTGGTTCTGCTTTTAATTTAGATAATGCTTTCATGATTCACACTCAATTAAACAAAACCGAAGCAATAGCTTCGGTTTAAGAAATAAAATTAGATAACACCCATTTCTTTACCAATACGGGTAAAGGCAGCAATAGCGGTATCTAATTGCTCTTTTGTATGCGCCGCAGAAATTTGCGTACGGATACGTGCTTGGCCTTTAGGTACTACAGGGAATGAGAAACCTGTTACGTAAATACCTTCAGCAAGTAATTTGTCAGCCATGGCTGAGGCAACTTTAGCATCGCCTAACATAACAGGGATAATGGCATGGTCTTTACCTGCACAAGTAAATCCAGCTGCTTCCATTTGTTCGCGGAAATATTTTGCGTTATCCCATAGTTTTGCGCGTAACTCGCCACCATTGCTAAGCATTTCAAGTACTTTAATTGATGCTGTAACAATTGATGGTGCAAGTGAGTTTGAGAAAAGATAAGGACGAGAACGTTGACGTAACCACTCTACAATCTCTTTTTTACCTGATGTGTAACCCCCCGATGCGCCACCAAGTGCTTTACCGAGCGTACCTGTAATGATATCAACGCGATCTAGTACACCACAGTACTCAGGCGTACCTTTACCATTTTCACCAACAAAACCAACAGCGTGTGAGTCATCAACCATTACTAATGCATCATATTTATCTGCAAGGTCACAAACCGCTTCAAGATTACAAATAACACCGTCCATTGAGAAAACGCCATCAGTTGCGATTAGTTTTGTTTTAGCACCCGCTTCATCAGCAGCAATAAGTTGCTTTTCAAGGTCGCTCATGTCGTTATTTGCGTAGCGGAAACGTTTTGCTTTACAAAGGCGCACACCATCAATAATCGAAGCATGGTTTAGAGCGTCAGAGATAATTGCATCATCTGGGCCTAAGATTGTTTCGAATAAACCCGCGTTTGCATCAAAACATGATGAGTAAAGAATAGTATCTTCTGTTTCTAAGAACTCAGAGATCTTTTGCTCTAAGGTTTTATGAATATCTTGAGTACCACAAATAAAGCGTACAGAAGCAACACCAAAACCGTGGTCGTCAAGGCCTTGTTGAGCTGCTTTAATTAACTCTGGGCTATTTGCTAAGCCAAGGTAGTTATTAGCACAAAAGTTAATGACCTTATCACCAGAAGCAACCTCAATTTGAGCCTGTTGCTGTGACGTGATAACACGCTCGCTTTTGTATAAGCCTTCAGCTTTCACTTCATCAATTTGCTGCTGCAACTGATTAAAAAACGCAGATGCTCTCATCTGTAATCTCCACATATTCTTGTACCTAACCAGGAATGATTAGCATGACTTTAAATTTTGCGCCTATTGTAAAAGCTTAGGCGAACAATTGCACTGTTTGCAGTTCGTCGCACACCTTGAGGCGTGCGAAATAAAACTGGTCTTACCTGCTAAGATTGTAAAATCAAAGTAGGTAAATCAGCTAAAGACTCACAGACAATATCGGCATGTTGCTCTGTTGATTCTGCATAACTTTGCCCTGAACGAACTAAAACACGCGTAGCGATATTGGCTCTCTCAGCGGCAATAAGGTCGCCAAGCTTATCACCCACCATTATACTTTGTGATGGGTCGATTTGATGTTCTTTGATAGCTTGTAAAAGCATACCCGGAGCAGGCTTTCGACAGTTACATTCTTGCAAATAGGCAGGTTCCGCTTTGGTTGGGTGATGCGGGCAAAAATACACATCAAGAATAGCAACGCCATGACGTAAAAATTCACCTTTCATCCACTCAGTGAGCTTAGAAAAATCTTGTTCTGAATAATAACCGCGACCAATACCCGACTGGTTAGTAACTATCACAATTTTATAACCCGCATCCGCAAAGGCTTTGCACGCCTCAAATACACCGGGTACAAATTCAAATTCTTGTGGTTTGTATACATAACCATGATCAATATTGACCACACCATCTCGGTCTAAAAATAAAACGTTGCTCATTACAGTTGCTCTTTGTGTATCACGTAGTCAAACATCGAAATTACCTTTTCGACACTTATTTGCGCCATTAAATCAGCCCCTTTAACGCGTACTCCCCAAGGTAGCTCTTGCGCCGTTTTGCCAGTTTGTTCAAGTAAATTTTGGTGATAAACCTCAACAACATAATCTTGATACAAATAAGGTCCTGTGCGTTTTGGGTTTGAATGGGCATACAAACCTATAACAGGTGATCCTACCGTTACAGCCATATGCGCAGGCCCAGTATCAGGAGCTAACACTAACGCCGCACGTTTCAAAACACATAGCAGTTCTTTTAGTTGGGTTTTCCCTACTAAGTTAAGCACAGGAGCAGAACTATGTGCGATAATTTGATCTGCTAGTTCGTTCTCTAAAGGCGTTGGACCGCCGGTGATAACCACCGAAAAGCCTTGTTGATAAGCATGTTCAGCAAGTGCAGCATAACGTTCGGGTAACCAGTTACGCTCTTTTTTACTTGCCGCAGGTGAGATAACAAAAATACGCCCGGTTAAACGCTCTTCACCTAATAGCGCATCGGCTGCTTGTTGGTGCTGCTCGGTAATTGGCATTTGCCATTGAGGTTTGTAATCAGGCGTACCAATAGCTTGAGCAAAGCCTTTAAAGCCTTCTAATACATGAGCCTCTGATTGCGGGGCAATACGTTTATTAATAAACAAGCTATGTAACTCTTTTGAACGAGCCCAATCAAACCCCACTTTGACCTTTGCTGGAATACAACGGGCTGCTAAATTCGCTCTTAGTGCTACTTGCATATGTAATAGCACATCAAATTTAAGACCTTTGAAAGCCTCTTTTAGTTGCTGATAAGCCTGTTTACCCTGCTTTTTATCGAATACAACAAACTCAACACCAGGTAAATCGGCCAATAACATAGCCTCAACTTTACCTATCACCCAGGTAATTTTTGCCTTCGGGTGTGCCTTTTGAATTGCTTGCACTGCTGATACGGCATGACATACATCACCAATAGCCGAAAGCCTTAAAATACAAATATCTGAATAGGAGGTTGATTGAGTCACGTGCGCCCTTAGCTACAGCAAATAATATGCGATCTTAAATTAACTTGATGCTAATGCAAGCACTTATGCGAAAAGCTAAAAATACGGTAAGATAGGGCTAATTTTATTTAATCTTGAAGTTGTTATGTTCGAAACTCAGCATCTACAAAACACCACACTTTTGTGTCACCCAGCCTATAAAGATGAGCTCACGCAACAGTGGTTTGATGCCAGTTATTGGCAACAACAAGAGAAAATAGTCGGAGCTAAAAAAGGCCGCGCAACAGCGTGGTTTTTTAAGCATCAACAGCTTACAGGTGTTCTGCGCCACTATTGGCGTGGTGGTTTAGTAGGTAAGTTGCTGAGCGACCAGTATTTATATTTTGGTTTAGAGCAAACCCGTGTCTATAAAGAATTCGCGCTGATGATGCGTTTGCGTGAGCTTGGTCTAAATGTGCCAAACCCTATTGCGGCAAAAATTACCACCAGTGGCTTTATCTATCGCGGCGATATCATCACCGAGGCGGTGACAGGGGCAAAAAGTGTGTTAGATATTTTAATCAGTCGCTCTCTCAGCCAACCTGAACTCAAAGCGATTGCTGTGACTCTCAGCGAGTTTCATAATCACGGGGTATATCACGCAGACTTAAACATCAATAACATCTTATTCGATGATACAGGAAAGGTGTTTATCATCGACTTTGACCGGGGCGAAATAAAACAGCCGCACGCCAGTTGGCAAAAAGAAAACATTAAACGCCTTGCCCGTTCATTTGCAAAAGAGCAAGGCCGTAACGAAGTGATGCATTGGCATCAAAGTGATTGGCAATCACTGCTGTGTGACTACCAAGCTTTGCTTAAGACTTAATTTTGCTAATAACGTTAGATGTTGAGCACCCATTAAGAAACTCAAGTACTTCGACTTTTCCGCCATGGCGTAGAACATGATCAGCACCTGCAATTTGATCTACGGTGTAATCGCCGCCTTTGACTAGCACATCAGGGCTAATTTGCTCGATTAGCTTTGCTGGTGTGTCATTTTCTTCAATGCTGCCAAACGGAATAACCCAATCAACTGATGCTAGCGCACTTAATACCATGGCACGTTCATCCAGTGGATTAATTGGTCTTTCTGGGCCTTTTAAGCGAGAGATTGATTCGTCATTATTTAAGCCAACAACAAGCCTATCACCACGCGCTTTAGCCTGAGCAAGGTAACGCACATGACCAGCGTGAAGAATATCAAAGCAACCATTAGTGAAAACTATTTTTTCACCATTTTGTTTTGCAAACTCAATGTGCTGAAGCACATCTTCAAATGGTGTTTGATAATGCTCACCGGTTTGCTGTAAATATTGACCAAGCTTACGACTCAACTCTTCTGGCGATACTGTTGCTGCGCCAAGTTTACTTACCGCAATACCTGCAGCAAGATTGGCAATTTCAACCGCATCTTTTGCTGCCATACCCGCACCAAGCATCACTGCAAGCGTCGCGATTACGGTATCACCAGCGCCGGTTACATCACTGACTTCAAGCTGCTGGGCCGCAAAGTCGAATTTATCTGTCTGACTGATTAACGACATACCATGCTCTGAACGAGTTAATAGCATAGCGGCAATACCCGCTTCACTAATTAGCTTACGAGCACTATCAGTTAAGCTTTGCTCAGAATCAGTTTTACCACCAGCAAGCTTAAACTCATTTAAGTTAGGGGTAATGTAATCAGCACCGCAATATAAGCTTAAGTCGGATGATTTAGGGTCGATAAGTACCGTTTTACCTGCTTTCTTTGCAACCTGAACCATTTGTTGAATTAAGCTAAGAGAGCCTTTGTTGTAATCAGAAAACAACACAAAATCGTAGTCATCTAACACCAGCTCTAAACGGTTTAGTAACAATTGGCTGTGTTGCTCAGTAAAGGTCTCTTCAAGATCAAGACGTACAACTTGTTGATGACGGCTAATAACACGCATTTTGGAAATAGTTGGTAAATCGCAAACACTGACTAATTGCGAATCAATTTTTTCTGAACTTAAAATTGTTTCAAGAATTTGCCCGCTTTCGTCTTCACCAACTAAGCCTAACAAGCCCACTTTACCATCTAAACGTGCAATATTTTTTGCTACGTTGGCTGCGCCACCTGCTTTGTCTTCAAACTTACTGACTTTTACAACAGGTACTGGAGCTTCAGGCGAAATACGCCCTGAGTCGCCATGCCAGTATCTATCTAGCATGACATCACCAACGACTAAAATACGTGCCTTTGAAAGGTTTTTTAGTAACGCTAAATCCATTACTTTTGCTCCGCTACAACCATATCGATGGCTTCGCATAACCAATGACCGATGAACATATGCGCTTCTTGAATACGCGCTGTTTCATCATTTTTAATGATAATTGGTAACTTAGCGATGTCTTTTACCTTACCACCATCTCGGCCTGTTAATGCGACTGTAAAAGCGCCGATTTCATTTGCAGCTGCCAGGGCGAGGTTGATGTTAGGGCTAGTACCAGAGGTAGTTAAACCAATCACTAAATCTTCTGGCTTACATAACGCCTGCACTTGACGCTCAAATACAGTATCAAAATGATAGTCATTACTGTGAGCGGTTAATATTGAGGTGTCCGTTGTCAATGCAATAGAAGCTAATGGACCTCGTTCCAATTTATAACGCACAACAAACTCAGCAGCTAAGTGCTGAGCATCTGCCGCGCTACCACCATTACCAAACCAAATCACCTTACCACCCGCTTGCAAAGCACTGTGGCATGCTTCAAGTAATTGCATCACTTCAGGGTGGTAGGTTTCCATCGTCTCAAACAACATTTGATGACGATTTAAACTTTCGAGGTAGCTTGCCGCTACTGAATCAAGATTTGACATAGATATTCCTTAAAAAGTATTAACGGCTTTGCTTACCAAAAATATGCAACAGATAACCAAGTATAGTTATCTCCAAATACATCTTCACCATAAGTAAGAGTTGTCTCTAATGTATGCTCATTTAATTGGCGTGTGTTACTTAGTTGAAGCTCAACGGCGCGTTCATAATCGCCAGTCGTTTGACCCCACTCATTTAGATAGTTACTTTCATTTTCTATCAATGTTAGCTTACTGCGCCAGAATGAGCGGTAGCTTTCACTATAAGTTAACTCCATGCTGTGCACCTGTGTAGGAGGTGCATCTGCGTAAACTCTCGCAACGCCATTGGCATGCAAGTCAGTATATCGCTGATCAGCCGCATAATGTCCCGTTACAAAACCACTAACCGTATTACCATATACTGGGTATATCTCATTGACGTACCACAGACTATGCATATTGGTATATTCGTACCTAAGCGACATTTTATTACTCAGCTTTGGTAAGAAGAAGCCAAAATTACTAACAGTATTACCAAATTGGTAGTTCTTATGATTTTTTGTATCTTCACCACCATATTCAAAGTAAAGTTCAACGGGCATTCCCCAATTAAAATTTACAGTGCTGGTAATTGTTACGTATTGGTCACCTAACTCATTATCTTTACTACCAGTGAGGCCTGAGTTGTCATTACCTGCGGGATCAAAAAATGCGTCAACCACATCACCAGCATCTACTTTACGGGGCCCACCGCCAAACTGCATCATTCTATTAAGGCCAATCTTCCAACCATCAAGCGGCTCAATACTAAAATGCGTTCCAGCAAGCTTTGGTGTGCCACTATGAAGCTCATTTTGATAAAGAATGCCATTATCGACATGTTCAAGTTCAGAATAATAAAGCTCAAAGTCAAAATTCCACCAGTTATGAGCTGGTTTTACCATTCCCAAAGAAATCGAAGGTGCAGTTTTAGCATTGGTAGAAATAATTTGTGCAGAGTGCTTAAAAGGTGAAAACCAGTGCTCTTTATAGCCAAGGTTTAACTGTAAATCTCTCCCTGCGAAGCTGATAAAGGAATTGTAATTTACAAACTTATTTGCTTTGGCTCGATAATCAACACCAACTTGTACTAAAGTGTAATCATTGGCACGCCAAATACCTTCGAAGAAGCCTTGCCCCCATTCATTAGAACTAAGTCCGCGTTGATTAGCTATTTTCTTGGTATTATCTGTATCTACTTGTAATTTTACACCGACACGAGTGATTGCATCATCACTTTGATACGGCTTTATTTTTGAACGAATAACAGCAGCTAACCCCGGCTCGTCCTTTGCTAGTAAAAGAAGTGCTTTTTCGACTTCTGCTAAACGATATGGCTTAGCCATAGGAGTGCCAATTGTTAGTGCAAACAAAGTATCTAATTGATGATCAAGCTGTGCATCCATACCAATAGGTAAATAAGCAGTTGGCGTTGCTAATAAAGGCATTGAGCAACTTAGTAAAGCACCTATTACCGAGGCTTTTATCATTTTAAATTTCATAATTGCTTCGTTGATTTGTTAAGTAACCGAAATACTACCAAATAAGCCAATAGTAAACACTTAAAACTCTCATTGATAACCGTTTTTAACATTTTATATTTAGATCGCGTAGGTTCCACGCTATCATAACGTTTTATCCATATAGGCTAGGCAATGGCGCGCATTTTATACTCTTTACTTTTATACCTACTAAGCCCACTGGTTATTTTCTACCTGTATGTTTTACGTGGGAAAAAGAATAAGGGTTACCGTGAGCACTTTGCTGAGCGCTTTGGCTTTTCGAATTTATCGCATCACGATGTTGTTTTTCATTGTGCCTCTGTAGGTGAAGTGCTAGCGGCAACCCCGCTTATCAAGGCCGTTCAATCAGAAAATCCAGTGCTTACTATTTTAGTAACCTGTAACACCCCTACAGGCCGCGAACAAATAAAAAATAACTTTAAAGACTCTGTTAGCAGCTGTTATTTACCGATTGATTTTTTCTTTGCTACGCGTCGATTTTTAAAACGTATCAAGCCAAAGGTACTGTGTATTTTAGAAACTGAACTTTGGCCTAACCTTATGGCTCAAAGCAACAGCTACGGCACAAAAGTTCTTGTGTTAAATGCCAGACTTTCAGCCAAATCACAGCAAGGCTACCAAAAGGTAATACCTTTAACTAAAGTGATCATGCAGTCTATTAGCGACCTTGCCAGTCATAATCAAGATGATGCCAAACGTTTTATTGAGCTTGGTTTAAAGCCTGAAAAGGCACGCGTATTTGGCTCAATTAAATTTGATATTACGCCAACAAATGAGCAATTAAATAAAGTCGCAGCACTTAAAAACAAATATAACAACGAGCGATTTATCTGGGTTGCAGGCTCCACTCACCCTGTTGAACATGAGCTTATTTTAAGTGCTCATGAAAAGCTGTTAAAAGCCTTACCCAACGCTCTTTTGATTATTGCTCCGCGTCACCCAGAGCAATTTGATAAAGTCGCAGAGATATTAAAAAGCTCAACGATGAACTTTAGTCGTCGTAGTGAAGATAACTATGACAACCAACAAGTTGTGCTAGCTGATACTTTAGGCGAGTTACAATGCTTATATGGTGTGGCAAACATCAGTTATGTTGGCGGAAGTTTAATAGAGCGAGGCGGCCATAATCCATTAGAGTCAGCAGCGTTTTCTGTTGGGGTATTAGCAGGTCCTCATACCTATAACTTTGACCATATTTATCCTGAGCTGATTAGTGCTCAAGGAGCTAAAATTGTCATCGATGAAAACCAACTAGCTGACACACTTATCTCTTTGAGTGCTAATCCACAGGAGACGATTAAGCTTGGTCAACAAGCTCAGAAATGCGTTGCTAATAATCAAGGTGCTATCAGTAAAACGGTCAATTTAATTGAGCTTTACTTAGAAAAGTAATTTAGAGAAATAGAATAGAGAAAGAATGTGACTGCAAAACAAGCGATGAATCGCCCAGAAAAACAAATGCGCGAATGGGTATCAAGCGTAATCGTAAAATACAATTTCTGCCCCTTTGCCCGTAAAGAAGTTGAAAGCAATTGCATTCATTATCAAATCAGTCAGTCTATTACACTTGATGATGCAGTAATGGATATGCTTGAGCAGTGTAGCGAGTTAGATCAGCAAGCACAGCGCGAAACAACCCTTTTGATGTTTGAACAAGGCTTTAAGGACTTTGAAGAGTTCTTAGATTTAGTCGATTTAGCCAATGCGCTTTTAGCTGCGCAAGGTTATGAAGGTAAATATCAAATAGCCAACTTTCACCCTGACTATGTCTTTGCTGACAGTGATGACAGCGATGCTGCAAATTATACCAACCGTGCACCTTACCCGACACTGCATTTGATTCGTGAAGCCAGTATGAGCGAAGCGTTAGATAACTACAATGAACCAGAGTCTATTCCGGAGCACAATATTAAACTTGCAAGGCGCAAAGGCATCGACTTTTGGCAGCAATTGTTACAAAACTGCATCGATAAACGCTAATGTTTACCAATCGTGTAAATGTAAAAAAGCCAGCAGTGCTGGCTTTTTCTGTTTTGTACTGATTCGTTTAATAAAGTGAGTTATTTTTTTACCCACTGACCGTTCACTTCAATGTAGTGACCCGGCTTAGTTTTCTCGATAGTTTTAGCGGCTGCAAGTGCTTCAACTTGCGCTAAAGAGAGGTTGTTCTTTTTCGCCAGTTTTAAATATTGCTCTTTGCGCTTTGCATTTATTTCTTCAACCACCGCTTTTGCTTCACTGTTATTAACCACTAAACCTAAATAGCCTGAGCTGTTTTCACCCACTAGCCCTTGGCTCTTTGCATCATCAAGGCTGATAGCCCATACAGAGAAAGATAAACAAACAGCACTGATCATGGTGATCACATTTAGTTTTTTAAGTTGTAATTTACGCATGTTTGCTCCTTAGAATAATTCACTATCATCACTGAATAAGGTATCAAGTTCTTTATCCACTTTTACGCGGATCTCATGATCAACTTTTACATTTAAGTTGATTGTAATCGGCTCTTTTGCTGCCACCTCTACACGGTGAGTACAGGCACTCAGCATGCCTACAGCCGTCAGCATTACTAACCACTTAGCCATCATTGCTTCCTTTTTTTGCATACTCTTTCTCAACTCTTTGAGTAATTTCATCACTTAAACGCAGTGCCCTAAGTAAAGTAAATACATTCTCTTCATGATTATAATTAAAGTTCACCGCTTGTTGCTGCGCTTCATTATAACCCTCTAAATTGACACCTAAATGTAACCAACCATCTGGTTTGAGATTAACACTACTACGTAGTTTTTTAATATCTAAATTTTCAAGTAAACTCAGCGTTGTGCTCAGTTTCCTGCTGCTGTGCCTTTACAGCTTCAAAACCTGCATTATTGGTGATCAGTAATTTACCGTCACCTTGATTAACCAGCTGCCCTTGCTTTACTTCTACCCCCTGCTTGCTTATTACAACAGGTAAGGTGCCCGCTAAGCGGCCACTTAAACTAATTCCAGACTCAGCATCAAGGGTGATCAGTTTGCTGGCATCAATATTTTCAAACTTAACAGTCGCGGTTTGGTTATCACTCAGTGGACAGTAGCTATTCACCACAAATTCCCCCCCCATAACCTGACCGGTTAGATTAGCTGCGCAAGGCTGGTTAGCCGTTACCTGCAACTGACCCTGTATATTTTTCACCACTGCACCTGCACGCAGTTCATTAAGTGTAAATTTAGTCGCTGCAATATTAAGCTGCCCTGAATTAAACTTCCCGTTTAGATCCACAGCAAAATCGTTCGCGAGGTAATCGTTGTAAAGCGCACTGAATTTATCTATGTGCAAACTACCCTGTGCTTGTTGAAGATTTACATCACCTTTAATAATGCCCGAAACAACCCCATCAGTGACAGTAGCAAGGGGCTCAAACTGATAAATTATAGGGTTAAGCTTAGCAATTGTCTGCTCTGGTATCACGAGTTCAAATGGGTGCGCAACCTCAGACATATGGTGGCTAATTAGCACTTCAAAGCCATCTGCAAACACATGATGCGTTGCCTGTAAGGCGCGACTTTGTAGTGCCTTTGTAACGACGGACAACTTATTTAAGGTAAGCTCCGGAGTTGTTAATTTGGCGGCAGAGGTTTTGGCATCAATATCAGCAAATAACTCCCCTGCACTTAGGTCTGTTCTGAGAGTTAGCTCATTACTGATTTTTGCTGCGTTAATATCATTATAATTTAATGATTTAACCTTGCTGTTAGCTTTAACAATTAAGTGCTGCTGGGCATTATGCTCAGCGTCAATAGTGCTAGTAAAGTCAGCTATCGTTGCATCCGATATAAGCGCGTTTTTAACACTTACATTTGCATTCAGTTGAGCAACTATTGGACTCGCAAATAACTCATCAATGTTTAGCTTTCCTTTAGCCTGAATCCCGTCAGCCTGTAAATCTAAAAATGCTGGTAATGAATTCAATGACAGCTGAAAACCTGATTTAACAGTTCCATCATTTAAATGAGCATCAAGCTTAAATTCACTTATATCTTCACTATTAAAATGAATGCCAACTTGGCTTTTAAGTGATGTGAGCGGGTTCTGTAAAGAAAGTGACGTATTACTTACTTTTATCTCGCTTTGCCCCTCATTTGCTTGCAGCTTAACTATAGGGACTGATAGCAACTCACCATCAACACTTAACGGTTCTGCAATTTGCAACTGCCAAGCAAGCGGCAGCTGCGCTCTAATAAATGATTGGTACTGTTGGTTTGCTATAGAGATAAAACAATCTTGGTGTGCACTAAATTGATTCCGTAAAGCTGATAAATCCGCGTTTAGATGCTGTTGATTTAGTTGGTACTTTGCACTCAGGCTCCCTTCAGTAGCAAAACTTAAGTCACATTGCTCTAAAGCGTGCTGATAATTTACATTTACCATGCTTTTAATAGCAACCGTAATACCATCAAAATTAACCTGTGACTGAGTAGTAAAATGGCTGTTTTTGGGCAGTTTCATGAATCGTTCAAGCACTTTCTCATCAAGGGTGAGATTGGCTTTCACTTCATAATTTGATATTTCAACGTCTGCACTGATATCACGTGAAATCGTAAAATGATTTAAGCGTTTTTCCCGTATCGCCAACCTAACAGGATTGTCGGTAAACGGTGAGACTACATCAAGCTGCTGAATGCTAATTAGCGGTCTTTGCTCTGGTAATACTAAAGCGAGCTTTTTGAATTCTGTTTGTGAAGAGTCAGATTGTTTACTTACCTGATTGCTAAGAGTGAGATTAGCGCGAGAAACTGTTACCTGCTGCTTATTAGCAATAATACCAGCCAACTCAATTTGCTGTCCTTGGTAGGTTAAACATAATTTCTCGATATTTAAATCAAGCTTGCTGGTTAATGACCAATCAATACAATGAAGCGCAACGCCATTTTTACTGAGCATAGGTGTTAAGTACCACGATGTCAGTGGCAATCTGAACAGATACGCCAAAAGCACCATGCTTAGCACGATACCTAGCAACCCTACGCTTATCCGTTTAAAACTCAAAAAACTCTCCTTGCTTCTCGCTTCTCGCTTCTCGCTTCTCGCTTCTCGCTTCTCAGATCATTATAAACAAAAAGGCCACACATGATAGTGCAGCCTTTTTAGTTTAAACGGTTTGTATGAACCTAGCTTGTATAGCTAGGCACATAGCTAACTTCTAGCCAACGTTTTTGCGTGCGTTGCGGAACATACGCATCCACGGGCTATCTTCACGCCATTCATCTGGGTGCCATGAGTTAGCAACCGTACGGAATACACGCTCTGGGTGCGGCATCATAACCGTTGCACGACCATCTGTAGAAGTAATACCTGTGATACCCTCTGGTGAACCGTTCGGGTTAGCTGGGTATTGCGTAGTTGGGTTACCGTAGTTATCAACAAACTTCACTGCCACAGTACCTGACTCAAGCGCTGCTTTAACTGCATCAGCGTTTGCGAACTCAGCATGGCCTTCACCGTGAGAAACAGCGATAGGCATACGTGAACCTGCCATACCATTAAAGAATACTGATGGGTTTTCTTGCACTTCTACAAGGCTAAAGCGAGCTTCAAAGCGCTCTGACTTATTCGTCACGAAACGTGGCCAGTGCTCAGTACCAGGGATCAATTCTTTCAATGTTGAAAGCATTTGACAGCCATTACACACACCTAAGCTGAATGTATCTTCGCGGTGGAAGAAGCTTTGGAACTGCTCACGAGCCATCTCATTAAATAAGATTGACTTAGCCCAGCCTTCACCTGCACCTAGTACGTCACCGTAAGAGAAGCCACCACATGCCACTAAGCCTTTAAATTGCTCAAGTGTTAAACGACCTTCAAGGATATCGCTCATGTGAACGTCAACCGCAGCAAAGCCTGCACGATTAAATGCAGCAGCCATTTCTAAGTGAGAGTTAACACCTTGCTCACGAAGTATCGCCATTTTCGGCTTCGCACCTGTAGCAATGTAAGGCGCTGCAACATCTTCGTTTAGGTCAAAGTTTAGTTTTACGTTAAGACCTGGGTCTTTTGCATCAAACTTAGCATCAAACTCTTGCTTAGCACATTCTGGGTTGTCACGACGTGCTTGCATTTGGTAAGTTGTTTCAGCCCAAATAGTACGAAGCTCAGTACGCGTGTGGTTAAGTACTACATCATCACCACGAGTGAATACCACGCGGTCATCAGCGTTTAATGTACCAATTTCATGACTGATAGCAGCTAGACCGTGGTCGGCAAGAACCGCTTTAACTGCGTCTAAATCGTCATTAGCTACTTGAATCACTGCACCTAACTCTTCATTATAAAGCGCTTCGATGTCTGAACCTGTTAAGCCTGCAAGGTCAACAGTTACACCCGTGTGGCCAGCAAATGCCATTTCAGCAACCGTAGTGAATAAGCCACCGTCTGAACGGTCATGGTAAGCAAGTAACTTATTATCCGCTACAAGTGCTTGCATTGCGTCATAGAAACCTTTTAATAATGCTGGGTTATCAACATCAGGTGTCACATCACCTAGTTGCTTATAAACCTGTGCAAGGCTTGATGCACCCATACGGTTTTGACCAGCACCTAAATCAACTAATAATAATGATGAGTCACCTTTATCAGTGCGTAGTTGTGGGGTTACTGTTTTACGAACATCTTCAACACGACCAAATGCAGTGATGATCAGCGATAATGGTGCAGTAACAGATTTTTGTTCACCGTCTTCATCCCATTGAGTTTTCATAGACATTGAGTCTTTACCCACAGGGATTGTTAAACCAAGTGCAGGACAAAGCTCTTCACCTACAGCTTTAACTGCTTCATAAAGACCCGCATCTTCGCCAGGGTGACCAGCTGCAGCCATCCAGTTTGCAGATAGCTTGATATTTTCAAGGCCACCGATGTTAGCACAAGCGATGTTAGTTAGAGACTCAGCCACAGCTAAGCGAGCAGAGGCACCGTAGTTTAAAAGTGCAGCTGGTGTACGTTCACCTAATGACATTGCTTCACCGTGGTAAGTATCAAACGCAGCAGCGGTTACCGCACAGTTTGCTACTGGCACCTGCCAAGGACCTACCATTTGGTCACGAGCAACTAAACCCGTTACCGTACGGTCACCAATAGTGATTAAGAATGTTTTCTCAGCAATCGTTGGTAAGCGTAATAAACGCTGTGCAGCATCAGCAGCATCAATGTGAGCAATGTCTAATGGTTGCGATTGTGCTTTTTTCGATTCAACTTCGCGGTGCATTTTTGGTGCTTTACCAAGTAATACATCAAGCGGAAGATCTACTGGACTGTTACCGAAGTGGCTATCTTCAACCGTTAAGTGACGCTCTTCTGTTGCTTCACCAATAACAGCGTATTCTGCACGCTCACGTTTACAGATTGCTTCAAAGCGCGCGAAGTCTTCTGCCGCAACTGCTAATACGTAACGCTCTTGAGATTCGTTACACCAAATTTCGTGTGGTGCCATACCCGGCTCATCGTTTGGAATGTCACGAAGTTGGAATTTACCACCACGACCACCGTCGTCTACAAGCTCAGGGAATGCGTTTGAAAGACCACCTGCACCCACATCGTGGATGAAAGCGATTGGGTTTGCATCACCTAGCTGCCAACATTTGTCGATAACTTCCTGACAACGACGTTCCATTTCTGGGTTTTCACGCTGTACCGATGCAAAGTCTAAATCTTCGTTTGATTGACCAGATGTCATACTAGACGCAGCACCACCACCAAGACCGATGTTCATTGCCGGACCACCTAGTGCAATTAGCTTAGCACCTACAGGGATTTCACCTTTTTGAACATGTTCAGAACGAATGTTACCTAAACCACCTGCAAGCATGATTGGCTTGTGGTAACCACGTACTTCTTCACCGTTATGGCTTGATACTTTCTCTTCGTATGTACGGAAGTAACCAAGTAAGTTAGGGCGACCAAACTCGTTATTGAATGCCGCACCACCTAATGGACCTTCTGTCATAATATCAAGTGCATTAACGATACGACCAGGCTTACCGAAGTCAGTTTCCCAAGGTTGCTCGTAGCCAGGAATACGTAGGTTAGATACCGTGAAACCAACTAAACCAGCTTTAGGCTTAGAACCACGGCCTGTAGCACCTTCATCACGAATTTCACCACCAGACCCAGTCGATGCACCTGAGAATGGCGCAATCGCAGTTGGGTGGTTATGAGTTTCAACTTTCATCAAGATTTCGATGTTTTCTTGATGGTACGCGTACTCACCCTCAAGATTAGGGAAGAAACGACCCGCTACCGAACCTTTCATTACCGCTGCGTTATCTTTATATGCCGATAACACGTTTTCAGGGTTCTGCTCGTAAGTATTTTTGATCATTTTGAACAAAGATTTTGGCTGCTCGATGCCATCAATTGTCCAATCAGCGTTAAAGATTTTGTGACGACAATGCTCAGAGTTTGCTTGTGCAAACATGAATAATTCGATGTCGTTCGGGTTACGCCCTAACTTTTGGAAGTTTTCTACTAAGTAATCGATTTCGTCATCTGCAAGCGCAAAACCTTGCTCAACGTTTGCTTTAGCAAGTGCTTCACGGCCACCACCTAAAATGTCAACTGATGACATTGGACGCGGGTCATCGTGGCGGAATAATTTAGCTGCATCAGCCATATCTGCGTGAGTTGCTTCAGTCATACGGTCATGTAACAACGCTGCAACTTCAGCTGTTTGATCAGCTGATAGATTACCTTCAACGTAGTATGCAATACCACGCTCAACACGGTGAACTTGGCTTAAGCCACAGTTATGTGCGATGTCAGTTGCTTTTGATGCCCAAGGCGAGATAGTACCTGGACGCGGCGTTACAAGAATTAACGTGCCTGCTGGCGTGTGCTCAGCAATCGTTGGACCATAAGTAAGCAGTTTTTCCAGCTTTGTTTGCTCATCAGCTGAAAGTTCAGCAGTGAGATCTGCAAAATGCATGAACTCAGCATAAACGTCAGTAACTGGAAGTTGTGCCTGTTGGCAACGCGCTAAAATTTTCTGAACTCTAAAATCGGAAAGTGCTGGTGCACCACGAAGGATCAACATAGGTATTTTCATCCGGGGTTAGGGATTGAACGATATTTTAGGCGCATATTATAGTGCAAATAACGTCTAGATTTAACTCAAAATTACGCTTTTATTTAAATAATCTCGATAACCGCTATTATAGTCACATCAATTAACTATCTTAGTACTCATTATTTTTCTGCAGGTTCTTGTTCTGTATGACTTATCTACCTTCCCCCTGTTACGATTATTAATTTTTAAATAGATATATAAAACTATTCGCCAAGTGACGTGGCTTTGAAGTTTTGTTATAACGGTAACGTAATGGTTTAAGGGGCATTTATAATCTATGCAAAAGTTACTCGCTATTTTTAGTTTAGTGCTCATGTTATGTGCGTGCGATATGCAACAGCAACCCTCGCAACTCGCTCATATCAAGGCACAGAACAAAATTAGAGTCGGCACTTTAGCTGGTGCGAGTAATTACTATCAAGCACCGCAAGGTGTGCAAGGCTTTGAATATGAACTCGCTCAAGAGTTTGCTGACTATGTTGGTGTTGAGCTTGAAATGGTGCCCTTTTTTAATCTATCCGATATGTTCGCACGCTTAGAAAGTGGCGATTTAGATATAATAGCTTCAGGTCTTACATATAATACGATTCGAGCTGAACATTATCGCTTCGGCCCGACCTATCGCACAATTAGCCAAAAGCTGGTCTATAAACAAGGCCGTACTCGTCCTCGTGAGTTTTCAGATTTAACCGGTAACCTAACTGTTCTAGCAAAAAGCAGCCATTCGTTGGCGCTACAACAATTAAAACAGCTGAATCCAGAGCTCAGCTGGAACGAAACAGAAGACATGGATGAAGAAGAGCTTCTGCAAGCTGTTATCGACGGTGAAATTGATTATACCCTAGCTGATTCACACACCTTGTCGTTGTTTCGCCGCTACCACCCAAATTTAAGCATAGGTTTCTCGGTTACGCGTAATGACCCTATCGCTTGGCTACTAAGAAAAGATGGTGACGATTCTTTATATGCCTTGATGGTGCCATTTTTTGGTGACGTAAAACAAAGCAACCAGCTTTATGTTCTAGAAGAAAAATACTTCGGCCATGTTCGCCAGTTTAATTATGTGAACACCCTAGCTTATATCGAAGCAATAAAAGAGACCTTACCTAAATACCAACCTTGGTTTGAGCAATACGCTGGCAACATAGATTGGCGATTACTGGCAGCCTTGAGTTATCAAGAATCAATGTGGAACCCAAGAGCTAAGTCACCAACGGGTGTGCGTGGTATTATGATGCTCACTCAAGCAACTGCAAAACAGGTCGGCGTAACTAATCGATTAGAACCAGAGCAAAATATTAAAGGCGGTGCAGAGTACCTTGCCAAAGTGATCTCTTGGATCCCTGAACGCATCCCACAGCCTGACAGAACTTGGTTTGCCTTAGCCTCTTACAATGTTGGCTGGGGACACGTAAACGACGCTCGTATCATCACTGAGCAAGAAGGTGCAAGCCCTGACAAATGGGCTGATGTTAAAAAGCGCTTACCTCTTTTAATTAAAAAGCGTTACTATCGTAAAACCAAATATGGTTATGCGCGGGGCGATGTCGCTGTGCAATATGTTGATAATATTCGTCGTTATTACGATGCGTTAGTTTGGCTTGACGAAAATGATGCTATTGCTAATCCCGAGAGCGAGCAACAAACAGCTGAAGAAGCAAAACCTGCAACAGAGGCAAGCGAAATAAAACCAAGCGACAACACTCAACAAACTAACTCAGAGCAGCAGAAGTCAGAAAACAACTAACTTCAAGCACCGAAATCTGTTTACTTGTCATCAAATGATCATTATCTTCCTGTAGAGATCAATATAATGCTTTACTCTCACTTAAGGAGCACACATGTTAAAAAGAAGACGCAAGACACATAAGTTCAAGCGAAATGTTATTTACTCAACGGCTACACGTCGTCGTATCATGCTACGCAATACACACAAAAAAGTTATCTGGCGTCGCCGCCTATTTGCGATGCAATTAATGGAAGCACAAGTTCCTGCAACGCCGGTTGTCTAACTAGGCGTTGCGAGCAGCCAGCTTTGCCGCCTTTTTCTCTTCTCTACGACGCTTAAAAAACTTAGAAATCACCGCTCCACACTGCTCACTCATAACATCACTAGTTACTTCAACTTGATGATTAAGCCTAGGTTCTTGTAGAAGATTCATAATTGAGCCTGCCGATCCTGTTTTTGCATCCTTAGCGCCAAATACAAGTCGCTTAATACGGCTATGAACCAAAAGGCCTGCGCACATCGAACAAGGTTCTAAAGTTACATACAGAGTGCAATCTATTAGGCGATAGTTGTTAAGTACTTTTCCTGCTTCACGGATTGCCATCATTTCTGCATGAGCTGATGGATCGTTATCAATAATTGAGCGGTTATAGCCATAAGAGATCTGTTGATTGTCTTTTACGAGTACTGCACCAACTGGAATCTCATTAATCGCAGCCGCTTCATTGGCGTAGCTCAATGCTTTCTCCATCCAATACTCGTCGCTAAATTGTTCGCTCATATATCACACAAATCTTGTAAAACTGTGAGTAATTATACCTAGTTAGTGAAAAATGTCGGCAATAAATGCTGCTACAATTAAAAATTAACGCAAAATTTAGTGGCTTTTTCATGGCTCAATGGACCCATATTGCGCTATAATCTCGCGCTTTTTTTATTTAGCTTACAACACGGGTAGCAAATGAAATTTCCTGGACGCCGCAGGCATAAACATTATTTTCCGGTGGAAGCCAAAGATCCACTGACGAATCAACTTAACTCAACCGACCGACTACAACGTAGTTATATTACGGGTATCGACCAAATTGTGGTGGATATTGAAGCGAAAGTTGATCAAGCTTTCCTAGATGAATTTCAATTGCGCCGTGGCATGTCGCAAGTGATCGAAAACGATATTACCAATGCGTTATACGACAGACTGAAACTCGATAACATGATCGATTATGAGTTTGCCGGTGGTACGGTAGGTAACACCATGCACAACTATTCAACACTTGCTGACGACCGCTCAGTGTTGTTAGGAGTAATGAGTGAAAATATCAAAATCGGCAGCTATGCATACCGTTTTTTATGTAACACCTCTAGCCGCGTTGATCTTGACTATCTTCAGCCTGTAGATGGCCCAATTGGTCGCTGTTTTACCTTAATTGACGAGACAGGTGAACGCACCTTCGCAATTAGTGCAGGGCTTATGAATCACCTTCGCCCTGAATCAATCGATCAAGCTCTTATTGAAAATTCATCAGCATTAGTGATCAGCGCATATCTGATGCGTACTCAAGGTGATGAAACCATGACAGAAGCCACTATGCAGGCAGTAAAATATGCCAATGATGCAGGTGTTCCTGTGGTTTTAACCCTTGGTACTAAGTTCTTAATTGAACAAGATCCAGCTTGGTGGGCTGATTTTGTTAAAGAACATGTTGATATTCTTGCTATGAACGAAGAAGAAGGTCTTGCTATTACAGGTTTTGAGGATCCGCTTCTGGCTGCCGACAAAGCGCTAGACTGGACTGATTTAGTTATTTGTACTGCCGGCGAAAAAGGCTTATTTATGGCAGGTTACGTAGACGATTCATTCAAGCGTGAAACAGAATACCCATTATTACCAGGTGCAATTGCTGATTTTAACCGTTATGAATTTTCGCGCGCAATGCGTAAAGAGGACTGCCAAAACCCTATCCGTGCATACAGCCACACAGCACCATTTATGGGCGGCCCTGATAGTATTAAAAACACGAATGGCGCAGGCGATTGCGCTCTTGCTGCGGTCCTACATGACTTATCAGCCAATGTTTACCACAAACTAAATGTGGCAAACTCAGCGAAACATCAACAACCTGCAATAACTTACTCATCACTTGCACAAATCAGTAAATACGCTAACCGTGCGAGTTATGAAGTACTGGTTCAGCACTCACCACGTTTATCTCGTGGCTTACCAGAACGTGAAGATTGTTTAGAGCAAGTTTACTGGGATCAGTAACCGCAACTAAAAAATAGAAATATCCAGTTTCTGGGATAAACGCTCAAGAGCCGCTATCCCAGCAACTGAATTCCCATATGAGTTAAGTCTTGGCGCCCAAACAGCCACTGTAAATTGATTCGGTAACACAGCTAAAATAGTGCCCGAAACCCCAGATTTACCCGGCATACCCACACGGTAGCCAAAATCCCCCGCAGCATCGTATAAACCACTAGTAAACAGTAACGAGTTTAACTGCTTGTTTTGTCTAGCACTAAGTACTTCTTGCCCATTAGCATCTTTACCTTGGTTCGCTAAGTAGCTGTAAGCTTTTGCTAATTCTACGCAGTTCAGCTCTATGGCACAGAAGTTAAAGTAAGCCCATAAAACATCATCAACTTCATTATTAAAGTTGCCAAATGACTTCATTAGATGCGCCATCGCGGCATTGCGGTGACGAAACTCATATTCAGAATTAGCCACTTTCTTATCAATAACAACCTGAGCATTACCTGATAACTGGCGAAATGATTCAAGCATAGAGTGCATCGGTGCAGATAAACGACTGTATAAAGCGTCACAGGTGACAATAGCACCGGCGTTAATAAATGGGTTGCGTGGTATGCCCTGCTCAAACTCAAGCTGTGTGAGTGAGTTAAAAGCAGTGCCTGAAGGTTCTTTTCCGACTCGCTGCCATAATTCATCGCCATAACGCTGAAGCGCTAAGGTTAAGGTCATTACTTTTGAGACAGATTGAATCGTGAAACGCGCACTGCAGTCACCAGCGCAATAAGTTTGCCCATCCACGGTATGAATTGCAATTGCGAATTGGTTTGGTTCAACCTCTGCTAGCGCAGGAATATAATCAGCAACCTTACCTTGGCTCAGTAATGGCTGAACTTCTTTTGTTATTTCATCTAATACGTGTTGATAATCAATCTGTGACATACCGCGTCCTTTAAAACAAAAAGCCCCGCATTTGCGAGGCTTTGTAGTCTACTAAAGATGGTTTGCTATAGCGATTGCTATTAGCTCATAGCTGATTGCAGTTTTTTCATCGCTGTTTTTTCTAGCTGGCGAACACGCTCTGCTGAAACATTGTATTTCTCAGCAAGTTCTTGCAGTGTTGCTTTATCTTCAGCTAACCAACGCGCACTTACGATGTCTTGTGAACGCTCATCAAGCGTTTTTAACGCACTGAATAAGCGTGCATGAGACTGTTCTTGCCATTGCTGCTCTTCGATATCATCAGCAAGATCTGCACTGCCATCAGTTAAATATTGTACTGGCGAGTATGTGCTTGTCGGTGCGTCGTCATTGTCATCGCCCGTTAAGTCAAAGCCCATATCTTGGCCACTCATACGTGATTCCATCTCACGTACTTCTTTTTCACTTACACCTAGCTCATTAGCAACTGTGCTAACTTCAGCTTGGTTAAACCAACCTAAACGCTTTTTATTTTTACGTAGGTTGAAGAATAATTTACGTTGCGCTTTTGTTGTAGCAACTTTCACGATACGCCAGTTTTTCAGTACGTACTCATGAATTTCGGCTTTGATCCAATGTACTGCGAATGAGACTAAGCGGACACCTACACTTGGGTCGAAACGTTTTACCGCTTTCATCAGACCTATGTTACCTTCCTGAATTAAATCAGCTTGCGGTAAGCCATAACCTGAATAGCTTTTCGCAATATGAGCAACAAAGCGCAGGTGCGACATAATGAGTTGCTTCGCAGCTTCAAGATCACCTTCTTCCTGAAGACGAGTCGCCAACTGCTTTTCTTTCTCTGCATCAAGCATAGGAATAGTGCTAACCGCTTGAAGGTAGCCGTCCATACTTGCGCTCTGTTGACCTGCAGTAAGTGCCATTGCGTATAAATCTTTACTCATTTTTCACCTCAGTGATAAACATTTGAAACCATCTTAGCACTCTTTAAGCGAGAGTGCTAACTTCAATTAAAAACTTTTTTAAAGTTCAAATCAAGTGGTTTTTGTATCTATTTTTAGTCTACGCTAACACGCTGAATAAGCGATGAATTCTAGCTTGGAGTGATATTTTTAAAAATTTACGCGAATACTATTTATCGCTAAAAACGAAGTGTAACAACGAATTGTTACACTTTATCGGGTTCAATTTCTTTTATGTAGCGGTTAACTGATAGGTAAGAACCAACAAATCCTAACCCTGTTGCAAGGGCAACCAAAATGCCAAACTCTTTCAGTGTTAAGCCAATTAAGTCAAAGTTGGTTTCATATACGCCAGCAACATCACTCACCGCAGCGCCAAGCCACCACATCATTAAAGCAACGCAAATAAAAGAGAACAAACCACCAATAATGCCGTACCAAATACCCGTCCATAAAAATGGCGCATGAATAAAGGTATTTGTCGCCCCTACTAACTTCATCACTTGAATTTCATCTTTCTTATCCATGATCGATAAACGGATCGTATTACCAATGATCAGGGTAACGGAGGTTAATAATAGTAGAGCGATGGTAATCACGCTTTCTTTTAATAAACTTAAAAGTGCGTTTAAGCGTTCAAGCCAAGCAATATCGAGCTTACCAAAGTCAACTTCTCTTTCGGCTTCCAGCTTTTGTAATAATTGCTTTGCCGTATTAGGCTGACGGTATCGTGCTGTGGGTGTGACAATAACAACATCAGGTAACGGGTTAGCATCTAAATACTCAAGTGCTTGACCAAATCCTGATACTTGTTTGAATTCAGTGAGGGCATCGCCTTTTGATATAAACTCCACTTTATCTACTTCAGGGTAGAGTGCTAAACGCTTAACTAAAGTCTGCGTTTGTTGTTCAGTCATGGTTTCTTTTACGAACAACGAAATCTCTGCAGCATCTTCAAAGCCACTGCTTACTTGAGAGACATTTTTAACTACTAAATAAAGTGTCGCAGGGAGCGTTAAGCTTAAACCTAATACCGCAATGGTCATCAATGAAGCAAGAGGCGTTCGCCACATTTCACCTAGGCTGTGCACTCCTTGACGAATAAGGTTAATAAAGAAGAAATAAGGCGCAGCTAAAAATGACTTTTTCTGACGTTCGTTTTGGCTATTACGACTTTTAAATAATAAACTCATAGCGTCCCCTCAGCTAAAGGGTCCTCAATCATGCGACCATCTTTCAGCGTTAGACTGCGATAACGCATACGCGCAATTAAGCCGATATCGTGAGTTGCAATGAGCACAGTTGTACCATGATTATTAAAGTCTTCAAATAAACGTAATATGTCCATTGAAAGCTCAGGATCTAAGTTACCTGTTGGCTCATCGGCTAGTAAAATAGGTGGTGAATTTACGATAGCTCGGGCAATACCAACCCGCTGCTGCTCACCACCCGATAACGTTGCAGGATTACACTTTGCTTTATCAAGTAACCCAACTTTATCAAGCGCACCATGAACACGCTTAGCTATTTGCTTATGGTGTGTACCTTCTATGATTAAAGGCAAAGCAACATTATCAAACACTGAGTAACGTTCTAGCAAACGATGATTCTGGAAGATGATACCTATATCGCGACGAACATAAGGGATCTGACGGGATTTAACTGCATTTAAATCAACACCATTAATAAGCACCTGCCCCGCTGATGGACGCTCCATCAAGCTAATGAGCTTTAATAATGTACTTTTACCTGCACCACTATGCCCTGTTAAAAAGGCCAATTCGCCAGGTTTAATATGAAAGCTGACTTTTTCAAGGGCACGATGGCCACCTGGATATGTTTTACTGACTTGCTGAAAATTTATCATTTTAGTTATCAATCATCTTGCAGCGAAAAAAGGGAGCAAGCTCCCTCTAATTAATTATGCGTCATCCTCGTCTTGGCTAAATAGCGCATCAATAAAGTCACTACTATTAAAGGTACGTAAATCATCAATACCTTCACCAACACCAATGTAACGAATTGGGATGTTAAATTTATCTGCAACGGCGAAAATCACACCGCCTTTTGCGGTACCATCTAATTTAGATAAAGTGATACCTGTTAAACCAACACATTCATTAAATAGTTTAACTTGGCTAATTGCATTTTGACCCGTACCAGCATCGATAGTTAGCATCACTTCATGCGGTGCATCTGGGTCAATTTTCTTCATTACACGAGCTATTTTCTCAAGCTCCTGCATTAAGTTGTCTTTATTTTGCAAGCGACCTGCTGTATCAGCGATTAACACATCAACATTACGCGCTTTTGCTGCCTGAAAAGCATCAAAAACTACTGAAGCACTGTCTGCACCTGTATGTTGAGCAATAACAGGTATGCTATTACGCTCTCCCCAAACTTGAAGCTGCTCAACCGCTGCAGCACGGAAAGTGTCACCTGCAGCAAGCATCACCGACTTACCTTCACTTTGGAATTGCTTAGCTAATTTACCAATTGTAGTGGTTTTACCAACACCATTTACACCCACCATTAAGATAACAAATGGTTTTTTATCACCACTTACAACCAGCGGTTGCTCCGCAGTTTTGAGCATGCTTGCCATTTCTTGCTTCATTAGCTCGTATAAAGCATCACCATCTTTTAACTGCTTACGATCCGCTGCATCTGTTAGGTTATCAATCAACTTCATAGTTGTATCAACACCTAAGTCCGCTGTCAGTAACTGTGTCTCTAGCTCTTCGAATAACTCATCGTCTATTTTCTTACCACTAAAGATAGAGGCAAATCCTGAGCCGATATTAACGCGAGTTTTTAATAAGCCCTTTTTAAGGCGCGCGAAGAAGCCTTCTTTCTTCGGTTTTTCAGCGGCTTGAGCTGCTTTTTCTTGCTCTAAACGTTCAGCTTGTGCTTTTTCTGCAGCAATGCGCTCTTGTTCTACACGTTCCGCTTCCGCCTTTTCTGCCGCAATACGTTCTTGCTCTAAACGTTCAGCTTGTGCTTTCTCTGCCGCGATGCGTTCTTGTTCTACACGTTCAGCTTCTGCTTTTTCTGCCACGATGCGTTCTTGTTCTAAGCGCTCAGCTTGTGCTTTCTCTGCCGCGATGCGTTCTTGTTCTAAGCGCTCAGCTTGTGCTTTCTCTGCCGCGATGCGTTCTTGTTCTACACGTTCAGCTTCTGCTTTCTCTGCCGCAATGCGTTCTTGCTCTAAACGCTCAGCATCGCGTCTTTCTGCAGCAATGCGTTCTTGTTCTACACGTTCAGCTTCTGCTTTTTCTGCAGCAATGCGTTCTTGCTCTAAACGCTCAGCATCGCGTCTTTCTGCAGCAATGCGTTCTTGTTCTAAGCGCTCAGCTTCTGCATTTTCTGCCGCGATACGTTCTTGTTCTAAACGCTCAGCTTCTGCATTTTCTGCCGCGATACGTTCTTGTTCTAAACGTTCAGCTTGTGCTTTCTCTGCCGCGATGCGTTCTTGCTCTAAACGCTCAGCATCGCGTCTTTCTGCAGCAATGCGTTCTTGTTCTAAACGTTCAGCTTGTGCTTTTTCTGCAGCAATGCGTTCTTGTTCTAAACGCTCAGCATCGCGCCTTTCTGCAGCAATGCGTTCTTGCTCTAAACGCTCAGCATCGCGTCTTTCTGCAGCAATGCGTTCTTGTTCTAAGCGCTCAGCTTCTGCATTTTCTGCCGCGATACGTTCTTGTTCTAAACGCTCAGCTTCTGCATTTTCTGCCGCGATACGTTCTTGTTCTAAACGTTCAGCTTGTACTTTCTCTGCCGCGATGCGTTCTTGCTCTAAACGCTCAGCATCGGCTTTTTCTGCCGCGATACGTTCTTGTTCTAAACGCTCAGCTTCTGCTTTCTCTGCGGCGATACGTTCTTGCTCTAAGCGCTCAGCATCACGTCTTTCAGCTGCAATACGCTCTTGCTCTAAACGTTCTGCTTCCGCCTTTTTGGCTGCAATAAGCTCAGCTTCGCGTTGCGCTTGTTCAGCGGCAACACGTTCTTGCTCTAATTTCATAGCCGCTTCTTGCTCTGCAAGACGGGCTTGTTGTTCTTGGCGTTGCTGCTCTGCTGCTTGTTGCTCTTGAGCTAAGCGATCCGCTTCGGCTTTTTCTGCTGCAATGCGCTCTTGCTCTAAACGCTCCGCTTCCGCCTTTTCGGCTTCAATACGCTGCTGTTCTTCTATTTGCTTCTGGTTATCAGCCTCTTTTGCTGCTTGTTCTGCTTGTTGCTTATCTGATTTGCCAAAACCAAACCAAGACAGGAATTTACTTTTTTTTGCCATACTTGCTAATAACCACTTATAAAAATCTGATAAACTTATATGAATAATAGTTTGGTGACAGTTCAGCTTTTTAGCCAAACATAAACAGGTACCATCTATCGCTAAGATCGCAATACTATCACTTTTAGCGCTGTAGAAAAATGACACGCTAGCTATTGCATACAATATTATCTGAGCTAGGGGTCAGTTACCAATAATTAGTGAATTAAATGAGAAAAAAATCAACAGCTAACCGCCAAACAAAAGCAGCGAATAATAAATCATCAAATGGCTTTATTCGTATCATTAGTGGGCAATTTCGCGGTAGAAAATTACCAGTAAAAGATGTGCAAGGCTTGCGCCCAACCACAGATCGTATAAAAGAAACGGTATTCAACTGGCTAATGCAAGATACACGTGGCGCAGCTGTACTCGATTGCTTTGCCGGTTCTGGCGGTTTAGGTTTTGAAGCTTTATCTCGCTTTGCAGAACGTGCTGTCTTTTTCGAGCTAGATAAAGGTGCCGCTAACCAATTACAAGAAAACATTAGCACGCTTAAATTGGATAATGCCGCAATAAAACAAGGTAATAGCCTTTCATTATTGGACCAAAACACGCAAAACGAGCAATTTGATCTAATTTTTGTTGACCCACCATTTCGACAAAATTTGGCTGAAAAAAGTTGTTTTTTACTCGAAAAAAATAACTGGTTAACTGCCCAAGCACTAATTTATGTTGAGGTCGAAAGCGAACTAAGCGACTTAGACATTCCAGATAACTGGATGCTTTTAAAAGAAAAAACTGCTGGGCAAGTGATTTGTCGTTTGTATCAACGCGAGACAAATTAACACTATTTTGCAAACCTAGTTTCTGTTAATATTATTCTTTACATGTGGTGTTGCTTCGGATTACAATACCGCACCATTTTTGAACCACTTGATCGTTATTCGATCAACTTGAGCAACGCTCATTATTTAGGTAGGTGAATTTTTAATGCCAGTAATTAAAGTAAGAGAGAACGAACCGTTTGACGTAGCACTTCGTCGCTTCAAGCGTTCATGTGAAAAAGCAGGTATCCTTTCAGAAGTTCGTCGTCGCGAGCACTATGAAAAACCAACAGCTGAGCGCAAGCGTAAAAAAGCTGCAGCAGTAAAGCGTCACATGAAGAAGCTTTCTCGCGATAACGCACGTCGCGTTAAATTATACTAATCAGTATTTGGTCTTGTATAAATGAGCCTTTTATTAACGCTAAAAGATGCGCAAAAAGATGCGATGAAGGCAAAAGACAAAGAACGTCTTAAGCCTATCCGCATGGTACTTGCTGCAATCAAGCAACGTGAAATTGACGAGCAAATTACGCTTGACGACGACGGTATTACCGCTGTTTTAGTAAAGCTTGTTAAGCAACGTCGCGATTCTTACACCCAGTACATTGATGCGGGTCGTGAAGATTTAGCTGAAATTGAAGCCAGTGAGATTAAAGCACTTGAAGAATTCTTACCTCAACAATTGAGTGAAGAAGAAATCATTGCTCTTATTGACTCGGCTATAGCTGATACAAACGCAGCGGGTATGCAAGACATGGGTAAGGTAATGGGAGTTATCAAAAGCAAAGCTGAAGGTCGTGCCGATTTAGGTAAGATTTCTGGCTTAATCAAGCAACGATTAACTGCCTAACCCCCACATACAGATGTATGATTCAAGCAAACCGAGCCTAGTGCTCGGTTTCTTGCTTTTAGCCTTTCATAAACACAGTAATTGTGTTCAAATCTTATTTTAGAACGCATAGATAGTGCAGGAAAAACAACAGCTATGGCCGGAAAGATCCCTCGACAATTTATAGATGATTTACTCGCTCGCACAGATATTGTTGAGTTAATTGATTCGAGAGTTGGCCTCAAAAAAGCGGGTAAAGACTACCAAGCCTGTTGCCCTTTCCATAACGAAAAGTCACCTTCTTTTACCGTTTCTCAAGATAAACAGTTTTACCACTGCTTTGGTTGTGGTGCGAATGGCAATGCAATTTCGTTTGTTATGGAATACGACAAATTAGAGTTTGTTGATGCTATTGAAGAATTAGCAAGTATGCTCAATTTAGACGTACCTCGCGAACAAGGCACAAGCTCAGGCCCGCAACGCACCGCAGAACAAAAGCGCTCTGATTACGATTTAATGTTGCATGCTGCTCGCTTTTATCAACATCAATTAAAGCATCATGCCAACTCAAAAACGGTTATCGACTATATTAAAGGTCGTGGTTTAAGCGGTGAAACAGCGAAAAAGTTTATGATTGGTTATGCACCTAGTGAATGGGAAGCACTCTGCCAACAACTTGGCCGCAACAAAGAACAAAAAGAACAACTTGTTGAGTTAAAGCTTGCCTCTGAAAAGTCGCCTGGTCGCCAATTTGACTTCTTCCGTGACCGACTCATGTTCCCTATTCGCGATAAACGCGGTCGGGTGATTGCGTTTGGTGGCCGTGTTATGCAAGCGGATCAAGGTCCAAAATACCTCAACTCACCAGAAACGCGTATTTTCCATAAAGGCTTTGAACTTTATGGTTTATACGAAGCAAAGCAAGCACATAAAAAACTTGAACATATTTTAATTGTTGAAGGTTATATGGATGTTGTTGCTTTAGCTGAGCAAGGCATCGAGTATGCCGTTGCAGCCCTTGGCACTGCAACTACCGCAGAGCATATGCACACTTTATTTAGAACTACAGATAAAGTAGTTTGCTGCTACGATGGTGACCGTGCTGGCCGCGATGCTGCTTGGCGTGCTCTGGAGAATGCGCTTCCTTATCTTGCAGATGGCAAATCATTAAAGTTTGTGTTTTTACCAGACGGTGAAGACCCCGATTCACTGGTACAAAAAGAAGGTAAAGACGCTTTTGAAGCAAGGTTAAAGGAAGCCGATGATTTTACCAAGGTGCTGTTTAATAAGCTCAGCCAAGAGATTGACCTTACACAAGATGCAGGTAAAGCAAAGCTACTTAGTGATGCCCTGCCGTTGATTGAAAAAATTCCCAGTGATTTTTACCAAGAAAATATATTGGAACATCTTGGCCGCTTAATAGGTCGAACAAGAGAGCAATTAAATAATCGCGTTAAATCACCAAAGCAACAGCACGCTATTGAACGTAAATTTAAAATAACGCCGATGCGCCAAGCGATTGGTATTTTATTGCAACACCCAAGCTTGGCGACCAGCATAGCTTATATGCCGGAATTGGCAGAAATGAAAATAGCTGGTATTGAGCTGTTTTTGCGGATACAGCACTTAGCGCTAGAGCGTGAAGGCATAACGACAGCACAAATTTTAGAGTCATTTCGCGATACCGCCGAATATGACGCGCTGGTTAAATTAGCAACTTGGCAGCACCAAATAAATGACGATCGTTTAGAGACTGTTTTTAAAAATACTTTTAAATTTATTGAAGACCAGTGTTTAAATTATCGACTAGAGACCCTATTAATAAAAGACAAGACCCAAGGCTTAAGCAGTGAAGAAAGGCTAGAATGCCACTTACTGACGCAAGCGTTAAAAGGCAGCAACAGCTAGTCAGAATTGAATAATGCTGTTATACTGTGCTATTCACTGCGTCTAGTTAGTTTTCGTGTCGCTTAATTAATAAGCGAGCTGGCGCCTGTTGTATCAACTTTCAGAGTGGAAGAATAAATCTCTATGGATCCAACTCCTCAGTCACAATTAAAGCTTCTGATTCAAAAAGGTAAAGAGCAAGGTTATTTAACTTTTGCAGAAGTTAATGATCACCTTCCACAAGACATTATCGACTCAGATCAGGTAGAAGATATCATTAGCATGATTAATGATATGGGTATCAAGGTAAGTGAAAACGCGCCTGATGCCGATGAATTAATGATGCAAGAAACAACGACAGACGAAGACGCAGCAGAAGCCGCGGCAGCTGCACTTGCGACTGTAGAAAAAGAGATCGGTCGAACAACTGACCCTGTACGTATGTATATGCGTGAAATGGGTACTGTTGAACTTCTTACGCGTGAGGGCGAAATCGTAATCGCTAAGCGTATTGAGGAAGGTATTAACCAAGTACAGATTTCAGTTGCTGAATACCCAGAAGCAATTACCTATCTACTAGAGCAATGGGACAAGTTTGAAGCAGAAGAAATGCGCTTAAGCGACATTATTTCTGGTTTCTTTGACCCTAACAATGAAGATGAATCACAAATCTCTGCAACACACATCGGTTCTGAGTTAAACGAAGAGCAACTCGACGACGAAGACGACGAAGAGGATGATGATGAAGACAGTGATGACGATGACGATAGTGATGGCGATACAGGCCCTGATCCTGAAGAAGCGCGTATTCACTTCGAAAATTTACGTGAGCTTTATAACAAAGCACGCGATACGTTCGAAGAAAAAGGTCGCTCACATCCTGATTCACAGGAAGCTATTACAGAAATCGGCGAACTATTTAAAACATTTAAATTAGTGCCAAAACAGTTTGACCGCATGGTTAATAACATGCGTGAAATGATGGACCGCGTTCGTGTACAAGAGCGTATTATCATGAAGCAAGCTGTACAAATTGCTAAGTTACCGAAAAAGAACTTCATCAAGCACTTTGCAAACAACGAAACAGATGCTAGCTGGATTGACCTTGAGATTGCTGCAAATGAGAAATACTCTGTAGCTCTTGAAGAAGTTAAACCAGAAATCATTCGTTGCATCAGCAAACTAAGTGCAATTGAAGAAAGCACGGGTCTTAGCATCGAACGAATTAAAGACATCAACCGTCGTATGAGTATTGGTGAGGCGAAAGCTCGCCGTGCGAAGAAAGAAATGGTTGAAGCGAACTTACGTCTTGTAATTTCAATTGCGAAAAAATACACCAACCGTGGTTTACAGTTCTTAGACCTTATCCAAGAAGGTAACATTGGTCTAATGAAAGCGGTTGATAAGTTCGAATACCGCCGTGGTTATAAGTTCTCAACTTATGCAACATGGTGGATCCGTCAAGCAATTACGCGTTCGATTGCTGACCAAGCACGTACCATCCGTATTCCTGTGCACATGATTGAGACGATCAACAAGTTAAACCGTATCTCTCGTCAAATGCTACAAGAGATGGGGCGTGAGCCGAGCCCAGAAGAATTAGCTGAGCGTATGTTAATGCCTGAAGACAAGATCCGTAAGGTACTTAAAATCGCTAAAGAGCCAATTTCAATGGAAACGCCAATCGGTGATGATGAAGATTCGCACTTAGGTGACTTCATTGAAGATACCACTATAGATTCACCTATTGATTCTGCAACAATGGAATCATTACGTGGCGCTACAAACGACGTATTAGCAGGCTTAACAGCACGTGAAGCTAAAGTACTGCGTATGCGCTTTGGTATCGACATGAACACTGATCATACATTAGAGGAAGTTGGTAAGCAGTTTGACGTAACACGTGAGCGTATTCGTCAAATCGAAGCGAAAGCGTTACGTAAATTACGTCACCCTTCTCGCTCTGACTTACTGAAAAGCTTCTTAGATGCTAAGTAATTTAGTATCGCATTTTTAACTAAAAGGCCGCTGTTGCGGCCTTTTTTCTATTCGAGAGATATTCATGGCTTGGATCCAAATTCGTATCAATGCAAACGCTGACAACGCAGAATTAATCAGCGACTTATTAATGGACACTGGCAGTGCCTCAGTGACCTATGTTGACGCCAAAGATACCCCTATTTATGAGCCAAAGCTTGGCACAGTTCAACTATGGGCTGATACCACTGTCATTGGCCTTTATGACGCAAACCACGATATGGACAGCGTTGTAGAGACTCTAAAAGCTGAAGCAACACTCGCCGATAAACTTGTTTATAAGATTGAACAGCTTGAAGATAAGGATTGGGAACGAGAGTGGATGGATAACTTCCACCCAATTCAATTTGGTGAACGCTTATGGATCTGTCCAAGCTGGCGTGATATTCCAGATCCTAATGCTGTTAATGTATTACTCGATCCTGGTCTTGCTTTTGGTACGGGTACCCATGCAACCACGGCGCTTTGTTTAAAATGGCTAGAAAGCCAAGATTTAACAGGTAAAACCGTTGTCGATTTTGGTTGTGGCTCGGGTATTTTAGGAATAGCGGCAATCAAATTAGGTGCTGAGCGCATGATTGGTATCGATATTGATCCACAAGCCCTTGAGGCAAGCCGCGATAATGCAAAACGTAATGGTGTTGCAGATAAACTTGAAGTGTATTTACCTGAAGATCAGCCAGAGTTCACAGCCGATATTGTGGTTGCAAACATTCTAGCTCAACCACTTCGCGAACTACATGAAGTGATCTTAGGCCTTTTAAAACCGAATGGTAAAATTGCTATGTCAGGTATTTTAGAAGAGCAAGCTCAGTCTGTTGCCGACGTTTATGCCCCATTTTTAGTCCTTGATGAAGTGGCTGCTGAGGGGGAATGGACCCGAGTAAGCGGCATAAAGAAAGCCTAAACAGCCCTAGAGCATTTACTCAAACATAATAGGTAAAGCCAGTATTTAACAGGCTTTACCTTATTTTTACAGTTAGTAGTTTCTCACTTTTTAGTGAGTAAAAATTTTTCTGTTCAAATAACAAACAAATCAACCTACCCGTCAAACTGTTATCAAAAGTCAATACGAAAAGGGCAAAAAAAAGTCACTTTTGTTCAATTTATAGCCTTTGATTTTTGCTAAAAAAGCCGTAAACTTAGCGCCCCTTGAAAAGAGGCCAATTGAATAACAGTGCGTATCGGTTCATACCAACTTGAGAACAACGTAATTGTCGCGCCAATGGCAGGCATTACAGACAGACCATTTAGACAACTTTGCCGTCGCTTAGGTGCTGGCCTTGCTGTTTCTGAAATGCTCTCGTCAAACCCGAAAGTATGGAAAACCGAAAAATCGATGAACCGTATGGATCACAGCGGTGAGTCGGGAATTCGCTCGGTGCAAATCGCCGGTGCCGATCCTGAGCTTATGGCGCAGGCAGCACAATTCAATGTCAGCAATGGTGCACAGATCATAGATATCAATATGGGGTGCCCGGCTAAAAAAGTGAATAAGAAACTCGCAGGCTCTGCCTTATTACAGTTTCCTGAATTAGTACAAGAGATACTCGATGCCGTTGTTAATGCTGTCGATGTCCCTGTCACTTTAAAAATCCGTACCGGATGGGATCAGGATAACCGTAATGGTGTCGAGATTGCGAGAATAGCTGAACGTTATGGCATTGCCTCACTTGCAGTACATGGACGAACACGTGCATGTATGTATAAAGGTGAAGCAGAGTACGCCACAATTAGGGATATTAAACGTTCAGTGTCTATCCCTGTCGTTGCCAATGGTGATATTACTTCACCAGAAAAAGCAAAGCAGGTTTTGGATTATACGGGTGCAGATGCCATTATGATTGGTCGAGCCGCCCAAGGTCGCCCTTGGATTTTTAGGGAGATAGACCACTATTTGCGAACTGGAGAACATTTGCCAGCACCTGAAATTTCAGAAGTGCGTAGCATTTTGATGGAGCATTTAGACAATCTTCATCAGTTTTACGGGGAGCCAATGGGAGCGCGTATCGCTCGAAAGCATGTATCTTGGTATTTGCAAACCCATGACAGTGACGGTCAGTTTAGGCGAGTATTTAATGCGTTAGATAACCCACAGGCACAAGTCGACGCATTAGAAGAATACTTTAAAACACTAGCAGCTAACTAAGAAAGAAAGAGACATATAACGATGTTCGAACAAAACGTGACTTCTCCATTTATCACAAACCCTCATGTACAGTCACACGAGAAACCACAGCCGTTGCGTGATGCAGTGAAAAAAGCTGTTCATCACTACTTAAAGCAACTTAATGGTCAAGACGTACAAGACGTATACGACCTTGTTCTTTCTGAGCTAGAAGCACCATTACTTGAAGAAGTAATGACGTACACGCGTGGTAACCAAACTCGTGCTGCAATCTTACTAGGTATCAACCGTGGTACTTTACGTAAGAAGCTTAAAAAATACGGCATGAACTAATACTGGTTATTGAAACCGTAATCATTCTAACGAGCTATCGTTATAATTGCTTACAGCTTCATAGTAACTGGTAATAAGTTATTTGAAAAAAGCACCTTAGGGTGCTTTTTTTATAGCTGTTAAAAACTATGCAAAATCCTCACGCTTTAAACGTCGTTTTTTAAAGCAGATTCAGTTAAAATACCGCCTTTCTAAGCTAGCTCAAACATTGAGGTAATCAAAACTACAATGGATACACATCGTCCAATTCGTCGCGCACTATTAAGTGTGTCAGATAAAACCGGTATCGTTGAATTTGCTCGCGCTCTTGAAGCACAAGGCGTGGATATTTTATCAACTGGCGGTACTTGCAAATTACTTGCTGATAACGGCATCAAAGTCACTGAAGTATCTGACCATACTGGTCACCCTGAGATCATGGATGGTCGCGTAAAAACACTTCATCCAAAAATTCACGGCGGCATCCTAGCGCGTCGCGGTCAAGATGAAGACGTAATGAACGAGAATAACATCTCTGCTATCGATATCGTTGTAGTTAACTTATACCCCTTCGCAAACACTGTTGCGAAAGAAGACTGCAGCCTAGAAGATGCGATTGAAAACATTGATATCGGTGGTCCAACTATGGTTCGCGCTGCAGCGAAAAACCATAAAGACGTAACTATCGTAGTTAATGCAAAAGATTACGACCGTGTAATCAGCGAAATGCAAAGCAACAATGGTTCAACAACGTATAAAACGCGTTTTGATCTAGCTATTGCCGCTTACGAGCACACAGCTCAGTACGATGGCATGATTGCAAATTACTTCGGCAAAATGGTTCCTGACTATACAGAGGAAGCTGCTGAAGAGACTAAGTTCCCACGCACTATCAACATGCAGTTCACTAAGAAGCAAGATATGCGCTACGGTGAGAACTCACACCAAGACGCTGCTTTTTATGTTGAAAACGACTTAACTGAAGCATCTGTTGCAACTGCGGTTCAACTGCAAGGTAAAGCACTTTCTTATAACAATATTGCTGATACTGACGCAGCATTAGAGTGTGTAAAAGAATTCGACGTACCAGCGTGTGTTATCGTAAAACATGCGAACCCTTGTGGTGTGTCAATTGGTGACAACATTCTTGAAGCCTATGATCGCGCATTCAAAACTGACCCTACATCAGCATTTGGTGGCATCATCGCATTCAACAAAGAACTTGATGCAGACACTGCTGAAGCGATTGTTTCTCGTCAATTCGTTGAAGTTATCATTGCACCTAAAGTATCTGAAGCAGCTGCACAAATCGTATCTGCTAAGCAAAACTTACGCTTATTAGAATGTGGTGAATGGTCTGGTAATGCAACGGGTCACGATATCAAGCGCGTTAATGGCGGTATTTTAGTTCAAGACCGTGATCTAGGCATGGTAACGCAAGGCGACCTTAAAGTTGTATCTAAGCGTCAACCAACTGAGCAAGAATTAAAAGATCTATTATTCTGCTGGAAAGTAGCTAAATTCGTTAAGTCTAACGCGATTGTATATGCTCGTGACGGTATGACTATCGGTGTAGGCGCAGGCCAAATGAGCCGTGTTTACTCAGCGAAAATTGCAGGTATCAAAGCAGCTGACGAAAACCTTGAAGTAAAAGGTTCTGTTATGGCATCTGATGCATTCTTCCCATTCCGTGACGGTATTGATGCAGCTGCAGAGGCTGGCATCACTGCTGTTATCCAACCAGGTGGTTCAATGCGCGATGAAGAAGTTATCGCTGCAGCTGACGAAGCTGGTATGGCAATGGTATTTACAGGTATGCGCCATTTCCGCCACTAATCACATAAAGGGTTAAGCAAATAGCTTAACCCTTTTTGTTTGCCACAAATTCACGTATTCTGATTAATAATAATAATTACCCATATAATGAAGGAACAGATGATGAAATTTGCCGTAAAATCGTTACTCGTTGCCAGCCTTGCGCTAACATCAGCACAGGCACTAAGCCACGCCCATGAATCAGCGCTTACAAATGCTGTGCAATCAAGCGAACGTGATGCTGAAAATAGCGCACGTGATAAATATCGCCATCCAGTTGAAACACTTGAGTTCTTTGGCTTTAAGCCAAACATGACAGTTGTTGAAATTGCTCCAGGCGGTGGATGGTATAGCGAAATCCTTGCACCAGCCGTAAAAGGTCATGGTGTTTACTACGCGGCACATTTCCCAGCAGATTCTGAAGTGGGTTATTACCAACGTTCATTAGCTGGTTTCAAGAAAAAGATGAGCGATGACGCGCGCTTCAGTGAAGTTAAACTGACTGAATTTGCGCCAGTGACACATCTTGATATTGCACCAGCGGATAGCGCTGATCTTGTCTTAACATTCAGAAATGTCCACAACTGGTACATGGGTAAAGATAAAGAAGGCGCGTTAAGTGCATTTAAAGCATTTTATAAAGCACTTAAGCCAGGCGGCACTTTAGGTGTGGTTGAACACCGCCTACCTGAGTCTCGCAGCGATGAAGATCAGAAATCATCAGGTTATATGAAGCAAAGCTATGTAATTGAAATTGCAAAGCAAGCTGGCTTTGAACTAGTGGCAAGCAGTGACATTAATGCAAACCCTCTTGATACAGCTGATCACCCTAAAGGGGTATGGACACTACCACCACGTTTAGCACTTGACGAAAAAGACGCTGCTAAATATAAAGCGATTGGTGAAAGTGACCGTATGACGCTGAAGTTTAAAAAACCGCTATAAATAGGATTATACGCCATGAATGTACTTGTCATCGGCAGTGGCGGCCGCGAACACGCTCTTGCGTTTAAGGCTGCACAAAATACTAAAGTAAACACCGTTTTCGTCGCTCCAGGTAACGCAGGTACTGCACTTGAGCCAAAACTTGAAAACGTTGCTATTAATGTTGAAGACTTAGCAGGTTTAGTTACTTTTGCTAAAGAAAACAACGTTGAGTTAACCATTGTTGGCCCTGAAGTACCTCTTGTTTTAGGTGTGGTTGATACATTCCGTGAAAACGGTTTGGCTATCTTCGGCCCAACAGCAGGTGCTGCACAATTAGAAGGCTCTAAGTCGTTCACTAAAGACTTCTTAGCACGTCACGACATTCCAACAGCGGATTATCAAACATTTGAACAAATCGAACCTGCGCTTGCATACCTAAAAGAAAAAGGTGCGCCAATTGTTGTTAAAGCTGATGGCTTAGCAGCGGGTAAAGGCGTTATCGTTGCGATGACTGAACTTGAAGCTGAAGAAGCTATTCGCGATATGCTTGCAGGCAACAGCTTTGGTGAAGCTGGTAGCCGTGTGGTTATCGAAGAGTTCTTAGAAGGCGAAGAAGCATCTTTCATCGTGATGGTTGATGGCAAAAACGTGTTGCCATTTGCAACTAGCCAAGACCACAAACGTGCTTACAATGGTGACCAAGGTCCAAACACTGGCGGCATGGGTGCATACTCACCTGCACCAGTGGTTACAGATGAAATTCACCAGCGCATTATGAATGAAGTGATCAACCCGACAGTTGAAGGCATGGCAAAAGAAGGCCACCCTTACACTGGCTTCTTATACGCTGGTTTAATGATCACCGCTGATGGCACTCCAAAAGTGATTGAATACAACTGTCGTTTTGGCGATCCAGAAACACAACCTATGATGCTTCGTCTTAAGTCTGACCTTGTTGAGCTTATCGAAGCGGCTAACCGTGAAGAACTTGATAAAACCGATATCGAGTTCGATCCGCGCGCAGCTGTAGGTATTGTACTAGCAGCAAAAGGCTACCCAGATAGCTACCCGAAAGGTGACACTATCAACGGCTTACAAGTTACTTATCCTGAAGGTGAAAAAGTATTCCACGCAGGCACTAAGCAAGACGGCGAAAATGTTGTTACGGCTGGCGGTCGTGTGCTTTGTGCTACAGCGCTTGGCAACACAGTTACTGAAGCGCAACAACGTGCTTATAAACTAGTTGATGAAATCAGCTGGGAAGGCATGGAATATCGTACAGATATCGCTTACCGTGCAATTGCTCGCGAACAGAATTAAGGTCAAACCAGTCTAATTCTAATAAAGCGCAGTTTATCTGCGCTTTTTTAATGCTACACTAATAAGAATATTTACCTAGATAAAGAACTAATTTTGAATAATAAAGCACTGAAATATAACTTTGTTTCATTTCTTATTTTAACAATTTTGTTTTTTATCATTGCCACCCTAGCGGCTCATTTAGCCAGCCCTACCCGCTATACCATTGACAAAACGGCGCCTATTTACAGTAAAACGGCGTATCGAATCGACTACAGTAAATCACTAACTCTGGAGCAGTTTTTAGCAGAACCAGAAAAGCTAAAGCAACGCCCTTTTAAAGATATTGAGTGGGATTTAGCCGAGCAAGATTATTGGCTAAAGCTTGATTTAGAAAACCGTCAAACAAAGCCAGTAGAGCTGTCTATTCACTTTGACAACCCAATGGTTGATTACCTCACTGTCTATCATGTTGATGATAAGGGGCTGCTTATAGATACAACCGAGCTAGGAGATAAAGTAGCTGGGCTCAGTTTGTTCCAATACAGCACACCGCACAGCATTTTAACAATGCAGGGCAACGAGCAAACAACCCTCATTATTAAGATAGATACTGTTGGTATTAGTAAGACACCTATCAATATTTATGGTGAAAAAGAGTTCCAAGATTTACTTCGTTCACAGTCGGGTATTTGGGGGATCTTTATTGGCGTGCTGATAATGGCAGCCCTCTATAACTTGGTATTATTTTTAGGGATTCGTGACCGTGTCTACCTTATTTACATAGGTTATATAATCTCAGCATTGCTACTTATGGGCTCAGTGCTTGGTTTTGGTTTTTATCTATGGCCTTTGTCATGGCAAATGTTTTTTAATGAGCAAGTGGTCTTCAGTAACTATGCAATAGCCTTTTTCACTGTAGCATTTTGCACTATGTTCTTACGCTACCATAAAGACAATTGCCGCCTTTATAAACTCAGTATTAGCTTTTTAGCCCTGCTCTTCAGTCTCAGCCTGATCAGTTTTTTCATGCTGGAATATCATTCTTCAAAAATCTTTTTTGCCATCATGGTACCGCTTTATATTTTATGTATTTGCATGATATACAAAAAGTTAGTGAGTGGCTTTAGATGGGCAAAGTTTTATGTAATGTCTTGGGTGCCACTGATAGTAGGCGCTGCAATTCAACCTTTAGAGCTTACTGGATTTATTCAGTATAGCTTTGCAGTTAGATATATTTTTTTAGTCGCTATTCTGTGTGAAATTGTGCTCATGGCAATGGCGCTGGCTGATCGAGTCCGGTATCAACGTGAAAAAGCGCTGTATCATGCAACTCATACTCAACAAACAGAGTTACTCAATCAAGCTATGCTCAAACAAGCCTATATGGCGATCACTTCAGAGCACAGGCTCGCTAATCTTTGTTTAGTGAAAATAGAGCAATTTAATGCCCTAATGAGCATCCTTAAGCCAAGTCAGAGTAGCCAAATAATTATCACAGTTGCTCAATCCCTAGAGCATCAAATCAATAAAAAGAGACAATTTATTAATTTAGAGTCGGCTTTAGATAATAGCCCAAAAGTAGCTGATTTAGGGAATGGTATACTCGCCTTTATTTCTACCAAAATTCAGTCTCAAGTAGAGCTTTATCAAGAGCTTAACAACCTTTGTAAACAGCTCCCTAAACAATATAAAGTGGCAGGCTTAGACCTACAGCTTTACTATCGCTTTAGCATTACCGAGCCGGTTAGTGATGATGGCTTTGATATTTGGCTGCAGCGTGGCTACTTGGGTTTATCACAAAAACAACAAAATATTGACTTTAACGCACCACATATTGATATGGATGTCAGCCTTGCTGCAGAATTACAGCAAGCAATACGAAGCAATACATTAGCCATTTACTTACAGCCAATTATCAATTTACACAGCGGCGCTATCTGTGGTGCTGAGGCGCTATTACGCTGGCCTACAGCTGGTAAGTATCTCGATATTGAGCAACTGATTTTATTGGCTGAACGAACAGGTTTAATCAATGAACTAAGCTTATGGGTAATTGATCAGGCTTGCCTTGCTGCTGCACAGCTTAATCGACAAGGTTACCGCGAGCATACTATTAGCGTTAATTTAAGTGCGAAAAATCTCGCTATCCCTAAACTCGTCGAAAAAGTCGAAAACACTATCTTAAAACATGGTATTACCGCGGATCAGTTAAAGTTTGAATTAACCGAGTTTGCGCTTATTAAAAACCATGATGAAATGGTCAGCTTTATCAGCGAGCTCAATAAACTCGGGAGTAAGGTAGTACTCGATGACTTTGGTACTGGCTACTCTTCGTTGAACTACTTGGTGAATTATTCATTTAGCACTATAAAAGTAGATAAGTGCTTTATTCTTGATTTAGTGGATAACACAACTAATCAAGTGGTTGTAAAAACTGCCATTGATATGGCCCATAACCTTGATATGAATATCACCATCGAAGGTGTTGAAAACCAAGCTACAGAGAAAATGCTGATCAAAATGGGGGCTGATCAAGGCCAAGGCTATTATTACAGCAAAGCACTGCCGATTAATGAGTATCTAAGCTTTATTGCCTCACAATTTAAATAGGGCGTGTTACACTGCTCTTTTTAACATCTTTAGGGGCCATGTAAAGATGCAAGGTACGATCAGAAAATTAAAGTCGACACTTACCTCTCCTGTCGAATATCAATTACCTATTGGTGATGAGCTAGTTTCGTTAAATGACTATATTGGTAAACCGCTAACACTCACTTTTACTGGCAATATTTTTTGCTGTAACTGCGGTAAAAAAACCAAGAAAAGCTACTCTCAAGGCCACTGTTTCGTGTGTATGCGCAAACTGGCTAGCTGTGACATGTGTATCATGAAGCCTGAAACGTGCCACTTTGATAAAGGTACCTGTCGTGAGCCGCAGTGGGGTGAAGAAAACTGCATGATCCCGCATTACGTGTATTTAGCAAACACCTCAGGCCTAAAAGTAGGTATTACCCGCCATACTCAAATTCCTACACGCTGGATTGACCAAGGTGCGACGCAAGCTTTACCTATCTTCAAAGTACAAACCCGCCTTCAATCTGGTTTAGTTGAGGTTGCCTTAGCCAAGTTTATTGCTGATAAAACCAATTGGCGAAACATGCTAAAAGGCCAATCTGAAGCAATTGATTTAAAAGCCGCTGCCAGTGAGCTGATCCCACAAATTGATGCTAAGCTGAGTGAACTTGCTGAACTGTTTGGCTCAACGGCAATTGAAAAGCTCGATGAAGATGTGGTTGAGCTAGACTATCCTGTGAGTGAATACCCAAGCAAAATCAGCTCTTTCAATTTTGATAAAGCACCAGAAGTATCGGGGATTTTAAAAGGCATTAAAGGCCAGTACCTAATTTTTGATACTGGCGTAATTAATATTCGTAAGTTTACTTCTTATGAGATAAGCCTTAATTAATCGCTTTTTTCTGTATTAAGGTAAAAGTCATACCATTGCTGTTTCGCTACGGGACGGCAAAAATAATAGCCTTGAATGATATCGCAGTTAAGTGAACGTAAGTAATTTAACTGCTCTACCTTCTCAACCCCTTCGGCGACAACATGAATACTTAAACTTTTCGCAAGACTAATAATCGCCGTTACTATTTCACTATTACCATATTCATCAGGTACTTTTGCTATAAAGCTGGCATCTATTTTTAACGTATCAATAGGCAGTTTTGTTAAATAACTTAAAGCCGAATACCCCGTACCAAAGTCATCCAAAGTAATATGCACACCTAGTTTTTTCAGCGCCAACAACTCTTGCTTGGCCTCACTAAAGTGGCTTATAAAACAGCTTTCCGTCAGCTCAACTTCAAGCTTGTGTGGGTCAACATTATAACGCTCAAGTAAACGCTCAACATTCGATGCTAATTGCCCCTGACGTAAGTGATTCGCCGATATATTAATTGCTAAGCGCCCTGCTTCAATCCCTTGTTGCTGCCACTTTTCTAACTCTTTACAAGCCTGCTCGATTACCCATAAATCGAGTTTTACAATTAGACCAAGCTCTTCAGCAAGGGGGATAAATTTAGCCGGTGAGATCACGCCAAGATTCGGCTCATGCCAACGCAAAAGCGCTTCAACACCTAAAATTTTACCCGAGTTTAACTCTTGCTTCGGTTGGAAATAAAGCTCAAATTCGTCACATTCAATGGCATTTTGCAAACGGCTCATCATTGCCAGACGTTCTAAAGAGCGCGCATTCATAGCTGGTTTAAATAATTGAAATGAATTACGACCGACTTCTTTGGCGCGGTACATAGCAATATCAGCATGCTTAAGTAATGTGGCGCTATCTACGCCATCATCTGGATAAACTGCGGCGCCAATAGAGGCTGTAATTGCAACTACATGCTCGTTAATAGCAAGCGGCATACTCACTTGCTGTAATACTTGTTCTGCAAAGTTTAATAACGTTTCAACACGATTTACTTCGCATAGTAAAACAAATTCATCACCACCTAAGCGTGCTAGGGTATCCCCTTCAGGTAAGATTGATAAAATTCGTTCAGCAACTTGTTCAAGCAAATTATCACCTGCGTCATGTCCTAAGCTGTCGTTGACCTCTTTAAAGCGATCTAAGTCGATAAACATTACAGCTAAAAGATCATGGTTACGCTTGGCGGTGCTTAGTGCAATGGAGAGCCTGTCATGAAATAAGCGCCGATTTGGCAGGCCGGTCAATTCATCGTAATAGGCAAGCTGGGCAATTTTTTCTTCAGCACGTTTACGCTCAGTAATATCGCTAAAAATAGCTGCATACAGCACCTCATCAAAGTTAGGGTCTTTAATTTGAATGATGGTTAGCCACTCAACAAACTCTTCGCCGCCTTTCTTACAATTACAGATCTCCCCTTGCCACACCCCTTCATATTCAATGGCATGCCACATTTTTTGATAAAAAGAACGACTATGTTTTGTTGAGCTTAGAATATTTGGCCGCTTACCTATTACTTCATGTTCAGCAAAACCTGTCAGCTCAGTAAAAGCTGGGTTAACTTGAATAATGGTGCCGTCTTTGCGAGTTAACATGATGCCATCAAGTGAGGCATCAATAATTTTATTTGCAAGAAATAGGTTACGTTGTGACTTTTGCAAAGCAAGATCACGCTGCTCAATAGCACGCTCAAGCTCGCAACAATAAGCCGATTCAATCTCTGTGATCAAATCAGCAAATGAAATCACCCCACAGATCTCATCATCTTTGACCACCAAATGGCGAACATTATGCTCTGTCATAGTGCGATAAGCATCAAATAAACTACTTTCACAATCAATTTCAATTAACGGATAACTGGCATACTGCCAACAGGGATTTAGCCACTCAGTTTGGATTATCAATTCAACAATGTCGCGCTGAGTAATAATACCGTGTACTTCAAGCTCTCGGTTATAAACCAGCACACTATCAAGCCTGCCAGTTCGCATCAGCTGCACAACCTCTTCAATCGGTGTCTGCGCATCAACGACCTCAAGGTCGGTGCGGTATTGCTCATGAATAGGCCTAAACTGTAGGTAGTGGTCCAGACCTTGGTTATGAACGATATCAGAAAGGTTCAGCATACCAGCAGGTTGGTTCTCACTATCCATTACTAATAAATGGCGAATACCATGTTGTTGAAAACGCAGCGTTGCATCACTGACTGAACATTGGTTAGGCACCGTAATAACAGGTGCTGACATCACCTCATGAATGGCAAGATTCTTGTAAGCTGGGCTGCTGATATCAATTTTCAAACAATCAGCTTCAGTCCAAATCCCAACCACGGACTGTTCATGTTGGATAAAAATAGCCGTTACATTGTGAACATGCATCAACCTTACCGCATCGACCAAAGGCGTATGCGCAGGACATGATACCAATTTATGCGAAAAGACATCACTGACCTTTTGATGTCGTCTTGGTTGATTCATAAGTCGACTTTCCTAGTTCTTGCATGAATTGACAATTATAATCATTTCAATATTGGCAACTTTGACACAGGACAATAAATGCACTCATCATTTCCTAAGATTATTTTTTCAGCTAATGAATTAGCATTAGTAGAAGATGAAGCCGATATTGAAAGCTTTGTTTATGGTTTGAGTGAGGAGCAGCAACTCGCAGTTATTATGCTTTTAGCTACAGGGCACTATGTTAATTTGCAGGGTGAGAGCGTTAAAGCCTTAACTGACGCTGAGCTTGCGACTAAAGTGACTGAGCATCTAGCACAAGAAGGAGTGTGCTGTTTAAGTAAGGTTTCTCGGCTTACACCATCGCAAGCCTTTGCTATGCTGGCAGATTAAGGTGCATCCACCAGCGCTTTAATATGCGCCACAGCACTTCGACCAAGGGCTGATAAGGCATAACCTCCTTCGAGGTAAGAGACAATCCCTTTACAATCTTGCTGTTGGCAAAACTCAGCTAATTGTGTAGTGAGCCATGCGTAATCATCTTCAACAAATTTCAGGCTTGCCATGTCATCTTCAAGGTGAGCATCAAACCCAGCACTAATAAACAATAGTTCAGGCTTAAATTCATTGAGTTTTGGCAGCCATTGCTCAAGGTACACAGCTTTCAAGTCATTACCATCACTGGCAATTGGCAGCGGTGAGTTCACTAAAGTCGCGTTATTTTCAACCGCAGTATTAGGATAAAATGGGTGTTGAAACAAAGAGCAAAACAACACATTATCATCTTCTAAAAAGATATCTTGAGTGCCGTTTCCATGGTGAACATCGAAGTCTAGAATAGCGATGCGTTTTACACCTTTGCTTTGCGCATATTTCACGGCAATGGCTAGATTATTAAAAACGCAAAACCCTGCAGAGGAGCTGCGGTTTGCATGATGGCCCGGCGGTCTAACCGAGCAAAAAGCTGCATCTAGCTTATCAGCAAGGATCTCATCAACGGCTAATAACCCGGCGCCAACGGCACGCTCAATCGCTTTCATTGAGTCTGGACACAGCCAGGTATCGCCGTCTAATTCAGCAAGCCCGTCATTAGGAATTGTTTGTTCTACATGGCTGACCAAAGACTCATCATGAGCACGTAAAAAATCGTCGCGGCTAGCTTTTGGAGCTTGTAAATGAGTAATTGCAATATCAACACCGCTTGCTAGCAAACGGTCGGTGATCACATCTAAACGCGCGGGACATTCTGGGTGATCCTCAATCATTTTATGTTTACGACAAAATGGATGTGAGATAACTGCCGTTCTCATAATACGCTCCTTGGATTATTTTCCCCCAGTATAACAAAGCCACCGAATGGTGGCTTTGCGACTTTGGTTTACTTTTTAGCGCGTAAATCTAAATTTCTAAAGTCAAAACTAAAGTCAGTGACCGCCGTTGATACAGCGCGCATTTTCGCACCACTCACTCTGTTTTCTGGGCTCATTTGAAACTCTATGTAAGCATCCGCTTCAAGTAACTTTTCATCCCACTTAACAATAAAGGTATTGCCAGTGTAATGCTCTAGTTGACCTTTTAAGCGCTTTGTATGAGTAAAATCAATACGTAGCTGACCATTTAACTCTTCGATGACCACATCACCATACCAGTTATCATGCAGTGTACCTGTGTAGTTGATGTTTGGTAGTTTCGGTTGATAATCGGCCGGTGTTTCTGGTTTTGCATTTGCGTAAGCTTCTTTTTTACCTTCAAAATGCTTTTTCGCAAGATCTTCAACCCAGTCTTTATCTTCAAGATCTAATGCATCTTCTAACACTTCATAAGTTACTGCTGATAACGCACTAAATGCTTGCTGGTTACTAAGAATCACAATACCGAGGTTTTTCTCTGGTAATAATGTCACTTGAGACACCATACCTAAGATACCACCACCATGGCCTAACTTTTTAATGCCGTGGAAGTCTTCAATACTCCAGCCTAAACCATAGCCTCTAAATTGCTGATGGTAAGCTTCATAAGCTCTTTTTGAGGCCATTGACGTAATATGTGGATGCCACATTTGTTGCTGCTGCTTTTCAGTGAATAACTGATCGCCATTTGGCATTTTGCCATGTGCAAGCTGCGTGCGTAGCCATTGGCTCATATCACTCACGCTTGATGCAATCGCACCTGCACCACGGAAGTCTTCAAGGTAGTTAACAAAAAATGGATGTAGTTGCCCATCCATTGGGATATGACCCGTAGCCCAGTTTTTATTACTACTAGGGATACGTGAAAAACCAGCTCGCGAGTTTTTCATATCGAGAGGCTCAAGAATATTTTTCTCAATATAATCATTCCAGCTCATGCCAGAGACACGCGCAACCACCTCACCTGCTGTCACAAACATTAGGTTGTTATACGCGTATTTACTGCGAAAACTACTTGCCGGTTTCAAATATTTTAGGCCTGCGATGATCTCATCAATCGATTTGTCGGTATCTGGCCAAATCATTAAATCACCTTGCCCTAAACCCAAACCGCTACGGTGGCTTAATAAATCGCGAATGGTCATTTCGCGCGTAACATAAGGGTCATACAAGCGAAACTCAGGTAGATGATCAATGACTTTGTCATCCCAGCTTAGCTTGCCTTCATCAATCAATTTAGCTAACGCTGCTGCGGTAAATGCTTTGGTGTTTGAGGCTATACCGAATAATGTGTCTTTATTTACTTTTTTACCGGTATCAAGGTGAGATACACCAAAACCTTTTGCTAACACGACTTTATCATTTTCAACAATCGCCACAGCCATACCCGGTACATCAAAACGTGCCATCGACGTTTCAATCACTTTTTCGATTTTCTTAGTATCAATATCAGCATAGCTGTAAAACGAACAGCTTGATAACAATGCCGCTGCAACGGCTAATTTACGGAGTTTCATAATATCCCTTGGTGATTTTTATTGTTGTGAATAGCGAACTCTTTCGCTGCTCGGGTTTTATCTGGATCATCGCAACTTTGTCTTGCGAGTATTGCTTCACTGTAATGATTTGGTACACCTGCTTCAAGCGCTCCGCGATGAACATGCTGAAGATACCAGTCGAATGGAAGTAAAGACTCATCAAGGGTGTTAGCAATATAACAATGCGCAGCGAGTTGCTCGCCATCAATTAGCTCAACGGTGATATCTACACAGTCATAACGTGGCCCTTCGATATCATCAAGAATCGACTTTTCCGCTTCGTTAAGCTGATAAACAACGCCATATACCAAGGTATCTGCTTGCCCTGTTTTACGCACGCTGCATTTTGCAGAACCATCGGTACTCACCATATCAAAAGTCAGCTCATAACCCTTTAAAATGGCTGTGCCCACCCGTTTTGCTCCAGGTAGCCTTGCCAGCAATCGACTCGATGACATATTTGAACCAAATGAAAAGTTATACAGCGCCATACTCACCTCACACAACAACGCGAATAGCTAAGGCAATTAAGATCACCCCAATGCCTCTATCAAACCAATATCCGCTTTTTAAGAAAAATGCTCTCACCGATGTTTTTGATAACACCAATGATAAAAATGAAAACCACAACCAAGTTGCCATTGCCATATATACACCATATCCAGCTTGCACTAAAACGGGTGTTTCAGGACTAATCACAAGAGTAAACAGCGACATAAAAAACAGCGTTGCTTTGGGATTAAGGGCATTAGTAAAAAAGCCGCGTCGAAATGCTTTATACACAGATTCAGGCTCAGCAGGTGCAAGAGTTTGCTGCTTACTATCGTTGGGTTTTGCACTGCGTAAGGCTTGTACACCTAAGTAAGCCAGATAGGCCCCTGCAACGTATTTTAAAGCCATAAATAAGCTTGGTGACTGCGATAATATTAACGCCACACCTAATACACAATAAGCAATATGTAACAGAATAGCCGCACCCACACCGGCACTTGTCCAGAGCGCATTTTTACGACCTTGTTGAATACTTTGTTTTAGTACGATCGCAAAGTCAGGGCCTGGACTTGCCACTGCAAAAAAATGAGCAATAGCAATCAATAAAAACTCATCTAAATACTGCACGAAAAATTATCCTACGGCTTGTTCATCTAGAGCCAACAGCAAAGGATTTGCACTATTACTAATCAAAGCGTTAATTTGCTTTTGCGCTTTTTTATATTGGCTGCGTAAATGGGGCTTTAAAAACTTTTTCGACTGACTGTCCCCTTTAAAGTGCGTAACCAGCGCATGCATAAACAGGGTCTGTGGTTCAGTCAGCGCCGCTTGGCGATTGGCATAGGGGTTATAACCGCAGCCACAGCCACCTTTAAATTGATATACCGTATTGCTCATCATTACCCCAAAACCTAAATAGCATGCTAACGCATCACTTGCTTGTGGTAAGTACTCTTTACCGCCAGGAGGTAATACACCCACATGGTGAATCAAAATAGTGGCTAAGGTTCCTGCAAAACTTGCGACTAAATCTTGTGGTTGATTTATTTGGTTTGGGTTAAACGAGATATTCACCGGGTGATTTGCCGGTACGATTAAACTTGCCTCGCTACCGCGTAAATTGTCTTGGAACTCAAAGTGCGGAAACACCTGTGGAGTCAGCCCTGATGGCGCAACTAAGTTAATTGGCCACGCCTTCATACCCGCATAATCAACAACTCGACTAAATACCTTTTCAGCCATTTCACTGACGCTCGACACCCTATCTGGAAAAAAATGTCCGTTGGGTAAAATAACTTGGGTATGCTTTAAAAAATAATCACTATCAAAATGCTCAACCGCCCATAAAAAGGTATCAATTAACCATTGCTGCTCTTGCTCATCAATTAACGGGGCTGATTTAAATAACGCTAACATAAATTACTCTTGTGTTTGTGCCCATTGCCATGCATCCGTGTTGTAAAGGGGCACGGTAGATAAAGCGTGATGATGGCTGCCACTTGACTCTTTGGTTGAATAAGACAAATACAAAAGAGTGCGTGTAGGTGCATCATAAATTCGACGCACTTTTAACGATTTAAACAAAATACTTTTCGATGACTTAAATACCACTTCACCCGATTTACTGCGGTCAATTTGCTTTAATTGTTCAGCCGTAATCGGCCCTGTTTGACGACAGGCAATAGACATATCTGAAGGATCAGCAAAATCAAGATTCGCTTCAATATGACTAATGTGGCAAGTAACACCGCTGATCAGCGGATCTTGTTGTGATACCACTTTAATATCTTTGGTAGTGAATAACCCTAAACTTACCGAAGCAGCATCATCCGAGCAACCGCTCAACAAAACTAGTGGCGCAGTCAAAGCAGCTAATTTTAGTAACTTCATCCTAGTGTTCCTTATTAAAAAGCGATAGTTGTCCGTTTACAACGATTTGCTTGCTATGTTTCAATACTATCTCAAAATATCTTCAACAACGAGCATCTAAACAATGAAAAAATCGTTTGGTTTACTGTGTTTCATGTTCTTAAGTAGTACAGCTCATGCTGGCTACTCTATTAGCGCTGGTTTTGGCAAAAACTTTACTAACTCGGTGCAAACCGAAGAAAACCTTAAAATTGAGCTTGAGGATGACAGCCATTTTACTGTCAGTCTTGATAGAACCATTGATAATGCTCGTTACGGGTTCTTTTATTCAGCAACCGAACTTGATATGAAAGACCAAACCAACAAGCAAGTCGAGATGCAATATCTGCTATTTCAAAGTGCCGTAGAAGTGCCATTGGCTGACCGTGTGGTTGGTTTTGTTGGCGCCCAAATTGGCGCAAACTACGTCAGCACTGACTTTGCCGATTCTGATACATTTTTTACCTCGGGCCTTTATGCTGGCGCTGATTATTTATTTACTGAACAAGCTCGGGTTTATGTTGAAACTCGCTGGCTGGCAACTATTGTAAATAATGCAAGCAATGTATCGTGCACATTGCCAACATCAGAAGACAATCAATGTCTATGGCACTTTGATGGTGATGTGTTAAACCAATTTCAGACAAACATCGGTTTTAGTTACCGCTTTTAAGGAAAACCCTATGCCGCACATTGTTATAGAACACTCAGAAGACTTGCCAATTCTGCCACAAGTGTTAGTTGAAAAAGTTCACCAAGCCGTTTTTGACTCTGGCTTATTTGAGCTTTCGACCATAAAGACTCGTGCAATTGCTTATCAGCATTACGAATTAGGTGAAGGCAAAGATGGCTTTATTCACATCGGCGCATCAATCATGGCAGGCAGAACCATAGAGCAAAAGCAAATGCTCAGTGAGCAATTGCTAAGTTGCTTAAAAACATACTGCCGCCGCTCGTATAGTTTAAGCGTTAATATTTACGATATGGATGCTGATATCTATCGTAAGTGTTAACTCACTTAGGTAAATAGGCTGCAGGTAAGCGCTTGATTTCTGTCTCTGGCGATAGGTATGCGGTGTAAACCAACCAACGCTCATTGGGTATGTAGGTCAGACCCGATGAGCGGCTATAAGCTCGCTCAGGTAAAGCAATTAAATCATGGTGCTGCTTACTCGCTAAGTCATAGTAGCTTATGCGGTAATCACCTAAGCGCTCTTTATAATAATAAATACGCCCATCATGGTAAGCGTTTTTTGCCACCAGCAACCATGCATAATTGCGCGCCAATTTAATATCATTCACAAGCATTTCTTCAACACCCGTCTCATGGTGTTTAATCCAAATAGCATGACGTGAATTAGTAAATAAAATATCACCCGCTTGTGTTTCAACGCCGAACTGCGCTGGTACATCAACGGCTTTACCTAGGCTTCTTCCTGTTAAGTCATAACGGTATAGGTAGTCGCCATCAGACACCAAAATCCCCTGACTGTCAGCACTAAACTTAGGTTTAACAGCATGACTAAATGGCAGCTTGATTTGTTGGCTTTGCTCTACTTTGAAATCATAAAAATACAAGCGGGTGCTGCCATTATCGTACAATGAAAACAAAATATAGCGTCCATCGGCTGACCAAGTTGGATCACGAATTTCCCCAGTATTATGTGCAAAGTCAGTAAGCTGCTTTCGCGAGCTGCTATCGGGGTTTACAATCCAAAGCTGCGAACTGCCCGATTCATTCGACACATACAGCAGTTTATCTTGCTGCTGATTATATTCAGGAAATAGCGAACTAAAGTTGGTCGACAGCATAGAAAACGGTGAGCTGGCTACTTGCTCGTCTATTTTCAAACGCGTGATCACTTTATCTAAATCCCATTGATGATAATAAACACTGCCATCGCTACTGTAATTAGGCGAGCTCATACCAGCGATTTGCGTGTTAATTAGGGTTTGATCATTAATATCGTAAAAATAGCCATAACGTTTGCCGCCTTCAACTGCGCTAAACGCCAATTGCTCTTTAGATGGATGCCAATCCACACCATGAATATCAACAAAGTCATGAGTTAAGCGTTGGCTTTGCCCTGTCTTTACATCAATTAAAAACAGCGCTTTTTGGTTGTTTTTAACAGTACGAGTAACCACAACTCGCTGAGCACTTGGCGAAAACGATACCGACTCATACACAGTTTCGCAGTCATTATTGCAAGGAATAACCGTTTCACTTGTTTGTTTTGCCTGTAAATCGAGCAGCTTAATACGAGTTACATAATCACCTGACTTACTGGTGTGATCAGCAATGTAAGCCAAGGTTTTACCATCACTACTGATATCAAGATCTGGGGCATATTTATTACTGCACTCCCCTAATACAACACTGGTAGCATTAACCAAAGACAGCTTTACAATTTCACAGACATCTGACGCCATTCGGTAATAGTACAACGTGTTTGCATCTGGGCTAAACACAGAGCGGCCTTCAGTATAGGGTGAGTCTGTTAATTGCTTAGCAGGATGCTCAGGAAAATGTAAATCGCGTAAATATAGGTTATTTGGTTTACCAAGCTGACGCCACGAATACACTAAATAATGCTGATCATCTGAAATTGAAGGGTAAATCTCACGACCAGGGCTTGCCGTAACACTTTCGATGCTATTGAGCGGTAGCACAAAGCTTGAATTTGTTTGTTCTGAAGGCGAAGAAAACAGCCAATACATCACTGCTAGGCTAATTACACATAAAGCTACGAACAGCTGGCGAATCTGCGCAGCAGTGATACTTAAGGGACCAGGTTTATCTTTATCAGCTGTATCTATTGACTGAGGCTTTAACAAAACGCGATAGCCAGTTTTTCGTAATGTCTCTATGTAAGTTTGTTCTGGGTCGAGCTCTTTAAATGCTTTTCGTAAATGCCAAATAGCATTCGTTAAGGCTTTTTCACCGACATAAAAATTGCCTTCCCATACATGATTGATGAGCTCTTCACGCGTGATTGGTTCGGGGTAACGCGCCACTAAGCAGGCTAACAACTCAATAAACTTAGGCTGCAAAAGTTGTTCACTACCATTGCAGATCAGTTTATTTTCGAGTGGGTTAACAATACATGAGCCCAGCTGATAAACGCGATTAGATGTTTCCATTTACTCTAAATAAAACCCCATTTTAGAAGTACAGCAGTATAAAGCCCTATCAATTTATCGTAAAAGTGGTTCTTTCACCAGCTTTAACGTTGCAAAACAGTTAACAATGACCACTTCTTAAGCCACTGATTTTAAATAAATAGATATTCAATAGATGTAAAATAGAGACATAAACGAGCCACCTAAGATTGTAGTTAAGTTCACATTCCTATAAAAATTTTTACGTCAATACCGACCAACCAGAGTGTTGCTCACTGTAAATTTTAACTGCCCTTAAAAAGAGCATCACTCTGGTTCTAAAAACTAAAAATAAAACAACTAGGAACGCCTGTGAGAAATCTACTAACCAAACCTTGTGCTATTGCACTTGCTGTTGCCAGTGGTTTTAGCCAGCATGCATTTGCCAATGAGGCTGAGATTGCCCGCCCTGCCAACACCACTCCAGCAGCTAATGAACAAACTGAAGAACCTGAAAAAATTGTTGTAACAGGTTCACGTATTAAACGCGATAGTTTTTCAATTCCAACACCACTGGTCACAATGGACCGTGAAGCCATTGCCGATACAGGTTTAACCAACTTATCAGATATTCTTGTTGATAATATGCCTGCTCTTAGTGAGAGCATAGGTAACACCACCAGCCAATCAAGTGTATCAGCAACAGGGTTATCTACAGTACAACTACGAGATTTAGGTGCTAATCGTACACTAACACTGATTGATGGTCGCCGTGTTGTTTCAAATAGCTACAGCGGCAACTATGTAAGCTTAAATACCATTCCGAGCGGCATGGTTGAGCGTGTTGAAATAATCAGTGGCGGTGCATCTGCAACCTATGGTGCCGATGCTGTAGCGGGTGTGGTGAATATTATCACCCAATCAAAAAAAGAAGGCTTTGACTTTAAAGCGAATACAGGTGAAACCACCGATGGCGGCGGTAAAGAATTTACCCTTGATTTAAACTACGGCACCTCATTTGCTGAAGATCGCGGTTACGCCTATTTTAGTGCCAACTGGGACCGTGATTTCGGTATGACTTTTTACGATCGTAAACGCGCACAAATTGAAGATAGTTACGATTACGATCCAGATCGCATGTGTAATGTAATGCAAACAGCAGATGGCGATCAATGTATGCGCGACATCACGCAAGCTGACTGGGTAAGCAAGAGCGACGGCATTCCGGGCGGTGTGTTCTTAGAACACAGCCGCAACGACACACAGTTTTGGTATGACGGTCAAACCTTACGTGATGATTGGAAAGGCAATGAAGAAATTTATGGTATTAACTCAAATCAATACGTGATGCTTGATGTTCCGAGCGATAACGTATCTGCTGCAGTTAAAATTGATTACGACTTAACTGACGATGTGATGTTTTACGCGCAAGTTCAATACAGTGAAAGTGGCTCATTTAACAATAAGTCGCCTGAAGATGAATACGAAGGTGCGTATGTACCACGTTACGACCCTACCACTGGCGAGCCACTTGCAGATGTGGCACCGGGTTATATTCCAATCGACAACCCATATGTGCCGCAAGAAATTCTCGATGCCAACCCATATAAAGATCGCATTTATTGGGATCGCCGCTTTAGCGAAGTCGGTAATATCAGCACAGATAATACCCGTAAAACGATTCGTAGTTGGGCAGGTCTTCAAGGCACATTATTTAACGACGAGTGGGACTGGGATCTATCAGCAAGTTATGGTCGTTTTACCCAGCACCAAATCCGCAGCAATGAGTTAAATACCGTAAAACTAAATCAAGCTTTGCAAGCTGAACAGTTAGCAGATGGCACCATTCAATGTATTGATGAAGCAGCTCGCGCTGAAGGCTGTGTGCCAATTAACTTATTTGGTGAAGGCTCTATCACCGAAGAGATGGCCGCTTGGATCCGCACCAACCCTATTATTGATACCGAAATAAAACAATATGGCGTGGTCGGCTACGTAGCGGGTGATTTATTTGAATTACCAGCAGGCTCTGTATCCGCTGTATTTGGTGGCGAATATCGTAAAGATAGCCAAGACCTATCAACCAGCGACGACATGAAAGCTGGTGGTATTACCTTCAACTATGTACCAAATTTTTATGGCGAAGTTGAAGTCTATGAAGCTTTTGCAGAACTTGCGATCCCGCTGTTAAAAGATGCTCCTTTAGCAAAAAATTTAAGTGCAGAAACTTCATTACGTTTAGCTAACTACAGCATGGAAAACGTCAACACCGTTGCCAGCTACAAGCTAGGTGTATTTTGGGAACCAATCGAAGGCTATGCATTTAGAGCAAACTACGCTCGCGCTCAACGTGCACCAACGATCACTGAACTTATGTCACCAGCACGTGGCGATTACGACAGCTATGATGATATTTGTGACGGTTTAACAGCAACATCAACTAAACCAGGTCACGATAACTGCCGTAAAGAGCCAACTTTAGCAACACAACTTGCTGCTGATCCAAACTTTGAATTCAGCGATGAGAACAACAGCTATTCTCCAGGGGCTGGTAACGAAAATCTAAAAGAAGAAACCGCTGATACTTATACATTTGGTGTGACAGTGGCTCCTGCCTTTATAGAAAACTTTAATCTTGCCGTTGATTACTACGATATTGCCATTGTTGATGCGATTTCGCAGATCAGTAATGAAAACATCATGCGTGAGTGCTACAACTCAGAAGCTGCATGGGGTGAAGACAACGTATTTTGTAATGACATTACCCGTAATAGCGAAGGTAACATTATCAAAATTCTACAGCGTCAATATAACCTCGATGAGCTAACTGCACGTGGTTACGATGTGGTTGCACAGTACAAACTCGACTTAGATAACCTAGGTCAGTTGTCGTTTAAACTAGATTACAACCATGTAATTGAAAACTCGCAAACCTATGAAGGCCTTGATGGCAGCTTAGTGACTAGCCATTACGCAGGTTACGGCAGCAGCAAAGATAAAGCATCAATGTCACTTACATGGCGTAACGATAACTTGCGTATTCGTTGGCGTACAAATTACCTAGGCTCGTTTAAAGCAAGCCAGAGTCTTGAAGAAGATTACAATGAGTATCTTACTGAAAACGATGCCCGCTGTGAGGCTGGTGAAGATACCTGTATCAGTAACCCAGAAAAACTTGCCTACCAAGATTATGGTTCGTTCTTAAAACACAGCCTTTCAGCGTCTTACACTCTATCACTTGGTAAACAGAGCCAACTGCGCGTATTCGGTGGTGTGAATAACGTGTTCGATAATAAAGGTGATTTTTATCCATATGGCCGTGGTAACTACTATAGCGCATACGGCGGTGGTGCAGGTCGCTACGTGTATGTGGGTGCTCAATATAGCTTTTAACCGTTTCATATGAAGATCCCCAGCTAGGCTGAAATCAAAGGCGCATTTTTATTGCGCCTTTTATCTTTTCCAGCTTTGCATCTCAACTAATCGAGATTCAGTTCGCGCATATTCAAATGCCAGTTTTTGCCCTTGATATAAATCGCTAATACCCACCTCGGCCGAAATCACCAGTAATCGGCTGCGATCATAAAACTCATCAACCAAAGCAATAAAGCGCCGAGCTTCATCATCTAAAAAGTGTTCTTGTAAATCTTGCTTTTCTCGCTGATAACTATCTTCAATGCCATGCACAATTTGCTTGCCCGTTGCCCCGCGCCCCATTACTGGCACATTGACTAAATAAACGCGCAGAAACTGCTCTGCCAAATAAATATAATCCGCCGTGCTTCTGGGTCCTGAGCAAAGCGTCATAAAATCAAACATAATGGCGTCTTGAGCTTGCATTACACAACTAAGCTTACGATGGCAAACCTCTATCATTGTTTGCCTTTGCACTGCTTGCTCTTGTTTTAAAAAGCGCTCTGTTAGGGCATCTTTGTTATTAATAAAATAATGTTCGGTTTGTTTGCCAAAGCGAAAGCGATGATCTGTATCGCCTTCAACACTTAAAACATGACAATGCTCATTTAATAAATCGATAGTGGGTAAAAATCGTGCTCGCTGTAAACCATTACGATACAACTGCTCAGGTTGGCAGTTTGAGGTCGCGACTAACACGACTTGCTGCTCAAACAGGGCTTTGAATAAACCACCCAAGATCATAGCATCACCAATATCAGAGACAAAAAACTCATCGAAACAAATCAAGCGAATGTGCTCTGCCCACTCTTTAGCAATCACCTTTAGAGGATTTTTTTGCCCTTGCAGCTGGGTTAGGCGCTCATGCACTTGCTTCATAAAATGATGAAAGTGCAAACGCTGCTTAGCTTCAATATTGACCAACTTGAAAAACACGTCCATCAACATGGATTTACCACGTCCTACTGGGCCATATAAATAGACCCCTTTTATTGGCTTTGCGCTTTGCCACCAATGTCTTGGCGCAGCCAGTTTCTGTGGCTAGATTATCAAGAGCATTAATCGCTGTGCGCTGGGCACGGTCTTCTTGCAAATCACCTTTGGCTATTTGCGCTTGGTAATACTGTAATATTTGTCCTTGCTGTACTGTCATAGGTAACTAGTATCCGCTATACTCGCCGCCATTGTAGCCGACTAAAAATGTGATCCCAATGAAATTTCCATGCCGTTTAGATAAATTTATCAGCCATATTGCCGAGTTACCTCGCAGCAAGACCAGAGCAGGTATTAAACGCAAATACGCCACTGTTAATGGTGAGGTGATCACCTCATTCGATTTGTCTGTAACACAAGATGATGATATTCGCTGGCAAGGCGAGCCGCTGGTCTTTTTAGGCAAGCGCTACTACATGCTTAATAAGCCAGCGGGCTATGTGTGTGCTAATAAAGATGACCTTCACCCGACTGTATTCGATTTACTTGATGAACCAAACATGAGCGACTTTCATGTTGCAGGTCGGTTAGATATCGATACTACAGGTTTAGTGATCATTACTAATGACGGCGACTGGTCACACAAAATTACAGCCCCAAAGCATAACAAGTTCAAAACTTATTTAGTTGAAACTCAAGAGCCTATTGATGAAGAAGCGATTGCAGCGTTAGAGCAAGGGGTACAATTGCACAACGAAAAAGAGCTAACTCGCCCTGCTATTGTTGAAAAACTTGCAAGCTACAGCTTACGCCTTTCAATTTGCGAAGGTAAATACCATCAAGTTAAACGAATGCTTGCCGCTGTAGGCAATAAAGTTGTTGAATTACATCGTGAAAAAATAGCGGATATCACCCTCGATGAAAGCCTTGCAAGCGGTGAATATCGTGCTCTTACAGAAGCCGAACTCAAGCTCTAAATAGGTACTTGAGCAAAAGTCATGATAACGCTGTCATTTTTCCTTAATAAAACCAGACAAACGTGGTAAAAGTTAACAGGGGAAATAATAAAGGAGGCTGACTGTGTTATCAGGACTAGCTTTAAAAACAAAAATCACCTTATTTGCTATCGCTATGTTTATTGCGTTATCTGCGATAGCTTTACTTGGCTTACAGTCTTTACGCCATGCTAGCGAAAGCGACAACATCGCGCGTATCAACCAGCTCATGAAAAGCACTACCAATATTGTTGAGCAATTTGAGTTGATGGTTAAAAACAACCAACTCAAAGAAGCACAAGCAAAGAAACTTGCTATTCAGGTGCTGCGCGAAAATAAATACCACGACTCAGAATATGTGTACGTCGTCGACAACAACTTAAATTTTGTCGCTACCCCACACGACCCTGAGCTGCATGGCACCAGCTTTAATGATTTTAAAGACGCCAGTGGCAACAGCATCGGCCGTATGGTCGAAAATTTAGTGGGTAACACAACCAATAAAATTATCACCTATCATTGGGATTCAGTGCGTGATGGTGAAACGGTAGATTTAACCTCTGTAGTACAAAAAACACCGCTGTTTGGCTGGTATGTTGGTACTGGCATTAGCGCTAAAGAAGTTGATGAACGTTATTGGAATACCGCTAAGTGGTTGCTGGGCCTTTCCATGCTTATTGCCATTGCGCTGACTTTTGCTATTGCTCGCTTTGGTTCATCGCTGACTAATGCCTTAGGCGGCGAAATTGATGAAGTAATTGGTATTGTTAAAAACGTCTCTCGCGGCAACTTAAACTCACATATTCGCCAAGATGCTCCTCCAGAGAGCATTATTGCTGCCATGCATTACATGCAGCAAGGTTTACGTGGCGTTGTTGGCGGCATTAAAGGCGTTACAGATAGCTTAAAGAATCAAAGTGTCGATAACGAATCTCGCTCTGTTGAACTCGATAAACTGACTCGTAGCCTTAATGAAGAAACTCAAATGGTTGCTTCAGCAATTACCGAGTTAACAGCCTCAGCGCAAACGGTTGTTGAACATGCCGAACAAGCAGCCTACTCAGTGCAAGAAGCTGAGCAGCAAGGTCAAAGTGCAAGTCACTTAACCAGCGAGGCTGCTGACACCATCGCGCTTTTAGAGCAGCAAATTGACAGCGCTGGTAATAATATTCAAGTACTCGATGATGAGGTAAATAACATCGCAAATGTACTCAGTGTTATTCAAGGTATTGCCGAGCAAACCAACTTGCTTGCGCTTAATGCTGCGATAGAAGCCGCCCGTGCTGGTGAGCAAGGGCGAGGCTTTGCTGTAGTTGCTGATGAAGTGCGCGGACTTGCCCAGCGCACGCAAACCAGCACAGAAGAAATTCGTAATATGATTGGCAAACTGCAAGCAGCAACCCAAGATGCCAAATCATCAGTGTCCCTAAGTATGACAACCAGCGAACAAACCGTTGAAAAGTCGAAAAAAGCGAATGACGAGCTAAAACGGGTAGCAAGCTCACTCAGCGCCATAGCACAAATGAGCCATCAGATAGCTATTGCTGCAAAAGAGCAACTAGATGCCGGTGAAGACACAGCCAAACGCATCGTAACTATCTCAGACACGGCTTCACAAACGGCTGATGTATCTAATCAGGCTCATACAGCAACCGATTTGATCAAAGGCCTTACTAACGATTTAGAAACTGAAACCGCTAAATTCAGCTAACCTTCGCTAACTTAAAACGAGAAAGCCCAGCAACTGCTGGGCTTTCTTGTTATAAAATTTGCACTAAGACTTTATTTGTACCAAATCAAAATCGGCCATACCAGGCACCATTTGTTGTAAGCGTGATTCAGTGACATCTAACGAGTTCAAACACTCACAGTACTCAGATGCCTTCATCTCTAACTGCTCTGCTTTCTTTTGCAGTGATTTATCAATTTCTTTTGAGATGATATCCATACGCTGCCCCATATCATTGATACGGTCTTCGATATTACCTTCGCGCGACTTAAAAGCATCCCCTAGCGAGACTAAAATAGCGCCAAGTGAACCGTGAACTGCAGAGTGAATTTTTTGGCTGATTTCTTTGGTAAAAAAATCATCGATTTTCGACAGCGACTGCGGGGCAATAAAGAAAAAGTCATCACCACGCTTAAATTTATCCATTAATGCACGTTCAACATATTGCAGCTGAGTTTTTAGCACTTCAGGCTCTTTGTCTGACATGCCCTCAACAACTTGCTCGATGGCACTTAAGCCAAGGTTTACACCATCTGTTGCCAGGTCAACAAGTTCAGGGACGGTTTGTCTGATCCCTCGGCTGAACTGCTCAACTACTTTGCTTTCTTCGGGACTTAAATCAACCCAATAACCTCGTATAAACAATTGGTTATCGTTGTTAATTTGCACGCGAGTTTGACCCTTATCAACAATACGAATGACATCATCGGTAATGATTAAGCCATGGCTTAGCTCTACATCACATTGTTTTTTTTCTAAGGTTGCGTAGCTGGAAAAGCTAGAGAATGTAATGGCCGCTGCTAACAACGAGCGAGAAAAGAACGCCATATACACCTCAAAAAGACAAAAAAGGAAGGCCGCTAGATTAGCAAATATCCAATTTTATGCAAGTAAAACGCCTAGCTATGCTAGGCGCTTTGAAGTAAAAATGGATTAAATTGGTGAGCCCGGTGGCATTGGCAACACTTTAAAGTTTGCAGGCCATTCACCGCTTTCTAAAAAGAGACTGATTTGCTCACTTAAATATTGCTTAAATGCACTGTTCCCAACGGATGCACTGCCTAGCATTGATTCTTGCTGGTAACTCTTTGCGAGTTTAGCTAAGTAATAACGCAATTGAGCTTGTACTTCGGGTGCCACTTCATTGCTTGCAACTAAATCAGCAAATTGTTTCGCTGTTAAAAGCTGCACACGTTGGCTAATTTTACCAGCCATCCCTGAAGCAACCTGCTGTTCGAAAATTTGCTGATAAGTTTGTGCTAATAGTGCATCTAAACCATAAAGTGCATCACTTCGTGCTTGTTGCTGCGCTAAACGGTTAATGCGTTGGCTATTAAAAAGTAGGCTCAAACTATGTGCAGCTGCAACCTCTGGCAGTGCCATCGCATCAAGCGTTAGTCCTGTACGACCAACAATGCTCTCCCGTGATTTTGATTCACCATAGGCTTTTGGTGGAATAAGCGCTAATACCGACTCAGGTAAAACAAGGTTCTCTGCTTTTAATGTCGCAAGCATAGCATCCACTGCAGCTTGTTGTGTTTGCTTTGCAACAACCTGTGCCCCTTTAGGTTGTGAGCCATCACGCACTTCGTATTCGTAATTCACGCCAGCAATTAGCTTAACAGCAGCTTCAACTTGATAGCGATGGAATAGATAAAGCGGCACCAGCATTTCTTCTAATTGCGACAAAGCAGTGCCTGTTTTGATGTTTTCTATACCAAAGTTAGTCAGCGCTTGCTTACGAACATCAAGTACACGCATTAGCTCATCACTTGGTGAACGACCATTATCCCATAAATGCCCTGTTGGATGAGCACCACCTTGAGCGCGGGCATCACTGTCTGAGATAAACTCCAGCCCTTTGTTTTTATTCTCAGCTAAAATTGCGGCCAATTGCTGTGCTTCATCTTGATTTGTGAAATCGCTATAACCGTATTTAACAACTTGGGTATCCCAAACGCCCATACCAGAAGCATAGCCTCGGCTAACATCTAACTTACCTTGTTCATTAAAGCTAAGTAGCGGGTGTGGATAATCCATCACAGAGGCTCTATCTGCCACTGAGGCTGCAAAGTTATGAGAAATACCTAAAGTATGCCCCACTTCATGAGCACTTAACTGACGAATACGATCAAGTGCCATTGCTTGTAAGCGCTTAGCCACTTCATTCCCTTCAAAATAAGGTGCAGCTAATGCTTCTGCAATTAAGATGTCTTGACGAACACGTAATGAACCCAGAGTCACATGGCCTTTTATAATTTCGCCTGTCCGCGGGTCAATCACAGAGCTACCATACGACCAACCACGCGTTGCACGGTGCACCCATTGGATCACGTTGTAGCGTACATCCATAGGGTCGGCATCATCTGGTAGCACTTTAACTATAAAAGCATTCTTGTAGCCTGCTGCGTTAAATGCATCATTCCACCATTTAGCACCATCAAGTAATGCTGATTTAACTGGCTCAGGTACGCCCGGATCTAAATAATAAACTATCGGCTCAACGGGTTCGCTGATTGGTAGGCTTGGATCTTTTTTCGCTAAACGATGGCGAGGGATGTAACGCACATACATAGACTCACCCAGCGCAGCCGCATAGTCTTTATGTTCAATACTCCAGAAACCTGCTTGAGGGTGGAACTTACGCGGGGTGTAGTTATCATCAGGCAGTTCAATTAATGAATGATGCATATGCACCGTTAGCGCGTAAGGGTCTGCACTCACTTGGCGAACATACTTACCAGGCTTATTACCTTGAAAAGTAAGTACTGCTTCTAATTCAGTATTTTTTTCAAATGCTTTTGAGCGTGCTAAATAAACCGCACTGCGGTTGCTATCTAAGTTAAAACTTCCCTGGCCAGTTGCCGATAAACGACGGCTCACACCATGAACATCGCTTAATAAATAAGGTGTGTAATCCACTAATACGGCGGTTTCTGACTGAGCAACAACACTAAACCCTGCTAAGATACTTGATGCAAATGCCTCTTTAATACTTTGTTGTTCCGCAAGGTTATTAGTGTTAGCACGGTAATAAGTATTTATGGCTCTTAACATCACCTTATCGCCAAAACGTTCAAACTGAACTAAGTGAGTATCACCTAGCTGACCGCGATCTAAGCCAATATCGTTTGAACCGACACCATAAGGTAAGCTTTGTTGTAATAAAAATTGCTGCTCGAGTTTATCCACCTCAAGATACAATTTGCCGTTTTCTGTATCGTAGTAAAATGAAAAATAGCCTGAAAAATGAGTCATTTTTTCAGTAAAATCATTTATAGACTTAATTGCTGCGTGTGCTTGAGTTATCATAGTAAGTAGCACAGCTAAGAGCAGATATCGTAGTAATGGTATTTTTTGCATAATCTTATCTTTGTTATTCGCGTTTTAAATACTGTATAGGTATTAAGCAGTATAAAGTACCGCCAAGAAAAATCAGCTATTTAAGACGAAATTCAGCGCTTGCTAAGACATTCTCTCTCACACTAAAAATGTCTGGCTACAACGTTATCAGGAAAATAGAATGCGTAGACTCCCACCGGTATTGTTAGAAGATGGTTGCCCTCGTGAACTGATCTCATTGATCAGAACGGTACTTGCGGCATGTAAAGAGATTTCATTTCGTGTTGGTCAAGGCGCCCTATCTGGCGTATTAGGCTCAACCCTAGACGAAAACATTCAGGGTGAAACACAGAAAAAACTCGACGTTCTAACTAACCAACTTTTAAAAGATATTTTATTAGAATCGGGCTACGTAAAAGCCATTGCCTCTGAAGAAGAAGACTTCACCGTTGCGGGTAACCCTAATGCCAACTACATTGTTGCATTCGACCCACTTGATGGTTCATCAAATACAGATATCAACTCACTCGTTGGTACGATTTTCTCAATTATGGCGGCGCCTGAAGGTGCAGATCCGGCCGACCCAAGTATCTTTATGCAACCGGGTAAAAACCAAGTAGCGGCTGGTTACGTGTTATATGGCCCATCAACGGTGCTAGCATTAACAACAGGCAAAGGTACACGCTTTTTCACCTTAGATAAAACTCACGGTACCTTCTTATTAACAGAAGACTTTGCAAAAGTACCTGAAGATACTAGCGAATTTGCTATCAATGCTTCAAACCAACGTCATTGGCAGCCAGCGATGCAAAATTACATCAATGACTTAATTGCTGGTGACACAGGCCCGCGTGGTCGTAACTTCAACATGCGCTGGATTGCTGCAATGGTGGGTGATGTGCACCGTGTATTATGTCGTGGTGGTATTTTTACTTACCCAACCGACACGAAAGATCCAAATAAACCTAACAAATTACGTTTATTATACGAAGCAAACCCAATGGCAATGTTAATCGAACAAGCTGGCGGTATAGCCTCTACTGGTACTGAGCGCATCATGGATATTCAACCTGATGCAATCCACCAACGTGTGGCGGTGATCTTAGGTTCGAAAAACGAAGTTGAAACCTGTTTAAACTACCATAAATAGCAACAAGCAAATGCCTTAAGCTAAATAAGCTTAGGGCTAAAAGAAGCTATTTCATCACTTCTAATAGCTTCTTTAGCGTACTTTTACTCAATTCACCCATTTGCTCGTTATTGCTTAAAGCGTAAATAGCCCCTTCTACGGCACTTTCGTCTATGTCTTGTCGTGACTCTAGTACGTTCGCCCAAAGTTCTAATTCATCAATATCTATTTCGCCGTTAATAGCACGCTGTAGAACCTGACAGAACACTTCTTGCGTTAGAATATACACATCATCTTGGATGTCAGGAGTGCTTGTAATAACTGAAATTGCCTCAAATCGATTATCACCAAAACGAGCAAACTCTCCTAATGCGTCTAATTTATCCATTTGCTATGCTTACCTTTTCAATCTCAAAGCACCTTTTAATTAATGACAACCCTTACATGCTCACGATGCAAAGCAACCCTTAACTGCCAAGCCGACAATATTAATGCCTGTTGGTGTAATGAGCTACCCAACATTTTACCACTCGATGAGACCGCAACAGAATGTTTATGCCGAGACTGTACTATAAATAAAATAAATTCATTTTTATCAGAACTTTACCAAAAGCCTCTTGAACAGCAGCTTGCCTTTGCTAAGCCTTATTTTACTCAGGGTAACTTAATAGAAAACCTCGATTACACTATGCAAAACAATTACATGGTATTTAGCCGCTGGTTCTTTTTAAAGCGCGGCCATTGCTGTAGTAATGGTTGTACGAACTGCCCTTATTCCGATAGCTAACACCTAAACAGATTATTTATTCAATTATTTTGCATTTAATTGCAAATAACGCATGGACGATGAGAATAAAAATACATTATAATTGGATATAAATTCACTAAATCATCAATTTTTAAGCTTAAATTACTAGTAACGTCTATTTTTTGAGCATAAATTTACTGTAACTAACTCGGAATCTATCATGAACACCTTTAAGCCTGCTCTACTTGCAAGTGCAATTTCTGCGGTTTTAATTAATAGCAATATGGCGTTTGCTGCTGAAGATGCTATCGAAGTTGATAAATCAATTGAAACTATCCAAATCACTGCAACACGACGTGCAGGTTCTGTGCAAGATGCACCGCTTAATATCACAGCCCTAAATGGCGATGTAATTAGCGACCAAAACATTGGTGATCTTGAAGATGTCGCTCGTTGGGTACCCGGTTTAACAATTTCTGATCAAGGTGGTCGTGAAGGTTCTCCTATTATCGTTCGTGGCCTGAACACAAATACCTCTGACCGTATTTCTGACAGTGGCACTGTGGCAACTTATGTTGGTGAAATTCCACTTAGCATTGATTTACGTTTGACTGATGTTGACCGTGTTGAAGTGTTAATTGGCCCACAAGGTACACTATACGGAGCTGGTACTTTAGGTGGTGCAATCCGTTATTTATTAAAACAACCTGAGCTTGATATCACCGAAGGTAAAGTAACAGGCGATGTATTTAGCATCAACGAAAGTGACGGTACAGGCGGTGAGTTTGGCGTGGTATTCAATACTCCGCTAATTGAAGAAAAACTAGCCCTTCGTGCTAGCTTAAATTATTACGATAACCCAGGTTACATTGACTACACTCACGTGGTTCTAGAACCTGGCGTATCAAACCCTAACCCTGATTTTTCAGACAGCAGCGATGTAAATGCCAACTTAAAAAGCGTAAGCGATGTTAACGATGAGCAAATCACCACAGCACGTTTATCACTACGCTGGCTTGCCACCGAAGATGTTGATGCAACGCTAAACTACTTCTATCAAAAGCAAGAAAATGGCGGTAATTCGACGTCTCAATACGGCTCACTTGCAGATAGCAGTGCACTACAAGGTATCCCTGGAAAATACGAAAATGTAGCTCGTCTGCTTGAACCCGGTGAAGAAGAAAACGATTTATTAAGCTTAGAAGTAAAAGCAGATCTTGGTTTTGCTGAGCTGGTATCTGCATCTGGTTGGTCTAGCTATGAGCAATCTGGTCAGCGCGATCAAACTGATCTTCTTTACGATATTTGGTCAGGGTATGCCGACTTCCCTTCTTTTGTTGGCTACACGCACGACACCTCAGATCGCGATACCTTTACGCAAGAGCTTCGTTTAGTTTCAAATAGCAGTAGCGCTTTTAACTGGATTGTAGGCGGCTTCTATAACAAAGTAGAAAGTCACTCAGATGATCGTGAGTACACGCCGGGTCTGACTGAGTACTGGGGTGGCGGTATTCCAAATGTTGAACAAGACCTTGAGTACATTCTAATTTCTGATAGCGAAACCACTGAAAAAGCACTTTTTGGTGAAATTGGCTACAGCATCACAGATCAACTTGATGTCACTGTTGGCGCTCGTTTTTATGAATACGATGTATCAACAACATCAGGCTCTGCAACGCCGCTTTATTCTGGTGACTTTGATTCACTAGATAATCTTGTTATGGAAAATGTAAGCGCAAGCGATAGCGGTAACTTATTTAAGTTTAATGCTAATTACACATTTGATAATGGTGTGCTTGCTTACTTTACCGTAAGTGAAGGTTTCCGTATTGGTGGTGGTAACGGTATTGCTCCTTGCCCTGATGTATTACCTGAGCAACAAATTGTTTGTGCCCTGCCAAACGAAGAAGATTACAAACCAGATACAACGGTCAACTACGAGCTAGGCTTTAAGTCATCATGGTTACGTAACCGCCTACATTTCAATGCAGCGCTATTTAATGTTGATTGGAAAGATGCGCAAGTTGGTAGCAGTACAGTAAATGGCCAAGAGTTAATTACTTCGAATGCAGGCTCTGCTAATTCGAAAGGTGTCGAACTTTCTACTCGCGCAATGATTGGTGATAACTGGGCAGCTTATGCAACATACGCATATGCAAAAGCCGAATTAACCGAAGATGCACCTTACTTATTTGGCGTATTAGGTGACGACTTAGCGCAGTACCAAAGCTACTATGATGGCGCTAAAGGCGACCGTTTACCGGGTGCTCCTGAGCATCAATTCTCTTTTGGTCTTCGTTACGAGCAAGATATCCTAGGTGATAAACTATTAAGCGTAAACTACGGTATCACAGCACAAAGCGATGTGATCACCAAAGTAGGCTTAAAAGCAGATGGCGAAGTATTACCAGGTTATGCACTAAGTAACTTATCTGCCAAAATTACTGGCGATATGTGGTCTGCAACCCTTTACGTAGACAACTTATTCGATAAGTACGCGTTCACTTCTGTACGTCGTGATAAGTCTTGGGCTGGTATGTCGCAATATGCTGAGCTTAACAAAGAGCTACCTGAGCTACAGCGTGTTTATGGTCACTACACCACCGCACCTCGTACAATCGGTATGAAGTTTAGCTACAACTTTGAGCTGTAATTAAATACTGAATAAAAGCCTTGCCGCTTTTAGGCAAGGCTTTTAAGATAATCTCATGCTAAATACCCAACAAGCGCTTCGCGCTAATATCCAACAGTTGTTAGCCAACAAGCAACTACATGATGCACATCATCTACTTGTGCAGCGCCTAAAGCAAAATCCTGAAGACCACGTTTGTTACTTTTTACTGAGCGAAGTCAACACTGCAGCGGGCGATATCAACAAAGCCATTAAGCTGCTTGAAAAAGCGCTTAATTTAGCGCCTTTGCCGATATATCATTTAGCACTTGCCAAGCTGTATGTACTGTTAGGTAAAGTAAGTAATGCGGCTGTGCATTATCAAGACGCTTTGCAAACAGCTGACTTTAGTGCCGCTGACTTTGATACACTAGCCAATATTGCTAACCGTTTAGGGCATTATGAAGACGCCTTTAGCTTTCAAAAGTCGGCTTATAAACGCAATAAATATAACCCACAAATTAGCTATAATTTGGCGGTATCATATAAAATTCACGGACTGTTTGATGAAGCAAAAAGTTTGCTACAGCAACTTACTACCCAGCAACCTAGCTTTTATCAAGCTCATTACTCACAGGCTGAACTAAATACTGATGTAGAGTCGAAGCTACAAATCCAGAAACTACAAACCTTGGCGAATAAAGAAAAAAGCATTATTGATCAACAAGTGTATTTTCATAGTCTTGCTCTTAATTATGAGCATCTTAATGACTACAAAAATGCATTTAAATACTTTGTACTAAGTAAGCAAGCCATAGCCTATAAACTTAATTATCAAGCCACGCAACATCGCTATTTTTGTCAAAAGCTCATTACTCAAAGCACACAGCAAGTGCTTGAAAGTAGTGACTCTGAGTTCTCACCCGTTTTTGTTGTTGGCATGCCCCGCTCTGGCACAACTTTAGTTGAAAAAATCCTTAATCAAAGTTCACAGCTGCAAGGGATTGGAGAATTAAACGATATAGCGCAATTGATACAACACGCCACGCAATCGGCTCGAGTGATTGATAGCGAATTGCTTGATAAGGCATATGAATCTGAAGCGATAAAGACAGCGCTTGCTAACTATCAACAAAGAGCCCAGCTGCTCAGTGATGGCCTTAGAAGCTGTGATAAACAGCCATTTAACTTTTATTATATTGATTTTATATTAGCGGCATTTCCTAATGCTAAAATTGTTTGTATGCAGCGAGACTGGCACGATTGCAGTATCGCCAATTTTAGGCAGATGTATAGTCCGCAAAGTGTGTTTCATCACTACAGTTTTACTCTTGAAGATATTGCCTCATTCCATCAAGATTACTCGGCATTAGTCAGTCACTTTGCCAACAAGTATCCTGAAAACGTTTTTTTACAAAGCTATGAGCAATTAGTGGCAGAGCCGATTAAGCAAACACAGAAGCTCTATGCTTTTTGTGATTTAAGCTGGCAGGAAAACTGCCTAACTTTTTATAAAAACAATGCGGCTTCAGCTACGGCGAGCAAAAAGCAAATTCGCCAGCCACTGAATAAAAACAGTATCGGCAGCTGGCAAAATTACGCTGAATTTATTGATGCGGACCTGTTTCAATAGGTAACTCGTGACGAGCGCCCCACTCACTCCATGAGCCATCGTAAACACGTAAGTTAGAGTAACCGCATTCATCGGCGCACAATGCAATTGCACAAGCTGTTACACCTGAACCACAGCTAAATTGCAACTGAGTATGATGCGCTGCAATATGTTGATCAAATAATATCTGCAACTCGCTAAGCGGTTTTAGCTCACCGTTATTTAGTACACTTGCAAGTGATAAACTGCGACTATTTGGAATATGCCCACTACGCATGCCTTCACGCGGCTCGGCCTGTTCACCTGTAAATCGCTCATAAGGGCGAGCATCGAGTGTTAGTGTGCTTTGCTCATCAAGTGAGTTAAGTACTTGCTCAGCACTGATAAAGTAATTAACACGAGGGCTTGCAACAAAGTTGCCTTGACCAGAAGCAGCTGAATAGCTGGCTTGTGTTGCAAAGCCAAGTGCCTGCCACTTAGCTAAACCACCACTTAAAACCTTTACGTTATCAAAGCCCATTGCTTTAAACATCCACCACGCACGCGCTGAACTGAATAAACCTTGGTCTTCATAAATCACAATCAGTGAGTCTTGATTAACCCCAGCACGCTGCATATGTTCTGTGAACTGCTCGCTACTGCACATCATACTTGGTACAGGATTGCTGTTATCTGCCAGCGTCTTTTTGAAATCAAAACGCTGTGCATTAGGCAGCATAGCTTTAGGTGCGTATTCTCCCGGTAAACCAGGGCGTACCATTCCAGCATCAAAAATGATCAAATTATCATGGCTTAAATGCTCGTTAAGCCATTCTGGCGAGACTATGTTCTTCATTAGCTTTCCTTTTGCGATAGCTGAGCGAATGTATCTTGTTGAGTTAAGCGCTTTTCAACCGCTTCAACATGCTCAGTTGTACATTCTTTCCAAACACCGGGCAAGCAATACACATGCTTTAAGTAGGTAAAAAATTTATCTCTCAGAATACTGTTGGACTGCCAGCCATTTTGTAGTTTTTCTAAGCACTTAATCAAAGTAGCTTGATCACTTGCGTGTAGTACAAGCTCATCAATGTTGTAACAAGCAAGCCCTAAGGTAAGCACTTTTTTATCAAGTAATAAAGATTCTAAGCCAACGGTCGAGTTAATAGTGATCACGGCTTCAGCGTTATTGATAAGTTCTCGAGTACAATTTCCGTTGGCAAAAACGGCAACATCATCTTTATCGTACAAGTGTTCATAGTGCTTATGCCATGAAGGATGTTCTTTAATAACAACTTTAAGTTCTGGATCATTTAACTTTTTTACGGCTGAAACAACAGCATCGTAATACTCTTCCATTGACTTAAGCCAAGGTGAGTAACAAGCTATTTGTGTATCGTGTGGAACTTGAAATGGCACAAATAAGTATTTTTTTGGTAACTCAACTGCGTCAAATTTGCAGCGCTTTTTGTGATTCGCTCTAGGGATTAAATCAGGCGCAGAAAATGGCAACTTCCCTTGTGGATCAAAATTTAAATAGAATTGACTATCTCGCGGTACAGAAGCCGCAAAGTTAATACCTTGAGGGTCTAAACTTGTTGTTCCGGGCAATAACCCATTTTCATAAAAGTAGGTAGTCACTCCTAGTGATTTCGCAGCTATACAAACAGTAACATTCGGTAGTTTATTACCATTCCAAATGACTAACGCTTCAGGAGGTTCTGACTTCAATAAATCATAATACTTAGCGTACCGACATTGCTCTACAAACTGCATCACTTTAGAGTAAGCTTTGATAAGTAATGGGTTACACCAAAGATCATTTCGGGCTTGCTTACGTAGTAGTTGTTCCGAAATTATTTTACTAAAATCAATTTTAATCGCTTTGCTAAAGTATTTTAAAGCAGTTAACCTGAGGAAGCCCATACAGTGCACTTTACAATTTAAGGGGAGTTTCCTAATTAATTTTTTGTAATAGCGGGCGTGCACATTATTGCGAGAGATAAATAAAAAAGCCATATACTGATCTTAGTTTAGATTGAACTTAAGCGCATACAGCTATTTTATTAATTATAAATGACAGTTTGAAGGCTGCCTTACAACTTCTATTATTTCTGTTGTAGAGATAGAGGGAGTACGCTCTAAATAAATCACATCACAAATTTGCTTAAATTGATCAAACCGACCAGCCCAATCATCCCCCATAACGAGCAAATGGGCTTGATGGTCTTTTATGTACTCACCTTTCAATTCTAGAGAGTGCTCTACAAATACTTCGTCAACACACTTTAAAGAACTAATAATTTTCAGCCTATCAGCTTCACTGTATACAGGCTTTCGACCTTTCTTTGAGAAGTTTAGTTCATCAGAAGATACACCAACTATCAAATAATCTCCCAGTGCTTTAGCTCGCTCTAAAATATTGATATGTCCCACATGAAAAATATCAAACGTGCCAAAAGTAATTACCCGTTTCATTGATGTTCCTCTAAATAAGAAACAATTCTCTTAGCAGAGTGACCATCCGTAAGACCTGCCAGTTTATAAACTATTTCTTTTCTTTTTTCTTTAAATTCGGCAGATTCATTAAAACTTGAACTTAATAACTGCTTTAACTCTTTATAACTTTCAGCACGCGCACATAACTCATTGAAGTATTTGATATCTTCATCCAATCGAGCTTTCAATCTATAAGAAAAAATACCTCTGTATGACCAACGCAGCTTGTAAAAATCACACCAGATAACAGGTTTTTCTAATGCTGCAAATTCAAAAATGGCTGACGATGCATCAGAAACCATAATATCAGCAAGTTCTAAAAAAGGAGTAAGATCAAAATCGAATTCATTTGCAAGGTAAACATTCTTAGCACTAGCCCACTTCTCAAGTTTTAGGCGTTGCTTTTTGTACTTCGGCTTAAATAAGCTAAAGAAATGAGGCTTAACGATAATATTAAATTCATTAAAGTGCTCAGGGAAATCATCGCTAAAGCACTCTAAAGAGCTTGGATAAAAAGTAGGCGCATAGAGCAAAGTTTTCTTTGACGGATCTAAGCCGAGATTTTTGAGGTTAATGCTTTCAAGAGTCTGATTAAAAATAGGGTCTAACTTGGCGTAGCCACTATCAATAAAGTTGCCTTCAGGATAAAGCGTTTTTAAACGTTGAAGCCGGTGCTCTCCCTCAACAAACCGTACTGTCATCTTATTATTCGATACATCGTAATAGCATTGTTTTGGACCTATTCCATGTTGCATCAGTACAGTCTTTTTATTTAGATCCTCAGCGCCAGCAAATGTATTTCCAAACACAACCCAATCTGCATCTGAACTCTGATAAAATTCAAAGGTTTCTCTTGCACTTGTTAACCATTTTGCAACTATTGCATTTTCATAGATAAAGCCACGACATACACCAAGACTACGCTCATCTTGGTCTTCATAGAAAACCATCGAAACTTTGTGGCCTTTTTCCTTCAACTCCTTTAAAACAGGCAAATACTGTGGAATGTAATATAGATGTTGAACATCAAAATATAACTGCATTATTTACAACTTAATAACTTCAACCAATAGCTATTGTACATAAATTACATTTCTGTTTCAGCCCACAATTAAAGTTTGTTCTAGCTAGATATTAATTACCTCAGGGCGAAGTGGCGCAAGTCTGCTAAGGATTTTATTTTGTACCGTTTGCGAAACGTGTTGTTCATCCATCGCATTGATTAAAAGCTCTACCACACGGTTAAAGTCTTTTTTAGAAATATTCATTCCGGTGTGAATATCAACCATATTATCGCCTTCGTATTCACAAGGGCCATCGGTGACACTGCACAAATGAGTGATAAAGCCTTGGCGAAAATGCGCAACATTGGTTTGTTTAAAATAAGCTAAAATTTGTTCGTCACGGCCTATTTGATTGATAAAACTATCAACTAGTTTTTCGATCCCTTGTTCGCCATTTAGTTGCTGGTATAAGGTGCCGTTGTTGCTACTTGCACAGCCGACTAACATCACGGCAAATACAAACGTAAAAAATGTTTTCATCATTACCAATACCCTGTAACAGAAAGATACCAACCTGTTTGATCCTTAGCCCCAGCAATACTTCCTAAGTCTAACCAAGCAGCGGTGACACTAACATACTTATTGGGAAACCAAGCAACAAACACATCCTGCCAATCTTGCTCCCCTAAGCCAAGATTATTAGACTTTTCCCGATACTCAACACCAACGGCTATTTGATGGGTTAAAAACACCGCGGTAGACGCTTCAAATAACAACTCTTTATCGCTATCAGGGCCGCCAAAACCTAACAAACCTAGTTGATTAGCATCGCTATAACGAAAAGTGGTATTCCAAAACCAGTTATACCCAACAAGCGCTCCTAAATGTAATTTACTAGCAGCAAGATAAATATCAGTACCACTGGTGTCTTCTGCGCCTAATAGGTTAGCGATACTGCCGTCATCCAGTGATTTATGTTGTACACCCAAGCTCAACTGCGGCCATTTACTGTAAACGATATCGCCGTATAAGCGTACTTTTGCCCCTGTAATTGATTGTTCGATATCGGTATTTAATGCGGGAACTTCGAAGCGTTGCTCTGCGTAACTAAATTCAACGCGATCATAAATATTTAGTTGCGCGCCACAAACATCTAAGCTGTAATCACTCACATCAGCGCGACTACAAAAGCCATTTATAGCTATTTCATCATCACTTGCATAGCCTGCAAGCTGTGCCCAAGGAACAATACCACCACCCGCACTACCTTCAACCTGGGAGACACCAGGCGTTGCTAATAATTTACCCGATGCTGCGAGCCCTGAACTTGCAAAAGCAAGGCAAATTAACCCAAACAACCAATTAAGACGCTTCATTGTACACCTCTAACCACTGCAAAAACTGCTCTGATTTTAGTGGTCTACTTAAGTAATAGCCTTGTGCATAATCGCATTTATTTTGCACTAAAATATCCAGTGACTCTTTGTTCTCAACGCCTTCCGCTACAACCGAAAAACCCAGCTGGTGACCTAGAGTAACTGTAGATTGCACTATGTATTGATCTTGTCGTGACTGATCTAATTGCAAAATAAAACACTTATCAAGCTTTAGCTCATCAATCGGTAATGACTTTAAGCGCCCGAGAGATGTTTGCCCTACACCATAGTCATCCAACGAGATTTTAACACCCAAGGTTTTGAGGTTTTCGAGTGCCTTAATGCCTTGATCTTCGTTCTCTATCATATCTCGCTCTGTGAGCTCAATCGTAATTAAACGCCCATTAACATCATGTTTCTCAAGTTGTTTAGCAAGGTGAGAGTAAAAGCTAGGGTATGCAATATCTTGTGCAGAGACATTAATTGCAGCCTGCATGGTAACACCTTGCTGTTGCCATGCAGCAACTTGAGACACTACGGTTTTCACAACCCAAGAAGTAAGCTCAACAATCACCCCCGATTGTTCTGCTAAATCAATAAACAGCTCAGGCGAAACCCACTGACCATCTTTACGCTGCCAACGAATTAATGACTCAACTTTATCAATGCAATTGGTTTTAATATTTAGTTTTGGTTGATAGGTCATGAAAAGCTGGCCATCATCATCAACGAGGGCTTGTTTAAGTTCATCGATTATTGCAAGGCGCTCAAGGTGCTCTTCGTCTTCACCTTCTTGATAATAATGAATAGTTTTATGCTCGCAAGATGCGGTATCAACAGCAATTAACGAGCGACGCATTAAGTCCTCAGGGCTGACATTTTGTGAAAGGCAATGCACCACCCCAACACTAAAGCGTAAAGTAATATTTAAGCCTTGAATTAAGTAGCCAGCCTGTAACTGAGCAACAAGCTTCATTACTGCATCTTTAAACTGCTTAGTTTCATCTGCTGGAAGTAAGGTTAAAAATTCATCGCCGCCAATCCGAGCATTCACACCATTATGATGTGCCGAGTATTCACCAATACGCTCAGCAACTGCTTTTAAACAATCATCACCAATACGCGGGCCTAATTTATCATTGATATGACGAAGACCTCTTATATCTATGGCAACGAGTGTGTATTCAGCGCCTTCAGCAAACAAGTTCTCCATGTTTTCTAACATCGCAGAACGGGTATAAAAGCCAGTTAATGAATCATGGCTAGCTTGAAAACTTATTTGCTGTTCACGTTCTTTGATGTCGTTACCCATGTTGTTAAAGGCATCGACTAACGTGGTGATTTCGCTGCTTTGCTTTTTACCTACAAATTCAGCTTTATAATTGCCACGAGCAAATTGCTGAGCAAGTAAGGTTAGCTTTGAAAGCGGTGTCGTGAGGTTTTTAGCCAAGATACCACTGGTCAATACGCCTATCACAACCGTAATCGCAGCAAGCACAATAATGGTGAAAAATAGCTGTTCAAACTCACGATAACTCTGGGTTAAATCAGCACTTAACAGCACTGAGACTATGTGCCCGGGCAAGGATGGCAGTTCAACCAGTCGATTTCTATAAACCGGCTTTTCACCAAAAATACGTTGCGTTGTCTCGTTATTAAAATGCGCTAATACTGAATTAGTTTGAGGTTGCTTGGTTAGTGAGGTCTCTACAACACCATCATCTTCACCAATAAAACTCACATCCATTGTGGTAAGGTTTTTTAGCTCTGCAGCAACAAGGTCATTAATTTCAAAGCCCACTAAACTGTAGGCAACAGTACGAGGCGCACGTACCGGCAATAAGATAACTTGGTATAGGGTTTGATCAAGAACAATAAAATTAGATTGCTCTGCATTAATGAGCAATTCATTCATCAGTGCAGAAAACTCATCAGGTGTATGGTTAAATTCAGTATTTGCAGAGACCAATTGCCCAGATAAATCAATGAGCAACATCAAATCAGCATTTATTCGACGACTATGGTTATTCAATACACTGCTAATGGTATCAGCATCTTGGGTAGCAATAGCTTGTTTAAAACCAAAGTCTGCTGTGAGTACCTTTGCAGCCGTTAATAGCAGGCTTTCTTTAGCGCTTAAATATTGCTTAAAAACATTTTCAGCGACATTAATATCTTCACGTAACTTTTGATCATTAAACCGATTAGTCGACCACCAAGAGCTCGCTAAACTGACTAAACTAGTTAATAAAACGAGGCTTACGCATAAGGCTATGATCCGCCCTCTTAAACTATGAATCATTATCTGCCTTAAACATCTCACCAAACGTATTACGCGGTGCAGGTGCATTTGTTTCAATTGTAATATCAGCAGCTTGTTCAGTTACAGTGACTGATAATTTTTTATTAATTTCACTTGCTTGATTTGGGTGCCAAATCGTTATATTCGTTGGAACTGTAATATCTTTTAATTGTACTTTGCCATCTTGTGCTGTTTTTAGTGTATTAGCGCCATTTGCTACATAGATATAACCCACCATAGAATCGTGAATATTACAGCCTAGGACTACCACCCCGGCGTTATCAAATAACTCTGGTTTTTCTGGACGGTCAGCATATAGCTTAATATTGAAAGGTTTAGCGCTGGAAAAAGAATAAACATGATGGCGAATATTATCACTATTAGGAAAATCAACAGACTGACCTTGCTGTATTACCAATACATTAGGTGAAAACTGCTTATTAACCTGATCCATCACTGCGACAGGCAACTGCGTGTGCACTAAATTTTTATTACCTTGTAATTCAATTACAGCATCGGCTAAAGGCTCACCAAATTGATCTCGAACGGTAAATGAAATATCCGCTGCAAATACATTCGCAGCGCAGCACATAAATACAAAAGAACATACCGTGCGAGCACAGTGCGCAAAAAACGTCATAATTGAACCTTGCTTAGCTTAGTTTGCTAATAAGTATAGATTAATCTTAGCTTAAGTTAATGAGAGAAGGTATGAAAAGCAAGAAAAAAGCCAAGCAGTTTTACTAGAAAACCAACTTGGCTTTAATAATATTGACTTAGAGCATAACTAAGTTAAAAAACAGCAATTAATCGTGCTTAATTAAGCCGTAATCGTTATCTAATATAGCGATGACTTCACTTCGTGGATCGCTTGGAATAGTGATTTTTTGCCCAATAATTTTACTCGCAATACCAACGTAGGTATCAGACACTTCAAGCATCACTGATTCTGGCAAGGTGTAGTCTTTAGCAAGCTGCTCACGCTCGCCCATACGGTCTTTATTTAATAACACATCGCTGTCTGGCACGTTATTAATTAATAACTGGCGGAAACCCTCTTTTGAGTTTTCAATGATTTTACCGTCACGGTAAGCTGGGCCATCCCAAATACGTGATGAATCAGGCGTGCCCACTTCATCAATGTAGATAAGCTTATCTGAACCATCAATGTCTTCAACATAACCAAATTCAAATTTAGTATCGACAAAGATTTGGTCTAGCTGTGCAAGTTCATCACTAATCAGCTTGAAGCCTTCAACAAGTAATTGCTCATATTTAGCAACATCATCTTCAGACTTAAAGTTAAAAACAGCTAAGTTATTCGTGATGTTTTCACGGGTAATGTTCACATCATCTACTTCAGGAATGTCAGCAACACCTGTGATAATGCCTTTTGTTGATGGCGTGATTAACACTTCATCTAGCTTTTGATTCGCAGCTAAGCCCTCTGGTAAATCAATACCGCAGAAATTACGGGTGCCTTTTGCATAATCACGCCACATGCTGCCAGTAATATATTGGCGCGCAATAGCTTCTACTTTTACAGTGCTTGCTTTACGTACAATCCATACATAAGGATGAGGAATATCAACGATATGATTACCAGCAAGACCTGCTTTATCAAATAACTTAAACCAATGAGATGCCACTGAGTTTAATGCAATGCCTTTACCTGGCACACCATTTAAACCGTTTTCACCTTGCCAAATACAATCAAACGCAGAAATACGGTCAGAAATAACCATAATAGCTAGCTCAGTTCCTTTTGGAACTTGATAACCTTTTTCATTAATTAAACGAGCGCTGTCTTCATCAGTTAACCAATAAACTGAACGCACTTTACCGCTGTGTACTGCACCTTTAGTACGGATCGGTAAATCATCGTTTACGTCTAAAACTTTATAGCTAGTCATGCTATCTCCGAAAGTATTTGGCATGCTCTTGTGAGCACATGTATGGGATTGGGGTTATGGCCGCCTATAATAATCTAGACGCCTTGAAAGCTCAATCATTGCCCGATTATCTACTTACAATTGACCGCACCAAATACAATAAAAACTTAATTATTCTGCAATTTTGCTGTCATAAACAATATTTCGTTATAATATTGCCTCGCAATAGGAGGTTTTCTTGGATTACTTAGCAGCTACAAAAGAAAAAAAATACTTAATGTATATTTCGCAAAACTATTCGTACGCGATTTTGCGCCCATTACAACGGGAGATTTTAGCGCGTGGCGGTGAGGTTAAGTGGTTTTTAGAGGGTGATGAAGTAAATAAGCATTTCTTGCATCCAGATGAATCTAGTTTAGAAACTATAGAAGATGTCATCCAGTGGCAGCCGAATATTTCATACATCCCAGGAAATGTCATCCCTAACTTTATACCCGGAAAAAAAGTAGCTGTCTTTCATGGATTTAACTCTGGAAAACTAAATAGAAAAGGGTACGAAGATCATTTTAATATTAGAGGCTGCTTTGACCTATATTGTACACAAGGCCCTAATACAACTTCTAGATTTGAGGAACTAGCTGAAAAGCATGGTTTCTTTTTAACTAAAGAAACAGGTTGGCCTACTCTAGATCCATTATTTTCAAAAATAGACAACAATCCATACGTAGATGAAGGCGATAAAAGACAAACTCTTTTAATTTGTTCAACTTTTTCTCGAAATCTCTCTCTAGCACCTAAATTATACGAACAAATTAAAGCATACAGTGAGCAAGGTAAGTGGCGAATTTTAATGCAATTCCACCCAAAAATGCCAAGCGAGCTTGTTGATAAATACAAGGCTCTACAAAACGAAAATCTAACCTTTGTAGAGACAGATAATGTATTACCGCTGTTGCAAGCGGCGGATGTCATGCTGTGTGATACTTCCTCTATATTGCTTATGTTTATCTTACAAAGAAAACCTGTCGTGACTTTTTGTAACCAAGCACCTGGAGAACACCTTATAGATATCACTGATGCCGATAAGCTAACTGAGGCAATTGATTATGCTTTCACACGACCACCTGAATTAATGGCTAAAATTGAACACTTTTGCCAACAGTTACACCCGTATCAGGACGGCTTATCGAGTCAACGTGTACTTGCTGCAAGCAATGAATTACTATTGAGCAATCCAGCACTTAAGCCAAAACCACGTAATTTTATTCGTAACTTTAAAATGCGTAGAAATTTAAATTACTGGCGATGGTAACAATTGATAGGTCGTTATGATCACGCTTGCAAACGTGCTATTCAAGTGGCACACAAAACAACCTGAGCCAACGATCAATATTACTGAATTACATATTGATCAAGGCGAACATGTTTTTCTTCACGGCCCGAGTGGTTGTGGTAAATCAACGTTATTATCACTGCTCGCTGGTGTTACAGTGCCAACACAAGGGAGTATTGAACTCCTCGGTAAAGCGATAAACCAATTTAATAATAGTAAACGAGATCGTTTTCGTGCCGATCATATAGGCTACATTTTTCAAAACTTTAATTTACTCCCTTATTTATCGCCTATTGAAAATGTGACCTTGGGGTGCCAGTTTTCAAAGCAAAGGCAAAAAAAAGCATTAGAAAATAGTACAACAATAACAGCAGAGGCAAGCCGCTTACTCAGCGCTCTAGGACTAAACGATACCCTGCAACATCAAGCTGTTGCTGAGCTTAGTATTGGTCAGCAGCAAAGAGTTGCCGCAGCACGAGCCTTTATTGGCAGCCCTGAAATTATCATTGCAGATGAACCAACTTCAGCACTCGACACGCAAAATCGCCAAGCTTTTGTAAAGTTGTTATTTGAGCAAGCAAGTGCGGCTAACAGCACGCTGGTGTTTGTTAGCCATGATGAAACTCTACAAACACTATTTAGCCGTAGTATCAGCCTTGTCGATTTACAAGGAGGTACACATGCTACTCGTTAAACTCGCCGTAAAAAGTTTATTAAACCGTAAGGCCAGCGCCCTACTCACATTATTTACAATAGCTATTAGCGTAATGTTACTAATGTCGATTGAGCGCGTTCGAGTTGATGCTAAAAGTAGCTTCAGTAATACAATTTCGGGCACTGATTTAATTGTCGGTGCTCGTACCGGTGACATTCAACTGTTGCTATCTTCGGTGTTTCGTATTGGTCATGCTAACAATGGCGTGAGCTGGAAAAGTTACCAATACATCACTGAACAACGTGGTGTTAAATGGGCTATTCCTATGTCGCTAGGCGACAGCCATAAAGGTCTTGCTGTACTTGGAACAAGTAAAGACTATTTTGAGCACTATCGCTTTGCTAAAAAGCAGCAGCTAAGCTTTTCACAAGGTCATGCATTTAATCATTTGTTTGAAGTGGTATTAGGTGCAGAGGTTGCCAATACCTTAGGTTATCAGCTAGGCGATGAAGTGGTGATTGCTCATGGTATGGGCAATACCAGCTTTCATAATCATGACGATAATCCATTTAAAGTGGTCGGTATTTTAAAGCCAACAGGTACACCTGTTGATAAAACATTGCATATTCCGCTAGCTGCAATTGACGTAATTCATGGCAGCCATTCGCATCAGCATGAACCAGCCCTAACTGCTACAGACGACCACGACCACGACCACGACCACGACCATCATGATGATGTTGATCTCGTTGGTACACCAAAACAAATAACCGCTTTTTTACTTGGCTTTGATTCACCGCTTTATACCTTACAAGTGCGTCGTAATATCAACCAATACAAAGATGAAGCACTGCTTGCCATCATGCCAGGTGTTACCCTGCGTGAACTATGGGAAATGCTTTCTATCGTGGAAAAAATCTTGCTGTTATTTTCTATTGTGGTGGTACTGATCAGTTTACTTGGCATGTTAACGAGTCTCCTTTCTAGCCTTAATCAACGCCGCAGGGAGCTTGCTATTTTGCGCTCTGTAGGGGCCAGACCATGGCATATTTTCACTTTGATCAGTGTCGAGTCTTTACTCATAACAGGGCTCGGCTGTGTTGTTGGCACCGCTTTGTTCTATGCCTTAATGTTGCTCGGCGCAGATTACTTGCAAAGTCATGCCGGAATAAGCCTAAATATAGCTTTATTGTCATCCTATGAACTCATGTTATTAGCTGCGATAATGGTCGCAGGCTTTATTGTTGGGTTAATTCCTGCAACCCGCGCGTATTTCTACTCTCTTGCTGATGGCATGAGTATTAAAATTTAAGGAATGTTATGCCGTTTTTTCGAAAATTCGTCGCTTTAGTCGCATTATTCGTGTGTGTAGCTGCTAATGCTGGCGCTCCAAAAGAAATCTTCTGGGAAGATTTAATTCCAAAAGGTCATGTACAAATCGACACTCAAGCACAAGCAAACCATGAAGGTAGCGAGCAAAACTGGGTTCAACCTGACCTTGATGCGCCAGTAGTTAAAGAACTTGATGGTAAATCAGTGAGTTTACCAGGCTTTGTTGTACCACTTGAAGGTGACAGCGAAGTGATCACTGAATTTTTACTCGTACCTTATTTCGGCGCATGTATTCATGTACCGCCGCCACCGCCAAATCAAATTGTGCATGTCACCATCAAAGGCGGTGTACCAATCGAGAGCCTATACGATGCGATTGTAGTGACAGGTGTTATCAGCACAGAAACTTGGTCTGGTGACATTGCTCAAGTTGGCTACAAGATGAAAGCGGTGGGTGTAGCACCATTTGAGTTATAAACTTTAAAGAGCATGCTTTAGCATGCTCTTTAAATTAATCAACCACCTTTTCTTTTTCTAATTCCTGTTCGCTCAATTCATACCATCCGCCACCAAGAGCTTTATAGAGGGTTGCTAAGCTTTGTAAGCGATCATTTTTGGCTTGTGATAAGGCGATTTCTGCCGAAAATAACTGACGCTGCGCATCCATTAAATCAAGGGAACTGGCAACACCATTGCTATACCTAAGACGTGCTAATCGATAGTAATCTTGACTACTGAGCACCAAACTCCGTTGCGCATCATAGCTTTGCTCTGCCGACTGATAATTAGATAGCTGATTGCTCACTTCTTGCAGTGCCACCAGCACTGTTTTTTGATATTTAATACTGGCCTGGTATGCCCGCTGTTCCGCTACCGTTAAATTTGCCTGATTGCGTCCCATATTGAATATTGGCATTAACAACTCTGAACCTAACAGCCAAACCTGCGAATTACTGGCGAGCAAATCACTAAAATCAGTACTTTCACTGCCAAGTTCAGCATACAAATTAAGTTTTGGAAATAACGCTGCTTTTGCGACACCAATCTCAGCCATTGCCGCTTGCCATTGATACATTGCTTGCTGCACATCTGGCCTGCGTTTTAGAAGCTCGCTAGGTAACCCTGTTGGTAGTTGCTTAGGAAGGGTTTGCACAGATAACTCATTGCCACCTTGCACATCGGCATTGGCATCACCAATTAAAAACTTCAACTGATTAGTAATGCGCCTTTCATTATGCTGCAAAGGTGGGATTTTAACCTTCGCTGATTCAAGTTCAACTTCAGCTTGGCGCTGCTCTAGCCCAGAAATAATGCCGCCCTTCTTGCGAATACGCGCAATTTCAAGCTCTTTCTCGCGAAGTTTAATTGTACTCAGGCTGATCTTTAATTGCTCTTCAACTTCTTTGAGGGCAAAAAACTGCTGCGCTACATCAGCAATCAAGGCTAACTGCAACGCAGTTCTAGCTTGTTCTTGGCTATAATAATTTGCCAGTGCGGCTTCGCTTGCGCGTCGGTTGCTGCCAAATAAATCTAGCTCCCAGCTTAAGTAACCTTTTAAGTCAAACGTGTTTTCTGGACTGCTATTAAGCTCTTCTTCCCGCTCCGAGGTGAGACCTACATTCACATCAGGCCATAAGGCTGCATCAGCAATCCGATACCGAGCACGCGCTTCAATAATTTTCGATTGTGCAATTAACATATCTTGATTATTGATCAGCGCTTGGCTAATCAGCTTTTGCAAATGAGGGTCGCTATAAATTTGCTTCCAGCCTGCTAAAGCCTCCGACTGAGGCGTAGCTGTTATCCCCATAAAATTAACAACTTCACTATGTTCAGGTACTTCAAAATCAGGCCCTACAGCACAACCTTGAATGCAAGCGAAACAAAGCAATGGCAACAGTTTATGCATCAACTTGCTCCTTTACTAATGCTTTATAGGCCGGTGGTGTTTGCTGTTTTTTTACAAAGCGTGCTGCGGTAATAAAAAACAGTGGCACTAAAACGATGCCGATAGAGCTTGCTAATAACATACCTCCTAAAATAGGCATAGATACCGACTGCCGACCAACTGCTCCGGGGCCAGATGCTAGTACTAAAGGCAAAACACCAAGTACAAAAGAGGCTGCGGTCATTAAAATAGGTCGAAACCGTGAACGTGCCGCTTCTATCGCGGCATCAGTGGCATTCATGCCTTCTTGATAAAGCTGGTTTGCTACTTCAACAATCAATATAGAGTTCTTAGCAGCAAGGCCTATCAAAGCAATAAAGGCAACTTGAAAAAATAAGTTATTTTCGTGCCCCGTCATTAAGGTCAATACAGAGGCCCCTAACATGGCAATGGGGCTTATTAGTAGTACAGCAAACGGCAAGCTCCAACTTTCATAGAGCGCTGCTAAAAATAAAAATACAAACACGATAGCAAGAGTTATCGCGATACCAAGCTGACCCGATGAGCGAATTTCTTGATAGGTTAAACCGGTCCATTCATAACCAAGGTTAGGTGGTAGCTTTGCCATTTCTTCTTTGATCACGTTAATTACATCACCCGATGCATAACCCTCAGCAGGCGATACATTCACCATCGCACTAGTAAACATATTAAAACGGTTTATCGCAGAAGGACCGGTTGTTAAATTAAGTTTAGCAAGCACATTTGATGGCACCATAGCGCCATTCTTTGAACGCACATAAAATTCATTGAGGTTTTCAGGGCGTGCTCTGAATTCATCTTCGGCTTGGACTTTAACTCGATAAACCCGGCCAAATAAGTTAAAATCGTTGATGGTTGAAGAACCTGTGAGTACTTTCATGGTACTGTAGACATCCGCAATCGGCACTTCTAATGCCATGGCTTTTTCTCTATCTAGCTCTAAAAACAGCTGAGGTACTGAGCCGCGCAATGAGCTACTTGCTTTAGCAACTTCAGGACGGTTATTTAAGTTAGCGAGCAGTACCTCTAGCGATTCAACCAAACTAGTTAAGTTGCCACCCGTTTTTTCTTGTAATGCGAACTCTACACCAGATCCGGAACCAAGCCCTGCAACTGCTGAGGGTTGAAACACATTAAACTCCGCATCAGGGATAGCATACAGTTGTTTGCGAATATCATTCATCACACTTGTAACACTAAAACCTTGTTCTGCACGCACTTGCCATGGCTGTAAAATAACTTCCATTTGACCATGTGATTGCGCACTCCCAGCACGGCGGTTTTCCCCTGCTAACGTGAATGAATAAGCAACCCCAGCATGGTTCATAACAAATTGGTTTGCTTTACTTATTACCTCATTAGTACGTGAAACCGTTGCCGCATCTGGCAAAGTAATATCAACAAAAAAGCGCCCTTGATCTTCTTGCGGCATAAAGCTGCTAGGTAGTTGGCTAAACACAAAATAGCAGCCTCCTACCATAATAAAAAAACCAATATAACTACGTTTTGCTTTTTTTGAGCATACCTTAACAAGCCATGTATATTTTTTACCCACACTTTCAAGCCAGGTATTAAACTTAACAAATATCTTATTGTTTGAGGGGGGGCTAGGTTTTAAGAAAACCGCACATAAAGCGGGGCTCAAGGTTAGCGCAACTAAGGTTGAAATAAGCACCGCAACCGTAATTGAAATCGCAAACTCTCGATACATGATGCCTGTAATACCTGCTAAAAACGACACAGGTACAAACACCGCGGCAAGTACTAAGGAAGTTGCAACAATTGCCCCAGAAAGCTCTGTCATCGCTTGCTTAGTCGCAGCAACAACATCCATATTTTGCTCATTGATCAACCGCTCAACACTTTCGACCACCACAATAGCATCATCAACGACTATGCCTATCGCCAAGACCATGGCCAATAAACTGACATTATTAATAGTAAAACCAAATGCAGCAAGGGCGATAAAAGTACCAATTATAGACACCGGCACAGCTAAAGCAGGTATCAAGGTCGTTCGCCAGTTTTGCAAAAATAAATACACCACTAAAATCACTAAGATCAGCGCTTGAATAAGGGTATTGATCACTTCATTAATCGACAGCTTGATAAACTCTGATGCATCATAAAATAACTGCCATTTCACTCCTTTCGGAAAAGCCTCGCTCAGTCGTTCCATCTCAGCCTTAACACGCTCAGTAACCGCTAATGCATTAGAGCCTGGTAACATATAAACCTGCAAAATAGTGGCGGGCTGCTCATTAAGTTTTGAATTTAAAGTATACGCAGACGACGCTAGCTCAACTCTTGCAACATCTCGCAAGCGGATCATCGAGCCGTCGCTGTTAACTCGCAGCATAATGTTATTAAACTCATCAACCTTATTAAGCCTTCCTTGCGCTCGTACCGGAAAGTTAAGCTTAATTGCATCGCTCATTGGCTGAGCGCCAATCTCCCCTGCAGCGGCCTCTTTATTTTGTGCTTTGATTGCTGCGGTCACATCATTCACGGTTAACTCGTAGCCCGCTAAAATATCAGGCTTTAACCATACCCGCATAGCATACGAACGCGAGCCGGTGTTACGCACTTTACCAACCCCCGGCACACGCTTTAAAGCCGCCTCAACATTGATGCTAGCGTAGTTACTCAAATAGATTTCGTCATAGCGAGGGTCATCAGAGGTCAGTGCCAGTTTCAATAGCTCAACCGAACTTTCATTAGAGACATTCACCCCTTCAGTTTGCACATCAACCGGTAAATTACTGCCAGCTTGGCTTGCTGTGTTTTGCACATCAACAAGAGCGAGATCAGGATCGGTGCCAACATCAAAGGTGAGTGTAATTCCAACGCTGCCAGAGTTAGTTGCCTTTGACTCCATATACAACATATTCGGTGTGCCATTTAATTCTTGCTCAAGAGGAATGGCTACCGACTCAGATGCTGTCTCTGCCGTTGCGCCAGGGAATGAAGCAGACACTTTAACCGACGGCGGAGCAATATCTGGGTATTGATCAATCGGTAGGGTAAAAAGCGACACCAACCCTGTCAGTAAAATAACTAACGAAATAACGATAGCAAACACTGGGCGCTTGATAAAAAAGTGCGAAAACATAGTTAAGCTCCCTGCTGATTTTTTTCATCATCTTGTTTGTTTGGTTTATCTGGAGCGAGTGGAATATTGTCAGTGTTAGGCGTTATTTGGCGTTTTTCAAACTCTTCTAAAGGAATAGCTTTAACTTGCTGGCCATGGCGAATGCGATGCAAACCTTTAACCACTACTTGCTCACCAGCACTCAAGCCACCGCTGGCAACAATTCCTTGTTCACCGTAATGTTCAACGACAATAAAGCGCCGCTCTATCTCACCTGAATCAAGCACGACCATAACATAAATACCGCCCTGTTCTACTTGTGTAGCTTCCTCAGGAACGACAATAGCATCAGTTAGCTCTGATAATTTAATGCGTGCTTTTGTATATTGCCCAGGTAGCAATTCACTGTTTGGGTTAGGCAGTTTTGCTCTTACTTTGAAAGTACCAGTTTTAGGGCTGATTTTAGGATCAGTAAAGCTCACATCTCCCCAATATCGATACTCGCTGCCATCAGGTAATGAAATTCGTACAAACCCTTCAAGCGCTTTGCCCTTTTGTTCGGCCTGTAATTGTTCCATCATGCTATTCATGCGCCGCTTAGCATTCAAGTAATCAAGTGCCGACATATTAAAATTAACGAAAATAGGGTCTATTTGCTGGATGGTCGTTAATAAAGAAATACCATTACTGCCGACCAAAGCACCAAGATCGGCTTCAGAGCTGCCAACCATGCCGCTAATTGGTGCCGTAATACGGGTATATTCTAAATCGAGCTTAGTTTCTTCAAGTTCAGCTTGGGTTGCTGATAATGACGCTTGCGCTTGCTCTTGAATAGAAATTGCATTGTCATAGTCGAGTTGGCTTGCTGCGTCTTGCTCGTAAAGGGGTTTTAGACGGGTAACATCTCGCTTTGCTTTAGCAAGCGCCGCTTGGTCTTTTTGTAGTGCAGCTTTAACGCGATTAAGCTTAGCCCGGTAAGGCCTATCATCTATGGTATAGAGTAAATCACCTTCGTTTACCCAGCTACCTTCAACAAACTCAACGCTTTGCACAAAACCAGTAATCCTCGCTCGCACTTCAACATCAAGCGAAGCATCTGTGCGTGCCACGTAATTCCCATACAGAGGCACATCAAACTGCTTAACCTCAGCAGTGACCACTTCTTCAACGATAACTTGAGGTTGTTCTTTAGAGCAACCTACCAGTGCCGCCAAGTACACACATCCTATGACGTATTTGTTTAATAGCATACAACCTTCTCATTCCTTAAGCCTGTCTCTATCTTGCTACCTGTTGCAATACTACATAGATGAAGGGTTCATTGTTATTTTTGACAATTAGAACAATACACTGTGCTTCTTTGTCCCAATCTAATTTCTTTTAATGGTTCTTTACAATTTACACATGGCTCACCCTTACGACCATAAACCAGCAATTGCTGGGCAAAATAACCTGGCTTACCATCACTTTGGGCAAAATCTTTTAACGTTGTGCCGCCTTGCGTTATAGCTGCAGCAAGTGTTTCTTTAATAATAGGCACTAATTGCTGATAACGCTTTAAAGACACCTTGCCAGCTTCTCGTTTAGGATGAATTCCAGCCTTAAATAACGACTCATTGGCATAGATATTACCCACGCCAACCACCACAGCGTTATCCATAACAAACTGTTTAATAGGTACTTTTTTATTTCTAGACTGCTCGTAAACACGCTTTGCAGTAAACTCATCTGTTAGCGGCTCTGGTCCGAGCTTGGTCAGCAAAGTATGGCATTCACCTGGCGCTTGCCATAAGCAAGCGCCAAATCGACGCGCGTCGTTCAGCCTTAATGCTTTACCAGAGGCTAAAATAAATTCAATATGATCGTGTTTTTTTAATGGTTCATCAGCACCCACAACACGTAAATTACCCGACATACCTAAGTGCAAAATTACACTACCTAGCTCACAACCAAGTAATAAATACTTTGCTCTGCGCTCCACTGAAGTAAGTTTAAGTCCTTGTAATTGATATACATCATCAGGCACTGGCCAACGCATACTGGCGTTATGAATATTTACTTTGGTCACTGTTTGGTTAAGCACATGCGGCGTTATTCCCAAACGGCTAACTTCAACTTCTGGTAATTCAGGCATCTGTGACTCTCTTAAAACGGATATAACGGAAATAACTTAGCTGCATCAGCTTGTTCAAGCTCAAATACCCGTTGTAATCGCTTATCTAATAAATAGTATTGCTGATCTATATTGTACAATTGGTACACTGCAGGCAACTGCTCCCCGGCTAACCACACTGAAGCAACATAATCAGCCGACGTCTGTGAAATTTTACTAACAGGAAGACTGGCAATAGTTAGTTGCTGATGCTGCCACAGCTCAACAAGTTGCTCGAGCTGCTGCTCATCGCCTTGCCATGTGGTTTCGTGCAGTGATTGGCTACGCCAAGAGGTGCCGATACGCTCAATTTTTAATTCAGGAAAGGCCATTGCCAAAATGAAGCTTTGCTCTGGGAGTAATGCTTGTACTCCTTCTTCAACGGGCTGTGTATTGAGCTTTTTATGGAGGCCATTGAAGAAAAAAATCATCAATAGCATCGAAATAATCACCACATTATTCCATGCTTTTCGGCTCAAGCGCATCAGTATCTTCCTCAGTTTTCAATATCTTAAAGTGTAACCAAAAAGGGCATTAATTGGCAGTTGTAATTGATCAACAAAATTTCATGTCTGTTATGTATCAATCTGTCGATACTTTGCTAAAATATCCGCCAAATTTAAAGGAGTTCCGTCAATGTCAATGTATGTAGTGGGTCATAAGATCCCTGATTCAGATTCAATTTGCGGTGCAATTGCGCTTGCTTACTTAAAAAACCAGATCAATGAACCTGCGATCCCGACGCGTTTAGGTGAAGTATCGCCTGAAACACAATTTATTCTAGATAAATTCGGTTTCGAAGCACCTGAGCTAAAACTTAGCTATGCAGGCGAAGACGTTTATATTGTTGACCACACAGAAAAAACACAAGCACCTGATGACATCGATGAAGCACGTGTTGTGGGTGTTGTTGATCACCACAAACTAGGCGACTTAACATCGTCAACACCACTTGAGTGTTGGATCCGCCCAGTTGGTTGTTCAAACACTATCATCAAAATGATGTATGACTTCTACAACGTAGAAATTCCAAAAGATATCGCTGGCATCATGTTATGCGCTATCTTAAGCGACACTGTGATCTTTAAATCACCAACATGTACAACGGCAGACATCAAGTGTGTTGAAGCACTTGCTGAAATCGCTGGCATCGAAGATTTCAAAGAGCTTGGCATGGAAATGTTCAAGGTTAAATCAGCTGTTGAAGGCACTCCAGCACGTGATTTAGTTATGCGTGATTTTAAAGACTTCAACATGAACGGTAAGCTAGTAGGTATTGGCCAGCTAGAAGTTATCGACCTTGCTGTATTTGATGAAATCAAAGCAGACCTTGAAGCTGACATCGCAAAGCTTAAAGAAGAAGGCGGTCGACACTCAGTATTACTACTGTTAACTGATATCATGAAAGAAGGCTCAGAAATGCTAATTTCGTCTGATGACGTATCAGTAATCGAAGCTGCCTATGATGCTAAATCAGAAGATGGTCGCGTTTGGTTAGATGGCGTATTAAGCCGTAAGAAGCAAGTAGTACCACCACTACAAGGCGCTTTCGCAAAAATCTAATCTAAACTATTAGATACAAAAAAGCCGATGTATCATCGGCTTTTTTTGTGTCTAAAATTTTCGCGGTAGTTAGATTTGCGTTGCATTACGCTGACGTAACACTTCAAATAAACAAATACCGGTCGCAACTGACACATTTAAACTAGATACCGAACCAGCCATTGGGATTTTAACTAATAGATCACAATGCTCACGAGTAAGGCGGCGCATACCATCACCTTCTGCCCCCATAACAACAGCCATTGGCCCAGTTAGATTTGCATCGAATAACTCAGTATCAGTTTCACCAGCAGTGCCAACAACCCAGACACCTGCGTCTTTAATTTCACGTAACGTACGCGCAAGATTAGTGACTTGTACCAATGGCACTGTTTCGGCTGCACCGCACGCTACTTTACGCGCTGTGCCGTTGAGTTTTGCAGATTTATCTTTAGGAACGATAATCGCGTGTACGCCAGCAGCATCAGCACTACGTAAACATGCACCTAAATTATGCGGATCAGTAATGCCATCAAGCACCAATAAGAAAGGCGTTTCTTCACGGGCTATGATCTCATCAAGATCTTTTTCGTTATACATACGCGCCGCTTTTACATTAGCGATAATGCCTTGGTGCTGCTCACCATTTGCTTTGTTATCAAGCGCTTTACGCTGCATAAATTGTACAGAAATACCGAATTTACGTGCTTGGTCAATAACCGGGTTTAAACGTTTATCTTCACGCCCTTTTAAAGCGTATATTTCTAAAAAGCGCTCAGGCTCTTTTGCTAATATTGCTTCAACTGAGTGAAAACCAAAAATTAATTCATTACTCACGTATTGTTTGCTCCTCGGCTACTTTGTTTGCGGGCATTCTTACCCGGTCTTTTTGCCTTTTTGGTGGCTTTTTTCTTACTCTTCTTCTTGCCAGCTTTTACAGCATCTGCTTGTTTACTATTGGGCTTTTTTCGCCCTTTAGAAGAAGGAGAAGACTTGCCACGTTTTTCGTTCTCTTTGTCGCCTGATTTTGCCTCAGGGCGGCTAGATTGTGCTTTTTTACCAGGAATTTTACCTGCTTTAAGCTGTGCACGAACACTTGGTTTTGACGATGCACTACGACGACGCGCATAACGGTCTTGTTGCGCTTCACCGGCTAACACTAAATTTATGCGTCGCTCATCAAGACTTACAGATGAAACCTGAACCGTTACTTTATCGCCTAATCGAAAAACGCTGTGTGTTTGTTCACCAATTAAGCAATGCTTAGCACCATCGTAGTGGAAGTATTCATTACCTAAATTGGTTACATGGATCATACCGTCAATTTGTAAGTCGTCTAAGCGCACAAATAAACCAAAGTTAGTCACCGATGAGATCACCCCACCAAATTCGTCACCAACATGGTCTTGCATATATTCACATTTGAGCCAATCAGCTACTTCGCGAGTTGCATCATCTGCACGGCGTTCAGTGGTTGAACACTGCTCACCTAAAATATCAACTTCGTCATCAGTGTATGCATATTCACCGGATGTTTGCTGACCTTGTGCTTTAAGCACTGCTTTGATTGCACGGTGTACTACCAAATCAGGGTAACGACGAATAGGTGATGTAAAGTGCGCATAGGCCGGTAAAGCTAAACCAAAGTGGCCAATATTATCAGGCTGATAAACCGCTTGCTTCATCGAGCGTAGCAACATGGTTTGAATAAGCTCAGCTTCTGGGCGGTCGCCTAGTTTTGCCAACACTTGGGTGATTTCTTTTGGTGTTGGTTCATCAGAAATCGCACTTTCGATGCCAAGCTCTGATAAAAAGTTTCTGAAAAAGCCAAGCTTTTCAGCATCTGGTTCATCATGTACACGGTAAAGCGCACTCGCTTCATGCTTTTCTAATAAACGTGCTGCCGATACGTTTGCTAAAATCATGCACTCTTCGATAAGTTTGTGTGCATCATTACGAACCACTGGCACAATTGATTCGATCTTACGATGTGCATTAAACACAAAGCGCGTTTCTAAGGTTTCAAACTCAATCGCACCACGGTCTTGGCGAGCAGCTTTAAGTGCCATGTACATTTGCTGTAAGTCAGTTAAATGTGGCACCATTTGGGCGTACTCTTCACGCAGCTTTTCATCGCCTTGTAAAATCGCATTCACTTTAGTGTAGGTAAAACGAGCGTGTGAATTCATCACCGCTTCGTAAAATTTATACCCAGACAACTTACCCGCTTCTGACACCGTCATCTCAGCAACCATACATAAACGGTCAACTTCTGGGTTCAATGAGCACAAGCCATTCGATAGCACTTTTGGCAGCATCGGAATAACTTGCTCAGGGAAATAAACTGAGTTACCACGTTCAATCGCTTCTTTATTCAGAGGCGTATTCATACCTACGTAGTGCGACACATCGGCAATAGCTACCCATAAACGCCAACCACCTGATGGTTTGCGCTCACAGTAAACGGCATCATCAAAGTCACGGGCATCTTCACCGTCGATTGTAACTAGCGGTAAGTCACGTAAATCAACGCGACCTTGCTTTGCTTGTTCATCAACAAACTCACCTAAATGAGCAACTTGCTTTTCAACCGCTTCTGGCCAAACGTGGGGAATATCGTGATTGCGTAGTGCAACTTCAATTTCCATACCCGGTGCTAAGTGCTCACCCAGTACCTCAGTGACTTTGCCTACCGCATTCATATGTCGGCTTGGGTTTTGGGTAATTTGCACCTGCACCATTTGGTTGTGGCGCGCGCCATTTTCACTACCCGGTAGTATCATAATATCTTGCGTTATACGTGGGTCTTCTGCCACGACAACAGCAATACCATGCTCAACAAAATAGCGACCAACAATCGGGGCACGTTCATTGGTCAGTACCTTAATGATACGTGCATCGCATTTACCACTTGAGCCTTTGCGATTGCCTTTAGCAAGCACAATGTCACCGTGCAACACCATATTCATTTGGTGCTTTGCGATAAACCAATCTTTACTCTCACCTTCAACTTCTAAAAAGCCGAATCCGTCACGATGACCAATGACCTTGCCTTTAACTAGGCCTGATTCATCTATCAATGCGTAGCATTTAAACTTATTGAAATACAGTTGACCATCGCGCTCCATAGCACGTAAACGACGTTTGAACGCTATTTGACGCTCTGTATCATTCACATGTAATTCGTCACAAAGTTGTGTGAAGTTTGCTGGTTTGGCGCGAGATTCTAAGTGAGTAAGTATAAACTCACGGCTAGGGACGGGGTTTTCGTACTTTTCTTGTTCTCGACTGAGATTTGGATCCTGTTTTGACATTCACTATCTTGTTAGTTGGTTATGTTGTTATTTTAACCCATAACCTAACAATGAGACAGGCAAAAGCTATGAAACTTTTAAGAAATTGATTAATTCTGCCAAAAATGACGCTTTGATATTCTTTGCAACAAACACTCTGTGTTAATATTTTCGGAAAATAACAACAAGCTAACATAATTATATGGATATTAACTTAACCCACTACCTCGCAACGATGGCCTATAACAGCGCCTACATTGGTCTATTCATTGCGATCATAGCCGTTGCAAAGCTATCGTATAATTTAGCGACCCCTTATAACACCACCAGCCAGTTAACCGATAATGCCAACAGTGCTTTAGGTTTATCTATTGGCGGCTACTTAGGGGCAATTACCATTATTTATGGCTTTGTTTTAGCTGGACCTAGCCAAGGTTTGCTAAGTGATTTAATGAATGTATCACTGTACAGCGTATTAGGTATGGTGCTGCTGACTTGCTCACGTATTTTAAATGACAAATTACTGCTGCGTTTGTTCTGTAACCAAGAGCAATTAATTAACCAACAAAACGAGGCTGTAGGCCTAGTACAAGCGGCAAACTATATGGCCGCGGCACTGATTATCGGTGGCGCATTAACCGGAGAAGGCACCTGGTTATCGGCCATTGTGTTTTACTTTTTAGGGCAACTAATGCTGATCATTTTTGCCAAAGGCTATGATCACCTCACTGCTTTTAATCTTCACGAACAGCTCGAAAAAGGCAACAAAGCCGTTGCACTTAGCTTTTCTGGCACCATGTTGGCGTTAGCTATTATCTTGTGTCATGCGCTCATTGGTGGCTTTCATACTTGGCAACAGAGCTTAAGCTTATTCTTTATTGACGCATTATTTGGCTTTTTAATTTTACCAATTGTGCGTTACCTCGTTGATAAAATTATCTTTAGCAAAATTTCGCTCGACCAAGCAATGCACGACAAAAACACCGCTGTTGCGGTTATTGAAAGCAGCATTGCAATCTGTGTAGCTGTTATCATCACTATCGCTATTTAAGCTTATTTATGGAGTAATGGATGAACATCTATAAGCTTTTTATAATTGCCGCTATCACATTTGTTGTTTGCTTAGTGATACGAGCAGATCTACAAGCGCCACTTATTAGTGGCCAATATGGCAACTTTAAAGACTACGACGGACAAGACAAAGCCTACCTATTTACAGTGCCAGAAGATGGCCAAATGATGCGCTTAGAAATAAAAGGCAGACTGCCTTTAAACTCATGGAAAGCCATTGATATCGAAATTTTTGACCCTGATGGTCACTATTTATTTAGTTACTCTGATGAACTTTGGGCTGAAACCGGACACGATTCAGATGGTAAATGGACTGAGTACCGTGACTATACTCACCACGATGTTCACTTCCCTAAAAAGGGACAATATAGCGCCTACGTCAGCAGTACTTTCGGCCCAAATAAACGTGCCAAACATTTCAGCTATACATTTCGTATTATCCCAATCAAAGGTAACAGCAATTTCATGCTACCGCTGTTATGGATTTCTGGTTTTATTGGTGGTGTAGCGCTGTTTGTAATGCTGCATCGTTTAGAGGCAAAGCGTGAAGGAACTGATATCACTTATAAGCCAATCAATAAGTTAAATCCTGAAGCTATAAAAGCAATGGAATCACGTATCTCAGTTTGGCCTATTGTCTTACTGTTTTTAGCCCCCGTGCTCTTCTTTTCTTTCTTGGCATATGGCAAAGGTGACAAAGAGCAAGATTGGCAAGTTTACTCCTATCACCACCTCACAATAAGCGTTGATAAACAATTACGTGAACAAAGTATTGGTAGTGCAGGTTTCCGTTCACGAGGCGGCCCAGGTGGTAAATAAATCAATTCGCGAAAGCCACATTTTACTGTTTAGTATTTTTGTTGCTGGCCTTTGCTCTATTATCTATGAGCTACTGATTGCAACTACCGGTGCCTACTTTTTGGGTGATAGCATCACCCAATTTTCCCTGACAATTGGCGTCTATATGGCGGCAATGGGAGTTGGCTCTTATTTTTCGCGTTTTGTGCCTGATAAGCCATTGCTGGTGTATTTTATTGGTTTTGAGCTACTGCTTGCACTACTTGGCGGCTTGAGTGTGCCATTACTGTATTTCTGTTATGCGTTTGGCTTACCACTGCAAGCAATTAGTATTTTACTCACCACGTTAATAGGGGTTTTGATTGGCTTAGAAATTCCGCTTTTAAGTCGCCTAATGGAAAAACATTATACGCTAAAAGCAAACCTCGCCAACGTGTTATCTATTGACTACTTTGGTGCACTGCTCGCGACGTTACTGTTTCCTTTTTTATTTTTACCTTGGCTTGGGGTTTTTAAAACAGCCCTAAGCTTTGGCTTAATGAATCTGAGTATTGCGCTATTATTGCTGTGGTACTTTATCGACCATATCAGCCCAAACCGTCGAAAAGTACTGAGGCTCACTCTTGTTTTAGTTAGCTCAATATTGGTGCTTTGTTTATTTGCCAGTAAACAGCTCACCCATATTTGGCAAAGCCAAATCTACGATGACCGTGTTGTACACTCAGAACAAACGCCCTACCAACAAATTGTACTGACTCGTCATAAAGATGATATTCGGCTTTATTTAAACGGTGGCTTACAGTTTTCATCGATTGATGAGTATCGCTATCACGAAGCGCTTATTCATCCAGCTATGGTGCGTCATGGCAATGCAAAGCGTATTCTCATTTTAGGCGGTGGCGATGGCTTAGCAGCGAGAGAACTTTTGAAATACCCGCAAGTAGAGTCTATTACCCTCGTCGATTTAGACCCAGCAGTCGCTAGGCTTGCGCAAACTAATCACAACCTCACAACACTTAACAAGCACTCACTCAGTGACCCTAAAGTGACTGTTATTCATCAAGATGCCTATGTCTTTATTGAGCAAAGCGAACAGCTGTTCGATATTATTTTTATTGATTTACCGGATCCAAAAGCAATCAATTTAGCACGGCTTTATAGCCAGCAGTTTTATCAACTGGTAAAAACACGAATGCTAAATAACGGTATTGTGGTAACCCAAGCTACCAGTCCATTTTTTGCGAAACAGGCATTTTGGTCTATCAATAACACGCTCAGTGCTGCAGGCTTTGCTCATACCTTGCCTTATCACTTGAATGTGCCTTCTTTTGGTGAATGGGGCTTTGTTATGGCTTGCAACTTAATGTGTAGCAACCACCAAGTATTGCCTGTTAACACCCGCTATTACCGCCCTGAAAATGACGCACAACTGTTTATTTTTACTCCAGACATTAGCGCTAGCAATGAAAAAGTATCGACACTTGATGAGCCAAATGTGCTGCACTATTACTTACAAGGTTGGAAATATTGGAACTAAACGAATGGATTAGCCCATTTGGGGAGTTTACAAAGTAAAGGATTACCGTTAAAAAGAGAGTTAATAACAACAATAATAAGGTTTGTAATGCAGGCGCACAAACAAAGCCTAATGTACTTACACATTGCAGTACTCCTATTTGGTGGTACTGCATTATTCGCCAAGCTGGTTAGCCTGAGCGCATTAGATATTACCGTTTACCGAACAGCAATTGCAGGCTGTGCGCTACTGGTCTTACTCGCATTGCAAAAGAAAGCCATCAAGCTTCACTCTCGTCGTGATTACCTTATAGCCTTATTACTTGGTGTAACTGTCGGAATTCATTGGCTCACCTACTTTGCAGGCATGCAATTGGCAGGTATTGCTGTCGGTATGATTGCCTTTTTTACTTACCCTGTTATCACGGTGTTTTTAGAGCCTTTTTTTCATGGCAGCAAACCGCAGCTCAAGGATATTTTTAGCGCCTTGGTGGTGATGCTGGGTATTTATTTACTTATTCCTGATGCCAGCTTAGGCAATGATGTAACCTTAGGAATTGCAATTGGTATATTATCAGCGTTCTTTTTTGCTTTTAGGAATATCGTTCACAAGCGTTATTTTAGTCAATATGGTGGCCCACAAACCATGCTTTATCAAACGTGGATCGCCTGCATTATGTTATGCGCCTTTGTAGAAGTGCCGCCATTACAAGTTGATACAATTAATTGGCTGTTATTAATTACTGTAGGGGTTATTTTTACAGCAGCACCGCATTCACTGTTTGCAGCAAGTTTAAAAAACTTATCAGCTTCAACCGCTGGTTTGATATCGTGTTTGCAACCTCTATACGGTACGTTTTTCGCTTTTTTGATTTTGCATGAGCAACCTTCAATTAGCACTCTTATTGGCGGCGCAATGGTGATTAGTGCCGCTTTTTATGAAACATGGTCAGTGACTCGCAGGTATAAGCAATGATGAAAGTTTTCGCTCACAGAGGTGCCAGTGGTACCTACCCAGAAAATACCCAGAGCGCCATTATCGCCGCTGTAGACTTGGCAGTAGATGGTATCGAAATTGATGTGCAAAGCTGCCTTGATGATTACATGATTATTCATGACACTTGGCTTGATCGCACAACCTCAGGTCGCGGTAAAGTAAACGCCTGCTCAAAAGAGCAAATTCAGCAATACGATGCAGGAAATGGCGAATGTGTGCCGACTTTACAGCAAGCAATCGATTGGGTTGGTGATAAAACCCTACTTAATCTAGAGCTCAAACATACTTTTTCGTTAGACAAGTTTGTTGAGCTTATTGAGTCAAATGTCAGTACCGGGAAAATTTCTAGGGATAACCTGTTAGTCTCTTCGTTCGATCATCACCAACTGATGTGGCTAAAGCAAAAACTGCCTTGGGTAAAGATTGGCGCACTCACCGCTTCTATTCCTATTAATTACAGCGAGTTTGCGCAAAAACTCCATGCCTATAGCATTCATGTAGATAAAAACTTTATAAACCATGAATTTGTTGCTGATGCAAAACAACGCGGCCTTCAAGTTTATGCTTACACGGTCGATAAAGTAGAAGATATCGAATTAATGCTAGAGTATGGCGTAGATGGTATTTTTACTAATTTTCCATGTCATACACAAATGACACTACAGTCACTGTAACTCAACAAAACTAAGCTATACTGTTGAATTATGTGACATTGAATAATAAAAAATTACGCCAAAATGAATCAACACACCACCTTAATGAGTAGCTATATGCGCATTTACAATTTTATCGAACAAACATTCTTTTACACCCTTACACGTAAGATTGTCGGTAATTTAGGTTTTGTGTTTGCGTTTCAAGCGATTACTTTGATCTGGTTATACAGCAGTCTTTCAGAACAACAAGCGAGTATGGGGCTGTTTTGGTTGATGGCGCTCATTATCGTCGCGAGTTTTATTTTTACTATTTTCTACATGCGCTTTTTGATTGTACGACCGGTGCAGGCCATGCGCGATACACTTGATCAAATCAATCGCCATGATGCTGATTTATCTGCCAAGCTACCGCATTTTACCTACGATGAATTTCGTGATTTAAGTGAGCAGTACAATACATTTACGACTCATTTAGCAAAACTATTAGCCACCACTTATCAAAGTGCACAAGCCAGTGCCGATAGTAGCTCTAAGATGACTCACTCGATGCAGCAAACCGCCCAGATGAGCCACAAGCAAATAGAATTCAGCCAAACAATTACCGACTCAAGTAATCAAATAACATCGAGCCTTGAGAATATCTCTGCCAATACTGACAGCGTTCATCACGTTAATAATGAACACTTAAACTTTGTTAAGCACTCGGCCACTGAGCTATCGGCGCTGGTTAAAAAAGTCGCGATGATAAGCCAAATTTTGGGGAACTTCTCAGCGACAGTATCTGGCCTCAAAGAAAACAGTGAAAATATTCGCACTATTTTAAAAATGGTCGAAGAGTTTTCGGATCAAACCAATTTGCTTGCTCTCAATGCTGCAATTGAAGCAGCACGAGCTGGTGAAGCCGGCCGTGGTTTTGCTGTGGTTGCCGATGAAGTCAGATCGCTATCTGTCAAAGTGAACGACGCAACCCGCCAGATCAGTGACTTTATTAATCAAATGAATAGTCTGGTAAGCGAAACAAATAAAGAATCTGAGCAATTAATTAGCCATTCGAGTGAAGCTGAAACCGCGATTAGTAATACCTCTACAGGTTTTACTAATATGCTTGGTGAATTTGAGCAAAATCAACAGCAACTGCAGCAAATTGTTAGCGCAGTGCACTTATTAGAGCAAACCCAAACCCACACTCATCAAACGGTTGAGCAAATAGTTGCTTTAGGCGAGCAAGCGAAACAACAAATTGATGAATCACTCGCGGATTGCCAACAGTCGCACAAACTAAGCCAACAAACCCAAGAGCAATTAAAACGCTTTGTGTAATCGGCTTTTAACTGCTGCTCTGAGTCAAACTATGTTAAAGTAGCCGCTTCTTGGCTACTTTTTTATTGACCGTGACAACACCCGCTATTGATTATGAACAACTCGCACTGCAAATAAAGCAATGGGGTAAAGACCTTGGCTTTGCAGAAGTCGGGATCACTGATATTGACCTAACTAAGCACGAAGCTCAGCTACAACGCTGGTTAGATTTAGGCTATCACGGTGAGATGGAATACATGGCAGCCCATGGTATGAAGCGAGCGCGCCCTGCAGAGCTGGTCCCTGGCACGCAGCGAGTCATCTCAGTAAAAATGAACTACCTGCCGCCTGATGCGAGTTTTGCTAAAAACCTTAAACAAACCGACAAAGCGTACATCAGTCGCTATGCATTAGGTCGTGATTATCACAAGTTAATTCGTAACCGTTTGAAAAAGTTAGGCCAGCAAATAGAGCAGCAAGTTGGCCAGCTCGGTTTTCGTCCTTTTGTTGACTCTGCCCCTGTACTTGAAAGGCAACTGGCCGAAAAAGCAGGCTTAGGTTGGCGTGGAAAACATAGTTTATTAATCAATAAAGAAGCGGGATCTTGGTTTTTTTTAGGTGAGCTGTTTGTTGATATACCGCTGCCTATTGATGAAGAAAATAGTTTTGAAGGTTGCGGTAAATGTGTTGCCTGTATGACACTGTGCCCAACTGGTGCAATTGTCGAGCCTTATGTAGTTGATGCCCGTAAATGTATCTCTTATCTTACTATTGAGTTGCAAGGCGCTATTCCAGAAGAGTATCGCCCACTATTAGGTAATCGCGTCTATGGCTGTGATGACTGCCAGTTAGTGTGCCCATGGAATCGCTATGGTCAGCTCACCGATGAAGCTGACTTTCACCCAAGAAAGCAGCTTAAAGATCAAGACTTACTGACTTTATTTGCATGGGATGAAGCAACCTTTCTTAAAAATACCGAAGGCAGCCCTATTCGCCGTATTGGCCACGAGCGTTGGTTAAGAAACCTAGCAGTAGGACTCGGTAACGCTGATTACCACGAGCAAATAATCGAGGCTTTAGAGCAAAGATTAACAACAGCCACGCCTTTAGTCGCAGAGCATATCGAGTGGGCACTTGCTCAACAAAAAAATAAGCGCCAGTTAAAGCTTCGTAAAACTGCGCGCTTAATTCGTATTGTTGAAAAAGGTCTGCCAAGAGATGCTTGATAGCTAGCTTTACTCTATCGTTTTAATAATTGCGATAGGTCATTCTCAATCTCTTTAAAAGCCGCTTTTACGCCTTTAACCGACTCTTCACGGGCCACTGAGTTTTGAATGGTTTCGTCGACCTTTTGGTAGATAAACACCTCCTGATCTTCATCTAAGCCCATAGTCGGTATACGTTGCTCTAAATCTTCTTGAAGCTGCTTAAAAATCGCTTCGTTATTGATACGGTTTTCGTTTAAAAGCTCAATCAAGCCAGTAAATTTACTATGCACCTTACTCACGGCATCATTCAATTGTTGTTGCTGCTCAAGGAGCTCTTTTTTTGTAATAATCGCTTTAAGCTGCTGCTCAGTAACACTCACTAAAAAGCAAATATGATCTCGAATTCGACCGTGTTTATCTGGATCTTGCTCCGGCATGTTCAAGATAAGCAAACTAATCATTTCATAGTTAACTAAAATCCGATTTGAGAACTCATGCAAACGCCCTTTACTTTTCAGCATTTCAAACAGCTCAATCACAATTGGCGAACACACACCCGACACCGAAAAATGTAATATTTCATTATGTAACCGAAACTCAACGTTACTTTGCAACTCAAATGCGCTTAGGCAATTTAAAAAGGCTCTACCGAGTTCTTGTTCATTATCAATCGAGCCTATATGCTCTATATAGTTAACAATTTGACCCATTTCGCTGCTATTTGCCATAGCATTAAATGCAGTTGAAGTCGCATCTTCAACTTGCTGTTCTAGCGATTCTTTTTCAATCAGCACTTGATTTAAATGCTGTAGCTTAAGCTTGAGCTCATTATGGCTAAATGGCTTCACAATGTAGTCTTCTGCTCCGACGGAGTAGCCTTCCATGCGCTCCTCAACAGTGCCTCTGGCTGAGACAAACATCACAATAATTTTTTGCGTATTAGGGTTTTCTTTCAGCTTACGGCATACGTCATAACCACTCATTTGTGGCATACTCACATCAAGTAAAATCACTTGTGGGTCGAACTTCTCTACGACTTCTAAACATTCAGGGCCGCTATTAACCATTTTCAACTCAAATTCAAGATCCTCTAAGATCTCTTCAATTATCTCTAAATTAAATGGTTCATCATCTACCGCTAAAATACGTTTCAAGGCCATAATTATCTCTTCCCTTTTATTAATTGATCGATATAGATTGCTGCTCGTTTGCCAAGTGTTGCGGCAAGTCTATTTCTAAGGGTAACCGCACCAAAATAGTGGCGCCCCCGTACTCATTGTTACTTGCCGAAATAGTGCCTTGATGTAAGGCTACAAATTCACGACAAATAGCTAATCCAAGCCCGGTGCCTCCCGCACCACTGTTGGTTTTACTGCTTTGCTCAAACTTAGCAAAAATCTTTTCGAGCTCTTGTTCAGGAATACCTATTCCTCGGTCAATAACAGCGATTTCGGCCATCTGCTCATTGACCGCTAAACTAATATCAATTTCACTATTCGGTTCACTAAATTTCAGTGCATTACCTATCAAGTTACGCATAATTTGGTTCACTTGTTCTTCGTCGCAATCAAGCACAATACCTTGTTCAAAACCTATCGGCCGAATTGCTATATTTCTTTCAAGGGCTGTGCCTGACACATCATCAATACTAGTTTTTATAATATTGCTTAAGTTATGCTTTTGCGGATTGAACGGGAATTTCCCGACATCAAGTTTCGATAGATCGAGCAAGTTATTTAGAAGCGACAATAATCGTTCACCACTTTGCTCAATTCTCGATAGGTATTTGTTTAACTTGTCTTTACTTAAATCGTCGTTGGCAACCTTATCAAGCCCAAACCGAGCAAAGCTAAGAATTGAATGCATGGGGGTTCTTAGCTCATGAGACATATTAGCCAAAAACTCAGATTTACTATGGCTTGCTGCTTCAGCAACATTTTTAGCATGCTCTAGCTGTGCGGTACGTGCTTTAACCTCTTCTTCAAGTAAGTCTTTAGCTTCAACGAGTAAATCTTCTTTCTCTTTAAGGTGCGTTACATTTTTAAAGATCACCGCTAATGCTATTTCACCATGATGATCAATTTCGTTAAACGAGCCAACTAAAGGTACCTCGCTGCCGTTTTTCTTGAGTAGTCGCAAGTCACAACTAAACTGACGGTTCTTATTTAAAGTCGCGATCTTATCTTTAATTCGCTCAGTTGAAGCAACATCAAAAAACTCAAATACCGAGCAATTCTCAAACTCTTTTAACGGTTTTTCAAAAAGCAGCTCACAGGCGTCGTTAGTTTCTATAACCTTACCACCGCGTTCAAATAAAATAATGGCATCTGGGGTATGTTTAAAAATGACCCGAAGTAAACTGTCTTTTTCAATGAGTGCATCAACGGTATTTTGCAAACGCTCAACTAATTCAGTGTTGTGGCGTCTTAATAATTCGGTTTGCCAAAGTTTATGTACTGATTGCAATAAACTATTATCATCAACCGGCTTAATAAGAACATCTTCCACCCCTTGGCGAATAGCCGCTACCATTGAGACTTGGTCAGGCTTTGAGGTATAAAGCAAGCAACGACTATTTGGCTGATGTGTTTTGAGCTTATTAAAGAGCTCAAGGCCTGTACCATTAGGAAAAGTAAAATCGCTGATGAGTAAATCAATATTGTGCTCTTTAAAAACATCCAGAGCTGATGCTGTGTTATCTGCGGTGTAAGTTTTAATATGTGCCCCTTTGAGATTTAGGGCAACTTGAGCCAAACGTTCTGCGCTATGGTCAACAAGAAGTACTGTAGGAAGTTGAAGAATATTGTTACTTTCTAACTCAAGCACCCCCTCTAATAAAGAGCTAATTTCTTTATTTGCAAAAAAGGGGTAAATCACCACAGCATTAGGTAACAAGCGATTTACTTCACTAAAATGTTCAAGTAAATCACTACGCTGCGCTTTAGGCGCTAACAGCAAGAAGTGCTCTTGTGAGAATACCCCCATTAGCGTTTTAATAACTGTGGTTGGCACACCATGAGACGCAGCCACAAGATCAAAGTCTTGCTCTAAAACAGCATCATCGACCATTGCAAAATGTAATAGCTCAACCCTACAACCAATGAGCTCAAGTAGAACCTTGACCCGCATTGCTAAAACACTATTGCTATCAACAATTAAAATTCTTCGCACAGTAGACTAGACTCGCTTAATAATAAATACCTATTTTAGCGTAGCCTAAAATCGCAATGGGTCACAATTTGTACCGCATTTTTTATTAGCTTTTAACGAATTAACTGTCTAAACGCTTACCTAAAATTGTCAGACTGTATGCTTTATTATCCATAATCGCAATCTCAGGAAGTTCTCCCCAGACCTTGTAATTAAAACGATTAAACAGATTTATGCTTGGTAGATTATGACTAAAAATAAAGGCCAACAAAACCTTAATGCCGAGCGTTTTTGCATGGTGTTCTGAAAATGTAAGCAATTGTTTTCCAAGCCCCTGCCCTTGAGCTTGTTGTGTGATATAAATGCTAATTTCAACAGTACCATCATAGGCTGGGCGGCCATAAAAAGACTTATAGCTTAACCAAGCGAGCACTTTACCTTGTTGCTCAAAAACAAAGATCGGTCTTTTTTCTGTGTGACTTTCAAACCAAGCTTGTTTGTCTGCAACCGATACCTCTTCTGTATCTGCGGTTACCATACGCCCAGGAATGGTCTCGTTATAAATAGCGACTATGTCAGTTAAATCGTTTTGTGTTGCTTTTCGAATCGTCATAAATAGCTGAAATTAAATGATCACTTTGCCGCATATTAGCGTATATTCAACACAAATAACTAGCGGGAAATAACTATGTATAAATATGCCTTGTTACTTGCAGCAGGCCTAATAACAACAAACCTTGCAGCACAAACCACTGAAGCCGCAGAAGCGCCTAAAGCAAGCAGCCAATGTGACGATTTCACCAATGTTACGATGAGGAAATTGCGTTCGAAAGAGTCTATTAATTTTTGCGAATTCAAAAACAAACCACTTTTAATCGTCAATACCGCAAGTAATTGTGGCTTTACAGGTCAATTTGAAGGCTTAGAAGCTCTCCATAAGGAATACAAAGACCAGGGCTTAGTTGTATTGGGTTTTCCATCTGATGACTTTTTCCAAGAAGAAGACGATGAAAAAGACACTGCAAAAGTATGTTTCATCAATTATGGGGTGACTTTTAATATGTTGGCTACCAGTGCCGTTCGCGGAAGTGATGCAAACCCCATATTCAAACATTTAAACGAAGTTACAAGCTCACCTAACTGGAACTTTTACAAATACTTAGTGTCTGCAGATCGTAAGACAGTGCAGCGCTTTAACAGTAAAACCAAGCCACAATCGCAGACTTTACGCGATGCAATTGAAGCTGAGCTGACTGCAAAATAAATTTAATTTTTCGTTCGGTAAATATTGAACTAAACTAGTAATTTAATACTAAAACACACATTAGGAGATGTTATGGCAGTAGCCAGTGCAAGACACATTCTCGTAGACAGTGAAGCTCACTGTTTAGATTTAAAACAGCAAATTGAGCAAGGAGCTGACTTTGCAGAACTTGCTCGTGCTCATTCTAATTGCCCATCAGGTCAAGATGGCGGTGCATTAGGTGAGTTTGGCCCTGGCATGATGGTTCCTGAATTCGACAAAGTCGTATTCTCTGCACCAATTAACCAAGTACAAGGTCCAGTGCAAACCCAGTTTGGTTATCACCTTCTAGAAGTAACAAGCCGTACTGACTAATTTACAAATTGATTTCAAAAAGCCGCTTCACAGCGGCTTTTTTTTGCAAAGGATACCATCATGCAATTACTAGGCTCGACCACATCACCTTTTGTGCGCCGTATTCGAATTTGGGCGGCACTTAATAACCTACCTATTGATTTTATTAATTTGGATATTTTCTCTGAGCAAGACAGACAAACCATGATTGCCCACAACCCTGCCAGAAAAATTCCTGTATTAATCGACCATGATTTTACCTTATGTGATTCCAACTCAATTATTCGCTACTTGCTCGAGAAAGCTGATCAGCCGTTACTTAGCTGGCAGCAAGAGAACTATTTAACCATTATCAATGCCTGCAATGATTCACTGGTAGAAATTTTACTTTGTCAGCGTTCAGGGTTTGATACCAACAGCGACAAACTATTTTTTAATTTACAGAATGAACGAATTGTTGAAACATTAGCCTATTTAAATAGTCATTTATCAGAGCCAGTATTTAAAAGCTGTGAATACCTCAACATCAGTTTATACTGCTTGCTAGATTGGATCCGCTTCCGTGAATTAACTGATTTTAGCCAACTAAAAAACTTAGTTGATTTTTATCATAAATTCGCCGACAAAGCGGCGGTACAACAAACAGATCCACGAATATAAAGATAAGGGTTACGCAAATGAGCGATATCGAAATTGAATCAGAATTAGTTAGCTTTGTAGAAAAAGTTCGTTTGAACGAATCTATGTGGGCACTGGGTGCCGAAGATGGTGGTTTTGTTGTCTGTGAATCAAACCAATTTAGCGACACAGATGTGCTATTACTTTGGGGCACTGAAGACGCTGCAAAAGCACAATGTAAAGATGAGTGGCAAGACTATACGCCCGTTGAAATTGGCCTAGACGAATTTCTTGATGAGTGGGTTGAAGACCTTAACGAAGATGATGCACTTGTGGGTTTAAACTGGAACGATGATCAAGTTTGCGTTGAAATCGAACCGGTTGGTCTAGCTAAAGCGCTTTGTGATTAATAGCAATCCTTAGTCTTACAACGACACTGCTACTTTTATAGCAGTGTCGTTAAGCTGGAAACTTGATACTTATACCCAAACCTCCTCAAGATGCAGAATTCAGCGTTTCACAGGTGCTTAATATCAAGGCGTTACTTTGCAACAATGGCAGTCCCTTTTAAAAAGTAACAACGATGAGAGTAAGTGCCTGTGAAGCGCCCGAAGGGTTGGTTTAAAAGCGATTTATACTGCGTTATTGATTTTAACAATAGAACCACTATTACTTGCAATCAATGCCTTGCCTAAATCGCTTTTAATTCCAACTGAAACTCGCATCTTGAGGAGGTTTGGGTATATCAGGTATACTCTTCGACACATCTTTATTATCAAGGTATTAGGTTGAAGTCCCATCTTGGCCGTAGGCCCTTTTCGGCTATGGAATTACATACCCTATATAATGGTTACATTTACGGTGATCAGCGTTTGGTGCGTGAACAAGCTAAGCACTGGCACTTTTGGCTTCCTTTATTTGCCTACTACACCGGTGCATACAGTGATGAAATTGGCCATTTAACCCTTGATAATATTGTCACCCTAGATGGTGTCCGCTGCTTTGATTTTCATACTCATGGCAAGATAAAGCCCCGCTATGTGCCTATCCACAATGCATTACTCGATGCAGGACTTAACCAATACTTAAGCTATTTAAGCGAACAAAACCAGCAACGGCTGATGTTTGATTTACCTGCTAAATCAGGTCGCTATAGCGAAAAAGTGCGTATTTGGTTTTCTGGTGAAGGTGAACGCGCTGGTTATTTACAAAAATGCGCTATTCCCAGTGTTGATCAACAAGGTATGAAAACTGCGATTAGTAGCTTACGACTTAACTTTGAACAACAAGTTCGCATTCACGCACTGCAAGCCAACTGTAAAGACGCCTTTAACTACTTACTTGGTTTTAAAGATTACAATGAGCAACGCTTTATTGATATGCAGTTATTAAATACCGTGCTACAAAATGTGCGACAAATAAACCCACAACTGCATTGGCAACGTTTCATCGACCGCCATAATTAGCTGACAAACTTTGTTACTAACTATTTATTACTGTTCAAATTAAAACCTGATAGCATGGTGATTCGCCCCTCATAGCAGGTGCCTTTCTAACAACAAAAAATCAGGGATACTTATGTTCTTAAAATGCCTATTAACGGTGAGTGTTGCACTTGCTGTTAGCTCTGCCCATGCCAATGAATATGTTATCGAAAAGCTTGCCAAGCCTAGTTCACAACAAGTAGCACTTACGCTTGATCCTGCAAAGGACAATTTTTCTGGTCATACCGAAATTGCCCTAGAAGTTCTAAAAGCGACAAATTATATCGAATTAAACGGTATTGATTATGCCGTTAGCATGGCAAAAATTTTAGGTGCAGAAAACTGTGACCTAAGCGCTGAAATGCTAAAAACAGGTAAAGTTAAATTTTCTTGTGATGAAAAAATTCAACCTGGGAAATACACATTAAAAGTTGATTTTACAGCACCTTACAACCGTCAAAGTGTTGGTTTATATAAAACTCTAGATCAAGGTACGCCTTATCTTTTCACACAATTTGAAATGAGTGATGCTCGTCGCGCATTCCCTGTTTTTGATGAGCCAAGTTATAAAATTCCATTTCAACTAACAATCACTGCGCCAACATCACAAAAAGTGTATGCCAATACACCGGTATTAAAAACCAAAGTTGATGGCGATATGACAACGCACTTTTTCGACAAAACACCACCGATTCCTTCTTACTTAGTAGCAATGGCTGTCGGCCCATTTGAAGAGCTCGAAATTAAAGGCATGCCAATTCCTGGCCGCGTTCTGACTCCACAAGGTAAAATTCATCTTGCTGACTACGCAAAAGAAAATATGCCTCGAGTGTTAAAAGCACTGGAAGATTATTTTGGCATTCCTTACGTTTACAAAAAACTAGACTCAGTGGCAGTGCCAGAATTCCCATTTGGCGCGATGGAAAATGCTGGTCTAGTTACTTACCGTGAAGACATTTTACTGGTAGATCTAGCAACAGCAACGCGCAGTAAAAAAGAGCGTAATGTATCAATCATTGCCCATGAATTAGCGCACCAATGGTACGGTAACCTAGTTACCATGAAATGGTGGAATGACTTATGGTTAAACGAAGCGTTCGCAAGCTGGATGGCAGCGAAGATCACTGCGCAAATCAACCCAGAGTTTGAATCACACTTAGACTTACCACAAAATTATGTAATGGCATTAGACGCGCGTTTAAGTACTAAGCCTATTCGTAAGCCAATCAAAACCGAAGCAGATATCATGGATGGCTTAGGCCTTGCTTACAGTAAAGGCAGCGCAGTGTTATCTATGGTTGAAAACTGGATAGGCGAAGAGGCATTCCAACAGGGTATTCGTGCTTATTTGAAGAAATTCTCTTATAAAAATGCAGAAGCAGCCGATCTTTGGCAAGCATTAGGCGAAGCGTCTAATAAAGATGTAGCAAGTGTTCTGAAATCGTTTATCGAACAATCATCTTTCCCTCTTATTAAAGTAACGCAAGATGGTAAGAAAATTAATATCAGCCAAAGCCGCTTTGTAAATGCTGGCGTTGATGCACCTGCACAGCTTTGGAATGTTCCGGTTTCTATTAAGTATGGTGCGGGCGACAAAGTTAAAACCGCAAGTGTACTGCTGAACAGAGAAACACAGCAACTAACTCTCGACTTTGAACCTGAGTGGATCTACCCAGATCAAGGGGCTATGGGTTATTACCGTTGGGTGTTAAATGATGCACAGTTTAATGCTCTATTAGAGAATGCTGCTGACAAGCTAACGGTGCGTGAGCGCTTAGCGCTACTTTCTGCAGTTGATTCATTACTTGATGCAGGTGTTATCTCTGCGGCTCACTTAATGCAAACTTTAGAAGCTTTTGTGAGTGATGCTCACCCATTAGTGGCAAACACAGCATTAGGTTACCTTGCTGCTCAAAAACGCGTATTCGAAGACGACAGCAACCGTGACCTATGGCCTAAGTTTATCCGTAACAGCATTGCACCTGCGGCGAAGCAGTATGGCTTAACAGCAAAAGTAGGTGAAGACGCTGCGGTATCGCAATTACGTGCGCAAGTTATTGCCCGTTTAGGTTTTGATGGCCAAGATCAAAAAGTCATTGATACCGCAAAAGCACAAGCGGCGTTGTACTTAAGCAACCCTGAAAATGTTGACCCATATTTAGCATCAACTTACTTAAACCTTGCGGCTTACCATGGTGATGCCAAGTTACTTGAAAAGTACAAGCAAACCTTTAAAACCACCAAAGATCCTCAAGTTCGTACTAAAATGCTGGCAGCGATGGGTTACTTTGGTAAACCTGAGTTACAAAAAGCGGTTCTAGAGTACAGCTTAACAGATAACGTAACAGCCTCTGATATGCGTACGTTATTAGGTGGTTTGGGTTATGGTAAAGAGCGTGAAGCACTGTTTATTGAATGGATTTACAACAATTACGATGCTATCACTAAGAACTTACCTCCGTTCTTTGTTCCAAACTTACCATTCTTCACAACCGCAAGCTGTGATGCGCAAAGCCTAGAGAAAACTAAAACCTTCTTCAACGATAAAATCACTGAAGTACCAGGTTATGCTCGCTCTCTTAGTAAGCTTGAAGAAAGTGTTAATGATTGTATCGCACTGAAAAAACGTGAGTTAAATTCAGTGAATAGTTTCCTAAAACGCTAATTAAAGCAAATACGAAAAGGGCCACAATGTGGCCCTTTTTTATTGCGCTAAAATAGCAGTTAACTTAGTTATAAATTGCTCAGCCGCTTCAGGTGAGGTGACTTTAAATGCAATACCATAATGAATGGGCTGTGCACTTTTATAAATGCGCGTTGGAAAACGGGTCATTTCACTACTGTGAAAGTAGTCTTTGATACGCGTAATGCCCTCTATTGACTCGAAATCAGCACTGAATACTTCAAAAATAGGTCTAATAACGATTTTTGCTTGGCCACTTTGCTCATGAACATAAAATGCCTCTTTTGAGCTAGCTGGCATAAATTCGTTAATATTCTTAATTTTAAAATTACTGCGGCAGCCCGCTTTTACCAGCTGTACACTCACTTGCTCGGCAGAAAAAGACAAAGGCGTTCCTTACATATAACGTGGATAGTTTAGCCACAGTACAGCAATCAGGCTGAAACCGTTACTCATTTATTACATACAAATGCCAGCTTGCTCTGTTTGTAATTTAAACGCGAGATTGAACCTTCACAAAAGCGTCTTAAATCGAGCCACTGTGATACTACTTCAGGCTCTGTCAAACTGCGCTTATGAACTCGGTTATTAACCGCATAGGCTACAGTGTCTTTGTCAATTAAAGCAAAGTCTTGCACCGACTCCGGTAATCTAAATAAATCATTAACTTCCTCAGTTTGCGGCGTAAAGCGTGCAACCCAGTTTTGGCTATCTTTGTTATAACTAAACAAATAACTGTTTGTGTGTTCATCAAAAATTAAAGTACGGCCAATATCACCGGCAATGACACGCGGTTTAGCAGCTGCAACACGAGTGTATTGCAACGTATGCGGCTCACCTAAGATGAACATAATCAGATCTTCATCAGCGCCCCAAGCGTGGTAGCCAACCGGCTCAATCCATTCAAAAACTCGGCTAGCAACAGATTCTTCTGCTAATGGATACTGCCATAACTTTTGCTTGCCATCTGCTTCGACCACGATTGCCGACAAGGCTTGCTGATTTGGCATCAGCGTAGGCGAGTATTCACTGACAGGCGTGTTGGTGATATTCACGCTGCTCTTAGATGTAAAGTTATAAAACGCAATATCGGTTTGTGACTGGCCATTTTCGTCAACAACCTCATGGGTATAGTAAAGCCCTGTATCAACTAAAAATGGTTGATTATTATAAGCTTTATCATCTGTTACTCGCGACACCTGCATACCATATGGGGTGTCTAACTCGGCAAGTAATATTTCGCTTTTAGGCATCGCTGCATGTAAGTGACTGGTAAAAAATGTCCCTGCTGCGACGAAAAGTAAAGACGAAATCAATTTCATGTTGTTCTCTCGTTTTAATTTTTATCAGCCCATGATAGCGTTAATTAATCCGCCAGTCACTTGACCTTACCATGCTCGACCTTTATAACTAGGACGTGTTCGTTTTTTATCAGTTTCTACTGATTGATTTTATGCACGATAATACCAATCGAGCTAAGTAACTGACCATTTAACACGCTAGAATGGTTAACAATTTAAGCCGACTGGTATCAACAATAACGAGAATAATTATGTCAGCTAAACACCCAATCATCGCTATTACCGGTTCATCTGGGGCGGGGACTACCACAACCACCAATGCTATTAAGCACATTTTTAGAAGCTTAAGCATTGATGCAGCCTTCATCGAAGGCGATAGCTTTCATCGTTATACGCGTCCAGAGATGGATAAAAAAGTTCGTGAAGCACAACAAGAAGGCAAGCATATTAGCTACTTTGGCCGAGAAGCTAACGATTTTGGCGCCCTTGAGGAGCTTTTTTACCAATATGGCGAAACCGGGCAAGGTAAAATCAGACGCTACTTACATACCTTTGACGAAGCGGTTCCTTATAACCAACTACCGGGCACCTTTACCCCTTGGCAAGATTTAGAATCAAATACAGATATCTTATTCTATGAAGGTTTACATGGTGGTGCTGTCGATGAGAATCATGATGTTGCTAAGCATGTTGATTTATTGATTGGCATGGTGCCTATTATTAACCTTGAGTGGATCCAAAAGCTCATTCGCGACACCTCTGAACGAGGCCACTCTCGTGAAGCGGTAATGGGCTCTATTGTGCGTTCAATGGACGACTACATAAACCATATTACTCCGCAGTTTTCGCGTACTCATATTAACTTCCAGCGAGTGCCTACCGTTGATACCTCAAACCCATTCAGCGCAAAAGATATTCCTTCTTTAGATGAAAGCTTTGTTGTTATCCGCTTTCGCGGCATAGATGACGTGGATTTTCCCTACTACTTGAGCATGATTGAAGGCAGTTTTATGTCTCGTATTAATACGCTTGTGGTGCCTGGAGGCAAAATGGGCTTAGCAATGGAGCTCGTTTTAACGCCGTTAATTAAAGATATTATTTTGAAAAAGCGCGCACTTGAAAATTTAGCCCCGGTTGACTTGCCGATTTAACTCACTCGGGTACACTGCTGACTCTGTCGAAAATAATGGAGTCGTCGGCTTGAAACAAACATTACGTGTTATTGTCGGTTCAAAGAACCCTGTTAAAATTAACGCAGCTAAACATGTCTTTAGTCTTTACTTCCCAAACCATACGATTGAATGCCTAGGCGAACATGCGCCTTCTGGTGTTCCAGATCAGCCGCTAGGCGAAGACGAAACCCGTATTGGCGCTGAAAATCGTGTTAAATATTGCCAAAACCACTTTGATGCCGACTTTTATGCAGCAATGGAAGGTGGCGCAGAACAATTTAGTTATGGCGCAGCAACCTTTGCCTTTGTGGTGATTGCAAACACGCAACAATTTAGCGTTGGTCGCAGTAGTAACCTGCCGTTACCGCAACCTTTTTACGATGCCTTGCTAGCTGGTAAAGAACTAGGTGATGTCATGGATGATGCATTCAATACCGTTAATATTAAACAACAAGGTGGCGCTATTGGCTTACTAACCAATCACCTTGCTACGCGTGAAAGCACTTATGTACAAGCGCTGACACTGGCAATGGCGCCATTTTTACACCCTACTCTATTCAATCAGTAATTAGGATAACCATGAAGTATAGCCACGTATTATTCGATGCCGATGAAACGCTATTTAGCTTTAATGCATTTGAAGGTTTAAAAGTGATGTTCGCTAATTACGGCGTAGAATTTACTGATTCAGATTATCATCATTACCAAGCAACCAATAAGCCGCTTTGGGTTGCTTATCAAAAGCACGAAATTACTGCTAGTGAGCTGCAGATAACTCGCTTTACAGAATGGGCGAATAAACTCGATGTGCCAGCAAAAGCACTGAACGATGGCTTCTTAGACGCTATGGCTTCTATTTGTGTGCCACTACCCGGTGCCGTTGAATTACTAACAAAATTAAAACCACACGCCAAGCTAGGCATCATTACCAATGGATTTGCTAAGTTACAACAAAAACGCCTAGAGCACACTGGTCTACAGGATATGTTCGATTGGCTTGTTATTTCAGAATTAGTCGGTAAAGCAAAGCCTGCCCCAGAAATTTTTCAACATACATTTCAACTCATGGGTAATCCGCCAAAAGAGCAGATTTTAATGGTTGGTGATACCGCCGCCAGCGATATTTTAGGCGGACACAATGTCGGTATCGACACTTGCTGGTTGCAACATCCTGGGGTTGAGTTACCAGAAGATATTAAACCAACCTATCAAATCAATCAGTTGGTCGAGCTTGAAGCGATTCTTGGCTTATAGTTCTAGATAAATGATTGGCAAAAAAAAATGACGCTTAAAGCGTCATTTTTTATAACTGTAATATGCTTGCGATTAAGCTGTCGCTACTTCTAGGCCTGGTGCTGGCATCGTTACTGGGGTATCGAATGTTGCCCATTCCCATGCTGACTCAGTCGCCATAATTTTACGAAGTAGTTTATTGTTTAAATCATGGCCTGATTTATAAGCCGTGATTTTACCTAGAATGTTGTGGCCAGTCATAAACATATCGCCCACACAGTCTAAGATCTTGTGTTTCACAAACTCATCGCTATAACGTAAGCCGTTTGGATTTAGTACTTTAAACTCATCCAATACAACTGCGTTATCCATGCTACCACCTAATGCTAGGTTGTTAGCGTGCATATACTCGATATCTTTCATAAAGCCGAAAGTACGTGCGCGGCTGATTTCTTCAGTGAAGCTTTGTGCCGTGATATCTAAACCGATACGTTGGCGGCTTTCATTGATTGCTGGGTGATCAAACGCAATTTCAAAATCGATGTGGAAACCATCGTATGGTTCGATCTCAGCCCATTTATCGCCTTCTTCAATACGTACTTTTTCTTTAATACGAATAAAGCGCTTAGCTGCATTTACTTCTTTAATGCCGCCTTTTTGTAACAAATAGATGAATGGTAATGCACTACCATCCATGATTGGTACTTCTGAGCTGTCTAATTCAACAATTAGATTATCAATACCCATTGCCGCTACCGCCGCAATAAGGTGCTCAGTCGTAGATAAACGAACGCCATCTTTGTTTGTTAAACAGGTACATAGTTGCGTATCACCAACGGCTTCTGGTGTTGTTTCAAAATCAACAACCGGATCAAGGTCTACGCGACGAAATACTATCCCAGTATTTGCGCTCGCAGGTCGGAGAGTAATAGTGACCTTCTCACCTTTATGAAGTCCAATTCCTATGGCTTTGACTACTTCTGCAATCGTACGCTGTTTAATCATAGGTTCGCTCACTTATAGTTACAGTTAGACGGCGAATTGTATCATAAATACATCCAGCTGCCAATTTGTTTATTTATCAAACAAAATAACCAGTAAAAGTCTATTTAGTCAGCTTGCTTTCTAAGAAAAGCAGGGATATCGAAATAATCTCCCCCTTCTGACTTATCAGATTTTTTGCTGCTCTCAGTGCTGCTAGATACTGAGCTGCTCGTTGTACTTTGTTGTACTGGCTCTTGCTTTTCAGACGCAGATGACATGCTTACATCATCGCTGCTACCTTGACTTGCAAAGCTTGGTACATACATGCTGCTCGTTGTTTGGTTCATTGAGCTTTGTACATCAGAACCTGATGCTTTCTTAAAGCCATTATCAACAATACCAAACTGTGGACGACGATCGCCGCCTAAACCTGTTGCAACAACCGTTACACGTAACTCGTCGCTCATTTCAGGGTCAATTACCGCACCTACAACCACTGTTGCGTTTTCTGACGCAAGTGCTTTAACGTGGTTACCAACGATTTCAAATTCTTCAATCGCAATATCCATACCTGCAGTGATATTAACTAGGATACCTTTAGCACCTGTTAAATCGACATCTTCAAGTAGTGGGCTTGAGATAGCTGCTTCTGCCGCTTCTTGTGCTCGGTCAGGACCAGACGCAGATGCTGTACCCATCATCGCAGTCCCCATCGCTGACATAACAGTACGTACGTCGGCGAAATCCACGTTGATTAGACCAGAACGGGTGATTAGCTCTGCAATACCTTGTACCGCACCAAATAAAACGTCATTCGCTTTTGCGAAGGCATCTAATAGTGTAGTGCCTTTGCCTAAAACTTTAAGCAATTTGTTGTTAGGAATTGTAATAAGTGAATCTACAGTTTCTGACAATTCATTAATGCCTTGTTCAGCAGCTGCAGCACGCTTTTTACCTTCAAAGTCAAACGGGCGCGTTACAACTGCAACCGTTAAAATGCCTAACTCTTTAGCAATTTTAGCAACCACTGGCGCAGCACCTGTACCGGTACCACCACCCATACCAGCCGCGATGAACACCATGTCAGCGCCTTCAAGGCTGGCACGGATAGTCTCAGCGTCTTCTTCAGCTGAATTACGGCCCACTTCTGGGTTAGCACCCGCACCTAGACCAGAGGTGATTTGTGTACCTAGCTGTACAGTTACATCAGCTGATGAATTACGTAATGCTTGTGCATCCGTATTCGCGGCAATGAAACGTACGCCTTCAATTTGTTGTTTTACCATGTGCTCAACAGCGTTACCGCCGCCACCGCCCACGCCAATTACTTTAATGACAGCTTCTTCGCTGTGCTGTTCCATCATATCAAACATGTTTACTCTCCGACTTGAGTTTTAAAACTCACCTTGGAACCATTTAGTAATACGGTTCCACCAATTATTATCACCTTCAGCTTTCGATTTTTGTGCATTCATCGATTGCATAGTACGGCCGTATTGTAACAAACCAACCGCGGTCGCGTACGAAGGATCATCTACATAATCTGTCAAACCAACCATCCCGATCGGCTTGCCAATTCTGACTGGCATTTGGAAAATGTCTTCTGCCACTTCCATTGCCCCAGCCATTTTTGCTGTTCCGCCAGTAATGACGAGACCTGCAGCAATTTGGTCTTCAAAACCTGAGCGACGTATTTCTTCCATAGCCAGCTCAAATAACTCTCTAAAACGTGGCTCAACAACCTCAGATAAGGTATGGCGCGACATAATACGCGCAGGTCTGCCACCTACACTCGGTACTTCAATCGTATCTTCGTTGCTTGCCATTTGGCTACTTGCACACGCATATTGTACTTTGAGTGACTCAGCATGTGATATAGGAGTTCTAAATATTTTTGCAATATCACCAGTCACTTGGTTACCAGCTACCGGAATAACGGCTGAGTGACGAAGCGCACCATTAATATAAATAGTGATATCCATCGTACCACCACCAATATCTAAAACAGCTACACCGAGCTCTTTTTCATCGTCGGTTAATACTGAATAACATGATGCCAATGCCGTGAAGATCAACTGATCAACTTCAAGCCCACAGCGCTCAACACATTTTTCGATATTCTTAGCCATATCGTTTGAGCAAGTAATGATATGCGCCCGAGCTTCCATACGTACACCGCTCATACCTAATGGGTTTTTAATCCCTTCTTGCATATCGATGCTGTACTCTTGTGGCAGTGCATGCAGCATTTTTCGTTCTGCCGAAATAGGGACCGAACGAGCAATGTGGATCACATTTTCAATATCTTCGTCAGTCACTTCAGTGTTGTTAATCGCAACGACACCGCTTTCGTTTTGGCACTGGATATGTTTTCCAGAAATACCCAAATAAACAGAGCTGATACGACAATCAGCCATCAACTCAGCTTCGTCTATAGCGCGACGAATCGACTCAGAAACAAGGTTAAGGTCGTTAACGCCACCTTTATCCATACCATGCGATACTTGGCTGCCAACACCCACAATGCTTAGTTTATTATCTGCGGTGATTTCACCAACGGTGGCCACAACTTTCGATGTGCCAACGTCTAATCCAATCACTAGGTTTCTTTCTGCTGACTTGGTCATGCCTTACTCTTATTTTCTAATTGTTCTTCTTGCAATGGCTTCCAGCTCACTGCAAGGCCGGTATCATACCGTAAATCAACAACATCGATTTGTGCATCTGCACGTTGTTCCATGCGCGGATACACGTCAATAAAACGCTGTACACGCTTTGCTTTTTCTTTGCGGCCTAAGTTCAGGCGAATGCCGTTATCAAGCCATAACTGCCACGAAAAGCGCTCAGAAAGCGCTAAACTGGTCAGCTCTAAGTTATTCAATTTTAGCATTTCTTGAAATTGACGAAATGCTGTCCACGCTTCGATTTCACTGCCTTCTGGGCCATATAGTTGAGGCAAGCTAGTGGGTAATTTGTCACTACTTGCTTGAAACACTTCACCAGCTTGATTTAACAGTAAATCACTATTCCAGTGCGCTACAGCTTGGTGCTCTACTACATATACCTGCAAGGTATCAGGCCATTGTTTTCTGACCGATGCCGTAGCAACCCAAGGCAAGCTTTGTACTAAGCGTTGCACATGTTTTACGTCTAATTCAAAAAAACTCGATAAGTCGGCTTTTCTTATTGCACCAATAATTGCTTTTTCATCAGTGTATTGGGGCTGCCCTAAAACTGATAAATGCTTTATTTGCGCGTCTTTGTTCTCTACCAACCAATCTGAGACGCCTGTGGTGATTTTTACTAATGCAAAAATCACCAATAGAAAAAAGCTCACACCAAAAATCAGCGACCAGTTTAACTGCTGTTTTAATTGTTGCACTTTTTCTAAAAAAGGATGCATATTAAAGTGTTTGCTCCAAAATGCGAACAACTAATTGCTCAAAGCTTGAACCATTCGCTTTTGCCGCCATTGGTACTAAAGACTTTTCGGTCATGCCAGGTACCGTATTTACTTCTAATAAGTAAAAGTTACCTTGCTGATCACGCATTGCATCAACACGGCCCCAACCACTTGCACCGACTAAATCAAACGCTTTTAATGCCATATCTTGCAATAATTCAGTTTCTTGCACAGATAAATCTGCAGGGCAATGGTACTGAGTTGTATTTGATTGATACTTAGCTTGATAGTCATAAAAGCCATTTGGCGTCGTCATCTCAATGACAGGTTGAACATCTTGCCCTAGTACAGCAACGGTAAATTCACGGCCTGAGATCCACTGTTCCACCAGTACTTGGCTATCAAACTTAAATGCGGCATTAAGTGCAGTATCTAGTTGCTCTGCGTTATTTGCTTCTGCCATACCAATACTTGAACCTTCATGTGACGGTTTTACCATCACTTTGCCAAATTCATTGATAATCGCTTGGCTATCAAATTCATGGCGGCTATCAACTACAGCATAGGGTGCTGTGCTCAGCCCCATTGCTTTAAATAAATGCTTACAACGCACCTTATCCATCGCAAGCGCTGAGCCAAGAACATCACTACCAGTATAGGGGATCCCCATAAATTCTAGAGCGCCCTGAATAGTGCCATCTTCACCACCGCGGCCATGAAGAGCAATAAATACACGTTCAATGTTTAACTCTTTTAATTGCCATAACGGCTGATCTTTCGGATCAAAAGCAATGGCATTAACACCCACACTTTGCAAAGCGCTCAATACGGCTTGGCCTGATTTTAGAGAAACTTCTCGTTCGGCAGATGTGCCACCAAAAAGTACCGCTACTTTGCCAAATTTGTCGCTTAACTGGCTCATACATTTACCTGCTTTAGTTGTTCAATAGACAACTTAGTTGCTGCTAACTTTTTCACTAACTGGCCTATGTTACCAGCGCCCTGTGTTAAAACTAAATCATTATCTTGCAGTGTATTCGCAAGTACACCGGCAAGCTCAGAGCTACTAGCAACATGTAATGGCTCTTTACCTCGCTGTCGTAAGCTACGGCATAAACTCTTGCTGTCAGCACCGACAATTGGCTCTTCACCTGCTGAATACACATCAAGCAATAACAACTGATCAACGTCAGCCAGTACTTTTACAAAATCCTCGTACAAGTCACGAGTACGACTATAACGGTGCGGCTGGTAAACCATCACTAAACGTTTATCCGGCCACCCTTCACGAACCGCCGCAATTGTCGCTGCCACTTCTGATGGGTGGTGACCATAATCATCAACTAACATGACATTGCCGCGCTCATTTTCAAAGTTTCCGTAATGCTGAAAACGACGACCCACCCCTTCAAATTTTGTTAGCGCTTCTAAAATTGCATGGTTAGCAATGTTTTGATCTTTAGCAACTGCAATCGCAGCCGTTGCATTAAGCGCGTTGTGCTTGCCCGGCATATTAAGCGTTACTGCTAGGCTTTCACCTTGTTTATTCACCACATTAAATGAACAAGTATTCGCTGTTTGGCTAAAATCAGCCATTCGATAATCAGCTTCTGCTGATTCACCATAGGTAATAACAGGACGCCCAAAGCGAGGGATCAGCTCTGCCGCAACTTCAGAATCAATACACACTACAGCTAAACCATAAAACGGTAAGTTATGAATGAAATCAACATACGTGTCTTTCATTTTTTCTAAGCTACCGCCATAGGTGTCCATGTGATCTTCTTCTACATTGGTGATCACCGATACCATAGGTTGTAAATGTAAGAATGACGCATCACTCTCATCAGCTTCAGCTATTAAAAAATCGCTTTTACCTACCTTGGCATTACTCCCTGCACTATTTAACAAGCCACCAATAATAAAGGTTGGATCAAGGCCTGCTTGTGCATAAATGCTGGCAATTAAACTGGTTGTTGTGGTTTTACCATGGGTGCCTGCCACTGCGATACCGTGGCGAAAACGCATTAATTCAGCCAGCATTTCTGCACGGCGAACAATTGGAATACGCGCCGCTTTGGCTGCTTTAATCTCAGGGTTTTGCTCATTAATCGCACTTGATACCACCACAACACTGGCATCTTTTACATTATTTTCGTCATGACCAATAAATACTTCTGCACCCAGTTGAATTAAGCGCTCAGTCATCGCACTGTGCGCAATGTCTGAACCTGTGATGCGGTAGCCTTCAAAAGCAAGTACTTCGGCAATACCACCCATACCTGCGCCACCAATACCAACAAAGTGGATGGTGTCGATACGACGCATCGCAGGGCGAGTGTTGTTTTCTTTCATCGTGCTTTCTTTCACTACTAATCTCTTCTATCTGCTAGTTGCTCACAGCGCTTTGCAACATTGGCTGTGGCATCTAAAATAGCAAGCTGTTTTGCTTTGCTTGCCATTGTTGAAATTTTTTCTGGTGCGCTGACATACGGTGTTAATAACTCCACAACCGCCGCTTGATTAAACTCACTTTGTTGCATAATCAATGCAGCTTGCTCAGCGACTAAATACTTTGCATTAGCAGTTTGATGGTCATCTACAGCATGTGGGAAGGGCACAAATAACGCCATTCGACCCGCAGCAGCAATCTCACTAACCGTTAACGCACCAGCGCGGCAAATTACCAAATCGGCCCATTGATATGCACTATCCATATCATCAATGAATTCAGCAACTTTGCTATTTTCAGCTAACCCTAACTGTTGATAGCTAGCAGTCACATTAGGTTCATTATTTTTACCCGTTTGATGCCATATATTAAGCGCTGTTAGCGCTGAAAGTTCACTGAATACAGCAGGTAAAGTTTCATTGAGTACCTGAGCGCCCAGTGACCCACCTACCACAAGCACATTGATTGGCGAAGTCGTTTTTTTAGCAGTGACATTAGCAACACTTGCTCGCACCGGATTGCCAACCACTTCACATTGTTCTTTTGCAAAAGCCGACGGGAAAGCTGCCAGCACTTTATTAGCAAACTTTGCTAACCAACGGTTACTCATACCTGCAACTGCATTTTGCTCATGAATAACCAAAGGAATACCTAAGCTTTTCGCTGCAAGTCCAGTGGGTCCAGTTACATAACCACCCATAGCTAAAACAACATCAGGCTTTTGCTTTTTTAAAATTTTACGTGCTTGAAAAATGGCATTCATCACCATAAATGGTGCTTTAATCAAGCGCTTAACCCCGTTGCCGCGCACACCTTTCACATTGATAAATTCAATCTCAATGTTGTGCTTAGGAACGACAGTTGCCTCCATTCTGTCAGGGGTACCAATCCAGCTAACCTGCCAGCCTTGTTGCTTTAAAAAGTCAGCAACCGCAATACCTGGGAAAATATGCCCACCGGTACCGCCAGCAACAACAAGTAACTTTTTACTCATCGCTTACCTCCACGTGAGGTTGCCTGCTTAGTCGCCATTTTGGTTTCAAAATCTATTCGCAAAAGTACACCTGTTGCTATGGTCATAATTAATAAACTAGAACCACCGTATGAAATAAACGGTAATGTTAAGCCTTTCGTTGGCAAAATACCCGCGCTAGCGCCAACATTGACCATGGTTTGAAACGCAAACCAGATACCAATAGCAAAGGCAAAATAGCCTTCGTATTCTTTGCCACATTTCAGCGCTTTTTGGCCAATTAACAGGGCTCTAAATACAAACACACCGAGCACTATCAAAATACTTAATACGCCAAAGAAGCCAAGCTCTTCACCAATCACAGCAAAGATAAAATCATTATGTGCTTCAGGTAGGTATTGCAGTTTTTGCACGCTATTACCTAACCCTTGACCAAACCAGCCACCTTGGCTGTATGCCATTAGCGATTGTACTAACTGATATCCTTTACCGAATGGATCTTCCCATGGCTCCAAAAAGCCTGTTACTCGAGCCATGCGATATGGTTCAGCGATGATCAACACCACAACTGCTGCAATACCAGTTAAGATAAGACCAAAAAATTGCCATAGCTTAGCACCTGCTAAAAACAACAAACCAACTGTCGTCACAAACAATACAACAACTGTTCCTAAATCTGGTTGCATCAAAATCAAAAATGCATAAACACCAAATACAGCTAATGGCTTAAAGAAGCCTTTCAAGTTCTCTTGTACTTCTTCACGTTTACGCACTAAATAACCTGCAATGTAACTAAAGAAATACAACTTGGCGGCCTCAGCAACCTGAAAGCCAACAGGACCAATTGGTATCCAACGCTTTGCACCATTTACTTCACGGCCAACAATAAGCACCAAAACGAGCAAACCTAAACCTAGTAATAATAAGTAGGCGTTACTGCGCTTCCACCAATCCATAGGCACGTTAGTGGCAATCCAAAACAAGAAAAAGCCCATAATTAAGAACATGCCGTGGCGAATAATAATGTGATATGGATTATCAAATAATCGTTCTGCTGTTGGCATAGAGGCACTTGTTACCATCACAAAGCCAACGCCAATCAACATCAACATGCAATACAACAAAGGCACATCATAAAGCTGTGGCGATTGTTTTGGTGTTAATGCTTCACGGATGTCAGCAAATGCAATCATACTGCCTCCGCCAATACACACTGTGCAAAGTCATCACCACGTTGCATATAGTTGTTATACATATCAATGCTGGCACAAGCCGGTGCTAATAATACGATATCGCCGCTTGTGCTTAACTTTTTTGCCAACAGAACAGCTTCATGCATATTGGTTGTTAGGTGGCCTTTATCAGTTAGTGCCACTAACGCTTTAGCGTCTTTACCGAAACAAACAAGCGCTTTCACTTTGTCGTTTAAGTATGGCTTTAAGGCATCTAAATCAGCCCCTTTCGCATCACCACCAGCAATCACAACTAATTGCTTTGCTTGGCCCGCCAAGCTATCAATAGCTGCGATGGTTGCGCCTACATTAGTCGCCTTTGAATCATTAAAATATTTTACTTCATTTATTTCAGCGACAAACTGACAACGATGTGCCAGCCCTGTAAAGGCACTGAATGCTTGCTGATAATGCTCTTTAGCAATAGCAAACGGGCTCAGTAACGCCATGACCGCTAACGCATTTTGTTGATTATGTGAGCCTACTACTTTCAAGCAGCTTACAGGTAATACAGGATTGCCTTGTGCTGCAAAGTATTGTTCACCTTGATGTTCAACCAAAGCAAAATCTGCATTCGCAAGCGCAAAACTCACTTGTGGTTGCTTTGCAGTGTGCGTAGCCACATCAATCGCATTAACTACAGCAAGCTCTGAGCCGTTATAAATACTTTGCTTAGAATCTATGTATGCTTGATAACTTGGATAACGATCGAGGTGATCTTCGCTGACATTCAATACACAGGCACTTTTCGCTTTTAAGCTGTAAGTGGTATCAAGTTGAAAACTAGATAGTTCAAGTACATATACATCATAGTCTTGAGACAGTAAATCAAGCACTGCCGTGCCAATATTGCCACCAAGGCCAACTTTATAACCGGCCGCTTTAAGTACTTCAAACGCCAATGTAACTACAGTCGACTTACCATTTGAGCCGGTCACAGCAACGATAGGTTTATCGGTTAAGCGGGCAAATAATTCAACATCGCCAATTACTTCAACACCAGCAGCAATCGCTTTTGCTACAGCAGGTGTCGCGAGGCTTAGACCTGGACTGATGATAATAATGTCATTACTAGCTAAGTCAGCCTGTTCTAAATCACCAAAGTGGGTTGTTAACTCACTGGCATGCTCGTTTAACCAATCAGCTCCAGGAGGAGCCGAGCGGCTATCAACAACGATTGGCTTAATATTCTGAGATAATAAAAAACGCACAATGCCCAGACCGGTTACACCGAGTCCAAGCACTGAAATTTGTTTGTTTTTAATCTCGTTAATGACTGTCATTTACCTGATCTTTAATGTCGCAAGGCCAGCAAGTACTAGCACGATTGAAATAATCCAAAAGCGCACAATAACGCGCGGTTCAGGCCAACCTTTTAATTCATAATGGTGGTGAATAGGCGCCATTCTAAAAATACGTTGGCCACGTAATTTGTAAGAGCCTACTTGTAAAATCACCGACAATGCTTCCATTACAAACACACCACCCATGATGACAAGTATCAGTTCTTGACGAACAAGCACAGCAATAATACCCAGTGCACCACCAAGTGCTAATGAGCCTACATCACCCATAAACACTTGTGCTGGGTAAGTGTTAAACCATAAGAAGCCTAGTCCTGCACCTACAATCGCAGTACACACAACCACAAGCTCACTAGCTAATGGTAAGTGTGGAATATGTAGATAGCTTGAGAAATTAACGTTACCGGTCAAGTAAGCAATAATGGCAAGTGCCGCCGCCACTAAAATCGTAGGTACAATCGCTAGACCATCAAGGCCATCTGTCAGGTTTACCGCGTTCGACGTACCTACAATTACAAAGTAAGTCATAACGATATAAAACAGCCCAAGCTGAGGTAACACGTCTTTGAAAAACGGCACAACTAACGAGGTTTCGCTGCCTTGCTGCGACGTAAAATAAAGTGCACTTGCAACCACTAACGCAATCACTGATTGCCAAAAGTATTTCCACTTCGCAATTAGGCCTTTAGGATCTTTACGGATCACTTTACGGTAGTCATCAATAAAGCCAACCACACCTAACGAGCCCACTACAAATAGGGTTGCCCATACATATTTATTTGAAAGGTCAGCCCACAGTAATGTGCTGGTAAAAATTGCCCCTAGAATCAAAATGCCGCCCATGGTTGGCGTGCCTTTTTTAGATAAATGAGACTCAGGACCATCGTGACGAACAACCTGACCAATTTGCATTTTTTGCAATGCACGAATCAGCTTAGGGCCAAAATAAAGAGAGATAAGCAGCGCCGTTAAAATACCTAAAATCGCACGTAGCGTAAGGTAAGAAAAAACATTAAAACCACTGTAATACTGTGTTAAATACTCTGCCAGCCAAACTAACATGACGATACTCCATTGTTGCCATTTTGCTGGCCATTTACTAAATCTGTGACCACAAGTTCCATACGAGAACTACGCGAACCTTTTACAACGATCGTGGTTTTTTGCATCGATTGAGCAAGCTCACTTTGTAATTGTTGTAATAATTGCTCACGGCTTGAGAAGTGGCGGTTTGGCTTTTCAAATACATCACTGGCTGATTTGCTTAATACCCCTAGGCTGTACAGCTCATCAATGCCTTTTTGCTGCGCGTATTCACCGACTTGTTGATGATAAAAACGAGCTTCTTCGCCAAGCTCCCCCATATCTCCTAACGCAAAAATACGACGGCCCGGCATATCACTTAATAAATCAATTGCCGCTTTAACCGATTGCACATTTGCGTTGTAGGTATCATCAATAACAGTCAAAGTGTCTGATACTTTAAGGACGTTAACACGGCCTTTCACTTCACCCATGGTTGCTAATGCTGATGCAACATTTTCAAGGCTTACACCCAACTCAGTAGTTAAGGCTGTGGCAATTAAAGCATTGGCAATATTATGTTTTCCAGGTAATGCGAGGGTGACAGGCACTTTTTTATCTTTATTACAAAGCACAAAAGAAGCACGGGCTTGTTCATCAAGCACCACATCTTCTGCCCAATAATCTAGTTGTTGGCTAGTAGAAAAGCGTTTTACGTTGCGATCATTTAATTTTTCGAGCCAAAAATCAGCAAAATCACTGTCGCAGTTAACCACAGCGACACCATCAGGCTTTAAGCCGTCATAGATTTCACCCTTTGCCGTTGCTACACCTTGTAACGACCCAAATCCCTCTAAGTGAGAAGCTGCAACATTACATACCACAGCAACATCAGGTTTCGTCATTGCAACAGTGTAAGCTATTTCACCAATATGATTGGCACCTAATTCAATTACCGCATATTGATGCTGTGGCTCAAGGCGTAATAACGTCAGTGGTACACCAATGTCATTATTAAAGTTGCCTTTTGTTGCTAGGACTTCACCGTGATCAGATAAAATCGCCGCACACATTTCTTTAACGGTCGTTTTACCTACGCTACCTGTGATAGCAATCGTTTTTGGTGCGACCTGAGCCATGACAGCAGTACCAATTTGGCCTAACGCAATGCGCGTGTCGCTAACCACAAACTGTACAATATCGACATTAACGGGACGCGCAACAATAGCAGCTATCGCCCCTTTTTCTTTTGCTTGCGCAACAAATTTGTGGCCGTCAAAGTTGGGGCCTTGTAGCGCTAAAAACACTTCACCATCGCACAAAGTACGAGTGTCTGTGTTGATGTTTTTTACCTTTTGATTACCACCTTGGTAATCTGTTGCTAGAACATTTGCTAGCCAATCAAAATCCATAGGGATCATAACTGCGCCCCTTGCGATTTTTCTTTTAGTTGTTGTTGTACATATTGACGATCGCAGAAGTCGATTCGTTGATCGCCAATAATTTGATAATCTTCGTGACCTTTACCTGCAATTAAAATTACATCATCAGCACCGGCTTGTGATATAGCATAACTAATTGCTAGCGCTCGGTCTGCTTCACAATGTGCAAGTTCTGGCTGTTCAAGACCTGCAACCACATCTGCGATAATAGCGTTTGGATCTTCACTACGCGGGTTATCACTAGTAACAATAATACGGTCTGCATTGCCTTCTGCGGCTTTGGCCATCATCGGGCGTTTACCTTTATCACGATCACCACCGCAACCAAACACACAGCTCACTCCACCCGGTACATGTTTTTGTAGTGCTTGTAATGCAAGAGCAAGTGCATCTGGAGTATGAGCATAATCAACAATGCAGGTTGGTTGACCTGGCTCACTAAATGCTTGCATGCGCCCAGCGACTGGTTGCAGTGTTTTACAGGCTTCAACTAACAAAGTGAGTGGGTAGCCCATACCTAATAAAGTGGCCATTGCAGCGGCTAAATTATATAAGTTAAATTCACCGAATAGTGTGCAATTAACCTCAGCCTGCCCCCAGCTGGTATCAAACTTCGCCGAAATACCTGCATTATCGTAAGTCACATCACTGAAATACACAAAGCGTGCATTTTCAGGCGTTAAATTTTTATGACCATAACAAATCAGGTTATTAAAGTCGTACTTTTCCAACCATGCCTCAACTTGAGCATCATCTTGGTTAAGCACCACAAGCTCTGGCATATGATTACGCATTAACATCAACTTAGCATCGCCATAGGCATCCATAGTGCCATGATAATCTAAGTGATCACGTGAAAGGTTAGTAAACACCGCAGCTTTAAACTGACAATGATCAACACGGTGCTGTACTAAGCCATGTGACGAAACTTCCATAGCCACAACATCACTCTGTTGCTCTACGAGTTCAGATAAAATACGCTGCAAATCAACACTTGATGGTGTGGTGTTAGCAAGCTCAGTGAGATTATCAGGGTGCCCATAGCCAAGTGTACCAATCACCGCTGTGCGTTTTTGACAGTACGCTGCTAAATGCGCGATCATCGCTGTTGTCGTTGACTTGCCATTGGTGCCTGTTACACCCACTAAATCAAGTTGCTTTGATGGCTGTTGATAAAAAGCAGCCGCGAGTGCTGGCAACTTTTTTGCTAAATCTGTTACTAAATAAAGTGGTTCAAATTCACAATCGAACTCACATAAACGGTCAGCAATTATTGCCACCGCACCATTTTCAATGGCTTTTTCAATAAACTGTCCGCCATCAAGTTGATGACCTTTAATGGCAACAAACACATCGCCAGCTTTCACATCTCGACTATCAAGACGTAGTTGATTGACCAATAAACTATTGGCCTCAATATCAATATGATTAAGAATCGGTTTTAAATCACGCATCGTTATCTTTGCCTTCTACGTACGCAACCGCATCTTTGTCCGGTGCGACGTTTAGAATTCTTAAGGCATTGGAGACAATCTCTGCAAATGCAGGGCCTGCCGTCGCACCGCCGTAATAAACATCTCCACCCGGTTCGTTAATCAATACTACTACTGCTAAACGCGGGTCACTCGCAGGTGCAATACCAGCAAAGTAACCAACGTATTCGTCACCATAACCACCGACAGCCGCTTTCTTAGAAGTACCTGTCTTACCTGCGGCACGATAACCATCAACATGAACTTTTTGTGCAGTACCGCCTTTTTCGAATACGCTTTCCATCATGTGGACAACAGCTTCAACGTCTTTTTGTTGAAAAATACGTTCGCCTTCAGGTACCGAATCTTGTTTAAGTACAGTCAATGGGCGCATGACACCACCTGAACCTAACATGGCATAAAAACGCGCCATTTGTGCGGTGCTTACTGCTAGATTATAACCAAATGATAGTGCAGCAATTTCATGATCAGACCAACGGCGATTTGGGTAAAATAAACCACTACTCTCACCAACCATGCCAGTACCACTATCGCTACCAAAGCCAACTTTTTGATATAGGCCAACAAAGTAATCTTTTGGAAGTTCTTGGCTAACCTTAGTCACCCCCATGTTGCTTGAATATTTTAAGATTTCTCTTAAAGTCATCTCACCATGATTACGGGTATCCTGTACTAGACTACCGCCTACTCGCATCCAGCCGGGGTATGTATCAACGATTGAATCCGGTTGAATTGTGCCGTAGTCTAAACCAGCTAAAATGGCTAGTGGCTTAACAGTGGAGCCAGGTTCAAATAAATCGGTAATCGCTCGATTACGGCGCTTATGCGGTGCGGCGTCATTAAGGTTGTTTGGGTTAAACGATGGGCTATTTACCATCGCTAACACTTCACCTGTTTTAACATCCACAACCATTGCTGAACCTGAGGTCGCTTTGTAAGATAACACCGCTGATTTTACTGCTTTATAAGCAATTGCTTGAATACGTTGGTCGATACTTAAGTGAATGCTCTCTGGCTCTACGCGCTCACGTTCATCAAGCACCTCTACTTCACGACCTTGGGCATCTTTACGAATAGTGCGCTGACCTTCAACGCCCGTTAACGCCTTTTCATAAAGCTTTTCAATCCCTTCAATACCATGGCCATCAATGTTAGTGAAACCAATAACATGAGCCGTCACTTCACCGGCTGGATAATAACGTTTTGATTCATCCAGCAAATGGATACCCGGTAAACGAAGATCGCCAATATAGTTAGCAACCGCAGGAGTGACTTGACGTTTTAAATAGACAAAGCGTCGCTTTGGATTATCACGAAGACGAGAGTTAATTTTGCTAGGTTCAATACGTAGTACATCCGCAAGCTCACGCCAACGAATATCATTATTGTAATAAGCAGCAATACGTTTGTTTAATTCTGCCGTGTTTTCAGCAAGCGCTTGTTGGTCTTCACCGTTTTTGCGTGCTTGACGCAGTACCTTACTGATCAATGACTTGTTTAACGCTTTAGGGTCGGCATAAACACTCACTACAGGCACACTTACAGCTAGTTCTTTACCATTGCGATCGAAGATCATGCCACGTTGCACATGTTGTTTTTCAACACGTACCGTGCGTTTATCACTTTCTGAGCGCGCTTTATCAGGCTCAATTACTTGTAAAAATGCGGCACGTGCGACCAGCGACATGAATACTAAAAATACGACTGAACACACCAGCGAAAAACGCCATGTGATCAAAGTATTTGTTGGCTTTTTCCCTCTGCTTCTCATTGCAGTATTACCACCTGTTCATCTTTGCTTGTTGGCCGCTTCATTTCTAATTGCATGGTTGCCACTTCTTCAATGCGCGCATGCTGCGAATAAAACTCTTCTTCTACTAGCAAGTAACGCCACTCAAGATCGAGTTCATCGCGCTCTTGCAATAATTTATCTTGCTCTATCAATTGTTGACGCGCTAAGTGCGTCACCTGAACCACACTCAAACTAGAAGCAAGAATCACAACCAATAAGGCCAAGGTCAGCTTATTAGCTCCTAGGCCTTTAAAAATTTCCACAAATAAGTTGGGTTGTCGATTCACCGCTTTAGCTTTCATTACAGCCTCTGTGCAATCCTTAATACCGAACTACGTGAACGCGGATTAGCTTCAATTTCCGCCTTACTTGGCTTAATGGCTTTACCCACTGCCTTTAACGTCAGGTTTTTATTTATTTGTGCGTCAGTCAAAGGCAGACCTCTGGGTATCGCCTCTCCCTTACTCTGTTTTTTTATAAACTGCTTAACAATGCGATCTTCTAACGAGTGAAACGAAATAACGACTAAACGTCCACCTGGCTTTAAAACGTCAACAGCGGCTTGCAGTGCAGTTTGAATTTCTTCAAGTTCACTGTTGATATAAATACGGATCGCTTGGAATGTTCGTGTTGCAGGATGCTTATACTTGTCTTTAACCGGCACAGCTTCATCGACTAAATCAGCAAGCTGCTTAGTGCTAGTAATAGGTGTGTGCTCACGAGTCTCAATGATTTTATGGGCAATGCGACGACCAAACTTTTCCTCACCGTAGGTTTTAATCACATGGGTAATATCTTCAAGTTCAGCTTCAGCTAACCATTGTGCAGCACTGCGACCACTGGTTGGGTCCATGCGCATATCGAGCGGGCCATCTTTCATAAAGCTAAAACCGCGTTCAGCATCATCAAGCTGTGGTGAAGAAACACCGATATCTAACAAAATGCCGTCAACCTTACCGATTAAATCGTTATCTTCAGCAACGGCTTTAAGATTTGAAAAACGCGTGTGGGCAATCGAAAAACGTGCATCATCAGCAAATTTTTCAGCAGCTTTAATTGCTTGTGGATCTTGATCAATCGCTTGCAAGCGACCTTGTTCACTTAAACGCGCAAGAATTTGCCCTGAGTGTCCGCCGCGACCAAATGTGCCATCCATATAAATGCCTTCGGGTTTAATATCCAAAGCATCTATGGTTTCGTCCATCAGTACAGAGACATGTTCAAATTGCGCTGTCATTAGCTAGTTTTTGCCTTTTTATTATTGTGGTTAGAGTGAGAAGTTATCGAACTCAGGATTCGCCTCAAAATCGCCTTGGCGTTCAATTTCAGTATCTTGGCGCATTTGTTCATGCCAACGATCTTCATCCCAAATTTCAAACTTGTTCATCAAGCCAACCAACATGATTTTTTTTCCAAGTTCTGCGTGTGCTCGTAAAGACGGCGCCAGCAGAATTCGGCCATTTTTATCTAGTTGATACTCTGTAGCGTTACCAAGCAACATACGTTGCATGCGGCGAGCACGTGGATTCATGTTCGAAATCTTTAATAATCGTTCTTCGATTTCGAGCCATTCTGCTAACGGGTATAACCACAAACAAGGTTCGTTTAAGGCCACAGTGCAAATAACCGTTCCCTGATCTTCAGACAAGATCGCATCTCGGTACTTAGTTGGTACCGCAAAGCGTCCTTTATCATCCAAACTCAGAGAGCTCGCACCCCGAAACATAAATTGCCTTAAAAATAGGTTATTAATCGTTAATGATTATTTCCGATCCAGTTTGATCCACTAAAAACCACTTTTTACCACAGTGCTCCAGTTTAGGGCTTGACAAGCCATTTTGTCAAGTAAGCAGATCATCATAAGCGCCTTGTGAAGCCAGAAAAAATAAGGGCTCAGGCAAAGCCTATGAATTACGTGGGAAAAAGTGGAAAACATCGAAAAAAAATTTTTTTTCAATTTTCTTGGTAATGGATTAGGGAAAAATGGTTAATGAATAACCAATGAATAATTACAAAATTATCTTATGCTGTAATTTTTACTTAATCACCCTGCAAGAGTTACGGGAAATATCCATCCTAGAACTCAACTACAATATTAACACATTGAAAAATATACCTTTTACAATTTGGTATAAAGGTTGCGACAGACTAGCTACCAATTCAATGGCAATTTTTTAAGGAATGATTATGACTACCGCAACTTCAAAATCGAACACAAGTACAGCAACGGACAGCAGTGCAAACTCGAAAGCGGCTCAAGTAGAGGCGCCATTTACAGAAAAAGCAACTGAAGCAGCACATCACGCTGTAGATGCATTATCAACGCGTGCTGCAAGTGCCGAGCAAAGTGTACGTCAAGGTGCGTCTAGCTCTGCCCAAACGCTTTCTGATAAACAAGCTGTAGCACGTGCTAAAATTAACGAATACAGTGGTAAAACTCGTCAGCTTGCATCAGAAAACCCACTTGCAACAGCGGGGATTGCCTTTGCTGCAGGCATGTTAGTATCTGCGCTTATTCGTCGTAAGTAATTGTTATGCAGCCTTCTCAATCTACAGATGAGAAAACGCAAGGTGCCACTGATCAGCCGCCAAACGCTGATCAGTGGCAAGATCATCTTGCTAAATTATCTGATTACGCCAAACAGCTATACATTGACTACCGTAAACAAACAGGTACTTGCAAAAAGATTGCAGCTGCTGAGTGGCGCCTATCAACACGCTCTCTCGCCTTAACTATTATCTTACTTGTTTGTTTTGCTGGAGGGTTAGTACTGCTTTGGGCTGGTTTACTTGCTACCGTGGGTATCGCCATATTCAGTTTTAGCCAATCATTGTGGCTATCAGCTATCTCACTGATTGCATTACAACTACTTTGCCTTGCTTGGCTTTGGAAAAACATTGGTTATGTAAGTAGTAAGATTGGTTTTGATCACACTCTTAAAAGTGTTCGTCAATTATTGAATATTAAATAAGGATGAGTGATGTTAATTGATTATTTTATCAATAAGCCACAGCATAAAGTAACTGAGCTGAGTCAACAAATGGATCTGCAAGATGAGATTAAACGTCAGCATCATCAGGCATTTAAGTACAGATTAAAGCGATTTGCTGTAAGTAAAGTCGGTATTGCAAGTGCTTTCACTGCAGGTATGGGCTACGAAGCTCTCAATAACTCAGATAACAAAGACGGTAAACTTAAACAAGTCAGTCGCTTTAGCTGGTTATTACGCTTGTTGTGATCTTTATCATGTAAAGTTTGTTTTTTACTTCTCTTTGCAAGCTATTTTCATTACCTTAAACACAAACTAGCTATGTGTGGAAACTTAAGGTGAAAAAAAGGATTGTATTAACAGGTGGTCCAGGTGGTGGAAAAACAACAGCCATCGACTTGCTAAGACGAGAATTTTCTAAACAAATTGTCGTGGTACCAGAGTCTGCAACCATGCTTTTTGGTGGCGGAATAGAACGTAGTGACTCACCTCATCTTATCAAAGCACACCAGCAAGCCATTTTCAGCTTACAAAAACACCTAGAACATATTCAGCGAACCATGCATCCAAATCGTTTGATGCTTTGCGATCGTGGCAGTTTAGATGGGCTTGCCTATTGGCCTGGTGAACAAGATGAGTTTTTTCAATGCTTAAATACCAGCCTACAAATAGAACTCAACCAATACGATGCGGTGATCTTTTTTGAAACTGCTGCTAAATCTGGGCAAAGCATTCACTCTAACAATCCAGTAAGAAACGAATCTGATCAGCAAGCTATCTTGCTTGATGACAAACTACAAGCAATTTGGTCACAGCACCCTAATTTTAATTTAGTGAAAAGTTCAGAGTCATTTATTCAAAAAGTGATGTTTGGCATCGACACAATTAGCAAGGTCATGGATAGTTATAACTAACAGCTTAATTGCTAAATTAAACTGTTAGTTTTAGTCACTTTTTATCCTCGATTGTGTGGGCGCGAGTAGTCTATTGCCGGCCCTTTAGGCACGATCTGCGTTGGGTTAATCATCGTGTGGCTGAAGTAGTAATGGCGTTTAATATGGTAAAAATCAACCGTCTTACTCACTCCTTCAGTTTGATATAACTCACGCAAATAATTGCTGATCGCAGGGTAACTTTCGATGGTACGCAAATTACATTTAAAGTGACCCACGTAAACACTGTCGAAGCGAATTAAAGTGGTAAACAGTCGCCAGTCGGCTTCAGTCAATGTATCACCCACTAAATAACGATTATCTGTCAAACGCAGCTCAATTTTATCAAGGGCAGCAAATAAGTCGTCATATGCATCTTCATAGGCTTCTTGCGTTGTCGCAAAGCCAGCACGATAAACACCGTTATTGATATTGTTATAAACAAGATCATTAATTTCATCAATTTCAGTACGCAACGACGCAGGGTAAAAGTCGCGCTCATTGCCTGTTAGATCATTAAATGCACTGTTAAACATGCGAATAATCTCTGCAGACTCATTACTCACGATACGCTGAGACTTTTTATCCCAAAGCACAGGAACTGTTACGCGACCAGAGTAGTCAGGTTTATTTCGAGTATAAATTTGGTGCAAATAATCAGTATTGAATAATGCATCCCCCGTACTGTGATTATCTTTGTCAAATGTCCAACCATGTTCAAGCATGTCAGGGCTTACTACAGATACACTAATATAGTCTTCAAGGCCTTTTAAATGACGAAATATCAAGGTGCGGTGTGCCCAAGGACAGGCCAAAGATACATAAAGATGATAGCGATCTTTTTCTGCTTTAAAGCCTGCATCACCGCTTTCTCCCGCACTACCATCTGCGGTGACCCAATTACGTAACTGGGCCGCCTCACGCTTGAATTCACCTTGATTGTTATCGGTGTCGTACCATTTATCTTGCCATTGGCCATTTACGAGTAATCCCACAATAACCTCCTATAGAGTGCCAAATTTACCTAACTGATAGTCACGTACTGCTTGCTGTAACTCAGCTTGTGTTGTCATTACAAACGGACCCATATGCGCGATTGGTTGCTTAAGCGGCTCACCAGCAAGCAACAACACGCCCGCACCAGTTTGAGAGTTAAATTCAATATCACTACCAGGCTCCAAAATAAGTAAGCTGCCTGCTTTAACTGGCCCACCCTGCTCAGTATGAATTTCACCTGTGTGGATATAAAGCATCACCTTAGTTTGTGTAAGCGGTGCATGGTAAAACTGTGTTCCAGCCGGTAAAGTCACATCGGCAAGCATGCCGTTAGCGGCGAGATCTTGTAGGCTAGAAACCTGATTTTCATCTGCAAACTCCCAGCTTCCAGCTAACGCTTTTAGCTCAACGCCCTGCTCATTTCGAGTCGTTGGCGCCGGCGCTTCAGTGGTATCTTGGTAACGCGGTTTTCTAAGCTTCTCAGCACTTGGCATATTTAACCAAATCTGAAAGCCATGCATGCCCTCTTTGGCATCCGCCAAAGGCATTTCACTGTGGATTACACCAAAACCAGTACTCATCCACTGCACATCGCCAGCACGGATGGCTTTTTTGTTACCCATTTGGTCTTGGTGCTCGAAGCCGCCTTTAATAATATACGTAAATGTTTCAATACCACGGTGAGGATGCGCAGGAAAACCACCCATAAAATCACTGTGATCATCTGACTTAAGCTCATCGATCATTAAAAAAGGATCTAAATACTTGCCATCAAAGCCCGGAATACGGCTAATGTTTACGCCATCACCATCTTGTGTGGCATGGCTATTTAACTGTTGAATCACATTCATAACTTTACTCCCGTAAATTGTATGAAATAATTGTAGGAGCTAATTTAGTTAACAACCATGAGTAAAATTCGCGCCAACCATTCTATTTAAGAGAATGTTTATTTTGCTGCTTGGTTAATTCATCCGCCACAGTCGCTCCGCGTTGACCCACCTCTTTCTCAGGCCCTATAGTGCTATCAACCACAGTTTGCTGCTCGGCACTGGCATTGATTGCTGCACCAAAAATAATGATGTATGCGCTGATATAGAGCCACATCAACATAATCACTACTCCACCTAATGAGCCATACGTTTCGTTATAGCTTGCAAATTGGGAGACATAATATGAAAAACCAATTGATGCGATGATCCACAGCAAAGTAGCCAGTATTGAGCCTGGTGTGATCCAGCGCCATTTTGCCGGAGTTCGATGAGGCGCATAACGATATAAAAATGCCAAAGCGCAATTAAAAGTGATGGCTAACAATGGCCACGTAATGAGCTTGATCAACAAATCAATAAGCTCTGTTAAACCAACTAGGTTAAGCACAATCGGTAAAATACCGATGATCAATAAAGCCACCAGCGCAACAACAATGGCACCTAGCGAAAATAAAAAGCGTACCAGTAACGCCATAAAAAATTGTCGTTTGTTATGCTGATGATAAGTGATATTACAGGCTGTTATTAGCGCCTGACAGCCCTTACTGCTACTCCAAACCGTTAACAATAAAGTCCCTATGGCACTAACACTTAACACCTTTTGCGATTGCTGAGTCACCTCTGAGACCTGTAGCAAAATAATGTCTCGACTACTTGTTGGTAAAATAGCAGTGACTTTATCAAGCTGCTCATGGATATCGGTCGGGGACGCAAAATAAGCGTAAACAGAGACTGTAGCGGCTAATGCAGGAAAGATCGCAAGCAGAGCATAAAATGCCACACCCGCCGCCACGAAAGATAAGTTGTCTTGTGATAGGTTGTGATAAACCCGCTTGCTAATGTCCCACCAGCCTCGAATTGGGATCTCCATGGGTGAACGAGCTTTGAAACCACGATTATTCTTAGTCATAAGTGACCTAAAAATTTGCCTTAATGGATATAAAGTAGCAAACAACTTGCCAGTAATAATGGCGTCTGATTTGCATTAAGCTAAGCTTATAAAAACTGCAAATAAACCCATGGAGTGGTGCGATGAATTATTATTTAATATTAAAAAATCAAATACATAACTTAGTTACACCAACACTTTCCGTAGCATCGCAACCAGTCTTAGAAAGCTTATCTTGGCAAGACTTAAATTCTCAGGTTACGCATTTTTTACATACTACATGGCAAATGTTACCCGCCCTGACATTAGGTATTGTAGCCATCATTATCTGCTATTTATTGGCCCGTCCTTTATCCTATCTATTGATAAAACCACTTGGTTTTGTAAGTGAAAGCAAACTCTTACATGTCGTCACGAGGCGCTTTTTTAGTATCATTATAATTTTGTTTGGTGTGTACTTATTTTTGCGTCTAGCTGGGCTCACCAGTTTTGCTGTGGCGATTATGAGTGGTACTGGATTAGTCGGGCTTATTTTAGGTTTTGCGTTTCGCGATATCGCCGAAAACTTTATTTCAAGTATGCTGCTCAGTGTGCAGCGCCCTTTTCGTATTGACGATGTTATCGAAGTCGATGGTCGTTTAGGGGTAGTTAAAAAGGTTACAGCCCGCGCTACCACCTTAGTTGACTTTGATGGTAATCATATTCAAATTCCCAATGCGACGGTATATAAAAACGTTATTAAAAATCTAACTGCTAACCCTAAAATGCGCGGCCACTTTGCAGTAGGTATTGGTTATGATAATGACATTCGCTATGCCCAGCAATTAGCAATGAAAGTGGTCAATCAACATCCCGCAGTTATTAATGATCCACCCAGCCAAGTTCTGATTGACTCACTAGGTTCAGCGACACTGAATTTAACTATTTATTTTTGGGTAAATAGTGCAGAACATAGTCATATCAAGGTAGCCTCACAGTTGATGCGAGAGCTAGTAAATACCTATTTAGCAGAGCAAATTAGTATGCCAGATGACGCCCGTGAACGTATTATCTTAAATAGCGAGAACGATACAGAGCAACCAAGTATCAATGCAACCGCTGAGCAACAAACACCAAAATCACTCGACGATCATAGCCTTGATGACGTTAGCAGTGACGCCGATGATATTCGCGAACAAGCCGATCAATCTCGCGATCCTGAACAAGGCAGTAATATAATTTAATCGTCATCGCGAACTAAACTTCATCATTGGGTTTATCTTGCATAGCGCGTTTAAACCCTTTGACTGACGTCCCTAAATCTCCACCTATTCGGGATAACTTTTTTGTGCCAAATAACAGCACCACAATTGCAGCAATAATGGCTAATTGCCAAACACTAATTCCTGCCATAACAACCTCATTTTAAAATAAAAGCGCCTTTGCAGGCGCTTGAACAACACTAACAACTGGGAATTCAAAGATTAGAAACTAGCTCGAACACCCAAGGCGACTTGAGTACCAAAGCGCTCAAGATAACTCACTTGGTCAGTGCGTTTGGTGTAACCCCAATAACGCTCATTCGTTAAGTTAGTTGCTTCAGCAAACACAGTGAATTGATCACTGATGTTATAGCTCATGCTGGCATCTAACTGACCATAATCAGAGATCCAATAAGGGCCACCCCACGCATCTGGATCCGACAAGAATTTACTACGCCAGTTATAAGCTAAACGCGCTTGGAAACCATATTGTTCATAGTAAACCACAGCATTATAAGAGTTTTTCGACATACCTCTAAATGGTAAGCCTGACTCTTTCAGTTCTGGCTCATCGTAGCTGCTATCAACATAGGTGTAGTTAAGTTGAAACCCTAAACCATTGAAAGGTTCAGGCAGTAAGTTTTCTAGTGATTGCTGATAAGCAAACTCAGCACCTTTGATAGTCGCACCATATTTACTCTTACCCGGGTAAGATGCAAAGTAGCGCACACCTTCGATTTCAACAGGACTTTCAACGTAATCGATAAATGATTTTAGGTCTTTTACAAACACCCCACCACTTAACGAGCTACTGTCTTCAAAGTACCACTCTAGTGTCATATCGGCTTGATTGGCTTCTTCAGGCGTTAACGATGAATCGCCCATAGAAAGTTGAGGTAAACCTTCACGGTAAGTATCAAAGTTTGGCGCAAGCCATGGGCGTAAATAACCTAACGATGGACGGCTAATAACTTGTGCCGCAGAGAAACGGTAAATCAAATCATCAGTAATACTAAGCTTAAAGTTCATGCTGGGTAAAATGTTGCTGTAATCCCCTTTAAATGATTGCTCAACGGTTTCACGCCAACCATTTTCAAGTGGTTTACCATCATCTTGTAAGTCAATTAATGATAAATCGTAAACAGACCCTTTTGAGCTTACTTCAGTTTGCGAGCCGCGAATACCGACATTTAACATGTACGGCATTTTTGCAAGGGTACTTTCGAGCGTCACTTGCGCATATGCAGTCAAGACTTCTTCGGTTACCTCATAAGTACCTGATGAATTAAGCGATGCAACGATACTTTTATCAGTTGCTTCAGCATTAATTGAACGATAGTAAGCAAGTAACTTATCGTAATCAAAACTTGGCCAAGGCTCAGGTGTAATACTACTTTCGCCTTCTAAGAAGTTATCGAAATTGGCCTCAACAAACACATCGCTTGGAATTTCAAATAGGTTAAAGTCACCTACATTCACAACAGTGCTGTCATCAAATTCATAACCATCGCGTTCTAAATATTGACCACCATTACTAAATTGGCTGGCATTTTTTGATGCATATTCAAGTTGGCTCTTAGTTTGCTCAAGATAAGTTAAACCAAAGTCGATACGGGTCACCAAATCACTTTCAGGCACAAACGTACCTGTGAACTTAAAGTCATTAACCGTGTCTTCAACACCTGTACCTGTGTTACGGCTATAGTGAGCTCCGTAAGATTGATCCGCAGTCAAGCCTGGCGATAAGGTAACATCTGGCAGCATGTTGCCAGTGTTGTAATCAATACCTATAGAGTCAATAAAACCACGCGCTACAATAAAGCGGTTATCACCACCGTTTTCGTTTTTCGCTTTTGAATGAGCAACATCCATAGCCAGTGTTAGGCCATCCATTGGATACCATTTTGCATTAAGGGCAAACTGATAAGTATCAGTTTTACGTGGATTCGTTAAGTTGAGTAACTCCACCATAGTGTTACCGGTTTGCGTCATGGAAACAACTCGACCTGTGTCATCAAATTCTGCATCGGTAAAGACTGGCGTGCCTGGCGTCCAGCTTTCATCGTAGTTAACAAAACCGATTTGATAGCGATGACCATCGGTGTTGTAACGTGAATAAAGGGCATCGAAGTTAATATCGAGGGTATCAGTTGGGCGCCACTGCATTGCTAACGTCGCACCGACGCGTTCACGCACATCCTGCGCGTTGGCAAAATACATGTAACTCGGGATTTTTGAGGCAAATATTTCACTTTGCCCATCAATTTCTCCGTTGCCATTCATGTCGACTGGCACACCCGCGCTGTCTGCCCCCCAACCTTCTTCTTCATCAAAAAAGCCGCTTGCTGAGTAAGTATCTGCACGTAAGGTTTTCTTTGAATAAGCACCAGAGAAAAGCACACCAAAGGTATCGTCATTAAAATTGTCACCTATGATGAACGAAGCATGCGGGTGTACATCGCCGGTTCGCGATTCATAAATCCCTTTTGCAGAAGCACTCAAAGTAAAGCCATCTTGATCTAATGGTTTACGAGTTTCGATATCAACAACCGCACCAATGCCCCCTTCAATTAAACGTGCTTCTGGCGACTTATAAACCTGAAGCGCTCCCACTAACTCTGAGGCAATTGTGTCAAAGTTAAAGTCACGTCCTGAGTTTTCAGAAGCCAGTTTACGACCATTCAAAGTGGTAATGTTGTAGCCGCCACCTAAGCCACGCACGAGGATATTTTGCCCTTCCCCCCCATTACGAGTAATCGTAATTCCTGGAATACGCTGTAATGCCTCGGCTAAATTTTCATCAGGGAACTTACCGATGTCATCTGCAACAACAACATCTACTACTGTCGTTGCTTCCTTCTTTCGAAAGTTTGATTCTTTAATACTGCTACGGATCCCTGTGACCTCAATAACCTCAACATCTTCTTCGGCCTTACTATCGTTTTCTTGTTGTTGAGCAGTTGTGGCGAAACTGACTGATGAAGCCAGAATTGAGCTTATCAGCACACTCAAATATTTTTTTCTAGTTGTTGTTGCCATGATGATTTCCTGTTTTTAAATGTTCAGATTTCTTCACCATAAAAATGGTAATGAGTAAGGCCTTACATTTAATTTATAACAAAACGAAACAATCTATCAACAATTAATTACCTATCGAAACTTTCGATAGTTACGAAACGGTATTTCAAAATAATAAAAAAGGCGCTGAACGCCTTTAAAGATAAGGTTTTAATTTCGAAAGTTTCGATAATATTTTTTTTCGAAGATTTTCTGTGAGGTGGGCTAGTTTGGTCTTTTTAGATAATAAAAAAGGCAGCTAAAGCCACCTTTTTGCAATTATTTTTAACTGGAAAGTTAAACTGTAATCACCTCGATACCTAAGCTCGTTAATGATTCAATGAACTCCGCTGGCATATTTTTGTCTGTAACCAGCACATCGATTGATTTTAGAGGTAGTACATTATACAAGGCACGCTTACCAAATTTACTTGAGTCGGTCACAGCAATAACTTTATCTGCACGGGTACACATAGTTCGATTCAACATTGCCTCAGGCTCATAATGGGTGGTGATCCCCGCTTCCGAGTCGATACCATCAACCCCTAAAATAACCTTTTTAAAGTTATACTTACTGAGTGCTTGTTCAACTTCATTTGAATAGAAAGACATTGATTTCTTTCGTAATTGTCCACCCAGCATAAACACATTTGCATCATCAATATCAGCCAGCACATGGGCTATATTAAGGCCGTTTGTCATCACCGTAAGGCCCTGCTTATTGGTTAATGCTTTGGCAACTTCTTCTGTGGTGGTGCCAGAATCAATAATTAATGAGTCGCCATCATCAACTAAGTTTGCTACAGCTTTAGCTAGTAGCACTTTCACAGCGTAGTTTTCATTATGCTTATCTTTCACCGAAAGCTCTTTAGCGAGTTTATCGCAAGCAATTGCTCCGCCACGCGAACGAACAACTAAGCCACGTTTACCTAGCTCGTTAAGATCGTGGCGAATGCTAACCTCCGAAATATCAAAGGTTTTAGCAAGTTCTTTAACGTTTACTTTGCCATGTTCCTCGGTCATCAGGACGATTTTTTGTCTTCTTTCTATTGTGGTTAGCATAGCTGGCCTGTTGTTTTAATAGCTGCTTTCAAATTTGTAGTTCAATATTACACAATTTACAGTTTTAAAGCCAAACTTAGTTTCGAAATAAAATAAAACTTTCAAAACTTACGAAATTTGTTTTATGATTGTTTCACAATAAACTTATTTGGTGACAAAAATGACAACACAAAGCTCACTGTTAGAGCAAACAGAACACACCAACCGCACGCAGTTACTGCCGATGTTGATCATTGGTGGCTTGTTTTTCTTATTTGGCTTTATAACTTGGCTTAATGGCTCCTTGATCCCATTTTTACAAATGGTCTGCGATCTCAACCATATAGAAGCCTACATGGTGACTCTGGTGTTTTATATTGCCTATACCGTGATGGCACTGCCAAGCGCTAAGATATTACAAATCTTCAGTTATAAGCATGGTATGTCGTTTGGTTTAGGCACCATGGCATTAGGCGCACTGCTGTTTATTCCTGCGGCACAAACTCAAGCGTATTGGTTATTTTTAGTTGCTTTATTTACCCTAGGTAGTGGCCTCACCTTACTACAAACCGCTGCGAATCCTTACATCGTGCTAATTGGATCTAAAGACACTGCAGCCGTGCGCATTAGTATTATGGGTATTCTTAATAAAAGCGCAGGTGTGGTGGCTCCACTGCTCTTCTCTGCGATTGTGTTTAGCGATATTGCTAGCTTTAGTCCAGAAGCCCTTGCTCAATTGAACAGCATTCAAAAGCAATTACAGTTACAAGAACTGGCAAATCGTTTAATCACACCTTATTTTGTAATGGCAATTGCGTTAGCCATTTTAGCAGCTTTAATCATGCTAGCCCCCTTACCTGATATCGAGCAACCACAATCAAGCAACAACAGCGAGAGTAAATCAGTTCTGCAATTTCCACACTTAGTTTTAGGCGTGATAGCCCTATTCTTTTACATAGGTGCCGAAGTCATTGCTGGCGACACCATTGGCCTTTACGGCAAAGAGCAAGGGGTATTGCAGTTCGCTGAGCTCACCTCTTACACCATGGGCTTTATGGTGCTTGGTTATGTCTTAGGTATTGTGTTAATTCCCCGCTTTTTTAGTCAGCAACAGGCGCTGATATTTTCTGCGTTAAGTGGTTGTGTGTTTTCGTTTGGCATTATTTTGATTGATCCACAACAAACAACGATTGCAAACTTAGTACTCTTTTGGCTTGCTGATAACAGCTTTCCAGATACCGTGTTATTTGTTGCGTTACTTGGCTTATCAAATGCGCTGGTATGGCCAACCATTTGGCCTATGGCCCTTGCAAACCTTGGCGATAAAACCCAAACTGGCGCGGCATTACTCATTATGGGTATTTCTGGTGGTGCTTTGTTACCTTTGGTATACGGTGTATTTGCACAGTACACAGGCAATGCACAACAAGCTTACTATTTGTTGATCCCCTGCTATGCGTTTATTCTTTATTACGCGCTGATTGGTCACAAGCTAACAAGTTGGCGTTAGTAACGTCTTCGCAGGCTCAGTTATTTAGATATTTAACTAGCCTGCAATTTTTCTGATGTGAAATATCCCAATAACAAAAATTCACGCACGGTAAAAATACACTTATAAATTAAATACTCGTCACGCTTGTCAGGGCTTACTTCTGAAATAGATAGGGCTTGCTGCGCCATTATTTGCTGTTGCTGTTGCAAAGAGATAGTAAATAAACCAGTGAGTTTATCTGCTAATTGCGGCAATGAAAGATCACCTGCCGCAATCAGCTCAGCGCCTTTTAAGCATGAAGTGCGTTCAGCCGCATTTAGTGTATTTGCTAGCATTAAATCTGTAAATGCGACTAAATCAAAGTACAGCTGCTCATTTGGCTCTAGCTCTAAAATAACCGCCTGCATTTGCGTGACCACATCCCGATGCGCCGCAGCTTTAAGTACCTCAAAATGGCTATCATCCGTTTTATCAAATAATTGAGTCGCAGCCACTGGCGTAATAGCGACACCTAATAATGCTGCTAAACATTTAATCGCATTTCGCCTTTGTAGATCAGCCATTAAACACTCCATTTTGATAATGCCGTACAGCATGATCAGCGGCTCTTGCAGTAAATGCCATATAGGTTAACGAAGGATTCTGATAAGCCGACGAGCACATAAACGAGCCATCAGTGACATAGACGTTACGCACACTATGAATTTGGTTATAACGGTTAAGCACTGAGCTTTTAGCATCATGCCCCATTCGCGCGGTTCCCATCTCGTGAATAGCTTGCCCCGGTGCTGAGCCTTTATCGTAAGCTTGCACATTTTGGTAACCTGCTTTGGTTAGCATCTCGACAGCTTGCGCTTTCATATCCTCGCGCATTCGCTGTTCGTTTTCACCAAATTGGCAATCGAAATTAACTAAAGGTAATCCCCATTGATCTTTTAATACCGGATCTAAGCTCATTTTATTACGATGATAAGGCAGGCATTCACCAAAACCTATCAATGCAACTTGCCAAGGCCCAGGTTTGGCAAGTTCTTCTCGAAAAGCCTTACCAAAGCTAAGTTCTTTAAAGCCCCGTCGCCAATCTTTGCGTGTTGCGTATCCTTGATAGCCATAGCCGCGAATAAAGCTATGCTGCTCGTTATCATCAAGGTTTCGAAAACGCGGGATATGAAAACCAACGGGTCTGTCGCCATCATTAAAGTCCTCAGCAAAACCTTTTGGTTCACCCGTTGCACCAACCCTAAAATGGTGATCCATGAGGTTATGGCCAAGCTCTCCACTATCGTTCCCTAAGCCATTTGGGAAACGTGCAGAGGTTGAATTTAATAACAAGGCTGTTGTGGCTACCGTTGATGCACAGCAAAAAATGATGTTCGCTCGCTCGATACGCTCTTTTTTAGATTCAGCATCAATTACTTTCACACCTGTGGCTTGCCCGCTATCTGGATTGTAAATAATCTCTTTGGCAATGGAGTGAGTCTGAATAGTGAGTCGCCCAGTACGCATCGCTGCAGGTAAGGTCGAGGCTAAACTACTAAAGTAACTACCGGTTGGGCAACCACGCATACAGCGGTTGCGCTTGCTGCATACGGCACGACCTTGTTCAGGTTTTGCCTTGGTTAAATGCGCCACTCGCCCGATTGTTAGGTGCCGATTAGTGTAGTGGGTTAATAAACTTTGTTTAAGTTGCTGTTCTACTGCATTAAGTGCGAAGGGAGGCAAGTAAGGTCCGTCAGGTAGCTGAGGTAAGTTCAGCGCTTCGCCAATAACCCCAATGTAGGCTTCGACTTTATCGTACCAAGGCGCTATATCTTTGTAGCGCACTGGCCAATCAACGCCGTGACCATCTTGTTTGTTGGCTGCAAAATCAATATCACTGAAGCGTAAGCATTGCCGCCCCCAAGTTAATGAGCGCCCACCAAGGTGATATCCTCGGATCCAATCAAAACGTTGCGATTCTTGATAAGGGTGCTGCAAATCATTCACAAACCAATGTTTTATTGATTGCTTGGTGGCATAGCCAGTGCGTGCTTGTTTAGCTTGGTTGCGCTTTTCTAGCAGGCTAGGCCTGTCACGAAATGGCAGTTGCCAATCTTCTTTAAAGGCAGTGATATAGTCAGTACCGTGCACAACCTGCCTACCACGTTCCAGTAGCAGTACATTGAGCCCTTTTTCGGTCAGTTCTTTAGCAGCCCAGCCGCCAGTAATGCCACTGCCAATAACAATAGCATCGAATACTTTTGCCTGCATTCTCACTTAACTTTTAAAAGATTTGCTTGCCCGCACATATCGTTGCTTGAACAGAAAAGTCTTTATCGAGCAGCGCAAAATTAGCTTGTTTACCTACCGCAATACTACCTATTTGCTCCGCTTTATTTAAAAACTCAGCGGGTACTAAACTCGCCATTTTAGTTGCTTCAACTAGGCTAGCGTCGGTTAGGTTATAAAAACGTTCAACGCCAACTTCCATGGTTAATGTACTGCCAGCTAAAGAGCCGCTTTCAGTTCGCGCAACACCTTGCTCAACCACAATAGGAAGCTCACCTAAACGGTAGCGACCATCTTGTAAACCTCCAGCGCTCACACAGTCTGTAATTAGAGCAATTTTATCTGCTCCTTTTAAACGATATACCATGTTCATTATGCTCGGGTGCAAATGAATACCATCAGGAATAAGCTCAACCATGGCATCGTTGTCCATTAATAGTGCGCCGGTACAACCGGGGTCACGATGATGAATACCGCGCATACCATTAAAAATATGCACACCACCACAAGCACCATGAGCAAGTGCTTGTGATGCTTGCTCAAAATTAGCATCTGTATGACCCAGCATGACACGCACACCTTTATCAGTGATATAGCGGATCATGTCGGGTGATTTAAGTAGTTCTGGCGCTAACGCAAATGAGCTTAAACAACCTTCACATGCTGCATAAATTTCATCAAATCGCTGTTTAGTGAGCTCTAAAAAAAATGACTCGTTATGCGCCCCTTTATGCGCTTCTGCAAAGAATAGACCTTCGTTATAAGCTCCCAGTAACTGTGCACCAGCCAAGCCTTTTTTATAAGCAGTCGCCATATTTTTATAAGCTTGAATTGATACGTCCCAGTCTGCGGTCACCGTTGTGCCAACAAAACCCGTAACGCCGTGCTTTGCTAAAGAACGAGAAATAGTCTCAAGCGATTCAGGGGTACCGTCCATAATATCGCAGCCTTCACGGCCATGAATATGCAAATCGATAAAGCCCGGAAATAAGCTATGTTCGCCTAACTCTATTACCTCGATCTCGGGCTCTATTTGCGTGGTAATAGCACTAATTTTGCCTTGTTCGACCAATACTGCATGATCGAGTAAAACGGCATCATCAGTAACAACTTTTGCGGCTTTTAAGTAATAGCGATTAAGATGCTTTGGAATTAGCATGAACACTTCCTATTATTGCAGCGCCCCGCACGCCGCTAGAATCACCAAATTTTGCACGCTTCACTTCGGGCACGGCAAAACCTGAAAATAAATGAGTTTGAATAGCGTCAGGTAGTTTTTCTACTATTGCATCAATGAGCGACAACCCACCCCCAAGCACGATAACTTCTGGGTGCAAACTTTTACTAATGGCAGCAAAGGTTTCACCAAGAATGTCTAAGTAACAAGCGAGCACCTTTAAAGCTTGCTCATCAGAGCGCTTAATATCGTTCGCCCATTCAATCGCTGATTTAGGGGATTGCGTAATATGCTGATACAAGGTTTGTACACCTGGCCCTGCAATATAACTTTCGACACAGCCATTTAAACCACAGCCACACTTCAAAACTGGCAATTGATATTTTTGTTGCAGATACGCAGACAGTGGTAAATGACCATACTCCCCCGACATACCTAAGCCTTGGTTAAACAAAGTACCATCAATGCACATACCACCTGCCGCACCAGTGCCAACAATTGCACCGAATACCCGACTATAACCTTCACCGGCTCCGCCATTTGCTTCCGATAAAGCAAAACAACGGGTGTCATTTAATATCGCAACAGGGCGTTTTAATATTGCTTGAAGATCTGTGGCAATCACTTTACCTGTGGCACATGGCACATTAGCCGACAACACTTTACCTACATCATTAACAATACCAGGCATCCCTATGCCCACAGCACCTTGGCAACCTGTCAGCTTATCGGCTTTGAGCACTTGCTGATAAATTGCTTGCAAAAATTGCTGATAGTCATCGGTTGGCGTGGTAATACGCCAACTTTGCTGTTGCTCTAAATTATCATTAAAAATGGCGGTTTCGATTTTTGTACCGCCAATATCAAGTCCGTAAACAGCCATGCTTTACCCAATACTACTTAGCGAGAAGTTAATGGGTAAATAGTTACCCCTTTTACAACACGGTTAACTTCGCCCGTAGGGCAAGGATTATCAGGTGTTAAACCGAGTGACATTGATTTATAAAATGCAAAAATCTGACAATAGACAATATAATACAGACCTTGCCAAACATCATCTAGCTCGACCAGTTCACTATTTAAAGCCAGCTTTTTGACCGCAGAACATTGTTGGTCATTTAATAGTTCATTATATAAATCAGCATCATACAAACTACTATAAAAATCACTCGAGGCCATCAACAACACTGCTGTTTTATCGTTAATAATAGTTTTAGGGCCATGGCGAAAACCGAGTGGCGTTTCAAAATAACTAATTAAGTCACCATTCGTTAATTCTAAACACTTTAAGGCCGCTTCTTTTGCGTAACCAATTAAGGAACCAGCCCCTAAAAACACCAAGCGCTCAATATCAGTTTGCGCAAAGTTCCTAATCTCATCGAGTTGTGTTTCGAGCAGCTGCTCTGTTTGCCTTGTCACTTGTGTAAGCTGATTAACATCAGGGGTAAAAATACATAACGTTGAAAGCAACATCGAAGTAAAACTACTGGTCATTGCAAAGCTTTCATCAAGGGTTTCTTTCGGCATAAGTACACAAAAGCTATTGCTTTTAATCGCAGCTCTTTTAGCTAACTCACCGCTTTCATTACAGGTAATCACTAAGTGATAGCATTTTTCAACGACTTGCTCAGCGATATCGACCGCAGCGACACTTTCAGGGCTATTACCTGAACGCGCATAAGAAATAAGTAAGGTTGGCGTACCCTTTTGTAAAAAACCATGTGGGTTAGACACAATATCTGTAGTGCTGACTGCGCGCACATTTAAATCTGTTTTGACTGTTAAGTGTGGTGCTAATACTTCGCCAACATAAGCTGATGTGCCAGCGCCAGTTAATACTATTTGTAATTCCTTTAATGGCAAAAGCGGGGCTAAAAATGCGTTTATTTCTGCTCGATGTGTTTCGATAATAGCGGCGGTATTACACCATGATTCTGGCTGCTGAGAGATTTCTCTTGCTGTCCAATAAGCGTTCTTTTGCTTAAGTTCTGTTTCGTTTAATAATAAATACTGCGTCATAATAAATTCTCTCAACACCACCTATTGATTACAAGCAAGCGAATAGGTATTCGTTACTTCCATTATTTTATTAAGTACTAACTCACGCGGTGATGAGTTAATTTGGCCATTGATTAATGCTTTGTATTGCATTGGCATAAACTGACTAAGCAAGGTTTGTGGAATGATTTGCTCTTCTAAATTATCAAACAAGGTTTCTACCGTTTGCTTTATTTCATCTTCAGGCCAGTAGTAACGAATACGGTCGCTATAACTGTAAGCTCTAAATAACTTCGCTTGAGCGCCTTCTGTTGGGTAAAATTTATTCCAGTAATGCGGTTTTTCAAGCATGATCCGCTCACATACATCACGTAAATTAGAACGCTTGGCAGGATCAACTAACTGGTCTTCAATATAAGATAAAGCAAATAGCCCTTCACGAAGTGCATAAGTAAGCTGTGGGCCTACCTTCAATATTGCAAAGTGATCTTGCACTAGCTCATGGTAGCAGTGATCAGGCTGATAATCCGTTGAGTGAGCCTCATAAACTAGGTTGTCGACATGGGTTATAAATTCTTTCAGTTTTTGCGCCTCATTACGTTGATAGTTAAATACTTGATGATTATCAAACTCAACCCCTGGCTGCACAACAACAGCAATAACACGCGACCACACATCACTAATATTAAATTTAGCAAACGCAGCCTGATGTAATTCTATTGTTTGCTGTACACCTTCAACATGCGACACTTCAATCGTATCATGCTCCTCAGTAGCGCCACCCGGAGGAGGAACCTCAGTACCCACTACATAGAGAATATCGTTATCTTCTGAGACCGACTCGGCAGCTTGACACATCAATGCTGCACGCTCGGCAATCACAGCATCAGCCAAACGTTCTCCATCGTCATCACATGGCATACTGGCATCTAAATGAATTTTCTTAAAACCAGCGCTTGCATAGGCTTTTACTAGTTCAACAGCTTTTTCCATCGCAACCTCTGCAGGCTCATTCACCCAACACACTGGGCCTAAATGATCCCCACCTAAAATAATGCGCTGGGTACCTAACCCTACCTTTTCGGCTATTGCATGGACAAATTCAACAAAGTCATGGGGCTTCATACCTGTGTAACCACCAAACTGATTAACTTGATTCGCCGTAGCTTCAATTAAAACTTCAGTATCATCATTGAGAGCTTGCAACATCGCTGCTTCGATAACGAGCGGGTGTGCACAGCACACAGAATAAATTCCCTGCGCTTGCCCTACTCGATTGTTATTTATAATCGTTTTTAATGCATTCATGGTTTTCTCCAAGCAGCTTACGCTATTGGTTAGATACGTGATTTGAAATTACAGTAGCACAGCGCGAAACACTTCGCAATAAAACGAAAGACAACGAAAGGCCAAGGGTAAGCTGATAGCACGCTTAATATAGGGTTTAATAAGACTTCAAATGATAAACCCTGCAATTACGAAAGATTTTGAAAGCATTTAATTGTAATTAACTTTGAGTTGCGATATAACAGAAATAACTGAAACCCACTATTAAAATAATCTCAGTGATTTAGGTATCGTTATGACAATAGATAGACGTAGTTTTTTAAAATCTGCCGCAGCCATTACCGCCGCGACAGTCGTGACTGGCTGTGCGAAAAGCCAACAAGGTGATAATCAAAGCACCCCACTTGCTGCACAAGGTAAAAGCGTAATGGGCTTAGCTGTGCCAGCAATGGATGTGGTACGTGTTGGTTTTATCGGAGTTGGTCAACGTGGTAGCGGCCATGTAAAACACCTTTGCCATATTGAAGGTGTTGAAATTAAAGCTATTTGCGATACAGATCAGCTAATGCTTGATAAGTCTGTTAACTATGTTGTTGAAAAAGGCTTACCTAAACCAACTGCTTATACGGGTTCTGATAAAGCCTATTTAGACATGCTTGCTCGCGATGACATAGACATTGTGATCATTTCAACACCTTGGAAATGGCACACACCAATGAGTGTTGAGACCATGGAAAGTGGTAAACATGCCTTTGTTGAAGTACCAGCAGCCACCACAATGGAAGAATGCTGGCAACTAGTGAACACTGCTGAACGCACACAAAAGAACTGTATGATGATGGAAAACGTTAACTACGGTCGCGACGAGTTAATGGTATTAAACATGGTTCGAAAAGGCGTATTTGGCGAGTTACTACATGGTGAAGCCGCTTATATTCATGACCTGCGTTGGCAGATGAAAGAAATCGACCGTAGCACCGGCTCTTGGCGCACTTACTGGCATACGAAAGTAAACGGTAACTTATACCCAACTCATGGTTTAGGCCCGGTTTCTCAGTATATGAACATCAACCGTGGTGACCGCTTTGACTTTGTTACATCAGTCAGCTCTCCTGCGCTTGGCCGCGCAGCGTACGCAGAACGTGAATTCCCTGCAGGCCACGAACGTCGTTCACTTAAATTTACTGCTGGCGACATGAACACCAGCATTATTAAAACAGTGAAAGGTCGTAGCATTATGGTTCAGCACGATACCACTAGCCCTCGTCCGTATAGCCGCCATAACCTAATTCAAGGTACTAATGGTACATTTGCAGGTTTCCCTAATCGTATTGCCCTTGAAGATGTGCCACCAGCTATCGCGAAAATTTATCAACAGCAATATGAAGCAGAGCTCGCTGCGTGGGAAAAAGCCGGCTCGCAAGGTCGTAAGCCACATATGCAAAATTTCCATAGCTGGGATCAAGATATGGAAAAATGGCGTGCCGAATTTGATCATCCACTTTGGAAACGCATGGGTGAAGAAGCGGTTCGTAACGGTGGTCACGGCGGTATGGACTTCATTATGCTTTGGCGCATGATCTACTGCTTGCGCAATAATGAGCCACTTGATCAAGATGTATACGATGCTGCAGCATGGTCATCAATCTTCCCGCAAAGTATGGCATCGGTTGCTGATAGAAGTAATAGCAAAACAATTCCAGACTTTACCCGTGGCGCTTGGCAAACAGGCAAGCCGCTGGGGATTGTGTCTTAACACTTTCTCTCCTTGGAATACTAAAAAGCCCGCCCTTTGCCCTGCGGGCTTTTTTATTAGACTATGACCTTACTGAGCATGTGCTGCAGCACGGAAAATCGTGTTAGTTAAAAGTACATTCATGCCTTCAAGGTAGGCACGATAGGTTGGTGATTGTGTAAAGCCAATCACCATGCCTTTGCCTTGAGGTTGATGCACAAGCAATGGTTTATATGCAAGCTGCGCTTTATTTTGCTGCCAAAGGTAACCACTTGCCAGCACATCGTCTTTACCTGAAAACCACGCTAAGTTTTTACCTGAGTTAAGTTTTATTGGCGTGTAAATATCATTACCATAAGCCACCGCAACGAGGTCTTTATCAACCCCTGCAGTTAACCAATGCTCTTGATCTACTTCAACATTAGCAAGTACACCGGCTACATAGTCTGGCGATGTGTGTGGCTCGATGCTTGCCGCTTTCAAATCATCACGAGAAGTGAATAACTGCCCTGCCACTTTGCTGCTTTTATTATCGCTGCTATCGGCTTTATCTTCTCGGTAAGCTTGCTCTCGCTTCACATCTAATAAGCCGTAATCAACATTGGTGGTAAAACGGTTTGCATTACCTAGGGCAATCAACACGCCGCCCGCTTCAACCCAGCTTTTTAAATTAGCTGCGCCAGATTTACCTAATGCTTGCTCGTAATTACCTTCTGGTAAAATAAGCACTTGGTAATCACTTAAATCAGCCCATGCAAGCATTGGCGTACGAATTGCGGTTACTGGGTAGCCAAGCTGTCTTTCGATAACAAAACGAGTGTTACCGGCGCTTAGCTCACGAGTAGCGGCATCCCATGCAATCGCCACTTTTGGTGCCACCATAGGCACTGTTTTGTTACTACCAAAGCTTGGGCCTTCAATCACCCAGCTTGAATCCACACCATCAACAATTGCACCAGTTTGCTCAGCAATTTGGCTAATTTTAGTTAGTAGGTCTTTATCGTTTAGGCGCTTTTCGATTACTAAGCTGCCCGCTGGGTAGTTAGTTTTATCACCTAATACAAATGCTTGGTCAGCACTTTTCAGTTTAATGCCAGCTTGTAGTGCCGCTGTTAAAAAGCGTGCTGCGGCCGTATCGCCCCAGGCAACAATATAAGCCACTGAGGCATCTGGGTTATTCACTTTGCCAAGCAATGTGTCGTCGGCCTTAACTGCTTTACTGTCTGCGCTAACAGCGCGACCACAACTATCGCTATCAACATTAAACATCATAGGCAGTGACCAACCTGTGACATCGTAAATTTCATCACCCAGGTTACGAGCACGGCGTCTTTCTTGCTCTTTTACAAATGCCTCAGCCATATCTACTTGGTCTGTAAATGTGGTGCGTACAAATACCCCACGTGGCTGGGCGGTATCAATAAAGTAGCTACCCGCTTTATACTTAACGCCACAGGCTTTGAAATCTTCGGTTGCTTGTTTAACTTCAACACCATGTTCAGCCATTAAGGTTGCTAACCTATGAGCTCCTTCACGATTACTTTGTTTAGGTAAAATATAAACACGCTCTTTGCTATCTTTACCGGAATCAATTGCATCAACTTGATATTGATAAAAGTCACCCAGTAATTTTTCGCGTTGATTGGCTGCACCTTCGGCGGTCGAGATTGAGGCCACAAATTGACGTTTTACAGTATTAAAATAAGTGAGCAGCTCACCAGTGTTTTTCTCAAATACATGACCTCTGGCTGAGCCGACTTCGTAGGTTGATGCAGACGCACCATAAAATACTGGCCAGCTATCGCCGTAGCCAGGATAAAAGGCGTCAAAAATTTCTCGGGTAAAATAATCAAAACCAAATTCATCAAAATACTTCGCATGATTTTGACCAATTGCATCCATGTTGGCGATTTGAGTTTTCGTCATATGCGGGTTAAATGGTTGAGCAGCTGGTGCAAAGTAGTAAGATTGATCGCCGCCCATTTCATGAATATCCACCACCACTTGTGGTTTATATTTATTGATTGCTGCCACTTTCCCCTTACTTTCAGGCTGAGTAAGCGCTAACCAATCACGATTCATATCAAACAAATAATGATTTGTTCGGCCTCTTGGCCACGGCTCATTATGTTCTGCACTTAACCTATCAGCACTGTGCTCAAGACCGACGCTTGCATAGTAACGTGTAACAAAGCGCTCACGACCATCTGGGTTTTGTAATGGGTCGATAAAGACCACGGTGTTGTCTAAAATTTTGCTGTTAACTGCATCATTCGGAGCTGCTAATAAGTGATACGCTGTAAATAATGCAGCATCGGTTGAGCTAATTTCATTACCGTGCACTGCATATTGAAGCCACACAGACGTCGGTAAATTTTTTATTAGCGACTTCGCTTCTTTTTCAGAGGTAATACGCGGATCAGCCAAAGCTTGTGTGTCATTCGCAAGGGTTTCTAATGAACGAATATGCTCAGCGGTTCCAACCACCGCATAAACCAGCTCACGACCTTCCCAGCTGTTTGCGTACTTAAACACTTTAATACGATCAGGCGCAGCCTGTTCAAGGGCGCTAAGATAACGGCGCATATCGCTGTAATTAGTGATGCGCTCACCTACGTCGTACCCTAGTACTTGTTTAAATGTCGGTATTTGCTTTTCGTAAGCTGTGCCCGGCCACATTGCTTCAGTATTCGTTGCACTGGCATTAAAGCTTGCCGTTATTGCCACAACACTCACTGAAATGGCTTTTATTATTTGTTTGGCGCTCATTATGTTTCCCAAATAAAAGTATCTATTTTGTACATTACAAAAGTATTGAAAATAAACAAATTAAAAACGTTAGATTGGCATAAATTAAAGACATAAAAAAACCGCAGCGATTGCTGCGGTTATTTTCAAAATAGCGGGGCTATTTAACTAGGGTCATTTCATCAAGTAGGTAACCTGCGTTATCAACTTCTTCCATTAACCAAAGCATGTATCGAATATCAACGTGGATCGCACGGGTGATCTTCGCATTAAAGTACCAATCTTTGGTGATTGATTCATAAGTCGAGTCAAAATTAAGGCCTACTAATTCACCTTTACCATTCATTACTGGCGAACCTGAGTTACCTCCAGTGGTATCAGCGCTACTTAAAAAGTTTACAGGAACTGAGTTTACTTCAAGTGGTTTAGCCGCTTGTGGCTCACAACCAAAGCTGAATAAACTACAGCTGACACCTGGTAAACCTAAGTCACCGCGGTAGTACGCACCAAACGCTTGCTTTTTATATGCTTCAAGTACTTTATCTGTAACAACAAATGGTTTTTCACCTGTGTGTTTAGCTACTAAACCACGTAGTGATGTAAAAGGTGTTTTATACACAGCATCTGCTGCTGGGTAACCATCAACTTGTGCATAGCTTACGCGTAAAGTGCCATTTGCATCTGGGTAAACTGGCTTACCTTTAGCATTATTAAAGGCGATGACTGCTTGCATATATTGCGGACGAATTTCAGCTAAACGACCGGCCATTTCTTTTTCGTCAGCCTCTTGTGCCATATTGGTATCGTATAGCGCAACAGCTAATTTAATGAATGGGTCATTTGATGCTTCAAATTCGGCTACTGATTTACCTATCCAGCTAACACGCGTTGCTGTATCTGTAAGTTCTGTTTTAGCGTAAAAAGAAGCTACAATCGCATCAAGTTCGGCTTGTGTTGTAGTGTCTGTGATACCTAAGCCATTGTTTAATGCCGCTACTTGCGCAGCTTTGTCTTGTGCTAAATAGTTACCTAAGTAGCTTAACCATAAAGCTTTATCGACCTCAGGTGTAAATTGCTTTTGCAAGCGCTCTAAACGGGCTTTAAGCATAGGAAGATCGCGCTCTTGGTAACCCATTTCGCGCTCTGCATTAGGTTTTTCGCTCTCTTTTGCTAAGCGGTATAAACGAATTGCAGTGCTTAGTAAGTCTGCTCGTTTTGCATAATCAAAGTAAAAGTGACTTTGTTGCTGAGCATGTGCTTCAACTAATAATGACTTTAATGCGTGATATGAATCTGCATAGGCTTTACGTTCAGCACTTTGTGCAAACCAAGCTAGGTATTCTTGCTCTTGCGCAGCTTTAATTCCCGGAATATCCGTTACTTTAAAACCGTCTTGTAAACCTTCGAGTTTCTTTAAACGGTTGTTGGTGCTTTTTACACGAGAGGCATATTTTACCTGTGCTTGCTCATCGCCTTCACTCTGCTTGGCAATCACATCAAGGGTCATGTTGTAAGTATTAAGCAGTGTCGGGTAATACCAACTCGCTGAATAATTTACTTCGTCTGCTAGTTTATAGCGGCTTGTACGACCCGGATAACCTGCCACCAACACACCATCCCCTAAGCTTACGCCGCTCGCATTCACTTTTAAGAACGACTTTGGCTCATAAGGTACGTTATCTTCGCTGTAATCTGCAGGTTTACCATCTTTACCGACATAGCCACGTACAAACGTAAAATCAGCTGTATGACGTGGGTATTCAAAGTTATCGATGTCACCACCAAAATTACCCAATGCTTCTGCTGGGGCATAAACTAAGCGCACATCTTTGATCATTAGTTGCTTGATCATGAAGTACTCTAAGCCATGGTGAAAATCTCGAACCGTACAACGGTAGTTAGGATCTGATTCACACTCGCTGATCAACGCCTTGCGGTTCGCTTGAATCGCCTCATAACGCGCTTTGCCGTGTAGTTCTGCGGGTAAGTTACCCAGTACGCGCTCAGTGACATCATCCACTTGTTCTGTTACATACAAACGCTCTTGTGGGCCTGCAGGTAGCTCTTTTGATAAGTCAGCTGCTAAAAAGCCTTTTTCAATTAAGTTGTTTTCTGGTGTGCTGTTATTTTGAATCGCGCCATAAGCACAGTGATGATTAGTTACCGCCAAGCCTTTTGGTGACACAAATGACGCAGAGCAATAACCTAAACCAACCACTGCATTGAGTGGGTATTGGTTGAGATCTGCCACTTGTGAAGCCGGTAATTCGATACCAACGCGGTCAAACTCGCTTTGTAATTGTTTTAATTGATGCGGTTGCCACTGCCCTTCATCAGCGTATGCGCTACCTACAGCGACAACACCCATTAGTGCTAATGAAGTAGTAATAATATTTTTTTTAATCATGTTAATCCTAGTCAGTGCAAAGCACTATTCTATTGTTGCCTGAAAAAATCGCGCTAAGACTACCATAACCTTGATTGAGTAAAGGGATATTGCGATTAACTACGATTGAGTAGTAAAAACAGAAAATAAAAAGCCCCTACTATGAGTATGCAATTGGTAGGGGCATTAGCTTTTTAAATTGTTAAGTGTTGGCTTTTAAAAAGTCATAAAGTTCATCTTTTAGCGCGGCGCGTTGGTGTTTCTTTTCATGCATATCCGCATCTTCAATTGGCGAATTTTGCAATTCAAGCTCACGAATTTCTTTATCCATCTCATCATAACGCTGCATGGTTTTCTTGAAGTGAGCATCATTTTTAGCAAGATTATGGATTAATTCATTAAACTCCGGGAATTCGTTCAATAACGAGTGTTTTTCGCCTAGCATGGGCAACTCCTTTGGCTAGAATTTAAGTTCAATTTCACTGTATCACTGTAACAAACAGAGTCAACGCAGCAACCTTGTCCGAGATCAATAATCACAACGATTCAGAAAATATAGCGTTCAAACTAGAAATTTCCGTTTTTGATAACTTAAGCAATTGATAAACAGCATACAAAACGGGGATGGATTTACCCTATGTCATCAATAAGAATTACCCCTTTTTCAAGAGCTAGTTTAGTAATTTGAATTTGCGAAGTTAAGTTCAGTTTGCTCATAATGCTAGCACGATGAACATGAGCCGTTTTAGGCATTATATCAATCACTTGTGAAATTTGTTTCGCATTAAAGCCCTGCGCAAGTAGCTTAAAAACTTCTAACTCTCTTCGCGTAAGCTTGTTTAATACATTGTCAGTTTTTTGAGGTTTCAAGAAATGCGTGTTAATTGATGGGCTTAAAAATAGTTGGTTTTTAACGATAGAATGTATTGCAGTTATTAGCTCTTCAGCTGCATCTCGTTTCGATAGATAAGCATCAACACCTAAGTCTAACGCTCTTTGAATGTAAGACTTTTCCTCATACATACTCAAAATGATACGCCTAGCACTTGGTAACTTCTTGCCAATTAGTTGAGCGACTTCTAACCCATTTCTATCTGGCAGAGAAATGTCGATAACGAAGCAATCGATATCAATATCATCTATTTTGTGTAGACACTCACTGTAGCTACTAGCTTCAAAAGAAACTTGCCAATCAGGGTCTTCTTCTTCGATAAGAGCCTTAAAACCTTCTCTTACCATTTGATGATCGTCAATAAGCGCAAACTTCATAACAACTCCATGTATTGATTAATCCCCATTATAACGCGGTAAAAACGCACTCAGGTAAGAAAAATTCTTATAAGCCTAAGAAAAGTGGAAATAATTTTTTTGATGCCCTCCTAGTAAACTAACCCTAAATGATAAGGAAATAGCCATGAATAAATTCGCAGGGGAAACAAGCCACTTTCAAAACATCACCGTATTACTACATTACATAGGTGAGTCAAATTATCGTATTGAGTGGACAAGTAAAATGACAAAAGGGTCTACTAACCTAGTCAAAACAGGTAAAAATAAATACGTAGTAATGCGAAAATGGCCAGAAGCGAAAGCCTTAACGGATGTTGCAGCTAACTTTACTTCACGTAATGCCGCTTTTGTTCATTTCATCAAAAATGTAGACATAATTAAAAGTAACGATGAAACCATCAATAAAGCCAAACAGCGATGTTTAGATTATTTTACTCAGTGCGAGCATATCAAGCCAGTAACCAAAACAGCTTTCCCTAAACCACGCTTGCAAGGGGCTCTAGGCCGTGAAGTGATTGTGAAGCATAAGCGTAATATGTCTGATATTGCTAAAGGGCATTTATTACAACTTATTGGTAATAAAGCTGAAATCCAAGTTACACAACGTTATACTTTGTGCAACCCTAGCGCCAAACAACAGTTTGATACGACGCAAGTTTACATATTATAAAAAGGTTATGCTTACTCATGGATAGAGTCTTCAACAAAAGTTCTTTTGGTACTCTTGCTTCTCACTTTAAAAGCATCAAGCGCACTGAAATTGTAAAGTTTGTACTGTTATCGTGCTTAATCGTTTTAATTGCACCCATTATCGAAAATAGTCTTTATTTATTTTCCTTTAACTATGTTGTGTATGAGGACTTTGTTAGCTGGTACTTTCCGGTTGGCTTTAGAGTAGTTTGTTATCTGTTTTTTCCTTTGCGTTATTGGCCAGCATTAGCAGTCGGTTTTACATTAGGACAAATCAGTTATGTTTGGTATTTTTATGATGTTCCTCTTGATGATGCCCTCTATAGGCTTGTTAGCTTTGCATGCCGAGAGTTTTTGATTCTTACTCCTCTTCTGCTGGCAAAGCTTTTCAAAGTTCGATTAGATATTCAAACTGTTAAAAGTGCTGTTACAGTATTATTTATTGCAATTTCATATCGCTTTATACGATCAATGCTCATTATCTTACCGAGTGATAGCCAAAACAAGTACCGGCTTATTGCTGATGAAGATCGTTTTGAAATGATGTTAGCTCATCAGCTTGGCGGTATCATAACGACACTTATCATGTTGCTTTTCGCGTTTCATGCTAAAACAATTTACCAGCAATTAAATAAACTCATAACTAAAGAGGTTAGTACTCTCTTAGTGCAGCTGTGTTTTTGCCTCACTGTTTTTATTGGGGTTTATTTGTTTGAACCTAAATCACTTTATCTCTTGCGAATGCTCGCTATATTTCCATTGATATGGTTTAGCTATCGATACGGGGCCTTAGGGGCTCTGAGCTATGCAAGTGTAACTGTTATATCCTTACTCATTAACGTCTATGGTGTGAATGAAACCGAGTTACTCCTGACTACGCAACTTTACATAATAAGTTACAGCGTTCTGGCTCTTTTGCTCAGTGCATTTGTTACTGAATTAAATAAGTCTAAATCCGCATTATTAGAGCAAAATAAAGAATTAATTGAACTTAGCACGCTAACTCAAAACTTAGCCTCTAAAGTTGTCAATGTTCAAGAATCTGAGCGAAGCCAGCTTTCACAAGAATTACATGATGATATAGGTCAAAACCTAACAGCTTTAAAAACAAATATTGCAATATTAGAAAAGAAAACAGCCAACCATAACGAGCTAGCATCGACAATTACACGACTCCAAAACGTTTCAAGCCATATGTATGACTCGGTATATAGGTTAATGCACTGGCTGAGACCTCGTCTATTAGACGAATTGGGTTTAGAAGCAGCATTAAAAAGCGAGTTATTCTCTGAGCACCTAAATGAAGCTGGAATAGCTTATCAATGCAAAATAAGTGGACCGATAGATAACTTAAATGATGATTTTAAAATAGCTATATTCCGTATATGCCAAGAGGCATCAACCAATGCTGTTAAGCATTCTCTGGCCACAGAGTTTTCAATCGATATAACTTATCTACAAAATAAGCTTGAAGTAATCATTAATGACAATGGTATTGGCTTATCTGCACAGCCAAATTCTAATTCAAAAGGAGGGTTTGGAGTGTTAGGAATTGTTGAACGTGTTTCAGTTCTTAATGGTAAAACACAGTTTAAAAATGGTGAATTTGGTGGTTTAACAATAATGATAAATTTCACTACTACACATAATGGTTACTCCGCAGTAGCCATAAACTAAACAGTGAAAACTCGTCACACTCTCCCTTTAATACTCTTATTCAAAGCCATTAAACCACTTTTTGTATGAGCGGAGTGGATTTTCTCCACCCTAAAAACAAAAAGCCTCGGTAAATACCGAGGCTCTTGTATAATTTGGTGAGTCAGCCAATAAGCCGGGTTCTGTCGTGGATAATCATTCGTCTAGGCCATAAATTGCTCTATGGCTCAAGCAACCTACCCGGTTCCAACGTGGGCCACGCCATAAGGAACCCTATTTGGTCTTGCTCCGGGTGGAGTTTACCTTGCAACCAACTGTTACCAGTGGCCCGGTGCGCTCTTACCGCACCCTTTCACCCTTACCAACCGAAGTTGGCGGTCTCCTCTCTGCTGCACTTGTCGTAGGCTCGCGCCCCCCAGCCGTTAGCTGGCACCCTGCCCTGTGGAGCCCGGACTTTCCTCCCCCTGCGCATTTTCGTTGCAGGCAGCGATTATCTCGGCTGACTCGGCGCGCAGTATACCTGAGCGCGCACTTCTATGCAGTAAAGAATTAGTCTTTTTCGTCAATAATTGCTTTATAAAGTGCGTTTTTCTTCAAACCAAAATACTCAGCCACCACACCGCAAGCTTTTTTCAGTGGCATTTCAGCTTCAAGCAAACCTAGCATACGACGCGCATCTTCTGGAATATCGTCACTTTGCTTCGCTTTACCCGGTAACATCAGTACGATTTCACCGCGTTGCTTAGTTGGATCATCCGTTAAAAACTGTTTTAACTCGGCAACCGTGCCATTGAAAAAAGTTTCGAAAGTTTTAGTCAGTTCTTTCGCAAACACCACTGGCTGCTCTGCACCGAGAGCTGCTTCTAAATCATCAAGGCTCGCCATTATACGGTGGGTACTTTCATACATGATGCTAGTGATACCTGAGTTTACCGCTTCGATAAAAAAGCTCTGCCTTGCTTTACTCTTTGCAGGTGTAAAACCAATAAACTGAAAACGATCTGTCGGTAAACCAGAACAACACACAGCGGTAATTGCTGCACATGCTCCCGGCACTGGCGTGACATGCGCGCCCTGTTCACGGCATAAATTGACTACCGCATAACCTGGGTCGCTAATCAGTGGCGTGCCGGCGTCAGATACCAGCGCAATGTTCATTCCTTGCTCTAACCAATCAACAATTTGTTGCGCTTTTTGTTTCTCGTTATGGTCATGTAAAGCAAAGGTTTTTGCTTTGATATTAAAATGGCTTAACAACTTTCCTGTGTGACGAGTATCTTCAGCGGCTATTAAGTCAACCTCAGATAGGGTTTGGATGGCACGCTGGCTGATGTCATCAAAGTTACCAATAGGCGTGGCAACAATGTAAAGAGTGCCGATTTTATCTGAATTGTCCTCATTTAACATTGAGGTCTCCTGCGTCAGTCAGTAATATAAGCAAATCGCGTTAACGTATCGGGAAATCATTGTGCGACTTAAACTTGTTAGTCTATTAATTGTATTGTCAGGGTTATCGGCTTGTAGCACAACCGAAAAACCTCGAAATAGTGCAGAAAATCAATCGGGCCAATCGAGTACGGCTCTATCACAGCTAACCGACGCACAATCTATGTACCAAGTGGCACTAAACCGTCAAGGCGCCGATAAAATCCAGCTTTTATACACCGCTCGTGATGCGGCTATCAGCGAAGAACGTTGGTCGCTACTAGAAAAAATCTGTTTCGAACTAGAAGCGACCCCAAGTGTAGACCAAATTCAAAACAAACTTTACATTGCCCTTGCACAAGAGCATCAAGGCAAAAGCGACTTAGCTTTAGCTCAGTTAAAACAGCTCGAGCCACAGCTAAGTCAACCTGAGCATCTGGCATGGCACCAATACTTAACAGGTCGCGTTTATGCATCGCAAGGTATGCCAAAACAAGCGATGACATACTTCTTTAAGGCATCAACACTTAGCAGCGAAAATAACTTTACTGTTGCGAATTTAAACAAAGATTTATGGCAAAGCCTAACCCAGCTTTCTTCGTACGCACTCGAACGCTTTAATCGTGGTTCTGTGGTACAACAAGGTTGGGTTAATCTAGCGCTTTACCACCAAGTGTATTTAGGTGCGCCGGTCGAATTACACCAAGCAATGAATAACTGGTTGCGCCGCTACCCTGGCCACCCGGCAGCTGAAGTGCTTCCAAAAAAAGTGACTGAGCTGGTACAAATTGAGCCTTTAAATGTAAAACGCCTAGCTGTATTACTTCCACAATCAGGTGCCAATGAGCGATTAGGTGATGCTTTAAAAGCGGGTGTTCTCGCGGCCCTCGATGGACAATCATTAGAACAAACATTATTTATTGATGAGTCACTATCTGCGGCAGAAATTGCACTTAAACTCAGCGAGTTTAAAGCCGACTTTGTTATTGGCCCATTATTAAAAAGTAACATTGAAAAGTTGACCAGCGCGCAAACACTTGTTGATTACCCGGTAATGCATTTAAACACCTTTGATGGTGAGCGTATTTCTCAGCAGCATTTTTTCTTTGCATTAAACCCTGAGCATGAAGTTCAACAAGCCTTAGAACGTTTTTTAACTGCAGGCTATCAAAAACCTATGCTTTTGGCACCGAATAACAGTAACGGTCAACGCTTAGTTGAATACTTCAATACGCAATGGCAACGCTATAGCGAAGTTAAACCACAAATCGGATTTTATTCCGGCAAAGACGATATGCCTAAGACTATTACAGGCCTCTTAGAAGTAGACCAAAGTAAAGAGCGCATAAAAGTCGTAAAATCATTATTTAAACAAGAAGTTGAAAGCGAAACCCGCTCACGCAGTGATATCGATGTAGTTTATATTTTAGGGGATGCCACCGAAACACGCCTAATTAAACCATATTTAGACGTTAACGTGAGTACTTTTGCTGATCGTATTCCGCTTTATGCCAGCTCAAAAAGCCACAGTAAACAAATCGATAGAACCGATAAAGGCGATTTAGATGGCCTTTATTTTACGGAACTACCTTGGATGCTTGACGGTCAAATTGCACAACATAATTTACGCCAGCAATACGATAGTTTATGGCCAGAGAACGCTGATATAAGTCAGCGCTTATTCGCAATGGCATTCGATGCAGCCAGTATGTTGGGTGATGTAAAGCAGTTGAGCATGGTACAAGGCAAACGCTTTAGTGGTATTAGTGGTCAATTAAGCATTGCCAGTAATGGTTATGTAACACGCTCTTTAGATTGGGCACAGTACAAGAACAAAAAAATTATTGCTGTTGATTTAGCAACAGAGCAACCAATTCCACTATTCATGCAATCTGCTGTTGGGATTAACGCTGCTAAATAAACGGTTATTTCAAAATACTACTAGCTCAAGGATGAAGCTATGTCGTGGTTTAAGCAATTGTGGCAAAATAGCCGCGAAAAAGGCCTGTATTACGAAAAACAGGCTGAACAGTATTTAATACAACATGGCTTAAAGACCATTGAGCGTAATTATTTTTGTAAATACGGTGAGCTCGACCTGATAATGCGCGACGGGCAAACACTGGTATTTGTAGAAGTGAAATTTAGGAAAAACGCCCTTCGTGGCGGCGCAAACTACGCGCTCAGCAAGCTAAAACAGCAACGATTAAGGCGAACGATTAGCCATTATCTTGCCGAAAAAAAGATCTCAAATCAGTTAATGC